>CAVWZO010000011.1:0-125672 GCA_963759525.1 uncultured Actinomycetota bacterium | reverse complement strand
ACATTCGCGCCTTGCTCGGCGACCCTACGAACAAGGCGCAACGTCGTAGGCTGCCGCGACCACAGCAGCTTCTACATCTCTGCCGGCCGGCCCCAGGTCACGACGTCCTGAACGACCTGCGGACGCTCGCACCGAGCTCCCGGTCCGGTTCTCTGGACACGTCTAGTCCACTCAAATACGGAACCGGCGAGTCGCGGAAGACTGACCCTTGTCGAACTCCACGAACCTCTGTGACAAGGAGTCATCATGCGCCTGCGTTCTCCCCTAGCGTCCTTCGTGGCCGGCGCCTGTGCCGCCACCGTTGTCTTCGGCGTTCCCGCCGCCGCCCTGGTCAGAGCAGGGGTTGACCCCAATCCATCGACGTATGACGGCACGGCTCCAGCGCTGACCGTGTATCCGGCAAAGTTCGTCATCGGCGCAAGCCTCGACTCGACCGGCCGTACGGACGCGGAAATCTGCTCTGGCCCGCTGCCGTGGAACGTCGACATCCCGATGCGGCTTCGTTGGACGGGCAGTGACGGCACCAGCGGCATCCGGTCCTATGACGTCTGGGGCTTTGGCGCACGCTTTGACGGATTTGCCAAGCTCGTTGCCGACACCAGCGCCACGTCCTTTTCCTACACCGGCAACAACTATCCCGGTGACTGCGGCGGCGGCGGAAGCACCAACTATCAGCACTGGGTGACCGCCAAGGACAACCGCGGCAACACAGCGTCCTCCGGACTAGTTGCCGCCGATCGTGTCAAGGTCTGGGAGGAAACCGGCTCGACACCCAATAGCCAGTACTCCCCCCTCAGTGTGACCCGAACCGGCACCTGGACCACGGTGAACTGCACCTGCTTTAACAACGGGCGCACCCTCGCCTCCACCGCTGCCGGAGCGTCGCTGACCTACCAGGTGACCACCACCACGCCCGGCCAGACAGTCGCGATTGTGATGGAGAAGGCCGCTAACCGTGGCGTCGTCAATGTCAGTGTCGACGGAGGCGCCGCTACGGCGGTCGACACCTATGCCGCCACGACGACTCACCGGGTCATCGCCTGGCAGAAGCTATTGAGCGTTGGTTCTCACACATTGAAACTGACCAACGCCGGTACCTCCGGCCGATCCAGGATCGATGTCGACGGCATCCTCCTCAGCAACCAGCCGACCGGCGCAGCCCCGGAGCCTGGATTCCCCGATTCCTAGGCCGGACCTCAAGCCGTCTCGGCGACCCCACGCGCGAACCGGATCCTTCCCGGCGACCCCACGAACAAGGCGCAACGTCGTAGGCTGCCGCGACCACAGCAGCTTCTACAGTTGTGCCCGCCGACCCCACGTCACGACGTCCTGCACGACCTTCGGAACGCTCGCACCGAGCTCCCGGTCCGGGGACGCGCCCAGGGCGTCGTTCACGGTGGAGAAGGCGATCCGCAGCCCGATGTAGAGCGTGATCGCGAGGATCTGCGCGTCGTCGTACCCCGCCTGGCGCAGCTCGGCGACATCCTCGGGCGCCGTGGCGTTCGGATCGGCGGTGACCCGTCGGGCCCACCTGGCCAGGGCTGCCTGTGCGGGCGAGAGGCCTTCGTCTGCACCGGCGAGCACACCGGCCGCAATGCCGGTGTCGGCTGCGCGCGCGAGCTTGCCACCCCATGCGAGCGCGCAGTAGGAGTCGCCAAGGGTGGAGGCCATTGCCGTCACCAGGATGCCGCGCTCCCGAACGCTGAGTCCGGCCGCCTTGGTGGCAGCGCCGATCAGCTCGAAGAGGCCTCGGTGCTCCGCGGGCAGATGACCCCACAGACGAGAAGCGTTCATCACGTAGCCGAGGTCCTCCGCGTCATCGTCGTAGAGGCGGCGCACCTCCGCGGTCTGCCCGGGCGCGGCCAGGAAGCTGCCGGAGCGGTCGTCGTGTGTCCACGTTCCCGCGTCTTCCAGCGGTCTGCGCGCTGTGTACCCGACGACGTCGATCTCTGCGCGCAGCGGAAGCCCCTCGCGCACGTGTTCCTGCGCGATCTCCGCGGCGCGACGCAGGAACTCTTCCTCGCCCACGTCCTGGATCGCTTCGTATGCCGGCCCGGTGGTCGCGAGTGCCCGCGCGAACGACTCCGGGTCCGGGAACTCCCAGGCGAACGGCACCACCATCCTTTCGACGTCCTCGAACCCGAAGCGGGCGAGCAGCTCTTCACCTGCTCCCGGGCGCCCGAGTGCCACCATCGCTGCCTGGTTCTCCACCTTCGGCTGGCTGGCCAGGCGAAACGGGGCCAGCGCCCAGGCGCCCGTTGACTTCTTGATGTGCCCCCAGACGGTGAACCCCAGCCGGCCTCCGGGGACCAGCACCCGGCGTGCCTCCGCGAGCGCGGCCGGAGTGGTGCCCCAGATGCCGCGGAAGCTGGTCACGACGTCGAAGCTGCCGTCCTCCCACGGGAGCTCGTGCATGTCTCCCACCCTGACGTCGCCGCCGGGAAGGCGGTCTCGCGCGACGGCAATCAGGCGGGCGGCGGCGTCGATGCCCGCGACGGATGCACCGCGCAGGGTCGCCAGCTCCAGCGCCAGGCCCGACCCGCAGGCGAGGTCGAGCACCCGGTCGCCGTCCGAGATGCCGAGTCGCTGCTGGAGCGCGACGTACTCCCGGACGTTCGAAGGCTCGCTCAGCGTCGCGAACTCGGGCGCCCGGCGGCCCCAGCCCTCGTCGACGATGCGCCAGGCGTCAGGGTCCGGACCGTCGCGGTGAACATCCATCCAGTGACGATAAGGCAGTCGCAACGTTTCGCGACCCGGACAGACGCGCGCACGGCGGCGGACCGAAGCTGACTCGACGCTGATGGTTTCCTGCGCCCGGACTACTTCGGTCCATCGCTGAGTACGGCCCTCAGACCTCGAACTTGCCCGACTGCAGGCGTGCCTTGACGTCCTGCAGGAAGCGGCCGGCGTCGGCGCCGTCGACCAGCTGGTGGTCGTAGGTCAGCGCCAGGTAGACCATGTGGCGTACCGCGATCGTCTCGCCCAGGTTGGGGTCGTCGATCACCACTGCACGCTTCACCACGGTGCCCGGCCCGAGGATGGCAACCTGCGGCTTGTTGATGATGGGGGTGTCCCACAGGGCGCCAACGCTGCCGAGGTTGGTGATCGTGAAGGTGCCGCCCGACAGGTCGTCGGGGCCGATCTTGTTGGTCCGCGTGCGCTCCGCGACGTCGGCGATCTTCTTGGCGAGGCCGGCGATCGAGAGGTCGCCGGCCTCCTTGACAACCGGGGTGAGCAGGCCCTTCTCGGTGTCCACGGCGAACGCGACGTTCTCGCTGTCGTGGTAGGTCACCTCACCGGCCTCGAGGTCGAAGGTGGCGTTCAGCGCCGGGTGCGACTTCAGTGCGTCGACCGCCGCCTTGGCGAAGAAGGGCAGGTACGACAGCTTCACGCCTTCGCGAGCGAGGAAGTCGGCCTTCACACTGTCACGCAGCCGCGCGATGTTGGTGACGTCGACCTCGACGACCTGCGTCAGCTGCGCGGAGGTCTGGAGCGAGTCCACCATGCGCTTGGCGATGACCTTGCGCAGGCGGCTCATCGGCTGGGTCTTCCCGCGCAGCGGGCTCGGGGTCGGCGCCGCAGGAGCCGACTCGGCCGGCTTGGCGGCGGCGGGGGCCTCCTCGGTCTTGCTGGCTTCCGCAGCAGCGAGCACGTCCTGCTTGCGGATCCGGCCGCCAACACCAGTGCCCTGGATGCTGCCCAGGTCGACACCGTGCTCCGAGGCCATCTTCCGGACCAGGGGTGTGACGTAGCTGCCGCCGTCGGAGGACGACTCCGCCTTGGCAGGCTCCTTCGGCTTCTCCTCGGCCTTGGGCTCTTCCTTCTTCGGCTCGGGCTTCGGCTCGGGCTTCGGCTCGGGCTCGGGCTCCGGTTCGGGCTCGGGCTCCGGTTCAGGCTCGGGCTCCGGCTCGGGTTCCTCGGCTGAGCCGGACCCGTCGCCGATGATGCAGAGCTCCGCGCCGACCTCGACGGTCTCGTCCTCCTCCGCTTTGATCTCCTGCAGCGTGCCGGCGATCGGCGAGGGGATCTCGGTGTCGACCTTGTCGGTGGAGACCTCGACGAGCGGCTCGTCGACCTCCACCTCGTCGCCCACGGACTTCAGCCAGCGGGTGATGGTGCCTTCGGTGACCGACTCACCCAGCGCTGGGAGCGTCACGGCCTGACCTCCGCCGCCGCTCTTCTTCGCAGCGGGCTTCTCGGCAGGCGCGTCGCCCGCGTCGTCCCCGGAGTCCTCGGCGGGCTTCTCCTCGGCCTCGCCGCCGGAGTCGTCGGCGTCGCCCGAGTCGTCGGCCTCCTCGGCCTCCTCGGCCTCCTCGGACTTCTCAGATTCCGAGGAACCCGAGTCCGAAGAGCCGCCGCCCTCGCCCTCGTCGCCGATCACGGCCAGCGCGGCGCCGACCTCTACGGTCTCGTCCTCCTCGGCCTTGATCTCCAGGAGGGTTCCCGCGACCGGGGAGGGGATCTCGGTGTCAACCTTGTCGGTGGAGACCTCGAGTAACGGCTCGTCGACTTCGACTTTGTCACCTACCTGCTTGAGCCAGCGGGTGATGGTGCCTTCGGTGACGGACTCGCCCAGTGCTGGGAGGTTCACGGGTGTCGACATCGGCTTCCTTCGCTATTCGATCTACTCGGTCCGGTGTGGAGACTGGCACAGAGTCCAGCAGGTCAGGAGTGTGCGTGCAACGGTTTGCCGGCCAAGGCGAGGTGCGCCTCGCCCAGAGCCTCGTTCTGGGTGGGGTGTGCGTGCACGAGTGGAGCAACGTCCTCGGGGTGGGCATCCCAGTTGCAGATGAGCTGTGCCTCCCCGATCAGCTCGCCGACACGCGCACCGACCATGTGTACGCCGACCACGGGGCCGTCGGTGATCCGCACCAGCTTCACGAACCCCTGGGTCGCGAGGATCTGGCTCTTGCCGTTCCCGCCGAGGTCGTAGGTGAGCGTCTCGACAGCTTCGCCGTGCTGCTCGCGCGCTTCGGCCTCGGTCAGTCCGACAGAAGCGACCTCAGGATCGCAGTAGGTGACGCGCGGGATGCCGGTCTCGTCGATGGGCTCCGGAGAGAGCCCGGCGATCTCCTCGGCGACGAACACGCCCTGCTGGAACCCGCGGTGCGCCAGCTGCAGCCCGGGAACTATGTCGCCGACCGCGTAGACGCCCTCGACGTTGGTCCGGCAGCGCTCGTCCGTCGTGACGAAGCCGCGCTCCATCGCAATGCCCTGCTCGTCGTAGCCGAGCCCCTCCGTGGTCGGGCCGCGGCCGACCGCCACCAGCAGCAGGTCGGCCTCGAACGTCTTCCCGCCCTCGACCGTGACCGTCACGCCGCTGTCGGTCGCCTTGACCGACTCGAAGCGGGTGCCGGTCGAGAACCCGATCTTGCGCTTGCGGAAGGCTCGCTCGAGGGTCTTGGAGGACTGCTCGTCCTCGGACGGGACCAGGTTCGGGAGGGCCTCGACGATGGTCACCTCGGCGCCGAACGAACGCCACACACTGGCGAACTCGCAGCCGATCACGCCACCACCGAGCACGACCACCGACGCCGGGACGCTCTCGAGCCGGAGTGCCTGCTCGGAGGTGATCACGCGCGCGCCGTCGATCTCCAACCCGGGCAGGGAACGTGAGTAGGAGCCCGAGGCGAGTACGACCGTCTTCCCGACGTACGACGTGTCGTCGACCTCGACCGTCCGGGGCCCAGTGAGCTTGCCGGCGCCTTCAACGACGGTGATGCCACGACCCTTGATGAGCCCGGCGAGGCCCTTGAACAGCCGGCTCACCACGCCATCCTTGTAGGCGTTGACCCCCGGCATGTCGATGCCCTCGAGGGTGGCGTTGACGCCGAACTTCTCCGACTCGCGAGCCGCGTCGGCAACCTCCGCCGCGTGCAGCAGCGCCTTGGTCGGGATGCAGCCGACGTGCAGGCAGGTGCCGCCGACCTTGTCCTTCTCCACCAGCGCGACGCTGAGTCCGAGCTGGGCGGCGCGTAGCGCGCACGCGTAGCCGCCCGATCCTGCCCCCAGGATCACGACGTCGTACTCCTTGCTCTCCGGCACGTCTGTCTCCTCCTGCTTTTCGGCGGCTCGCCGTGTCGACCCTTATCCAATCACTCCGCACGCGCCGGGTGGACAAGAGAGGGCCGACAACCGATCGGTCGGACACATCTGCGCGTGTGAGGCGACCGCTCATACAGCACACTGGTGCCCATGGGTCTGCTCGATCGCTTCCGGCGCAGGGGCCGGGGCGGCACTTCTGTCGGCGGTGGCGGCAGCAGCCGCGCGTCCGACAATGCCGACCAGAAACACCTGCTCGAGTTCGTCCGGACGCGGCGTGGAGTCGAGGGTTTCGTCGAGCCGCGCACCACGGTCACGGACGTGACGCTGCTGCTCGTCGCGCACGACGGAGAGTGGACCCGCCGCAGGGTGCCATCGGTGCACTGGGCACACGAGTTCTCCAACCGCAACGGCGTGCCGAGCTATGACGCCGCGCTCGTCGGGGTCCCGGCGCGGATGCGCGAGTACAACCGGCGGGAGAAGGAGCGGCGCAAGCAGCAGCTGCGCCAGGAGCTCGACGGCCCGAGCGACTAGCGTCCCTCGCGCGAAGTTCGCAAGATTAGTCGTGCTCCCAGTGCGTGCATCGCAAGGCGGCGGCGCGAAGACAGACTGGACGTCTCTCGAGCGTTGCCAACGCAGCGAGGTGCGTGCTGGGGGCGCGAATTATGCCGCGAACTTCGCGTGTGGGGCACTAGCTTTCGTCGCTCGCGGTCTCCGCGTCGGCGAGCGCAGCGGCGTACGCCACAAGCGTCGAGATGGCGAAGCCGGTCCCGCCGGCGGGCACGTGGCCCCACGGGCCGCCTCCGTTGTACGCCGGCCCGGCGATGTCGATGTGCGCCCACCTGTTCTCACCCACGAACTCGCGCAGGAACGCCGCAGCGTAGAGGGCGGAGCCCCACCGGACCCAGTCGCTCTGCAGCAGGTCGGCGATCTTGCTGTCCTTCACGGCTTCACGACGTTCCTCGGTGATCGGCAGCCGCCACATCATCTCGCCACTGGTCTCGGCCGCGGCGGTGATGGCGGCGGTCGTCTCGTCGTCGCCGAACAGGCCGGCAACCCTCTCGCCTGTGGTCACGATGCAGGCGCCGGTCAGGGTGGCGACATCGATGATCGCGTCGTGCTCGCCCGCGGCGGCAATGGCCAGGGCGTCGCCGAGGATCAACCGGCCCTCGGCATCGGTGTTGGTGATCTCGACGGTCTGGCCGTCGTACATCGTCAGTACGTCGCCGGGGCGCATCGCGGAGCCGGAGAGCATGTTCTCGGCCATCGGGGCGTACGTCGTCACCGCCACCGGGAGACCGAGCTCCGCGATGGCAAAGGTCGCGGCGAGCACGGCCGCCGCGCCGCCCATGTCGTACTTCATGGTCGCCATCGAGCTGCCCGGCTTGATGTTCAAGCCGCCGGAGTCGTAGGTGATGCCCTTGCCGACGAAGGCGATGCTGGCGCGCGCGTCCTCAGGAGCCCAGGTGAGCTTCACCAGCCTTGGCCCGTTGGCGGAGCCCTGACCGACGCCGAGGATGCCGCCGCAGCCGAGCTCCTCGAGCCGCTCGACCCCGAGGACCTCGATATCGACCTTCGGCGTGCGGGACCGCCCGGTGAGCTCCTTGCCGAACTCCGCGACCGCGTCCGAGAACAGCTCGGGCGTGAGGTCGTTCGGAGGAGTGTTCACCCAGTCACGCGCACGGTTGACCGCGTCCCCCACGGTGCGGGCGGCATCCAGAGCGGCGATCGCGTCCTGGCGACGCGCGGCGTCGCTGAGGAGCGCGACGTCCGCGAGGCCCGCCTCGTCGGAGCGCGACTTGTAACGCGTGAACGAGTAGGTGCCCGACACGAACCCGTCGGCGACTGCGCGGACGTGGTCCGCGTCATGCGCGGGGAGGGCAAGCGCGACCGAGGAGGCGTTTCCGGTGTTGCGGGCCGCCACCCCGGAGGCCCGGCGGACCTTTTCGTGGGTGAGCTCATCGCGGGCGCCCACCCCGACGACCAGCAGTTGGGCAGCCTTGATCGTGCCCGCGGTGGGCACCCGCAGCACCTCGCCGGGGTCGCCGCGAAAGCCCATCGAGGTCAGGAGCGGCTTGAACCTGCGTCCGTACGCCGCGGCGACGTCCTCCGCCCCCCGGCACACCTCGAGGTCGCCCTTCGAGGTACGCGCCACGCCAATCACCACCAGGTCGGTGCGGGTCTTGGCCGGGCTCCCCTTGCGAAGCGTGTACGTCGTCACGAGGGGTCATGTTAGGCGGTGGAGCCCCCGACCGCCGTGCCGGTGCCCGCGGGCTGCGGTAACTTGCCACGCATGTCGCTCACGCACTCACCGCTCCATGACCGCCACGCCGCCGCGGGGGCGAAGTTCGCCGAGTTCGGTGGTTGGGAGATGCCCCTGGAGTACTCCACGGGAGTGCTGAAGGAGCACGCTGCCGTCCGTGGATCCGTCGGGGTCTTCGACGTGAGCCATCTCGGGAAGATCGTGGTGCGCGGAGACGGTGCGGTGGAGTACCTCAACAGCTGCCTGAGCAACGACTTCGGCCGCATCGGTCCCGGGAAGGCGCAGTACACGCTCGCCTGCGACGCGTCGACCGGCGGAGTGGTCGACGACCTCATCGCCTACTACCGCGATGACGACCACGTGCTGCTGGTGCCCAACGCGGCCAACTCGGCGGAGATCATGCGGCGACTGGACGCGGCACGGCCGGACGGGCTCGCCATCACCGACCACCACCAGACCCATGCGGTGCTCGCGGTGCAGGGCACGAAGTCGGACGAGGTGCTGCGCAAGGTCGGGCTGCCTGTCGGGCACGAGTACATGTCCTTCGTGGAGGCACCGTTCGAGGGCGAGGAGGTGGTCGTCTGCCGCACCGGCTACACGGGGGAGCGCGGCTACGAGCTGATCGCCGGCAACGACGTCGCGCCGGCGCTCTGGGACGCTCTCATCGCGGCAGGGGAGGAGCACGGCATGCTGCCCTGCGGCCTGGGTGCGCGCGACCTGCTGCGCACCGAGATGGGCTATCCGCTGCACGGGCAGGACATCAGTCTCGACGTGACTCCTGTCCAGGCTCGCCTCGGCTGGGCAGTCGGGTGGTCGAAGCCGGCTTTCTGGGGCAAGGAGGCACTCGCGGCCGAGAAGGAGGCCGGTGCGCGCGTCACCCTGCGCGGCCTCGTGGCCCAGGGTCGCGCCATCGCCCGGCCGCAGATGAGCGTCAAGGTCACCCACGACGTGCCGGTCGGCCACGTCACCTCGGGCACCTTCTCGCCCAGTCTCCGCAAGGGCATCGCCCTGGCGCTCATCAACAGCCAGATCCAGCTGGGCGCCGAGGTGCTGGTCGACGTACGCGGTCGGCCGGAGGTCTTCGTGGTCACCAAGCCGCCCTTCGTGGAGACCGACGTCCGCGAGTCCTGAACGCAGTCCGGGACGCGACAGTCCGCGACCCGACAACCGAGAGGGGTCCTTCGTGACCAACAGCCCTGAGCCCGCGTTCGGCACCTCCGCCCGCAGGCAGGACCAGGTGCCCTGGTGGTGGCAGCTGCTCGACGCTGACGGACGGGTGATCAGCGCGGAGCGAACCGAGTTCCCCACGCGCAGCGACGCGGAGAGCTGGCTCGGCGAGGCCTACCCCGAGCTCTCCGAGGAGGGCGTCTCGGCAGTGACCCTGTTCGAGGGTGACCGCGAGGTGTACGGACCCATGTCGCTCGAGGCGGGTTGATTCGTTCCGAGAACCTGCGCTCAGCGCGGAGCGCCGCCGATCTTGACCTGTGCCTTCGGCATCCGCAGCCAGCGCAGCTGCAGGACGCGCAGGATCGTGTAGAAGGTCGTTCCCTTGAGGCTCTCGTCGGGGAACTTCTCGCGCAGGGCCCGCTTGAGCCGGAACAGCATCCACAGGGTGTCGAGGATGACGACCACGATGGTGATGCTCCACAGCTGGCTGCTGATCGCCACGAGCTGTGGGCTGCCGGAGTACTGGAGGATCATGATGATGATCAGCAGCGGCAGCAGGAACTCCGCAATGGAGAGGCGAGCATCGACGTAGTTGCGGATGAACCGCTTGAGCGGCCCCTGGTCACGGGCCGGCAGGTAGCGCTCCTCGCCGGACCGCATCCCCTCGCGCATCTTGGCGTTCGCCTCGGCCCGCCGCTCGCGCGTCAGCTTTGCGGTTGCTTTCTTGTCCATCCCAGCCTTGGCCCGCTTGCGAGCAGCAGCCTCGGCCTCCTTGCGCGTAGGGGTGGGGCGGCCCTTGGCTCCGGGGCCCTTCGGGTCGAGGGAGACGGGCTTGTCGTCGGCTTTGTTGCTACGGCGGAACACGGGGCCTTCCGGGGGGCGTGACACGGAACTGGGAGTGGATCGCAGCCTACCCGGCACGGGTGCGCAGGCTGAGCGGTGATCGCCCTCGTTCCGCTGGGCCCGGCCGGGTAAGTTGATCGCCATGACCATGATGAAGCGGATCAGCATGATCTTCCGTGCCAAGGCCAACAGTGCCCTCGACAAGGCCGAGGACCCCCGAGAGACGCTGGACTACAGCTATCAGCGCCAGCTCGAGATGCTGACCAAGGTACGACGCGGGGTCGCTGACGTGGCGACGAGTCGCAAGCGGCTCGAGCTCCAGCGCAACCAGCTGCGCACCCAGTCCGACAAGCTCACGGCACAGGCGAAGAAGTCGATCGAGATGGGCCGGGAGGACCTGGCCCGCGAGGCCCTGACCCGCAAGTCGGCTCTGACGAGCCAGATCGGTGACCTCGACGCCCAGCACTCCCAGCTCCAGGGCGAGGAGGAGAAGCTGACGCTCGCCTCCCAGCGTCTGCAGGCCAAGGTCGAGTCGTTCCGGACGCGCAAGGAGACGATCAAGGCGACCTACACCGCCGCCGAGGCGCAGACGCGAATCGGCGAGGCCTTCTCCGGGATCTCGGAGGAGATGGGTGATGTCGGGATGGCGGTGCAGCGCGCCGAGGACAAGACCCAGGCGATGCAGGCTCGTGCGGGCGCGATCGACGAGCTGATCGCCTCAGGCGCTCTCGACGACGCGAGCTCGATCAACAGGGGCGACGACATCAGCCGTGAGCTGGAGTCAATGAGCACGCTGTCCGACGTCGAGTCCGAGCTGGCCGCTCTCAAGGGCAGCAACGCACCGGCGATCGAGGCCTCTGATACGTCCTCAACACCCGCCGCGGAGGAAGTCATCGAGGACTCGCCGGTCGAGAAGGGGCAGCAGTCATGATCGTTCGCATCCTGGGTGAGGGACAGCTCGAGGTGTCCGACGACAAGATCGACGCGCTCAACGAGCTCGACAGTGCGGTGGAGGCGGCGGTGGAGGCCGGCGACGAGTCGGCGTTCAGCGCTTCGCTGCAGGCGCTGCTCGACGGCGTACGAGGCGCCGGCACCCCGCTTCCCGAGGACTCGCTCGACGACTCCGACCTGATCCTGCCGCCCGCTGACGCCACGATCGACGAGGTCCGCCACCTGCTCGAGGGTGAAGGGCTGATCCCGGGTTGACCAGAGACGTGAGCTGATGGCCCGCACCCGCTTCATCCCGGACGCGGGCCTGACAGTGCGCATGACCGCGGTCTTGTTCCTGCTGGGCGCGCTGTTCGTGGCGCTCGTGGTCGCGCTGATGTACGCCTTCCCCAGCTACGCCATCATCATCGGACTTGTGGGCATCGGCATCGCCTTCTTCCAGTGGTGGAACTCCGACAAGGCCGCCCTGCGCGCCATGGGCGCGCGCGACGTCAGTCCCGAGGAGGCGCCCGAGCTGCACGGGATGATCGACCGGCTCTGCGCCCTGGCCGACATGCCCAAGCCAAGGGTCGCGATCGCGGACACCGACCTGCCGAACGCGTTCGCGACGGGGCGCTCGCCCAACCGGTCCGCGGTCTGCGTGACAACCGGCATCCTGCGCACCCTGACGGCGGAGGAGCTCGAGGCCGTGCTGGCGCACGAGCTCTCCCACGTGGCCCACCGAGACGTACTCGTGATGACTGTGGCCTCCTCGGCCGGGATCGTCGCCGGGATGATCACCAGAGGGGCTCAGTGGGGCGGCTTGGGAATCGGTCGGTCCCGCAACGGTGGTGGGGCGATCGGCTTCGTCGCCGTACTCCTGATCAGCCTGGTCGTCTACG
This sequence comes from uncultured Actinomycetota bacterium, assembly GCA_963759525.1. Lineage (GTDB taxonomy): Bacteria > Actinomycetota > Actinomycetes > Propionibacteriales > Nocardioidaceae > Marmoricola. Next base: position 113,528 of record CAVWZO010000011.1, on the reverse strand, counting down.
CGATCAGCTTCCTGCTCCTTCGGCTGCTCTCGCGCTACCGCGAGCTGTGCGCCGACCGCTCGGGCGCCTACCTGACACAGCGACCTTCGGCTCTGGCCTCCGCGCTGACCAAGATCAGCGGCGAGATGAACTCGGTCCCCGAGCGCGACCTGCGCGCCGCGCAGCCGATGAACGCCTTCTTCATCGCTCCGGCGGTCAGCGGCCTCACGCTTCGCACGCTGACCTCCACCCACCCGCCACTCGAGCAACGGCTCGACCAGCTCGCGCGCATCGCGGCGAGCCTCGGCCAGACGCTCTAGCCGACGCATGGGTCTGTGGGACGCGCTGCGCGGCCAGTCGAGGCCGCGTAAGGCCAACCTCGACGCGCTGTTCTCGCTGCCCTCTGCGGCGCTCACGCTCGAGGCCTCGATGGGGCTGCACCCAACCGGCGTTGGCTCGGTGTGCTTCCGCGCCGCCGAGGGGCAGGCAGCGGTCGCGACCCAGCACGAGGCCGCCTCCCTGGTCGCCGTGGACGGCGGACCGGCGACCGAGAGCCGGGTGGACGAGTACGGCTTTACCTGGCTGACGGTGCGAACCGATCCACAGGACACGAGCTCGCTGGTGACAGACCTGCACGCGGTGAACTCGGCCCTGGAGGTTCAGGGGTTCGGCACCGGCCTGCTGTGCTCGACGGTCGGCTTCCGTGATGACAGCGCGGCCCCGGCGTATGTCGTCTACCTCTACAAGCAGGGCACGTTCTACCCGTTCTGCCCGACCGGGCCGACCAGCCGCGACACCCTCCGTGAGCGACAGATCCGCGACGCTGTCGGGGCCGACCTGCCGATCGAGCCGGAGATGTCGCGCTGGATGCCGATCTGGGGGATCAGCGAGGGGTAGGGCGGATCAGTCGCGGTGTGCCGGGGGCGCCCTGACCCCACAAATGTGGGATCGGGACGTTCAGATGGCCGGTTCTGACGTCACAAGCCAACAATTGTGGGCTCCGGCCGCGCCACGACGAACTGACGGAGATGGCCACTAGTCGCGGTGTGACTTCCCCGGCAGGTCGAGCATGCGCTGCAGGGCGACCTTCGCCCAGTGCTCGGTGTCGGGATCGACCTCGATCACGTTGACCAGCTGACCCTCGGCCAGGGACTCCAGGGCCCACACGAGGTGCGGCAGGTCGATGCGGTTCATCGTGGAGCAGTAGCAGACGGTCCGGTCGAGAAAGACGATGTTCTGGTCCGGATGGGCGTCCGCGAGCCGCTTCACCAGGTTGAGCTCGGTACCGATGGCCCAGGACGTGCCGGCTGGGGCAGCCTCGACCGTCTTGATGATGAACTCGGTGGATCCGACGAGGTCGGCCTTGTTCACCACCTCGTGGCGGCACTCGGGGTGAACCAGGATCCGGACGCCCGGGATGGACTCGCGCAGCTGGTCGACGACGTCGACCGAGAAGCGTCCGTGGACCGAGCAGTGGCCCTTCCACAGGATCACCCGGGCGTCGCGCAGCTGCTCGGCCGTCAGGCCGCCACCGGGAAGGAGCGGGTTCCAGACCACGCAGTCCTCGAGGGTGAAACCCATCTCGAGCACTGCGGTGTTGCGGCCCAGGTGCTGGTCCGGGAGGAACAGGACCTTCGTCTCGGGGCCCTTCTGCTGGAAGGCCCACTCCAGGGCCGCCTGGGCGTTGGAGGAGGTGCACACCGCGCCGTCGTGGCGGCCACAGAAGGCCTTGATGTCGGCCGAGGAGTTCATGTACGTCACGGGTACGACGACGTCGGCGACACCGGCGTCGGTGAGCGCGTCCCATGCGTCCTCAACCTGAGCGAGCCGGGCCATGTCGGCCATCGAGCATCCGGCGGCCAGGTCGGGCAGCACCACCTTCTGTTCCGGGGAGGTGAGGATGTCGGCCGACTCGGCCATGAAGTGCACGCCGCAGAAGACGATGAACTCCGCCTCCGGCCGAGCCGCGGCGTCGCGGGCCAGCTTGAAGGAGTCACCGGTGACGTCGGCGAACTCGATCACCTCGTCGCGCTGGTAGTGGTGGCCCAGCACGAACACCCTGTCGCCGAGCTTCGCCTTGGCCCGGCGTGCCCGTGCGACCAGGTCCGGGTCAGAGGCGGCAGGCAGGTCGCCGGGGCACTCCACGCCACGCTCGGAGGAACGATCGGTGCCCAGCCCGAGAGGGAGCAGCGGAAGCTCGACAGTCGTCATGCCGCAATCCTCCCATCCGGCCCCTCACCCGGCTCGAACGGGCACACGGCAGGATGAGCGCATGCACGTCGTCTTCGCCCCTGACAAGTTCGCCGGCACCCTGTCAGCCCTCGAGGCGGCGTCTGCGATGGCGACGGGCTGGGCCCGGCGCGCACCCGAGGACGAGCTGGTGCAGGTGCCGATGTCTGACGGCGGCCCCGGGTTCGTCGACGTACTTCACGTGGCGTTGGGCGGCGAACTGCATGCAGTCACCGTCCCCGACCCGTACGGCGTGCCGGTGCCGGCCACGATCCTGCAGGTCGGCGACACGGCGTACATCGAGAGTGCCCAGGCCGTCGGCCTGCACCTGACCGAGCCCAAGGACCGTGATCCCGAGCGCGGGACGACGACGGGTCTCGGGGAGCTGCTCGCGCAAGCCGCCGCCAGCGGTGCCTCCAGAGTCGTGCTGGGTCTCGGCGGCTCCGCGACCAACGACGCCGGCGCCGGCCTGCTGGCGGCGCTCGGCGCCACGTCGGAGGGTGGCCCGCTCGACGGTGGGGCGGCGGGGCTGGCCACGGTGACCTCCGTCTCGCTCGACGAGCCGCGGGCCAGGTTCCGCGACGTGGAGCTGGTGCTTGCGAGTGACGTGGACAACCCGTTGCTCGGGATCAACGGCGCCACCAAGATCTACGGCCCGCAAAAGGGCCTGCCAGAGGAACGGCTGGTCACCGTCGACGGCTGGTTGCAGGGCTTCGCGGACGCCACCGACCGCAAGCTCGCAGCCCAGAAGGGTGCCGGTGCTGCGGGGGGCCTCGGCTTCGCGATGATGCTGCTCGGCGGCACCCGTCGCCCAGGCGTTTCCATGGTCGCGGAGGCCGTGGGGCTGGCCGAGAAGGTACGCCGTGCCGACCTCGTGGTCACCGGTGAGGGCGCGTTCGACTTCTCTTCCCGTTCCGGCAAGGTGCCGTACGGCGTCGCGCAGGTCGCCGCAGAGCACCTCGTCCCCTGCATCGCCCTCGCGGGCCAGGTGCTGGTCGGCTCTCGTGAGATGCGGGCGCTGGGCGTGGAGTCGGCGTACTCGCTGGTCGAGCTGGTGGGGGAGGAGCGGGCGCTCGGTGCGCCGGCGGAGGCGCTGGCCGAGCTAGCCGCGCGTACGGCGCGCACCTGGTCGCGTTGAGGCGAGGCCCACGCGGGAAGGTCGCGCCACGATGCGAGGAATAACCGACGATGTGCGACCATTGGGGTGTAGCAAGAGCACCCGATGAGCACTGGAGAGCCCCATGACCGAGCAGGTCGACACCGCCCCAACAACTGGCCACGAGATCCGCACCGACGGCATCAACGTCAGCGAGGCCGCGTCGTCGAAGGTCAAGAGCCTCCTGGCGCAGGAAGGCCGCGACGACCTTCAGCTGCGCATCGCCGTCCAGCCCGGTGGATGCTCGGGCCTGCGCTACCAGCTGTTCTTCGACGAGCGGAACCTCGACGGTGACCTGGTCACCGACTTCGACGGCGTGTCCGTGGTCGTGGACCGGATGAGCATTCCCTACCTCAACGGCGCGACGATCGACTTCGTCGACTCGATCGAGAAGCAGGGCTTCACCATCGACAACCCCAACGCAGGCGGCTCCTGCGCCTGCGGCGACTCGTTCCACTGATCGCAGCCGCGCCAGCGGGTGCGATCGTCGGTGGTGGAGCGTGTCGAAACTGATCGCAGCCGCGCCAGCGAGCCGCAGCCTCAGACACACAAGTGGCGGTGCCCCACCGGGGGCACCGCCACTTGCCTGTGTGAACCAAGGAGTGCGGCGCGGTGTCAGTCGAGGTTCAGGTGCAACCGGGTCGCCAGGTGGGCAGCCGCCTCACTGACCGTGATCTCGGGCTTGCGTACCTGACGGGGGTAGTGGTCGAACGCCAGTGACGGCGCCGGCATGGTGATGGCTGAGTTGTCGATGCGCTGACGGGGCAGGTCGATCCTGCTGCCACAGGCGGTGCAGTCGTGGTGCATCTGGTTGGCTGAGTCCTGATCGTCGTAGGCGAGGCGCTCATAACTCATGTCGTCGACGCTATGCGCTACCAACTGGTACTCCTATGAGTACCGCTGGGTAGTGTTCGACCGCGGGAGCACGATCGGACGAAGATCTTGCCCGCTGAGACAATCCGGGCGAAAACCTCAAGGGAGCTCAATGTCGCTGCTGATCGCCGGATCCATTGCCACCGACCACCTGATGAGCTTCGGCGGCAAGTTCGCCGACTCGCTGGTGGTCGAGCAGCTGCACAAGCTCTCGGTCTCCTTCCTGGTCGACGACCTGGAGATCCGTCGGGGCGGCTGCGCGGGCAACATCGCCTTCGGTCTGAGCCGGCTGGGCCTGCGACCGGTGCTCGTGGGGGCCGCCGGCGAGGACTTCGCCGACTACCGCTCCTGGCTCGAGCGTCACGGCGTCGACTGCGAGTCGGTGCGGATCTCCGAGGACCTGCACACTGCGCGGTTCGTGTGCACCACTGACGCGACGATGGCGCAGTTCGCCAGCTTCTACCCCGGCGCGATGAGCGAGGCCAGGCTGATCGAGCTCGGGCCGATCGTCCAGCGGGTGGGGGCGCCAAGTTTCGTGCTGGTCGGTCCCGACGATCCGCAGGGGATGGTCCGCCACACCGAGGAGTGCCGCCAGCGCGGCTATGCGTTCGTGGCTGACCCGAGCCAGCAGCTGGCCTTCGGCGAGGGCGAGATGATCCGCGCGCTCGTCGACGGCGCGGCCTACCTGTTCTCCAACGAGTACGAGTCGCACCTGATCGAGTCCAAGACCGGCTGGTCGGCAGCCGAGATCATCTCGCGCGTGGGCACCCAGGTGATCACGCTCGGCCCCGACGGGGTGCGCATCGTGGGCACCGACCAGGAGACCATCGAGGTGCCCGCGGTACCCGGCGTGAAGGCTCTGGAGCCCACCGGAGTCGGCGACGCCTTCCGGTCAGGCTTCCTGGCGGCGCTCGAGTGGCGTCTGCCCCATGAGCGTGCTGCCCAGGTGGGCTGCGTCCTTGCGGCGTACGTCGTGGAGGAGGTGGGCACGCAGGAGTACACCTTCACGCACGCCCAGTTCGTGGAACGCCTCGCGATGGCGTACGGCGAGGAAGCCGCCGCGGACGTTCGCCCGCACCTCGGCCCCGACCTCGGCCCCGACCTCAGCTGAGACGCCGCACCAGATACATCGGTACGCCGTCGGGAGCGACCTGCGAACCGGCGTACTCCTGACCGCGCATGCGGCACCACGCCGAGATGTCGACCCCCGCAGCCGAGTCCTCGGTGATCACAGCCACGGTGCCGCCCACCTCGACGTCCCCGAAGCGGCTCGCCAGCTCGATGACTGGCCGAGGGCACCCCATCCCACGGCAGTCCAGCTCGAGGTGGGGGCCGGGATCACTCATCGGGGGACTCCTGTTCCTGCGCGCAGCCGCTCGATGACACCTGGGAGCACCTCGGCGAGCCGGCGCACGTCGTCGGGGACGGTGTCGCGGCCCAGGGAGATGCGGACGTTGCCGTGCGTCAGCGCGCCCATTGCGGCAAGCACGTGGCTCGGCTCCAGGGTGCTGGCGGTGCAGGCAGACCCGCTCGCGACGGCGAACCCCATCTCGTCGAGCTCGGTCACCAGGGCCTCACCATCGACGTAGAGACACGAGAACGCGACGACGTGCGGCAGACGGCCTTCCGGGGCCAGGAATACCTCGGTGTCGGGGATGCCTCGAACTGTGTCCCCGAGCTGGGCCGTCAGGGAGGCGTGCAGCTGCGCCAGCTCGTGTGGCTGTGCGTGCTGCTCCTCGAGGCTGGCGCGCAGGGCCGCTGCTGCGGCGAGCGCGGCAGGGACGTTCTCGAACCCGGTGCCCCGCTCCTCAACGCGCTCGTCACCAGGAAACGGGTTGCGCCAGCGCGCGGAGCGGCGCACCAGGAGCACGCCAACGCCGGCCGGTCCTCCCCATTTGTGGGCAGATGCGGCGGCCGCGGCCCAGCCGTCAGGCAGCGGGATCCGCCCCGCCGAGGCGCAGGCGTCCACGAAGAGCGGCGCCTCGAGGGTCACGGCGAGCTCCTCCACGGGCTGGAGCACGCCGACCTCGGGGTTGGCCGACTGGAGTGCCACCACCGCGGGGCGGCCGTGGTCGGCGGCCGCGGTCGTGACCGACGAGGGGGAGGCCCTGCCGTGCTGGTCGACCCCGATGGTCTCGAACCGACCACCGCGAGAGGCGTGCCACGCGCCGGCGTGCAGCACCGAGGAGTGCTCCACGCTGGAGGCCAGCAGCAGATCACCGTGCCGGGCCTGGCCGGCGAGGAGCCCGAGCACGCCGAGGTGGACCGCGTGAGTCCCGCTCGGGGTGAACGTAACCTCGTCCGGTCGTACGCCCAGGCACTCCGCCACCACGGCGCGCGCGTTGTCCAACATCAACCGGGCCTCCCGGGCCGGCCGATGCAGGCGCCGGGGATCGGCGTACCCCCGGCCCAGGGCCTGTTCGAGCACCTCGCGGGCAGCGGGGTGCAGCGGTTGCCCCGCAGCGTTGTCGAGGTACGTGGCTGGCCCTTGGCTCACAAGGCGAAACCTACCCGCGCCCTGCTCGCCGTTCAGGGGTCTCTCAGTAGTAGGGTTTCGATTGTTCTCAACTGGTCAGCAGTCCGTGTCAGCTTGAAGAAAGGGCTCGTCCGTGAGTCTGGAGCACATTCTGCGCTTCCGCCGCACAGCGCTCGGAGGCCTGACGGTCGTCGCGCTGCTTCTGCTCACCGGCTGCTCGGCCGAGCAGAACGCAGAGATCGAGCGGCTCGCCATGCCGGTGCCTGCGACCAAGGAAGCGCCGTACATGGCGGACCTGTGGATGGCGTCCTGGCTGGCTGCGATGATCACCGGCGTCGTCGTGTGGGGCCTGATCTTCTACGTCTCGATCCGCTATCACCGCAAGAGTGAGAGCGAGATCCCCGTCCAGACCCGCTACAACCTGCCGATCGAGATCTTCTACACCATCGCCCCGATCATGATGGTGGTCGTCTTCTTCTACTTCACCCTGGATACCCAGAACAAGGTCATCTACGAGGACGACAACCCCGACGAGACCATCACTGTCGTCGGTCAGCAGTGGTCGTGGACGTTCAACTACAACCTCGGCTACGACGAGGAGAGCGACAGCTACGAGCAGGCAGGGAGCGGGGAGACCGTCCACGAGGGCGGCACCACGGCCGACCGGCCGACGCTGTGGCTGGTCAAGGACAAGAGCGTCAAGATCTTCTTGACCTCGCCTGACGTTGTGCACTCGTTCTGGGTGCCCGGCTTCCTGTTCAAGATGGACGTTGTCCCCGGGAAGGACAACCACTTCGTCGTCACGCCCACCCGGGAGGGCACCTTCGACGGCCGCTGTGCGGAGCTCTGCGGCGTCTACCACTCCCGGATGCTGTTCAACGTCAAGGTCGTCGACCAAGCTGAGTACGACGATCACCTGGAGTCTCTCGCCGAGAGAGGCAACACCGGCCCGGCCATCGGTGGAGCAGACGCCGACACGGTCAAGGGACTCGACTCTGAAGGCACGGGAGAAGAAGAATGACTGCCGTCTCCGACGCCCCGACAGGCGCACGCGTTGATGCTCCCCAGCACACGCTGGGACAGCAGCTGGTGCGGATCATCACCACCACCGACCACAAGCTGATCGGCAAGCTCTACCTCGTCACCTCGTTCGCCTGGTTCATGGTCGCCGGCGTGATGGCGATGATGATCCGCTCAGAGCTGGCCTTCCCCGGCCAGCAGGTCGTCAACGAGGAGCTGTACAACCAGCTCTTCACGATGCACGGCACGATCATGCTGCTGCTGTTCGCGACGCCGCTGTTCATCGGGTTCGCCAACGTGGTGATGCCGCTCCAGATCGGGTCACCGGACGTCGCGTTCCCCCGGCTGAACATGCTCAGCTACTGGTTCTTCCTCTTCGGCGGGCTGATCGCCGCGGCGGGCTTCTTGTCCCCCGAGGGCGCAGCCGACTTCGGCTGGACGGGCTACACCCCACTCTCCAACGCTGTGCGCTCGCCCGGCGTCGGCGGTGACCTTTGGGTCATGGGCCTGTGGCTGGCTGGCCTGGGCACCATCCTCGGAGCGGTCAACTTCGTGACCACGATCATCTGCATGCGCGCCCCCGGCATGACCATGTTCCGGATGCCCATCTTCACGTGGAACATCCTGGTGACCAGCCTGCTCGTGCTGATCGCGTTCCCGATCCTGGCCGCCGCTCTGCTGGCGCTGGAGGCAGATCGCCAGCTCGGTGCGCATGTCTTCGATCCCTCGGGCGGGGGCCCGATCCTGTGGCAGCACCTGTTCTGGTTCTTCGGCCACCCCGAGGTCTACATCATCGCGCTGCCGTTCTTCGGCATCATCACCGAGATCCTGCCCGTCTTCAGCCGCAAGCCGATCTTCGGGTACGTCGGACTCGTCGGCGCCACGCTCGGCATCGCGATCCTCTCGGTCGCGGTGTGGGCGCACCACATGTTCGTCACCGGCGCCGTCGACCTGGCCTTCTTCTCGGGCATGACGTTCCTGATCGCCGTACCGACCGGAGTGAAGTTCTTCAACTGGATAGGCACGATGTGGGGCGGGTCCATCTCGTTCGACACGCCCATGCTGTGGTCCGTCGGGTTCCTGGTCACGTTCCTCTTCGGCGGCCTGACGGGCATCATCCTGGCCTCGCCGCCTCTCGACTTCCACGTCTCCGACTCCTACTTCGTGGTGGCGCACTTCCACTACGTGGTCTTCGGAACGGTCGTCTTCGCGATGTTCGCCGGGTTCTACTTCTGGTGGCCCAAGATGACCGGCAAGATGCTCGACGAGCGCCTGGGCAAGGTCCACTTCTGGCTGCTGTTCGTCGGCTTCCACACGACGTTCCTGGTCCAGCACTGGGTCGGTGTCGAAGGCATGCCCCGTCGGTATGCCGACTACGCGGAGTCTGACGGGTTCACCACGCTGAACCAGATCTCCACCGTCGGGGCGTTCCTGCTCGCCTTCTCGACGGTGCCCTTCCTGATCAACGTCATGAGAACCAGCCGTACGCCCGAGGTGACGGTCGACGACCCGTGGGGATGGGGCCGCTCGCTCGAGTGGGCCACGAGCTGTCCACCACCACGGCACAACTTCGTCAGCCTCCCGCGGATCCGCTCGGAGTCGCCGGCCTTCGACCTCCACCACCCGGAGATCGCGGCGCTCGAGTACGCCGACAACGAGGGACTCGGCGACGACGACAAGTTTTCTGACGCACCCGACATGGAAGGTCGGCGCGGCGCGCTCGGCGGACAGGACGACGCCCGATGAAGCATGAGACCTGGATGTTCGGGATCTGCGGTGTGTTCTTCGCGCTGGTGACGCCGGCCTACTGGCTGATCTCCGGCGACTGGACGGGGACGACCGCGCTGGTGATGACCACCCTGCTGGTCACGCTGATCACCTTCTACCTCGGCTTCCACGCGCGGCAGATCACCGCCTCGGGTGGTCGCCCGGAGGACCGCAAGGACGGCGAGATCGTCGAGGGTGCGGGCGAGCTCGGTTTCTTCCCGCCGTACAGCTGGTGGCCGTTCTGGTGCGGGCTGTGCCTCGCCACGATGGTGGTCGGCGTGGTGATCGGATGGTGGCTGTTCATCATCGGCGGTGTGCTCGGAGCGGTGGCACTCTCCGGCCTGGTCTTTGAGTACTACCGCGGCGAGCACGCCCACTGACCGCAGGCCGCTCGTCCGGGGGGTATTCCATCTCACGGGGTGAGTAGGAACACGTAGGACCTGCGCGTGTCGTTATTTCTGCGTAGGTACCCTTTCTAAGTCTCGCCCCCCGTTGTTGTCCCTGTTCTTTTTGGAGTCCCCCATGCTCAGCCGGTCCTTCCGTACACGCCTGTCCCTGGTAGGTGTCGCCCTGACACTCGCCTCGGTGACGGCCTGCTCCGGCATCCAGGACAAGGACCCGGGGGGCGCTCCGCAGTCGGCCCCGAGCGAGTCCGCCAAGGACTCCGAGGCCAAGATCGTCAGCAGCATCCGTGCCGGCGCCAAGGGCGTCGGCCTGGAGCGTCCGGTGAGGCTGCGAGTCGAGTCCGGCACCTTCGAGGCGGTCCAGGTGACCGGCCCCAGGGGCGTCGTGGTGCAGGGTCGCCTGTCTCCTGACAAGACCCGCTGGGTCTCCAGCACCCAGCTGCAGGCGGCCTCGCGCTACCGCATCACCAGCAGCGCGGTGGACGCCGACGGGCTGAAGAACACCTACGAGTCAGCGTTCAAGACGCGCGCCTTGAGCCTGGACGAGCAGACCTATCCCAGCTTCGTGCCGGTCGATGGCCAGACCGTCGGTGTCGGCATGCCCGTGATCGTGCGGTTCGACGTACCCGTCTCCAACAAGGCCTCCATCGAGCGCCACCTCAAGGTGGTCAGCCAGCCGGCCCAGGTCGGCGCCTTTCACTGGATCAGCGACCAGGAGGTGCACTGGCGACCGCGGCAGTACTGGCGTCCAGGCACCGACGTGACGGTCACGGCCGACATCAAGGGCGTCCCGGCCGGGAAGGGCATCTACGGCCAGATCGACCGGAAGATGAAGTTCCACGTCGGCCCCTCCATGGTCAGCAAGGTCAACATGGACACCCACGACATGCGGGTCTTCCGCAACGGCGAGCTGGTTCGGACGATCCCGATCACCACCGGGGAGCAGCCGAAGTTCACCACCCGCTCCGGCACCAAGGTGATCATCGAGAAGTACCGGACCAAGCGGATGAACTCCGAGACCATCGGCATTGACCCGGACAGTGCCGACGGCTACGACCTCGACGACGTCGAGTACGCCATGCGCGTCACCTACTCCGGTGAGTTCGTGCACGCCGCCCCCTGGTCGGTTGGCTCGCAGGGCAGCGCCAACGTCAGCCACGGCTGCACCGGCATGAGCACCGCCAACGCCGAGTGGCTCTACAACAACACCAACATCGGTGACGTAGTCGAGTACGTCGGCACCGACAAGGGCATGGACCTCACCAATGGCTTCGGCGACTGGAACACCTCCTTCGCCGACTACCGGACCGGATCTGCGCTCAGCTGAGCCACCTGCCGGGGCGTCAAGCCGACACCTCGGTCGTTTCGGTCCAAAGCGGTCGCGCGCCGGATAGGGTCGCCCCGTGGGAAGGTCCTGGTCATCTACCTGGTGTTGCTGGTGCCCGTGTGCCTGCTGGTGCTGGCCTACGGGCGCCGTTCCCGGGCGGGCCAGGACGCCATCCACGCCGAGGAGCTCCGTGAGCTCGAGGCGTCGCGCGAGCTGATCGACCGGTTGCTCGATGCAGCCGTGGAGCGGCGCGACGTCGACTCCGTACTGGCACCACTCGTCATCGACGAGATCAGGACCCACCAGCGCAGCCTGCGCCAGCGTCGCGACGACCAGACCCCCTGAACCCCCTGAAACCCAAATGAACAGCGCAGGAGCATCCATGCCTTCCCCGTCACGCTTCAAGCTCAGCACTGCGCTGGTGCTGGTGCTGGCGGCCGTGCTGCTGGTACCGGCCGCGCTCCTGGTCGGTCTGGTGGCGGCATCATCGGTCAAGACCGGCTCCAACGTCACGGCGCTGCAGATCGGAGGCGGGCCGATCGAGGACCGCAAGATCAAGCGCTGCATCCCGGCCGGTACCCACGAGAACCTCAACTCCCCGGGCGACGACTATGTCTACTACCCGCTCTCCGAGCGCGACTGGGATGCCACCGGCCAGCGTGGCGCAGACTCCGATCCGATGCGCTCCGTCTCCAGCGACAACGTCGAGATGCAGGTGCCGATGGCTCGACCGTCGTGGTTGCGCCATTCCAGCCCCCAGATTGGTTATCCACATTCTCGAACACACCCTCGATACTGTCGGTGGTCGATGGTTGAATTCAGATATGACGACGACCCGGCCCGACCTCGATTCCGCCTCGGCGGTGCTCGGGTTCGCGCGTGACCGTCGTGCCGTTGCTGACCGGGCCGAGGCCGATGTGCTGTACGCGGCGGTCACGTGGGCTGAGCAGCACCCGCCGGAGTCGATCGACGAAGCGGCGACCTGGGTCTGTGGTGGTGGGGACACCGGTCTCCCGCTCGCCGGACCGGGCGCACCGCTGGTGGCGGAGTTCTGTATTGCCGAGTTCGCCGCCGCGATCGGCCGCTCCACCGACTCCGGACGGGCGCTGATCGCGGACGCGCTGGAGCTGAAGTACCGGCTGCCCCGGCTCTGGACCGGGTCGGGTCCGGTGAGCTGCCGGTGTGGCGGGCCCGCCGGATCGCCCAAGCCACCTTGGGGCTGTCCATGGAGGCCGCAGGGTTCGTGGACGCCCAGGTCGCCGGGTTCGCCCACAAGATCGGCCTCGCCGCACTCGACCGGTTGGTCGCCGAGGCGATCGCCCGGTACATGCCCGACCTCGCCGTGCAGAACGCCGAACAGCTGCCGAGGGGCGGCACTTCACCATTCACCACCAGCAGGTCTCCTTCGACGGCACCAGCCGCATCGAGGGCGAGCTCGACCTCGCCGATGCCCTGGACCTCGACGCCGCCCTGACCCGCGGAGCCGAAACCCTCAAAGCCGGCGGGTCCACCGAGTCGCTGGACGTACGCCGCTCGATCGCCGCCGGCGAGCTCGCCCGACACCAGCTCGCCCTCGACCTCAACACCACCACCCCCGAGAACCACCAGGACGACGCCCCCCAGAAGACGGTGAAGCCTCGCCAGGTCGTGCTCTACGTGCACCTCTCCGAAGCAGCCGTCACCGGCAGCACCAGCACCGGCCCTAGTGGCACCGGTGGTGGTGTGGACCTGGCCCGGGTGGAGAACCACCGCCAGGGCGTCACCGCCGACCAGGTCCGGGCCTGGTGCGCCAACCCCGACACCGAGGTGGTCGTGAAACCGGTCATCGACCTCAACGAGCACCACCGGGTCGAGGGCTATGAGATCCCTGACCGGCTCCGCGAACAAACCATCCTGCGCACCGGGACCTGTGTGTTCCCCTGGTGCACCCGCCCCGCACGGACCGCCGACTGCGACCACGTCATTCCCTACGACCAGGGCGGATCCACCTGCTCGTGCAACCTCGCCGCCCTGTGCCGACGGCACCATCGACTCAAAACCCACACCGCCTGGAGCTACACGGTCCTGGAACCCGGGTCGTTCCTGTGGTCCAGCCCCTACGGCTACCAGTTCCTCACCGACCACCAAGGCACCCGCGACGTCACCCCCAAGCGGCCCCCACCCCGAAAAGCCGACACCTCCTGCATCGCCGACCCACCCGACCACTAGCCACCCCGCCCCGGACCCCGCCGAACCCTTCCCCGGCGGGGCCGGTGGCATGTTCATCAGCTGCCTGCGGCGTCCTCGACGCGCCCCCGCTGATGGGCGGAGGGTGGTCTCGACTGATCGCTCGCTGCGCTCGCTGCTCGACCACCTAGGGTCTGGGCTGCTGCTCGGCTTGCGGAGGGTGGTCTCGACTGGCCGCTCGCTGCGCTCGCTGCTCGACCACCTAGGGTCTGGGCTGCTGCTCGGCGTGCGGAGGGTGGTCTCGGCGGGTCGCTCGCTGCGCTCGCTGCTCGACCACCTAGGGTCTGGGCTGCTGCTCGGCGTGCGCGCAGGGTGGTCTCGACTGGTCGCTCGCTGCGCTCGCTGCTGACTCGAAAATAGGGGCCGGCGTGGGCAGGCGGCAGCATCCGGCGAAGCCGGATTCTCGGTGATGCTCGTGGGTCAGGCGGCTTGGTCGGGGCGTGGCTGGAGGATGACGCGTTGTCCGGTCAGGTTCTCCAGCTGCCGGGTGAGGTCGCGTTCGCGGCGTCGTCGGTTGATCCCCGCGTGGTAGTAGTCCGCGCCGAGGTCGTGGTAGGTGGTGTCGGGGTCGTTGAGTAGGTGCCACACGATCACCAGGACTGAGCGGCCGACTGCGACGATGGCGCGTTGTTTCCCGCGCCGTCGGACGAGGCGTCGGTAGCGCTCGCCGAGGAAGGTGTCGGTGCGGGCGATGGCAGCCACGATCTCGCCCAAGGTCGCGCCCAGCCAGGGATTGCCCTTCCCGGTGGTGGCGCTCTTCGCCCGGTTCGCCGACTGCCGGTCGATCGGGGCGAACCGGGCCCAGGCGGCGAGATGATCCGCGGTGGGGAACCGGCTCATGTCCACGCCGATCTCGGCGATCAGCTCTTGGGCCGACTTCGCCCCCACCCCGGTGATCGCGATCAGCTGGTCGACCTGGTGACGAAAGGGCTCGATCGACCTCTCGATCCGAGTGGTCAGGTCCTCCTCGGTGCGGTTCGCCGCGTCGATCCGCGCCAGCATCGCTGCGGCCAGGAACGCGTGATGGTCCTCAAAATGTCCGGTCAACGCCTCTTCGAGGACCGCGATCTTCGAGCGCATCCGGCTCCGCGCCATCTGCGCCAGCGTCTTCGGGTCGCGCTCCCCAGCGATCAGCGCCTCGATCATCTCCCGGCCCGAGACACCCATGATGTCGCTGATCACACTCGACAGCTTGATCTGGGCATCCTCCAACAGATCCTGGAGCCGTTGCACCTCCCGGGTCCGGTCCCGGACCACACTGCGCCGGTACCGGGTCAGGTCACGCAACTGACGAATCGGCTTGGGCTGCACCAGGCTCGGGCGCACCATCCCCCTCTCCATCAGCTTGGCCAGCCACACCGCGTCCAGCCGGTCGGTCTTGGCTCGACCCGGCACGTTCTTGACGTGTCTGGGATTGAGCAGCCACACCTCGAAACCCTCGGCCTCCAGCAGGTAGTACACCGGCTTCCAGTAGTCCCCGGTCGCCTCCATCCCGACCAGCTCAACCTGCTCAACCCGCAGCCAATCGGCCAGACCCAACAACGCCGGGGTCAACGTCGAGAACTCCCGAACCGACTGCAACCGCCGACCCACACGCGCCTCGTCGGGAACCCGCACACACGCCACCAACGACGCCTTCGCGATATCCAACGCCGCCACCCGCGAGACCAGCGGACCCTCAACCACACTCTGGGGCGCTTCACCACGCCCACCAGCTACATCGTGATCTGACATATCTCTGCTCCCTTCCTCACCCAGACCACACCAACCAGCTGCCCCAGGGAGCCAGCGAGAACGAACAACAGGCGGACTCGCGCGCTCGTAGCGCAATACAGGACTCTTCAACGACTCCCAGTGCCAGACTCGACCCCGGCCTCAGGACCAAGCAGCGACGACCTCAAGGGGCAACCCCCCGATTTTCACCCCGACAGGGGACGTCCCGCCAGGGACACCGAAGACTCGACCACCTATCACCTACTGCGGAGAGGGCCCGGAAAGCCCGGACCCTCTCGCGGGGTTCTACGACCACTCAGTGCCAGGTGGCGTCGCTGCTGAGCTCTTCCCCGTGCACGTCGTGACGACCGTCGAACTGGTGGCCGTCTGCGGCGTGGCCTTCGAGCGGCGCGTCGTGGGCGTGCTCGATCTCGGCGTGGTGGTGTCCTTCCTCGAGCTCGGCCTTGGTCGGCTTCTGGATGTTGCTGCCGTACCAGTACGCGGACAGGGCCGCACGGAGCTTGTCCTTGCGAGCCGTCGGCGATTCGACGCCGTTGTCGTCGGTCTCCTCGTCCGGGACGAACACCCGGTCGCGGTCACGTGCGGTGAGGGTGTAGGCCCGGCCCGGGGCGAGCGGAACGTGCTTCTCGCTGTACCCGCCCTGGGCGTCGCGCATGATGACGCCACTCTCGAGGCCGTGCAGGATCTTCTCGTTGTCGTGACGTTGCAGCGACATGCACCAACGACGCGTGATCATGAAGGCGATCACCGGGCCGATGAAGACCGCAGCCCTCATGAAGTAGGTGATCTGGTTGATGCTGAGCTTCAGCTTGATCGCGATGATGTCGTTGCCACCGGCTGCCCACATCAGACCGTAGAAGGTCATCAGGGCCACCATCAGGGCGGTCCGGGTCGGGGCGTTGCGCGGACGCTGGAGCAGGTGGTGCTCCCGCTTGTCGCCGGTGATCCACGACTCGAGGAAGGGCAACATCATCAGGATCGTGAACATCAGGCCCGGCAGCACGATGATCGGCAAGAAGACGTTCCAGGACAAGGTGACCCCAGGGATTCCTCCCGCACCCTGGAACAGGTGCGACTCCCAGTTGGGCATGATCCGGAGTGCACCGTCGGGCCAGCCCATGTACCAGTCGGGCTGGGAGCCGGCTGTGACCTCGGCCGGGACGTAGGGACCGAAGCGCCAGACGGGGTTGATGGCCATCAACCCGCCCATCAGGGTCAGTACGCCGAACACCATGAAGAAGAAGCCGCCCGCCTTCGCTGCATAGACCGGCAACAGCGGGTAGCCCACGACGTTCTGCTCGGTCCGTCCAGGCCCGGGCCACTGCGTGTGCTTGTGGTAGACGAGCAGCAGCATGTGGACGCCCACCAGGGCGAGCAGGATCCCGGGGATCAGCAGCACGTGGATGGTGAACAGCCGCGGGATGATCGAGTCGCCCGGGAACTCGCCGCCGAAGAGCAGGAACGACATGTAGGTGCCCACCACGGGCATCGACTTCATGAAGCCGTCGGCTGCGCGGATTCCGGTGCCGGAGAGCAGGTCGTCGGGGAGCGAGTAGCCGGTGAAGCCCTCGAGGGTGCCGAGGAGCAGCAGCAGGCTGCCGACGACCCAGTTGAGCTCGCGAGGCTTGCGGAACGCGCCGGTGAAGTAGACGCGCAGCAGGTGGATCATCATCGCTGCGACGAAGATCATCGCCGCCCAGTGGTGGACCTGGCGCATCAGCAGGCCGCCACGGACATCGAAGGAGATGTTCAGCGTGGAGGCGTAGGCCTCGGACATGTGGATGCCGCGCAGCTGGTCATAGGAACCGTCGTAGACGACCTCCACCATGCTGGGGCGGAACCACAGGGTCAGGAAGACGCCGGTGAGGAGCAGTACGACGAAGCTCCACAGCGCGATCTCGCCCAGCATGAACGACCAGTGGTCCGGGAACACCTTGCGCAGCTGCTTCTTGCCGAGCCCCCCGATGCCGGTGCGCTCATCGGTCCAGAGGGTCGCAGCGCCTACCTTGGACGGCTTAGAGGCCTTGGCAGCCTTCGTGCCGTTGGTGTTGGCAATGGCGGACATCGTTCAGCTCACCCACGTTCCCAGAAGCTCGGGCCGACCGGCTCGGTAAAGTCGCTGGTCGCGATCAGGTAGCCCTCGTCATCCACGGCCAATGGTAGTTGAGGCACCGCCCGAGCGGCAGGGCCGAAGATGACGCGGCCGTTGTCGGCCAGGTCGAAGGTTGACTGGTGGCAGGGGCACAGCAGGTGGTGCGTCTGCTGCTCCCACAGGGAGATCGGGCAGCCCACGTGGGTGCAGATCTTCGAGAAGCACAAGACCCCGTCGACCGCCCAGTTCTCCCTGCCCTTCGCCGGCTTCTTGAGGTCATCAGGCTGCATCTTGACGATGATGACCGCCGCCTTGGCCTTCTCGACCTGGAGGTGGACGCCCTCGACCTCGGGATGGCCCTCGTCGTTCTCCTGGTAGAAGATCTCAGGCTCGCCGTTGACCAGCTGGCCGATCTCCATGTCGGCGGGCCTGATCGGCTTTCCGTCGACGTCCTGGACGACGCGCATGCCCTTCTTCCAGATGGTCTTGTAGAGCTTGTCGCCCGGGGTCGGGCCGAGATCCCACAGCGGGACGAGGGCGGCCAAGGAGACCAGTCCCAGCGAGCCGAGCAGTGAGTTGCGGATCAGCGGCCGCCGGGCGATGCCGGACTCCTCGGTGCCGATCTGGAGCGCCTCGAGGGTCTCCTGACGCTTCTCCGGAGAGGCAGCCGCCGGGTGGCGGTACTCCACGATCTCCTCGTCGCCCATGAGCTTGCGGGCCCACTGGATGGTGCCGGTGCCGATGAGCAGCAGGGAGAGCCCGAGAGTGATGCCCAGGAAGGCGTTGGAGGCGCCCAGACCGAGGATCACGTCTGGGTCGTCGCCGACGTCGAAGTAGAAGTAGGCGACGACGAACAGCACCGTGAAGACTGCCGAGAGCCCGAAGAGCGCGGCGACCTGCCGCTCTGCGCGCTTCTCGGCCTCCTCGTCGACGTCGGTCGGGCGCGGCTCGTGGTCGGGGAGCCCGGGGTCCGGGATCGGCTCCATCTCGTCGCTCATCAGTGGGTCTTCTTCCTCGAGCGGGTGGTGTTGGCCCCGATCCACACCGCGACGGCTACCAGGCCTCCGATGCCGACCAGCCACGCGAACAGGCCTTCGGTGACCGGGCCGAGAGAACCAAGCGTGTAGCCGCCGTAGTCGGGCGTCTCCTCGTTCTTCTTCAGGTACGCAATGACTGCACGCTTGTCGTCGGGGGTGAGGACTGCCTCGGAGAACAGAGGCATCTGCTGGGGACCGGTGAGCATGGCCTCGTAGATGTGCTTCTCCGAGACCCCTTGGAGTGACGGTGCGAAACGACCGCGCGGAAGAGCGCCTCCCTGGCCGGCGAAGTTGTGGCACGCCGTGCAGTTCGTGCGGAAGAACTCGCCGCCGCGGACGATGTCCTCGTTCTCCACGTCGGAGACGTCGTAGTCGGACTCGTCAGGGACTTCGGGCCCGGGGCCTAGCGAGGCGACGTACGCCGCCAGCGCCTCGGTCTCCTCGGCGTCGTAGACCGGAGCCTTGCGCAGTGCCTGGGTGCCTGGCTGCGCCATCGGCATCCGGCCCGTCCCGACCTGGAAGTCGACGGCTGCGGCGCCCACGCCGATCAGTGAAGGACCGTACTGGCCACCGTTCACGGTGGAGATGCCCTCAGCGTTCTTGCCGTGGCAGGAGGCGCAGCCCACGAGGAACAGCGCGCGGCCCTTGGCCACCATGTCCTCGTCGGCGGCCTTCGTCTGGGCAGTCGCGGGGGAGAGCGCGGCGTACATCCCCCCGGTGACCAGCAGCCCGAGAAGCAGCACGAGCGGCGCTGCGAGTCGGCTTCGGCGACCGGTTGAGACGCGACCGGCGATCCGTTCGAAGATCCTGCTTGTCACTCGCACCAGTTCGTCCTTTACGGGTCCGTGCTACTTGATCAGGTAGATGGTCGCGAACAGGCCGACCCAGACAACGTCGACGAAGTGCCAGTAATACGACACGATGATCGCCGTCACGGCCTGCTCGTGGGTGAACTTGCGGGCGACGAGCGTGCGGCCCAGGACGAAGAGGAACGCCACCAGCCCACCGATCACGTGGATGCCGTGGAAGCCTGTGGCGAGGTAGAACACCGTGCCGTAGGAGGAGGCAGGGATGGTGAGCCCGGCGTGCGTCAACTCGACGTACTCGAAGGCCTGACCCGCGACGAAGATCGCGCCCATGGCGTAGGTCAGCACGAACCACTCCCGCAGGCCCCACTGCCCGACCTGGTAGATCTTGCCGGTCCGGCCGACGATGCCGTCCTCGGCCTTGAACACGCCCCACTGGCAGGTGAACGACGAGGCCACCAGGATGAAGGTGTTGATCGAGGAGAACGGGACGTTGAGCATCGCCGTCGACTGATCCCACAGGCTCTCGTTGACGGCCCTGATCGTGAAGTAGGCCGCGAACAGCGCCGCGAAGAACATCAGCTCGCTCGCGAGCCAAACGATGGTGCCTACGCTCACCATGCTCGGACGGTCGTGATGCCCGTGGAGCCGGGATGCCGGGAGAGCCGCTGCAGTCGTCGCCACGACGTCATTATTGCGTTACGCCCGGATAGCGCCACCCCTACCCCCGGTGTTTTGCAATGAACTTGGTTCCAGCTCGCGGCGGACAAGGATTCGCGGGCACGGCTTAGCCTTGGCGGGTGCCCCCTTTCTCGCCCTCGGCGGTGTTCACCGAGTGGGGTCTGCCGCCCGTCCCGTTCGTGCTCGCCGTGTGGGCAGCAGGCCTCTACCTGCTCGGTGTGTGGCGGCTGCGCGACCGTGGGGACCGGTGGCCGGTGGGACGCACTCTGGCCTTCGTGGTGGGCGGGATGGGCACGTTCTTCTTCGCCACGAGCTCCGGCATCGCGGCGTACGACACCACGCTGCTGAGCGTGCACATGGTGCAGCACATGATCCTGACGATGCTGGTGCCGTTGTTCTGCGCCCTGGGCGCACCGGTCACGCTCGCGTTGCGGACCTTGCCCCGGAGACCACGGGGCTGGCTGCTCGCACTGCTGCACTCGCGCGTGGCCAAGGTGCTGACCTTCCCACCGCTCACCCTGGCGCTGTACGTCGTGAGCCCCTGGGCGCTCTATTTCTCCGGTTGGTACGACGCCACCCTGCACTCCGAGCTCCTGCACGAGCTGATGCACGTCCATCTGGTCCTGGTCGGGGCGTTGTTCTTCACCCCGATCCTGGGCGTGGACCCGGTGCCGGGACGGGTGAGCCACCCCTTCAGGTTGTTGCTGCTGATGCTCACGCTGCCCTTCCACGCCTTCCTCGGGGTCACGATCATGGGTCAGTCGGAGCTGATCGGCGGCGACTGGTACCCCGCACTGCACAACTCGATGTCGTGGCTGCCCGACCCACACGACGACCAGCACCTGGCGGGCGGCATCCTCTGGGCCGCAGGCGACCTGATCGGCGTACTGCTGATCGCAGTGCTGTTCGCACAGTGGGTGCGCGCCTCGATGCAGGAGGCGCGTCGCGAGGATCGTCGGCTCGACCGGCTGGAGCGGTCCGGGGACGCCCCGGCCAGCTAGTGGTCATGACCGCGAGTTCGTCGAGGGTAGCCGTGGTCCAGGTGTGTGCAGCGCAAGGCGGAGGAGGAAAGTCGTAGTTGACCTACTTCGACCGACTCCAACGCAGCGATGTGCGAGCCCGGGACGCGGGGACCCCGACGAACTAAAGGGAATGGCCACTAGCAGCCCAACCGGTAGCATCTGCCGCGTGACCAGCCCCCACGCCAACGACCCGCCCGCGGCCCTGAAGGTGCTCGTCTACAGCGACGACGTCGAGACGCGCCAGCGGGTGATCCAGGCCCTCGGCAGGCGACCGCACCCTGACCTTCCTGAGCTCGAGTACGTCGAGGTGGCCACCGAGCCGGTCGTCATCCAGCAGATGGACGCCGGCGGCATCGCCCTGGCCATCCTCGACGGCGAGGCCGTGCCCGCGGGTGGCCTGGGGATCGCGCGTCAGCTCAAGGACGAGATCTACCGGTGCCCACCCGTGCTCGTGCTCACTGGACGGGTGCATGACAACTGGCTGGCGACCTGGTCGCGCGCCGAAGGCGCGGTTTCGCACCCGCTGGACCCGATCGAGCTGGCCGAGACCGTCATCCGGCTGCTCCGCTCGCGGGTCCCGGCCCAGAGCTGATGCAGACCTGATGCCTGGCTCCACCTGGCCCGAGGTTCTCGGTTCGCTGATCGCAGGCACCGACCTCACTTCGGAGCAGACGGCATGGGCGATGGGCACGGTCCTCTCCGGCGAGGCGACGCCCTCCCAGATCGCCGGCTTCGCGGTCGCGCTGCGGGCGAAGGGCGAGACGATCGACGAGATGGAGGGTCTCGTCGAGGCGATGTACGCGCATGCCACCCCGCTGCCGATCCCGGGCCGGGTGCTCGACGTGGTGGGCACCGGAGGCGACCGGTCGTTCTCGGTGAACATCTCCACGATGGCGGCGATCGTCGCCGCGGGCGCCGGAGTCACAGTGGTCAAGCACGGCAACAGGTCGGCGTCCTCGAAGTCCGGCAGCGCCGACGTGCTCGAGGTCCTCGGCATCCGGATGGACCTGCCCGCCTCGGACGTGGCCCGGGTTGCCCAGGAGGCCGGAATCACCTTCTGCTTCGCAGCGGCGTTCCATCCGGCTCTGAGGTTCGCCGCCGTTCCGCGCCGCGAGCTTGGTGTGGGCACCACGTTCAACTTCCTCGGCCCGATCGCCAACCCGGCCCGCCCGGCAGCACAGGCGATCGGCTGCGCTGACCGGCGGATGGCCCCGGTGATGGCCGGCGTGTTCGCCCGCCGGGGTGTGGACGCGTGGGTCTTCCGCGGCGACGACGGGCTGGACGAGCTGACCACGACCACCACGTCGAGCCTGTGGGTGGTCAGCGATGGTGAGGTCGTCGAGCAGACGCTGGATGCAGGCTCAGTCGGGATCCCCCGCGGGACGGCTGAGGGGCTCCGTGGTCGGGATGCGGCGTACAACGCCGACGTCGTACGCCGCCTGCTTGCCGGCGAGTCGGGGCCGGTGCGCGACGCCGTACTGCTCAACGCAGGTGCTGCCCTGGCGGTGCACGCGGCCGAGGCCGGCTCGATCGAAGAGCGACTGGCGGCCGGGATCGCCCGGGCGACCGAAGCCGTGGACTCCGGCGCTGCGCACAGCACCCTCGACCGCTGGGTCGCGGCAACCCTCTGAGCGGCCCAAAGATCCAGCTCAGAGGTCCAGTGTCCAGGCCCCGGTTTTCTCGTCGCGGTGGAAGCCGATCCGCTCGTAGTAGGCGCTCACCATGGTGGCGGGCGTGACCACGCTCGTGAACCCACGTCCCCGGAGGACGTTGCTGCGGCGCCAGACGAACTCTCCGGGAGAGAAGTCGCGGAACCGCTTGGTGACGTAGTCCAGCTGTACTCGAGCGACTCCGTCCCCGTCGTCACGCAACAGCACCAGGCCGACGGTCTCGTCGCCACGCTGCACGATGAATGCGGACCGACCCGCAGCATTGCCGTCCCAGACCAGGTCGGGCTGGAACCTCAAGATGTCCTCGCCGTGCACCCGCATCATGTGGCGGAGGTACTCGTCGTCCGGTCCCACCTCGATCACGGTGTACGCCGCTTCGTCGTGCCGGGTGGCGAGCAGCTTGCGGATGTGCCACAGGTTGATCAGCGTCAGGGCGATGTTCATGGCCACCATGGGCCAGATCTCGATCGCGGCGTTGAAGCCGGTCAGGACCACACACGCGAGCAGGTTGAGCACGCGAAAGCGCAGGAGCCGCGCCTGCATCACCGAGAAGATCAGCAGAGCGGAACCGAACCACCCGATCAGGTCGAGCCAGGACATGGCCGCAGGTTATCGGTGCCTACTCACGTGAGTGTCTGGACTTGACCCGTGTCGGCGGCCCGGATCATGGCCTCCGCAACTTTCACGGTGTGCGTTGCGTCCTCGATCGTGACGATGCGGCGGTCGAGGCCGAGGACCGCGTCCCGGAAGGCCTCGAGCTCCACCACGAGGGGCTCGCGCTTGGGGATCGCGTAGCGGACGACGTCGCCCTGAACCACCCCTCGAAACGTGGCCAGCGTTTCCCACATGACAGGGGCGAGTCCGTTGGAGAAGAACGTCAGATCTGCGTTGATCGTGTCCGCGACGAGGGTGCCGCGCTCGCCGGTCACGACTGTGACCCGCTCCTTGAGCGGGGAGAGCCAGTTGACGAGGTGGTTGACCACGGTCCCGTCGGAGAGCGTGCCGACGGCGGCGACCAGGTCCTCGTGCTGGCGCCCCGACCGGTGGGCTGTGCGGGCGGAGAGCGTGGCATAGGCACGCCTCGTGACCCACGCTGTCAGGTCGACATCGTGGGTCGCCAGGTCGAGCACGACGCCGACGTCGGCGATCCGCTCCGGATAGGGCCCTTGGCGACGGGTCGCGACCTGGTACAGCTCGCCGAGCTCCCCATTGGACAGTCGCTTCCTCATCTCCTGCAGCGCCGGGTTGTACCGCTCGATGTGGCCCACACACGACACCAGCCCACGCGAGTTGAACGCCTGGGCGATGCGGCCGGCAGCGGCGGCGTCAGGCGCGACCGGCTTCTCGATGAGGGCGTGTACGCCGGCCTCGGCCAGCTGCACCGCGACCTCCTCGTGCATGGCAGTCGGGACACAGACGACCGCGATCTCGAGACCACGCGACAGCAGCTCGTCGAGGGTCGGGACGAAGCTCAGGTGCTGGGTGGCACGTTCGGTACGCAGTTCGGGCTCGGCGATGCCAACCAGCTCAACACCGGAGAGCGAGCTCAGCACCCGTGCGTGGTGACGGCCCATCTGCCCGAATCCCACGAGCCCTGCGCGGAGGTCACTCATGACTCGGAGCCCTCGTTGACGGCAGTGATGACGCGCGCCACGTCGTCGTCCGTCAGTCCTGGCCGCATCGGGAGCGACAGGACCTCGCGGGCCGCACGCTGGGTCTCGGGCAGCTCCAGCTCGAGGTCGTACGCCGGGAGTCGGTGGGTAGGGACGGGGTAGTAGACGACGGCATCGATGCCACTCTCGTCGAGACGCGCCGCCAACGAGTCCCGGTTCGTGGCCCTCACGGTGTACTGGTGCCACACCGGTTCGGCTTTGGGGGCGACCCGGGGGGTGACCACGCCGCTCAGCTGGTTGTCGTACGTCGTGGCGATGGCGCGGCGTTCCTCGTTCCAGCCGGCAAGGCGACGCAGCTGGACGCGACCCATGGCCGCCGCGACCTCGGTCATCCGGTTGTTCAAACCCACGATCTCGTTGCGGTGGCGCTGCTCCATGCCCTGGTTGCGCAGCAACCTGACGGTCCGGGCGGTCTGCTCGTCGCGGCACGTGACCATGCCCCCTTCCCCGGTGGTCATGTTCTTGGTCGCGTAGAAGCTGAACGCCGCGACATCTCCGAGTGCCCCGACTGGCGTCCCGTCGTACGCCGCCGCATGGGCCTGCGCGGCGTCCTCCAGTAGGAGCAGGCCGTGTCGCTCGGCGACGTCGGAGAGCCCGTCCCAGGGTGCCGGGTGACCGTACAGGTGCACGGGGATGACAGCCGCGGTTCGGGAGGTGACAGCGGCCGCCACCGCATCGGGATCGAGGCAGAACGTGTCCGGCTCGATGTCGGCGAACACGGGTTTTGCCCCGGTCATCGCGACTGCGTTCGCGGTCGCGGCGAACGTGAAGGAGGGTACGACGACCTCGTCGCCCGGTCCGATGCCTGCGGCCAGCAGGCCGAGGTGCAGGGCGCTTGTGCCGGAGTTGACCGCGACGCAGTTGCGGCCGCCCACGACGGCTGCGAACTCCTCCTCGAAGGCGGCGACCTCCTGGCCCTGGACCAGGCGGCCGCTGCGCAGCACCCGCATCACCGCTGCGGTTTCCGCTTCGCCGATGTTGACGCGGACAGCACTCACTCGTTGCGCCGCGTGGTCAGTCATGGTCCCCAGCCTCGCGCAGGTGCCCCCCGGACTCGACGTACAACGCGCGGGTGACGGGGCAGCGCCACTGTCCGCCCTCGTCGAGCAGCCGCCTCCCGGAGGGTCCGACCCACCCGATCCTTCGGGCCGGGGTGCCGGCCACCAGGGCGAAGTCGGGAACGTCGTGCACCACGACGGCGCCCGCGGCCACCATCGCCCACCGTCCCACCTCGACCGGGGCGACGCACACGGCGCCGGCGCCGACCGAGCAGCCGTGGCGAAGGGTGACGCCGACCTGCTCCCAATGGGAGGCATCGACCCGCGAGCCGCCGGGGAGAATCGCACGTGGGTACTCGTCATTGGTGAGGATGGCGCCGGGACCGATCAACACACCGTCCTCGACGATGGCCGGCTCGAACACCTGCGCGAGGTTCTGCACCTTGACGCAGTCCCCGATCCGGACGCCGGCACCGACGTAGGCGCCGCGGCCGACCATGCACATCGCTCCGAGCACGGCACCCTCCCGGATCTGCGCCAGACCCCAGACCACCGTTCCGCGTCCGATCTCGGCGTCGGGGGACACCTCGGCGGCGGGGTCAAACCTCGGCACGGAGGCCCGCCTTGGTCGGCAGATCCTGCCCGAAGGCCCCCCACCACAGCAGCGCTGCGCTGATACCGGCCACGACAACTGTGAGCAGCAGCGAGGGCTGCACCCACGAGCCGGCGTCGACCTGGGGGCTCCTGTCGATCTCGAGGAGCAGGGTGTACGCCGGGCTCAGGGTCTGGGCGACCACGAACAGCGAGAACAACGCCAGGCGCACCGGTCCTCCGAGTCGTCGCCTTGACTGGTCGAGCGCACACGCGGCGAGGACCACGATCCCCATCGCGACCGGCAGTCCGTAGCGGCCCTGCCACGCCGCGCCGTACCGATCGAGGGAGTGGACGGTCGTCACATAGGGGAACAGCAGCACGCACGCCACGACGAGGGCGATGGCGATCCGTGAGCGGGCGTTGCCGTAGCGCAGGCCGAGGGTCAGCACCACGACGAACAAGCCCAGGTAGCACGCGTACACGGCCGTGTGGGTGGGGTCGTTGCGCAGGGGGAACGCCGCGATCGCCTGGAGGATCCAGGCGGGCAGCTGGGTAACGGATTCCACGAGCCGGCTGCCCAGGGTGGTGTGGCCAGAACCCGCGACACCCACCTTCAGGGCGTCCACGGCGAGGACCCAGGCGGTGCTCTGCACGGCGCTCACCAGCACGAGCAGGCCCCCGGCCAGCACGGAGGGGCGGCGGAGGAGCTCCCTGATCCGTCCCGGCTGAGCAGGGACGGCCAAGAGCACTGCACCGAGGATCACGAGGCACCACAGTGGGCCGAGTGGCCGCAGAGTTGCCAGTACGGCGCCCGAGACCGCGGCGCAGGTGGCCAGTCTTCGGATGTGTTCGGGAGGTGCCAGGAGCAGGCCGATCAGGGCCACCCACAGCGCCAGGGCCGACATCATCTCGACCCCGTTGGGGGCGGCGACTGCGCAGCTGTAGACCGCCACGGGCGTGCAGGCAGCGGCGATACCCAGGTACGGCCACCGGGTCCGGGCCCAGGTCTGGGCGGCGCGGGCTGCGGCCCAGACGAACGCCGCCGCGAGGAGTGCCGCCGCGATCCGCATGGCGTAGAGGGCGACGGCGCCGTCGAACGGTCTGGCAGCCGTCCCGACCACCGCGTAGAAGAGTGGGTGGTAGCGACCGGCGCCGCTCGCGATGACGGTCTCCTCACCTGCCGGCTTACCGACGCAGTCCCTGTCCTCGGTGTAGGAGAGGCGCTGGCACTCGCTGCGTGCCGCGGCGACGATGTCGGTGGGCACCGTGAGGAACGCGCCGGTGCCCCGGGTCGCGTTCACGGGGTCGATGGACCACTGGCCACGGGCTGCGGCAGCCGCTCGGTAGGCATGGTCGTGCTCGTCGCTGCCCGCGAACGGTGGCATCACCAGTACCCAGATCGCGAACAGGCCGCAGATCCCCGCGAGCATGGCTCGCCGGGGTCGCACCGACCTCCGGGTCGCATCGGCGGGTGCCGTGCTCCGGACGACGTCGACCTGCTGGCTCATCGGCTGCCTTCCTGGATGTCGAGCTGCAACGCCGAGACCAGGAAGTGCAGGCCGCTGAGCAACGGGGCGACCGCCAGCAGCACGGTGCCCGGGCTGGCGATGGGTGGGCCCAGCGTGTTCACGATCGTGAAGATGCTGAACCCGATGCCGATGGCCATCAGGAACAGGCCGGTGAAGAACATGAGTGCGACGGCCGAGAACGACTGCAGGATGTACTTCCACCACATCCGGTGCCAGAAGCCACGAAACAGCATGACCATCAGGCGCGGCGCGACGCGTCCCACCTTGAGGCCGGACACCTCGGTGCCGTACAGCGCTGGGATCGGTACGTCGCGTGCGGCGACCCGCAGCACGTTGAGCTTGATCAGCAGGTCGTTCTCGAACTCGTAGCGCTTGGCCAGCCGGTCGAGCTGCAGCCGTTCCAAGGCGGTGCGGTGGATCGCGGTGTAGCCGTTCTGCGGGTCGAACAACCCCCAGTAGCCGGAGGCCGCCTTGGTCAGGAAGGACATCGCGATGTTGCCGACGACACGATGTCTCGGCATGCCCTCGAAGGACCCCTCGGCGTAGAAGCGGTTCGCCTTGGTGAACCCGGCCTCGCCGTCAGCGATCGGGTCGAGGAGCTGCGGGAGGTACGCCGGATCCATCTGTGCGTCACCCGCCATCACCACCGAGACGTCGCACCCGAGCTCGAGCGCCCGTTTGTGGCCGTGCACGATCGCGCCGCCCACGCCCTGGTTCTCCGGGAGCCTGTGCACCTCGACGCGCGGGTCAGCGCTCGCCTTCGCGGCATCGGAGGTGGCGTCGCTGCTGTCGTCGTCGACGACGATGATGTGGTCGACGAGCTCTGGGGCCGACGCGACCACTGTCCCCACGAGAAGCTCTTCGTTGTAGGCCGGCACCACGACGGCGATGCGCATGTTCCTGTACACCCAGCATCCTCCTGTCGTTTCGAGGATAGGGAACGGATTGGGCGTTGGGGTCCGAATTGAGAGGCTCAGCGTTTGAATGGGGGCAGGTCGGCGCATACCTCTGCGGCGGGGCGTCCGGATGGCTAGAGTTTTTCGCATGGCAGCCGGACGGAGCGGTCCGCGCGCGGGCCAACGTCTTCCCGGTCTCCTGGCCATCCTGGGTCTTGTGGCCACCGCTGCCTGGGTGTTGCCGGTGGTGCTCAGCCGGGGTCACGGGTTCGACGTCAGTGACGAGGGTTCCTACGTCCTCTCCTACCGCTGGTGGGACACGAACGCGCGCAACTTCACGGGGGCGCAGTACATCTACGGCCCGACGTTCGAAGCTCTCGGCTACAGCATTCCGGGACTGCGGTTGGTTCGACTGACCTCGGTGCTCATCGTGCACGCCGTTTTCGGATGGGCGTTCACGACCTGGCTGCGAGCCCGTTTCCCATCCGCCGTACCGTCCCGCGCCTGGGTAGTCGCCGGCGCGATGGCCCTCGTCGCCGCAGGCGGCGCGACGTACGGATGGTTGCCGCTCAGCCCTGGCTACAACGACGTCGTCGCTCTGGGGTGCCTGGCCGTCATGGCTGTGTTCTTTCGATCGTGGCGCTCGGTGCTGCTTACCGGTCGCCTGCCGGTCGGTCCCGCCCTGGCGCTCCCTCTTCCGGTACTCGCCATGGTGCTCGCCAAGTGGTCCTCGGCCGTGGTGGTGCTGTTCTTCCTCGGCGTCGTGTTCGTGGTCGTGTCGCGAGCACTCCGTCCGGCTGGTTGGCTGCGATTCCTCGGTTCGGGCCTGGCCGGAACTGCGGGCGTGGTCTTGCTCTTCCATCTCCTCGTCGCGCCCCTCGAAGACGTCGTCCCACCCATGCTCGAGGTGAACCGCCTGGCTGCTGGCACGTCCCACAGCGCCGGTGCGCTGGTGGACCTCTACGTCAGGGGTACCGGCGAGATCCTCGGCCGGGTGACCACTCTGCTGCTCCTCATTGTGGTGCTCGCTCTGGCTGGTGCCGGTGTGGCGAGGACCGGAGCGCGCGCCGCCGCTGGGTGGGTGGCCGCAGCGGGGCCCCTCGTGGTCGTCGGCGTCGTCGCGGCCGCCGGTGAGTCCCCCTGGCCCGAAGGGGGCGGCAGCGGCCTGGCCGACTACTCGGCCGGACTCGTCGCCCTGGTCGTCGCGACAGCCGTGGCGTTTGGCGCGATCGCGATTCGGACCGATCGGGGATGGGCCCGAGAAACCGGACAGGCCGATGGAGTCAGTGCGCAGGACGGGCGCTGGGACGTCCCGGTCGTGCTGGCGACACTCCTCTTGCTACCGGTAGTGCAAGCCGTCGGTTCGGGCAACTCGCTCTCCAGCCTCGCCGTCAACCTGGCCGCCAGCTGGGTGGCCCTCATCATGGTCTGCGTTGCGATAACTGCACCCGCATCACGCGTGCGCTGGTTCGCAGTGTCCTCAGCCGTCGCGACGCTGGTGTTGTGCGTGTCCGTCGGCGCTGACGGCGTACTGCTGCACCCGTACCGGACCACGGCGTACGACTCGTCGGACCGCAGGCTCGGCGGGACGGGAGCGCTGGCATCGATCGCGATGAGTTCGACCGACCGAACCGAGCTCGACGCAGTCCGTCGTGCGATGGCGCCGACTCCGCCTGGACGGAGGCCCGTGGTCGCACTCGACGAGATCGCCGGGCTGGTCCTGCTCACAGAAGGGCGACCACTGGGGGAACCGTGGGGCTCGGCCCTTGCCCCTGACCGCCTGGCAGCCGGGATCCGTGCCGCCTGCCGACACGACGCGTGGACAGGTGTCGAGCAGCCGATAGTGCTCGCTTGGCGACCGGTGGGCGCGATCGTGACCGACGCGTTGGAGCACTGTGGCGTCCAGATGGACAGCCAGACCTATTGGGAACTGCGGCTGCCGGTCGACCTCCGGCCGGTGAGGATCCTCACGCCCAGTCGGTGACCGCCGCCGTCGATGGTCGGTTTGCGCGACGGTCAGCGCGGGTCGCTCAGTCCAGGCCGAGGGAGAACGCGGACTCGAGGTCGTGCTGTGAGTAGGTCCGGAAGGCGATGTGGGTCTCGGTTTCCATCACGCCGGACACCTTGTTGATCGAGTCGGCCACGACCCGCGCCACGTCGTCGTGGTCAATGACGCGCACGAGCGCGATCAGGTCGATCTGGCCGGTGACGCTGTAGACCTCGCTGACACCGGAGAGGGCCGCGATCGCCTCGGCGACCTCGGGGATGCGCGCGACGTCGGCCTTCACGAAGACGATTGCGGTGATCATGAGGCCAACGTATCCCTTCGAGACCGGAGGCCTCAGGGCTGGTGGACAGTGGTCAACGCGCGGCGCTCGTCGAAGGGCGTCAGCGCCGCCCGCGAGTGCTCCACCGCGTCGTGCACGGCGAGGTGCCGGGTTGCCCCTCGGACCGGACAGGACCACTCCCCGTCGACGTGCACGAGACGCACGCCCGGCTGCTCGAGCCAGCGCAGGATCTGCTCGGACTCCTCGGCACTCGCGGCCGGGGTCGGGCCCGGGCCGCCCGGCACGGTCTCGGCTGACTCCCGCAGCTGGGTCACCCATACCCCGGCGTGCGCATCCGTCGGGATGACCCCGGCGGCCGCAAGCCGGCCATGGCGTACGACGTGGACGGCCCACCGCCGGTCGTCCTCGCGGCGGGCGGCCACGAGCTCGGTGCACGAGGACAGGGAACCGAGTCGCTGGGTGCGGGACGCAGCCCGGACGAAGGCGGAGAGCCGGTCGCGGTGCACACCCGCCTCCTCGAACCGCTCGTCCTGCGCGAGTCGCTCCATGCGGGTGGCGAGCGCCTCGACGACCTCGTCGGCGCGGTGCAGCAGGTTGTCGCGGACGCTGGCCACGACACTCGCGTAGCGGTCCATCGAGACGCTGCCGTCGCACGGCGAGAGACAGCGGCCCATCTCCGCCAGCACGCACGGCGACCGGGTCGGGGTGATCGTGAGGCGGTCGGTGCACTGGCGGATGGGAAAGGCTTCGTACAGCGCGATCAGGCACTTCTCGGCCGTGCGTCGGGAGGCGAACGGACCGAGGTAGTCAGCGCCGTCCTCGGCGACGATTCGGACCAGCGACAGCCGGGGCCAGGGTTCCACCGTGAGCTTGAGCCAGTGCATCTTCTCCGGATGTCGGCTGCGGCGGTTGTAACGCGGCTTGTGTGCCGCAATCAACCGCAGCTCGCGCACGCGCGCCTCCAGCGGCGTGGCGCACTCGATGCCGGTCACCGACGCGGCCAGGCTGACCATCTCGCCCATCCGTGAGCGGGTCTCGGAGGCCGTGAAGTAGGACCGCACGCGGGTGCGCAGGTCGCGCGACGTGCCGACGTAGAGCACCCGCTGTTGCTCGTCACGGAACAGGTAGACGCCGGGGGAGTGGGGCAGGTGCTCGGCGAGGTAGCGCTTGCGGCGTACGGCGGGGCTCACCCGCGAGCTGAAGGTCTGCAGCTCCTCCAGCGTGTGCACGCCCAGGCCGCCGAGGCGCTCCATCAAGCCGTGCAGCACGTCCACCGTGGCGCGGGCGTCGGAGAGCGCGCGGTGGTTGGGTGTCGTGCTCGAGCGAAACGCGATCGCGAGCGAGCTCAGCTTGCAGTTGGGTGCGTCGTCACGGGTGATCACCCGCCTGGCCAGCCGAGCGGTGTCGAGCACCTCGAAACCCGGCCAGGGCCGCCCCTGCTCCGCGGCGAAGTGCTTGAGGAACCCAACGTCGAACGGCGCGTTGTGCGCGACCAGGACGGTGCCCTGCGCGAACTCGAGGAACGCCGGCAGCGCGGACTCGATCGGCGGCGACGAGGCCACCATGGAGTTGGTGATGCCGGTGAGCACAGCGATGAACGGCGGGATCTGCGCATGCGGGTTGACGAGCGTCTGGAACTCCCCGAGCACCTCGCCGGCGCGCACCTTGACCGCGCCGATCTCGGTGATCCTGGCGCCGCCCTGGACCGACGCGCCGGTCGTCTCGAGGTCGACCACGCAGAAGGTCACCTCACGCAGGGGACGCCCGAGCTCGTCGAAGCTCATCTGCGCGGACCACCTGCTCATGTGAATGACGCTAGGCAGGAGCACCGACAAAACCCGGCAGGCGGGGCCGGGATGCTTGGCGAGATCCGAGCTGGGACAGAACCTGTCGGTGGTGGGTGCTGGAGTGAGCAGCACTACCTTCCCCGGTTGTATTGAGGAGCCCCGAGATGAGCGTTCGCATCGACTGCGACAGCTGCCTGGTCCGAGGACTGTCCTGCCACGACTGCGTCGTGACTGTCCTGCTCGGGCCTCCGCCCGAGCTCAGCTTCGACAGCGAGGAGCAGCAGGCCCTCGACGTCCTGGCCCAGTCCGGCCTGGTCCCGCCGCTCCGGATGGTCACCCCCGTCTCCGGGCCGGAGGTCGAGTCAGCCTGACCCGTCCATCGCACGAGCGCGGGCGGGCGATGCCGATCGACGAGGCCATCTGGTGGTCGATCTTGAACGGGAAACGCGATCTGCGGGGTCCAGCACGCACCACACGTGCAGGCCAGACTCCTCTGATCGGGTTGTCCGTTCGGTATCGACCGCCTGTTCTCCCCGTGGGTTTGTCGAGGGGTGTGGTTGCTGTCCGTGCTGGTTGCGCTGGTGTTCCCTGGCCGCTGCCTGTCGCTCAGGGTTGCCTGGCTCGACCGTCGTGGTTGCGGTCTTGGCGATTTCAATCGGCTGTTGCAACTCCATGAATGATTCGCGTGGAGGTAACACTGATGCCAGGTGCACGGTTGAGGATCGGGCAGCGTCGCACGATTGAGCGGTCGTTTCGGATCGGGTTCTGCCAGGAGCAGATCGCTTCGATCATCGGGAAGCACAAGTCGACAGTGAGTCGTGAGCTGGAGCGGAGCTTCTCGGCTCCGGGTTCGAGGTCGCCGAAGGCGGCCATGGCTCGTGGTGGTGGCTCGGGTTATCGGCGGGTCTATGACGCCGAGCGGGCGCAGCGTCGGGCCGAGCTGGCGGCGAAGCGGCCCAAGCCGCGGCGATTGGACCAAGCGCGGTTGCGGAACAAGGTCTGGGCACTGTTGCGCGCAGACTGGTCACCGCAGCAGATCTCCGAGACGCTGTGGCTGCTGTTCCCAGATGACGCGGTGATGCGTGTGAGCCACGAGACGATCTACCAGTCGCTGTTCGTACAGACCAAGGGCGCACTCAAACGCGACCTGACTGCGCACCTGCGAACCCAGCGCACCAGACGTAAAGCGCAGACCGGTGGGGCGAAACGGGTCACGCTGGGGATCACCGAGGACATCCGGATCTCGGCCCGACCGGCCACCGCGGAGAACCGCGCCGTGCCCGGGCACTGGGAGGGCGACCTGCTCCTGGGTGGCACCAGCAAAGGCGCGGTGATCACCCTGGTCGAACGCTCCAGCCGGTTCGTGATGCTCGCTCCGCTCCCGGGCCGGCACACCGCCGAGCTGGCCCGGATGAGCCTGGCCGAGATGATCGCCACCTTGCCGTTGAGACTGCGCCAGTCGATCACCTGGGACCGCGGCTCGGAGATGGCCCAACACGCCCAGTTCAAGACCGACACCGGGGTGCAGATCTACTTCTGCGACCCACACTCGCCCTGGCAACGCGGCACCAACGAGAACACCAACGGCCTGCTGCGTCAGTACTGGCCCAAGGGCGCCGACCTACGAACCCTGACCCAGACCGACTGCGACGACGTCGCCCTGCGGCTGAACACCCGACCCCGAATGACCCTGGAATGGAAGACTCCAGCCCAGGCCCTCAACACGAGGTTCGTTGCAACAACCGGTTGAGTTCGCCATTCCAGCCCTCAGATTGGTTATCCACATTCTCGAACACGCCCTCGATACTGTCGGTGGTCGATGGTTGAATTCACATATGACGACGACCCGGCCCGACCTCGACTCGGCCTCGGCGGTGCTCGGGTTCGCGCGTGACCGTCGTGCCGTTGCTGATCGGGCCGAGGCCGATGTGCTGTACGCGGCGGTCACCTGGGCTGAGCAGCACCCGCCGGAGTCGATCGACGAAGCGGCGACCTGGGTCTGTGGTGGTGGGGACACCGGTCTCCCGCTGGCCGGACCGGGCGCACCGCTGGTGGCGGAGTTCTGTATTGCCGAGTTCGCGGCCGCCCTCGGGCGCTCCACCGACTCCGGACGGGCGCTGGTCGCGGACGCGGTGGAGCTGAAGTACCGGCTCACCCGGCTCTGGGACCGCACCCAGACCGGTGACCTGCCGGTGTGGCGGGCCCGCCGGATCGCCCAAGCCACCCTCGGGCTCACCATGCAGGCAGCACGGTTCGTCGACGCCCAGGTCGCCGGGTTCGCCCACAAGATCGGCCTCGCCGCACTCGACCGGTTGGTCGCCGAGGCCATCGCCCGGTACATGCCCGACCTCGCCGTGCAGAACGCCGAGCAGGCTGCCGAGGGCAGGCACTTCACCATTCACCACCAGCAGGTCTCATTTGACGGCACCAGCCGGATCGAGGGCGAGCTCGACCTCGCCGATGCCCTGGACCTCGACGCCGCCCTGACCCGCGGCGCCGAAACCCTCAAAGCAGCAGGTTCCACCGAGTCGCCTGGACGTACGCCGCTCGATCGCCGCCGGCGAGCTCGCCCGACACCAGCTCGCCCTCGACCTCAACACCACCACCCCCGAGAACCACCGGCCCGGCAAGACGGTGAAGCCGCGTCAGGTCGTGCTCTACGTGCACCTGTCCGAAGCAGCCGTTCGAGGCAGCAGCGGGGGACTGGACCTGGCCCGGGTGGAGAACCACCGCCAGGGCGTCACCGCCGACCAGGTCCGGACCTGGTGCGCCAACCCCGACACAGAGGTGGTCGTGAAACCGGTCATCGACCTCAACGAGCACCACAGTGTCGAGGGATACGAGATCCCCGACCGGCTCCGCGAACAAACCATCCTGCGCACCGGGACCTGTGTGTTCCCCTGGTGCACCCGCCCGGCCCGGACCGCCGACTGCGACCACGTCATTCCCTACGACCAGGGCGGATCCACCTGCTCGTGCAACCTCGCCGCCCTGTGCCGACGCCACCATCGACTCAAAACCCACACCGCATGGAGCTACACGGTCCTGGAACCCGGGACGTTCCTGTGGTCCAGCCCCTACGGCTACCAGTTCCTCACTGACCACGAGGGCACCCGCGACGTCACCCCCGAGCGCCCCCCACCCCGCAGAGACGGCACCACCTGCATCGCCGACCCACCCGACCAGTAGCCACCGCCCCGGACCCCGCCGAAACCATCCCCGGCGGGGCCACCGGCATGTCCATCACCCGGATGCGGTGCCCGCGACGCGCCCCGCTGGTGGGGGCCCGGCTCCTCTAGCGCAAGCGCCCCAGATCTCGCGCCGCAAGTCGTCCGGCCGGCCGAAATGACACCGCCAAAGCGCCCAGCCTCCAGGTGCAGGACAGACTCCCCTGATCGGCCGAACGGTGACTCTGAGACGCTGGCCGACCCCACCGGCACGCCCGACCAAAACCCGGAACCACGACGGTCGAGCCAGGCAACCGTGGGCGACAGGAGCGGCCGGGGAACACCAGCGCAACCAGGGCGGACAGCAACCACACCTCGACAACACACCGTGAGAAGAGGTGGCCGCCAGACGGCCACCGGCGGTGCGTGGCGGGCTGCCTCTCGCCGTCCGGACGGTGGTCTCGACTGGCCGCTCGCTGGCGCTCGCTGCTCGACCACCTATGGTCGGCGCCCGCTGTCGGCTTGCGGAGGGAGGTCTCGACTGGCCGCTCGCTGGCGCTCGCTGCTCGACCACCAACGTGCAGAACCGCAACCGACGGTCGAGCCAGGCAACCTGGTGTGGTGGGACTGACGCGTGTGACACGTGGGGCACCTACGTGTCGGACAACACACTCGTTACGCCTCGTGGCCATTTGGTGCCAATGAGGGTTTTTCCCTAGTGTGTAGGGCTCATGGCCGCTGTAGAAGCGTACCGACCGGGTGCGCTCAGTGGCCGCGCCGAGTTCGAATCAGGCATCCCGGGGGGAAATGCCTGTGCCGGAGCCGGGGACCCAAGTTCCTTGGGGTGAATCCGGCCCAGCTCGTCACTGATCGTGACGACGCAGGGCTGGTAGGGCGTTCTTTGGGCCCGAACCCGTCAGCTCACCTGGTAGGCGTATAGACAAAGAGGACGACCGCCCGTGCTCGACGGCCGTAAGAATGCCCCTGCCCGCACAGCTGCAGTAATCATCTCGACGCTCACCACGGTGGGCCTCGGGCTCGCCACGGCAAGCCCCGCAGCCGCAGCCCCCAACGACATCGATGCCGCTCAGTCGCGGGTCGACCGACTCTCCGACCAGGCCGACTCCGCGGCCGCACGTCACGGCAACGCCCAGGAGTCGCTGACCAAGCAGCGCGCCCGGCTCAAGGCGCTCAACAAGGACCTCGTGCGCCAGCGCCGGGTACAGGAGCGCCTGCAGGCTCTGGTCGCCGCCGCGGCCGTGGACCCGTTCGGCGGGACCAGCGGAACCTCGGTGCTCCCCAGCGCCCTGCCGGAGGCCTCCGAGGAGCTCCTCACCAACGTGACCGTGGTCAGCGAGGACACCTTCGGCCGCAGCCAGGCCATGGTCTCGGCCGGCGCCCGGGTCGAGCAGCTGACCCAGAACAGGAGTGCGGTCGTTCACCGGATCACCGCGCTTTCCTCGGTGGAGAAGAACCTGCGCAAGCGGCAGCAGAAGGCGGCCGCCCGGGTGGCGGGCGCCGAGGCCGCGCTCGAGGACCTCGAGGCCAAGCGCATCGAGGCGCTCGGCGGGCCGGCGGTGGCCTACGCGAAGGCACAGATCGGTGACTCCTACGTCTACGGCGCTGCCGGTGAAGGGGCCTTCGACTGCTCCGGCCTCACCATGAGGGCGTGGCAGCAGGCCGGCGTGAGCCTGCCCCACAGCTCCTCAGCGCAGTACGCTGCAGGCGAAAAGATTTCCGAGAGCGAGCTGCAGCCTGGTGACCTGGTCTTCTTCTACAGCCCGATCAGCCACGTCGGCATCTACATCGGTGACGGGCAGATGGTGAACGCCCTCAACCCGGGTTCCGGCGTCCAGATCTCCGGCCTGCACGACATGCCGTACTCCGGTGCGGTCCGCGTCGGCTGACCTGACGAGGAAAGCCGCTCACCCTCGAGGGGTGGGCGGCTTCCTGCTTGTCCGAGCACTTCTCCCGGCCCTGGTCGCAGCTCTGGTCGCCGGGTGCGGCGGCGAGGTGGACATCACCCCGCCGAAGGCGTCGGCCGACACCGTGGGCGCGCGTGCCGAGGAGGCTCAGCGGGCCCTGGACGGGCTGGTCGCGGCCGTGCAGGCAGGAACGCGTTCGGATGCCGTCGAGCTGGCCGCTCCCGAGTCCCGCCAGCTGCTCGGCTGGGTCTACGACAACGCTCGCGCTGTGCGGATCGGCGACCTCGCGATGCGCTACGTCGACGAGGGTCCCGCGCTCGACGCCCAGGAGCGGGCGGAGCTCGAGCCGGATGCCTGGCGGGCGTCCGTGCAGCTCGAGTACAGCTACGAGGGATTCGACGAGTCACCCGCACGGATCGAGACCAGCGTGGTGTTCGTACCGGACTCCGACGGGGCCGGGATCGCCTCGTTCGGCGGGGCCGAGGAACGCAGTCCCCTATGGCTCGTCGAGAGGCTGAGCGTCGTACGCACCGGCGAGTCGCTGCTCGTCGTGGCCGATGCCGCGCCCGGGCGCTACGCGGGGCTGGTCACCGAGGCACTCCTGCAGGTACGCCGGACCCTCCCGGACTGGGACGGACCACTGCTCGTGGAGGTGCCGCACTCCCGAGCAGGGCTTGAGGGTGCCCTGCAGTCGGAACCGGGTCAGTACGACAACATCGCGGCCGTCACCACCACGGCGGACGGCACGCTCGCGCCGGAGGCACCGGTGCGGGTCTTCGTCAACCCGGCCGTCTTCGGCAAGCTCAAGCCGCGGGGAGCCCAGGTCGTGATGAGCCACGAGGCCACCCATGTCGCCACGGAGGCGACGTTCACCTCGATGCCGACCTGGCTGCTCGAGGGCTTCGCCGACTTCGTCGCCCTGGATGACGCGGGCATCCCGGTGGAGGTCGCCGCCGGCCAGATCCTCGACCGGATCCGTGAGGACGGACTGCCCCGGCGCCTGCCCACGAGTGCCGATCTCGACCCGACGGCCACCGGGCTCGGCGCGACCTACGAGGAAGCCTGGCTGGCATGCCGGTTCCTCGCCCAGGAGTACGGCACCGACCG
The DNA here is from genome assembly GCA_963759525.1 of uncultured Actinomycetota bacterium. Taxonomy (GTDB): domain Bacteria; phylum Actinomycetota; class Actinomycetes; order Propionibacteriales; family Nocardioidaceae; genus Marmoricola. The sequence continues at coordinate 75,065 of CAVWZO010000011.1, read as the reverse complement.
GCTGGTGCGCTTCTACCGGAAGGTGAGTGCCGGCGCCTCGGCCGAGGAGGCGTTCCGCAACGAGCTCGGCACGTCACAACCGAGGTTCGTGGCGCTGTGGCGAGCCGACCTCGCGCGCCTTGCCGGAGTGGCACGCTGAGAGGTGTGACCCGGGAGCCGATGCCCAGCCTGCGGCTGTGCCTGTGGCTCGTCGGGGTCTCGCTGGCGGTGCTCGTTGCACTCGGTGCCGTGTTCGTGCCCTGGTCATGGGTCCCGGGAGGTGACCTCGTCCCGGTGCGGGGGAGCGATGTGTTCACACCCGAACAGCTGCGTCGCGCCGAGACCTACGCGTCGGCCCAGCGTCACCTCGGCTGGGCGAGCCTGGCGATCTCGGTCGTGGTCGCGCTCCTCCTGGGCCTGACCCGGCTGGGCTCGAAGCTGGTCCGGTTCATCCGTGGGCCGTGGTGGGTACGTGCGCTGCTCGGCACCCTCGCGGTGCTGCTCATCGGCGCCCTGGTCACCGCGCCCCTTCACCTCGCGATCCGCGACAACGCCCTTGAGTACGGCCTCACCCGCCAGTCTCTGGGCGGATGGACCCGCGACCAGTGCGTGTCCCTGCTCGTCTCCTGGGTGTTCGCCTCGGTCATGGTGCTGCTGGTGCTCGGCACCGCCCGCCGCTCGCCGCGGCGATGGCCGCTGTGGACCGCGGTGGCGGGCGCGCTGCTCGCAGTGCTGGGCTCGTGGGTCTATCCCGTGGTCGTCGAACCGCTCTTCAACCAGTTCACGCCGCTGCGCGAGGGCCAGCTGCGGATGCAGATCCTTGAGCTGGCCAAGGAAGAGGGGGTGCCCGTCTCCGACGTGCTGGTGGCTGACGCCTCCCGACGTACGACGACCCTGAACGCGTACATCTCGGGCTTCGGCAGCACCCGGCGGGTCGTGCTCTACGACAACCTGGTCGACGACGTACCGGAACGGGAGGCCATCGCCGTCGTGGCGCACGAGCTCGGGCATGCCCGCTACCACGACGTGCTGTTCGGCACTTTGCTCGGCGCGGTGGGCGTGGTGCTGGGCAGCGGCCTGCTCGGGCTGGTGCTCGGCCGTCGTCGGCTGTTGGACCGGGTGGGCGCAGACGATCCGGGTCAGCCCGAGGTGGTGGCGTTGCTGCTCGCGCTCACCGTCGTGGGGTCATTGCTCTCGAGCCCCGTGGTGAACACGATCAGCCGAGCGGTCGAGGCACGCGCGGATCGCGCGTCGCTCGAGGCAACCCAGGACTTTGCCGGGTTCGAGCGGATGCAGGTGCAGCTGGCCAACCGGTCGCTCAGTGACGACGACCCGCCACGCTGGAGTCAGTTCTGGTTCGGGTCGCACCCGACGACGCTTCAGCGGCTGGGCCTGGCCCGGGCGTTGCAGCGCGAGCAGTAGCCGATCAGCAGCTGATGGGGGCGGTGCTTCCGCTGGAACCGGCGCCGATCGAGTCGCAGGTACCCGTGAAGAGGTCTGTGACGGCTCCGCCGAAGGCGAAGACGATGGCGACGACGAGCCCGGCGATGCCAGCGACCAGGAGACCGTACTCGACGGCCGATGCCCCGTCCTCGCATGTGGCCCCGCAGAATCGGCGGTGCATCCACGAAGGGACTCTTGACATGCGTACCCTCCGTAGTGACCGGGTCTGGCTTCTGGGAGCGGGGATGGCGCCTGGGGCAGCCCGTGCGGACTGCCCCAGGAACCGATCAGGTCAGGCGCAGGACCCGCCGGCGCCGCCTTGCGCGTCGATGGTCTCGCAGGTGCCCTGGAAGGCCTCGCTGATGATTCCGCCGAAGGCGAAGACGATGGCGACGACAAGTGCCGCGATGCCGGCGACCAACAGGCCGTACTCGACGGCGGAGGCGCCGTCCTGGTTGCGACGGACGAAGATGCTGCGGAAGAACTCGAGCATGGGATTTCCTTCTCTCTGAAACTTGGTGGAGCCGGTTGGGGCCGACCTGATCGGCCCGCCAAGAGAAGTATGCCAAATCTGGACAGATCAGACATCGGCTTTCCGGTTTAAACCGTCTGACCCATTTGTACGGTGTGGACTAGTCCATTCGGACTACCTGCTGGACTTCCACATCGGAAAGTGCCCTCGCGTGCTCAGTGGTGGGTGTTTCTCAGCTCGGCGGAGACGCCGACGCGATCAGGCCCATGCGCATGGCTGTGACGAGCGCCTGGGCCCGGTTGGCGGCACCCAGCTTGTCGTAGATGCGGCCGATGTGGCTCTTTGCCGTGGACTCGCTGAGGAAGAGGCGGCCGGCGATCGCGGTGACTCCGAAGCCTTCGGCCAACAGGTCCAGGACCTGGCGTTCGCGGTCGGACAGGCGGGGGGCCCCGGAGCTGATCCGCCTGACCATCGCCTCGGCGAGCCCGGTGCAGGTGAAGGTGAGCGGGGCCACTGAGGCCTGCCTGGCGGCACTGATCACGGTGGATGTAGGTGCGTCCTTGCCGACGAACGCGGACGCTCCTGCGTCCATGGCGGCGAAGAGCTGCTCATCCCCGGCGTACATCGTGAGGACGACCAGACCCACCTCACGGCTCTCCTTGCGCAGCGCCCGGACCACGTCGAGGCCAGAGCCGTCGGGGAGGCGTACGTCCGTGACCACCACGTCGGGCGAGACGTCGTGGGCCAGCGAGATGCCTTCCTCGACCGAACCGGCCTGACCGGCGACGTCGAAACCGTCGGCCTGGGCGAAGGCACCGGCCAGGCCCTGCCGGATCAGCTCGTGGTCGTCGATCAGCAACACAGTGGTCATCGGCACCCGGGCATCTGTCCCGGCCTCCTTCTGCAGACTAGCGGTCACTAGTGGCCATTCCCTTAAGTTCGTCGGGGTCCCCGCGGCCCAGGCACGCACATCGCTGCGTTGGAGTCGGTCGAAGGAGGTCAACTACGACTTCCCTCCTCCGCCTTGCGCTGCACGCACCCGGACCACGGCTACCCTCGACGAACTTGCGGTCATGCCCACTAGCGGGTCGAGGAGCCCACACGGACGACGACGCGGGTCCCGGGCCGTTCCGCGGTGGGCTCGTGTACGGCGAGGTCGGCGTTGATGCTGCGTGAGCGTTCGTGCATGATCTGCAGCCCGTGCGAGTCGGCCTTCGGGAGGTGCCTGTTGACGCCGTCGTCGCCGACCTCGATCTCGCCGTACGGCGAACGCACGGTGCAGCGCAGCCACAGGTTCGCGGCACCTGAGTGCTTGCGCGCGTTGGCCATGGCCTCCTGGGCGATCCTGAGCAGCTCGTACTCGACGTCGCCGGACAGGCGTGGTCCCTTCTCGTCCAGGGTCACGTGCACCGCCATGGGCGAGGTGGCGCTCACCTGGTTGGCGTACGCCGACAGGCTCTCCCCGAGACCGGCACCTGCGGCGATCTCGTGCCGCAGGTCGAAGATCGACTGGCGCAGCTCGGTGACCACCCGGGTCACCTCCTGGCGCAGTCGACCGATCTGCGCCTGCTGGACCGGGTCGTGGGCGGTCGCTGCGAGGTTGTCCACGAGGTAGCCGAGCGAGGCGACGTCTTGTGCCACGCCGTCGTGGACCTCCCGTGCGATGCGCCGACGCTCCTGGCTCATCGCATTGTCCCGGACCCGGCCGAAGAGCAGCGACGCCTGCAGCTGGACGGCGTCCCGGGCAAGCAGGGTCCGCAGCTCGAGGGCCGCAGCCGAGCTGACGTCCTGCAGCGCGTCGAGGACGAGCACCGCGATCATCTCGTCGTTGGCCACCAGGGGGATCGCCATGCGCCGGTCTTGCAGGATCATGTCCTCACGCCGCCAGCACCTGTCCGCGAGCGACTCCGCCCATGCCATGGCTCCCGGTTGGGTGCCGATCCGGTACCGCAGCGGTGCCATCGACCCGATGTTCGAGCGGACCAGAACCGCCGCCATGCGTGTCGGCACGAGGCTGTCCGCCTCGTCCATGATCTGTTCGGCCAGGTCCACTGCGTCGAGCCCGCCGCTGAGCTTGCCGGAGAGCGCCTCGAGGCGCCGGATCAGACCGACGGCGCTGCGGTACGGGGCGTCGGCGTCGGGGTTGCTCGCGGCCTGGCGCAGGGCTGATCCCATCAGGCCGATGCCCACCGCCGCGGCCAGCCAGGTGAAGCCACTGGCCGCCATCTCGCGGTCCCAGTGTCGGAGCACCACCACCGACAAGGCCAGCATCAGACCGAGCTCGACAGCTGCAACGCGTAGCAGGCCCGTGACCCCACGGTCCAGGGCGGCGATCAGCGCCGGGATGACCAGGTACGGCGTGACACTCGCCTGGTCGGGGTAGGTGAGGATCGCGAGGGTCGCGATGACCGCTCCTTCGAGCGTGGCCACCGTCGCCTCGGAGAGTCGATGGGTCATGGACAGTCCCACCGCGAAAACCGCGGTCAGGACGACGAGCAGCGCTCCCCTGATGTACTCCGACCCCGCGAGCGCCGCAAGCGGGATGAGCGCCGCGATGGTGAACACTCGGGCTGCCAGCGCGACCCGGCCGACGTCGGTCACCTCAGACTTTCCCCGCGAAGCTGTCCATGACGGAGATCGCGGCCGGACCGAGCACGGCGATGAACAGACACGGGAGGATGCAGAAGATCAGCGGGACCAGGATCTTGACCGGCACCTTCTGGGCCATCTCCTCGGCCCACTGACGGCGTTTGATCCGGATCTCCGAGGACTGGACGCGGAGTACCTGTCCGATCGGGATGCCGAAGGCATCGGCCTGGACCATGGAGCCCACGAAGGAACGCAGGTCAGCGAGGTTCGAGCGGTCAGCCATCGACCGCAGCGCCTCGGAGCGTCCGCGTCCGATCTGCATCTCCTGCAGCATGCGGGCGAACTCGTCGGCGAGCGGGCCGTCGGTGTTCCGGGCGACCTGGGCGCACGCCGCGTCGAACCCAAGCCCTGACTCGACCGAGATCGTCAGTAGGTCGATGGCGTCGGGCAGCGCCCTTGCCACCTTCTCCGACCTGTCGAAGGTCTGCTGGTGGAGGTACATGTTGGGGGACATGTAGCCGGCAACCGACATCATCACGACCAGTCCGAGCGTGAACATGAAGCCGAGCCCCATGAGAAGGGCGACGGTCAGCGAGAGGACCAGCGCAGCCGCGAAGCCGACGACCTTGCCGGCCATCACCCGCTCCACGGTCCAGCCGAACGGGTTGCCCGCCTTCTCCAACTTGTCGCGGATGCGGTCGCTGGCGTCCTCGGGCGTGAGTCGGTGACCCATTCGTTGGCTCTTGGCCAGCAGCGGGAACAGGACCCGGTCGGCGAAGGACCTGTCCAACTCGCCCTTCATCTCCGCTGGCGCCGCAGTGAGTGCCTCGAGGACGGCGAGTGACCTGCCGATTCCGGCCGCCTCCTTGTTGACGCCGCCGACGTGAGCGAACACCAGGAAGAGGGCAGCGAAGATGAGCACGAAGCCCAGGGGCAGGATCAGGGTGATCACACGTCCACCTTCGCAACCTTGGTCATCCAGACCATGCCAACTGCCAGCAGGACACCCATGGCGGCGCACAGGATGAAGCCGATGGGGGTGGTGTACAGCGGCTCGACGTAGTCCGGTTTGGAAACGACGAGGTAGGCAAGGAACCCGGGAGGCAGACCGCCGAGGACGTAGCAGGAGAGACGGCCCTCTGCCGAGAGCGCACGCACGTGCCGACGCAGGTACTCGCGCTCACGTAGGGTGGCAGCCACCGTCAGGAGCAGCTCGGCCAGGTTGCCGCCGACCTCGCGCTGGATCCGGATGGCCATCACGACCCACTCGAAGTCACGGCTCTCCATGCGCTGGGCGATGCCTTCCATCGAGTCCTCCAGGGTCACGCCGAGCCGGGTCTCGATGACCACCCTGCGGAACTCGGTCGAGATCGGGTCGGCCCCTTCACGCACGATGGTGTCGATGGACTGCGCCAGTGACAGTCCGGCCGAGAGACTTCCGGACATCAGCTGCAAGGTGTCCGCCAGACCCGTGCCGAAGGCGTTGAGCCGCTTGGTGCGCTTCCTCCGGAGGTAGAACCAGGGCCCGACGAGTGCGACAACCACCAGCATGACGCCGAGGACGAGGTTGCCGGTCCCCAGAAGCACTCCGAGCAGACCGCCACCGACGGCGATGGCCGCTCGCATGAGGAGCCACTCGCTCGGCTTCAGCGACATACCGGCCGCCTCGAGGCTGTGCGCGATGCGCGCTTCCAGGTTCTTGTTGCTCGCCAGGGCCCGTTCAGCCGCCTGCCGGGCCTGTCCCGTGAACGGCGACGCGGCCGCCGCCGCTTCCTTACGACTCAGCGACTTGCCGGGTGCAGCCATGACGCCGTACGCCTGGATCTGCTCCGTCACCGTCTGGTCAGTCGTGGGCTTGCGGCCCACTGCCAGGATGACCACGACGCCGAGCAGGCCCACGCCGATGGCGCCGACGGCGCCGTACATCACCTCCGGTGACAGGTCGAGGGCGCCCGTGTTGACGGGTTGCGGACCGGAGGCTGCGGCGTTCGCTGCCTTGACGGAGGCGGCTGTCCGCACCGGCACGTACGCCGCGGCGGTGAATGTCTCGGTCGAGGTCGGCACTGTCACCTCGACGTTGGAGCTGATCTCCGAGCCCGACGGCAGCGCAGCGGTCACGACGAGCTGGCGAGCCAGTGCATCGGCTTCCTCGGCGAAGGCCGCGGTCAGCGCCGCCGGATCTGCCGCAGCGAGCATCGTGCCCTTCCCTGCGGTGGCGATGGCGTTCAACGGCTCGTTTGCCTCGTCGCCGACCTGCAGCGAGACCACGTCGATCTCCGCTCCGGAGGTCTTGACCGTGCTCAAGACCTCGGCGAGCTCGGTGTCGGTCGTGTCCTTGCCGTCAGAGAGCAGCAGGATCTTGCGCTGGCCGGCGTTGGCGCTGGCGGGGCCGACGGCCTCGAGCGCGCCGAGCACTCCGTCGTACAGTGCGGTGTTCTGGGTGAGGCGCAGTCCGGTGATCGCGGCAATGGCCGAGGCGCGGTCCAGTCCCGGAGGAACCAGGACGTTGACCGTGTCGTCGAAGGTGAGGACGCCGACATGCACGTTGGCGGGGACAGCGGCGAGGTAGGCGAGGGCGGCCTTCTTGGCTTCGGCGATGCGGGTGCCGGCCATGCTGTTACTGGTGTCGATGGCCAGGATCGAGGTGCGCTGCACGGTGGTTGCGCTGGATGCTTTCTCTGCGTCGGCGGTGACATCCTTGCCGTCCACCGTGACCTTGACACCGGTTAGATCCACGTTCCCTGCCCCCGGTACCGAGACCAGGAGACGCACAGCTCCGTCGGTCGGCAGCGCGTGGTCGATGGCCGCCTTGTCAGCAGCCTCTTCTGCGGCTGAGGTGGGCGCAGATCCCCAGAGGCTCAGGGCGAGCACGGCGAGGAGTACGACGACAACCGCGCGCCGAAGCACGTTCACGTGACGGGTCATCAAAACCCCGTCGTGGCGAAGATCCGCGGGTCCACGGTCACGTTGTTGTGCAGCATCTTGTCGAGGAACTTGGGGCGCAGTCCGGTTGCCTTCAGCGTCCCGAGCGTGCGGCCCTCGGAGTCGAACCCGGCCGAGTTGTCGAACAGGAAGATGTCCTGCAGCGTGATGACGTCGCCCTCCATCCGCTCGACCTCGGTGACGTGGGTGATGCGGCGAGTGCCGTCCTTGAGACGCTGTTGGTGGACGATCAGGTCGACCGCTGAGGCCACCTGTTCACGGATGGCGCGCACCGGGAGGTCCATGCCGGCCATCAGGACCAGGGTCTCGAGGCGGGAGCAGGTGTCGCGCGGTCCGTTCGAGTGGACGGTGCAGATGGAGCCGTCGTGACCGGTGTTCATCGCCTGCAGCATGTCCAGGGCCGAGGAGTCACGGACCTCGCCAACGACTACGCGGTCGGGGCGCATCCGGAGCGCGTTGCGAACGAGGTCGCGGATGGTCACCGCGCCCTTGCCCTCGATGTTGGCCGGCCGTGACTCGAGTCGGACCACGTGGTCCTGCTTGAGCTGAAGCTCTGCCGCGTCCTCGATGGTGACGATCCGCTCGTCGGAGGGGATGAAGGAGGAGAGGACGTTGAGTGTCGTGGTCTTGCCAGCGCCCGTACCCCCGGACACGACGACGTTGAGCCGTCCGCGCACACACGCGTCGAGGAAGTCGGCCGTCTTGTCGCTCAACGAGCCGAACTTGATCAGGTCGTTCACCGTCAACGGGTCGGCGGCGAACTTGCGGATGGTCAGGATGCTGCCGTCGATGGCCAGCGGGGGTACGACGGCGTTGACACGGCTTCCGTCGGGGAGACGGGCGTCGACCATCGGGGACGACTCGTCCACCCGTCGGCCGATGCGCGAGACGATCTTGTCGATCGTCCGCCGTAGATGCGCCTCGTCCTTGAACTGGCCGTCCACCTTCACCAGCTTGCCGCGACGCTCGAGGTAGATGTCGAAGGGGCCGTTGACCATCACCTCGGCGACATCGACGTCGCGCAGGTAGGGCTCGAGTGGGCCGTAGCCGAGAATGTCGTCGGAGATGTCCTGGGTGATCCGCTCGCGGTCCCCGCGGGTCAGTGGCCGATTGCTCGCCGCAAGCACGTCAGCGAGGACGACTCGCACCTTCGACTCGAGATCGTCAGCCTCGAGGTTGGCGTCGTACAGCTGTGGACCGAGCTGCTGGAGGAGCTCGCTGTGCACGCTCTCCTTGAGGTCCTCGAAGCGATCCTTGGCCGCCCCTGCGCGCGCTGCCGCCTGGGTCGCGTTCTTGGTCGAACCACCCGAGTTGATGCTCTTGGCGGCGTTGCTGGTGTCCTGCGCGGCGCTGACCGAGGGGCCGCTGTCGGCAGCCTTCGCCGAACCGTTCCCTGACCCGGGCGCGCGCTCCGGACCGTGCCCTGGGGGCGGGCCTTGCGGCCCCGCCGGAGCTCCGGTGGACGACGGCGCATCGATCGGCACGTCGGCCCGACGCTTGGGCGTCGACCCGGGCTCAGGTGTGGGTCCGGGGGACTCGGCAGCCGACCCAGGAGCGGCGCCGGGAGTGCCGGTCGTGCGGTTGAGCGAGGCAAGGCGATCGCTGAGGTTGCTCATGACGGGCCTAGTGCTTCTTCTTCTGGCGCCCGAAGAAGCCACGCTTGGCGGGTGCGCGGGCGGCGCCGACCGCTTCCTTGCCCGCCAGCGTCCGCGCGAACGCGACGATGGACTTCGAGACCGGGTGGTCGGGCTTGGACTGGACGATCGGTCGACCGTGGTTGGTCGCAGTCGCGACAGCATTCGAGCTCGGCAGCGACACGTCGATGCTTATCCCCAGGATCTCCTCGACGTTGGCGAGGGAGAAGCCGACCTCCTCGTCCGCGCGGTTCAGGACGAGATGACGACTGTTCTGGACGAGGTGGAGCAGGTCCAGGGTCTCCAGGGCGACCTTCGTGTTCTTGATGGTCGGCACGTCGAGGGTGGCCACGATGACGCACTCGTCGGTCTCGTCGAGGGCGCCCAGGACCTGGTCATCGAAGCCGGGTGGGGTGTCGATGACCACGAAGTCGAAGTTGCGCCGCAGGGTCTGGATCACCCGCCGGGCGAGATTGGCGGTGATCAGGTCACGGCCTTCAGGATGCGTCGGCGCGGCCAGGATGGTGAGTCCGGTCTCGTGCCGGGTCAGCAGCTTCTGCAGCAACGAGAAGTCCAGGTCGTTCTCAGACTCGGCTGCCTCACTGATGGTGTGCTCGGGGATCACTTGCATCGTGATGGCCACGTCACCGAATGCGAGGTCCAGGTCCACGACACACACCAGCGCGCCGGTTCGGGACAGGGCGACGCTGAGGTTCACGGCCATCGTCGTCTTGCCGACCCCGCCCTTGGGCGAGAAGACCGTGATCACCTTGCCGTCGCGTTCGTCGGGACTCGTGGGGCCCTGGATCGTCTCCCAGCCGCTCTTGGCGCGGCCGAGTGCCGTGCTGAGGGCGGGCCAGTCGTCGGCCGCAACGACGGCTCCGATGCCGAACTGCATCGCCCGGGCGAAGACCTCGGGCTGAAGCTCGTGCCGGATGAGCACGACGGACGTGGCTGGGTACGAGACGCGGATTCGCTCGGCCAGTGCAGTGGCGATGGGCATGTCGATCGTGGGACCGATCACGACTGCCGAGTGGCCGCGGCCGATGAGCAACCCGTCGACGTCGTCGGGGCGGGCGACGACCGGCGAGCCGGACGGGAGCGCGGACACCAGCACCCCGGCGGTGGTGCTGTCCGGCTCGACGAGGATCGGCATGGTGGTCCTTCTCTGATGGGTCGGTTGAAACGGGGTCAGCTGTCCAGGGTCACTGGAACAGGTTTGCGAGGTTCACGCCTTTGGAGGCTGCGATCTGGGAGTCGGTGTTCGTGAGCCCGAACGCGAGCTCACCGTTGGTGCTGGCGAAGAGCACTCGCTCGGCTTCGGTCTGCGTGAGCGCCAGGGTCAGCAGCGTCTTGGGGAGCTGGTCGGTGGTCTGGGCGCCGGCGGCATCGGTCTTGGTGGTGGCGATCATGGTCGTCGTACCGGCCCCGATGACCTGGATGTTGGGCAGCAGGAGGCGAACGAAGCTGCCGTCGTCACCGGAGCCGTTCATGAAGATGGCGACCTTGTCACCGGGGTTGACGAACCCGGCCACCCGGGCGGGGTCACTCAGGTTGACCGAGATGGCGATCTTGCCCTTGGGAATGGTCAGGCCGTTGGTGACCGTGCTCTTCGCCGAGAACTTGGAGCTGGTCAGCTGCTCGCCCGGGTACAGGGCGGCGGTCGCCGTCTTGCCCGAGATCGCGTCTGTCCCCGTGAGCGCGTTCTTCAGGAGGTCTTTCCGGGCGACGGATCCGGTCTCGAGCTTGCCCGCGGACTGTGCGGCCTCCACGGTCTCCCCGGGTGCGATCTGCTTCACGACGCGGAGCACCTCGACAGCCCCGTAGCGCTGATCGGCGCGCGCGTCTGCGCCTCGGACGTAGAGGAACACCAGCAACGTGCCCAGTGCGGCGATGACTGCGGCGATGGCGAGCAGGGCTTTTCTGCGATCCATGAACGGTCGACCTACCTAGTTCCGTGGGGGAGCCGCGGTCGAACCACCACTTCTCCCGTTGGTACCGTGAGACCACTTCTGTGTCACGGCATGTCCCAGATTGCCGTACTCAGTCCGTTTTGTACGCAGAATCCGATACTCCAGCGCTCCGCTGGGCCCGGGATTCTCGAGGTGGTTACGTCTGCGAGGTGCGTCAGCGCACGTAGAGCGCGTCGACGTCGTCGCGGTGGGCGCGCATCACGTCGCCCCGCTTCAGCTTCAGGCTGGGGGTCAGCTGGCCGCCCTCCTCGGTCCAGACGGTGTCCAGGATGGAGAACCGGCGGATCGACTCGGCCTTGGACACGGCCTTGTTGGCCTCCTCCACGGCGCCCTCGATCTCGGCGAGGAGGTCTGGATCCTCGAGGAGGTCCGAGACGTCGCTGGACTTGCCGTGCTGCTCTGCCCAGGTCGGCAGGGTCTCGGGGTCGATCGTGACCAGGGCCGCGATGAATGGCTGGCCGTCGCCGACCACGAGGCACTGGTCGACCAGGTGGTGGGCGCGCAGCCGGTCCTCGAGCACGGCGGGGGCCACGTTCTTGCCGCCGGCCGTCACCAGGATCTCCTTCTTGCGACCGGTGATCCGCACGAAGCCCTCGTCGTCGATCTCACCGACATCTCCGGTGTGGAACCAGCCGTTGTCGCCCTTGGCCTGCGCGGTCGCCTCCTCGTTCTGCCAGTAGCCGGAGAAGACCTGACCGCCGCGGAACAGCAGCTCTCCGTCGTCGGCGACGCGAACACTGGTGCCTTGCAGGGGCCGGCCCACGGTCCCGACCTTCTGGGCGTCCGGGAGGTTGGCGGTGAGTGCCGCCGTTGTCTCGGTCAGGCCGTAGCCCTCGAGCACGTTGACCCCGATGCCGCGGTAGAAGTGGCCGAGCCGGTCCCCAAGGGGCGCGCCGCCGGAGACGGCGTACGCACACTGGCCGCCGAGCGCGGCACGGAGCTTGGCGTAGACCACCCGGTCGAAGACGCCGTGCTGCGCGCGGACCGCGAAGCTCGTCTTTCCGGTCTCGAGGCCGCGGGACCAGGCGATGGCCACGTCCGCTGCACGGCCGAAGATCTTGCCCCGGCCGTCGGCCACCGCGCGTTGGGACGCGGTGTTGAAGACCTTCTCGAAGACCCGCGGGACGGCGAGGATGAACGTCGGACGGAACTCCGCGAAGTCGTCGAGCAGGTTCCTGATGTCGGACGAGTGGCCCAGACGTACGCGCGCCTTGACGCATCCGACCTGGATGATCCGTGCGAACACGTGGGCCAGCGGGAGGAAGAGCAGTGTGGCCGCGGGTGGCTTGGCGCCAGGAGTCGACCCCGGCTCGAACAGCTCGTCCAGCTCGTCGATCGCCACGGTCAGCTCGAACATGAAGTTGGCGTGCGTGAGCATGCAGCCCTTGGGTCGCCCGGTCGTCCCCGACGTGTAGATCAAGGTGGCCAGGTCGTCCGGTGTGGTGCTCGTACGGCGTGCCTCGAGCTCCTCGTCGGAAACGTCCTCACCCAGGGTGCGCAGCACCCCGAGCCCGTTCCCCTCGATCGACCACACGTGGTGGAGCTCGGGTAGTCCGTCCCGGACCTCCTTGACGCGCGAGCCGTGCTCGGGCGTCTCGGTGAACACCGCGCGGGCTGCGGAGTCGGTCAGGATCCACTCGACCTGGTGGGAGCTGGAGGTCTCATAGACAGGCACCGTGGCGGCACCGGCGAACCAGATGGCGTAGTCGAGCACCGTCCACTCGTAGCGGGTCCGGGAGATCAACGCGATGCGGTCGCCGGCCTCGATACCAGCAGCGATCAGACCCTTGGCGATGGTGCGCACGTCGTTGAGGAACTCGACGGCGGTGACGTCGCTCCACGCGTTGCCGACGCGTCGCGAGAACACGACGGTGTCGGCGTACTCGATGCCGTTCGTGACGACGTCGTCAGTCAGGTTCCCGGTCGACGGGACACTGACCTGCAGGGCCGTGGAGTACTCGCGCACGCTCTACCTCTTTTCGCAGGCTCGACCGGGTGCCCCCGGGCTTCCTCGGGGCCGGATCGCAAGTGCACGTTACTCGGCCGCCCCGAAGTCCGCCCCGAAGTCCGCCCGGAATCCGCCCGGATGTGGGCTGTTGGCCGTTGGAGGGACCTGATCCGGACCCGCGCCGGTCCGTTAACCTTGTCCGGCCGGACCGACAGCTGAGCGGCGCTTGAGTCGGCCCGCTCATCCACAGCCTTCGAAGTCAGGACCAGAACCATGGCCGAGCAGACCACGTCCAACATCGTCATCGACGCCACACCAGCGCAGGTGATGGCGGTGATCGCGGACTTCGAGTCCTACCCGGAGTGGGCACAGGGCATGAAGCGGGTCGAGGTCGTGGATGCCGGGGAGGACGGTCGTGCGCGCGAGGTGCACTTCGAGCTCGAGGCCGCTCCGATCAAGGACTCCTACACCCTCGCCTACGACTGGCACGGTGACTCGGCGGTCCGCTGGAGCCTCGTCCAGGGCAAGATGCTCAAGGCCATGCAGGGTGCGTACGAGCTGCGACCGAGTGGTTCCGGAACCGACGTGACCTACCGGCTGGCCGTCGACCTGAGCATCCCCATGATCGGCATGCTCCGACGTAAGGCCGAGAAGGTCATCATCGACACCGCGCTTAAGGGTCTGAAGAAGCGTGTCGAGTCGCTGGGCTGACGTGGCGTCCAGTGGCCATGACGACGAACTAAAAAGTATGGCCACTAGCCTGTGACCGTTCGCATCGTCCTGTTCACCGGCAAGGGGGGCGTGGGGAAGACCACCAGCGCAGCCGGTACGGCGACCCTGGCCGCGCGTGCTGGCCATCGCACCCTCGTCCTCTCCACGGACGCCGCCCACTCCCTCGGCGACGCGTTCGGGTTCAAAGTGGTGGGTCAGGAGCCCGTCGAGGTCGCGACGAACCTGTGGGTGCACCAGGTCGACGCCCAGCGCCGTTTCGAGCGTTCCTGGGGAGAGATCCAGGGCTACCTGATGTCGGTGCTCGACGCGGCGGGAGTTGACCCGATCACGGCCGAGGAGCTGACGGTCATCCCGGGCGCCGAGGAGGTGCTCGCACTCCTCGAGCTGCGCAACCACGCCATCAGCGGCACCTGGGACGTGATCATCGTCGACTGCGGGCCCACCGCGGAGACGCTGCGACTGCTGGCGCTGCCCGAAGCGCTGGGGTGGTACATGACCCGCGTGTTCGGTGTGCAGAGACGGGTCGTCCGGGCGCTGCGACCGGTGCTGACCCGGGCCGCAGGCGTGCCGATGCCCGAGGACTCCGTCTTCGACGCGATCGAGCGGTTGCACGCTGACCTCGAGCAGGTGCAGCAGATCCTGAGTGAGAAGGAATCGACGGTCCGCCTGGTGCTCACCCCTGAGGCGGTGGTCGTGGCGGAGGCGCGGCGGTCGCTGACGACGCTGTCGCTCTACGGCTACCGGGTCGACGGGGTGATCGCCAACAGGGTCTTTCCCGAGGGGGAGGGTGACGCGTGGCGGGCCGGCTGGGTGGTGGCCCAGCAGGCCGTGCTCGCCGAGGTCCGGCAGTCCTTCGCGGAGCTGCCGATCTGGCTCTCGGAGTACCGGCCGGGCGAGCCGGTGGGAGCCGATGCGCTCGCGAGCCTGGCCGACACGGCGTACGACGGCACCGACCCGCTCGCCGTACCCACGGGCGAGGGACCGATGACCATCACCCGGACCAGCACTGGCGCCGTGCTGCGGATCGCCCTGCCGTTTGCCCAGAAGCAGGACGTCGACCTGGCCCGGCACGGTGACGAGCTGGTCGTCACGGTCGGCTCCTACCGCCGGCTGCTAGCTCTGCCGGCCGCACTGCGACGCCACACCGTGGCTGCTGCTCGCGTGGAGGACGGCTCGCTGCAGGTACGGTTCCGGTTCGAGCAGGAGGAGCAGCGGTGAACGACGCAGAGGACGGCCCAGAGGGAGCAGGGGCCGGGGTTGGAGACGGCACTGGCGCCGGCGAGCAGGAGCCCGTGGGCAGCGTCGGCGACGAGGCCGCGAAGCTGCTGGGCGCACTCTCGGAGTGGGCACGCGACCAGGGCACCGACTACGCGGGCTCCGCGGCTGGCGCAGCCGGGGCGTTCGCCAACGCGATCCAGGACGTCAACGACCACGTCGCCACAGGTGGCGAGGACTGTCGCTACTGCCCGGTCTGCCAGGTCATCCACGTCGTCCGGCAGACCAGTCCCGAGGTGCGTGAGCATCTCTCGGTCGCTGCGAGCTCGTTGCTGCAGGCGGCGGCCGGACTCCTGGCCACGAACACAGCGCAGCACCCGAAGCCGTCGACGGTGGAGAAGATCGACCTGGACGCCAGCGCCGACTGGGATGAAGACCAGTGAGCTACACCGTGGGTGTCGACGTCGGTGGCACCAAGATCTCTGCCGGACTGGTCGACGAGCGCGGCCACGTGCTGGCACGGGACCGAACCGAGTCGCCCGCCACAGACCCAGCCGAGATCGTGAACACCATCGGCAAGCTGGTCAAGTCGCTCGCCGGCTCGTACGAGGTGGAGGCGGTCGGAGTCTGCGCGGCGGGCTTCATCGACAAGCAGCGGGCCATCGTGGTCTTCGCGCCCAACCTCGCGTGGCGTGACGAGCCGCTGAAGGAACGGCTCCAGGAGGAGCTCCATCTGCCCGTGGTCGTGGAGAACGACGCCAACGCCGCGGCGTGGGGTGAGTTCACCTTCGGGGCCGGCGAGGACGTCGAGGACCTGTTGATGCTGACGATCGGCACCGGGGTCGGTGGCGGTGTCGTCATCGACGGTGAGCTGGTGCGCGGGGGCTTCGGGATGGGTGGCGAGGTCGGCCACATCCAGATGGTGCCCGACGGGGTCAAGTGTGGGTGCGGCAACCTCGGGTGCCTGGAGTCCTACGGGTCGGGGAGCGCGCTGGTGCGAATGACCCGTGAACGCGCGGTCGAGAGCCCGGACGCAGCCAGCACGGTGGTCGAGCTGGCTGGGGGCGACATCTCGAAGATCTCGGGTCCCCTCGTCACCGAGGCGGCGCGTGCGGGTGACGCGTTCGCGATCGCACGGCTCGCCGAGGTCGGGGACTGGATCGGCCAGGGTGTCGCCACGCTGACGGCGGTGCTGGACCCGAACGTGGTCGTCATCGGTGGTGGTGTGAGCGAAGCAGGCGAGCTCCTGCTCGAGCCGATCCGGGCCAGCTTCGAGAGCCACGTGACCGTTCGCAGCCACCGGCCGATGCTCGAGGTGCGCCAGGCCCGGCTAGGCAACGCCGGCGGCATGGTCGGTGTGGCGGATCTCGCGAGACGCCGGTGACCGCAGGGACGTCAGCATCGACGCCCGCTCCCACGACGCGGCTCCTGGCCTGGACGCCGTACGCGCTCCCCGGTGGGTTGCTGCTCGTCATCGTCCGCTGGGTGATCGCTCCGGTGTCGAACCCGGACACGTTCTTCCACCTCCGCTTCGGCCACGAGTTCCTCGACGGCTGGTCCCTGCGCGACCCGGGCCACGTGTCCACCTTGGGTCAGCGGGACTGGGTGCCGACCAGTGGGCGAGCCAGATGCTGATGGCAATGATGGAGTCGGCGTTCGGACTCGCCGGCGTCGTCTGGCTGACCGGGGCCGTCGTACTCGCGACGGTGGTGGCGGTCTTCCTCGTCGCCCGGCAGTACGCCGACCCACTGCCTGCCGTGGTCGTGGCCCTGATGGTCGTGCTCGCCACGAGCGACAACCTGACCGGGCGACCGCAGGTGGCGAGCTACCTGCTCGTCCTGGTGGTCACCCATGCGTGGTTGCGCATGGCCGGGGACCTGCGGCCGCGATGGTGGCTGGTGCCGCTGACCTGGGTCTGGGCCGCCGTGCACGGCATGTGGCCGATCGGGGTGCTGATCGGTCTCGTGGCCGTGGTCGGCATTGTCCTGGACAACCGCTCGCGGCTGCGTGAGCTGCGGCCGGTTCTGCTCCGGCTGCTCGCCGTTCCCGTGCTCTCCCTGGTGGCGGCGGCCCTCACTCCCGTGGGCCCACGGCTCTACGGTGCAGTTCTCATGGTCGGCGGGCGAGCCAAGTTCCACGCCGAGTGGGCTGCCACGGACTTCCATCAGCGCCAACCCGCGCTGGCGGCACTCCTCATCGTGCTCACGATCGTCGTCTGGCTCGTCCGACGTGGGGCGCGGCCGGACTGGGTGTCGATCCTGCTCCTGCTCATGGCTGCCGGCTGGGGCGCGTTCGCCGTACGAACTGTGCCGGTCGCCGCGATGATGACCGTGCCCTTCGTGGCCGCTGCGATCCAGACGCTGGTCGGGCGCAGCCGGTCCGCCGTACGCCGCGAGCGGACCCTCGTGGCCGCGATGACGGTGGCGGCGATGGCACTCCTGGCCCTGCTCGCGCCAGTCATGGCCGATCGTCCGGCCTCGGTCCCGGGCTGGGTCAATCCCGCGCTCGACCGCCTTCCCGCCGGTACGACGGTCCAGACGACCGACGTGATGGGTGGCTACCTCATGTGGCGCCACCCCGACCTCAACCCGGTCATCGACGGCTACTCCGACGCGTACACGACCAGGCATCTCCAGGAGCAGCTCGACCTCCAGAGGCTGGATCCTGGATGGCAGACAACCCTGCGAGAGACCCGGGTGCGATACGCACTCCTGCCGACCAGCAGCAGGCTCGCGCATGCACTGAGTACGTTCGAGGACTGGCGGGTGTTGCACCGATCTCGTGACGTGACCATGCTCGAGGCGCCGGGAGGCGATGGCAGTTGATTGCCTCCATCGGTGTCGACATCGGCGGCTCCAAGGTGCTGGCGGCCGTGGTCGACGGCAGCGGCCGGGTGCTCGACACAGAGGCCACCGACACTCCCGGGCAGGGTGCCGGCCTGGAGCGCGCCACCCCGGCTGAGGTCGAAGATGCCCTGGTCGAGGTTGTCGACCGGCTGATCGCCCAGTACGGAAAGCTGACGGTCGGTGTCGCCGCCGCCGGGTTCGTGGACCGCGACGGCCAGCGGGTGCGGTTCGCGCCGCACCTGCCGTGGCGAGACGAACCGCTCGCGGCGAGGCTGGGGGAACGCTTCGGCAACCGGGTCCTCGGTGACGTGCTCGTGGACAACGACGCGAACGCCGCGTTGTGGGCGGAGGCGCGGTTCGGCGCTGCACAGGAGACCCGCGACGCCGTGATGGTGACCCTCGGCACCGGCATCGGCGGGGCGCTGCTCGAGAACGGCATGTTGATCCGCGGTGCCAACGGCATGGCGGGCGAGTTCGGTCACATGCAGGTCGTGCCGGACGGGCGGGTGTGTGAGTGCGGGCGGCGTGGCTGCTGGGAGCAGTACTGCTCCGGCCGGGCACTGGCGCGGGCCGCGGCCGCCGCGGGTAGCACCCTGACCGGTCCCGCGCTGACCACTGCCGCCTGGGCGGGAGACCCGGTCGCCCTGGCGGCGTACGACGAGGTCGGGACGTGGCTGGGAGTGGGCGTGGCCAACCTGGTTGCCGCACTCGACCCGCCGCTGGTGGTCGTCGGCGGAGGTGTCTCGGCCGCTGGCGACCTGCTGCTCGACCCGGCCCGAGCGGCCTTGGCGAGTGGAGTGGTGGGTGGCGGGCATCGTGACCTCCCGCGGCTGGTCGGCGCGGGGTTGGGTCCGCTCGCCGGTGTGATCGGGGTTGCCGACCTCGCCCGCGCGATGGTGCGGCCTAGGCGCGCCGGTAGGTGGGGGCGAGCTCCATCGCGAGTTGCTCGAGGAAGAGGCCGACGTCGGTGACGATGCCCCGCGCCTGCGAGGATCCGCGGTCAGCCAGCTTGGTCACCGTTGCCGGGTTGATGTCTACGCACACGAGTGGCACCGAGGCGGGGAGGATGTTGCCGGTGGCCACCGAGTGCAGCATCGTCGCCACCATCAGGCAGAACCCGGCATCGCCCAGCTGGGCCCGCATGGCTCGCTGGCCCTCGATCACGTCGGTGTAGACGTCCGGCAGGGGACCGTCGTCACGTACCGACCCAACCAGCACGAACTCCTTTCCGCGCGTGACCAGGGAGTGCATGATCCCGCTGGTCAACACACCCTGCTCGACCGCAGCGCGGATCGACCCGGCCTTGCGGATCGTGTTGATCGCGCGGATGTGGTGCTCGTGACCGTGCTCGACGCCCTGACCGCGCGCGAGGTCGATGCCCAGCGAGGTGCCGTAGAGGGCGGACTCGATGTCGTGGGTGGCGAGCGCGTTGCCTGCGAAGAGCACGTCGACGTACCCCGCCTCGACCAGCGCCACCATGGCCTGCGACGCACCGGTGTGCACGACACCGGGACCGCCCACCCAGAGGACCTTCTTTCCCGCCTCCTTCGCCTCACGCATCCCGTCTGCGACCTGCCGCACGAGCACCGCCTGGGGCTTCTCACTCGAGACGTCGGAGTCCATGAACCCGAAGCTGTCCTCGCTCCGGGTCGAGATCGGGACGGTCACCTTGATCCCGGATGCACCGCACACGATCTTCATGCCCGCCCGGACATCTGACATCGGCAGAGTGCGGACGGTGAGGGCGCCATCCTTGCTCGCACTGTCATCGGCGTCCACGACCAGGCCGCAGTCCATCTCGGGGTTCAGCACCCGCACCCAGTGCCCGTCGAGCCGCACCCGCGTCTCGAGGTTGGTGGTGGAGTAGAAGCCGTCGGGGAAGACGCCGTCGTGCTCGGCCACGTCGACCTCCGCCTCGCCCGGGTCGACCTGGTTGACGCCGTGGATCTGCAGCCGCATCAGGATGCGCTGGAGGGTCTCCTCGGACTCGGCCGACACATTGATGCGGGCGTACGACGGGTCGTCGGTCCCGTGACCGATGTCGAACCGCTCGACGACGTAGTCGCCGCCGTACTCGCCGACGTCGTTGAGCACCCTCGACAGGGTCGCCGTGTCGATCAGGTGACCCCGGATCTCGACGATCTCGCTGTGCACGCGTTGCCTCCCAGGCTTTGAGTCGGTGGGGTGGGCTAGCGGTCATGACCGCAAGTTCGTCGAGGGTAACCGTGGTCCGGGTGCGTGCAGCGCAAGGCGGAGGAGGGAAGTCGTAGTTGACCTCCTTCGACCGACTCCAACGCAGCGATGTGCGTGCCTGGGCCGCTGGGACCCCGACGAACCAAAGGGAATGGCCGCTAGAGCCTCGCCCCGTCGTCGTAGTCCTCTCCGGTTCCGGGCCGCATCGAGGCCACCAGGAACACGAACCCACCCACGAACCAGACCATGAGTAGCAGACCAACCCACGACGGTAGAGCGAGGTGGGCCATCAGCGCGACGAGCACGAACACCGGTACCCCGAACAACCCGACCCACGCCAGCAGTCGTGCCGGTGGCGGCTTGGGCAACGGCGGTGGCACCGGCGGGACGTAGTGGTCCTGCAGCTCGGCCGGGACCGGCCGCTCGGTCGGGTCCTCGTCGCCCGCAAACTCCTCGCCCGGAAACTCCTCGCCCGGAGCCGGGGCGAGGTGCGCTGGAGTGGGTGGGAGCTCGACCTCCGGCTCGGTGATCTCCGGCCGCTCCCCGTAGTTGTCCACGATCGCGCGCCAGAGCTCGTCCTCGGCGGAGACGGGGTCGGGAACCGCGTCTGGAATAGCGTCGGGTACCGCGTCCGGAACCTCGTCGGGGAGATCGTCCCCGACAGGCTCGTCCGCGGGGTCCTGGGGGTCCTGGGGTGGTGTCACGCCCGGTCAGACGCCCCGGCTACCCGCTCGATGAACGCCGCGGAGCCCTCGAAGATGCGCTCGGCGTCGTTGTCCAGCGTGGCCACGTGGAAGCTGTTCTCGAGGCTCTCCTCGCGCACGTCGCTCGACGAGACGCCGGCGCGGATGGCCCGCGCGGAGGACTGGTCGACGACGTGGTCGACGGTCGAGCGAAAGATCAGGACCGGGCAGGTGATCTGGCCGAGGTCGTTGCAGAGTGCCTTGTAGCCGGTGAACATCGAGTCGGCTGCGCGGAGCGGGGTCCTGGTGTAGCCGTGCTCCTCGACGCCGGGCTTCTTGATGTCGTTGGCGATGCCGGGGAGGGACGCGATCACGTGCTTGAGGACCGGGAGCAGCTTCACGTCCTTCCGCTCGGTCCCCACCGCCGGGTTGACCAGGACGAGGCCGGCAACCCTGTTCGGATGATCCGCAGCGAGCCGCAGGGCCAGGCCCCCACCCATCGAGAGCCCGCAGACGAAGACGGTGTCCACCTGGCCGGCGAGCGCCTCGAAGGCGCGCTCGACCTCGCCGCTCCAGTCGGCCCAGGTCTTGGTGTTCAGCTCCTGCCAGGTCGTGCCGTGACCGGGGAGGCGCGGCACCGACACGGCGTACCCCTGGCCGGCGAGGTGCTGGCCCCACGGCTTGATCGACGCCGGCGAGCCGGTGAAGCCGTGGCTGAGCAGGACGCCGATGCGCCCGCGGGGCGATGCGGGGTCACCCTCAGCGAGGAACGGCTCGGCGAGAGGGTCGACGCTCACAGGAGTCTCCAGGATCGTGCTCGGCAAAGGGAGGGCGCCGCAATCGTGTCACGGCTGGCAACTGCCGGACCAGGCCACCCGGAGTGCGGTCAGCTTGCCAACCGTGGGGCGCTCTGGAGTGGTCCGCAGGTCGAAGGTAGGTGCGCGAGCCACTAGGGTGCGATGGGTGAGAGGGAGGTGGCCAGCTTGTTCTACTGGTTCTTGAAGTGGATCGCCATCGGTCCGCTCCTGCGGGTCATCTTCCGCCCGCGCGTCTCGGGTTCAGAGCACGTTCCGGAAGAGGGTCCGGCCATCCTGGCCAGCAACCACCTCTCGTACGCCGACTGGCTGTTCATGCCGCTCACGCTCGCCCGCCGCGTGACGTTCGTGGCCAAGGCGGAGTACTTCAACTCACCGGGCATCAAGGGCTGGTTCCAGAGGAGCTTCTTCTCCGGAGCAGGGCAGGTGCCGATCGACCGCTCGGGTGCCTCCGCGGCTGAGGGCGCGATGACCGCGGCCAAGCGCGTGCTGGATGGCGGTGATCTCTTCGGGATCTATCCCGAGGGCACCCGATCCCACGACGGCAAGCTCTACCGCGGCAAGACCGGGGTGGCCCGCCTTGCGCTGGAAACCGGGGTGCCGGTCATCCCCGTCGCTGTCGTCGGCACCGACGTCGTGGCCCCTCCTGGCAAGAAGTTCGGGACGTTCACCCGGCCCATCGTGCACTTCGGCAAGCCGCTGGACTTCAGCCGCTACGAGGGCATGGAGAACGACCGTTACATCCTCCGATCGATCACCGACGAGATCATGTACGAGATCATGCGTCTCTCTGGCCAGGAGTACGTCGACAAGTACGCCTCCGTGGCCAAGGAAGAGGCGAAGAGGTCCGAGAAGGAGTCCTCTGCGGGTCAGGCCGAGTCGGGTCCTGACGCAAAGGCCTCCTGACCCGTGACCGCCGGAGTCAATCTCCACGGCCCGGTGCAGGACACGATGTTCCGGGCCTTGGCGGTTCTGCGCTTCGTTGTCCTGCTGAACTCCATCGGCATCTACATCTGGCGCTACGACAGCTACGACCACCCCGGCGTGGGTGCGTTCGTCATCGTCCTCCTGGTCGCCTGGACCGGCTTCGCGGTCTGGGCGTACGCCGCCCAGCGCAGGCGTCGTCCCTTGCTGCTGGTGGCCGACCTGGTCGTCGCGGTCGCGGCGATCGGCATCTCGCCGTACGTCAAGGGCGAGGGGTTGAACGCGACCCTCCCCGGGTTCTGGGTGATGGGCGTCGTGCTGGCCTGGGCGATCCTCTGGCGCTGGAGGGGCGGCCTGGCCGCAGGTGTCGTGGTCTCGGTCGCTGACCTGGCCATCCGCGACGACTTCACCCAGAAGGCCTACGGCAACGTCTTCCTGCTGGTGATCGGCGGAGCGATCGTTGGGTTCCTCTCCGAGCTGCTGCAGGTGACGGCCGCGCAGCGGGACCGCGCGGAGCACGCGGCCGCTGCCGCCGAGGAGCGCCAGCGCCTCGCGCGGGTGGTGCATGACGGGGTCCTGCAGGCGCTCGCGCTGGTGCAGCGTCGCGCTCCCGATCTGGGGCCGGACGGCGTCGAGCTGGGGCGTCTCGCCGGCGAGCAGGAGGTCCGGCTGCGCGGACTTGTCCAGCAGGACTCACGCGAGGTGCTCGCGCCCCTCGGCGACCTGGACCTGGCGCAGCTGCTCGCCTCCCTCCAGACCGCCCAGGTGCACGTCGCGGTTCCCGGCACACCCGCGACGATGCCGGCGGAGAAGGCCAGCGAGGTGCTGGCAGCCGTGGAGTCGTGCCTGAGCAATGTTCGGCACCACGTCGGCCGGGAGGCCGACGCCTGGGTGCTGCTGGAGGCTCTGGGCGACAGGTGGGTGGTCTCGGTGCGCGACGACGGCCCCGGGATCCCCGAGGGGCGGCTCGAGTCCTCGGCGGCGGAGGGACGCCTCGGCGTGCAGCAGTCCATCGTGGGTCGGATGCATGACCTGGGCGGCGTCGCGACCTTGCAGTCCGCGCCGGGTCAGGGGACCGAGTGGGAGCTCACCATCCCTCGGCACGACCGGCCGCAGGAGGAAGCCTGATGACGATCCACACGGAGCACCCGTTCATGGACCCCGACGCAGATCCGGTACGCCGCCTGCGCGCGAGGCTCGGCGGTGCGGTGTCCCTCTGGACCAGCGGCGACCCGGCTGGTGGCGCGCGCGCCGGGCTCACCGTCTCGTCGGTGATGGTGGCCGGCGGCGAGCCCGGCAGGCTGCTCGCCCTTGTCGACCCGGACTGCTCGCTGCGCGACGTGATCGAGGCGACCGGCCGGGGCGTCGTACACCTTCTGCGGTGGGAGCACCGCGACCTCGCCGAGGTCTTCGCCGGCCAGATGCCGTCGCCCGGCGGTCTGTTCACGACGGGGGAGTGGGAGCAGACCGACTACGGGCCGAGGCTGGTGACGGCGACGACGTGGGCCACTGTCGAGGCCGAGTCCTTCGAGTCGGTCGGCTGGTCAGACCTGGTCATCGCCCGGATCGTCGAGGCGGTGATCGGGTCCGATGAGAGTCCGCTCGAGCACCGCCGCGGACGGTACCTCGGCCCTGGCGCCGGCTGACCGCCATGAAGATCGTGGTCCTCGACGACTACCAGCGCTGTGCCGCCGGGTTTGCGGCGTGGGACGAGCTCTACGCCGACGTTGCGTTCGTCCACGAACACCTGACCGGCGACGCGCTCGTCGAGAGGCTCCGGGACGCGACAGTGGTGGTTGCGATGCGCGAACGGACGGCATTCGACGCGGCGCTGCTGGGCCGACTCGGCCAGCTCGAGCTCCTCGTCACGACCGGCGCGTCGAACGCGTCGATCGACGTGTCCGCTGCCAGGGCGCTCGGGGTCACCGTGTGCGGGACCCGCAGTCTCGCCAGTCCCGCAGCAGAGCTCACCTGGGCGTTGATCCTGGCGGTCACCCGCCAGGTGAGCGAGTCCGACGCCGGTGTGCGAGCGGGCGGCTGGCAGACCACACTCGGCACGGAGCTGGCCGGCAAGACCCTGGGTCTCGTCGGCCTCGGCCGTCTCGGCAGGAGGGTCGCACGCGTCGGTCGCGCCTTCGAGATGGAGGTGCTGGCCTGGTCGCAGAACCTCGATCCCGACGTGGCGCGTGAGCACGACGTCATCCCCACCTCGAAGGACGACCTGCTTGCCCGCTCCGATGTCGTGTCCCTGCACCTGCGCCTCGGCGACCGCACACGCGGCATCATCGGTGCAGCCGAGCTCGAGCGGATGAAGGCCTCGGCGTACCTCGTGAACACCTCGCGTGGCCCGCTGGTCGACGAGTCCGCCCTTGTGGAGGCCCTCCGGTCCGGGAGCATCGCGGGTGCCGGCCTCGATGTGTACGACGAAGAACCTATGAGGCCCGACCACCCGCTCCTGAGCACGCCCGGGACGGTGCTGACTCCCCACCTCGGCTACGTCACCGACGGCGGCTACCGGCTGTTCTACGGCGACGCCGTGGAGGACATCCAGGCATGGCTGGCCGGCGAGCCGGTGCGGGTGGTCGGGGGCTGATCTCGCCCGCTGGTTGTCGCCTCGCGGCGGGCTGTGCTCGCTGTGGGTTTATCGAGAGGTGTGGTTGCTGTCCGCTCTGGTTGCGCTGGGGTTCCCTGGCCGCTGCCTGTCGCTCACGGTTGCTTGGCTCGACCGTTGTGGGCGCGGTTCTGGCGTTGAACTTTGCTTTCCACATCTGGAACCTGGTGGCGCCTCCGGGGTCGGTCAGCGTTTCGGGACCACCGTTCAGCCGATGAGTGGAGTGTGCCCTGCACCTGGAGGCTGTTGCGTGCAGCGTTGGCTGTGGTGTGGGTGCTTCGCACTTCTGGGTGGCTCGTTCTTATCGTCTGGTGGATCGTGATCAGCAGTTCTTGTTGCCTGTGAACATGGCCGAGTGGCTGCCTGAGGATCATCTGGTGTGGTTCGTGCTGGATGTGGTCGAGGAGTTGGACACGACCGCGTTCCATGCTCGGCATCCGGTTGCTGGTCCGGGGCGTTGGGCCTATGACCCGGACATGTTGTTGGCGTTGCTGGTCTATGCCTATGCGGTCGGGGAACGGTCCTCGCGCCGGATCGAGCGGCTGTGTCATGACCATGTGGCGTTCCGGGTGCTGTGCGCCCAGGACGCTCCGGACCACACCACGATCGCGCGGTTCCGTTCACGCCACGAGGCGTTGTTCACCGACCTGTTCGCCCAGGTGCTGCGGTTGTGTTCGGCGGCGGGGATGGTGCGGGTCGGGGTGGTTGCGATCGATGGCACCAAGATCGCCGCGGATGCTGCCCGGGGCGCGAACCGGACCCAGGACTGGCTGCGCGAGCAGGCCACCACGATCGCCGGGCAGGTCGTGGCCGAGGCCGCGAAGGTCGACGCCGCCGAAGACGCCGATGGGCAGGACTGCGATGGCGACGGGTCGCCACCGGGTTTCACAGAGCGTGGTGGCCGGGCAGCGAACATCCGGCGGGCACTGGCCGAGCTGGATCGCCAAGACACTGCGGCTGAACGCGAGGATGCCGCGGACCGGGCCGAGGCCGAGGAGTTCTTGGCGAGGGTCGAGGCCGGCGAGTCGGGTCTGGGGCCGCCTCCGGCGGGGGTGGACCTCGTCCGCTACCACCGCGCCAGACGGTCTCGATACGAGCAGATGGCTGAGCGCGCCGAGAGCAGCACCGCCCGCCGTGATGCCCGCTCTGCGGCCCGCAAGGCAGCCAAGTCCCTGATCCGTGCCGAGGAACAGGCCGCTGCTGGCCAGCGCGACCTGCGGGGTCGTTCGGCCCGCGGCGCGACCAGCGCGCAGCCAGGCAACGTGCCCGTGGCGGCACCGGTCCCACGGTGAACACCACCGACCCCGAGAGCCGGTTGATGACCCACGGCGCCGGCGGCGGTCGGTGCAGGGATACAACGCCCAGATCGCTGCCTCCGATGACCACTTCATCGTGGGCACCCACCTCAGCCAGGACGCCAACGACTACACCTGCTTCGCACCGATGCTGCAGATCGTGACCACGGCCGCGACCAGACTCGGCGCGCAAGTCGAGACGGTGCTCGCCGACGCCGGCTACTTCACCGAGGAGAACCTGAGCATCCCCGGACCAGACCGGCTGATCGCTCCGGCAAGAACCGCGACCTCGCGCACCAGGTGCTCCACGACCCGGCCGAGGGCCGCCACCTGAAGAAGCAGCGCCATGGACAAGATGCGCCACCGGCTCAGAACACCCAAGGAACACGACCGCTACAAACGCAGATCAGCCACCGTCGAGACCGTCATCGCCCACCTCAAAGACCAGACCGCGCTGCGCCGATTCGCCCGCCGAGGCCTAACCGCAGCAGCCGCCGAGCTCGACCTGCCGCCACCGCGTCAACATCCGCCGCTGCACACCGCCCAGCTCCCCACCTGAGCAGGACCGGCCCCCGCCACCCCGCCCGCACAACCCTTGACCCGCGACGGGACCACCCCCGAACAAAAGCGCAACAGCCTCCTGGTGCGTGCTGTGCTCCGTTGATCTCGACCACGCCCGGTGGTCGAGGATGGAGCGGATCGTGCGGCTCGAAATCGGTGAGAATTCCCTTGTGTGGAAGGGTTTCTGGGGTTCGGGACTGTCGGTGGTCGATGGTTGAATTCATGTGTGACGACGACCCGGCCCGACCTCGACACCGCCTCGGCGGTGCTCGGGTTCGCGCGTGACCGTCGTGCCGTTGCTGATCGGGCCGAGGCCGATGTGCTGTACGCGGCGGTCACCTGGGCCGAGCAGCACCCGCCGGAGTCGATCGACGAAGCAGCGACCTGGGTCTGTGGTGGCGGGGACACCGGTCTCCCGCTGGCCGGACCGGGCGCACCGCTGGTGGCGGAGTTCTGTATCGCCGAGTTCGCCGCCGCCCTCGGGCGCTCCACCGACTCCGGACGGGCGCTGATCGCGGACGCGGTGGAGCTGAAGTACCGGCTCACCCGGCTCTGGGACCGCACCCAGTCCGGTGAGCTGCCGGTGTGGCGGGCCCGCCGGATCGCCCAAGCCACTTTGGGGCTGTCGATGGAGGCCGCAGGGTTCGTGGACGCCCAGGTCGCCGGGTTCGCCCACAAGATCGGCCTCGCCGCCCTCGACCGGTTGGTCGCCGAGGCCATCGCCCGGTACATGCCCGACCTCGCCGTGCAGAACGCCGAACAGGCTGCCGAGAGGCGGCACTTCACCATTCACCACCAGCAGGTCTCCTTCGACGGCACCAGCCGCATCGAGGGCGAGCTCGACCTCGCCGATGCCCTGGACCTCGACGCCGCCCTGACCCGCGGAGCCGAAACCCTCAAAGCCGGCGGGTCCACCGAGTCCCTGGACGTACGCCGCTCCATCGCCGCCGGCGAGCTCGCCCGACACCAGCTCGCCCTCGACCTCAACACCACCACCCCCGAGAACCACCAGTAGACGCCCCCCAGAAGACGGTGAAGCCGCGTCAGGTCGTGCTCTACGTGCACCTCTCCGAAGCCGCCGTCACCGGCAGCACCAGCACCGGCCCTAGTGGCACCGGTGGTGGTGTGGACCTGGCCCGGGTGGAGAACCACCGCCAGGGCGTCACCGCCGACCAGGTCCGGGCCTGGTGCGCCAACCCCGACACCGAGGTGGTCGTGAAACCGGTGATCGACCTCAACGAGCACCACCAGCGTCGAGGGCTATGAGATCCCCGATCGGCTCCGCGAGCAGACCATCCTGCGCACCGGGACCTGTGTGTTCCCCTGGTGCACCCGCCCCGCCCGGGCCGCCGACTGTGACCACGTCATCGCCTACGAGCAGGGCGGCATCCACCTGCTCGTGCAACCTCGCTGCCCTGTGCCGACGGCATCATCGACTGAAAACCCACAGCGCCTGGAGCTACACGGTCCTGGAACCCGGGTCGTTCCTGTGGTCGAGCCCGTATGGCTACCAGTTCCTCACCGACCACGAAGGCACCCGCGACGTCACCGCCGAGCGCCCGCCGCCCCGCAGAGCACGACACCTCCTGCATCGCCGACCCACCCGACCAGTAGCCACACCGCCCCACACCCCGCCCAAACCAACCCCGGCGGGGCCACCGGCATGCTCGCAGTCAGTCCACCCCGGTCCTCCCGATAGGGTTCTGCAGGTGAGCGAGGCGTTGCGGGTGATGGTGGTCGACGACCACCCGATGTGGCGGGAGGGGGTCGCTCGGGACCTGACCGAGGCGGGCCTCAACGTGGTCGCGACGGCGGCCAACGGCAAGGACGCGATCACGCGGTTTCCAGCAGCCCGGCCCGACGTGCTCGTCCTCGACCTCCAGATTCCGGCGCCGAACGGGGTTGCCGTGACTGCCGAGGTGGTCAGGCTCAACCCCGCCGTACGGGTGCTGATCCTCTCCGCGAGCGGCGAGCAGCAGGACGTGCTGGAAGCGGTGAAGGCGGGAGCGACCGGCTACCTGGTGAAGTCCGCCTCGCGGGCAGAGCTGCTCGATGCCGTACGACGGGTAGCGCTCGGCGACACCGTGTTCACACCGGGCCTGGCCGGGCTCGTGCTGGGGGAGTACCGCCGCCTCTCCGAAGCACCCACGGCGGCGAAGGACGACACGCCCCGGCTCACCGAGCGCGAGACCGAGGTGCTGCGCCTGGTGGCCAAGGGGATGTCCTACAAGCCGATCGCCGAGCGCCTGTTCATCTCGCACAGAACCGTGCAGAACCACGTCCAGAACACCCTGCGCAAGCTGCAGCTCCACAACCGGGTGCAGCTGGTTCGCTACGCCATCGACCAGGGACTGGACGAGGCCGACGGGGACACCTGAGAGCCACTTCCCGGACTCCCGCCCGGGAAGAACCATGCGTTGGGTAGCGTTGGGATGCACACACGCTGGCAAAAGGAGCACGACATGGGTCTGGGAACTTTGTTGTTCCGCGCATCGCTCGGTGACGTGCTGCGGGCCGAGCGGATGCGCCAGGGGATGACCCTGCGCGAGCTGTCGTCCCTGGCCCGGGTCAGCCTCGGCTACATCTCCGAGATCGAACGTGGTCAGAAGGAGGCGTCCTCAGAGCTGCTCTCCGCGCTGTGCGAGGCCCTTGACGTGCCGCTGTCCGGCGTACTGCGTGAGGTCAGCGACCACGTCGAGTCCCAGGAGCTCGAGCTCGAGCGGGTCACGTCGCCGGCGGCGCCCGGTGAGGTCGTGGCCTCGGCCGCGTAAGGCTCGACCACCTAGGGTCAGGCGACGCCGGCCGCCTTCTCCAGGGCGTTGAGCTCGTCGTCCATGTGGCCCAGCAGGCGCTGCAGGTGCGGCACGCTGCGGCGGCAGCCGGTGAGGCCGAAGTCCATGTTCTCGGCGTAGCTGTTGCAGGTGATGTTCAGCGCCATCCCGTTGATCGGGATCGACAGCGGGTAGGTGCCGGTCATCTTGGCGCCGTTGAGGTACTGCGTGGACTTCGGCCCCGGCACGTTGCTGATGACCAGGTTGAACGGCGGCCGGATGATGCCCTGCAGACGCAGCATCGGGGTGACGATCGACGGCGCCAGACCCAGAGCGCTCATCGCCATGATCTGCAGTGGGCTCATCGAGCTCAGAGCTTCCTTGCCGGTCTGCATCGACTTGTGGATCGACGCCAGTCGATCGGCCGGGTCGCGGAGGTCTGTGCCGAGCTTGACCATCACCGTGCCGAGGGCGTTCCCGCCCTCGCTGGAGGCCACATGGGCGCTCTTGGCGTTCAGCCCGACCGGGACCATCGAGACCAGCGTGGTGTCGGGCAGCGCGTCGTAGTCGATGAGGTAGCTGCGGATCGCGCCGGAGCACATCGCGAGCACCACGTCGTTGATCGTCGTTCCGGACGCCTTCCCGATCGCGCGCAGGCGCTCGATCGGCCATCCCTGCGCCGCGAAACGCCGCGAGCCGGTGATCTTGGTGTTGAACATTGTTCTCGGCGCGTACAGCGACAGCGCCGAGGTCTCGTTGCGCAACCCGTGCTTGAGCGTCTTGACCAGCGCACCCGGGAGGCCTGCCGCGTCGGCGGTGATCCCGAGCGCCGTGCGCAGCGCATCGAGGGGTATTCCGGCCAGTCTCGCCTCCGCATCCTGGCGTGCGCGCTCGGTCTTCGCGGTGGTGGGGCGGGCTCCCCACAACGGCGGCATGTCGCGCTTGTCGGGGTCGGTGGTCATCGCGCTCTGGACCAGTCTCATCGCGGAGATGCCGTCGACCAGGGCGTGGTGCAGCTTGGTGTAGAACGCCACCCGGCCGTCGCGCAGGCCCTCGATCAGGTGGGCTTCCCACAGGGGGCGCTCGCGCGCGAGACGGGTGCTGTGCAGCCGCGAGCACAGGTCGAGCAGTTCGCGGACACGCCCCGGCTTGGGCAGCGCGCTGTGCCGGAAGTGGTACTCGAGGTCGAAGTTGTCATCCTGGGTCCAGACCCACTGGCCGCCGGTGGCGATGCCTCGGGTGGGCCGCTTGAGGAAGAGCGGGGCGATCTCGTCGACCTGGGACAGGGACTCATACATCTTGCGGGCGTAGTCCCGCGGAGCTCCTTCGGGCTTCTCGTACAGCGCGAGCCCACCCACGTGCATCGGCATCTGCCTGTTCTCGGCAAACAGGAACGACGCTGATGTCGGGTCGATCGGAACAACCACGTGTCCACTCTCTCGTGTCTTTGGGCTTGTCTCTCGAGGTCAATTCGGGCTCACCTGATCCTTTCGTGTTTGCCTCGGAATGAACAGCCGGAGGCCCGCCGGTGACCATCTGGGCCGGGTATAGGTTCGGCTGCAGCAGTCGAGCATCGGAGGGCACGAATGTCGGGGACGGGCGCCATGGCCGGAGCACACGACTACGTGATCGTCGGAGCCGGAAGTGCCGGTGCTGTCCTCGCGGCCCGGCTCAGCGAGGATCCCGGCATCCGTGTGTTGCTGCTCGAGGCAGGTCCGGAGCCGGAGGCCGACGAGATCTCGATCCCAGCTGCGTTCCCGGCACTCTTCAAGACCAGGTGGGACTGGAACTACGACACCGTCGAGCAGAAGCAGCTGAACAACCGCCGGGCCTACTGGCCGCGCATGAAGGCTCTCGGCGGCTGCTCCTCGATGAACGCGATGATCTACATCCGCGGCAACGCGGCTGACTACGACGCCTGGCGCGACGAGTACGGCGCCACCGGTTGGGGGTACGACGACGTCCTGCCCTACTTCGTCCGTGCCGAGGGCAACACGCGACTCGGCTCGCCGTACCACGGCCAGGACGGACCGCTCCACGTCGAGGACCGGCGCTACACCCACGAGCTGACCGACCTCTGGGTGGAGAGCGCTGTGAGCGCCGGCATGAAGCCGACCGACGACTTCAACGGCCCGGAGCAGGAGGGGGCCGGGCGATACCAGGTGACCTGCCGCAACGGGCGTCGGTGGTCGGTCAACGACGGCTACCTGCAGCCCGTGCGGCGGCGCGACAACCTCGACGTCGAGACAGGTGCGTTCGTGACGCGGCTTCTTCTCGAGGGCGACCGGGCAGCCGGGGTGGCCTACCGCATCGGGGGCCGGGAGGTCACCGCCACGGCCACCCGTGAGGTGCTGCTGTGCGGTGGAGCGGTCAACAGCCCGCACCTGCTGATGCTCTCGGGCATCGGGCCCGCCTCGCACCTGCGTGAGCACGGCATCGACGTGGTCGCCGACCTGGCGGGCGTCGGACGGCAGCTCCAGGACCATCCAGCCGTGCCGATGCTCTGGTACACCCGCGGCACCACCGACCTCGTGGAGTTCTCCAACGTGCGCAACCTCCTGCGGTGGAAGGCCCGCGGCACCGGCCCGCTGTCCTCAAACATCGGCGAGGGAGGCGGGTTCCTGCGAACCAGGGACGACCTGCCGGCGCCGGACGTGCAGTACCACGTCGCTCCCGCCGGGTTCTACGACAACGGGATGCACGAGCCAACTCGGCGCATGTTCACGGGGGCTCCGACCCTCGTCTCGGTACGGAGCCGCGGATCCCTGCGGCTGCGGTCCTCCGACCCTGCCTGGCACCCCGAGATCGACGCCGCGTACTTCGACGACGGGGCCGACCTCGACGCGATGCTGGCCGGCGTGAAGAGGCTCTGGGAGATCTGCAGCCAGGGACCGCTGGCCCGCTACCTCGACCGGCCGTGGCAGCTGCCGTCCAACCCCGGTGACGAGGACTTCATCGCCCACATCCGCGCCCACGCCCAGACCCTGTACCACCCGGTGGCGACGTGTGCGATGGGCAGCGGCGAGGACTCGGTCGTCGACCCGGAGCTCCGGGTGCGCGGCGTCGACGGGCTCCGCGTCGTCGACGCCTCCGTCATGCCGGCCGTACCTCGCGGCAACACCAACGCCCCCACCGTCATGGTTGCCGAGAAGGCAGCCGACCTGATCAGGAGCTCGCGATGACCGCAGACGTGCACGCGCCGCCACAGGCCGACCAGAAGAAGCCCCGGACCTTCGACTCGCGCTCCCCGGTCACTGGCGACGTTGTGGGCACCTGGCCGGTCAGCTCCACCGAGGACGTCGAGGCCGTGGTCGCCCGTGC
Organism: uncultured Actinomycetota bacterium; assembly: GCA_963759525.1. Classification (GTDB taxonomy): domain Bacteria; phylum Actinomycetota; class Actinomycetes; order Propionibacteriales; family Nocardioidaceae; genus Marmoricola. The sequence goes on along the minus strand of CAVWZO010000011.1, from coordinate 42,117 downwards.
CCGTGAAGGTGCCGCGTGGTGGTCGGGACTCAGCTTCGACGAGCGGGCCGAAGTCCTGAACGCGTGGGCCGGGGTGATCACCCGGCGGATCGCCCAGCTCGCGGACGTCGTACACAAGGAGACCGGGAAGCCGCACAGCGATGCGACCCTCGAGACAGCCCTGGCCATGGACCACCTCACCTGGGCGGCGAAGCACGCCCGCAAGGTCCTCGGCCGGCACAAGGTGCCTGCTGGGCTGGTGATGGCCAACCAGGCCGCGACGGTCGAGTACCAGCCACTGGGCGTGATCGGCATCATCGGCCCGTGGAACTACCCGGTGTTCACGCCGATGGGCTCCATCTCCTACGCGCTCGCGGCTGGCAACGCCGTGGTGTTCAAGCCCAGCGACCTGGCCCCGGGCGTCGCCCACTGGCTGGCCGCGACCTTCGCCGAAGTGGTTCCCGACCATCCGGTCTTCCAGGTCGTCACTGGGTTCGGGGAGACGGGAGCAGCGCTGTGCCGCGCCGGGGTGGACAAGCTGGCTTTCACCGGCTCGACGGAGACCGGCAAGTTGGTGATGGCCGCCTGCGCGGAGACGCTGACACCGGTAGTGATCGAGGCGGGCGGCAAGGACGCCGTGCTGGTCGACGAGGACGCGGACCTCGACGCAGCAGCCGACGCGACGCTTTGGGGCGCGTGCAGCAACGCCGGCCAGACCTGTGTCGGAGTGGAACGGGTCTATGTCCACGACCGGGTGTACGACGAGTTCGTGTCGCGTCTGCTCGACAAGGCCAGGGACCTGCGCGCCGAGGACGCCCCGGACGCGAAGATCGGCCCGATCACGATGCCCAGCCAGCTCGACGTCATCCGGTCGCACATCGCTGACGCCATCCAACGAGGGGGCCGGGCGCTGCTCGGCGGCCCGGATGCGGTCGGTGAGCGCTACGTGCAGCCGACGGTGCTGGTCGACGTACCCGAGGAGTCGACGGCGGTGCAGGAGGAGACCTTCGGCCCGACCGTGACCGTCAGCCGCGTTCGGGACATGGACGAAGCCGTGGCGAAGGCCAACGGCACCCGCTACGGCCTGGGCTCGGCGGTCTTCTCCAAGGCGCGCGGGATGGAGCTGGCCGGACGGATCAGGTCCGGGATGACCGCCGTCAACGCGATGATCACCTTCGCAGCGATCCCGTCGCTGCCGTTCGGCGGTGTCGGGGACTCCGGCTTCGGGCGGATCCACGGACCAGACGGGCTCAAGGAGTTCACCTACGCCAAGGCGATCGCGCGGCAGCGTTTCAAGCCGATGCTGGCCCTGACCAGCTTCACGCGCACCGCCAAGGCGGACAACCAGCTGACTCAGATCGTGACGATGCGCCACGGCCGTGGATCCACTCTCCAGGGGTAGCTCGCGCGAGCGCCTGGCCCGCGCCGGGGCTGCCGCCGCTCCGCACTTCGAGCTGGCGGTGTCCCGCGGCAGGATCTCGATGCGCCAGCGCCGTGCCCGCGTGCGTGCCAAGGGGTGGCAGATCGGCCAGTGCGCCATTGCCGCGGGGATCGCGTGGACACTGGCGAGCGACGTGTTCGGTCACCAGACGCCCTTCTTCGCGCCGATCGCTGCGGTCGTCAGCCTGGGTACCAGCTACGGACAGCGGTTGCGGCGGGTTGCCGAGGTGACGGTCGGTGTCGCGATCGGGGTGTTCGTGGGCGACCTCCTGACCCACTGGCTGGGCTCCGGCGGCTGGCAGATGGCGCTCATCGTCTCGCTCGCGATGTCGACTGCGCTGATGCTCGGCCAGGGCGTGCTGTTCGTCAGCCAGGCGGCCGTCCAGGCCATCGTGGTGAGCACCCTGGTGCCGTCCCCTGGTGCGGCGTTCATCCGGTGGACCGACGCCCTGATCGGAGGCGGCGTCGCGCTGGTCGCCGCTGCCGTCGTACCCCGGGCGCCGTTGCGGCGTCCGCGCGAACAGGCCGGGGCCGTCGTACGCAAGATCGCGGAGCTGATCCGGGCCGCCGCCGAGGGCATCGTCGACGGGAACGTAGAGAGATCCATGGAGGTGCTGCGCGACGCGCGATCCACCGACGAGCTGGTCGTCGAGCTCCGCGCGGCCGCGGACGAAGGACTGTCGGTCGTTCGCTCCTCGCCCTTCAGGCGAAGACACAAGGGCCGGGTGCGCGCCATGGCCGAGCTCGTGGAGCCGCTGGACTTCGCCCTGCGCAACACTCGCGTGCTGGTCCGGAGAGTGGCCGTGGCGAGCTACCGGCACGAACCGATCCCTGCGGCGTACGCCCCGATGCTGGAGGAGCTCGCCGAGTGCACCGACGCGATCGCGGACGAGCTCGGCGAAGGCCGGGCGGCCACGGCCGTCCGCGACCGGCTGGTGGCGCTGGGGCGGGCGACGTCAAAGATCGAGCGATCGAGCGAACTCTCTGCGGAGGTCGTCCTGGCGCAGGTGCGTTCGCTGCTGGCCGACCTGCTCGCCGTCACCGGCATGGACCCGCTCGCCGCGACCGACCAGATCCCACCAACAGCGCACTGAGTCGGTCTCAGCGCGGTGTCGGCTGCCCGGATCCCACAAATGTGAGGTTGGGACGTCCGGAGGGGCGTACCCGATGTTGGGAGCCCACATTTGTGGGACTGGGACGTCAGGATGGCTGATCTCGACGCCAGAAGCCAACAATTGTGGGGTTCGGCCGACCGTCAGCTTCCTTGGTGGAGACGAGGGCCGGCCGGTGTCCGGGGCGACGGATGAGCCGATCAGCGGAGTCCCCTCATGCACCTGGTGCGTGCAGTACTCCTCTGATCGGGCTCAACACGTTGGTGCTTCACTCGACCGTCGCGGTGCTGGCTGCCCGGATCCCACAAATGTGAGGTTGGGACGTGCGGAGGGGTGTGCCCGACGTTGGGAGCCCACATTTGTGGGATTGGGACGTCGGGATGGCTGATCTCGACGCCACAATCCAACAATTGTGGGGTTCGGCCCCGAAGTGAGTGACGGAGCTACAGCTCGCGCACGACGGAGTCGACCACTGCAACGAGGTCGCCGTGGGTACGGGCGGCGACTGCCAGCTGCCGCTGGTACGACGCACCGCCCCGCACGATCTCGTCGACGAGCGCGAGATCGGCGACACACCCCAGCCGCTCGGCCACCGGAGCGAGGTGCTCCACGAGGTCGTGCAGGTCGTCCTTCATGAGTCGTTCGTTGGAGTGCTCGTCGAGGATGATCCAGGCGTCCAGTCCGTAGCGGGCGGCTCGCCACTTGTTCTCCTGCACGTGCCACGGAGGCATCGTCGGCAGCTTCTCGCCCCGGTCGAACCGGTCGGACAGGTCCACGACGAGGCAGTGGGTGAGTGCCACGAGAGCCCGCATCTCTTTGAGCGTGGACACCCCGTCGCAGATCCGCACCTCGACCGTGCCCAGGTGCGGTGCCGGGCGCACGTCCCAGCGGATCTCGTTGATCTCCTCGATCACTCCGGTGGTGATCAGATCAGCGGCGTAGTGCTCGAAGTCCTCCCACGCATCGAACTGGAAGGGCAGACCCGCGGTCGGCAGCTGCTGGAACATCATCGCGCGGTTGCTGGCATAGCCCGTGTCGGTGCCGGCCCAGATCGGCGAGGAGGCGGACAGGGCCTGGAGGTGCGGGTACCACTTGAGCAGGGCGGAGACGATCGGCATCGCGTGCTCGCGGCGTACGCCGACATGCACGTGCACGCCCCAGATCAGCATCTGCCGGCCCCACCACTGGGTGCGGGCGATCAGCTCTTCGTAGCGGTGGCCGGGGGTCAGCAGCTGGTGCGACCACTCGGCGAACGGGTGGGTCCCCGCGCAGTAGAGGTCCACCCCGAGCTCGTCGGCGAGTGGGCGGACGAGGTCGATCATCGCTGCGAGCTCGTCGACCGCCTCGCCGGTGGTGCGGCAGATTCCGGTGACCAGCTCGACCGTGTTGCGGAGCAGCTCCTTGTGGATCCGGGGCTGCGGACCGTGCCGCGAGGAGACAAGATCGAAGAGCTCCGATGCTGCGTTGACCAGGTCGCGGGAGCTCTTGTCCACCAGGGCGAACTCCCACTCGACACCGATGGTTGGCTCGGGAGAATCCACAAACTCGATTGGCACGGGCTCATAGTTCCACGCCGAGCCGCGAGATGCCGATCAGGGCGCGGTGGCGGCTGGGCTCGGGGCCACCGTCCGGGCGAACGACCCGTCGGCGTTGCGAAAACCCTTACCGTCGATCGTGTAGACGATGTAGCCGCCGCCAGCGCGTTCCACCTGCAGGTTGACGTTCTTGCCGATGAGCCCGGTGAACTCCTCGGCGTTCGTGGCCACGGTGCCGTCACCGTCGAAGTCGCCGTCAGCGCGGTCGCCCCGCGTCCCGGCGGGCCCGAGGTCGAGCGTCGTGCCACTCAGGCAGAAGTTGGGCCCGCAGTCGTTCCAGGTGCCGTTGACCCGGACGAGCGCCGGTCCCGTTTCTGTCGGCGGCGGCGTGGGAGTCGGCTTGGGCGTCGGCTTGGGCGTCGGCTTCGGCTTGGCGGGCGGCTGCGCGGGCGTCGCCGCGGGTTTCTGCGGCTTCGCCTGGCGGGGCTTGTGCTTGGTTTCCTTCTTCGCGGCTGCCTTCGCTGCGGCTGCGGGCGGTGGCGGCGGCGAGGGGACGGCGAACACGCCGGTCTCGTACCCGGCCTGCATGGAGAGTACGAGGCCGACGTAGTAGTCGGAGTGGTTGTAGCGGAACGCGGCCCGGGACATGCCCGCCGCGTCTGCGAGGCTGCCGCCGGCGCCACAGAGGTAGACCGCCGAGCCGAGGGCGCTGTCGTCGATGTCGTCGGGGTTGCGCTGGCCGTCGCCGTCGCCGTCGCGGGCCACTGACTGCCAGGTCTGGGGCAGGAACTGCATCTGGCCGACGGCGCGGTCCCAGACCTTGTCCCGGTCCAGGGTGCCGTTGTCGGAGTCGCGGATCGCCGCGAAGGGCCCAGCACCGTCGAGCCGGGGGCCCCGGATCTCGGGGCGGGAGACACCGTCCGAGCCGAGCTGGGCCCCACCGAAGCGGCCGTGGTTGGACTCGACTCGACCGATCGCGGCGAGCAGGGTCCAGGAGATCTGGCAGCCCGGGTCAACCGATGCGGTCAGCTTCTCGGCGCGGCGGTAGGCGCGCAACGCCGCCACGGGCACGTCGTTGCTGCCCGTGCTGCTGATCTTGAAGAACTGGCGGTCGCTGCGGGTGCCGCGCGAGCCGGAGTGGACACCCTGGAGGGCCATCAGGATGCTGCCGGAGACAACGTCCTGTGGCTCGGTCAGCTGCCAGAAGAAGCCGTGCGCAGCCACGGCAGGAACCGCGTTGGGGACCAGGCCCGGGACCAGCGCCGCGGCAGGGGGTACGCCGGCCTGGGCGCGGTCGGAGCCGTCGGCGGGCAGCGCTGCTGCTGCCGCCGTGACGCCGGAGCCGGCGAGGGCGGTGCAAAGGACAAGGGTGCTCAGCGGCGCCCAGAGAAGCTTCACAGAAAAAGGACCTTTGTGCGATATCGGGCAGTCACCTCAGCCTACCGAGCCCCGGGTAACTCGTTCATCAAAAGCGACCAAATCAATACAAAAAGGTGACCAGCCCCTCGACGTTCCGGTGCTCAGCGCTGGCGCAGGCGCTGGATCCAGTCGAGGTGGCTCCCGTCAAAGGGTGCGGTGCCCGCCGTGACGGCAGCCTGGATCTGCTCGCAGCTGGCGATTGCGTGCGCCACCACGTCCTCCGGGTAGCCCAGGGAAACGCGGTGCTCGGCGAACTCGTCCTCGTCGTCGACCCACACGCGGCCGGTGGTACCGCGGATCACGTCGAGGTCGAGGTCCACCGCCCGCACGAGGTCGGGACCGTGCCACACGGCGGGCGTCGCGATGTCGACGTAGGTGTCGACGGGCCGCTGCGGGTCATTGCCGTAGAAGGTGCCCAGCCACCAGTCGTCGTGGGGGACCAGGGTCACGTGGTCGGCCGCGGCGTTGAACGCACGTACGGGGCTGGCCAGCAAGGTGCCCTGCGTGATGCCGATCCAGGTGCCGTGGCCGTCCACCCCGAGGAGGAAGCCGTCGAACTCCCAGTGCGGGGCGTCGGGCCACTTGCGGCACTCGACGCGGACGGGGCGCGGCATGCGGCGAGGATACGTGCCCCGGCTACCCCTTCAGGAACTTCAGAACCGCGGTCACCCGGCGGTCGATCCCGGCCTCATCGGGACGGCCGAGCTTGGTCAGGATCGACGAGACATGCTTCTCCACCGCTGAGCCCGACAGCACGAGCGCCTGAGCGATCCCTGCATTGGTCTTGCCCTGTGCCATCTCGTGCAGCACGTCCCGCTCGCGTGCCGTGAGGTTCTCCAGGCCGGACTGCTCCCGGCGCAGGCGGCGCTGGACGAGCGCATCGACCACCTCGGCGTCGATCATCGAACGACCGGCGCACACCTCTCGCAGCGCGTGCAGAAGCTGGTCGAGCTCACCCACGCGATCCTTGAGCAGGTAGGCGAGGCCGGCAGTCCCGTGCTGGAGCAACGCGAACGCGTACGACTCGTGGGAGTACTGGGAGAGCACGACGACGCCGACCTCGGGATGCTCTGCACGGATTGCGTGGGCGACCTCGATGCCCTCCATGTGATGGCCCGGCGGCATCCGGATGTCCGTGATGACGGCGTCCGGCTCGAGGGACGAGACCCGTTGGCGCAGCTCGTCCGCGGTGCCGACGGCGTCCACCACCACGACCTGCCCGGAGTCCTCGAGCAGCCGCCGGATCCCTTCGCGGACGATGTAGTGGTCCTCGGCGATCACCACTCGCAGCGGGGCGTCAGGCGCCATGTGGATCTCCGATGGGCAGGTGGGCGGCGAGCCTGGTGCCGCGGCCGGGAGCGGAGCTGATCGCGATGGTGCCCCCGAGCGCCTCCATCCGGTCGGCCAACCCTCGAAGGCCGGTAGTGGTGACGCCGTTGCGCTCGAAGCCGACGCCCTCGTCGCTCACCTCGATGTCGAGATGCTCCGCGGAGCGGATGATGCGTACCCGGGCCTGTTCCGTCCCTGCGTGCTTCAGCGTGTTCGTCAGGCACTCGCTGACGAAGAAGTACGCCGCGCCCTCAGTCTGCTCGTCGAACCGTGCACTTCGCAGCTCGGGTGCGCAGTCGATGATCACTCGCAGGGGCATCCGCGCGGATCGCCCCTCGATCGCCTCGACGAGGCCATGGTCGGAGAGCTCGGTCGGGTGGATGCCGGACGCCAGCTGCCGGAGGTTGGCCAGGGCGGTGCGGACCTCGGCCTGCAGCTCATCGAGGCTTGAGGCAATACCGTTGTCCACGGAGCCGAGCTGGTTCCTGACCGATCCGATCCTTGCGATCAGTGCGACGAGGTCCTGTTGCGCTCCGTCATGGATGTCACGCTCGATCTGGCGGCGGGCCGATGCCTCCGCAGCGACCATCCTGGACCGAGACGCTGCCAGCTCCCCGGCCTGGGTCTGGATCTCCCTGAGGCTCATCCGAAGGTCTGTAGCAAGGCGGGCGTTGTGGATGGTCAGCGCGGCCTGTCGAGCGAGCGTCTCGAGGCCCTCGATGTCCGAGGAGTGCGTGCGTCCCCGGACGCGAGGCCCGCACTGGATCTCCCCCAGGTGCTCACCGGCGTGGACGAGCTCGGCGCTCATCGGCGGCTCCCCGCGGCCTCGCTCGCCATGCGTGACTGGCTCGACTCCGTTGAGCCTGATGGTCGTCCAGCGGACCCCGAGTCCTTCACCTGCAGCCTTCGCCAGGGCGGCCGACAGCTCGCGTTGGTCGAAGGTGTGCTCCAGCGTCTCGCCCAGCCATTGCACCATCTCCTCGCCGGTGAGCGAGCTGCCGCGCGCCCATCTCGCGGCCCGCTCCGCCAGTCGGCGTCGTGCCGGTTCGACGAGCACCGTCGCGACGATGGTGACCGCGACCGTGACCTGGAGGCCCAGCGCCGAGGCGGCGACGCCCAGCGCGGCTGCGATGCCGAGGTACGCCGCAGCGATGGCCAGCCAGAGTGGGACGTACAGGAACGAGCGACTCATGGCCCGGTCGACGTCGAACAGGTCCGGCTTGACCAGGCCGATCACGATCGACACAGGGAGGGCGAGCAAGGCGATGATCACCACCAGGTCGTAGACAACGCGGGGGAGTCCACCGAACTCGTGCAGGATTGCGGCCAGCGGCATCAGCAGGAGCAGCAGCACGCCGTACATCGGCCACCGCACCTGCACCTCCTGCTCCTTCGGGAGGCGGCGGTAGCGCAACGCCACGAGCGCCGAGCCGATGAGGGGTCCGAGCAGTAGAGCACCATCGAGCAGCACGCGTGCCGGGGTGCCGAGGAAGCCCAGCGCCGCCACGTGGAACGGGCTTGCGATCGAGGGAAACCCCGCGTCGCTCTCACCTCCGGCTCCCCAGGCGAAGCCCCACGAGGGCTGAACGGACTCACGGCTGACGAGCAGGATCAGGGGTACGGCGACTGCCAGCGCTGTCGCCACCTGGACCGTCCTGCGCTCGTAGGGCCGGTGGTACCTCCCGTCCGGGTAAACCGTGAGCAGCGCGATCATCGAGGCTTCCATCGCGAGCCCGACGAACTGCACCGCCACGTTCGCGGCACCGAGCCACCACTCGTTCCCGTGTGCGTCGTGCGCCACGACCACACCGACGGTCGAGCCGATCCAGGTCACCGCGAGCGCTCCGAAGACGAGCAGCCGTCGAGCAGCCGTGTGCCCGGGCAGCAGGCGGAAGGCAACGATCCCCGCCGCGTAGGCACCGAGGAACGGAGCGACCCAGAGGAACGCGCCGAGATTGCGCTGGAAGCCGGTGACGAAGATGGCAGCTGTCATGGCCACGCCCGTTGCGCCGAGCGCAGCAGCGGCAAGCGTCCAACCGCGCGTCGGGAACGTGACGTCCATGTGGTGATGGTCGCTCACTGCACCGCCTGCGTCGATGGGGTGTGCCTCCGGGTCATGCTGCGGCAGACCGCACCCGACCGTTGCAAGAGGCAGTCGCGAATCGGCGGCGGGCTGCGTTCTCGCCGACCGTCGTGGTCCCTAGCGTCAGATCTGGTCGCGGACGTCGACCCTGGACGAAGGGAAAGCACATGAGTACACAAGATCGGATCGCATCGCTCGACACCCAGGAGAGGACGCGCTCGGTGAGCGTCATCGGCCGAGCTGTGATCGCGGTGATCGCGGCCTGGGTCGTTCTCGTCGTTGTGGGGGGGCTCGAGCCGATCGGGCGCAACTTCCTCCTCCTGGGAGTGCTGCGAGTGGCCCTGCTCGCGGCCCTGCTCGGATTCGCCGCTGTGTTCGTTGCGCGCAGCAGCTCGCTGGGACGACTGGGCCTCGGCGCCGCGGCCGTCGGCGCCGCGGCGAACCTCGTCGGTGGTGTCGGCTCGGTCGTCGTCGACGGCTGGACCTACAACCCGTTCGGACCGGGCACCGAGGAAATGCCGGGGTCCTGGTACCCGTACGTGATCGGACTGAGTGCCGTCGTCTTCGCGCTCGGCTGCGTCCTCACCGGCATCGCGGGTCGGTCGGGTGGCTGGCTGGCAGTGGCCGCGGTGCTCGGCGGGGTCCTCTACCCGATGGCGTTCGTGATGCAGGGCCTGTTCGGACACAACCCGGGGGACGTGCTCGGACACCTGATCTGGATCGCGCCCTGGGTGGCGCTCGCGCTGGGGCTGAGCCGCCGTGGTCGGCCCGGGGATACGTTGGGCCGGTGAGTGACCAGCGCGTCCCGACGTACGACGAGATCCGGGGTGCGGCCGGTCTGATCGTGCCGTGGGTTCGTCGTACGCCGACCCTGGACGTCGAGGTCCATGGACGCCGGGTCACGCTGAAGCTCGAGCTGATGCAGCACACGGGCTCCTTCAAGGTCCGGGGCGCCTTCACCAGCGTGCTCAGCGCGCCGGAGCCGCCGGTCACGTTGGTCGCCGCCTCGGGTGGCAACCACGGCCTGGCGGTGGCGTACGTCGGGCACGCGCTCGGCATCCCCACCCGCATCTACGTGCCGCAGAGCGCGCCCGCCGTGAAGGTGGACGCCATTGCCGCTCTTGGGGCCGAGGTCAACCAGGTCGGCGCCACCTACTCGGAGGCGTTCGAGGCGAGCCGGGAAGCCGCGTCGCTCGCGGGCGTGCTCGCCCTGCATGCGTACGACGCCTGGGGCACCGTCGCGGGCCAGGGCACGCTCGGGCTCGAGATTGCGGAGCAGGTGCCCGATGTGGACACGGTCGTCGTCGCCGTGGGCGGAGGTGGGTTGATCGCTGGCGTGGCCCGAGGCCTGGCGGGGGCACGACCGCCGGCGAACGTCGTGGCCGTGGAGCCGGAAGCGTGCCCCACCCTGCACTGCGCGCTCCAGCAGGGAGGCCCGGTCGATGTCGCAGTCGGGGGAGTAGCGGCAGACGCGTTGGGCGCCTCGCGCCTGGGTTCGATCGCCTGGGCCACCGTCCAGGAGCACGGGACGCACTCGGTGCTCGTGACCGACGAGGCGATCAAGGACGCACGTGGCTGGCTGTGGCGCGCTGCCCGCGTTGCGGCCGAACCGGCCGGAGCGGCAGCCGCCGCGGCGCTGCTGTCCGGGGCCTACGAGCCGGCCGACGGAGAACGGGTCTGCGTCGTCGTCTGTGGCGGGAACGCAGACCCGTCCAGCCTGTCCTGACTCGGTACGGTCTTTCGCGCAGGGATGCTCCTGAGCGCGATTCGGGCAACGATGTCCTGGTAGCGCGACCCGGTGAGCTTGGCGAAGTGGTGCACTGCGTGGGCGTCGGCACCGACGAGCACCCGCGCCTTCCCGGACAGTGCTCCCTCGAGGATGATCCGCGCGGCCTTCTCTGGGGTCATCCGGGCCATCTTCTGGAAGACGGCGTCGATCGCGGTCGCATCCTGGCTCGGCGTCTTGCGGCCGTGGCGGGCGATGCCGGTCTTGATCCCGCCCGGGTGCACGCAGGTCACACCGACAGGGTGCCCGTTGACCAGCATCTCCTGGCGCAGCGCCTCGGTGAAGCCGCGAACGGCGTACTTGGTGGCGTTGTAGGCGCTCTGGCCCGGGATGCTGACCAGGCCGAACAGGCTGGAGATGTTGACGAGGTGTCCGTTCCCGGAGGCGATCAGGTGGGGCAGGAACTCCTTGGTGCCGTTGACCACGCCCATCAGGTTCACGCCGACGATCCAGTCGAAGTCCTCGTAGGACATCTCCTCGAAGTCACCGGTGACGGTGACGCCCGCGTTGTTCACCACCATGTTGACGCGGCCGAACTGCCCGACGACGGCTGCTGCCCACTCACCCATGGCGACCCGGTCTGACACGTCGAGCTTGTCGCTGCGGACCTCGCGTGCACCGGCGGCCTTGAGCAGGTCGACGGACTCGGCCAGGCGTTGCTCGTCCCAGTCGGAGATGGCGAGCAGGGCGCCCTGGCGCGCAGCACGCAGCGCGAGCTCGCGGCCGATGCCCGACCCGGCCCCGGTGATCACCACGACCTTGTCCTCGAGGCCCGGCCTTCGTGATGCAGTCATGCTGCGTTCTCCTCGGCGCTGGTGGACGGGTTCGTGGTTGCTGCCCGCGTCGCCTGCCTGCCGGTCACGACGTACTGGTCCACGTCGAAGTCCTTGAGCAACGCACGGAACTTGAAGGTAGTGCGCGGCCACAGCGTGGTGTTGCGGCCGTGCGAGTCGAGGTACCAGCTCTCGCAGCCGCCCGTGCTCCACACCGTGCGCTGCATCCGCCGCTGGATGTCCCTGTTCCACGCCCGCTGCGCGTCCGGTCGCGGCTCGACGCTCACGATCTCGCGGCTGCCCATCTTCTGCAGCGCCGAGAGGATGTAGGCGATCTGGCTCTCGATGATGAAGACCATGGAGGAGTGGCCCAGCCCGGTGTTGGGCCCGACGATCTGGAACAGGTTGGGGAAGCCGCTGATCGTGGTGCCCTTGTACGCCGCCATCCCCTCCTCGCCCCAGGCGTCGGCGAGGGTGCGTCCGTCGCGACCCTTGACGTGCTGCGCGATGGGCTGCTCGGTGGTGTAGAACCCGGTGGCGACGACGATGGCGTCCGCCTCCCGGGTGGTGCCGTCCCGCGTGACGATGCCGGAGGGGGTGATCTCGGCGATCCCGTCGGTGACGAGGTCGACGTGTTCGGAGTCGATCGCCGGGTAGTAGTCGTTCGAGATCAGGATGCGCTTGCAGCCGATCTCGAAGTCTGGCGTCACGGCAAGGCGCAGCGCGGGATCGGAGATGCCGATCTCGATGTTCCTCAGCGCCTGCTTCTTCGCCGGGGCGGCCAGCTTGGGGTTCACCGTGAAGCCCGGGACGAAGCACTCGCGGCCCCAGTAGATGCCGGTGCGGTAGGCCTTCTGTACGAACGGCGCGTGCCGGAACGCGAACCTCTCGATCGCCTTGTAGTCGCGGTCCCTGCGCGGCATCACCCACGGGGCGCTGCGTTGGTAGAGGTCGAGGTGCGCGACCTGTCCGACGATCTCGGGCACGATCTGGATCGCCGACGCGCCGGTGCCGATGACCGCGACGCGCTTGCCGGTCAGGTCGTAGTCGTGGTTCCAGCGTGCGGAGTGGAAGACCTCGCCCTCGAAGGAGTCCATACCGGAGATCTGCGGGAGCCTGGGCTCCGAGAGCCCACCCGTTCCCGTGACCACCGTGTCGGCGGTGACCTCCCCGTGGTCGGTGCTCACGTGCCAGACGTGGTCCTCCTCGTCCCATACGAGGTCCTGCACGGTGACGCCGAAGCGGAAGCGGTCAAGGACTCCCGAGGCTGCTGCGGTGCGCTCGAGGTAGGCCTGGATCTCCTGCTGGGGGGAGAACGAGCGCGACCAGTCCGGGTTCGGCGCGAAGCTGAAGGAGTAGAGCTGGCTGGGTACGTCGCACGCGGCACCGGGGTACGTGTTGTCTCGCCAGGTGCCGCCGACGGTCTTGCCCTGGTCGAGGACCAGGAAGTCGGCGAAGCCGTGCTCCTCGAGCTTGATGGCGGTGCCGAGCCCGGAGAAGCCGGCACCGACGACGAGGGCGCGTACCCGCTGGGGAAGGGTCATGCCCTTGACTCTACAAAATACTGAACGAGCGTCAATAGCGATGTTGAAAGAAGTTCAGTAACATGGGACACATGACCACGAGCCGGGTACGGATGAGTCCGGACAGTCGTCGCGAGCAGCTGCTCACGCTCGGCGTACGCCTGTTCGCGACCCGCTCGCTGGAGGATCTGTCGATCGAGACCCTGGCCGAGGAGGCCGGAATCTCCCGTGGGCTGCTCTATCACTACTTCGGCAACAAGCAGGAGTTTCATACCGCTGTCGTGCAGCGGGCGGCCGACGACCTGTTCGCGATGACGGCACCCTCCGGCGACGGCTCGGCGCTCGAGCAGCTGGCCGGCTCTTTGGCGCGCTACGTCGACTACGTGGCGCAGAACTACCAGGGGTACGTCTCGCTCCTGCGCGGGGCTGCCGGTGGCCACGAGGGGTTGCGGGAGGTCTACGAGGCATCGCGAGCCGCACTGACCGACCGACTCTTCGAGGGACCGGTGGCACAGGAGGCGGCGGCTCTGGGCCTCACCGACACACCGGTCGTGCGCCTGCTGGTGCGAGGCTGGGCCGCGTTCACCGAAGAAGTCGTCGTTGAGTGGGTGCGCGACGACCGAGGCGTCACCCGAGACGAGCTGTTGGCGACGCTGTCGGCGTCACTGCCGGGGATCCTTGCCCCGCTGCGCGAGAGCTGACCCGAACACCCAGAACCTCATCGCCACGAAGCGCAGCACGGTCACTCCGAGGTTGGCCGCCGTCAGTACGACGACCTCGGCGGCAGCGCTCGGGGACCCAACGGCGTGCAACAGCGCCAGCGAAGCCGAGGTTGCGCCCAGCCCGGCGGCGAAGATCGCGAGCCCCTGCAGCTGATGGCGTACGACGGCACGCCGACCGCGCACCCCGAACGTGAACCGACGGTTGGCCGCCGTGTTCAGGAGGGCCGTCACCAGCAGGCCCGTGAAGTTCGCCCACCCCGGCGACATGGTCGGCCTCAGCCCCAGGTAGAGCAGTGCGAAGGCGATCGTCGAGCAGATCCCGATCACCAGGAAGATGCCCGCCTGCATGCCCAGCCGCCCGCGGCCGGCCTCAGCGCTGGTGCGGCCCAGGCGAACGCCGATCTCGCGCAGTGGCAGCGTGCCGAACACCAGCGACCGGGCGAGCCGGGCGACTCCGAGCAGGTCGTCGATGGCGGTGCGCAGGATGTCCACGCTGCTGTCCGGGTCGTCGGTCCAGTCGACCGGGACCTCATGGATCCGCAGCCCGGCCCGCTCGGCGACGACGAGCAGCTCGGTGTCGAAGAACCACGCGTCGTCCTCGACGAGCGGCAGCAGCTCGCGTGCTGCCTGCCGCCGGATCGCCTTGAACCCGCACTGCGCGTCGCTGAACCCAGCGCCCAGCGCGCGACGCAGGATCAGGTTGTACGAGCGCGAGATCAGCTCCCGTCCGGCGCCGCGCCGGACCCGGGAGTCATTCGTGAGCCGGGTGCCGATCGCGAGGTCCGAGTGCCCGCTGACCAGCGGCGCGACCAGTGGGAGCAGGGCAGCCAGGTCGGTGGAGAGGTCCACGTCCATGTAGACGAGAACATCGCTCTCCGAGGCGCTCCACACCCGATTGAGGGCGCGGCCACGACCCTTCTCCGCGAGGTGCACCACGGCGACCTCCGGGTGGGTGTGGCTCAGCCGGCGGGCGACCAGTGCTGTCTGGTCCGTGCTGGCGTTGTCGGCGATGGTGATCCGGAAGCTCCACGGCATCGAGTGCAGGTGATCGAGCACCCGCTCGACCGAGCCGGCCAGCTGTACCTCCTCGTTGTGGACCGGGATCACCACGTCCAGCACGGTCGTGTGCGCACGCTCGGGAGTCTCCCTGCCCGGCGTGGCCGCCTGTGTCAGCGCGGTCACTGCATCCCGCTCGAGAGGTCGTAGAGGGTCGTGCCGTCGATGGTGGTCGCGGTGAAGTTGGACGTCACCCACTCGGAGATCTCGTTGCCGTTTGCACCTGGGCCGGTGCCGCTCGCGATGAACCAGTGGACCTGGCCATCGGCGACGTACTGCTGGAACTGCGCGAGCGTCGGGCTCGGGTCGCTGCCGTTGAAGCCACCGATCGCCATCACCGGTTGCTCGCTCGCCAACTGGTAGCCGGAGGCGTTGTTGGCCCCAACCGCCGCCGCGGTCCAGGTGTACGCATCAGCGTCGGCCCGCAGCAGAGCGGTCACCTCCTTGCTGGAGGTGCTGCCGTTCAGCAGCCCCCCCGCGACGCCTGCGCGGAAGGCCGGGGCAGCAGCGTTCGCGCCGCCGGATGCTGCACGCATCACTCCGCCGGGGGGACCGCCGACCGGTCGGCCGCCCGGTCCGCCGCCGCCGATGGAGGCAGGGCCGGCGCTGGGGATAGAGCCGTTGTGTCGCGTCGCCGCCGTGCTGACGGCGTACGCCGCCGGGCCGGCCATTGTGGCCACGAGCGCTGTCGCGGCCGTGGCCAGCGCGACCTTGCGCGGAAGGTGGTCCACGCCGGCGAGCGCCAGCGCGGAGACCAGGCCAAGGACGACGACGCCCCACTTCAGCCACGGAACGTAGTCCGTAGTGCGGTCGAGCAGGTACCACGCGAGGACCGAGGTCACGGCCGCCGTGAACGACAGGACACCCGTCGCGACCAGCGAAGCACGGTGCTGCCAGAGCACCCAGGAGCCGATCCCGACCAGGGCGGCCACGGCCGGGGCCAGCGCGACGGCGTAGTACGCGTGGAAGATGCCGGCCATGAAGCTGAAGGTCATGGCGGTCACCAGGAGCCAGGTCAACCAGAGCACGATGCCGGCGCGCAGGTTCACCTGACGGCGTACGAACCACAGGGAGGCCACGCCCAGCACGAGTGCCGCCGGGAGGAGCCACGCGATCTGGCCCCCGATCTCGCTGTTGAACAGGCGCAGGAGGCCGGTCTCGCCCCAGCCGCGGCCGCCGCCCCCGCCGACGGAGCCGACCTCGTTCCCGCTCAGGCGGCCGAGCCCGTTGTAACCGAGAGTCAGCTCGAGGATGGAGTTGTTCTGCGAACCGCCGATGTACGGGCGGCTGGAGGCGGGCCAGAGCTCCACGATCGCGATCCACCAACCGCCGGCCAGCAGCATCGATCCGAACGCGACGAGCAGGTGGCCGAGTCGCTTGCCCCAGGAGGTGTGCGCAAACAGCAGGTAGACCAGCGCAAGGGCGGGAAGAACGAGGAACGCCTGCATCATCTTGGCCAGGAACGCCAGACCGACCAGAGCGCCACCGAGTGCGAGCCAGCCAACCGGGCGCCCTGTCGGTATCCGGTTGGCATCGACCGCGCGGAGGGTCGCTGCGGCCGCGCCGACCAGCAGGAGCGTGAGCAGTGCGTCGGGGTTGTTGAAGCGGAACATCAGCACGGCCACCGGGGTCAGGGCCATCACTGCTCCGGCGATCAGGCCGGCGGCGGCGGAGCCCGTCGTACGCCGGACGACGTGGTGCAGCAGAGCAACGGTGGCGATGCCCATCAGCGCCTGGGGAACGAGGATGCTCCAGCTGGAGAGACCGAACAGCCGCACTGAAAGGGCCATCGGCCAGAGCGCGAGTGGTGTCTTGTCCACGCTGATCGAGTTGGCCGCGTCGCTCGAGCCGAAGAAGAACGCCTTCCACGACTCGGAGCCGGCTTGCACCGCCGCGGAGTAGAACGAGTTGGCCCACCCGCTCTCGCCGAGTCCCCAGAGGTAGAGGAGCCCGGTCGCGAACAGCAGCCCCAGGAACGCGGGCCGTGCCCAGCTCGGGTCCTCGGTTGGTCCGCGCCAGAAGATGCGCAGCCGGTCAGTGCCGGAGGTGGACTTGGATTCAGATGCTGCGAGGGCTGCCGGTGCGGTCGACCGCGGCAGGGTGCTGGTGGGGGTCATGGCCCGACAGTTAGGTCGCCGCCTGCGACTGCCGTGTGGACGTTCTGTGCGCTCGCTGTGACCGTCGGATCAACCGGATAGTCCCTGACGTCCTGGCCCCCCAATGTCCGATTTGGGCGGCCAATTCGTCAGGGACTATCCGTCTTGGCTCAGTGGTAGAAGTACGGGTCCAGCACGGAGACCTCGGTGATGCTGTCGACCGGGAGGCCGTTGGTCTCCGCGGACGACCGGATCGCGTCGGTGTCGGGACCGTCGTACACGCAGAAGGTCGTGTGCTTGTCCGGACTGACGTAGGAGTGGATCCAGGTGACGCCGTGGGCGGCGTTCCCGGCCACGACCTTGCCGCAGGTTTCGGCTCCGCCGCGGTCGGTGGGGATCTCGAGGCCGTCGGGGAAGGTTCGGTGGACGAGGTAGCGAGGCATGGTGGCCATCCTTTCGACTGGTGAGCGGGTGCTCGATGCCCCACTGATGCTGCTGTTTCCGCGGTCGCGTCACATCGGTCGCGACGGCCCATGTTCTGTGCCAGCACTGTGCCAGGCCGCGACCATGCGCCCGGCGTCTCTCCGGGAGGAGACCCCGAGCTTCCCCAGGACGGCGGAGACATGGTGCGAGGTGGTACGCGGGGAGATGAAGAGTGCCTGGGCGATCTCGGCGTTGCTGGCGCCGGTCGCCAGCAACCGGGCCACCTCGAGCTCACGGTCGGTCAGGCCGGCCGGGTTGGCGGCCGTCGTACGGCGTGGGTGGACGGGTGTCGTGACGCCGAGCTTCCGCAGACGCTGCGCCACCCGCGCCGCGTCCGCCCGGGCGCCGAGCCGGTGCAAGGTCGCGGCCGCCTCGGAGAGTGCTGCAGGGTCGTTCAGTTCCGCCAGCGCGAGCGCGGCCTCGTACGGACAGCCGAGCTCCTTCCACGTCGCCGCCGCCTCGGCCACTCTGCCCGCTGCCCAGGCGGCGTACGGCGGGGCCGCCTCGGGCATGCCGACAGGCGACCCTCCCGCACGCAGCCACCACCAGCCAAGCTCCCCGATCGCCCAGGGATGGTGCAGCCGAAGAGCCAGCTCGTGGGTCTCGGCCACGAGGTCGGGGATCTGGTCGGACCTGCCGGTGAACCATGCAGCCTCGGCGCGCGCTGCCGCAACGGGCCACAGTCGCTGCAGGTCGCCCGTGCTCTCCGCCAGCTCCCACGCCTGGTCGAGCAACGGGCCAACCCCGGTCTCACCTCGCCGGCTGCGGACCCGGCCGGCAACGGTGAGCGCGCCGAGCCGTGCGACCCGGTTCGCGTTCTCCAGCAGTGTCCCTGCCAGTAGTGAGGCCTGGTCCCAGTTGCCCTGCTCGAGCTCGACCCGAGCCAGCCAGCTCAGCGCGTAGCTGTGGTGGTGGTCGAGGTCGCGAGCGGCGCAGAAGTCACAAGCCTCTTCGAGCCAACGGCGCGCGAGCACATAACGACGTACTTCCCCTGCGCCGGAGCCGAGGTTCACCAGTGCGCCCGCGGCCCCGCCGTCGTCCTGGGCACGTCGAGCAGTCTCGAGCGACTCGATGAGCAGCGGTGCGGCCTGATCCACCTCCTCCGGCCGCCCGAACCAGCAGGCACTGCCCACGGCATTGAGCGCCCGGGCGAGCGTGCGCGCATCGCCGCGTTCGCGTGCCAAGGTGATCGCCCGTCGACCTGTCTCGAGCGCCTCGGGAATCTCGCGGGAAAGCATGTGCAGCAAGCTCACCCAGGCCATCGCCTGCAACAGCGCCCGCGACCCGGGTTGCTGTGAACCCAGGCGGACCGCCTCGGCCACGGTGGCGCGCGCCTCGGCGTTGCGGGCGAAGGCCCACAGCACGCGGGAGTACAGGGTGAGCGACAGCGCCTGTCCGTCGGTTTCGTCGAGCTCTCGTCGGATCGCCAGGGCGCGCTCTGACGCCTCGAGGGCGGCGTCGATCCCTCCCGTGAAGAGGTGGTGTTCGGCATACCGCTCGAGAACATCCGCGGCGGTGGCCGGTTCTGCGACATCGAGGTGCGTGAGCGCGCGCTCGAGCTGTGCACCCGCCTCGCGGTGCGAGCCCATCCGGGCAGCGTGCTCAGCCGCGCTCACGGCATGTGTCAGCACCGTGCGCGAGTCTCCCGCGAGATCGGCGTGGTGTGCGATCCGGACGTCGTGGTGGCCCGATTGCGTGAGGAGGTGTACGACGACGGCCGCGTGCAGAGCGCGCCGCCGGGTCGCAGGCAAGCTGCCAAGGACCGCCTCGCGCGCGAGTTCGTGCCGGTACGCCGCGTACCTGGTGCCGACGTGGAGCAGACCCGCCCGCTCGCACTGCTCCAGCGCCGTGGGGTCTGCGTCGCTGACGGCCGAAAGCAGGTCGAGCTCGACGCGGTCAGGGACGACCGCCGCGGCTTCGAGTACGGACCGGGCGCTCTCGGGGAGCCGCGCGGCACGGCCCAGTACGGCGTCGCGCACGGACGCGGGCACCTCGTCGGCGGTCCCGGCCAGCACCTCGGTCACGAAGAAGGGGTTGCCGGCGGTGGCGGCGTGGACCCGGTCCGGGTCGAGGTCGCGGCCCATGGCCAGCTCCCGGACCGCGTCAAGGCTGAGTGGGGGCAACGTCACCCGGATCGACCGGACGGCGGCGAGGTCGCCCAGGACCGTCTCCAGCCGAGGGGGCCCTTCGAGAGCGTGCTCGCGGAAGGTGACGACCAGGATCGAGCTCGTCTCGGTCAGGCGGCGTCCCAGGAAGACGAGGAGGTCGAGGGTGGCGTCGTCGGCCCAGTGCACGTCCTCGACGACGACGACGGTGGGCCGTTCGGCCAGCAGGTCGAGGAGCGCGTGGAACCGTTCATGCCGGGTCACGTCACTCGCCATCAGCGTTGCGAGGACGCCGCCGGCCTGGTGGGCCAGGTCGTGCAGGGGCTGCAGCGGGCGTGGGGTCGTCAGCGGCTCGCAGGAGCCGACGAGGTGGCGCCCCTCGAGGTCCTGGGTGAACGCACGCACGAGACTGGACTTGCCGATGCCCGCTTCGCCGCCGATGAGCACCACGCCGCCGCCGAGGGAATGGGCGCCGGCCGCGAACTCGGTGAGATCCTCGAGCTGCTGAGCGCGCTCCAGAAGCGCCATCCGGTGATCGTAGACCTGGCCGTCAGCGGGGGAGCTGGACGGAGAATGTGGTGCTCCCCGGGCGCGACTCCACCTGCACGCTTCCGCGGTGCGCTTCTGCGATCGCGGAGACAAGGGAGAGGCCGAGGCCCGCTCCGCCCGACGCGCGCGTCCGGGAGGAGTCGCCTCGCGTGAACCGCTCGAACGCGGTGTCGGCGAGACCCTCGGGTAGGCCCGGTCCGTCGTCGCGTACAGCGATCCGGACCCACCCGTCCGCGGCCGCGCCCGCCACGGTCACCGTCGTGCCGGGTGGCGTGTGGTGACGCGCGTTGCTGAGCAGGTTCGCCACGATCTGGTGCAGCCGCTGCTCGTCCCCGGTGACGGTCACGGGTTGGTCGGGGAGGTCGAGCTGCCACTTGTGGGAAGGCGCGACGACGCGTGCGTCGACGACCGACTCGAGGAGCAGCCGGGTCACGTCCACCTCGGCACGCTCCAGTGGCCGGCCCGCGTCCAGCCGAGCCAGCAGCAGCAGGTCCTCGACGAGGCCGGACATCCGGTCGGCCTCGGTCTCGACCTTCGCGAGCGCGCTCGAGAGGGCGTCCGGGTCGTCCGGCGTACGACGGGAGAGCTCGGCGTAGCCGTGGATGGTGGCCAGCGGCGTACGCAGCTCGTGGGAGGCGTCACCGACGAACTGGCGGACCTGCTGCTCGCTGCGGTGCCGGGCAGCCAGGGAGGTCTCGACGTGCTCGAGGAGCGAGTTCAGCGCTGCGCCGACCTGCCCGACCTCGGTCCGCTCGTCAGTGAGATGCGTCGGCACCCTCTCGGTCACGCCGATCTCGCCCGAGGAGAGCGGCAGCAGGGCCACTGCATGTGCGGTTGCGGCGACCTCGTTGAGGGGCCGCAGCTGACGGCGTACGACGAGGGTGCCCGCGACGGCAGCCGCTCCGACGCCGAGCAGCCCGAGCAGCGCCTCCCACCAGATCAGGCTGGTCAGGATCTCAGTCACCTCAGAGCTCGGCAGGCCGGTTGCCACCTTGGCGCCTCTCACCTCCCGCGCGACGACGCGGTAGCTGCCCAGGCCGGTCAGGTCCACGCCGTGCACCCGGCCGTCGGCGGGCACTTCGTCGAGCTGTTGGGCGGCGGTGTTGGAGACGGGCCTTTCCCGGACCACGTTGGAGCGGGCGCCCAGGACGACGGCGTCGTCTGCGCCGACGTCGGGGTAGACGCCGATGACCGTCCCGATCGCCGTGCCGAGCTCTGGGCCCCGGTTCGGCGCGCGACCCAGAGGGCCGCCACCATCAGGCGGTGGAATGCGGTTGAGGCTGCTCGACACCTGCTGGTCGAGTCGGTCGTACAGGTAGCTGCGCATGGCGAGCGTGGTGACCGCACCGATCAGCACGGACGCCACTGCCACCAGGACCACGGCCGTGATGACCAGGCGCGAGGTCAGCGAATGGAGACTCTTCATGTCTGGGCTTTGGCGGGCGCGGTCGGCTTGAGCACGTACCCGGCGCCTCGCATCGTGTGGATCATCGGCGGCCGACCGGCGTCGATCTTCTTGCGCAGGTAGGAGATGTAGAGCTCCACCACGTTGGCCTGGCCGCCGAAGTCGTAGTTCCAGACGCGGTCGAGGATCTGGGTCTTGCTGAGCACCCGTCGCGGGTTGCGCATCAGGAACCGCAGCAGCTCGAACTCCGTCGCGGTCAAGATGATGCTCTCGCCGTCGCGGCTGACCTCGCGGCTGTCCTCGTCGAGGGACAGGTCGCCCACGTGCAGCGTCGAGTCGCTCTCCGCCTGTCGAGCCCCGGCCCTGCGCATGAGCGCCCGGAGCCGGGCCACGACCTCCTCGAGCGAGAAGGGCTTGGTGACGTAGTCGTCGCCACCCGCGGTCAGGCCGGCCACCCGGTCCTCGACGGAGTCGCGGGCGGTCAGGAAGAGGACAGGTACGTCGGGCTGGTCCCCGCGCAGTCGGCGCAGCACCTCCATGCCGTCGAAGTCCGGCAGCATCATGTCGAGTACCACCGCGTCGGGTCGCTGTTTCTTGGCCGTGCTTACGGCCCTGCTGCCGTTGAGCGCCACCTCGACTTCCCAGCCCTCGTAGCGCAGCGCCATCCGCAGCAGCTCGGCGATGTTCTCCTCGTCGTCGACCACGAGCACGCGAAGTGGACTCCCGTCGGCGCGCGTCAGCTCGGGTGCATTGCTCCTCATGCCGACCACTCTCGTCGTCGTACCGAGACGGAGTCCATGACTCCGCTGTGTGTTCCCTGTGAACCCGGGATTCACAGGGCTGGCATTCACAGGGCTGGCACAGGTTCACGCACAGGTTCGGGGCGCACCATGGTGGGCATGAACGAGATTCCTCCCGAGTCCCGGCCTTCGCCACAGCCGGATCCTGACCAGGAAGCGACCCAGGCACTGCCGGCCGAGCAGCGCCCCGCGCCTGATGCAGCGCCGGATGCAGCGGCCACGCCGGCGAAGCAGCGGCTCTGGGACCGCGTGTGGTCGTTCCGGGCGGTGATCGCAGTCGCCCTCGCCTCCGTGATCATCGGCGGGCTCGGTGGAGCGGCGCTGGCCAACGTCGGGCAGGACGATGACGAGCGGCCCTTCCCGGGGCAGGGCCGGTTCGACCAGGGAGGCCCCGGTGGCCCGCCCAGGATGATGCAAGACCGCCGACGCGAGCGCATGGAGCAGTGGCGACGAGGCATGGGACAGCGGCAGTGGGACCAGGACGGACCGCCCGGCGTACCGCCTCCGGGTCTGCCGACGCCCCCCGCGCCCTCGCCGACGACCGGGTAGGGCCGAAACCGGCTCGCGGCCAACTCACCCGCCGGGGGACAATGGCCGGGCTGTGCACATCCACTTCCCTCCCGACCTGCCGGTCTCTGCTCGTCGTGACGACATCGCCGAGGCGATCCGCGACCACCAGGTGGTGATCGTTGCGGGGGAGACGGGGTCGGGGAAGACCACGCAGCTTCCCAAGATCTGCCTGGCCCTCGGCCGCGGCGACCCGACTGCGCCCGGGGGAGCGATGATCGGGCACACCCAGCCGCGGCGCATCGCCGCCCGGAGCGTTGCCGAGCGGATCGCCGAGGAGCTGGGCAGCGAGCTCGGGGAGACCGTCGGCTACCAGGTGCGGTTCACCGACCGCACCTCGAAGCGCAGCCGGGTCAAGGTGATGACCGACGGCATCCTGCTTGCCGAGTTGCAGCGCGACCGGATGCTCGAGCGCTACGACACGTTGATCATCGACGAGGCCCACGAACGCAGCCTGAACGTCGACTTCCTGCTGGGCTACCTCAAGCGGCTGCTGCCGCGGCGCCCGGATCTCAAGCTGATCATCACCTCGGCCACGATCGACCCCGAGAGGTTCGCCGAGCACTTCGCGAACTCGCGGGGAGAGCCGGCACCGATCATCGAGGTCTCCGGTCGCACCTTCCCGGTCGAGGTGCGCTACCGGCCACTGCTCGAGGAGTCGTACGACGACGACGAAGGTGAGCCGGTCCTCCGCGACCAGACCGAGGCGATCGAGGATGCCGTCACCGAGCTGCTCGCGGACACAGCCGGGGACATCCTGGTGTTCCTGCCCGGGGAGCGGGAGATCCGCGACACCGCCGACGTACTCAAGCGCAAGGCGGAAGGCCCAAGGGGCTTCGACATCGTCCCGCTGTTCTCACGACTGTCCTCGGCCGAACAGCACCGGGTCTTCGAACGGCACACCCGGCGGCGCGTCGTACTCGCGACCAACGTCGCCGAGACCTCGCTCACCGTCCCCGGCATCACCGCGGTGATCGACACCGGGCTTGCCAGGATCAGCCGCTGGTCCTCGCGCACCAAGGTCCAGCGCCTGCCCATCGAGCCGGTGAGCCAGGCGTCCGCGCAGCAACGTTCCGGACGCTGCGGCCGCATCGAGGCCGGCGTCGCGATCCGGCTCTACAGCGAGGAGGACTTCCTCGGACGCCCGGAGTTCACCGAGCCGGAGATCCTGCGCACCTCCCTGGCCAGCGTGATCCTGCAGATGACCTCCCTCGGCCTCGGGCAGGTCGAGCAGTTCCCGTTCGTGGACCCGCCCGACGGCAGGGCCGTGCGCGCCGGCATCCAGCTGCTGGAGGAGCTCGGCGCCCTGGTGCCGTACGCCGGAGCAAAGGGCCGGGGTCCCCGCCTCACCGGCGTCGGGCGCAAGCTCGCGCGGCTCCCGATAGACCCCCGGCTCGCGCGGATGATCCTGGAGGCCGACCGGCTCGGCTGCCTGCGCGAGGTGCTCGTGATCACCGCGGCGCTGTCCATCCAGGACCCGCGCGAGCGTCCGGTGGAGCAGCGGACCCGGGCCGACCAGCAGCACGCCCGCTTTCGGGACCCGCGGTCCGACTTCATGGCCTGGCTCAACCTGTGGCGGCACCTTCGCGAGAAGCAGAAGGAGATGGGCTCGAGCGCGTTCCGGAGGATGTGCCGTGAGGAGCACCTGAACTATCTCCGGGTGCGGGAGTGGCAGGACTTCGAGTCCCAGCTGCGGCAGGTTGCCAAGCAGGTGGGCCTCAAGCCAGGACAGCGCGCTGAAGTTCCGGACGGCGACGGGATCCACCAGGCACTGCTCTCCGGCCTGCTCTCGCACATCGGCCTGCGAGACCGCGACCGGCGCGACTACCTGGGCGCCCGGGGTGCGCGGTTCGCCATCTTCCCCGGGTCGGGGCTGTTCAAGGCCCAGCCCGACCTCGTGATGGCCGCCGAACTGGTGGAGACCTCCCGGCTGTGGGGCCGGCAGAACGCCGCCATCGACCCCCTGTGGGCGGAGCGGCTGGGCGGCGACCTGGTCAAGCGCAGCTACTCCGAGCCGCACTGGTCGAAGAAGCGTGCCTCTGCCCTGGCGCACGAGCGGGTCACCCTGTACGGCGTACCGCTCGTCGCAGACCGTGTCGTCCCGCTCGGCCGGCACCAGCCCGAGGTCGCGCGTGAGCTCTTCGTCCGGCACGCCCTGGTCCAGGGCGAGTGGCACACCCGGCACCGCTTCTTCGAGACCAACCGGCGTCTGCTTGAGGAGGCCGAGGAGCTCGAGCACCGGGCGCGTCGCCACGACATCGTGGTCGACGAGCAGACGCTCTTCGAGTTCTACGAGGCCCGGGTGCCGGCCGACGTGGTGTCCGGCGCCCACTTCGACACATGGTGGAAGCAGGAACGCCGCTCGCGACCGGACCTGCTCACGTTCGACCCCTCCATGCTGGTGCACGACCGGGCCGACGAGGTGCGGCCCGACGACTTCCCCGACGAGTGGCAGGAGGGAGCCACGACGCTGCCGCTGCGCTACCACTTCGAACCCGGACACGAGGCCGACGGCGTCACGATCGACGTACCGCTCGCCACCCTGAACACCGTGGGTTCGGCGCCGTTCAGCTGGAACGTCCCCGGTCTGCGGCACGACCTGGTCACCGCGCTCATCCGATCGCTGCCCAAGCAGCTGCGGGTCAACTTCGTGCCCGCCCCGGACGTCGCCAGGCGGTTCCTCGAGACGGTTCCGCCGGGCGAGGAGCCGCTCGTCCCGGCGCTGTCGCGCTACCTCCGCTCGCTCACGGGCGTGCATGTCCCGCAGCACGCGTGGGACGAGAGCAAGGTGCCGGACCACCTGCGGCCCACGTTCCGCGTGCTCGACGACAGCGGTCAGGAGATCGGGGCCGGCAAGGACCTCGATGCACTCAAGGAGCCGCTCCAGCCTTCCTTCGACCGGGCCATGCGGCAGGTGGCCGACGAGTCCGGCGTGAGCGCGAGCGGGCAGACCGAGTGGACCTTCGGGACCATCGAGTCGTCATTCACGCAGACGCGCGCGGGGCACGAGGTGCGTGGTTTCCCATCCCTGGTGGACGAGGGCGGCACCGTCGGTCTGCGGGTGATGGCGTCGGCCGACGAGCAGGAGGCCCATCACCGTCTCGGCGTACGAAGGTTGCTGGCGCTGTCGGTGCCGGACCCGTCCGCGAAGCTCCTGGGCGGGTTGGACAACGCCGCGAAGCTGGGACTCGCCGCGTCGCCGTACCCGAACGTCCGCGCGCTCGTCGGTGACGTGGTGCTCGCGGCCCTTGGTCAGCTGGTCGACGACGCTGGGTCGGTCCGCGACCCGGATTCGTTCAAGGCTCTGGTCGAGCGCGCTGCCGCCGAGCTCCCCGATGCGTCAGCAGCGCTGCGGCAGCAGGTGCTTCGCGTGCTGGCGGAGTGGCGCCCGGTCGAGAAGGCCCTGCACGGACGGGTGGAGATCGCGATGCTGCCCGCGATGGCCGACCTGCGCGCGCAGCTCGGTCGCCTCATCCACACGGGGTTCATCGCGGAGGCAGGAGCGGCCGCACTGCGCGAGTACCCGCGTTACCTCCGCGCCATGGCGACCCGCGTGGAGCGGCTCGGCGACCTGGCCCGCGACCGGGAGCTGATGGACCGCGTCGGCGTACTCCAGCAGGCGTGGCAGCACCGGCTCGACGCGCTGCCCGACGGCCGGCCCCCGGGCGCAGACCTCCGCCGGGTGCGGTGGCTGCTCGAGGAGTACCGCGTCAGCCTCTGGGCCCAGTCACTCGGCACCGCCGAGCCCGTCTCGGACGCGCGGATCCGCAAGGTGTTGGGCTGATGAGCACGCCGAGACGGCGCGTGTGTCCCGGATGAGCACGCCGAGACGGCGCGTGTGTCCCGGATGAGCACGCCGAGACGGCGCGTGTGCACGCGCTCCAGGTCGGAGTGGTCGATTGTGGGGGGCCATGACCCCGACCGGCGTGGGGCACAAGCGCCGTTACGCCACCCTGCCGTGGGGCACAAGCGCCGTTTCGCCACCCTGCCGTGGGGCACAAGCGCCGTTTCGCCACCCTGCCGCGGGACACAAGCGCCGTTTCGCCACCCTGCCGCGGGACACAAGCGCCGTCTCGGCGTTGTGGGCAGGGCGTCAGCCAGCCAGCCGGCCCATCTGTCCTGGGAGCGGTCACAGGTCAGAGGTACGGCCGGGCGGCCTCCAGCACGGCGTCGAAGATGTCCTTGGGCAACGCAGCGCCTTCACGGCGTACGCCGTCGGGATCGAGCCGCAGCACCCGGTTCAGCCGGACCTCGCTCGGACGCTGCTGCGCGTCCCAGGCGCCCGTCCCGATGTCCATCCACTCGCGACCCTCGCGTGACTCCTGCTCCGCGTCGAGGTCGTGGTCGCGCGAGGTGAGGCCGAGCGCGATCAGCTGGTCGCCCTGCTCACCGATGACGAGCACCGGTCGGTCCTTGCCCCGCGACGGGTCGTCCTCGAAGGCCACCCAGGCCCACACGACCTCACCGGGGTCGGGTCGGCCGTCGGCTGTGGGGGAGTAGCCCAGCCGCGGGATCACCGGCCGGACGGCGCGGATTCGCGGGAACCGGAACCGCCGGAACCGCATTTGCCACACACCTCGCGCGTCGAAAAAGTTGGTGCGCCGGGCCGGGAGCGCCTCACGGCGCGTGGCCGCTCGAGGCGGCTTGTTGTGGGACCCGGGGCTGCCGCGGCCCGGCGCAGGGACGACTCTACAAGCCAGACCCACATTGTGGGTGATACCGGGCACCCCAAATTCGAGCCCAAATTCAGGCCCGGACTCAGCCGGTTCAGCCCAGCGTGCCCTTCAGCTCCAGGTGGGCCGCACGTTCGAGCTGGTCGGCCATCGTGAGCAGGCGGGAGGCAGACACGTCCGAGGCGTACGACGACCCAGCGTCCGACTCGTCGGGGCGGCTGTGCACCCGTCCCGCCGCGGCCACCCGGGCGAACGCCGCTGCCCGGAACAACGTGTCGGCGAACTCGCCCACGACCAGACCGCCGAGCACCTCGTCGACCAGGGCGCGGACCTCGTCGGGGCCTGGTGGCTCCACCACGCCGGAGATCACCTCGGAGACGGGCACGTGGGGCCGTCCGCGGTCGAACTCCACCGCGGCGGTCTGCGGGTCGGCGTACACCCAGCTGCGCAGCAGGTAGAGCCTCCACAACGAGCCGGCAAGCGAGTCCGCGGGCGCCCCGGCCCAGAGCTCGGCGAGCGTCTCGAGCCCCTCGGAGTCGGCGAGGTGAACCACCCTCGCCACGAGGGCCTTGTCGGCCTGGTCACGGGCGCCGCGCACCAGTGCTGTGGCGGCGCGGTCGGCAGCCTCGCTCAGCGTCGCCGGGTCGACGTCGCCCTCGATCGCCTCGAAGTGCTTGGCTCCGGGGAATCGCGGTCGGTGGTGACGACGCTCAGTCATGCTCAGCCCAGTCTCGCCGACGCGGCCTTGACCGCGAGCTCCATCGGATCCATGCCCGGCTCGTAGATGTGGTCCTGACCGTCGTGGTCCATCCGGATCAGCGTCATCCGCGTGTTCGTCGGAGTGGAGTTCGAGACGACCATTCCCAGGGAGTGGAAGTGTCCGGTGCCTCGCCGCTCGTAGCTGACGAGGTACCACCAGGCGCGGCCCTGGGGGACGGCTACGTCGGTGATCGGCCGGACCTTGACGCCCTGGCCCTTGACCCGACCAGCGCACTGACGGTGCCAGGCTTCGATGACCTTGCTGGCGCGCACGGCGTTCTGGGCGTCGGGGAACTCGGCGACCTGCTGGCCCGCGGTATCCCCCGAGCTTCCGGTGGTGAAGGTGCGCTCGACCACGCTCATCGCGCCGATGTCGAGGAGGCTGAACCGCTGGCAGAGGCCGAACGGACGCGGGCCTGCAGGCCCGGTGCGGCGCTCGGTCCACGTCGAGGTGTCGTTGAACTGTGGCAGCTCCGCCGCAGCCAGCAAGGCCGCCGCAGGCGTAGATCCCGGCGTACTCGCCGTGGCGGAGGGGCTCGGCTCCGTCGGCTCGCTTGGCGTAGTCGCGGGATCCTGGGTGGGCTCGCTCGTCGGGGTCGTCGGCTCGGAGGAGCCGTTGCCCTTCGGCGGATCCGGCTCGTCGTCACCTGAGACCGAGCAGCCGGCGAGGGCGCCGGTGCACACGACCGCGCTGGCGGCCAGCCCAGCGATGGTCGCGCGGATCCGAGTCGGTGACATGGAGTCAGCGTAGGGCCCCGCGCCAGAGCCGCACGGCGGGTCACCCTCTCGTGGCGTGTCCCGATATCGTGTCGGCGACGGTTGGGTTGCAGAGGCGCGTCCATGGACGCGGCGCCTGGCGATGTCTTGGGGAAGGGCGCAGAAGCACATGCTGGTGAGATCGTCGGTCGGCAAGGCCGTGACCGCGGTTGTCGCCGTCTGCATGCTGGCAGTGGGTTGTAGCTCCAACGAGGACCCACCGCGCAGCAAGCCGTCACCGACGCCGACGAAACCTGTAGAGGTCACGTTCGCGGTCTACGGTCCGGAACCGGTGATCGCCGCCTACAAGGAGATCGCCGCCCGCTACATCGTGGCGAACCCGGACGTCAAGATCCTGGTCCGGCCCTACGCCACCCACCATCAGGCGATGGCGGCGCTCCGGAAGTCGAGAGCCGCGGGCGACCCGCCTGACATCTTCCTGATGGACCGCGACGACCTCGCCGGACTCACCGAGGAGAAGGCCGTACGCCGCGTGGACGACCTGCTCGTGGCCCGCGAGGTCGACTTCGGCGACGGCTACAACCGCAACGGCCTCGAGGCGTTCAGCTCCGACGCGGCGCTGCAGTGCATGCCCCTGGACGTCTCGCCGCTCGTCGTCTACTTCAACCCACAGCTCATCGAGCTCGACCGCATCGCCGAGCCCGGGCGCAACCCGGTGACCCAGGAGGACGGCTGGTCACTCGAGGAGTTCGGCCGAGCAGCCACTCAGGCCCGCAAGCCAGGTGTCCGCGGCGTCTACATCGCCCCCGAGCTCGAACAGGTGGCGCCGTTCGTGTGGTCCGGCGGCGGGGAGGTCGTCGACGACCTCGACGAGCCGACCACGCTCACGCTGGCCGACGGGCCGACGGCCACTGCGCTGGAACAGCTCCTGGAGCTGGTGCGAGACCCGGCGCTGACCTTCAACCAGGACGCCCTGCGCCGGCAGTCGGCGCTCGAGCGCTTCAAGCACGGCAAGCTCGGGATGATCCTCGGTTATCGCGACCTGACGCCCCAGCTGCGTGCCCAGCCGGACCTCATCTTCGACGTGATGCCGCTGCCGAGGTTGTCCAGCGGCGCGACGATCGCGAGCATGTCGGGGCTGTGCCTCTCCGAGGGGTCCGAGGAGACCTCCGAGGCCGCGGACTTCCTCGCCGCAGTCATCTCCGACGACGGGGCAGGGACCCTGGCCGCCACCGGATACGTGATGCCAGCCAACCTCAACGTGGTCAACGACGATGCCTTCCTGCAGGGTGGGCAGCGGCCCCTGAACGCGAGCGTCTTCGGCAGCGAGGTGCGCGACACCCGCCTCCTGCCGAGCACACCGCGCTGGCCGTTCGTGAACCGTGACGCCACGCGCGCGGTCACCCAGCTCTTCTACGACCCGGTCATCTTGCCGTTGCAGGAACGGCTCGAGGCGATCGACAAGGCCTCCGTGCCGGTGTTCGACCCCTCCAAGGCGCCCGACCCCAGCGCCACGGCGACCCCGAACCCCTGACAACACCGCCGAGACGGCGCGTCTGAAACCCCAAACACCACCGAGACGGCTCGTCTGGAATTTCAGATGAGCCGTCTCGGCGGATGGGTCAAGCGGTCGGTGGGTTTTCGGCTTTCGGTTGAGCCGTGTCGGCGGGCGGGGTCGGTGGGCGCTTGGGGTCGAGGATCGCCTGGGACAATATCGGGGCGATGACCTCGATCTGCCAGGCCCGGGCGCCGAGCTTGCGCAGCTCCGCGGCCACCGCCGACTCCATCTCGCTACGCTCGGCGTCGGGAGGCTTCCAGAGCACCCGCCGCAGGTAGTCCGGCGTGAGCAGGTTCTCCACCGGCACCTTGTGCTCCTCGGCGAACGCGTTGACCAGCTCGCGTGCGGTGCTCAGCCGGGCAGCAGCGGCCGGGTCGCGCTCGGCCCAGACCCTTGGCGCCGGCGGCGCGTCGGACCTGACAGTGAGCGGGGGGAGCTCGTTGTCGCGCAGCCGGCGTGTCCGATCGAGCGCGGCGAGCCAGCGGTCGGCGTACCTTCGGGCACCGCGACCGTGGAAGCCCTGGGTGTCCAACAGGGCGGCCGTGCTGCTCGGCATGACGTTGGCCGCAATGATCAGGGACGCGTCGGGCACCAGCCGCCCGGGCGTGGTGTCGCGTTGCTGGGCGATCTCGTCGCGGGTGGTCCAGAGTTCGCGTACGGCGGCGAGTGCGCGCCTGCTCCGGGCCTTGTGGATGCCTGAGGTACGACGCCAAGGGTCCTGGCGGGGCGGCGGCACGTGGTCGATCAGGTGCTGGAACTCCTGCGCCGCCCACTCGGTTTTCCCGGACTCCTCGAGCTCGGCGACGATCACCTCGCGCAGCTCGAGCAGCACCTCGACGTCGAGCGCGGCGTACTCCAGCCACGGCTTGGGAAGCGGCCGCTTCGACCAGTCGACCGCGGAGTGCTCCTTGCGCATGGAGCGCCCGATGATCACCTCCACCAGGGTGGCCAGCCCGACCCGGGGGTAGCCGAGCAGTCGCGCGGCGAGCTCGGTGTCGAAGAGCTTGGTCGGCAAGAGGCCCACTTCGCGCAGGCAGGGAATGTCCTGGCTGGCGGCGTGCAGGATCCACTCCTCGCCGTCGATGGCCTCGTCGAGCGTGGACAGGTCGTCGTACATGGTCGGGTCGATCAGCGCGGTGCCGGAGCCCTCGCGACGCAGCTGGATCAGGTAGGCGCGCGGGGAGTAGCGGTACCCGGAAGCACGCTCGGCATCCAGGGCGATCGGGCCCGTCCCGGCGGTGACCCGGTCCACGACGGCGGCGAGCTGGGTCTGGGTCTCCGTGATCTCCGGGAGGCCGTCGCGCAGCGTGAGCAACGGGACTGGCGCGGCCTTCTCGGCGGGTGCTTCATCTGCGCGTGGCTCGGTGGGCTCCTCCGGCATCAGCCCGGGCCACGTTGTCCACGTCGGGAGGGCATGGTGGCCACTCCCTCCGGCACCGGCGGCAACCCGACCGCCGTGCAGAGCAGCTCCCCCCAGGCCTCGATGTGGGCGGTGAGGTCGCCGACGGGGGACCAGGACGCCCGGATCTCGAGCTGGGCGGTCGGCGGCTCGTCCGCCATCCCCCCGAAGCTCTCCGAGCTGACGCAGGTGACGCTGCCCGAGGGTACGGCGTACTCCGCGCCATGCGCCTGGAGCGCCTCGGTGAGCCAGCTCCAGCCCACGCCGGCCAGGACCGGGTCACTGACGAGCTCGGGGTCGATCTCAGCACGGGCGTAGGCGACGCAGCGGAAGGTGCCGGCCCAGGCATCGTTGCCCGCTGGGTCGTGCAGCACCACGATCCGGCCCGAGCCGACTTCCTCGCCGTTCACGCTCACGTCGGCCGAGAGGGCAGAGGCGAACGGGGCAATCCGCTGCGGTGCCGGCATCGCCTCGACGAGCAGCTCGGAGCGGAACTTGGCGGCCCGGAGCTGGGTCAGCGCGCGGCGGAACTCCGGTGGAGCCGTCGGCGGCTCGATGTGCGGTTTCTCAGGTGCCGCCATTCCGACAGGGTAGGCCGACCAGCCGGAGGCGGACACCCGACTCGCCGCCTGACCTGCGAAGATCGGGCCATGCCCGCCGCCTCCACGACCAACCCCGAGCTGCGGGAGTCGGCCTTCCTGAAGACCGCCCGCAGTGAGCCTGCGACGCACACACCGGTGTGGTTCATGCGGCAGGCCGGACGGTCGTTGCCGGAGTACCTCAAGGTGCGCGAGGGCATCACCATGCTCGACTCCTGCATGCGTCCCGAGCTCGTCGTTGAGATCACGATGCAGCCCGTGCGGCGGTACGGCGTGGACGCGGCGATCTTCTTCTCCGACATCGTGCTGCCGCTGAAGGCGGTCGGCGTCGACCTCGACATCGTGCCCGGCGTCGGACCGGTGGTGGCCCAACCGGTGAGCACGCTCGCCGACGTGCAGGCGATCCCGGACCTGACCCCTGACCACGTCCCCTACATCACCGAGGCGGTCCAGGGCCTGGTGAGCGAGCTGGGCAGCACGCCGTTGATCGGCTTCGCCGGTGCCCCGTTCACGGTGGCGTCGTACCTCGTCGAGGGCGGGCCGTCCAAGGAGCACGCCAGGACCAAGGCGCTGATGTTCGGCGCCCCCGACGTGTGGGACGCGCTGATGCGCAAGATCTCCGGCATCGCCGCGGCGTACCTCGAGGTGCAGGTCGAGGCGGGCGCGTCGGCGGTACAGCTGTTCGACTCCTGGGCCGGCGCCGTGACGCGCGAGGACTACGCCCTCCACGTCATGCCGCACTCAGCCCGCGTGCTCGAGCGGATCGGTGCCACTGGGGTTCCGCGCATCCACTTCGGGGTGGGCACCGGGGAGATTCTCGACCTGATGGGCATGGCGGGCGCCGATGTCGTCGGGGTCGACTGGCGCGTACCCCTCTCCTCAGGCATCGACCGCGTCGGCGGTCGCGTCGTGCAGGGAAACCTGGACCCGACTCTCGTGTTCGCACCGACCGAGGTGATGCTCGACCGCGCTCGCGCGGTTCTGGAGGCTGGTGCCGCGGCGCCGGGTCACATCTTCAACCTCGGGCACGGCGTGATCCCGTCCACCGACCCCGACCAGCTGGCCCGGCTCACGCACTTTGTGCAGGAACACTCCCAGCGCTGAGGCGGACACCACGGAGCCAGCGACGTGCGACCAGCCAGATAGGTACGCCGAGCACGACCAGCACCAGCGCGAAGGGGAGCACAGCGCCGATCACGGTCAGCAGGATGACCGTGGCGCCCTTCAACGCCGTCCAGCCGCCGTCGAGTCCGGCCAGGAAGCCGCGCGCCTCGTCCTTCTCCGGCCGAGCGCCGTCCCGGCTGAGGTAGACGTTGATCGTGCTCAACGAGGTCTGGTCGGCCAGGTAGGCCTGCTGCGACTTCAGCGAGTCCAGGTCGGCCTGACGCCGGGCGAGGTCGGACTCGACGGCGATGACGTCGCTGAGCTTCTGGGCCCGGGCCAGGAGGTTCTCGATCTGACGGATGCTGCGCTCAGCGGCGCGGACTCGTGCGTCGGTGTCGATCACCTTCGTGGTGACGTCCTCCGATGTGCGGCTCTGGTGCTCCACCTTGCCCAGCTTGCCGAACGCGTCCAGCGCCTCGGCGAACCTCGCCGTCGGCACGCGCAGGGTCAGCGTCGACTCCACGACCCGTCCGCCCTGGTCACTGGTGGTCTGCTCGTCAGCGACGGTGCCGCCCCACGAGGAGACCAGGCGCATCACCTCCGCGCGCGCCTTGCTGATCGACTCCGGACGCAGGCTGACCTGCCCGGTGGAGATGACCGCGCGCGTCATCGGTTCGGTGGCGACCACCCGTTTGGCGGCGCTGTTGCCGGCGTCGTCGGTGAAGTCGCCCGCCTCGCTCTCGCCCACTGACGCGCTGGGCGCGGACTCACCGGCTCCTGCGTCGCTCAGCTGGGCATCGTTCCCGTTCCGCACGTTGAAGGCGGCGATGGCGAGCACCGCGACGAGGAACACGACCGGGACGACCAGCAGGAGCAGCAGCTTCTTCATGGCTCTGTGACGCGTCCCACTCCGGATCGGTTCCGCCCTGATCGGCGCACAGGCGCTGTGCCACGCTTTCCGCGTGCCCCGGAATGCGTCGCAGCCCTCGAGGACCCTGCGTGTCGTCGTCGTCGGCGGTGGGGTGTCCGGTCTCGCCGCGGCCCACCGGATCGCGCAGGCGCTCCCGGACGCGGAGGTCGTCGTACTTGAGGCATCCGGCCGCCTCGGTGGCAGCCTGCGTACGGTCGAGGTCGGTGGGGTCGTCGTCGACGTCGGCGCCGAGGCGATGCTCAACCGGCGGCCAGAGGCCGTTGGCCTGGCCCTCGAAGTGGGCCTGGGTGCCGACCTGGTCCACCCGGCCACGACCACCGCGCACCTGTGGAACCGCGGTCGCATCGTGCCGTTGCCGCGCACGATGATGGGCGTTCCGCTCGACCTGCGCGCTCTCGACGGTGTCATCTCCGCCAAGGGACTCGCACGTGCGGCCCTGGACACGGTGCTCCCCGCCACGGAGCTCGGCGATCGCGACATCAGCATCGGTGACCTCGTCGAGGAGCGCCTGGGCAAGGAGATCGTCGATCGCCTGGTGGAGCCGCTGCTCGGTGGCGTGTACGCCGGGCACGCGCGCGAGATCTCCGCCCGGGCCGCCGTACCCCAGATGGTGGCGCTGCTCGGGCGCGAACGTTCGCTTACCCGGGCCGCGGCCGCTGCCACCGCACCGGCCGAACAAGTCGGCGAGGTGCCCGTGTTCGCCGGCATCCGTGGGGGAGTGGGCCGCCTCCCGGGGACTCTGGCGGCGGCGTCCGGCGCCACGATCCGGACCGGTGCCACTGTCCGTGACCTCGCCCGACGCCCCGATGGGGGCTGGAACCTCGTCGTGGGTTCGACCCGTGACCCCGAGGTCGTCCAAGCGGATGCCGTTGTTCTTGCCACGCCTGCCCGCACTACCGCTCGCCTGCTGAGTGACGTCGCGCCCTCCGCCGCGCTCCTGCTGGCCCGCATCGAGTACGCCTCGATGGCCATCGTCACGCTGGCCTTTCCCGCCCGGGACTTCCCGCAGGTCGCCGGCTCCGGTTTCCTGGTGCCGCCGGTCGACGGCCGGTCGGTGAAGGCCTCGACCTTCTCCTTCGCCAAGTGGGACTGGGTCCGCCAGGCTGGCCGGGAAGGCGTTGCGGGGCAGGAGATGCTGCTGCTCCGCTGCTCCCTGGGGCGGCACCGCGAGGAGAAGACCCTTCAGGTCAGTGACGAAGAGCTCGTCGAGATCGCCCTGCGCGACCTCACCGACGCCATCGGGCTCTCGCAGCGGCCGGCCGACAGCCATGTACAGCGCTGGGGCGGAGCGCTGCCGCAGTACGCCGTGGGTCACCTCGACCGGGTCGCGTCGGTGCGTCGCGAGCTCGGCACGATCCCGGGGCTGGCGGTGTGCGGCGCGGCGTACGACGGCATCGGGATCCCGGCCTGCATCGCCTCGGCCGACCTGGCAGCCGCCGAGGTGGTGCGGGACCTCGAAACGGCACAAGAGACAATGGAGCCATGACCAACCCCTCCGCGAAGAAGGCTCGCTACCTCAACGACAGCATCCGCTACACGATGTGGTCCGTCTTCAGCCTGCGAGAGGTGCTGGGCGAGGAAGCCGACCGCGATGCCGAGGTGCGTGAGGTCGAGGAGCTGATCGCCAAGCTGGAGGCCGACGACGTCCTCGTTCGCGGGCTCTATGACCTGAGTGGCCTGCGCGCCGACGCCGACCTGATGGTCTGGTGGCACGCAGAGACAGTCGAGCAGCTGCAGGCGGCGTACCACGGGCTACGCCGGACTCGCTTCGGCCGCCGCCTGGACCCCGTGTGGTCACAGGCCGCCCTGCACCGTCCGGCCGAGTTCAACAAGAGCCACATCCCGGCGTTCCTCGCAGGGGAGGAGCCACGCGACTACGTCTGCGTCTATCCGTTCGTCCGCTCCTACGAGTGGTACCTCCTCGAGGAGACAGAGCGCCGCGCGATGCTGGCCGAGCACGGCCAGATGGCTCGCGAGTACAAGGACGTGCGGGCCAACACCGTCGCCAGCTTCGCGCTGGGCGACTACGAGTGGATGCTCGCCTTCGAGGCCGACGAGCTGCACCGCATCGTCGACCTGATGCGTCACCTGCGGGGGTCGACCGCGCGCAGGCACGTACGCGAGGAGGTGCCCTTCTACACCGGGCGCCGGCGCGCGCCGACCGAGCTGATCAACGCTCTACCCTGACTCGTCTGGCACCGATGAGTGGGGCGGCGTACGCGAGTCAAAGGGATGACGCCGACCAGAGGAGCGACCATGCCGACCTTCCGCACCACCTTGTTGCAGTCCGGGAACAACGTCGGGATCGTGATCCCCGACGAGATCGTGGACGGGTTCGGCGCGGGCAGGCGGGTGCCGGTCATCGTGACGCTGAACGACTACACCTACCGCTCCACCGTTGCGGTGATGGGCGGGAAGTGCATGGTCGGCGTCAACGCCGCCCATCGTGCCGCAGCGGGTCTGGCTGGCGGTGAGGAGCACGACGTGACGATCGAGCACGACTCCGCCCTTCGCACGGTCGAGGTCCCGGACGACCTGGCGGCGGCACTCGCCGATGCCGGGCTGACGGCGGTGTTCGACGCCTTGGCCTACACGCACCGCAAGGAGCACGCGCGCACGGTCACGGAGGCGAAGAAGCTCGAGACCCGGCAGCGCAGGGTCGCCAGGATCGTCGAACAGCTCGGCGGCTAACTCTCCTGCGTGGCCTCTGCCGGCGCGAGCGTCAGGGACACCGAGTTGATGCAGTAGCGCTGGTCGGTGGGCGTGCCGTAGCCCTCGCCCTCGAAGACGTGGCCGAGGTGTGACCCGCAGTTCGCGCAGCGCACCTCCGTGCGCACGCTGCCCATCGACCTGTCCTCGATGTACTCCACCCGCTCCTCGGCGAGGGGCGCGAAGAACGACGGCCATCCGCAGTGCGAGTCGAACTTGGTCTCGGACCGGAACAGCTCGGTGCCGCAGGCCCGGCAGTTGTAGACGCCGACGGTCTTGGTGTCGGTGTACTCGCCGGTGAAGGGGCGCTCGGTGCCAGCCTTGCGCAGGACCTGGAACTCCTCGGGGGAGAGTTGCTCGCGCCACTCGGCGTCGCTCTTGTTCACCTGATAGCTCATGCCCCAACGGTAGTGACCTGCTCAAGTCGCCTGATCTCGGCCGGCGGCTGGCAGGATCGACGGGGTGACAACCCCCGGGGCAGCGGCTCGCATCGTAGGAGTCGACATCGCCCGGTTCGTCGCGCTCGCCGGCATGATCGCGACCCACATCCTGCCGGAGTTCAGGGCTGGCACGGACGACCTCACCTTCGCCCATTCCGTCGCGGGAGGCCGGGCGTCGGCGTTGTTCGCGGTGCTCGCCGGAGTCAGCCTGGCCCTGATGCACGGACGGACGACACCTGTCCGAGGTCGCGCCTTCGCGGCGGCTGCTGCGTCCGTGGCCGTACGCGCGGTCCTGATCGCGGCGCTCGGACTGATGCTCGGGGGGTTCGACTCCGGGATCGCGGTGATCCTGACCAACTACGGGGTGCTGTTCTTCCTGGGCATCCCGTTCTTGGTGCTCCGGGCGCGATGGCTGCTCGTCCTCGCAGGGCTCTGGCTGGTGGCCGCTCCGATCCTCGCGCACCTGGTCCGGCCGGAGCTCCCCCAGTTCCTCTACGACAACCCCTCACTCGAGTCGCTCGCCGATCCCGGCCACCTGCTCAGCGACCTGACCTTCACCGGCTACTACCCGGCGGTGCCCTGGCTGGCCTACCTCCTGGTCGGTATGGCGATCGGGCGGACCGACCTGACCCGGTTCCGGGCACCGATGGTTCTCGCTTCTGCCGGAGCAGTGCTCGTGGCGGCGTCGGTCGTGGTCTCTGAGGCGCTGCTCCGGCGCCCAGGAGTCAAGACAGAGCTGGCCTTGTTGCTCGGCTCGCCCCGGCCTCTGGACGCGGCGCTGGCCAGCGGCTTCTCCGGGACCACCCCGACGGACTCATGGTGGTGGCTGGCGGTCCGGGCGCCGCACACGGCCACGCCGTTCGACCTCGCGCAGACCATCGGTTGCGCACTGCTCGTCCTCGCGATCTGCCTGGTGCTCGGACGGTTGCTCCCGACGCTCACACGAGTGCTGTTCGGCGCCGGCGCGATGACTTTGACCCTCTACACCGCGCACGTCCTGCTCCGGGTGGACCTGTGGGACGACGAGACCCCGTCGACGTACTTCGGACACGTGACGGCCGCGCTCGTCGTTGGCGCCGCCTACGGACTGACGCGTACGCGCGGGCCGCTGGAGGCGCTTGTCGGTGGGCTGAGCAACCTTGCCAGGCGGTCAGTCGGCGAACGACACCGTGTCGAGCTCGATGGGGACGCCTGAGGGACTCGTCATCGCGGACCACCCCGAGGGACAGTCCGTCTGCTCCTCCCAGCGAGGGACGTAGTGCTCGAGGAAGATCTGACCGACCAGCTCGCCGCGGCTGCGGACTCCGGTCTTGTCGAAGATCGACTTGAGATGGTCCTGGACGGTATAGGCACTGACTGTCAGCGCCTCTGCAATCTGCTTCGTCGACCGGCCATGCATGCACAGCCGGGCAACCTGGCACTCTCGCTCGGAGAACCCGTAGGCGAGGGCAACCAGAGGTGCGACGTCGTTGGGAGCGGCCGACTGGATGATGACGGCGGTGCGGCCACCGGTGCCCGAAAGTCGAGTCCCGTACAGCAACAACCATTCCCCGGAGCTCGTCCGCGCCCGGGAACGCGCCGCGAGCTCGAGCGGGTCCTGGTCTGCATGCAGGGAGCGCGCCCGGGCAGCGACTCCCTGGACCACCTTCGACTCTGCCGGAGTGGTTGGCTTCGGGAGCTCGATCAGCTGCTCGATCCACCTCTTGGCGGCTGGGGAGATTGACTCGGCCTCGCCGTTCTCGTCGAACACGACGACTCCGGGACCGTAGTCCGAGCCACCCACCGACGTGACCGAGGCAACCATCAGCGCTCGTCTGAGTCCCTCCGCGATCAGCGACGACATCGAGCCGAGCACGCGCACGTCGTCTTCGGTGAACCACGCATCGCCCTGGCCCCCGAGGAATCCCGCGGCGCCCCAGTAGGTGCCGTCCACGACGAACGAGCCGCGCAGCTCGTCCCCGAACCCGGAGTCCTTCTGGGAGCGGTGCCGCGCGCTCCGGCTGAGGTCCCCGTGGGTGGCGATGCTCGTGGCCCCGGCGAAGCGCCCGCTCCGGGCCAGGAAGGACCACTTGTTCACGTCGTCGATCACATACTCGTGCTCCGCCAACCACGATCCGGAACAGCCCACCTTGTGGTTGACGCTGCCGGTGAAGAGCACCGTGCTGGGGTCGACGGTGTGCCAGCAGCTGCCCTCGAACGGGATCACCCGTCGCATTACCTCAGTGACCTGGCTCGAGTACGTCACCCAGTCAAGGCCCTCTTGACCGAGCCCGACGATCTCCCGCCGCGCTCGACGCAGCCGGTCGTGGTTCATCCCATGACAGTACGCGCCGGGCCCGGGCGCGCAATCCCAGAATTCTGGGCGCCGTCCGGGCAAGGTTCCCGCAGATCTGGGATTGGTCTCGCTTCCGCGGGAACCCACGATGACTGGTGTCCGCCGACCACCTTCACCCAGTCAGGAACTCGCCATGACAACGCAGACCCGCCCCACACCGGCTCCCGTGAACGATGCCCAAACAGCCAGCGTGACCCCAGAGCACAACCCTGAGCCGATCATGCGCCTGGCCGCCGGGTTCATGGCAGCGAAGCATCTCTTCGCCGCCAACGAGCTCGGCCTCTTCGAAGCCCTTGCAGCTGCTCCGACCACGATCGATGGACTGGCCGCGCGTACCGGACTGACCCCTCGCGCGACGCGCATCAGCGCAGACGCCATGGTCGCGCTGGACCTGCTCGAGCGAGATGGCGACACCTACCGCAACGGCCCTGTGGCAGACCAGTTCCTCGCCGGACGTACGCCGGCGGACCTGCGCCCGTTCCTCCGCTTCTGGGACAAGATCAGCTACCCAGCGTGGCAGTCGCTGGCCGATGCACTGGCCAGCGGGCCGCACACCGAGGTCTTCGAGCTCGACGACGCGCTCCAGGAGATCGTCTCGGCGGGGATCGAAGCGATCCTGGCAGGGCCAGCCGCCGCCCTCCCGCACGTCTATGACTTCTCCGGCCACAAGCGCCTGCTCGACATCGGTGGCGGGACGGGTTCGTGGTCCATCGCCGTCGCTCACGAAGCCCCGAGCCTGCGCGCCACGGTGCTGGAGCGTCCCGTCGTGGTGAACCTGGCCCGCGAACGCATCGCGGCCGCCGGACTCGCTGATCGCCTCGACGTAGTCGTGGGCGACGCCATGAGCGCGCCAACGCCGACGGGCTATGACGTGATTCTCGTGGCGAACCTGATCCACTACTGGTCGCCGGAGGAGAACCGGGCGCTGCTCGGGCGGATCCGCGAGTCGGTCGACGCGGGCGCCCGCCTGTTGCTCGCCGACTTCTGGACGGATCCGACGCACACGGAGCCAGTGCACGCCGCACTCATGGCTGGTGAGTTTGCCGTCCACCTGCGCAACGGCGACGTCTACAGCGTCGACGAAGTTCGACGTTGGCTCACCGAAACTGGCTGGCGCTTCTGCGAGCACGCAGTGCTGGCCGGTCCGCAGAGCCTGATCGTGGCCGAGGCTGTCGCCGCGGAAGGGGTGGCAGGCTGATGGTCATGATCGCGAACGAAGAGATGACGGCGGCCTGGGACGGGCCCGAGGGGGACCACTGGGTCACCTTCAGCGATTGCTATACGGCGGCGACGAGCCGACACCGCGCCATACTTCTCGACGCGGCGGACATCGCGCCGGACAGCCGAGTGCTCGACGTCGGGTGCGGAACCGGCAAGCTCACTCGCGACGCGGCCGTGCTAGCGCCGTCGGGCACCGTGTCGGGCATCGACCTCTCCTCGCGGATGCTCGATCGTGCGCGGACCGAGGCCGCGGCGGACCACCTCACAAACGTCGTGTTCGAGCAGGGAGATGCGCAGGTCCACCAGTTCGGTGCGGCGTCGTACAACCGGGCGATCAGTGCCTTCGGGACGATGTTCTTCGATGACCCCGTCGCTGCCTTCACCAACATCGGGGGAGCTGTCCACCCGTATGGACGGCTCGCGATGCTTACCTGGGCACCGATGGCCAGCAACGAATGGTTGAGGGAGCTTTTCGCCACCCTGGTGCCGGGTCGCGCCATACCGAGCCCTCCGGCCGGGCACCCGGGTCCGTTCTCCCTGTCGGATCCACACCACATCGAGGCCCTCCTGCGCTCTGCTGGTTTCAGCACCGTGGAGGTACATCCAGTCGAGGAGCCCATCTACTTCGGTCGCGACGCCGACGACGCGTTCGCCTTCGTCCGGCACCTCGGCATGGTCAAGGGGGTGACCGAAGACCTGGACGAGCAGGCCCGCGTCGCGGCCTTCGACGGCCTCCAGGCGATGTTGCGGCGGCACGAGTCGGACGACGGTGTCCTGCTCGGCACGGCGTCGTTGCTCACGATCGCCCGTCACTGACCAGACCCGCCGAGACGGCGCTTGTGTCCCACCCAGACCCGCCGAGACGGCGCTTGTGTCCCACCCAGGCCCGCCGAGACGGCGCTTGTGTCCC
>CAVWZO010000010.1:0-32187 GCA_963759525.1 uncultured Actinomycetota bacterium | reverse complement strand
TTGGTTCGTACCAGAACTGAGCGAAGCGAAGGTCTGGTGTGACGAACCAGGTTGAGGAGCCTCGAGGCAGGACCGGCGTCAGCCGGAACGGCGTCAGGCGTCTCGAAACCAAGTCCTATCAGAACTGACGGCCCCGGGACCCGAGCGTGCTCGGGTCCCGGATCACGCCGTCAGGTTGAGGAGGGTCGGCGTGCTCACGCGTCAGCGGGAGCGCGTGACCCGTCTCGAAACCGGACACTCCCGAGTTCGGCCCCCGGCACTGCGCCGGGGGCCGTTCCCGTTCCCGGGCGGTTCTGTGGCTGCCAGGTGAGCTGCGCAGTGCTCAAGCGGGTCGCCGGGACGTCATACGAACTGGTCGCTAGGGGCACCGTTGTGTATGACGTCTCGCGGCACGTCATACGTTGTGGCTGGTGTAGCGACCAGAACGTATGACGCTAGGAGGACGCGGGTGGTCCTTGGCGGCCGGTGGCCCAGTGCTCAAGTCGGGGTTGTACGCCGTCGAAGTACGCCGTCTTCGCGCGGGTGTAGTCGTCGAAGTCGGGGTCGTTCGCATGCTCCCTCGCGAGGGCACTCTTGATGTCGGCGTAGCGAGCGGCCTCGTTCGGGTGCGCGCGCAGCCAGTCGCGGAACATCACGGTGTAGTGGCCCCAAGGGGAGTCGATGCGTCGTACGTGCAGGACGGTATCGGGATCCGGCGCCGTGAACAGCCGCTTCTCCCAGACCTCGTCGGGCACGGCAGGCGACCCACATGGTGTGTCGCGGTGTACGCCGGGGGAGTCCGGGCGCGACCCGGCGTGGGGCAGGAAGCCGATCTCGAACAGCCGTGCCTCCAGGCTGGCTGCGTCCGGCAGCTCGGGCATCCGGACCTGCAGGTCGATGAGGGGCTTGGCGGTCAGCCCGGGCACCGACGTCGAACCGATGTGCTGGTAGTCGAAGGACCGGTCAGGGTCCATCGGTTCGAGCGCGTGGCGCAGGTCGGCGATCCTGCGGGCGGCGGTGTCCGGCCACGTTTCGTCGTACGGCACCAGCACGTCTGCCTGTATACCCGACGTCGGGGCCGGCGCCGCTGGGACGAGGACCTAGCATCGGAGCGTGCCGAGCGCCGAGGAGATCACCCGCCACCACGACGCCGATCCTCCTGAGGGGGAGTCCCCGAGCGTGGCCGGGCGACGGCCGCGTACCGGGATCGAGGTCGTCGAGCCGGATCCGGCATGGCCATCTCAGTACGCCGTGCTCGCCCGGCGGATCGCCGGTGCACTCGGCGTGAAGGCACTCGCGATCGAGCACGTCGGGTCGACCTCGGTGCCGGGCCTCCCGGCCAAGCCGGTGATCGACATCGACCTGACGGTCACTGACTCCGCGGACGAACCGAGCTGGCTCCCGCAGCTGGAGGCCGTCGGCTTCGAGCTCAGGATCCGCGAGCCGTGGTGGCATGAGCACCGGTGCCTGGCCTGCGAGGCACCCCGCGCGAACCTGCACGTGTTCTCACCGGACTGTCCTGAGCCGATCCGGCACCGGATCTTTCGCGAATGGCTGTGCGTACACCCCGAGGACCTCGCGCTGTACCGCGACGCCAAGCTCGGGGCCGCGTCGGCGTCGAACGCCGCAGGAGAGCACGTCATGGAGTACAACGCGCGCAAGGAGCCGGTGATCCGCGCGATCTACGACCGGGCCTTCCGCGCCGCCGGTCTGCTGTAGCGCGAGCCAACTGGTCGACGGGTCGACAAGCTCAGGGTTCGAGTGCGTTCGCCTTCGTCCCGGTGGCCTGGCGCTCGAAGACCGCGACGACCTCCTCCACGGACAGGTTCTTCGTCTCGGGCAGGAACCGCCAGACGAACACCATCGCCATGATCGCGAGGAGTACGAAGAGCACCATCACCCAGGCCAGCCCGAAGGCGCTGTTCAGGGTCGGGTAGGCGACGATCAGGGCGAAGTTGGCCAGCCAGTTGACGCTCGCTGCGATGGCAGCGGCACGTCCGCGCACCGCGGTGGGGAACACCTCTCCTTGTACGAGCCAGCCCGTGCCGCCAACACCGATGGCGAACGAGGTGATGAAGAACGAGAACCCGACCATCACCATCGCGGTCTTCGGAGTACCCGTCAGCCACGCCGTTCCCATGGCCGCAACGACCATGAAGACCGCCATGCCAGCGAACCCAGCCAGCGCGAGCTTCCGTCGGCCGAGCTGGTCGATGTAGCGGAAACCGAAGTACGTCGCCACGACGTTCACCGCGCTCAGGATGGCCGCTGCCTGGAGCCCCGCCATTGCGGACTCCACATCGGTGGCTGAGGCTCCCTCGAAGAAGTCGGAGAGCAGCCGTGGACCGTAGTAGAAGGGGATGTTGATGCCGGTGATCTGCTGGAAGACGAAGAAGCCACACACGACCGCCAGCGCCCGCTTCACTCCCTTCGTCCACTGCGATGTGCTCGGCTCGGTCTTGCCCTCGAGCTCGGCGATCCGGTCGGCCGTACGGCGCACCTCGTCCTCGGTGACCTCGATCCCGAGCAGCCCCAGGGCGTTCTTGGTGTCGCCGTACCTCCCCTTCGCCATCAACCACCTCGGGGACTCCGGCATCCGGGCCCGGAGCACCACCGCGATCAGCGCGGGAACGGCCCCCAGGCCGAGGATGATCCGCCAGTCGGCCCCGTGGGCGTGCTCCGGCGCCACCTTGAAGATGAACAGGGCGATCAGGAAGGACGCGAGGATTCCCACGGTGAT
Source organism: uncultured Actinomycetota bacterium (assembly GCA_963759525.1). Lineage (GTDB taxonomy): Bacteria > Actinomycetota > Actinomycetes > Propionibacteriales > Nocardioidaceae > Marmoricola. The sequence goes on along the minus strand of CAVWZO010000010.1, from coordinate 29,468 downwards.
CATCCACTGCTGGATGATGCTCAGCTGACCGCGCTTCTTCGAGGGGGCGAACTCCGCGATGTACGCCGTGGCGATCGCGGAGTCGGCGCCGACCGCGAGACCGATGAGTGTGCGGGAGACGAGAAGCATCTCGGCGTTGACTGTCAGCGCCGACAGGATCGAGCCGAGCGCGAAGATGCCGGCGTCGACCATGAGCAGGGACTTTCGCCCGAAGCGGTCCGTGAGTGGTCCAGCCCCCAGTGCACCTACGGCGGCGCCCAGGGACGCCCCGGCTACGAGCTACCCGGTAGCGAGGTCAGAGAGCTCATAGGGGATGAAGTCCAACACCGAGCCGATGACTGCGGTGTCGTAGCCGAACAGGAACCCACCGATGCACGCGAGCAGCGCCAGGTACCAGTAGGAGGTCGTCGTGGCGGCTCCGTCCAGACCCTTGAGGACGCCCACATCTTCAGGCTCCCCGCCCTGGCTGATCATCATCATCTCCTTCGTTGACGACCACCCACCAGATCGTCCATGTCACGCGCATGTCAAACCGAGCGGGCCGACCGGAGGCCAGCTACCTACCCCTTGCGAGAATGTCCCGGTGACCACGAGCCCCGCCGCCACGCGCACCGACGTCCTGGTCGTCGGCGCGGGTCCTGCCGGCTCCGCGGCGGCGGCCTGGGCGGCCCGTTCCGGGTGCGATGTGGTCCTGGCGGACGCTGCCGTCTTTCCACGCGACAAGACCTGCGGGGACGGGCTGACCCCGCGGGCAATTGGTGAGCTGGAACGCCTCGCGCTCGGCGACTGGGTGCGCGCGCACACCATCAACCACGGGCTGCGCGCGCACGGATTCGGGCAGACCCTCTTGTTGCCGTGGCCCGGTGGCTCGCTCCCGGCGTACGGCTCGGCAGTGGCGCGAACCGAGCTCGACGACCATCTGCGCACCACCGCGATCAAGGCCGGGGCCGTGGGCATGGACGGTGCCCGTGCTGTGGATGTACGCCGGGAGAGTAGGCGGGTGGCCGCGGTCGTGTTCGCGCGCGACGGCGAGCGCTTCGAGGTCGCCTGCCGAAGGCTGATCGTGGCCGATGGAGTGCGTTCACCGCTGGGCAAGAAGCTCGGTCGCCAGTGGCACCGGGACACGGCGTACGGCGTGGCCGCGCGCTCGTACGTCGACTCCGGCATGCACGCCGACCCCTGGATCAGCAGCCACCTCGAGCTGCGCGGGGTGGGGGGCGAGATCCTCTCCGGCTACGGCTGGATCTTCCCCCTCGGTGACGGGCAGGTGAACATCGGCGTCGGCACGCTGGCCACCGAGAAGCGCCCCGCGAACGTGGCCCTCCGACCGCTGATGGAGTTCTACGCCGACGAGCGACGCGAGGAGTTCGAGCTCTCCGGTGAGCTGCGCGCCCCGGCGTCGGCGCTGCTGCCAATGGGTGGCGCGGTGTCCAACGTCGCCGGCCCCAACTGGGCGGTCATCGGAGACGCGGCCGGGTGCGTGAACCCGCTCAACGGCGAAGGCATCGACTACGGGCTCGAGGGCGGACGCCTCGTCGTCGAGCTGATGGCTGAGCACGACGACCTCTCCACGGTCTGGCCGGACCTGCTCCGCGAGCACTACGGCGAGGCGTTCTCGATCGCGCGCAGGCTGGCCGGTCTGGTGACCGTGCCGCGGCTGCTGCCGACGCTGGGTCCGGCGGGGATGCGTTCGGACTGGCTGATGACGCTCGCCCTGCGCTGGATGGGAAACCTCGTCACGGACGAGGACCGCGACCGCGCCGCCCGGGTGTGGCGATGGGCGGGTCGGAACTCGGTACGTCTCGACGAGCGACCGCCCTTCAGCTGATAGCGGCGAGAACCCGGATCTGCTCTAGGTTGTCCCGCGTGGACCCTGTCTACCGAATTGCCAACGGAGTCGGTCGCGCTGCCCTGTGGTCGCTCGCGCTCGACGTCCGGTGGACGGGTGCGGAACACCTGCCTCTCGAAGGCCCGGCGATCGTGGCCTCGACCCATGCCTCCTATCCCGACTTCGTGTTCATCGAGAAAGCGGCGGTGAGCCGCAAGCGCTACATCCGCTTCATGACCCGCCACGACGTCTGGCACGTGCGTGTGGTGGCGCCATTCATGAACAACATGCGGCACATCCCGGTGAACCGGGAGGTGCCGGTCCACGCCTTCCTGAGAGCGAGGCGGCTGCTCGTTGAGGGGGAGGTCGTCGGCGGCTTCCCGGAGGCGGGGATCTCGTACTCCTACACGGTGCGCCCGTTGATGCGCGGGTTCGTCGCGCTCGCGCAGCAGACCGGCGCCCCCGTCGTACCGCTCGCCATCTGGGGTTCGCAGCGACTCTTCTCCGTAGGCGATCCCGAACCGCCGCCGATCGACTGGACCCGGAAGAGGCGGATCGACCTGGCCTTCGGCCCGCGGTTGTACGTCGCCCCGGGGGATGACCTCACCGAGAAGACCCACGAGCTCGGCCACGCGATGACCGGGCTGCTCGAAGGAGTCCAGCAGCTGCCCCACCACCGACCGCGTCCCGGGGAGGTGGCGACGTGGCACCCGGCCCACCTCGGCGGCCACGCCCCCACTCGTCAACGAGCACGAGACCTCGACGTGGTGCCGTTCAACGCGGTCACCCCGAGCTGGGGCCCCGATCTGGACGCGTACGAAGATGCCTACGGCGAACAGCTCCAACAGGATCCACCAACACGTTGAGCCGGCTCGAGACCGGCGTCCACGCGAGGACCAGCGCGAGCAGCACCGCGACCACGGTGGTCAGCACAAACGCGAGCGGCATGTGGTCCGCGGCCCATCCAGGGAACCCGGCGAACTCCGCGCCGAGTACGAAGAAGCCGTGGAACAGGTAGACGACCAGGGTGGCGCCGCCCAGTGCGGAGAACCAGGTCTTGGTCCGCGGCACCACCGCGAAGAACGCGAACGCCCCGACCAGGCCAGTGATCAGCAATGACATCCGGATCGTGATGGCGCGCACGTTGTCCGGGTCCAGGGCGTCGTACCGCGTTCGGTAGTAGAACCATTCGGTCTCGAACCAGTCGCCGGAGAAGCGGGCCACCACGAAGAGAATGGCGAGCACTGCGAAGCCGTACCAGCGCGCTCGCCTGGCGCGGAGCAGGTTCCAGTGGCCGTCGTGCATCTTGAGCCCGAGCACGAAGAACGGCAGCAGGCCGAAGATCCGTGCGTTGTCGAGGATGTCGTTCGCGTAGAGCCCGGCCAGCAGGCTGATCGCCACGGCCACCACGACCTTGCCAGGCATCCGCTTGAAGAGCGGGGTCATCAGGCGCCAGAAGAACATCGCGGCGAGGTACCACATCGGCCAGTGCGGGTTGGCCCACAACCGCTCGAACTCCACCCCGCCGACCTCGTGCCGGTACAGCGCGTAGACGCCCTCGAAGACGACGTACGGAAGGGCCACCGTCGTGGTCAGGGACCACATCCGCTTGTGGGTGTACTCAAAGGACTTCGAGAGGTAGCCGGTGACGATCACGAACGCCGGGATGTGCCACGCGTAGAGGAAGTCGTAGGTCCAGCTGTCCAGACGGTTCTCGGAGGGCAGGAGCGTCCACGAGTGCCCGATCACCACGAGCACGACCAGCGTCATCTTCGCGTTGTCGAACCATGGGTCGCGCTGTTTGACGGCCGGTGCAGGGCTCGGTGCGGGTGGCGCGGAAGCTTCGTGCACCGCCACAAGGTACCGGGCATGCGCCCTCGGCCTCCTAGACTCTCGACCCATGTCGGAGTCCTCGTGGGAGTCCCCGCAGCTGCCTCGTCGGCAGCGAGTGGCGGCGTACGCCGTGATCGTCCGGGGCGGGGAGATCCTGCTCGCGCGGATCGCGCCGTCGATCTCCGACCAGGAGCAGTGGACCCTGCCCGGCGGCGGCATCGACTTCGGTGAGCACCCCGACGCGGCCGTGGTGCGGGAGGTCGAGGAGGAGACTGGGCTGACCTGCGAACTCGGGCGACCGATCTGGATCGGGTCGGCGCACCGGGTCTTCGAGGCCGGTGACCGCGGAGACCCGGAGGCCACTGAGATGCACTCCGTGCGGATCGTGTACGACGCGTGGGTGGCCGCCGACGCTCCCGAACCACGTGTCGTCGAAATCGACGGCTCCACGGTCGACGCGCGGTGGCACCCGCTGGCCGACGTCGAGAGCGAACTGGTCCCGACAGTGCCGATGGTCCGCCAGGCGCTCGCCAACCATCGCCCGGTGACGCTGCAGCGGCTGGCGGCGTACGCACTCGTGCTGCGCGACGACGCCGTGCTGCTGACCCGCAACTCGGTCCGTGGGCCTCATGCGGGTAGCTGGACCTTGCCGGGCGGCGGCGTGGACCACGGCGAGCGGCCTGCAGCCGCCGTCGCACGTGAGGTGTTGGAGGAGACCGGACTCGAAGCCACGGTCGGCGCGCTCCTCGGGGTGCACGACGAACACTTCACCGGCACGGCACCGCACGGCCGCGAGGAGGACTTCCACGGAATCCATCTGGTGTTCGCGGCGACGGTGTCCGCGGGAGAACCTGAGCTGCGGGAGGTCGCCGGCACCACCGACGCGGTGGCCTGGGTCCCGCTCTCCGACCTGGACTCCGGGAGCCTCCTGGTGTCCGAGGTGGTCACGGCCGCGCTCGCGATGCGGGACGGTCGATAGGTTGGCGGTTATGAGCGAGTCGGTCTTCACCTACGGCGCACCTGGCCTCAAGTTCGGCGAGGGCGCCTCCGACGAGATCGGCTACGACCTCTCGCAGTACGACGTCCGCCGGGTTCTCGTGATCACCGACGCGGGCGTTGCTGCCACCGGACATCCGCAGCGGGTCGCCGACCAGATGGGCTCGTTCGGCATCGAGGCCAGCGTGTACGACGGTGTACACGTCGAGCCGACTGACCAGAGCATGGAAGCAGCAATCGCCCACGCACGGGACACGGGCCCGTGGGACGCGTACGTCGCGGTGGGCGGCGGGTCCGCGATCGACACCGCGAAGGCGGTCAACCTGCTCACCACCAACGACGGTGAGCTGATGGACTACATCAACGCCCCGGTCGGCAAGGCGCGCGCGCCGAAGAACCCGCTCAAACCCCTGGTCGCGGTGCCGACGACGACCGGGACAGGAGCGGAGTCGACCACGATCTGCGTGCTCGACGTACTCGCTCAGAAGGTGAAGACCGGCATCAGTCATCCTCGGCTGCGCCCGACGCTGGCCGTCGTGGACCCGTCGCTGACCCTGACGCAGCCGGCGGGCGTCACATCAGCGGCCGGCATGGACATCCTGTGCCACGCCCTGGAGAGCTACACGGCGCGTCCCTTCAGCTCCTACGACCGCAAGCAGCCGGAGCAGCGGGTGCCCTACTGCGGGGCCAACCCGATCTCGGACATGTGGTCGGAGAAGGCCATGTCGCTGCTCTCGCAGGCGTTTCGGAAGGCCGTGCAGCACGGGGACGACGCCGGTGCGCGGCACGAGATGGCGCTCGCAGCCACCTTCGCCGGACTCGGCTTCGGCAATGCGGGCGTGCACATCCCGCACGCCAACGCCTACCCGATTGCCGGGCGGGTCAAGGACTTCCACCCGGACGGCTACCCGGCGGACGAGCCGATGGTTCCGCACGGGATGGCGGTCTCGCTGACGGCGCCGGAAGCCTTCCGGTGGACCTTCGAGTCCTCGCCCGAACGGCACCTGCGCGCCGCCAGCCTGCTCGCGCCCGGCCACGCGTACGACGGCCCCGACGCCCTTCCGTCCGTGCTCGCCGACCTGATGCAGGACATCTCTATCCCCAACGGTCTCGGCGCGGTCGGCTACGACGAGGGCGACGTCGACGACCTGGTCGAGGGAACGATGAAGCAGCAGCGGCTGCTCGCGACGGCGCCCCGCGAGGTGACCGAGGACGACGCCGCGGGGATCCTCGCCGGCTCCCTCGAACTGTGGTGAACACCCCACGCCCACCCCAGTCAGCAGGGCGCGGGCTCCTTCCGCTGCGCTCCCTCCGCCCACCCTTCCGCGGGGACCCCGCGTGAGCGCCGGCCCGGGGGACGCGCTGGTGGACGCGCTGCGTCGCCACGGGCTGACCGACGTCGACGACTCCGCGCTCGCGAAGTCCCTCTACGCGAGCGACGCCAGCCTGTACCGGATCCCGCCGCTGGTGGTGGTGCGCCCCCGCGACGCCGACGAGATCGGCGCCGTCCTCGACGTAGCCAGAGAGACCGGCGTGCCGATCACCATGCGCGGCGCGGGTACGTCGATCGCGGGCAACGCCGTCGGCGCCGGGATCCTCGTCGACACCAGCCGGCACCTCAACAAGGTGCTCGAGCTGGACCGGGATGCGCGCAGCGCGACCGTGCAGCCGGGGGTGGTGCACGCCGCCCTGCAGCGGCAGGCCGTGCCCGTCGGTCTGAGGTTCGGCCCGGACCCCTCGACCCATACGCGCTGCACGATCGGCGGGATGATCGGCAACAACGCCTGTGGCTCCCGGGCGTTGGGGTACGGGCGAACAGTTGACAACGTCGAGGCGCTGACCGTGCTGTTGGCCGACGGGTCGGTGGTGAACGCATCACCAAGTGGTTTCGAGACGCTCGCTGACGCTCGCTCCTCAACCAAGGGGTCCATCGACGCGCTCAACGCGCTCGTGGACCAGCACCTCGACGTGGTGCGCACGGAGTTCGGCCGCTTCGGCCGCCAGGTCTCCGGCTACTCCTTCGAGCACCTGCTGCCCGAGCGGGGTCGCCGCTTCGACCGGTTCCTGGTCGGCAGCGAAGGGACGCTGGGCATCGTCCTCGACGCCACGGTGCGCCTGGTCGCGGATGCCCCGTTCCGTGCGCTGGCGGTGCTCGGGTACCCGACGATGGCCGATGCGGCGGACGCCGTACCCACGCTGCTCGAGCACCGCCTCGTCGCCTGCGAGGGCCTGGACCAGCGAATCGCCGGCATGGTCACGGGGCGTCCGGAGCTGCCCGCCGGTGGGGGGTGGCTGTTCGCCGAGGTCACGGCCAATACGGCGCAGGAGGCAGCCTCCCTCGCCAGCGAGGTCGCCCGCACCGCCGGGGTGCCGCACCGCATCGTCACCGACACCCTCGAGCAGCTGGCGCTGTGGCGGATCCGTGAGGACGGGGCGGGCCTGGCTGCCCGCTCGCTGAGCCGGCCAGCGCAGGCGGGCTGGGAGGACGCCGCCGTGCCGCCGGTGAAGCTGGGCGCCTACCTGCGCGACTTCGACGCCCTGCTGAAGGAGAGCCGGCTGGACGGGGTGCCCTACGGCCACTTCGGCGACGGCTGCGTGCATGTGCGCATCGACTTCGAGCTGGAGGATGCCGGTGGCCGGGGCAGGTACCGCGACTTCGTCGAGCAGGCCGCCGACCTGGTTGCGTCCTACGGCGGCTCGATGTCCGGTGAGCACGGCGACGGCCGAGCTCGCTCGGAGCTGCTCCCGCGGATGTACTCCCCGCAGGCGATCGCCCTGATGGAGCAGGCCAAGCGGATCCTGGACCCCGACGGCCTGCTGAACCCAGGCGTGCTCGTCGACCCCGCTCCCTTCGACTCCGACCTGCGCCTCGCGACGCCCCCACGCCCATTGCGTACGACGCTCCGGCTCACCCACGACGCCGGGTCGTTCTCCGGGGCGGTTCATCGATGCACGGGCGTCGGGAAGTGCATCGCCGACAACACCTCGTCCGGCGGCGTGATGTGTCCGTCGTACCTCGCCACCCGTGAGGAGAAGGACTCCACCCGGGGTCGGGCCCACGTGCTTCAGGACGTCGCGATGGGCGTCCTGGGCTTCGACGACCCGGCCGTGGACGACGCCCTCGACCTCTGCCTGTCCTGCAAGGGTTGCGCCCGCGACTGTCCGACCGGCATCGACATGGCCACCTACAAGTCGGAGGCGCTCTCCCAGAAGTACGCCGGACCACGCGGGTTCCTGAAGCGACCGCGCTCGCACTACGCCCTGGGCCAGCTCCCACGCTGGGCGCGGATGACTCCGCCGAGACTGGCGAACACGATTCTCCGGAGCAAGACCGCCGGCCGAATGGCCAAGGCCGCCGCCGGCGTCGACCAGCGCCGCAGCCTGCCGCGCTTCTCCGCGAAGCCGCTGCGCTCGGGCCGGGCGCCGCTGGACGAGAACGTCGACGTCTGGATCTGGGCCGACTCCTTCACCGACCGCTTCGCCGCAGACACCGGCCGGGCCGCGATCCGGCTGCTCGAGACCATGGGTCTGCGGGCGGCGGTCATCCCGGAGGCCGCGTGCTGCGGTCTGACGTGGATCACGACCGGCCAGCTGACCGCTGCCCGGCGGATCGTCGGCCACGCGGTGGAGACCCTCCATGGGTACGTCAGCTCCGGCACTCCTGTGATCGGCCTCGAGCCGAGCTGCCTCGCTGCGATGCGTGAGGACGCGGCCCAGCTCGTCGACGACCCCCGGGTCGCGGAGGTGAGCGCTGGGCTGCTCTCCCTGGCCGAGTTCCTCGCCGACCGGGTCGAGAAGGGCTCATGGACGCTGCCGGACCTGAGCGGGGTAGAGGTGGTGGCCCAGCCGCACTGCCACCACCACGCGGTCATCGGGTGGGAGACCGATGCCGCCCTGCTGGCCGCGACGGGCGCGAAGGTGACGCGGGTCGGCGGGTGCTGTGGCCTGGCCGGCAACTTCGGGGTGGAGCTGGGTCACTATGAGACGAGCGTCGCGATCGCCGAGCACGTCTTGCTGCCCGCCGTACGTGCCGCAGGTCCGGACGCCGTCGTACTGGCGGACGGTTTCTCCTGCCGAACCCAGCTCCACGATCTCGCCGGGCGCCGGGCGCTGCACCTCGCCGAGCTGCTGCTCGAGGGAATCCGTTTTGACCGCCGAACCACCAGCCGGTAATCTCAATCCTTGTGTCTGGGCGATCCAGGCCTGTCTGCGTGCCCTCATGGCATCGCACACCACCGCACCAAGAACAAGCGTCATCATCGTGCCCGGCAAGGCGTCGAGTACTGAGAGAAGGAAAGAAAGGGAACCAACCAGGTGCCCACCATTCAGCAGTTGGTCCGCAAGGGCCGCCAGGACAAGGTGTCGAAGAACAAGACGCCCGCCCTGAAGGGTTCGCCCCAGCGACGTGGAGTCTGCACTCGCGTCTACACCACCACCCCGAAGAAGCCGAACTCCGCCCTTCGCAAGGTCGCCCGCGTGCGACTGAGCAGCGGCGTCGAGGTCACCGCTTACATCCCGGGTGTGGGCCACAACCTCCAGGAGCACTCGATCGTGCTCGTCCGCGGCGGCCGGGTGAAGGACCTTCCCGGTGTCCGCTACAAGATCATCCGCGGCTCGCTCGACACCCAGGGTGTCAAGAACCGCAAGCAGGCGCGCAGCCGTTACGGCGCCAAGAAGGAGAAGAGCTAATGCCTCGCAAGGGCCCGGCCCCGAAGCGGCCGATCGACATGGACCCGGTCTTCGGGTCCCAACTGGTCTCCCAGCTCGTCTCCAAGGTGCTGCAGGACGGCAAGAAGCAGGTTGCCCAGCGCATCGTCTACAGCGCGCTCGAAGGCACCCGCGAGAAGACCGGCACCGACCCGGTCGTCACGCTGAAGCGTGCGCTCGACAACGTGAAGCCGGCCATCGAGGTCAAGTCCCGCCGCGTCGGTGGTGCGACCTACCAGGTGCCGATCGAGGTCAAGCCCAACCGCAGCACCACGCTGGCGCTGCGCTGGCTGGTGGGCTACGCCCAGGACCGTCGCGAGAAGACGATGTCCGAGCGCCTGATGAACGAGATCCTCGACGCCTCCAACGGCCTCGGTGCCGCTGTGAAGAAGCGAGAGGACACCCACAAGATGGCCGAGTCCAACAAGGCCTTCGCGCACTACCGCTGGTGATCGCCGTACGGCGCCACCGGACTGGGGGCGCCGTACCGACACACCGAACTACCAACCCGAGGGGATCGAAGACCTACCGTGGCCGTCGACATCACCACTGACCTCAACAAGGTCCGCAACATCGGCATCATGGCGCACATCGATGCCGGCAAGACCACGACCACCGAGCGGATCCTGTTCTACACCGGGATCACCTACAAGATCGGTGAGGTCCACGAGGGCGCAGCCACGATGGACTGGATGGAGCAGGAGCAGGAGCGCGGCATCACGATCACGTCGGCCGCGACGACCTGCTGGTGGAAAGACCACCAGATCAACATCATCGACACCCCCGGGCACGTCGACTTCACCGCCGAGGTCGAGCGTTCGCTGCGCGTCCTCGACGGCGCAGTCGCGGTCTTCGACGGTGTGGCCGGAGTCGAGCCGCAGACCATGACGGTGTGGCGCCAGGCCAACAAGTACTCCGTCCCCCGGATGTGCTTCGTCAACAAGCTCGACCGCACCGGCGCCGACTTCTGGCGCTGCGTCGACATGATGGTCGAGCGCCTGAACTCCACCCCGCTGGTGCTGCAGCTGCCTATCGGCGCCGAGGGCGACTTCATCGGCGTCGTCGACCTGGTCGGCATGCGCGCGCTGACCTGGCGCGGCGAGACCACCATGGGCGAGGACTACGAGATCGAGGAGATCCCGGCGGAGCTGGCCGAGCAGGCTGCCGAGTACCGCGAGAAGCTGCTCGAGACCCTGTCGGACGCCGACGACGCGATCATGGAGAAGTTCCTCGACGAGGGCGAGTTCACCGCCGCCGAGATCGAGGCTGCCATCCGTCGCGCCACCCTGGCCGACAAGATCAACCCGGTCCTGTGCGGCACCGCGTTCAAGAACAAGGGCGTCCAGCCCCTGCTCGACGCTGTCGTGAAGTACCTCCCCTCGCCGCTCGACGTGAGTGGCATCCAGGGCCACTCGGTCAAGGACGAGGAAGAGGTGATCATCCGCCAGCCGTCCGACGACGAGCCGTTCGCCGGCCTCGCCTACAAGATCGCGACCGACCCGCACCTGGGCAAGCTGATCTACGTGCGCGTCTACTCCGGCAAGCTCGAGGCGGGCACCTCGGTGCTCAACGCGGTCAACGGCCGCAAGGAGCGAATCGGCAAGGTCTACCAGATGCACGCCAACAAGCGTGAGGAGATCGCGTCGGTGGGTGCCGGCCAGATCGTTGCCGTCATGGGGCTCAAGGAGACCAAGACCGGGCACACCCTGTGCGACACCCAGCACCCGGTGATCCTCGAGTCGATGACCTTCCCGGCCCCCGTGATCGAGGTCGCGATCGAGCCGAAGACCAAGGGTGACCAGGAGAAGCTCGGCACCGCGATCCAGCGCCTCTCCGACGAGGACCCCACGTTCACCGTCAAGGCGGACGAGGAGACCGGTCAGACAATCATCGCCGGCATGGGTGAGCTCCACCTGGAGATCCTCGTCGACCGGATGAAGCGCGAGTTCCGCGTCGAGGCGACTGTCGGCAAGCCGCAGGTCGCCTACCGCGAGACGATCCGCCGCAAGGTCGAGAAGCACACCTACGTGCACAAGAAGCAGACCGGTGGTTCCGGCCAATTCGCGAAGGTGCAGATCTCGCTCGAGCCCAACACCGACCCGGAGACCGGCCACGGCGCCGGCTACGAGTTCGTGAACAACGTGTCGGGCGGCCGCGTGCCGAAGGAGTACATCCCCTCGGTCGACCAGGGTGGACAGGACGCAATGGAGTTCGGCGTACTCGCCGGCTACCCCATGGTCGACGTCAAGTTCACGCTCGAGGACGGCGCCTACCACGACGTCGACTCCTCCGAGCTTGCCTTCAAGATCGCCGGCAACCAGGCCTTCAAGGAGGCCGCTCGGATGGCCAAGCCAGTGCTGCTGGAGCCGATGTTCGCTGTCGAGGTGGTGACCCCGGATACCTTCCTGGGTGACGTGATCGGCGACATCAACTCGCGGCGCGGTCAGGTCTCGGCGATGACCGAGCGCTCGGGGGATCGCGTCGTCGATGCCCTCGTGCCGCTCTCTGAGATGTTCGGGTACGTTGGTGACCTTCGGTCGAAGACCTCTGGCCAGGCGTCGTACTCGATGGAGTTTGACTCGTACGCCGAGGTTCCCCAGAACGTCGCCGACGAGATCATCAAGAAGGTTCGGGGCGAGTAGGGTTCGCATCGTTTCTCGGCAGCACCACCAGTTCCATACACACGAGTCAAGTAACAACAACAGGAGGAGCCCCAGTGGCTAAGGCGAAGTTCGAGCGGACCAAGCCGCACGTCAACATCGGAACCATTGGTCACATCGACCACGGCAAGACGACGTTGACCGCAGCGATCACCAAGGTGCTGCACAACAAGTATCCCGACCTGAACGCATGCCTCGGCCTTCGACGAGATCGACAAGGCCCCCGAGGAGCGTCAGCGCGGTATCACCATCTCGATCGCGCACGTCGAGTACCAGACGGAGTCGCGTCACTACGCCCACGTCGACTGCCCCGGTCACGCCGACTACATCAAGAACATGATCACCGGTGCCGCGCAGATGGACGGCGCGATCCTGGTCGTCGCCGCCACGGACGGTCCGATGCCGCAGACCCGTGAGCACGTGCTGCTCGCCCGCCAGGTCGGCGTGCCCGCCCTGGTCGTCGCGCTGAACAAGTGCGACATGGTCGACGACGAGGAGCTCGTCGAGCTCGTCGAGATGGAGGTGCGCGAGCTCCTCTCCGAGTACGAGTACGACGGCGACGAGATCCCCGTGGTCAAGGTTGCTGCCTTCCCGGCGCTCCAGGGCGACGAGAAGTGGAGCGAGTCGATCCTCGAGCTGATGGACGCTGTGGACAACCACATCCCGCAGCCGGTTCGCGAGACCGAGAAGCCCTTCCTGATGCCCGTCGAGGACGTCTTCACGATCACCGGTCGTGGCACCGTCATCACCGGTCGCATCGAGCGCGGCATCGTCAAGGTCAACGAGACGGTCGACATCATCGGCATCCGCGACGTCAAGCAGAGCTCGACCGTCACCGGCATCGAGATGTTCCGCAAGCTGCTCGACACAGGCGAGGCCGGCGAGAACGTCGGGCTGCTGCTTCGTGGCACCAAGCGCGAGGACGTCGAGCGCGGCATGGTCGTGATCAAGCCGGGGACCACCACCCCGCACACGAACTTCGAGGCCTCGGTCTACATCCTCTCCAAGGAGGAGGGCGGCCGGCACACGCCGTTCTTCAACAACTACCGCCCGCAGTTCTACTTCCGTACGACGGACGTGACGGGCGTCGTGACCCTCCCCGAGGGCCGCGAGATGGTGATGCCCGGCGACAACACCGACATGTCGGTCGAGCTGATCCAGCCGATCGCCATGGAGGACGGTCTCCGCTTCGCGATCCGCGAGGGCGGCCGCACCGTGGGCGCCGGTCGAGTCACCAAGATTACGAAGTAGTCAGTCACGAAGCACGAAGGACCCCGTAAGCCTGAGGGCTTACGGGGTCCTTCTGTTCGTGCCTGACAGTCAGCCGAGGCGTCGCAGATTGATCGAAGCCCGAAGGGCCGCTCGTAATCTCTGCGACGCCGCTCGGCGGGTTTGAGACCGCAATCTGCGACGCCTCGGCGAGCTTGTCGGGCGACCCTGTCGGTGCGGCCCGCTAGTTTCGCGCCCATGACGCTGACATTGGGAATGGTCACCATCGACACGAGCGACGCCGAGTCGTTGTCGCAGTGGTGGGCAGAACAGACGGGTGCCGAGATCGCCCAGACCAACGGCGGCTGGTTCGTCGTGCTCAAGGGTGGGGGCCTGCCCGCCCTGCTCGCCTTCCAGAAGGTCGACGATCCGACGCCTGGGAAGAACCGCGTGCACCTTGACCTGACCGCGCCGGACCTCGACAGCGAGGTCGATCGACTGGTTGCCGCCGGCGCCACTATCGTTGGGCGGCGCGGCGACGAGAACTTCCGCTGGGTCACCCTTGTCGATCCGCATGGCAACCAGTTCTGCGTGGCCGGCCAGCACGACGCCACCGCCGCGCTCTGAGCAAAGTCTCAGGCCCACAGCCTCGGCGACGCGGGGGCTCAGCGTCGGGGACAATGACACCGTGGACAACGCCCTGACTCCGACGCGCCCTCGGCAGAAGTACACCGAGGACGGCCTGCGCATGCGCGAGGTGCTCAGCTACGCGCGACGCGGCGGCCGGTTCACGCCTTCGCAGCAGGAGGCGTGGGATGCCCACCACCTCGACTGGGTGGTCCCCGACGAGACAGTCGACTCGCCGGCCTTTCGCTGGAGCGAGGTGTTCGGTCGGGAGGCTCCACTGATCGTGGAGATCGGGTCCGGCGTCGGTGAGGCTACGGCGGTGCTGGCGGCCCAGCGTCCGGCGTACGACATCGTTGGACTGGAGGTGTGGCGACCTGGGGTGGCGCACACCCTGGGCCTGCTGGCCGAGGCAGGGGCGGAGAACGTGCGACTGCTTTCCGTCGACGCGGTGTGGAGCCTCGAGCACCTGTTCGGGCCCGGTCAGGTCGAAGAGCTCTGGACCTTCTTCCCCGACCCCTGGCCCAAGAAGCGGCACCACAAGCGGCGCCTGGTCACGCCCGACTTCGCCGCGCTCGCTGCCACGCGGCTGCGGCCGGGCGGGGTGTGGCGGCTGGCCACCGACTGGGCGGACTACGCGCGGCAGATGCGCGCCGTACTCGACGCGGAGCCAATGCTCGAGGGCGGGCCGGTCGAACGCTGGCCGGATCGCCCAGTCACGAAGTTCGAGCGCAAGGGACGCGCGGCCGACCGCTCGATCACGGATCTCGCCTACCTCAAGACGTGACAGGCTGGTGTCCATGAGCCAGTACCCGCCACAGTTCTCCTACGGCCGTCCCCAGCAGGACCACCCGCAGGCGACCACGATCCTGATCTTGGGCATCTGCGGGTTGGTGCTGTGCCAGATCCTCGGGCCGTTCGCGTGGTCGATGGGCAACAAGGCGCTGCGCGAGGTCGACGCTTCCCAGGGTCAGCTGGGTGGCCGGGACATGGTCAACGTCGGACGCATCCTCGGCATCGTCGCGACCGTCCTGATGATCCTGGGTTTCCTGGCCGGGTTTTTCTTCGTCCTGGCTGTGGTCGTTTCCGCCTCCTCCTGAGCGAGCCAGCCCGAGCACTGTTCCCCCAATCCGCTCCCACGAACGCCGAGACGGCGCATCTGAAATTTCAGATGCGCCGTCTCGCGGGTTCTGCGGTTTTCAGATGCGCCGTCTCGGGGTGCGGATGGTCAGGCGTCGCGCAGGGACGCGAAGAACGCCACCACGTCCTGGGCCAGGAGGTCCGGGGTCTCGAGGGCCGCGAAGTGACCGCCCTCGTCGAAGTCGCTCCAGCGCACGATGTTGTTGCCCTGCTCGGCGTAGTGCCGGAGGGCGACGTCCTCGGCGAAGCACGCCACTGCGGTGGGTACCGCGCTCGGCGTCGGCCAGTCCTGAGAGTGCATGCTCTCGTAGTAGAGGTTGGCCGAGGAGCCTGCAGTCGCGGTGAGCCAGTAGATCATCACGTCGGTGAGGATGTGGTCGCGGTCGATCGCGTCCTCGGGCAGCTCGTGCCGGGAGTTCGTCCACTCCTTGAACTTCTCCACGATCCAGGCCAGCTGGCCGACCGGCGAGTCCGTGAGGCCGTACGCCAAGGTCTGCGGCCGGCTCGCGGAGATCTCGAAGTAGCCGTTGCCGTCCGCCATGAACCAGCCCAGCCGTTGCACCCGCTCCTTCTCGACGTCGCTGAACGTCGCCACGACGTCCTCGGGGACCTCGCCGAAGGGGATGAACCCGATCGTGGCGGCGTTCACGTGCACGCCGATGACGTGGTCGGGGTCGACCCGGCCGAGGTCCGGCGCCACGAACGCCCCGAAGTCGCCGCCCTGGGCGCCGTACTTCTCATAGCCGAGGCGGCTCATCAGCTCGGCCAGCGCAACGGCCATCCGGCGGCTGTTCCAGCCGGATTCCGAGGTCGGACCGGAGAAGCCGAAGCCGGGCAGCGACGGGATGACCAGGTGGAACGCGTCGGCCGGGTTACCGCCGTGGGCGCGAGGGTCGCTGAGCTGGCCGATCACGCCGAGGAACTCCACGATCGAACCCGGCCAGCCATGCAGGAGCAGCAGGGGAGTGGCGTCGGCCTCCGGTGACTTGACGTGCAGGAAGTGGATGTTCTGGCCGTCGATCTCGGTGGTGAACTGCGGGAACTCGTTGAGCCGAGCCTCGGCCTTGCGCCAGTCGTAGCCGTTCCGCCAGTAGTCCGCCAGGCCCTTGAGGTAGTCGACGGGCACGCCGCGGGACCACGGCTCGCCGGGACCCTGCGCGGGCCAGCGGGTCTGGTCGAGGCGGGTGGCGAGGTCGTCGAGCTCGGACTGCGGGATGTCGATCCGGTACGGCGTGATCTGGGCGTCGGTCATGTAGTCACTCCTAGTTGGAACGGAATAGTTCGTTCTGTTCCAACTCTAGCAGAACGGAATGATTCGTTCCATAGGCTAGAGTGCCAATTGTGAGCGAAGAACAGACGCCACTGAGTGGTCGTCGGCGGGAGGCAGCGCTCAACGACGACCGCATCCTCGAGGCGGCGCGCGAGGTGTTCCTGGCCGATCCGTCTGCCCCCATCGCAGAGGTCGCGAAGCGGGCCGGCGTGGGGATCTCGGCGCTGTACCGCCGCTACCCGAGCAAGGAGGAGCTGCTTCGGGTGCTGTGCGCCGACGGCCAGCAGATCTTCCTTCGCGAGGTACGACGGGCGCTCGACACCGACGGGGAGCCATGGGAGGTGTTCGCCGACTACCTCCACCGCATCGTGGTCGAGGACACGCACGCCCTCGGCAACCGGCTCGCGGGCCTGTTCACCCCGACCGAGTCGATGTTCGCGGACGCCATGACGATGCGCCAGCTCGGCGAGCGGCTGTTCAACCGGGTCAAGAGGGCAGGTGGGTTCCGGGCCGGGCTCACCTTCAACGACGTCGGCTTCTTCCTGGAGGCGATCGCCAACGTGCGGGTCCCCGATGCCGCCCGGACGTCGGTGCTCCAGCAGCGAATGCTGGCGATACTCCTCGAGGGCATCCGCCCGGACGGCCCCGCCCTGCCCGGCAAGGCACTGACCTGGGAGGAGATGGAGGCCCGGTGGCGGCAGGGAGAATGACCTGCCCTTCGCGCCCCCCATCGACCCAGGAGCGGGCGATGCCGCTCAGGGTTTGTGGACCCGCCAGCTGAGTCCGGCAAGCTCGAGGGCGTGCTCGAGCCGCAGCCGCTCGGCCTCGTGGTCGAAGCCTTCCGGGAGCTCCGCGAGGGTTGTCGGGACGCCCAGCGCCCTGGCGGCCTGGACCAGCACTCCGTCGTACGCCGCCACGATCCCGCGCTGGCGGGCCATCGCGATCCCCGGCCGTGGCGACCGGACCTCGGGACGCAACCTGCGAAGGTCGGCGGCGAGCTTCTCCAGGGGCGGGCCCTCCGGCGGGGGATCCGGCGTCTTGAGCAGGCGCAGTCGCCGTCCGATCGTGACGCACCAGCCGAGCAACACCCGGGCATGGATGAACGCGGCCATGATCGCCACAGGGACCAGCGAGATCCCGATGACCTTGAGGATTCCGACCAGGACAGCGCTGTCCATGCATCGACGCTAGGCCGGTAACGCGCACCGGGCAAGGCGTCGCGGGGCCCTTGATGGCGGGGGCATGCCGGTGCGTGGCGGGAACCTGCCGCAATCCGGCAGCAACCGGGCGGGCAAGCCCTGCCCGGCCTCCTTAGAATCGGTTGGTGCCCGGAACCCTGGCGCGCGACGTGCGCGTGAGCGCGCGCGCGTGGTGGGTAGCCGCCGCGACGATGGCCGCGCTGGTCGCCGCCGCCGGTTTCCGGTCCTCCACCGGCGCCCTCCTCGAGCCCCTCGAGCAGGAGTTCGGCTGGTCGCGAGCCACCACGTCGGGCGCCGTGAGCCTGAACCTCATCCTCTACGGGCTGGTCGCACCCTTCGCCGCGGCGTTGATGGAGCGGTTCGGCGTACGACGGGTGGTCGCCATCGCGCTCACGATGGTGGCGCTCGGATCCGGGCTGACCATGGTGATGACCGAGTCCTGGCAGCTCTGGCTGCTGTGGGGTGGCCCCGTCGGGATGGGCACTGGAGCGATGGCCCTGGTCTTCGGGGCGATCGTCGCCAATCGCTGGTTCGTCCGGCACCGGGGGCTGGTCACCGGCCTGTTCTCGGCGGCGAGCTCGACCGGTCAGCTCATCTTCCTGCCCCTGATCGCACAGCTGGCCGCCGGTCCGGGCTGGCGATGGGCGGCCGGGGTGGTCGCAGTGTTCTCGCTACTCCTGGTCCCGGTGGTCCTGCTGGTCCTGCGCGACCGGCCCTCGGACGTGGGAGAGGTGCCGTACGGCGCGCCCCCCTCCTACGTCGACCCTCCGGTGGACCACACAGGTCCCGGTGCCGCGAAAGTCGCGATGACCACACTGCGGCAGGCAAGCCGCAGGTGGGTGTTCTGGGCTTTGTTCCTGACCTTCTGGATCTGCGGCTGGTCGACCAACGGGCTGATCGGCACCCACTTCATCCCGGCGGCCCACGACCACGGGATGCCGCAGACCACGTCGGCCGGACTGCTCGCCCTGATCGGGATCTTCGACATCGTCGGGACCATTGCGTCCGGGTGGCTGACCGACAAGGTCGACTCGCGGTACCTGCTGTTCGGCTACTACTTCCTGCGCGGTCTCTCACTGCTGGTGGTGCCGATCCTGCTCGGCCCGCACGTGCACCCGAGCCTGTTCCTGTTCATCGTCTTCTACGGGCTGGACTGGGTCGCCACGGTGCCGCCCACGGTTGCGCTGTGCCGTGCGCACTTCGGGCTGGAGAAGTCGGGCGTCGTGTTCGGGTGGGTCTTCGCCTCGCACATGGTCGGCGCCGGGGTGGCCGCGTCGTACGCGGGCTGGATCCGGCAGGGGACAGGTGACTACTTCATCGCCTGGATGACCGCTGGCGGCCTGTGCCTCCTGGCGGCGGTGATGTGCCTCTCGATCCCCAAGCTGCGCGGCTCGGCGGACCACTCGCTGGAGCAGGTCGGCCGCGAGTCGCCCCAGATCTGACCCTCACATCTGGCGCCGGGTCAGCCGCGAGCGCAGGTCGGCCTCGCGCCAGAGCCGATGCTCGTCGCGGCGGCGCCGTTCGGCAGCCACGGCCGCGAGGAAGTCCTCGGGGTGGGTGCCAGGAGGTGGCGGCGGGGACACGTGCTGCTGGACCTCGCTCAAGATGTCGGTGACGAGCAGGTGTCTGGCCTGCGGGCTCAACGTCCTGATGCGGCCCAGCAGCTGGCGCAGGGCCAGGGCCAGGGAGTCGGGCAACGGCGCGATATCAGCGCTCGCTGCCCAGTGCGCGAGGTGTGGGGGCATCTCTACCGGCCACGGCAGCCGGAGGCTGAACCGGTCGCGCACCACGTACGTGCCGGCGACCAGGTCACCGAGCCGCTTGCCCTTGGAGCTCACCAGCGCGCAGACCAGGGCGGGTACGCCGCTCAGGGCCCAGATCTCGATCACCGAGAGCAGGTGCCGCATGAACGCGTGGTGGAAGGAGATCGGGCCTGCGTCGTCCCGGACCGTGCGGATGCCCAACGCGAACTTCCCGATGGTCCGGCCCATCGTGAGCGTCTCGAGGATCGCGGGGCCGAGGACGAGCGTGAAGACGACAACCAGCACGGTGGCGACGCCGTACAGCGCGTCGCTCGTCGCCAGCCTCGACGCCAGGATCGAGCCGACGACGAGGATCCCGAACTGGAGCACCACGTCGAGCAGCCCCGAAGCGAGGCGCAGGCCGAGCGACGCCGGGGGCAGCTCGAGGGCCACCGCCTCGCCGGTGACGAGCTGGTCGATGCCGGCGTAGGAGGCGCCGCTGCTGTACCCCTGGGTCGGTGGCGTCATCACCCCCGAGATTAGGCCCATACACCCTGGGAGCGAGCGCGATCGCCGTACCCTGAGCGCCATGGACCTCGACGCCTACGTACGCGCGCACCAGCCCGCGTGGCAGCGTCTGGACCGGCTGAGCCGCCGGCGCCCCGGCGACGGGATCGAGGCCGACGAGCTGGTCGACCTCTACCAGGAGGTTGCCACCCACCTGAGCGTGATCCGCTCGACCGCACCTGACCCCTTGGTGGTCGGGTACCTGAGCAGCGTGCTCGCCCGGGCACGCACCCGCGCGACGGGGACGCGGACAGCAGGTTGGAGCGGGGTCGCGGACTTCTTCGCGCGGCGGTTCCCCGCAGCCCTGTACCGGAGCCGCCATTGGTGGCTGGCCACCATGACGCTGAGCTACGCAGTGGCGGCGGTGATGATCTGGTGGCTGCTGCAGCATCCCCAGGTCGAGCAGTCGTTCCTCGACCCCGCCGAGATCAACCAGCTGGTCAACTCCGACTTCGAGAACTACTACTCGGAGTCGGCGGCCTCGCACTTCGCGGCTCAGGTGTGGACCAACAACGCCTGGGTGGCCGCCATCTGCATCGCCTTCGGTGTCCTTGGTGCGCCGGTGATCTTCGTGCTGTGGCAGAACCTGCTGAGCCTTGCGTTGGTCGCGTCGATCATGATCCGTCACGACCGGGGCAGCCTGTTCTTCGGGCTGATCCTGCCGCACGGGCTGCTCGAGCTGACCGCTGTCTTCGTCGCCGCCGGGGTCGGGCTGCGGCTGTTCTGGTCGTGGGTCGCTCCGGGGGACCGATCACGCTCGCAGACCCTCGCGGCCGAGGGGCGGGCGGCCGGCGGCGTGGCGATGGGTCTAGTCGTCGTACTCCTGGTGTCCGGGATCATCGAGGCGTTCGTCACCCCCTCGGGTTTGCCGACGTGGGGACGCGTCGCGATCGGTGTCATTGCCGAGATCGCGTTCCTCGCCTACGTCTTCGGGCCGGGTCGCCGCGCCAGTCGCAGTGGCTGGACGGGCGACATCGACGAATCCCTGCTCGAGGCGCGGGTCGCGTCGGCGGGCTGACACGTCGTCAGAGCAGGCCGCGCGCCTTCAGCGCGAGGTAGTGGTCGGCCAGGCGCACCGGCAGCAGATCAGCGTCTGCGTCGAGCACCTCCACCCCGAGGGCCGAGAGCAGCCGCGCGGTGCCGTCCCGTTGGGCGGCTGTCTGCTCGGCTGCCGCCGCGGCGTACGTCGACCGGGCGTCACCTCGGTCCCTGGCGAGCCGGTCGATCTCCGGATCGCGGACCGACGCCATCAGCACGCGGTGGCGAGAGGTGAGTGGCCCGACCAGAGGCAGCAGGCCACTCTGTACGGCTGAGGGTTCCAGCGCCGTCAGCAGTACGACGAGCGCCCGCTGCCGTCCCAGCGAGTCGACCGCGCCGACCAGCCTGCGCCAGTTGGTCTCGGCGAGCACCGGCTGCAGACCGGCCATGGCAACCTGCAGGTCCTCGACGCCGTCGCGCCGGTGTGATCCCTGCAGCCGGCTGCGCACATCGAGGTCGCCGGCCACGAAGGAGACCCGGTCCCCGGCACGCGACGCCAGGGTCGCCAGGAGCAGTGCGGCGTCCATCGCGGCGTCGAGCCGTGGGGCGTCGTCGACTCGACCAGCCGAGGTGCGGCCGGTGTCGAGGACGAGGACGAGGCGGCGGTCCCGCTCGGGTTGCCAGGTCCGCACCACGACAGAACGGCTACGGGCGCTGGCCCGCCAGTCGACGCTGCGCACGTCGTCCCCGCTGACGTACTCGCGCAGCGAGTCGAACTCCGTGCCCTGTCCGCGAACCCGCACCGCCGCGCGGCCGTCGAGCTCGCGCAGCCGCGCAAGCCGGCTCGGCAGGTGCTTGATGGACGGGAAGGCGGGGAGCACTCGCAACGTCCCGGGCACGTCCACTGACCCCTGGCGGCCGGCCAGGCCGAAGGGGCCGAGCGTGCGCACGGTGACGCGGTCGGTCACGAGTCCGCCTCGTCGGGTCGGTCGGAGGCTGCTGGTGAAGGCGACACTTCCCGACGGTGCCAGGTGGAGCCGGTGGCGGTTGCCCGTGGCTCCGGCCGAGGGTTGCCAGGCGTCGCGGACGATCCCGCGCACGGTACGACGGGCGCCGCTGGTCAGTTCGAGGGTGGTCGAAAGCAGCTCGCCGTGCCGGGCTCGGCCGACCGGGCGTCGTACGACGTGGAGCGCGGAGCGCCCGGGGGCGAGCACGACGTCCAGCGCGACGAGCAGCAACACCAGCCCGAGCCACGCCCAGACGGTGCTGCCTTCAGGGCGGAACAGAACCGCGACGATGCCGAGCAGCACCAGCGCCGGGACACGCCAGGTGATGGCCATTAGCGGGGGACCGGCACCGACCCGAGTGCGGTGGCGAGCACCTGACCGACGGCGACACCTTCGAGCTCCGCCTCGGGCCGCAGCGACAACCGGTGCACGAGCGTCCCGTGGGCCAGTGCCTTCACGTCGTCGGGCGTGACGAAGTCGCGGCCGTTGAGCCAGGCCCAGGCACGGGATGTGCGCATCAGGGCGGTCGCACCGCGCGGGCTCACGCCGAGGCTCAGCGACGGCGACTCCCGGGTCGCGCGGGCGATGTCGACGATGTAGCCGGCCACGTCGTCGGAGACCATGACGGAGCGGACCGCCGCGGCGCCTGCGCGGACGTGCGCCGCGTCGGCGACCTTGCCGACGCCTGCGGCCGCGATGTCGTGCGGGTCGAACCCGTCGGCATGGCGGCGCACGATGGCCAGCTCGTCGCGGCGATCAGGCAAGGGCATGCTCACCTTGAGCAGGAACCGGTCGAGCTGGGCCTCCGGCAACGGGTAGGTGCCCTCGTACTCCACCGGGTTCTGGGTTGCGGCGACGAGGAAGGGCGTCGGCAGCTTGTGGGTGCGCCCGTCCGCGGACACCTGGCCTTCCTCCATCGCCTCCAACAGCGCCGACTGGGTCTTAGGCGGAGTCCGGTTGATCTCGTCGGCCAGGAGCAGGTTGGTGAACACCGGTCCCTGCCTGAACGTGAGGTCGCGTCCTCCGCCCTCGATCACCATCGAACCGGTGATGTCACCGGGCATCAGGTCGGGGGTGAACTGCACGCGCCGGGTCTCGACGTCCAAGGCCGCCGCGAGGGTCCTGACCAGCAGCGTCTTCGCGACACCGGGCACTCCCTCCATGAGCACGTGTCCCCCTGTGAGCAGGGCCACCAGCAGCCCGGAGACTGCGGCATCCTGTCCGACCACGGCCTTAGCGACCTCGGCCCGGACACTGGCCAGTGCCTCGCGTGCCTCGTCCACGTAGACAGTTGGTCCGGCGGTGTAGTCGTCTTCCGTCATGGCGTACGCACCTCGTTCTCGAGCTTGATCAGCTGCTGGCCGAGCTCGACCAGCTGGGAGTCCTTCGTGACCGCCGGGTTGCCCAGCAGGTCGAGCACCGCGCGCGGGTCGCGTCCGGTGCGGGCGGCCGCAGCAGCGGCCAGGGTCTCGACGGTGGTGCCCCGCGGCAGCTGCAAGGACTCGGAGAGTCTTCGCCGTGCTGCGCGTACCAGGATCGCCGCAGCGTGGTGGCGGTCGCCCGTGCGCCGGTAGATCCGACCGCGGCTCTGCGTCGACTCCGCCGCTCGTACGACGACCGGAAGCGGCTCCGTGACCAGGGGACCCAGGCGTCGCCCCCGCCACAGGATCACCGCGAGGACGCTGGCCAGGAACAGGTAGAGCCCCGGGACCAGCCACCGCGGCAGCAGGGTGCCGAGGCCGACCCCGTCCGATGCTGCGGTGTCGGCTGCGTCTGCGACGTACCACACCAGCCGATCGTGTTGGCCCAGCAGGCGCAGTGCCAGGGCGGCGTTGTCGCTCTCGAGAACGTGGTCGTTGGTGAACGACCTCGGCGAGGTCATCAGCCACAGTTCGTCGCGTTTCACCAGGACCGATCCGTCGTCCGAGCCGAAGCATCCGGAGGCGTCGAGACCGCCCCCACCATGGGTCCGCACGACGAGCCCGCGGGCCAGTTCCAGGTCGCAGTCGGCGGGCCGACGACCGTCAGGGGAGGACTCCGTGTCGATCCCGAACTGGCGGCCGAGAACCTCGTAGCTCCCGGCGACGATCAGGGCGCCCGCAGGGTCCGCGTGGTCGCGAAGGCCTTTCAGGGTGGTCTCGCCCAGCTGTTCGGGGTTGGTCACGACCACGGCGGTCCCTGCGTCGACCTGCTCGTCGAGGAGGGCGTCGTGGCCACGGGCGATGCGGACGTCGACGCCGTGCCGCTCGAGCACGCGGGCCACAGCCTGGGTTCCGTCGATCTCGGGGTTTCGGGGGTCGAGCGGGTCGGAGAAGGGCGCGTCGTCACGGGTGAGGATCGAGAGCACCACCAGGGCCAGGAGCATCCCGAGCGCCACGAGGAGAGTGCTACGCCGCGAGGAGCGAGCGGTCGCGGGGCTAGAAGTTGTCACGGTCATCGGGGCACCACGTTCGCGGGGGCGCGCGCGCCGGTCTCCCGGGCGTTGCGCGCTCTGAGCTCTTCCTCGAGCGCGACCGCGTCCCTTGCGTGAGCCTCGTCGGCAGGGCGGTCGGCGTAGCGAGTCTCGTCGAAGACGGTGGACATGGTCTCGAGGTGCGTCTGGCGGTCCGGGAAGAGCTCGATCGCGCGCGAGCTGATCTCGTGGACGGTCACACCGGCCTGTTCGGGCATCAAGCCACGTTCAACGAGCCCGGCCGCGAGTGCCCGGACCGACTCGATCACCGCCTCACCCCACTGCTCGCGTGCCAGCGCGGCGTGGGCCCGACGACGGTGCTCGGCCGCAGTCAGGGGCGTCTCGGAGAACACCGCGGCGCCCGTCGTCACCGGGATCGGGTTGGCTTGCAGGCGAGAGAGCAGGAGGGCGATTGCGCCCACCAGCAAGGTGAGCAGGACAAGGGCGGCCAGCGGGTTCAGACCGCCACCCGTCCCGGTCGCGTCCTGGAGGGTCTCCAGCAGCTCGTTGAACCAACGAGTGAAGCGCTCCAGCAAGGACTCCTGGTACTCCGGTCGGGAGAGCTCCCGGCGCAGCCAGTCCCGCGCGGGCTCGGGGTCGGGGAACAGCACGCCCGGTGTCGCGGTCCAGAGGTGCGTCACCGCGGCCCGCCGCGGAGGGACTGGTTGAGCAGCTGGATGTCCAGCCCCTCCTTGCGGAACCTCTGGTCGTAGTACTGCAGTGCCACCACGGCGGCGTTGAAGGGACTGATGAGCGCGCCAGTCAGGACGGTCGAGCCGTAGGTCACCAGCAGCATGCCGACGAGGGCCCAGCCGCCCGGCAGCACGAACAGAAGCACGACCATCAAGATGCCGAAGGGGATGGCTATCACCTGGCCGATGGCAGAAGTGGTGATGTTGGCGAGCAGGTAGATGCCGAACAGGCGCCAGAAGTCGCGGCGCGAGAGCTGTCCCGCACGGGACAGGCACGCGAACATCCCGCGACCTTCGAGCACCAGGCTCGGAGCGGCCAGCAACAGGTAGCGGGTAAAGAGGAACGCGATGCCCACCACGCCGACGATTCCGCCCAGGACGCCGAACAGCACCGTGAGCGGCGTGCTGTCCACGGCCAGCCCGACTGCGACACCGAGTCCGACCGGCGCACCGAGTACGACGGCCAGGCCCAGGAACACGAGCAGCGTCAGGCCGATCAGGGGGAGCAGCCTCCCTCGGCTGCGCCGCCAGGCCTCACCGGCGGTGATCTTCTCGCCCACCACCGCTGCCTCGACGACCCTGACGATCAGGCCGGTCACCACGATCGAGGCCAGCACGCTGAACACCCAGCTCGCCATGCTGGAGACGACCAGCGCCGTGTCGCCCGCGTCCGCCTCGGCCGAGCCCTCGGCGGCGGTGATGTCGAAGGACGGCACCTCCCCGAGGGCGCCGAGCAGCACCGTGGCGAGCATCGGGATCAGCATGAAGCCGAAGGTGACGATGGCGGCTACTCCGACCGTTGCCTTTGGGTTGTGGCGCACGGTCTTGAGGGCGCCGCCGAAGATGTCGCCCAGCGTCAGGGGCCGCAACGGCACCACACCGGGCTGGTGCACCGGCGGGCCCCAGGGGGAGAGCCCGGGCGGCGCTGGTCCACCGACCGGGGGGCGGTGCCCGGTTGCCCCCGGAGGTGGGGCCGGGAAATGAGTCGGGTGAGGGGCTCCGGGAGGCTGGGCCCCGGAAGGCTGGGCCCCGGAAGGCTGGGCCCCGGAAGGCTGGGCCCCGGAAGGCTGGGCCCCGGAAGGCTGGGCCCCGGAAGGCTGGGCCCCGGAAGGCTGGGCCCCGGAAGGCTGGGCCCCGGGAGCCGGCCACGAGCCCGGCGTGGAATCGGCGGGTGGCACGCTGTCCGGTGCTCCCGGAGGCGGGTACTGAGTCATCGTGGTCCCCCGAGTTCTGGTGGGGCGGTGCCCCAGAACGGCCATCCTGTCATTCGATTTGGCGCAACGCCTCCGACTCTGTCAAGATAGTGCGGTTGCTCAGGCGGGATTGCCGGGGCGCGGACATTGACTACTGAACAGGTTTTCCTGAGCTGTGATCGGCAGCAGAAGTGGTCGCGCGTCTGTGCCGCACCAGGAGATCCCGTTCAGCCCGGCCCCCCCGGGCGCCACTCCAGAGAACGACCCGCACGAGATCCGTGTGTGCCGCGAGCCGATTACCAGCCGCGACACGCCCGACCGCGGGGGTCGGAGCCGAAGTGGAGTGGGAGCAGGGCGGACATCCTCACCGAGGAGGTCCGAGACCAGTCGTGAGGACTACGAAGCAAAGGACGTTGTTTGATGGCGGGACAGAAGATCCGCATCAGGCTCAAGGCCTATGACCACGAGGTGATCGACACCTCGGCGCGGAAGATCGTGGACACCGTGACCCGTACGGGCGCGAAGGTCGCCGGCCCGGTGCCGTTGCCGACCGAGAAGAACGTCTACTGCGTCATCCGCTCGCCCCACAAGTACAAGGACTCCCGCGAGCACTTCGAGATGCGCACCCACAAGCGCCTTATCGACATCATTGACCCCACGCCCAAGACGGTCGACTCGCTGATGCGCCTCGACCTGCCTGCCGGCGTCGACATCGAGATCAAGCTCTGAGGTTCGACACATGAGCACCTTCGAACGCAACGTCAAGGGCCTGCTGGGCACCAAGCTCGGCATGACCCAGACCTGGGACGAGAACAACCGCATCGTCCCCGTGACCGTCATCGCGGCCGGCACCAATGTGGTGACCCAGGTCCGCACCCCCGAGAAGGACGGCTACAACGCCATCCAGGTCGGCTTCGGCGAGATCGACGGCGCCAAGGTGACCAAGCCGGTGGCCGGTCACTTCGGCAAGGCCGGCGTGACCCCTCGCCGGCACGTGGTCGAGATCCGCACGAGTGACGCCCCGTCGTACGAGGTCGGCCAGGAGCTCAGCCCCGAGCTGTTCGCCGCCGGCCAGGAAGTCGACGTCACCGGCACCAGCAAGGGCAAGGGCTACGCGGGTGTGATGAAGCTGCACGGCTTCCACGGTGTCGGCGCCTCCCACGGTGCGCACAAGAACCACCGCAAGCCGGGCTCCATCGGCGCCTGCGCGACCCCCGGCCGTGTCTTCAAGGGCACGCGCATGGCAGGCCGCATGGGTAGCGACACCGTGACCACGCAGAACGTCACCGTGCACGCCGTGGACGTCGAGAAGGGCCTGATCCTCCTCAAGGGCGCCGTTCCCGGCCCCAAGGGTGGTCTCATCGTCATCCGCTCGGCTGCCAAGAGGACCGAGGAGGCCGGCGCATGACCGCCAAGACCGTGAAGGTTGATCTCCCCGCAGAGATCTTCGACGTCGAGACCAACATCCCGCTGATCCACCAGGTCGTCGTGGCCCAGCAGGCTGCTGCCCGCCAGGGCACGCACTCGACCAAGACGCGTGCCGAGGTTCGCGGCGGTGGCGCCAAGCCGTACAAGCAGAAGGGCACCGGTCGCGCCCGCCAGGGCTCGACCCGAGCACCTCAGTTCGTCGGTGGTGGCGTCGTACACGGCCCGCAGCCGCGCGACTACGACCAGCGCACCCCCAAGAAGATGAAGGCCGCCGCGCTGCGCGGTGCCCTCTCGGACCGGGCCCGCGCTGGTCGCATCCACGTGGTGGAGTCCCTCGTCGGTGGCGACAAGCCCTCGACCAAGGACGCCGTCGCGGCGCTTGCCGGCCTCGCCGGTGACCGTCGTCAGCTGGTCGTGCTCGTCCGTGACGACGCGCTGACCTGGCTCTCGCTGCGCAACGTGGCCTCGGTGCACCTGCTCGCCGTCGACCAGCTCAACACCTACGACGTGCTGCTCTCCGACGACGTGATCTTCACCAAGGGCGCCTACGACGCCTTCGTCAACGGCACGGCTGCTTCGAGCACCCGTCCGGCGACGGTCGTCGAGCCCGTGGCCACCGAGGCCGTAGTCGAGGACACCCCGGCCGTCGAGGAGACCCCTGAGGTCGAGGACAGCGCGGCGGTCGAGGACTCCCCGGCCGCAGACGTTGTCGAGGCCGACGAGTACGAAGGTTCGGCCAAGCCGCTGGAGAGTGGCGAGGCTCCCGAGGGCTTCGAGATCAAGGGCAAGAAGGACTCGATGAAGTACCACGCCCCTGGTGGCCAGTGGTACGACGCGACCGTGGCCGAGGTCTGGTTCAAGACCGCAGCCGACGCCGAGGCCGCGGGATTCCTCGAGGCAGGCTCGAAGGAGTCGGTCGAGCAGACCCACGCTGAGGAAGAGGAGGGCGACGACAAATGAGTACCTTGCACAAGGATCACCGCGACGTTCTGATCGCGCCGGTCGTGAGCGAGAAGAGCTACGGCCTGCTCGACGCGAACAAGTACACCTTCCTGGTCCTCCCGGACGCCAACAAGACCGAGATCAAGGTCGCGGTCGAGAAGGTGTTCGACGTCAAGGTCACCTCGGTGAACACCATGAACCGCAAGGGCAAGACCCGACGCACTCGCACCGGCACCGGCCGACGCAAGGACACCAAGCGCGCGATCGTCAGCCTGGCTCCGGGTCACCGCATCGACATCTTCGGAGGCCCGGTCTCCTGACCGGCCGACGACTAAGGAACTGACATGGCAATCCGCAAGTACAAGCCGACCACACCGGGCCGTCGTGGCTCGTCGGTCGCTGACTTCGTCGAGATCACCCGGACGACGCCGGAGAAGTCGCTGGTCAAGCCGCTGCCCAAGAAGGGTGGCCGCAACAACCAGGGCCGCATCACCACGCGTCACCAGGGTGGCGGTCACAAGCGCGCCTACCGCGTCGTCGACTTCCGTCGCTACGACAAGGACGGCGTTCCGTCCAAGGTCGCGCACATCGAGTACGACCCGAACCGCACCGCCCGGATCGCGCTGCTGCACTACGCCGACGGCGAGAAGCGCTACATCATCGCGCCGCTCGGCGTGAGCCAGGGCACCGCGATCGAGTCCGGCCCGACCGCCGACATCAAGCCCGGGAACAACCTGCCGCTTCGCAACATCCCGGTCGGTACGACGATCCACTGCATCGAGCTCCGGCCCGGTGGCGGTGCCAAGATCGCCCGTTCCGCCGGAAACAGCGCCCAGCTCGTTGCGAAGGAGGGCTCCCGCGCCCAGCTGCGGATGCCCTCCGGCGAGATGCGCTACGTCGACGTCCGCTGCCGCGCAACTGTCGGCGAGGTCGGCAACGCCGAGCAGTCCAACATCAACTGGGGCAAGGCCGGCCGCATGCGCTGGAAGGGCAAGCGCCCG
>CAVWZO010000009.1:0-270620 GCA_963759525.1 uncultured Actinomycetota bacterium | reverse complement strand
TCCCTCCCCACCGTCATCGGCGGTGCCGTCGCTGCTGCGACCGCCGCCGCGCTGAGCACCAGACTCGGCCTGATGGGGACCATCGTCGGCGCGGCCGTCATGAATGTCGTGGCGACCGTCGTCGCCACGGCCCTGACCCACTGGCTCGAACGGTTCCGCGGCGCCGCCCTCGAACGCGACCCGAGCCCCTACCGAGGCCTGCTCGTCGGTACGGCGGCGATGGCGCTGCTCGCCTACGGCTTCCACACCGGCCTCGACCTCGTGACCAGCGACCTGCCCCGGGACGCGTTCGCCACCCGGTTGCTCGCACAGTTCTCCTAGAAGTCCCAGCGTCCGTCTAGACGAGACTGGGTTCGGTCACCGGTCGCTCGCAGACCAGATTGCGGCAGATGTACGCCGCAGGCCGGCCGCCGACCTCGTCTCGACGAGACAGCAGCGGGATGTCGGTCCGGCCCGGTTCACCGACCACGACCACCGCACCCCGGCGGCGCCGGGCCGCCCGTTCGAGAGCGTCCCGCGACTCCCCCGGATGACCCACCACCGCGATCTCGACCGGGCCCTCCTGCATGACCTGGGCCGCCGCGAGAGTCCAGCCGGCGAATCGCGGGGCGCGTTGGGCGAGGCCTGCAAGCACGGCCAGCGTCTGTTCGGCCGCCGTTCGGTAGCTGCCCTCTCCGGTGAGGGCCGCGTACGTGATCAGCGCGTGCACCATCGCCGACTGGCCGCAGGGGCTGGCGTTGTCGGAGAACTCACGGGGCCGGGCGATCAGGGCCTCGGCATGGTTGCCGGTGTCGTGGAAGCCGCCGTCGTCGGCCCGGAAGTGGTTGAGCCCCGCATCGAGGAGATCGCGGGCATGCTCCAGCCAGACCGCGTTGCCGGTCGCCTGGGCGAGCGACAGGAACCCGGCCGCCACGCACGCGTAGTCCTCGAGGACTCCCTCGTGCCGACCCAGCTGACGGTCCCGCGAGACCCGGCGCAGGCGTCCGTTCACCAGGTGCAGGTCGACCAGCAACCGACCGGCTCGGGACGCGGCCTCGACGTACGCCGGCTCGCCCAGCAGGGTGCCGGCCTCGCACAGTCCGCTGATCGCCAGCCCGTTCCAGGCCGCCACGATCTTGTCGTCGCGGGCTGGACGGGTACGCAGGTCGCGGGCGGCCAGCAGCCGCCGTCGTACGTCGCCGAACCGGGTGTCGTCGTCGGGATCGTGTAACAGCTGCAGCGTCGAGGTGCCGTGCTCGAACGTGCCGGTCACCTCGAAGAGCTCGGTCGCCCAGCCGCCGTCGTCGGCACCGAGCACGGAGCGAAGCTCGTCGGGCGTCCAGACGTAGAACCTGCCCTCCTCCCCCTCGGTGTCGGCGTCGAGCGCGGATGCGAACCCGCCGTCGTCGGTGCGGAGCTCGCGCAGCAGGAAGTCGGCAGTCTCACGGGCCACCCGCTCCCCGAGCGGCCCACCCCAGCGGGCGTAGACGCCGAGGAGCTGGGCGTTGTCGTAGAGCATCTTCTCGAAGTGCGGCACCACCCAGCCGCGGTCCACCGAGTAGCGCGCGAAGCCGCCGCCGAGCTGGTCGTAGAGCCCGCCGCGGGCCATCGCCTCGCAGGTGGCGTCGAGCATCCGACGCGAATCCGGGTCGGACCTCAGCTGCAGGAACGAGAGCACCATCGAGGGCGGAAACTTCGGAGCCGAGCCGAACCCGGCCCGCTCCTCGTCGTACTCCCCTGCCAGCGTCGCCACAGCAGCGTCGAGGGCGACCTCGCCGAGCTCCCCGGCCGGCATCGTCAGCGCCTGCTGGAGGTGGGCGCGGATCTGGCCGGCCGCCTGAGCGACGTCGCCGCCGCGGTTGTGCCACGCGTCGGTGATAGCGGTGAGCACCTGCAGGAAGGACGGCTGACCGTGCCGCGGCTGGTCGGGGAAGTAGGTGCCGGCGAAGAACGGCGATCCGTCGTGGTCGAGCACGCACGTCATCGGCCAGCCGCCCTGTCCGGTCATCGCCTGGGTGGCGTTCATGTAGACCGCGTCGACGTCCGGTCGCTCTTCGCGGTCCACCTTCACGCTGACGAAGTTCGCGTTGAGGTACTCCGCGGTGTCTGCGTCCTCGAACGACTCATGGGCCATCACATGGCACCAGTGGCAGGCGGCGTACCCGACGCTCAGCAGCAGGGGCACGTTGCGCCTCCTGGCCTCAGCCAACGCCTCCTCGCCCCACTCCCACCAGTCGACGGGATTGCTCGCGTGCTGGAGGAGGTACGGCGAGGTGGCGTGCTGCAGGTGGTTCACGAGACCATTATCCCGCACGCCCAAGGTGCCCTCACGAGGGTCGCCTTGGGTGCGAGTGATACATGAGCGGGCTCGAGGTTGATACACGAGTACCGCCTCACTGGGCGACCAGTGGCACGCGGACAACTGGCGGCTCGCGCACCACTGCGCCGCCGGTCGATGCGGAACCAAGGGCTACCAGAACCTCAAGGACCGAGACCTGGTGTGCCCCGCCCGTGATGACCCCGCCCGATCGCTTGCGGCTGGATCAGCTGCTGACCTGGGAGGAGCGGCGCATCGCAATGGCCGAGGCAGCACTGGAGGCCCTCGTTGCGCCCGATCGGGAGCCGGCGACCGTCACCCACCTTCTCCCCAGCCCAAGCGGCGACGGCGGACGGCATGACGCCTGCGTGGGTGAACTTCTCGAAAATGGCGATCTTCCGCGGCATGCGGAACTCGGCTATTATCGAGAAATGGCCGACGTCCTACGCGACGCTCACCTTGCCCTCCGAAGGGTACGGCGATGAGCCCAAGAGCCAGGCCGACGTCCTGCTGGCGGCGGCTGCCCGGATCCAAGCTGCACTCCCAACGGGCTGGACCGTCCAGGCGAAGACCGGGGTCGGCGGAATGGATGACTCCACCAACACTTCCCGCCGCCCCGACTCACGTCTCTCTCTCATGCGAGAGGGGAGGACCCTGCTGGCGTACGTCGTCGAAGCCAAACGTGCCATGGCCTCGAACAACCTGCTCCCCGCCATTAATCAGCTTCTCGCCGTACAGGGCGCTAAGCCCGCCAACTCGACCCGGGTGCAGCCGATGCTGGTCGCTCGCTACTTCAGCCCCCAGCAACAGCGGGTGTTGCAAGAACGGGGCATCGCCTACGCCGATGCAACAGGAAATCTGTGTCTCACATCAGACGACCCGCTGATCCTGCTCTCCGATCGGGGTGCGAGCGCCGATCCGTGGCGCGGTCCCGGACGCCCAACGACGAGTCTCAAGGGCCTCCCTGCAGCCCGGCTCGTGCGTGCGCTGGCTGACTTCGCCCCGCCGTACTCCGTCGCTGATCTCGCCGATCTGGCTGGCGCATCGCTCGGCGCGGCCTACCGCCTCAGCGACTATCTCGTCGGCGAGGGACTGCTGAGACGCGGCGAACGCGGGCCGATCACCGAGGTCGACTGGCCCGAGCTGCTGCGGCGGTGGAGCCAGGAAGCTCGTTACCTCGACACCAGCACGACGCGTGGCTTCATCGAACCGCGCGGGCTTGACAGCCTCGTCGAGAAGTTCGACAAGCAGACATCATCGCAGCGCTACGCGGTGAGTGGCTCCTTGGCCACCCAGCCCTATGCCTCATACGCCGAGGCTCGGTTGGGGCTCATCTACACCGAGGACCCCATGATACTCGCGTCGGACCTCGGCCTGCGTCCCGTGGAGTCCGGTGCCAATGTCATCATCGCGGCGCCACGCTCCCCCGTGGTCTTCGAGCGCACCTCGACCTGGAGGGGCATCACCATCGTTGCTCCCAGCCAGGCGGTCGCCGACCTCCTCGGCGGCCCGGGCCGAAACCCTGCCGAGGGCGAATACCTGTTGGATTGGATGAAGGAGAACCCAGATGCCTGGCGTCGGCAATTTGATCGTTGAAGCTCGCGCGGCTCTGCTCGACGCGGTTGCGGCTCTCGAAGCGCAGAAGGACTCGGTGACCCTCATCGGCGCTCAGGCGATCTATCTGCGCACCGGCAGCGCCACCTTCCCTCTGGCCGAAGCCACCAGGGACACCGACCTGGCGATCGATCCACGGAAGCTCGGCCAGGATCCGCGTCTCGAAGTAGCGATGACCAAAGCAGGCTTTATCCTCAACCCGGTCAGCCGACAGCCCGGTGCCTGGATGTCGCCCAGCGGAATACCCGTGGACCTGATGGTCCCCGAGCACCTCGCTGGCTCCGGTAGCCGACGCGGCGTCCGCATCCCGCCCCACGACAACCATTCGGCACGCCGCGCGGCCGGACTTGAGGCGGCGATCATCGACCGGTCGCCAATGAGCGTCGAGTCGCTTGATGAAGACGGCCGAAGCGCCGTCATCAACGTCGCGGGCCCGGCCGCGCTGCTCGTGGCGAAGCTTCACAAGCTGGGTGAACGGGTCGACACGCCGGACCGCCTCAACGACAAGGACGCGCACGACATCTACCGACTGCTGGTCGCAACCGAGACCGCCGACCTGGCCACGACCGTGCGAGGCCTTGAGGCGGACGAGGTGTCCAAGGACATCACGGCGCAGGCACTCGTCTACCTGGAGCAACTCTTCGCAAGCCCACAGGCCCTCGGTTCCACGATGGCCGGACGCGCTGAGGAAGGCGTCGGCCAACCCGGTACCGTTTCGGCTTCGACTAGCTTCCTAGCGAAGGACCTGCTGTCCCTCCTGGCCTGATCCGCTCGAGGATCGCGAGCACAGGTTCGACTGGCCAGCAGATCACCGGACAGGATTGAGGCCGTGACCGACCTGCAAGCCGAGCTGGAGAGCCTGCGGCAGGAGAATGCGCGCCTGCGCAAGCTACTCAAACTGACTGACGCGGAAGCGGCTCCAGCTCATGGCAGCCAGACGGCTTGGTTCGACAAGGAACCGGGTCAGGTGGACGCGCGTTCCTCCTCGCGGGCCAAGGTCGAGTTCTATGCCGCGTTGTTCGGCGCACGACGTGACGTTTACGCCGTGCGCTGGGAGAACGCCCGCACCGGCAAGTCGGGATGGATGCCCGCCGTCGAGGGCGGCTGGCGCAAGGGACGCTCTGCCTCCGACATACGACACCTGCCGCTGACGCCCGAGGTTCTGGCCGCGCATCTGACCGGTGACGTCCACATCGGCCTCTATCCGATGCTTGCCGGCGACCAGACCTGCTGGCTCGCCGCTGACTTCGATGGACAAGCCGCGATGCTCGACGCGCTCGCCTACCTGAAGGCCGCACGGTCCGTGGGTGCGCCAGCCGCCCTGGAAGTGTCCCGGTCCGGGATCGGCGCCCACGTGTGGATCTTCTTCACAGGTCCCGTGCCGGCGGCGACCGCTCGCCAACTCGGGACCGCTCTCGTCCGCGAAGCGATCGCGATCCGTGGCCGCATGGACCTGCGCTGTTACGACCGGCTCTTCCCCTCGCAGGATGTGCTGCCCGGGCAAGGACCCGGCAACCTGATCGCGGCCCCGCTCCACGGCAAGTCACGAAAGTTCGGCACCACGGTCTTTCTCGACCTGGCCACGCTGGAGCCGTTCGAGGACCAGTGGGACTACCTCGCCACCGTGGAGCGACTCACCCCGAAGCAGGTCACGAAACTCGCCTCGGCGCTCCGAGACCCCACGGTCGGGGTCCGCGTCGACCGCGCCCAGCCCGCCCGGTCGACCAAGACTCAGCCGAATCCGGCACCGATCGTGCATCTGAGCCTTGACGGCACGGTGAGGATACCCGGCTCGGAGCTGAGCCCCTCGCTGTACGCGACCCTGAAGCACGCGGCGTCTACGTACAACCCCGAGTTCCACGACCGCCAGCGTCGCCGCCAATCGACGTGGAACGTCCCGCGCATCATCACCTCCTACGACGAGACACTCGACGACCACCTCGTCCTGCCGCGAGGACTACGCGACAAAGCGACGCGACTTATCGAGGGAGCCGGCAGCAAGGTCGAGGTCGACGATCAGCGAGTCAAGGGAGGTCCTCTGGACCTCTCGCCGACCTTCGATCTCAGGCCGCAGCAGCAGGAAGCAGTGGAGGCAGTGCTGCCGCACGAGTTGGGACTCTTGGTCGCTCCGCCTGGCTCTGGGAAAACCGTCATGGCCTGTGCAGTCATCGCCCAGCGAATCGTTTCCACGCTCGTGCTGGTCGACCGCAAGACGCTCGCCGACCAGTGGCGCCGGGAGATCACCGACCTGCTCGGCCTCAAACCGGGGCAACTCGGCGGCGGCCGATCCAAGCTGACCGGCATCGTTGACATCGCCACTTTGCAGACACTCGCCCGCCGAACCGACCTCGCCGAGAAACTCGGCACCTACGGCCAGGTCATCGTCGACGAGTGCCACCACGTCCCGGCAGCCGCGTTCGAGGCCGCCGTCCGCGCCATCCCCGCGCGCTACTGGGTCGGGCTCACCGCTACGCCTTACCGGCGCGACGGCCTCGATGACCTGATCGGCTTTCAACTCGGGCCGGTCCGCCACACCCTCACTCACGCCGACCCCGACACCCTCGAAGGCGCCGGTGCTGACCGGCCCCGCCCCGTGCTCGTCGTCCACGCCACCTCGTTCCGGCTGGAGGACCCAGTCGATCTGTCAATCCCGGGCGCCATCGCAGGCGTCCACCGCGCGCTGGCCGAAGACGAGACACGCAATGGGCAGATCCTCACCGATGTGGTGGAGGCACTCGGTCGCGGCCGCCACTGCCTTGTCCTCGCCCAGCGGACCGGCCACGTCGACCACCTCGCCGCGGCACTCGCCGAGCGAGGGCTGGACACGGTCGTCCTCAAGGGCGGCATGGGCGCCAAGCAGCGCGCCGCAGCCATCGGGCGGCTCAACCCAACCGATTCCGATTCGCCGCTGATTGTGGTCGCGACGGGGCACCTCGTCGGCGAAGGCTTCGACTGTCCCGCACTCGACACGCTGTTCCTGGCAGGCCCGGTCTCGTTCAAGGGACGCCTCGTCCAGTACGCCGGTCGCGTCCTCCGAGCGCATCCGGGCAAGCAGACAGCCGAGGTGCACGACTACCACGACGTCGAAGTTCCAGTCCTCGCTGCCGCTCTCACGAAGCGCGCGCCCGGCTACACCAGCCTCGGATTTCCCGACCCCCGCACGCTCGCCTGAGCGCTCCGCACGGAGGCGCCCGAGTGATACACGAAAGTGATACACGAAGCCCCGGAATCGGTCCAACGACGGTCTCCGTCGAAACGACATGAACCACCACACCCCTTTGACCTGCGGTTTCGTCAAATCTCGCCGACAACCGCCGATCGATCCACCTCGTGGCACCTCCAGTGGCAGGAGGCGGACCCGACGCTCAGCAGCAGGGGCACCTTGCGTCGTCTGGCCTCCGCGAACGCCTACTCACCCCACTCCCACCAGTCGACGCGATTGCTCGCGTGTTGGAGGAGGTACGGCGAGGTGGCGTGCTGCAGGCGGTTCACGAGACCAAGATCCCGCACGCCCAAGGTGCCCTCGCGAAGGTCGCGCCGGGGTGATCCAGGAGCCAGCTCGAAAGGTTTGCACGAACCTACCGTGGACAACCCCGTTCGCTCAGCCATCGACGTCCTCGACCTGTGCGTGGCGTTCTTCGGGTCGCCTCCAACGTCGCCACCACGACAGCCTCACCCACACCCTACTGGGCCGCCCGTGTCCGTTACGCCTGTCACGGACCAGCGCGCAAGCACTCGCCCGCTAGCCCGGCCAGGTCCCAACCCAAGGCTACGTTCACCGAATCGCCAACGCGATCGCCCTATTCGTCTAGCGTTGGGAGTGGCCAGACGTTCCCGTCTCGGTCTCGAAGGCCATCTTGAGCTGGTTGCCGTACATCGGCTGCCGGCTAGCAGACCTTGCCTGACGGAAATCTGGTGCCTCACGAATTCGCGTGTCACGCAGTATGCATACTCGGTATGGACACCATCAAGTTGCTCAGAAACCACCTCTCGGCGAGGTCATCAAGGGTCCGTTGTGTGCCGATGACCATCTGACCGACGAAAGGTGAACTCGTGAGCAGTCGCACGGCCGGTCGGCCGGTGGGCGGAGCCAGGCGGTACGCCGTCGCGGCGTTCCTGCCTGTTGTCGTCACGGCCGCCGCGCTCTGCCTCGGGTTCGCCACCGTCGGCGTGTCGCGCTTGGGAACCCTGCACCCGCTGATCGACCTGGCGGCGATTGCCGCGGTGGTCCTGACCGGGTTTGCGCCGGTGTCCTCGATCGACCTCAGGAGCTACGCAGTCGTGATCTATCTGGACTCGGCTGTCCTGATTGCGCTCGCCCTGGTCGTACCGCCGGCCGAGGTGATCGCCGTCTTCACCGTCGGTCAGTTGCTGTCGGTCCTGGCCCTGCGCCAGGGCCTGCGCTACATGTTCGTCAACGTCGGCATGGCGGTGCTCGGCTCGACGGCAGCGGTGCTGCTGCTCGACGCGTTGCGAGGTGCGCCTGGCACGCCGCGCGAGGTCGGCACGGTACTCGTGATGAGCGCCGCATATGTGGCGGTCACGCTGCTGATCACCAGTCTCAGCTTCACCTGCGAGCGCGGAGGCTCGGTCCTGGGCGGGCTGCGGCAGACCTGCCGCCTCTCGGTCTCCGTCGGCCCGCTCGTGCTGGACAGCATCGGCTACCTGGCGGTGGTGGTCGGACGGTCCTCAATCTGGGCGCTGCTGCTGATGGCCGGCCCGATCGCACTCTTGACAGTGACTACCCGGGTCCTCGACCGCGCCCAAAGCGACCGGATCCGCCTCCGCGAGCTCGTCACGGCCGCAGACCTCGCCCATGCCGCCAGCGACGTTGACGACGTGATCGAGGTGCTCGTGCGGCAGGCGGGCGCGATGTTGCGCCGGGCGCCCGTGGTGCTGCGGGACCGGGAGCCTTCGCCGGGGGAGTTCGGAGCAGCCCTCACGATCGCCGGCGCCGAGAAGTGGCTGGTCGCGACGCCGCGTGAACTCTCCAAGGCCCGCCACGAGGACAGCCAGGCGCTGCACGCGCTGGTTGGCATGGTCCAGTCCGTCGTTGCCAACCGTGAGCTGCTCGCAGCGGCCAGCCATCAGTCGCTGCACGACCCGCTCACCGGGCTGGCCAACCGGGCACTGTTCGCCGAGACGCTCGCCCTCGAGCTGCAGCGAAGCAGCCGCACCGGTGAGTCACTGGCAGTGGTCTTTCTCGACCTCGACGGGTTCAAGCTGGTCAACGATCAACTGGGGCATGCCGCCGGCGACTCGCTGCTGGTGGAGACGGCGCGGCGGCTGAAGGCCGGCGTCCGCACGTCCGACCTGGTCGCGCGCATCGGCGGGGACGAGTTCTGCGCGCTGCTGACTGCGTGCGGCAGTCGCACGGACGCGATGCGGGTCGCCGCCTCGCTGTGCCTGCTGGTGGCGGCTCCCTATCCGCTGGACAGTGGAGTGGCCCGAGTGGCGGTGAGCGCCGGCGTGGCCATCGGGTGCGACGACGATGCGGATGCCGGAGAGCTGTTGCGCAAGGCGGACCAGGCGATGTACCTCGCCAAACGCCGCGGCACCGGAGAGCCCGTCGCCTGGGCCGAGTCTGTCCCCGATCTTCACAGCCGGTGACCCAGGTCACCCGGGATTCGTCGGTCGCTGGCCCACCCTGGCGCTGCCGAGCATGTGCGGGTCGTAGCGTCCCGCGGCGTCGATGTGGCTAGGCAGACGCAGGAAGGTTCTCGGATTTGTCGTCCTGCCGAGTGAATGGGGGTTTGCAGCCGTGCGGGAACCGCAGGAAGTAGTCCTGATCCTCAGGCCCCATCTCCCAGAACACAACGCGCTCGCTGATGTTGGTCACCGTGCTACCGGGCCAGTGGCCCGACGCGTCAACGTCGCGGATCATCGCCTCGGCCACTCTCCGCTGCTCCGGGCTGGTGCAGAAGATTTCGGAGCGATACTGCGAACCGACGATGCCTTGATCAAGGTCGGCTCGGTGAACCTGGAAGAACACCTCCAGAAGTCCTCGATACGAGAGCCGCACGGGATCGAAGACGACTTCAACGACTTCGGCGTGACCGCTGTTGTTGTCCTCGGTCGGGTTGTCGTTCTCGCCACCCATGAATCCAGTCCGAGTGGAGATGACCCCTTCGGGGTGCCGCAGCAGTTGCTGCATGATCCAG
The DNA here is from genome assembly GCA_963759525.1 of uncultured Actinomycetota bacterium. GTDB lineage: Bacteria > Actinomycetota > Actinomycetes > Propionibacteriales > Nocardioidaceae > Marmoricola. Next base: position 260,549 of record CAVWZO010000009.1, on the reverse strand, counting down.
GCGCAGCCTCCCGCGAGAACCGCAGTCTCGGACTTTTCGCCCATCTCCACTCCCTCCCTCGCAGGAATCTAGAGACTACTTCTGAGCGTCCCAGCTGATCAATGGTCACGTGCCCGGTCCTAGGCGCCACAGCTTCATGCCGGGGCAGGGGAAGTCGTTGACCCAACCGGCTCGATGGCCGCGTTGGGGCAGCGGGTAGTGACCTACAAATGTGACCGGACGCTAGGCTGCCGTGGTGCTGCCCGACGGCTACGAGATCCGCGCGCTCAACGAGGCCGACGCACCGTGGCTGGCCGCCGCCTACCGCCGCAACCGCGACCACCTGGCGCCGTGGGAGCCGACTCGCGGTGAGGCGTTCTACACCGACGACGGTCAAGCTGCTGCGCTGCGGGCAATGCTGGAGGCGGCCGCGGAGGGAACCCAGGACCCATGGCTGATCATGCATGGCGCCGACGTTGTCGGCCGGGTCACCCTTTCCAACATAGTGCGGGGGATGTTCCTAAGCGCCAGCATCGGCTACTGGACCGACCTCGCGCACACCGGCCGAGGACTGGCGACGGAGGCGGTTGGCTTCGCCGTGCGTCGGGCAGACGACCTCGGCCTCCACCGGGTGGAGGCGGGGACACTTGCGCTCAACCTCGCCTCACAGCGGGTCCTTCTCAAGTGCGGCTTTGAACGCGTCGGCCTTGCGCGCGAGTACCTCTTCATTGCTGGGCAGTGGCAGGATCACGAAGTCTTCCAGCGAATCCTCAACGACCGCCCCGCGTGAGTGCGGTGACTCGGAATCCACGGCTGTCACCACGTGATTGTGGGGCGTGCTGACGCGGTGTGGTGACAGGGTTGCGTCGACCGGGACGGTACGCGGCTGACTCCCGGCGGTGTGTGGCTAAGGCGCGGTCTGTGGCGTGACGGCGTTGATGCAGCGAACCTTAGACCAGACCTGTCACCAGGCGTCTCGACCGCAGGTCACCCCGACGGCCGTCGTCGCCCATGTTCGTGATCGCGAGCCGGAAGCCGGTTGACGGTCCATCAGGGCGTTGTCGTAGTCAGCGGGAGATCGTGCTCATACCGAAGTAGAGCCCCAAGCCGGTCACGACCAGCCAGATCGGTCCGAGCAGCGCCGGGACGCCGGGGACGCCCAGCCCGGCGACCATGAGTGTCGTCTGAAGCACCGGCAGCACCGCGAGGGCCCCGATCCAGCGCGAGACGGCACCTTCACGTAGGCCCATGACAGCGATGGCGCCGGCGGCGATGACGACGCCGAGCCAACCGATCCATGCGCCGAAGTCGTTCAGTACGTAGTAGATGTAGAGGCCGCCGTCGTCGAACGCCGTGGGCTCGAACGATCCGGGTAGGTAGTTGCCCAGCGCGCCCTTCCAGCCGTAGCCGTACGTCAGGCCGGCCGCAGAAGAAACGAGGCCCAGGGGGACCAGGTGGGCTGCAGTCGAGTCCGGCACGCGGGGCTCGACCCGTCGCCGCCACGTCGCCGCGAGGACGAGCAGCAGGACGACGGTCAGGTACCCGAAGACCATGCTCAGCCGGAACGTCAGCGGGTCGAGGTCGACGAAGAGCTGGTGGTCGAGGGACACGCCCTCGTCGTGGACCGTGCGGCCGTCGAGGACCATGGTGGCCACGAAGCCGGTGAGTCCGGCAGCGGTCGCCAGCAGCGGCCAGCGCTCGCGACGCTCCTGCGACGGGGTGGTCACGCCAGTTGCGGGGGTGTGGAGCTGGGTCATGGCGCGTTCTCCTGTGTGGGGTGGGCGGTTGCGGTGGATGGGGGACTCAGAGCGGCGGCGCGACGCGGCGAGGCCAGCTGCGCGGCGCGGACCGCAGCCAGCGCTCCGACCACGCCGGTGACGGCCAGCAGGAAAACCTGGTACGCCGCCATGCCCGGCTTCAGACCGGCGTGGCCGAGGCCGCCATCGAAGAATCCGGAAGCAAGACTGACCAGGCACGCCACGGCCAGTAGCCCCGCCGGCACGGCCGACAGGCGGCTCCGGCCGCGGACCGACCACCACGTCATGACCAGCTGCCCGGCGATCATCGGGAGGGGGGCGGCCAGCAGGGCCTGGCCGCCCCAGGCGTCGCTCCAGCTGTTGACCTCGGACAGCGCGGCCCACAGGCCGCCGGCGAGGTCCACCGCGAGCAGGGCGCCCATCGTGGCGACCAGCAGTCGCGGCACGGTCGCCATGGTGCGCGCCTCGGGGACGGTGACGGCGAGCTGGGTGGTCATAGGAGCTTCCTTCCGGGTCGATACGGGTGTTCAGGCACCGAGGTGAGCGAAGGCGCGCCGCTCGGCGCGGGCGTAACGCGGCCGGCACAGCACCAGCAACAGGCGGTACGCCGGGCCGGCCTGGCCCAACGTCTGGTGGATGAGGTCGGGAGGGACGCCGTCGGCGACCCACGGCACCAGGAACGGCAGAGTGCGGACCGGGTAGGCCCTCTGGGCAGCCGCCTCGGTGGCCGCGAAGTCCGCGACGGTCAGCGTGCGCTGGAGCAGCGGCAGGGCCTCGGTCTCCTCGTGGCGCAGGTGGTCGAGCAGGAGGGTGCGGGTCGTCGAGACGTGTACGTCGAGCGCGTTGCGTTGGTCCTCGGAGGGACCCGCGGCCATCGCGGCGAGCCCGCGATTACACGACCCCAGCGCCGGGTCGAGGAGCTCGTGCTCGGCGGCCATCGCCTGGAGCACCTCGAGGCCGCCAGGCTCGGATCGCTCCTCGACGCGGCGTCGTACCAGAGGCCAGATGTGGTCGTCCTCGACGGTGTGGTGGTGGTGCAGGATGTCGGCGAGTCGCGCCCACCGCCCGGCGAGCGCGCGCCACGTGTCGTGGTCCTCGACGGGCGTCAGGCGGACGGCGTCGCGGAACCGGTCGAGGTCGCGCCGGAACGCGTGATGGATGAGGTACATGCCGGTCTGGTCGTGCGGTCCGTCCGCAACGTGGGCCTGACCGGGGAGGCAGATCTGGGTCATGCACCCAGCCTGGATCCCGGGTCTTGGGCCGCACCTGTGCCGCGCTTGTGACGGTCGTGGACCGCGGCCCAAGCGCCGCTCAAGCCCGGCTGGTCACGCTCGGTGCACCGATCCGCCGAACCAAACGCGATAGGACCTGCGATGAACAGATTCCTCGGGCTCATGGCCCGCCGCTGCGCCGCCCACCCGTGGCGTGCGCTCCTGCTCTGGGTGGTGGGGGCGATCGCCGCCTTCGGCCTGGCCGCAGCCGTCGGGGGCCCGGCCCAGGAGGACTGGGACGCGCCCGGCACCCCGGCCCAGCGGGGCGTCGACCTGCTCCGCGCCCACCTGCCCGAAGCCGGCAACGCGAGCGCCCAGGTCGTGGTCCACGACCGGCGGGAGGCGCCGGTGCCCGACGCCGAGCTGACCGCTCTCGACGAACGGCTAGCCGCCCTGCCCCACGTGCTGGCCGTCGACGCACCGCGAGTCTCGGCCGACGGGGCCACCGTCCTGCTCACCGTGAGGTACGACGTTCCCGTGACCCACCGCGACCTCATGGGGCACGCCGAGCCCCTGGAGGCGGCGGTCGCGCCGACCCGGGCGACCGGTCTCCAAGTGGCGCTGGGCGGCGAGCTGCCCGCCACCGCCCAGGCCGAGGTGAAGGGCACCGGCGAGCTGATCGGCATTGCTGGGGCCCTGGTGATCCTGCTGCTGATGTTCGGCTCCGTGGTGGCCGCCGGTCTTCCGGTGCTCGTCGCGGTGGCTGGGCTCGCGGTCGGGAGCGCGGGGATCACCGTGCTGTGCGGCGTCATGTCGGTGAGCCCGAGCGCCCCGATGGTCGCGTCGATGGTCGGCCTCGGGGTCGGCATCGACTACGCACTACTCCTGCTCACTCGCACCCGCGACCACCTGGCCGACGGCCTGTCCGTCGTCGACGCCGCCGAACGCTCGGCCATCACCGCGGGCCGGTCGGTCGTGCTGGCCGGTACGACGGTGCTGGTCTCGCTGCTCGGTCTGCGTCTGGCGGGCCTGGCCACCTATTCGGCGTTCGGCATCGCCACCGCGATCACCGTGCTGGCGGTCGTGGTGAGCACCCTGGTGTTGGTCCCCGCCGTGTGCGGCCTGCTGCACCGGCGCCTGCTGCCCCGCCGGATGCGACGCTCTCGGCCGGGTCGTCTCCGCCCCAGCGGAACCAGCCGTTCCGAGCGATGGGCCAACCGGGTGGCCTCCCGGCCCCTGGCCTGGGCGCTGGCAGCCGTGACGGTCATGCTGCTGCTGGCCGCACCGGTGCTCGACATGCGGACCTGGCCGCAGAGCGGGAGCGACGACCCCACCTCGATGCAGGGACGGCAGAGCTACGACCTGCTGAGCGAGGCATTCGGGCCCGGCGCGCCCACGCCGTACCTGGTGGTAGCCGATCGCACACGTCTCGGGGACGCGGAGGTGGCCGAAGTGGTGAGCGACCTGCGTGCCCGTGACGATCTCGTGGGTGTGACCGACCCCGTGGTCTCGCCCGACGGTGGCGTGGCGGTGGTCAGCGCCGAGTCGACCTTCGCCGACAACGACGCCCGCACTCCGGACCAGGTGGCCTCCTTGCGCGCCCTGCTGCCCGAGGGCGCGGAGCTGGCCGGATCGAATGCGCTCTTCGCGGACTTCTCCGCGGTCCTGGGCGAGAAGGTCTGGCTGGTCATCGGCTTCGTGGTGCTGGTCTCGGTGCTGATGCTGATGCTGATGTTCCGCTCACCCGTGGTCGCTGTGAAGGCGGCGCTGATGAACCTCCTGAGTGTGGGTGCGGCGTACGGCGTGGTCACCGCGACGTTCCAGTGGGGCTGGGGACTCGACCTGCTCGGGGTCGACCACACGCTGCCGATGTCGAGCTGGATGCCGATCCTGATGTTCGCCATCCTCTTCGGCCTCTCCATGGACTACGAGGTGTTCCTGCTCGCCCGGATCCGGGAGGACTACGACCGCACGGGCGACGCCCGGGGGAGCGTGGCGCGCGGGCTGGCTGCCACCAGCGGCGTCATCACGGCGGCGGCGGCGATCATGGTCCTGGTCTTCCTCGGCTTCGCCACCGAGATCAGCACCCTGGTCAAGATGCTCGGCTTCGGGCTCGGGGTGGCGATCCTCCTGGACGCCACAGTGGTCCGTCTGGTGCTGGTGCCCGCCACGATGAGCCTGCTCGGTGAGCGGAACTGGTGGACTCCCGCGTGGCTGGACCGGGTGCTCCCGCGCCTCGATGTGGAAGGTCGGTACGACGACGGGGAGGCGCCGGCCCGGGACGAGCGAGTCCCGCAGCTGGTCGAGTGAGGCGGGCCACTAAGGTGTCGCCGTGCGGATCTGTGTCCTGGGCGGATGCCGGGTCATCGACCAGGAGGGCGCGGAGGTTGAGCTCGGCTCACGCAAGCCGCGGTCGATCGTCGCAGCCCTGGCCCTGACGCCGGGACGACCGGTGTCCGTCGACACTCTGGCCGACCTGGTGTGGGGAGGCGAACCGCCTCGCACGGCACAGGGGTCGCTGCACGCGTACCTGTCCGGTCTGCGGAGCGCCCTCGAGCCGGAGCGCCCTTCCCGGGGAGCGGCCTCCGTGATCGAGACGACGGACCACGGCTACGTGCTGCGTGCGCCCTCCTCGGCCGTCGACGCCCACGCTTTCGCCGAGCACGTGGGTGCCGCCGGCCGGGTGCTCGCGCCCCTGGCGTCGCAGTTCGACATCGGACCCACCGCCGGGTGGCCGACGCGTGCCGAGGTGTCGGGGGCGGTCGACCGGCTCGACGACATGCTCGCCACCTGGGGCGGAGAGCCGTACGCCGACCTGCCCGACCACCCCGACGTCCTGGCGGCGCGGTCCTCCCTCGAGCGGCTGCGGGCCGCTGCCGAGGAGGCCAGGCTGCTGGGCCTGCTGGCGGTCGGCGACCACGCGGGCGTGCTGGCCACCACCGAGTCCGCGACGGCCCGCAATCCGATGGACGAGGCCCTGTGGGCCACCCACGCCCTGGCCCTGGTCCGTGCCGGTCGGCAAGCCGACGCCCTGGAGGCACTGCGGACGGTACGTGCCACCTTGGTCGAGGAGCTCGGCATCGATCCCGGGTCCCGGCTGCGGGCCCTGGAGGCGGCGGTCCTGCGCCAGGCCCCCGAGATCGAGCAGACCCTGACCGTCCCGGTCGTCGCCGCACCTGTCGCCGCGCTCCGTCACTGTCCCGACGCCCGCGGCACCCGTCCCTGCGCACGGCGGCGTCCACGGTGATCCCACCGTGGGCCGCCAGACCGAGCGCGCGGTGCTGTCGGCCCTGCTCGAGCAGGCTGCGGGCGGCGCCCTCACCTGCGCCCAGGTGGTCGGCGAACCCGGCATCGGCAAGACCCGGCTGGCCACCGACCTGGCCATCGAGGCGCGGGAGCAGGGGTTCGCGGTCGCGTGGGGCCGCTGCTCACAAGACGACGGGGCGCCGCCACTGTGGCCGTGGCGCGCGGTCCTCGAGGCCCTCGGTGAGAGCGCCGGACCGGACGAGGCCCCGCTGGAGCCGGACGCCACGCCCGCCCAGGTGGCCTTCGCCCGGTGGGACGGCATCGTGCGCCGCGTTCGCACTGCGGCCAGGTCACGCCCACTCCTGCTGCTGCTGGAGGATCTGCACTGGGCCGACGAGGCGACCTTGCGGACGTTGGCCCACCTGCTCGCCTCCGCGCCCTCGGAGTCCGACCTCTGCGTGGTCGGCACCCGCCGGGCACAGCCCGAGCCCACCGGGGCCCTGGCGCTGGTCGGCGAGGCCTTCGCCCGGAGGCACGCTGCCCGCGTGGAGGTCACCGGTCTGGAACGCGAGGGGACCTCGGCCCTGCTGACCAGCCTGGCCGGAAGTCCGCTGCCTGATTCACTGCTCGACGCCTGGCACGCCCGCTCGGGCGGCAACCCCTTCTTCCTCGTCGAGCTCGCGCGGCTAGGTCACGGCGACCCTGACCGCGTTCCGCCGACCGTCCGCGACGTGGTGACCCGGCGACTCTCCCTGCTCCCCGAGCGGGCCCGCCAGTCCCTGATCACCGCTGCTGTCATCGGGCACCGATTCCGGCCCGAGGTGATCGCCGCGGCCAACGGGGAGGACCTCGACGATGTCGCCGACGACTTGGACGCCGCCAGAGTGGCCGACCTGGTCGTGGACGAGGAGCACGGGAAGGCGGCCTTCGCTCACGCCCTGACTCGCGACGCCGTGTACCTCTCCGAGCCGGAGCACCGCAGGGCACGCAGGCATGCGCGCGTGGCGCGGGCACTCGAGTCCGATCCGGTCGTCCGCCGGCTGGTGCCGGACCAGGAGCTGACCGCCGAGCTGGCGCAGCACTGGCTGCGCGCCGGCGCGAGCAACTCCGACCGGGCCTGGCGCGCCGCACGCGCGGCCGCCGCCCAGGCTCGCTCCGTGTGGGCTCACACCGAGGCGATGCAGCTGCGGGCGGCCGCCGTCGAGGCCCACCGACGGGCGGCTGACGGGGTGGACCGGGAGCGCTACGACCTGTTGCTGGAGCTGGCGACCGACGCGGCGTACGCGGGCCGCTGGACCCAGGTCGAGGAGGCCGCGAGCGAGGCGACAGCGCTTGGCCGGGCGCTGGGTTCCCCGGCACTGGTGGGCACGGCGGCGAGCACCCTGAGCCGCTACTGCGTGTGGATCCCCCACGACACAGAGGTGGTGATGGAGGACGTCGTGGACGACCTACGGTGGGGCCTCGCGAGCGCGCCGGACGACGATCCCGCCACGCGCTGCCGTCTCCAGCTCTCGCTGGCCGTCGAGCTCTACTACGTCCCCGAGTCATCGGCCGAACGACGCGCACTGGTCGACACCGGCCTGGCCCTGGCGCGCCGCATCGCCGACCCGGCGCTGACCTGGTGGGCGATGCGGACCGCGTGGATGGCGAGCTGGGCGCCGCCGTACCTCGTGGAACGGATGGGCTGGAGCGAGGAGGGCCTGGTGGCCGCGCGCCAGGCCGGCGACCCGGCGGCCGAGGCCGTCCTGCTCACCACGCGGGCCATCGACGAGCTGGAGCTGGGTCGGGTGGACCTGTGGGAGGAGCACAGTGCGGCGGCCGTCTCGATCGCCCGACGCGAGCGGCTTCCCTATGTGATGTTCACCGTGCACTGGGTGCGGATGACCCTGGCGGCCATGCGCGGGGACCGGGCCGGCGTCGCCGACCAGCTCGCGGGCCTGGAGACCACCTCGCGCGAGGTGGCAGTGCCAATGGCCGAGGTGCACGCACCCGCGGCCGCCATGATCGCCTCGCTCTGGGACGGCACGGTCGGCGAGACGCTCGGCCCGATGCTCGAGGCCTTCGAGCACTCAGGTCAGATCGACGCACCTGTGCACCAGATGCTGGCCCGGGCGGGTCGCCTCGACGACCTGAGCAGACTTCTGCCCGACTCGCGCGTCACTGTCCACGATCTCGCTCAGTGGTCGCAGCTCAGCGACTGGTGTATGGAGGCGGAAGCGGCCGCCGCCGTGGCCGACGTCGACCTGGCCCGGCGGAGCCGCGCCGTGTTGGCGCCCTACGCCGACCGGATCAGCCTCGCCGGCGCCGCCGCCTGCTTCGGGCCGGTGAGCGGCTACCTCGCCCTCGCGGCAGCGACGGCCGGCGACCGGGAAGCGGCGCGTCGCTACGCGACCGCGGCCCACGACACTGCGACCCGGTGGGGCTGGCACGCCTACGTCGACTGGCTCGACGAGGCCCGCGCCCGGCTCGGCTTCTGACCACTGAGCACCAGCTCCGCTGCGGCGCGACGAACCGTCTTGGCCTGGCCCCGAACCCAGGGTTCGGGTCTGTCCACGGCGCTGTCGCGGGCGTATCTTCGAAGGCGTTCGCGCCTGCTGGACCCTCTCGGGGAGGATCGATGCGCAAGGTCGTCGTCTTGTTCGTGGCCGTCGTGGCCTGCCTGCTCCCGGGCCTCACCCCGGTCTCCGCGACCGTGTCGCACGAGAGCGATCAGGCCCGCCTGCATCGCTACGCCAGCGCGACCTGGCGGTCGTTCGACGCCATGGTGGACACGCCGAGCGGCCTGCCCACCGACCAGCTGTACGCCGACGGGCACACCGACGTGCAGACCTCCACGACCAACATCGGCGCCTACCTGTGGAGCGCCGTCGCTGCCGAGAAGCTCGGCATCATCGGGCACCGCGAGCTGCTGACCCGGCTCTCCGCGACGGTCACCACGCTGGAGGGCATGGAGCGGCACGCGCCCGACGGCCAGTTCTACAACTGGTACGACCACCGCGACGGCACCAAGCTCACCACGTGGCCCCCGACCGGGGAGCCACTCGACCCGATCCTGTCGTCGGTCGACAACGGGTGGCTGGCCACGGGGCTGCGGATCGTGCGCAACGCCGTACCGGAGCTGTCCGCGCGCGTCGGCGCGATCTACGACTCGATGGACTTCGGCTTGTACTACGTCCGGGACATGAACCGGATCCTGTTTCACTACTCGCCGGCGCAGGGCACTGGCCCGTGCTGCTACGACACCGTGGTGTCCGAGAGTCGCATCACGGACTACATCGGGATCGCCAAAGGTGACCTGCCGCGCCAGGTGTACTACGGCCGCTGGCGGACGTTCCCAGCCACCTGTGACTACTCGTTCCAGGAGGCCAAACCCAGCGGCTTCTACCGGACGTACGACGGTGTCAGCGTCTACGACGGCGCCTACTCCTACGGCGGGACGCGCCTGACGCCCAGCTGGGGCGGCTCGATGTTCGAGGCCCTGATGCCGGCGCTCTTCGTGCCGGAGGAGCAGTGGGGCGCGGGCTCGTGGCGGGCCAACCACCCGTACACCGTCGACGCCCAGATCGACCACGGCCTGCGGGTGGCGGAGTACGGCGTGTGGGGCTTCTCGCCGTCCAACATCCCGGAGGGCGGCTACAGCGTGTACGGCGTCGACGCCGCCGGCATGGACCCGAACGGCATGCCGTCCAACGAGGACGCCACGCTCGTCGACCGTGGCTTCGCCGGGTGCCAGGACCGACCGGCTGTCCCGGACCCGCCCGCGTCGGCGTACACGAACGGTGTGGTGACGCCGCACGCGGCGTTCCTCGCTCTCCGCTACCGGCCGCACGCCGCCGCAACCGACCTGGCGCGGCTCGAGGCGCTGCCCGGGATGTACGGCACCTGGGGCTTCCGGGACTCCGTCAACGTCACGACCGGACACCCGAGCGACTCCTACCTGTCCCTCGACCAGGGCATGGTCATGGCCGCGCTCGGCAACGCGCTCGGCGACGACGTGATCCGCCGAGACTTCGTCGACCGGACGTTCCGGCACGCGATCCGTCCGGTGCTGGGGGTCGAGGAGTTCGGGGTCCGCCCGCGTGGCTGCACGATCACCGGCACCCATGGGAGCGACGTGCTCCGAGGCACCCGGCAAGCCGACGTGATCTGCGGTCGCGGCGGCGCCGACCACATCGCGGGCCGGGGCGGGAACGACACGATCTACGGCGACGCCGGCAACGACCGGATCCGCGCGGGTGCCGGCGACGACACGGCGTACGGCGACACGGGTGAAGACCTCACGCGCGGAGGTTACGGCGAGGACGTCCTCGCCGGCGGTCCCGGCGCCGACGACCTGGGCGGTGGCCCCGGCCGCGACCACCTCGACGGTCAGGGTGGTGGCGGCACCTGCCACCTGGACGCGGCCGACGACGAGCCCGGAGACTGCTGAGGGCTCCTCCGCATGGTCGGGCGGTCGAGTCAGCCAGTCGGCCAGGTGCGGAGGGTGGGCCGGTAGACCAGCTCCTGGGTTCGGCCGTCGAGGGTGCGGGTCTCCAGCAGGTCGAGGTCGAAGTCGCCGGCACCCGCGAAAACCGGCTCGTCCCCCGTCTGGGCGGCGACCACCGGGAAGACGGTGATCTGGATCCGGTCGACGAGGCCGGCAGCCATCAGCGCGCGGTTCATCGAGAGGCTCCCGTGCGAACGGATCGGCACGTCGGAATCCTCCTTCATGCGACGCACGATCTCCACGGCATCACCGCTGGCGACGGTCGCGTCGGGCCAGTCGAAGGGGCCCTGCAGCGTCGACGAGACGACGGTGGCCGGGCAGCTGAGCATCCGGTCCATCCACGGGTCTCGTTGGTCGGCGTCCAAGCCGGGGAGCATCTGCACGAACAGCCCGAATGTGCGTGCGCCGAAGACCATCCGCTGCTCGCCTTGGTATGCCGCGAGCCGGTGGTCGAGGAACTCGGGACCCTGCTTGCCCCAGTAGCCGCCCCAGTCGCCGGGCGGTCCGTAGGAAGCGTTGCCATCGAGGCTGGTGAAGATGTCAAAGGTGTAGGTCGCAGTCATGGGACTACAGACCCGCCCCCTGTGCGGAACTCATCGGCTTCGCGGGGCAGGGAACATCGGCGGGCCGGGGTCGCTGGTCAAGCGGGATCCATGGGGACCAGCTCGTCCCACGAGGGGTAGCGGTTCAGGGAGTCTCGGCCCACCACCGTGGAGGCGACGCGTACCCCAGCGCAGCCAGAGCCAGCGAGACGTTGCCGGCGGCCCCGGCGGGACGCACGGCGATGTGGTCGATGACCTCGTCACCACCCGGCCTCGGAATCCCGTCGACTGGGCTCGCCAGGACGTCGAGCTGTACGTTGCCGATGATGTGCAGCGCCTGTGTCATCGACCGTCCAGCTTGATGTCGTCCTGCTGGTAGCGGAACCGGTCGGCCCGCAGGCCCCTCCGAAGAGCGACCTCCGCGGCGAGGAGCTGCAGCGGCAGGATCTCCAGAACCGCTCCGGCCAGGGGCGACGGCGGCTCAGGGAGACGCAGCACGGTGAGGTGTTCGGCGTCCTCGACGTCCTTGCTCGCAGTGATCAGCAGCGTCGGGCAGCCGAGCCCGGCCAGTTCCCGGGCCAGCCTCAGCTCGCGACCGGCCCCGATGACCACGCACGCGACCTCCGCGTCCACCACCTCCATCGGCCCGTGCAGGTAGTTGAAGGTCTCGTGGCTCGCGGTGTGCAGCCGCGCGGACTCACGCATCATCAGGGCCCCCTCGCCCGCCGTTGCGCGGGAAGAACCGCTCGACACCACATCGATGATCCGGGCGCGCTGGAAGGCGTCCGCGAGCCCGGCAACCACGTCCCTGCTCTCCTCTGTCACATGGGCTACCTGCTTGGGGAGCGCGGCCCAGTCGCTGCCCGTACCGGCCCAGTGCTCGCCGAGCAGCCCGATCGCCTGGAGCGTTGCGGTGTAGCCGGTGGTGTAGATCCGGCTGTCCGGGCCACTGCCGAGCGGTATCACCTGGTCCACCACCTCGGTCAGCGGCGCCTGCGGGTCGTTGGTGATGCCGATCCTGCGTCCAGGTGCTCCGCGGAGAGCGGCCACCGTCTCGGCACTCCGTCCGGACTCGCTCATCGCCACGTAGACGTCGGCCAGCGCCAACTCTGAGCCCTGGAGCTCGGCAGCAGACACGGCGACCGTCCGGATGCCCAGCCCGCGCCACACCGGGGCCGCACTGTGGGCCACGTGCTCGCTGGCCCCGATCCCGACCAGCGTCACGAGGGCATCGGGCTCGAGTGGTGCCACCTCGCCCAGCGCGCGGCGTACGCTCTGCGCGCTCGCGGCCAGGGATTGCGGCTGGAGGGCGATGCCCTCGTCGAACTTCATCGGGATGGTCAGCCCTTCATGGCGCCGGAGACGAGTCCGCCGGCGATGTAACGCTGGAACACCAGCGCGAGGACAAGCGGTGGCAGGGTTGCGAGCACGCCACCGGCCGCGATCAGACCGAAGTCGGAGGAGTACTTGCCGGTGAACTCCGCGATCGCGACCGGGATTGTCTTCGCGTTGGTCGTGGAGGTGAAGATCAGCGAGAACAGGAACTCATCCCACGCCAAGAGGAACCCGAACATGCCCGTGGTCAGGACACCGGGCATGGACAGCGGCAGGATCACCCGGAACAGGGCGCCCAATCGGCTGCACCCGTCCACCCGCGCCGCATCCTCCAGGTCCGGTGGCAGGCTCAGGTAGTAGTTCGACATCGTCCACAGGCAGAACGGGGTGACGATGGAGCAGTAGGTGACGACCAGGCCGGTCTTGGTGTCGAGAAGGCCCAGCGCGGCCAGCCCAAGGTACAGCGGGATCACCAGAGCGATGGGCGGCAGCATGTAGACGGCCACGAACACGAAGAGCGTCGTACGCCGCATCCGGAACCGGAGACGAGCGAATGCGTAGCCGCCCAGCACGCCCACCACAAGAGAGATCGCGGTCGTGAGCGTGGCGACGATGACGCTGTTGACCATGGCCTGCCGGAAGTTGGCGGCGACGTTCGTGCCGTTGCCGTCTGAGGTGGCGAAGATGGCGCGGTACCGCTCGAGGGTCGGGTCGTCCGGCCACCAGTGCGGGTCCGGCGCGAGCAGCTCCCGAGGCGGGGAGATGCTCGAGATGAACAACCACGCGAACGGCGCGAGTACCACGATCGCCATGAGAGCCGCAGCCAGGTGGATGCCAACGAGGTATGCCTTGCCGGGCTTCATTCGACACCCGCCAGTTGGCTCTGGCGCAGCAGCTTCAGGTATCCCATCGCGAGCGCGAAGACGGCCAGCACGATCAGGTAGGCCAACGCTGCGCCGTAGCCGAAGAGCTGGTTGCTGAAGGCTTGGAGGTAGGTGTAGAACGCGACGGTCTGGGTCCCACTGGCCGGCCCGCCGCCGGTCATCACGTAGACGATGTCGAACACCTTGAATGCCTCGATCGTGCGGAGGATCAGCACCACGGCGATGGCCGGAGCGAGCAGTCGCAGAGTGAGATGCCAGAAGATCTGCCACGCGCCGGCGCCGTCGATGCGGGCTGCCTCGTACAGTTCGTCCGGGATGGTCTGCAGGCCGGCCAGGATGAAGAACACCACGATCGAGGTGTTCTTCCAGACGTCGGCGAGGATCACCATGTTCAGCGCCAGGAATGGCGAGCCGAGCCATTGGGTCGGCTCGTCGGAGATTCCGAGCGTGTCCAGCAGGCCGTTCAGTGCGCCGTACTGGCCGTTGTAGATCCAGCGCCACATCGAGCCGTTGACGATCGTGGGCAGCGCCCACGGCAGGACCACGAAGCTGCGCCATAGCCACCGGGCCCGCAACGGCGCGTTGAGCAGCAGGGCCACCGCGATGCCCAGCACCAGCTCCAAAGACGTCGAGAGCAGGGTGAAGTACATCGTGTGGCCCAGGGCGCTGTAGAACCTACTGTCCTCGAAGACGCGGGTGTAGTTGTCCAGCCCGACGAAGGGGTAGTCGCCGGGCATGGAGCTGGTGACGTCGTACAGCGACACCACGAGGGTCCGCGCGATGGGGTAGAGCACCACGCCGAAGACGACCACCACCGCCGGCAGGAGGAGCAACAGGGCGAGCCAGCCCTCGCCGGGACTGCGGCGGGAAGGGCCGTGGCCGGCCTGCCGGCGCAAGGCCACCGGCAAGAACTTCACCCGCCGAGTAGCGACGAGGCCTCCGAAGCCGCGTCGTCCAGCGCTTTCTGCGGGTCCTTGTCCCCGAGCAGGGCGCTTTGCAGTTCGGCCTGCAGCGCCTGGGAGATGGCGTTGTAGTTCTCCACCTGGGGTCGCAGGATGAGGTCACCGAGCTGCTCCTTGGCCACCGGGACCACGGCCGGGTTGGTCTCGATGACCTTTGGGTTGTCGTACGACGACTCCCAGACCGGGAGGGAGCTGAGCGCGTACTTCTCCTGGACGGACTTGCTGGTGAGGTACTCGATGAACGTCCAGCCGGCGTCCTGGTTCTCACTGCCGGCGGCCACGGCGAGCGCCATGCTGCCGTTCACGCCCGGCTGGCTCTCGGGTCCGGCTGGGGTGCGGAACACCTCGACGTCGCCCGCGATCTGACTTTCGGCCGGATCGTCGGCCAGTCCGTACATGTAGGTCCAGTTGAGCGCGAGGCTGGCCTGCCCGGAGGAGAACACGCGGCGCACGTCCTCTTCCAGCGACTGGGTGGAGACCGGGTTGCTCAACCCGTCGACGATCGTCTGGCGCATGAACTCGAGTGCGGCGACGCCGCCCTCCTGGTTGAAGGCCGGCTGGCCGGAGTCGTCGAGGAAGGTACCGCCGAAAGCGCCGAGTAGCTGGGTGTAGTCACAGACCAACGCCTCCGCCTGCTGCCATGACCACACCAGCGGGTATTCCACGACCTTGGCCGATTTCAGGGCCTTTGCGGCGTCGAGCACACCGTCCCAGCTCTCGAGGGACGCGGCGTCGACCTTCGCCTGCTTCAGGTGCGCGGTGTTGGCGAAGAGGTACTTGGTGTCCAAGATCCAGGGCACGCCGTAGAACTTGTCGTCGTGCTGGGCAGTAGCGACCGCGCCGCCGAGCATCTCCTGGCTCCACGCGTCAGACCAGCGGCCCGTGACGTCGGCCACGATTTTCTTGGAGCCGAACTCGACCGGCCAGATCACGTCGATCAGCACGACATCGTAAGTTCCGGCAGGTGCCGCGGCGACGATCTTGTCGTGTAGCGCCTCGTAGGAGACGAAGTCGGCCGTGACCTTGACGCCCTCGTTCGCAGCCTGGAACGAGGAGATCATCTCGTTGATGTTCTCCTCCGAATAGCCAGCCTGCTTCATGAACAGGGCGCGAATGCTGCCGCTGCCACTGCCGGCCGAGCCCTCGCTGTCCCCTCCGCCGATGCCGCAGGCGGAGAGGAGTCCGGCCACGCCGGCCGCGCCGCCAAGTGCGAGCAAACCGCGACGGGACGGGGTGATCAGGGGGTGCCCCGGGCGTGCGGGAGTCTCGGTCATCAGCGCACTCCATTTACTAGGCAATCTTGCATTTATTAGGCAATCTGCTTTTCGAATGGATCTAGAATCCAACGCGGAATCCGGTGCGTCAAGAGGGAGGAAGGGAATCGAGTTGGAACCCCGTCCGTCGAGCAGGCATCGAGTCCTGGACTTCCTGCTGACCCAAAGCGCGGCCGTGACCCGCCCCGAAGTCGCGGCCGCCTGCGACCTGTCCCGACCCACCGTCTTCAGCGCCGTCCAGCACCTCGAGCGGGAGGGCTTGGTGCACGAGACTGGGCAGCGCAGCGGCTCCCCCGGGCGGTCGGCGGCCCTGTTCGAAATATCACCCGCCGCCGGCACCGTCCTCGCGCTCGACATCGGCGGCAGCAACTTCCGCGTCGCCGTGGCCGACGTCCGCGGTCGTCCCCTGGCGGAGCTGGGTGAGCCGACCGGGCGACCTGGTGGCCCGGCCATCGTCGCGCAGGCAATTGATCTGGCACGCAAGGCGCTCCGCGCTGCGGGCACTTCCCCACCGAGGCTGCTGGCGGTGACTGTCTCGGTCCCGGGCGTGGTGGGCACTGACGGCAGCACCGTGCGCTTCGCCACCAACATCGACCAAGCCGACCCCTTCGACTTCCGTACGCCGATCGCCGAGGCGCTGGGCGCCCCGGTGGTTCTCGACAACAACGTCAACCTCGCTGCTCTCGGAGAGCGGTGGCGTGGCGTGGGTCGAGAGCTCCGCACCTTCGTGATCGTGGCCGTCGGGGCCGGCATCGGGGCCGGCCTGGTCCACGACGGCCAGGTGATGCGCGGCGCACACGGGGCCTCGGGCGAGATTGCATTCCTCCCCTCGCTGGGCGCGCACCGACCGCTCGACCTGCAGGCCCACGACGCGGCCGGAGGGCTGAGTCTGCTCACCACAGCTCAACGGCACCCGGACTGGACCGAGCCGCCGCCGAGCACGGTGGAGGAGCTGTTCGAGCGTGCGGCCACCGGAGAGGAACCTGCCGCCGCGCTGGTAGAGGAGGAGTGCGCCCGCGTGGCGTCGGTGATCGCATCCCTGTGCGCCGTCGTCGACCCCGAGGCCGTCATCCTCACCGGCGGCGTCGGCGCCAACGAGCGGCTGATGCAGCGCTCGAGCGAGCTAGCCGCCGGCATGGCGCTCTACCCACCGGTCGTCATCAGGTCAGAACTCGCAGACCGCGCAAGCGTGGTCGGCGGCATCTACCTCGCCATGCAGGCCGCCCGCACCGCGGTCATGCGGACGCTCGACGAGCATCCTTCGACCAGACCGCAGGCGGCGTCAGGGCTGAAGCGCCCCGCACTGATGGTTACTCCCAGGCGTCTGTGGTTGCCGACCACGCTCCCACGAACCCCTCGAAGTTCACCACGTTCTCGATGCCGTACTCCGCGGCCAGACGGCCCGCCACCTCACTGGTCGCATCGGTCGCTGCGTTGAGCACCTCGGGGTCGGTGAAGATCCGAGTCGACTCGACGTGCTGGTCCTGGGACTCGACGAAGAAGGCGGCGATGAAGCCCGGCTGCTCGCGGGTCACGTCGAGCAGTTCACCTTGGACGTCGTCGAGGAAGTCCGGGGTTGCTCCAACCAGGGTCAGCGAGACCACGCGCATGTACATGTTGGCTCCTATCGTCGGACGCGGGGGTCGCTATCGGCTCGAAGCGACAGGTTCAGCCTTTTCGGTGACGTTCGAACCGTCGATGCCGCAGCCACCACCGGTGGCGAGGTGGTTCAGCGTGCCCATGCACCGACCTTGGCACAGACCGGCTCCACGGCTGCGAGTAGTGCGGCACTCGAATCAGGCTCAGAAGCCGGATGTCATGGAGCGGCCGTGGCGGCGTACCGCCCACGACCCCACAGCCCGATCTGTGGAGTCTGTCCTGCTCGTGGTCCGTGCTGTACTCCGCTGATCGGGGTTTTCGTTCACCATCGACCACCTCGGGGTCGTGGATGCTGCTCGGCTTGCGGAGTGTGGTCTCGGCTGGCCACTCGCTTCGCTCGTTTCGAGACGCTCGCTGGCGCTCGCTCCTCAACGCAAGGCTGCTCGACCACCTACGGCGCGGGCCGCCGGGTCCGTACCCCACGCCCGTCCTTGGGCTCGCGCCACAAGTTGTCTACGTGGTCGAGGTCTCGGCGGCCTTCTTGATCGAGGCGGCCTCCGTCTCGACGTACCGCTTGGTCAGCGACCGCGTCATCAGCCAGCCGATCCCGGACAGCGGACCGGACACGGTCAGGGCGAGGGTGAGCCGGCTCCCGTCGGGGTGCGGCTCGACGACGTGCGTGGCGGTGACGTTGACGCCGGGCGAGCTCGACTCCCAGGTGTACGACGACCCGTCGGCCAGCTCGGTGACCGTCCACACCGCTGTGGGCAGCCGGGGCTGCTGCAACCGGGTTCGGGAGCCGACGGCCAGCGGTCCGGCGTCGAGACGCTCCACGGCGTCGACCGTCGGGATCCGCTCGGGCCAGCGCTCGACGTCGATGATCACCGCCCAGACCCGCTCGGGCGGGGCCGCGATGGTGACGGTGTGCTGCAGGCCGGGCATGCGCTGAGTGTACGACGGCCCCCCGCGAGACTGCCTCATGCAGTGTTCGTCCGCGGTCCTCCCTAGCTCAGGGGCGCAGCTTCTCGCTCCACCGCTGGAACAGGTCTGCCAGGCGCTGCCGCAGCACGCTGACCACGAGGTGGGTCAGCTTGATCTCGCTCCCCGCGGCCAGGTCGGCGGCGGGCGTACGGCGCGTAGGGGTTGCTGCGGCGGGCGCGCGAGAGTCCGCGGGGGCCGACCTCGCGGTGCTCACGACTGGTGAGGGGGCAGCGGTCTCCTGTGGACCGGCGACCCGCTCGGCGAGCCTTCGGGAGAAGTCGTTGAACATCGTGTTCGAGACGTCCTGGACGCCCCGCCCCAGGGCGGCGATCCGACCGGTGAGCTGCAGGTCGGTGACCGACTCGAGCTGACTGGTGCCGTCGCCTGCATCTGCGACGTCGACCCTGACATCCGCACGCACGGAGCCGCCACCGCGACGGTCCCGTCCCGAAGCGGCAAGCACCAGCTGACGGGTGTCCGCATCGCGACGGGTGACGTCGACCTGACCGTTGTAGTTCAGCTTCAATGGACCGATGGCGACTCGGAGAACACCGCCGTACTGGTCGTCCCCTTTCTCATCGGTCAGCTCGGCACCGGGCAGGCACGCCACTACGGCCCTGGTGTCCTGCAGGAACTCCCAGACCTGGTCCGGCGGAGCCTGCACCTGGGTGGAGTGGTGGAGCTTCATAGTTCCTGCGCCTCCTGAGCGAGTGCTGGGTTCACGCCGGCCGCGTCGAGCAGCGCCAGAACTCGTTCCGGTGTGATCGGCAGCGTCGTAGGCCTGTGCCCGATTGCGTTCTCAACGGCGCTGGCAATGGCGGCGGCCGGAGGGCCGACCGGAGGCTCACCGATGCCGCGTGCTCCGAGCGGTCCGCGGCCCTCACCGCTCTCGACGACGTCCACCATGATGTCGGGGGCGTCCATCGTCGACGGGATCAGGTAGTTGGCGAAGAGCGTTGAGGTCGGGTTGCCTTCGACCATCGGGCAGTCCTCGCTCAGCGCGTAGCCGATGCCCTGCATGGCGCCGCCCTGGATCTGGCCCCGCACCCGCACCGGGTTGATCGCTACCCCGACGTCGTGACAGGCGGCGTACTTGGTGAGCTTCACCGAGCCCGTCTCGAGGTCAACCTCCACCTCTGCTGCGTGTGTGCCGAAGGTGTAGTCGGGAAAGGTTCCACCCTGCCCGACGTCTGGGTCGAACTTTCCGGCCGGCGCTCGCCACGTGTACAGCACCGAGGTGTCAATCGCGGCGTCCTGCGCAGCCCTCGCAACGTCGGCGAGGGTCACCTCCCCCGGGCCAGAGCGCCGCGAGACCTTCCCGTCCTTCCACTCGAGGTCATCGGCCTCGGTGTCGACGAGAATTGCAGCGACGGGAGCGAGCTGCTCGCGCAGCGCTCTGGCCCCCCGGAGAATGGCGTTGCCGGACATGTAGAGCTGCCGGGTGGCGAAGGTGCCACCGGCCGGTGGGTTCAGGGCGGTGTCCCCGATGTACACGCTGATGTCGCCGAGCGGAACGTCCGAGGATCTCCGCAGCGATCTGACACAGGCTTGCCGCCTGGCCGGCGCCCAGGTCGGTGATGCCGCTGCGGATCAGCAGCGTGCCGTCCGACTGTAGCGTCACCCACGCCGAGGCGTGGTCACGGAACCAGATCGTCCGGCCGTAGGGCTGCATGCTGTTGCCGAACCCCTGGCCGACGACCTTGTCCGGACCGGACGGCGGGCTTGGCTTTCCGAGCCGGGCCAGCGCCTTGTCCCGCGTCTCGGTCACCGCGACCGCCGTGGTGATCGGTTCACCGGAGGTGATCACGTCACCCTTCTCGACGTAGTTCAGATCCCTGATCGCCGTCCGGCTGAGGCCCACGGCGTCCGCGAGGGCATCCATCTGCGACTCGTAGCCGAGGACCACCTGCATCGCGCCGAAGCCGCGGAAGGCACTGGTCGGAACGTTGTTGGTGAATACGGCGCGAGAGCGTGCCCGGACTGACGGCACCTTGTACGGCCCGGTCGAGAGCGCTGCGCCTGCGAAGAGGACGCGAGCGCTGAGGCACGGGTACGCCCCTGCGTCCCCGACGATGTCGGCCTCCATGCCGAGGATGCGACCTTCCTTCGTGGCCGCCGTCCGGTAGCGCATCGTGAAGGGGTGCCGCTTGGTGCTCGCCAGGATCGACTCCTGACGGGTCCACACCATCCGTACCGGCTTGCGCGTGCGCCACACCAGCAGGGCGAGGTAGGGCTCGACGGTCATGTCCTCCTTGCCACCGAACCCACCCCCCATGTACGACGCGATGACGCGCACCCGGTTCGACGGCAGCTCGAGGATCTCGGCGACCTCCGTCGCGTGCTCGATCACCTGCGTGGAGACCCGCAGGGTGACCACGTCGTTCTCGATCCACCCGACGCCGGCCTCGGTCTCCAGGTAGGCGTGCTCGACGTGCTGGGTCTGGTACTCGTCCTCGACGACGACGTCCGCCTCCGCGAACGCCTGCTCGACATCGCCTCTCTCCAGTCGCCAGCTGACCAGCACGTTGCCCGCGTCGTGGACCAGCGGAGCGTCGTCGGCCAGCGCCTCGGCAGCGGAGTACACACCGGCGCTTGGTTCGTACTCGATCTGCACCAGGTCCGCTGCTTCATCCGCGGTCTCCTGGTCGACCGCTGCGATGACCGCCAACGGCTCCCCGACATAACGAACCCTGTCCTTGGCGAGCACCGGTTGCTCGACGGTCAGCTCGCCAAGGCCACCACTGGCGTGCTCGACGATCGCGTTGTGAGGTACGTCCTCGGCTGTCAGGACCGTGATGACGCCGTCGAGCCTGCGGGCCTCGCTCACGTCGATGCTCTTGACGCGGGCCGATGCCATCTCTGAGCGGACCACCTTGCCGAAGAGCATTCCCGGCAGCTTCCAGTCCGCGGCGTACAGCAGCGTTCCGCGCACCTTGTCGACGAAGTCATGGTGCCCGGGCGAGGTGCCGACGACGTTGAAGGCGCCCTGCTGCTCGACCTCGGTGTCCTGCTCCCTCGTCACCTCGCTCATGCCTGAGCCTCCGCGGAGTCCTGCTCGCCGGTCCTGCGCTGCCCTGTCCTCGTCCCACTCAGCGTGCTCGCCGTTCATCCAGGCCTCGACCGAGTCGACGATCGCGGTGTAGCCGGTGCAGCGACACAGGTTGCCGACCAGCTCGTAGCGGATGTCCTCGCGGCTGGCGTCCGGGTTCCGCGCGGCCAGCGCCGCTGCGGTCAGCATGATGCCCGGGGTGCAGAAGCCGCACTGGGAGCCGCCGCGCTCGAGAAAGCACTTCTGCAGCGGATGCAGATCCTCGGTGGGGTCGGCAAGTCCGTGCAGAGTGGTGACCTCGTGCCCCTCCGCCTGCACGGCGTACATCAGGCAGGCGCTGGTCGGTGCTCCGTCGACGAGGACGGTGCAGGTTCCGCACACGCCCTCGTTGCAGCCGTAGCGGACGTCGGGAAGGCCGAGGTCGTCGTGCAGCGCGTTCAGCAAGGTGCGGTCGTTGCGGATCCACACCTCGTGCTCGACTCCGTTCACCTGGAGCCGCACCTGGGTACGGATCATCAGAGGTCTCCTGTCGAACCGTGGGGGCGCAGGGCATGGACCAGCGCACGACGTACCAGGACTCGCACCAGCCGACGGCGGTGCTCCGCGCTGGCGTGTACGTCGGACTCGGGGTGCACCGAACGGGCAGCTGACTCGGCCACCGCCGCCAGAATCTCGGCCTCCGGATTGCTCAGTGGGTCGACCACGTCCTCGGGCACCAGGACCGGCCGATCGGCCACACCGCCGAGCACGATGGCCGGAACAACGCCGGGCCGGGTCTGTACGGCGACCGACACCGTGGCGAAGTCGGAGAACCGTCGGACCTCTTCCTCGAACGCCCACGCTGCGCCGGCGGCACTGGGAATGCGCACCTCAGTGACCAGCTCGTCAGGCTCGGCTGCTGTCGTCAGGTAGGTCCGAAACCACTCGGTCGCCGGCACGGTCCTGGTTCCCTGGGGCCCGCGAAGCGTGACCGTGCCGCCCATGGAAAGGACACAGCAGGGGATCTCGCCGGTCGGGTCGGCGTGCGCAACGCTGCCACCGAAGGTTCCGCGGTTGCGTACTCGCACGTTTCCCACCAGGCCCACGGCGTGCAGGAGCATCGGGCAGTGTTCGGCGATCACGCTGGACCCCAGAACGGTCGTGTGCGTGCTCAGCGCCGGAACCACGACCACGGGACCGTCGTCGCCATCCTCGAGACGCGGACCGCCCTCATCGCCGATGTCATTGATGTCGATCAGTGCGCCCGGCATCGTCAACCGCAGGTTGAGCATCGGGACAAGGCTCTGGCCGCCGGCGATGATCTTGGCCTCGCCGTCCCAGATCCGGAGCAGCTCGACCGCCTCGTCCCAGGAGTCGGCGCGCTGGAACTCGAAGGAGGTCGGCTCGATCCGCTCGCCGAACTCGGAACCCAGGACCTGTTCATTCGACATGTTGGTTTCCGGTTTCCTCTGGTGCGCGATACTCCGGCTCGCCGTTGAGATGGCGCAGCAGCTTCAGCTCCGGCTCGGTGACGGGCTCGAGGACGTCGACGTCGTCCGGGACGATCAGCTCGAAGCCAGTGGCGGCGACCACCTGGTCGACTGTCACGCCGGGTTGCAGGCTCCGCAGCCGCATCCTGTGCGTCTCCTCCTCGAAGTCGAGGATGGCGAGGTCAGTGACGACCGTGCTCGGACCACCGTGCCGCAGACCCGCCTCGCGCCGGCTGTCACCTCCGGTGAGATACCCGGGGCTCGTCACCCAGTCGACGCGCTCGACGAAACGTCGGGTCTCGTGGTTGGTCACGATCACGGTCTCGTTGCACAACGAGATGATGTCGTTGGCGCCGCCGGGGCCGGGAAGCCGCACCGAAGGCCGGTCGGGATCGCCGATGAGGCTGGTGTTGACGTTGCCGAACATGTCGATCTGGGCCACGCCGAGAAAGCCGTAGTCGAAGAATCCACGCTGTGCCATCAAGAAGATGTCAGTGGCGCTGGTGAGCATCTCGGCACCGATGGCGGCGCGCATCTCGTTGGTCGAGTCAGGCAGCTCACCGGGCATCAGGTGGATGCCCACCATGCCGCCCTCGAGGATGACCGTCAGGCTCGGAGCCTGCCTGCGCCGCGCCAGCGCAGCGGCGACCAGCGGTTGCCCGATGCCCGCGAACATCACCTTTCCGTCCTCGAGCAGCCGGCTCGCCGAGACCGTCATGATCTCGTCGGGTCGGGGGTCCAGCGCGTGCCGGGACTCCATGTGGTCGCCCTTCACGGAGGTCATTGCGGCATCATCCCCTCCGCGTCGGTGGTGAGCCGCTCCAGCCGTTCCGGCGCCACCGTCTCCATGAACGCGTCGTGGTCAGGATGGGCCACCAACGCCTCGACGTACTCGCGGGCCCCCTCTGAACCGGTCGCACGCACGCGGTCCATGTAGGCACGGAAGGCTTCGTCGTCGGCGAGGTAGAGGCCGTAGCACTCGTGCGGGTAGGCGCCCATCGGCTGCAGCACGACCGCATCCACGGCGAACCCGGGAATGATCGTCCGCTCGGGGTCGAGCCGAAGGGTGTCGGTGGGGACGATCGCCTCAGCGGAGATCACCAGACGTCGCGCCGCTCGGGCGACGTCTGCGTCCATCAGCTCGTAGCCGTCGATCTGTGCGTTGCCGAAGACGTCGGCCCGCTGCACATGGATCAGGGCCACGTCCGGGTTGAGGCTCGGTACGGCGCACAGGGTCTGGCCGGTGTAGGGGCAGTCCACGTCGGCGAGCTCCAGGCGACGAGCGAGGTCCGAGCCCATCATCGTGTACGACGGCAGGAACGGGACTCCCATGGCACCCGCCTTGTAACGCAGGCCGAGCCCGAGGTGGCTCCACTCCTCGTAGCTGACCCGGCCGGACTCGACGTACTCGCGGAGCACCCGGGCCAGGCCCCAGCCGTGGCCGATTCCGACCCAGCTGGTGATCACCTTCGCCGCCATCCCCGTGGCGATGAACAGCTCCGACTCGAAGCAGGTGAGCGGCCGCGCGAGGGACAGGCCACGTCGCCCCTGCCGCAAGACCTCGGTCAGCAGCGCCATCGGCGTACGCGCGTGGTTGGTGCCACCGACAGCAATGGTGTCTCCGTCGGCGACGAACTGGCGGACGGCTTCGGCCGCCGACATGCGCTTGTCGACGCGCGGGCGACGGCGTTGTTCCAGCTCCAGGCGGGCGTCCACTGTGTCCGCACCGGGAAAGGCCAGAGTGGTCAACGCCATGTTCCGTCCGCCGCCGGAACCAACGGCTGGCCCGCACCGAGGAGGGGCATCACCTCGGCGGCGAAGCGCTCCACCTGCTCCTGTTCGTAGCCGTGCGGAATCAGACAGATCTCCTGGACGCCGGCATCGATGTGCTCCTGGAGCTGCTCGGCGCACTGCTCAGGAGTGCCGGTGACTGCGCTCTCAGGCGTCGCGTCGCTCCAGTCAGGTGTGTCGAAGTACGACGCCAGCCACGGACCGGTCCGCGCCTGGCCCTCCTCCTTCGACTCAGCGATGCAGATCGGGAGCTGGGAGACGTTGCGCAGCTCGGCTGGGTCACGGCCGGCCTCCTCGGCGTACTGGCAGATCTTGCGCCATGACTCGGTGAAGCCCTCGGCCGTGTAGAAGTACGTCAGCCAGCCGTCGCCCAGCGTGGCAGCACGGCGCAGCACTCGGTCGACGTACCCGCCGATGAGCAGTCCCGGGCGCGGCTCGGGACGCGGCAGCATCCTGACCCGGCGAAACGATTCGGTCGTCCCACTCGCCGGTGACCTCGTCGTCCTGCCACAGCCGCATGCAGATCTCGAGATTCTGCTCGAAGACCTTGCCCCGACCCTTGAAGGGCGTCCCCGTCGCAGCGAACTCGCGCTCGTACCACCCGGCCGCCACCCCGAGGCAGAGCCGACCGCCGGAGAAGTCCTGGAGGGTTGCGGCTGTCTTCGCCAGCAGAGCGGGATCGCGGATCGGCAGCACCAGGATGCCGGTGCCCAGCGTCACGGTCTCTGTGTGCGCGGCAAGCACCGCAAGAGTGGTCAGCGCCTCGAGCTGCGGGAAAGGCTGCTTGCTGCCGAGGAACAGATGGTCCCAAGCCCAGAGCGAGGTGAAGCCGAGGTCCTCGGCCCGCTTCGCGTAGCGGACCAGGTCGTGCATGTCCGGCGCCTTTTCGGCGGAGGTGAAGTTCTCGATGGCGAGTCCGAACCTGACGGCCATGGTGCCCCCTGTCGTGTCTGTGGTGGTGCGTCACAGGTCCCGAGATAGGTCAGATCGTCCGATGGTGCGAAGTTGTCGCGGGGCTCTGGTTATTGAGCGTAAGAGCGATTGCGTGACCTAGGACACGGCAAAAGACGACATGAGCGCACCGCGTTCATTGTCACTTCGTGCAGGCTCAGGTGCGCAGGAAGCGGACGCCCTGCCCCGGGCGCAGCTGTGCGACCGGAGGAAGGGCACGCGAAGGAACCACACCGATGACCGGGTAGCCGCCTGTGACCGGATGGTCCGGACCGAACAACGTCAGTCGGCCATCCGGCGGTGCCTGCAGGGAGCCCTCGACCATGCCCTCGCTGACCAGCTCGTCCTGGATGCGCCGGGGCAGAGCCGGACCAGCCAGCCGAATTCCGATCCGGTCTGACTCTGCGGTGACCTCGAAGCGCTCGCCGAGCAGGAGGTCGATCGCCGCTGGCTCGAACCAGTCGGCGCGTGGACCGAGCTGGACCGGGAGTACGACGTCCTCGTCCGGAGCCGCCGGCATGGGGGGTGCGACCACGTCGGCCACCGGCACCGGTCCTTGGGGCGGGCCTACGGGCAGGACATCACCTGCAGACAGCGGCGCCGGCCCCAGACCGGACATCAGGTCGGTCGACCTCGACCCCAGGACGGGATCGACCAGGAGTCCGCCGGGGACAGCGACGTAGCTCCTCAGTCCCCGATCAGGCATCCCGAGGCGCACGTCCTCACCGGCACTGACCGCGATCGCCTCGTGCGTCCATCGCGCCCGGGTGCCCACGCGGACGGGCAGGGGTGCGCCGGTCACGGCCACCCAGGTCGGCGCGTCGAAGCGCAGCTCCAGTCCACCGTTGGTGACCTCGATAACTGCGGCACCCTGCTCGTTCCCCACGAGCCGGTTGGCCAGGGCCATGGCGACCCGGTCCACGGCCCCGGACCGACCTACGCCCAGGTGCGCCCAGCCATGTCTGCCCGAGTCCTCAACCAGCGAACGCAGCCCGGGATCCACCACGGTGAGCGTCGTCATGCGGCCGTCTCCCGGAACCGCACCTCGTAGCCCGGGACGAGCAGCGCCGGCGGGTCAGACTCCGTGTCCCACATCGGCTCGTCGGTGTGCCCGAGCAGTTGCCACCCGCCGGGCGAGCGGCGCGGGTAGACGGCCGAGAACTCGCCGGCGATCCCCACGGCACCCGCGGGTACGGCGACCCGGGACTCGCCTCGACGGGGGACGTTCAGCCTCGGATCGCCGCCGACGAGGTAGGAGAACCCAGGGGCGAAGCCGCAGAACGCGACCCGCCACGGTTGCTCGGTGTGCGCGCGAACGATCTCGCGCTCCTCCAGCCCGCAGTGCCTGGCGACCCACGCCAGGTCCTCGCCGTCGTAGACCACCGGGATCTCGACCGTGCGGCGATCGCCGGCAGGCAGGGGAACGACGTCCAGATCGCGCAGTCGGGCCTCGACGTCGGCCGGAGAAGTGACCTCAGGGTCGAGGACCAGGAGAAGCGTGTTCAGCGCCGGCACCAGGTCGCTGATGCCCTCGATGTCACCGCCCCGGACGGCAGCGGCCAACGCGTGCACCCGGTCGTTGTCGCCGAGCTCGACCAGCAGCCCGGTGTCACCACACCGGTGCGCGGTCAGCTCCGTAGCCACGACCAATCCCCCGCCCGATCAGCGGATCGGCGCCAGCTCGACGCCCGCTGCGTCCAGCGCCTTCCGGGTGTCCCGGGCGATCTCCACCGCACCGGCGGTGTCGCAGTGCACCAGGATGGCTTCGGCCTTGATCGGGATGCGGCTTCCGTCGACGGCAGTGATCTCACCCTCGGTCACCATCTCCACCGCACGCGCAGCCGCTGCTGCCGGATCGGCGAGCATCGCGTTCGCCTCCGTGCGCGGCACGAGCAAGCCTTCAGGGGTGTAGGCCCGGTCCACGAACGCCTCAGCGACCACACGGAGGCCGGCCTCCTGCCCGAGTCGCCAGGTCTCCGTGCCGACCTGGCAGAGCAGCGGCAGGTCGGGGTCGTACTCCTTCGTCGCGTCCACGATCGCCTGCGCGTGCTCCGTGACCGTCGCGGATGCGTTGTAGAGCGCGCCATGCGCCCGTACGAAGTCGATCCGGCCGCCACCCAGTCGGGCGAAGACCTCGAGGGCACCCATTTGGTAGAGGAGGTCGTCGGTCAGCTCCTGGCGGGCATAGGCGATGAACCGGCGGCCGAACCCGTGCAGGTCGCGGTAGCTGACCTGGGCACCGATCGAGACGCCGTTCTCGACCGAGCGCTTGCAGGTTCGCCGCATGATGGCCGGGTCCCCGGCGTGAAAACCGCACGCGATGTTCGCTGCGGTGACGACGTCGAGCAGTGCCTCGTCGTCAGCGATCGACCAGCGGCCGTACCCCTCGCCGATGTCGGTCGTGAGCGCTACCCGAGGCATGCCTGTTCTCCTCTCGACGTCCGGCACGGTCACGATAGGGACTCGTCCCGGTGCGAGTATGACCCGCCCCCGGGGATCTGAACAGGACGAGTCAATGCGGACGACTCGGCATCATGCGTGCCGGGTCGACACTGCGCAATGCCGTCAGCAGCGAGTCACGGACGGCGCGGATGGTGGGGCTGTGCTCACTGCCCGCTCTGGTCAGGGTGAGCAACATCCGGGCCGAGCCGGTCGGGGTGCGCTCGAGCCCCTGCGCACCCCGGGCCAACAGCAGCGCCGGCAGCAGACCCGCGGCTCGACCCTTCTCGATGAGCTCGAGGTGCACGAGCAGGTCCTCGCTCTCGTACCGCACGTCCGGTTCGAAACCCAGTCGACGACAAGTCAGCTCCGCCCACTCACGTGCGGCACTGCCCCGCGTCTCCATCACCCAGGGGATCTGTCCTCCGGCCACGGCCAACGCACGACCCTGGGTCAACCCCTTGTCGACGACCACGAAGAGTGGGTCGACACCAAGATCCTCGCGGTGCGTCTCGGTCGGGATCCACGGCTGTACGCCGGGGTACTCCTCTGCCACTACGAGATCGAAATCTCCCGCCAACAGAGCGGGAACGGCGGCCTCGGGCTCTTCCTGGACGAGCTCGACACGCAGGCCAGGATGGGTCTGCTCACACGCGAGTGCCAGCGGCACGAGGAGCAGGGCCGCGCTCTGGAAGGCGGCGAGCCGCACCGTTCCCACCACCTCGCCCGCGAGCTCACGCAGGTCCGACTCAGCCGACTCCATCGCCGCCAGGAGCTCACGGCCCTTGACTGCCAACAGGTGACCGGCCTCGGTCAGTCGGAGGCCACGACCGGACCGGGCGACCAGGGACGCTCCGACCTCCCGCTCGAGGCGCGCGATCTGGGCGGAGATGCCGGACGGGCTGAGGTGTAGGGCCTCCGCCACCGCTGCCAGGCTCCCCCGCCGTTCCAGCTCCACGAGCAGCCGCACGCGCCGCATCTCCAACACCCGGCTCAGCGTAGGCGGGATCGAGTCAGATCGGCATTCATCGTGCCGAATGCTCGGCAAGTACTCTCGCTTATCACCGCGCGTCGACCTGCCTATGGTCAGAACGTGAACAAGACAGTGGCTTCGCCCTCGACCCCAGGACCCATCCCCACGTGGTCGCCCGGAGCACCTGCTCCCGCCGGCGGGCTTTCCCGTTGGACGCCGAACGCGTTCCGGGAGGTGAGCGACGCCCGTCGTACCTTCCATCGAAGCCTGCCTGGGTATGCCGTGACCCCATTGCTCGAACTGCCCGGACTCGCAGGCGAGCTGGGGGTGTCGAGGCTGGCGGTCAAGGACGAGTCGTCCCGACTCGGGCTGCCGGCGTTCAAGATGCTGGGCGCGTCGTGGGCCGTCTTCCGGTGCCTGGCCGAACTCTGCGAGGAGCCTCCGGAACCGACCCTCCAGGCGTTGCGCGAGAAGATCGCCGAGCTGCCCCCGATCACCCTCGTGACCGCGACGGACGGCAACCACGGTCGCGCGGTGGCACGCATGGCTGCCTACCTCGGACTGCCTGCCCTCGTGCTCATCCCCAGCGTGGTGTCGGCCGAGGCCATCGAGCTGGTCCGGAGCGAGGGGGCAGACGTCGAGGTTCTCGAGATGACGTACGACGAGACGGTGGCTGAGGCCGCCCGTCGCGCTGAGGACAGCTCGCACGACCGGACCAGACTCCTGGTGCAGGACACCTCGTGGCCCGGCTACGAGTCGGTCACCAAGTGGATCGTCGACGGCTACTCCACGCTGTTCGAAGAGGCCGCGGACCAGCTGGGCGACGATCCGGCACTGCTCGTCGTACCCGCCGGAGTGGGATCGCTGGCACATGCCGCCGTACTCCATTGCCGCAGCCACCCTGGGTGGCGGGCCGTGACCGTGGAACCCGCGGTCGCTCCGTGCATCGCGGCCAGCCTGGCCGCCGGAACCCCGGTCTCCACCGGCACCGGTGAGACGAGCATGGCCGGCCTCAACTGCGGAACGCCGTCGTCGCTGGCTTTTCCGGACTTGCTCGCGACGCTCGAGGGCGGCGTCTGGGTCACCGACGAGGAGGCCGCTGAGGCGACCTCGACTCTCGCGGAGAACGGCATCGATGCCGGCGCCTGTGGTGCTGCCTCGCTCGCAGCCCTTGGGCAGCTGGCCGCGAGCGAGGCAGGTCTACGCCTTGTGTCGGGGGCCACTGTGTTGCTGCTGAACACCGAGGCGACTCGCTCAGACTCGCCCTGACGCGTGCTGTGCCCCCACCCACATCATCAGTACGGCGGCTCTCCGGTGCCGCGCAGCTTCAACACTCCGTTCTGGCTCTCCACGAGGTACACGGGCGGAAGGTTCTGGTTCATCAGCTCGTTCCACTTGCCGAAGGAGATGTCACCGTAGATCGCACCCGGGATCTTGACCTTCGCCAACGCGTCGCGGACCGCCTCATGGTCACTGGGGTCGTCTACCTCGTCCAGCGCCGCAGCCAGGACCTTGATGCCGGTGTAGCCCCGAACCCCCTCGGTGGCCTCGCCCAGGTCCTTGCCCTCTGCCTTCCACGTGTCGAGGAAGGTCTTGGCGCCCTCGGCATCAGCAGCGAGGCTTGTGTCCCAGACCGGGAAGAACATGGTCGCGAACGTTCCGTTCGTCGCTTCCTCGCCCGCAAGCGCGTTCACCTGGATCGGGCTGTTCGAGCCGCCGGTGGTGATGATCCTGGCCTTGGCGCCCTGGCCCCTGGCCTCCTTGAGCATCAGCGCAATCTGCCCGGCGTCCGTGGTGACGATCCACGTGTCGGCCCC
This sequence comes from uncultured Actinomycetota bacterium, assembly GCA_963759525.1. Taxonomy (GTDB): domain Bacteria; phylum Actinomycetota; class Actinomycetes; order Propionibacteriales; family Nocardioidaceae; genus Marmoricola. The sequence continues at coordinate 229,804 of CAVWZO010000009.1, read as the reverse complement.
CGAAGCCTTCGCCTGCGTGACAAAGGTCGAGAAGCTCTGTTCACCCTGCTCGAACTTCGCTCCGCCGACGACCTCGGCCCCCAGGCCCGTGAGTATCTCGCCGTAGTGCTTGGCCGCACCGAGTCCGAAGTCGTTGTTGACCGACAAGGTGAAGGCCTTCTTGATCCCCATCTCGCCCAGCACCGACTTCAAGGCTGTCGCCTCCATCGTGGAGGTGGGCGAGATCCGGAAGGTCCACTCGTTGCCCTGACCCTCACCCTCCGTGCTCGTGACGAGGTCCGAGCTCGAGGTCTCCACCAGGAATGGCATCTTCGCCCGCTCCAGGGCCGGTTCCATCGCCAGCGTGCAGGAGGATCCCCAGCCGCCCATGACCGCAGCAGGGCGAACCTTTGTGGTGAACCGCTGCGCGATGCTGACGCAGGTGGCCGGGTCGTTGGCATCGTCCTCGATGACCAGCTTGATCTTTTTGCCGTTGACACCGCCGTCGTCGTTGATCTCCTTGGCGGCGATCTTGGCGCCTTCGGCAACGGCGGTGCCCTGGGCTGCAACCGGCCCGCTGAGTGGCTGGGCGACACCGATGACGATCTCGTCCTCGCTGCCGGATGAACCCCCCTGGCCACAGCCGGACACAGTGAGCGACAGCGCCGCCACCACTGCCGGTAACAGGAACTTTCGCATCATCGGGATTCGCTTTCTCTCGGTGAAGATCAGCCGGCCAGGTAGGCCTGCTGGATGCTGGGGCTACTTGCAATCTCGGAGGCCGAACCCTCGGTGACCACGTGTCCGCGCTCCAGGACGTAGGCACGGTCGGCCACCTCCAGCGCCAAGTCGGCGTTCTGCTCCACCAGCAGGACGGTGCGGCCGCTGTCGCGGATCTCTGCCGCAGTCGCGAGAACCTGTTCGACGACGATCGGCGCGAGCCCCAGCGAAGGCTCGTCGAGCATGACCAGAGCGGGGTCGGACATGAGACTGCGGCCGATCGCCAGCATCTGCTGCTCGCCGCCCGACATGCTGCCGGCCAGCTGGGTGGCGCGTTCCTCGATGCGCGGGAAGAGCGCGTAGACCTCGGCCAGACGCTCGTCGAAGTGGCTCCCGGTGTGCGCACCGAGCCGGAGGTTCTCGTAGGCGGTCAGGCCAGGGAAGACGTGGCGCCCTTCGGGACAGTGGACCAGGCCTCGACGTACGACCTTGTCGGGGCGCAGGTTCGTCACGTCCTTGCCGTCGAACTCGATGCTGCCGTTCATCACCTTGACCAGTCCGGAGATGGTCTTCAACAGCGTGGACTTGCCGGCGCCGTTGCTGCCGATGATCGTGACCAGCTCGCCGGCCCTCACCTCGATGTCGACCTCGTGCAGGACGGGGACCTTGTCATAGCCGGAGACCAGTCCGGCGACCTTCAGCATGACTTGTGCCTCTCGCCGAGGTAGGCGACCCGGACCGCCGGGTCCTCCTGGATCTCGGTGGGGGTTCCCTCCGCGATCTTGCGGCCCGCGTTCAGCACGACGACGTGATCGGAGAGGTTCAGCAGGAACTTCATGTCGTGCTCCACGAGCAGTACGCCGATGCCGTGGTCACGCACCGCCCTCAGCAGGCTTGCCATCTCGGCCGACTCCGAGTTGTTGAGGCCCGCAGTCGGCTCGTCGAGCAGCAGGAACTTGGTTGCGCACTCAGGCTGACCCCGACGGCCAGCATCCGCTGGCGACCGTAGGCCAAGGTCTCCGCTGGCGTGTCCAGATCCCGGTGGAGGCCGACGAGCCGGGCCATGGCGAGTATCCGCTCAGCCGTCGTCGCCTCGGAGCGGCGGTGGGACCGAAGTCCTAGCATCGCCGGCAGCAGGGACTTCTGCTCCGTCCGGTGCAGCCCGACTCGCAGGTTCTCGCGCACGGTCATCGCCGGGAAGATGCTCTTCTTCTGGAACGAGCGCACCAAGCCGTGCATCGAGACGCGGTCGGGTCGCATCATGGTGAGATCAAGATCGCCGAGCCGGACGGTTCCGCTCACGAGCTTGACGTATCCGGTCATGGCGTTGAAGGCCGTCGACTTGCCAGCGCCGTTGGGGCCGATGAGAGCGGTGATCTGGCCCGGTCTCACCTGCAGGCTCACGTCGGAGACCGCCATCAGCGCGCCGAATCGCACCGAGATCCCGGAGACCTCCACGCGCGGGTCCTGAGGGATCCGACTGCCCAGGAAGTCGGGCATCTCGTGCCGGGGCATCGTGGTCATGACGGTCCCACCAGTGCGTGCGCCGAGCGAATGGTCGACGCCGCGCCCGGCGACTTGCCGACCCCGGCTGAGGAACCGGCGTGTCGGGTGGTGTCTGTGGTGGTGTCTGTGGTGGTGTCTGTGGTGGTGTCTGCGCTGTCCACGTCTGGTGGACGGTCTTCCTCACCGACCGCTGGCCGGCTGTCGTCAGGGTCGTCGTCACCGGATCCACGACGAGTTCTCCGGAGGAGCTCGATCGCGTACCCACACAGACCACGGGGCAGGAAGCGCACCAGGATCACGAGGATCGCGCCGTAGATGACCAGTCGCCACTCGTCGCTGAAGCGCAGGAACTCCGGCAGCTGAGTGAACAGGATCGCCCCCACCACCGGGCCCACCACGGTGCCCAGACCACCGCCGATCACCATGAGCAAGGTGTTGATCATGATCGAGAAGTCGAAGACCTCGGGCGAGATGAAGCCGACGGTGTGGGCGTACAGCGACCCGGCGACGGCGGCCATCGCGCCGCCGATGGAGAAGGCGAGGTTGGCGTGCCTGGCGGTGTCGATGCCCACGGCCCTGGCCAGGTTCTCGTTCTTCGCCATCCCGCGCAGGCTGTAGCCGAGGCCGGACTGGGACAGCCGGGCCACGAAGATCACGCAGATGCCGGCGATCACGAAGCAGACCGGGAAGGTCGCCGTCGGCTCGAGGAACTCGATGTCGCCGATGCCCAGGGGCGGGATCCCTGCGAAGCCGACCGGACCGCCCGTCACATCAACCCAGTTCAGCGCCACCTGGCGGCCGATTGCCGCGACCGCGAAGGTCGCGATGACGAAGAACGCTGCACGCAGGCGCAGGGTGATCTTGCCGATGACCCGGGCCACGAGATATCCGGCGACGGCCGAACCGACTAGCCCCAGCGGCATCGGCAGCCCCCATTCGGTGGTGGCGTACGCCGAGAAGTACGCACCGAACCCGAAGAACGCCTGGTGTCCGAGGCTGAGCAGTCCCGAGTAGCCCAGCAGCAGGTTGAGGCTCGAGGCCAGGATCACGTAGATGGCAGCCAAGGTCGCGATCTGCGCCTGGTAGGGCCCGGAGAACGTTCCCGCGAGGAACAGGGCTGCTGCTGCGGCCAGACCGATCAGGAATCGTGCGGTTTTCGAGTCGAGAAACCGCATCACTCCTGCACCATCCGCTTGGCTCCGAAGATCCCCTGTGGTCGCATCAGCAAGACGGCGATCAGCACCAGCAGGCCGAAGGTGTCCTTGTAGCCGGCGCTGATGTAGCCGGCGCCGAGGCTCTCGACGAGGCCGAGCAGCAAGCCACCTACGACGGCCCCCGGGAAGGATCCGAGGCCGCCGAGGATGACCACCACGAACGACTTGCCGGTCGCGAGTCCCCCCATCGACGGGGTGATGTTGAAGATCGTCGAGATCAGGACCCCGGCGAGAGCGGCCAGCACGGCACCGAAGGCGAACGTGAGCGCGTAGACCCGGGTCACGTTGATGCCCACCATCCAGCTGGCGGTCGAGTCCTGGAAGGTGCCGCGCATGGTGAGCCCGATCCGCGTGCGGGTGATGAACAGGTGTGAGGAGAGGATGAACACCAGGGTCAGCGCAATCACGAACATGCTCTCCGGGGAGAGGCGCATGATCCCGAGGTTGATGCTGTCACCGCCCACGGGTGATCCCGCGGCCTTCGGTACCGGGTTCCAGAGGATGATCGCGAGGTTGGGCAGCATGATGGCCAGCCCGATCGTGGCCAGCATCGGCATCTCGAGCGTCTCGTACTTGCGGAGCGGTTGGAGCACCCCCCAGTTGATGATTAGTCCCACCAAAGCGGTGCCCACTGCCGCCACCAGCAGGCCGACGGCGAACGGCCACCCCAGGATCGACGTGATCGTGTAGGCGAGGTAGGCCCCGATCATGTAGAACTCGCCGTGGGCAAAGTTCACGATGCCCATGTACCCGAAGACCAGCGTCAGGCCGGCAGCCATCAACGCGTAGATGGCCCCTAGCACCAGCCCGCTGCCGAGGTACTGGCCGAGGTCAGTCATGCAGGCCACCCTTCACGGCGGTTGTCTGAAGCCTTGGTGATCCAGATCACGTTGTTGCCTCAGCCTAGGAACACCTTCGACACGCGTCATTGGCAAAATCACCCATCGGAGGGGTCTGCAATTGGCAGGTGCCTCCAGGGGCGGATCCCGACCTACAGCGACCGACCACCGTGCATGCGCAGGATCTCGAGTGCCACACCAATGCGTCGCGCTGTCGCGGGATCAGAGCTGAATGCACCGAGCAGCTTCTCGAGCTTGATCAGCCGGTACCGCAGGGTGTTGTAGTGGTAGTGCACCTCACGTGCGGTCTGGGCGATGTTGAGGTGGTTCGCCAGGAGCACGTCCAGAGTGTTCAACAGATCGCTGCGTTCGGGGTCTGGCAGTGCGAAGACGGGCCCGAGCGTGTCGGTCACGAACATCTCCAGCTCCGCTTCGTCGATCTGGGCCAACAGCCGGAACAGCCCGAGTCCGTCGTAGTGGGTGACTGAGTACGGTCCGTTGACCCGCGTGCCAAGCCGCATCGCGCGCAATGCCTCCTCGTAGGCATCCCGGATCCCCGCCGGCCCCTGGTGCAGCCGGCTGACTCCCAGGGAGAACTCGCGCCGGGTGCTCCTGGACATCTCCAGATGGAGAGCATCGACCAGTTCGCCCATCTCGGTCTCACCCCCGAAAACGGCGACGAGCTGCGCACCGAGCACCCCTACCGCTGCGTGCGGATCGATCCGGCGGCAAACCGAGGCCCACCGCTCGGACGTCAGCTGTTCCAGGACCTGGGACTGCTCGGTGGCCTGCCCCGACACCGGCCGTCCGTCCTCGGGCCTGGCCGCGACGACCACGATCTCCCGGTTCAGCGCCCAGTCCAGAGCGGCTGCCCGCGCAGAGACGCCCTCCAGATCGTCGCCAGTCATCAGCTCATGGAGCAGGTTTGATGCGAATCGACCACTCACCGCTCGTACGGCCTGGCCGCGGATCATCTCCAGGGTGCATACGATGGCCGCCTGCTCGGCGGCCGTCATCGCATAGGGGCCGAGCGCGTCCTCGAGCCCCACCACGACGACGTGTCCGTGGTCCACTGATGCCGCCGACATCGCAGCCGCCACCCACGTGAAGCCGCCGCCGGAGTGGTGCCCCTTCTCGAGGCTCTCGGAACTGACGACGGCGGATCCATCCGGCGAGTCGGCCATGAGGCAGTCCAGTGCCTCGACGTTGCCGGCGTGGGCGAGAACCTGGCCCTGGCTGTCGAGGACGGCCGCGGCCTCTGCTTTCAGCAGCCGAGCGAGCTCCTCGATGAGCGATTGGATGCCACCTCCGGAGAAGGTGAGGCCCAGGAAGGCCTGGTGCAGCTTGTGGGAACGGCTCAGCTCGGCCGCCTGGCGATTGATGATCGTCTCGAACGCCTGGCTGAGGATGTCGTCGAAGCGGGTGTCGATCGGGATCGACACGATCGGGAAGTCCAGCTCATCGGCGACGGACAGAACCTCGGCCTCGAAGGCGCCGAGGTAGGAGTCGAACTTCACGCCGAGTCCGGCGAGTCCCAAGTCGCTGAGTTCCCGGACGAGGCGATCTGGCTCGCCGTGCGCGCGCAGGGGGAATCCGGTGGTGAGGAGGAACTCGCCCTGCTCGACCCAGCGCACGATCTCGGGCACGGTCATCACGTTCAGACGCCAGATCGCGGTGTCCTGGCCGCCCGTCCCGGCCAGAACGGACGACGACTCCATGCAGGGCTGCTCCAGTAGTTCGCGCACCGTGAGCTGGTCGGCTGCCGCCAGCCTCTCCTCCTCGGTCGCGCCTCCGTCCACCGGCGGTTGCCCGGCGTCGGTCATGACTGCACCGGGACACCTCGACGATTGACCGCGTCGTAGGTGGTGGATCGTTGTTTGACGGGTCGGCTGATTGCGGTGGCGATGGTGGTGAGTTCTTCGACGGTCTTGGCTGAGCCGTGGGTGGAGCCGGCCATGCGGGAGATGGTTTCTTCCATCAGGGTGCCGCCGAGGTCGTTGGCTCCGGCTTGGAGCATGGCCTGGGTGCCTGTGACGCCGAGTTTGACCCAGCTGGTCTGGATGTTGTGGATGCGTCCGTGGAGCAGGATGCGGGCCATGGCGTGCACGGCGAGGTTCTCGCGCAGGGTGGGTCCGGGTCGGGCGATGCCGGCGAGGTAGATGGGTGAGGAGTTGTGCACGAAGGGCAGTGGGACGAACTCGGTGAACCCTTGCGCCCCAGCATCCAGGGCAGTGTCCTGGATGCGGCGCAGGACCTTGAGGTGGTGGACCCAGTGGCGGGGGTTGTCGACGTGGCCGTACATCATGGTGGAGCTGGAGCGTAGGCCGACGCGGTGTGCGGTGGTGATGATCTCGATCCAGGTGGCGGTGGGGAGCTTGCCCTTGGTCAGCACCCAGCGGACCTCGTCGTCGAGGATCTCCGCGGCGGTGCCGGGGATGGTGTCCAGGCCGGCTTCGCGGGCCTTGATCAAGAAGTCCTCGAAGGACAGGCCGGTGCGTGCGGAGCCGTTGAGGATCTCCATCGGGGAGAACGCATGCACGTGCATCTGCGGGACCCGCGCTTTGACGGCGGCGGCGAGGTCGAAGTAGGCGGTGCCGGGCAGCTCGGGGTCGATACCGCCCTGCATGCACACCTCGGTCGCCCCCAACGCCCAGGCCTCCTGGGCGCGGTCCGCGACCTGGCCCAACGACAGCGAGTAGGCATCAGCGTCGGTGCGGCGTTGGGCGAAGGCACAGAACCGGCACCCGACGTAGCAGACGTTGGTGAAGTTGATGTTGCGGTTGACCACATAGGTGACCTCCTCCCCCACCGTCTCCCGGCGCAGCTCATCAGCGAGCCGGCACACCTGGTCGAGCAGGCCACCCTGCGCGCTCATCAACGTCAACGCATGCTCATCGGACAGGTTCCCCGGGTCACGCTCGGCCGCCCTCAGAGCTGCCATCTCGGTGGTTGAGGAGCGAGCGCCAGCGAGACGGGCCCCCAACATGGTGCCTGAGTCCTCGGCCTCCTCAACCACCGATTTCAGGGCCTCCCAGTCGCCGTAGACACTGTCGAAGTCGCTGCGGCGGTCCTCGGTGCGGCCCTCGGTGTCCACGCCCGTGTGCAGGTCGGTACGGCCGGTACCGGACCCGGCCACGGTGAAGCCGCCGTCGGGTTCCTGCCAGGGCAGACCGGTCGGCCTGAGGTCTCCATGCTCGACCTCTGGGCGGAGCAGCCCGTCGGGCCCGGCCAGGGCGGCGACATGGCCAGAGATCCGCGGGTCGATCCAGGGTTCACCGGCCAGCACGTACTGCGGGTGCACCGTGAGCCGGGCGCGCAGCGTGAACCCCGCCGCCGCGGTGACCGCCCGCAGCCGCTCCAGGGAGGGCCAGGGTCGTTCGGGGTTGACATGGTCCGGGGTCAACGGGGAGACCCCACCCCAGTCATCGACCCCCGCCCCCAGCAACGCTGTGCATTCGGCGAGGTCGACCAGGTTCGGCGGCGCCTGGAGGCGCACCGTGGGGCCGAGCACGATCCGGGCCACCGCGATCGCCGCCACATACTCCTCCAACCCCAGGTCGTCGACGTGGCGCATCGCGGTCTCCGGCTTGGCGCGGAAGTTCTGGATGATCACTTCCTGGACATGCCCGAACTGACGCGCCACCCGGCGCAGCGCGAACATCGACTCCGCCCGCTCGGTCAGGTCCTCACCGATCCCGACCAGCAGACCGGTCGTGAACGGCACCGCCAGCCGCCCGGCATCCTCGAGCACCCGCACCCGCACCGCGGGGTCCTTGTCCGGGGAACCGTAGTGCGCCAGACCACGCTCCTCGAAGAGCCGCCGCGAGGTCGTCTCCAGCATCATCCCCATCGAGGGGGCCACCGGCTTGAGCCGGTTCAGCTCCTCCCAGCTCATCACCCCGGGGTTCAGGTGCGGCAACAACCCGGTCTCCTCCAACACCCGGATCGCCATCGCCCGCACATAGGCCAACGTCGAGTCATAGCCCCGCGCCTCCAGCCACGCCCGCGCCTCGGGCCACCGCTCCTCAGGCCGATCCCCCAACGTGAACAGCGCCTCCGTGCAACCCAGCCCGGCGCCCTGACGGGCCAGCTCAACGACCTCGTCCGGAGACAGGTACGGCGCCTGGCCGGTGCGTTCGAGATGTCCCGGGGTGGTCACGAACGTGCAGTAATGGCACCGGTCACGACACAACCGCGTCACCGCGATGAACACCTTCGGCGAGAACGTCACCACCCCCGCCCGACCCGCAGCCTCCAACCCAGCATCACGAACCCGAGCAGCCACCCCACACACGCGTTCCAGATCCACACCACGCGCGGCCAACAACACCGCCGCCTCACCCACGTCGAGGGCCGCACCACGCTCGGCGCGGGCCACCGCCCGCCGCGTCTGCTGGGGAGTTGGGCCAGGACTTGGCGGGGTCATTGCCCCTCGGATATCTCGGTCACAGAAGCGAGCGTAATCGGCCCGCGACCGGGAGGGCATGGCCGGGACTGCCAATCAAAGCCAATGCCCCTGTGCAGATTTGCCGGTGCGCAGATGTGCCTGTTGGGCCGCCCAAGCAGACCCTGACGGCCAGAACCAGTCACCGGGAGAGGAGGATCGGCGCGTGACTTTCTTGACGGCTTCCGACGGAGCGCGAATCTGGTGGAACAGCGTGGGCGAGGGTGAGCCGGTGATCCTCGTGATGGGCCTGGGGTACCCCAGCGACATGTGGTTCAGGACCACCCCAGTGCTCGCGAAGCGCTACCGGGTGCTGCTCCTGGACAACCGGGGAGCCGGGCGGACCGGAGATGTGCCGGGCGCGCCGTACACCGTCGAGATGATGGCGGATGACGTCGCCGCGGTTCTCGACGCCGCCGGGGAGTCGTCAGCTCATGTGGTCGGCGCGTCGATGGGCGGTCTGGTCGCACAGGAGCTCGCGATCACGATGCCCGCCAAGGTGCGCACGGCGGTGCTGGCATGCACCCACCCAGGTGTCGCCCACGCCGTGTGGGACCCAGAGGCCCTCGCGTTCGTGACTGAGCGCGCGAACTTGACAGCGCAGCAGGCGGCCGAGGCTTCCATCCCGTTCAACTACGCCGAGGGAACGCCGCGGGAGCGCATCGAGGAGGACTGGGCTGTGCGCCTGCCCCTCGCCTGTACGCCGGCCGGTTACCTCGCACAGGCACAGGGCACCGCGACCTGGTCGGGCCTCGAGCGGCTGCCATCCGTGCGCGTGCCGACACTCGTCCTGCATGGTGAGGGCGACCGGCTGGTCCCTGCCGAGAATGGCCGCCGCATCGCGGCGGAGATACCAGGGGCCGAACTGGTGATGGTCCCCGACGCGAACCACCTGTTCTTCACCGACCAGCCCGAACGCACGAATGAGGCGTTGCTCGCGTGGCTCTCGCGTCATCGAAACCTTCGCTGAACAACCAGACCGTCGTCGGCGCCGCCAGCCGATCCGAGTCAGTCCTGCCCGTCCTCGGGCTGGAGCCACTCGCCTGGAGCGAACTCACGTCCGTAGTCCAGACAGGCTTCGTTCTCGCATCTTCCCTGCGTCTCGAAGGAAACGCCTGGGTTGCCGGTGGCGATGAGGAACGCAGCGTTCACGGGCGACAGGTGGCCGCCGTGGCGTAGGGGCTGCCCACAGGTGGGGCAGTGCGGATCCGTCACCTCCGGAGTCCCGCTCATGCCTACACGGTAAGCCTCGCGACAAGCCTGACCCGAGGCGTGGCGTCGAGGTGGGGCTCGGAACTGTGAGTCATTCGCCCGGTGGCGTGTCGACGTAGCTGCGATACACCGCGAGCAGAGCCTGCTTGTGCGCTTCGGTCAGTCGCGGGTCACGCTTGATCGCTGACTCCACGTCGTTCGACGGCGTCGGGGTGGAGGCTCGCTTCTCGTCGCTGTCGCTGAGGTGCACCAGATCCTCGACCGGCACCTCGAGGACATCGGCCAACGCCCGCATCACGCGTAGGGACGGTGAGTGCATGCCACGCTCGACCTGGCTCAGGTACGCGTTGGAGACCTGCGCCATCCGGGCCATCTCCCTGACCGACAGCCGGGCCAGGGCGCGTTGCTCCCGCAGGAACCTGCCCAGCGGTCCACCTGGCTCGGTCACATCCCTGCTCTTTTCGTCCGCAACGCCTCGAAGCACATCTTGACACCAAACTGCTCCGGTCCCAGTCGTAACGCCTGGTCCCGGAGCACAATGAGGTTTGAGTCGGTCAGCTCTTCTTGGCAGCAGTGGTCTTCTTCGGCACCTGGACGGTCACGGCCGCGGGGTAAACCGCGTCCAGGAGCGCCGTCTGGAACTTGTGCTGGACCTCGATCCACTCGCGGGAGCTGGCAACCGCGTAGGCCTGCACCTCGCTCGGCGTGCCGACGATCTTGGTCACGGGCGCCGTAACCTCGTCCAGCGTGCTGGTCAGCTTCTCGGGCGCCTTGGGGGCCTTGTCGGTCAGTCCGGACAGGGTCTCGACGGCCTTCAGCACAAGCGACTGAAGAGTGTTGACAGCGGCAACCTGGCGGTCGTGGATCTTGGTGGCGGTTTCGATGGTGTACGTCATGGTGGTGCTCCCTTGTTCGTGGGTGGGTACTGGGTGGCTCGTACGATCATCACACCATGCAAGTGCTTGGTATAACAAGCACTAGCAGGGTGTTCTGCGCCACACCGAGAAGTCCTTCGCCTGCGCGTTGCCGAACTCCCAGGTGCTACCGGCGGGTAGGCTTAGCGAGTGGCGGCCCTGGAGGAGTGTTCATTCGAGGGGACTGCCGCCCCCGATTCGATGCGCATGGTCAGGGTGCGGGGGCTCCCGGTTCGGGTCTCGGTACGCCGCGCCCGCGGAGAGATGGCGACCGAACCGCCGCTGCTGCTGTGCAACGGCATCGGCGCGAGCCTCGCGACCCTTCAGCCGCTCGTTGACGCACTCGACCCTTGGCGCGGGGTGGTGAGGTTCGACGTGCCCGGAGTGGGCGGCAGCCCGGCACCACCACTGCCTTACCCCATCGCGGGGTTGGCCTCGTGGGTCGGAGCCATGATGCGACGCCTGGGTCACGAGCGCTTCGACGTCCTCGGCCTGTCGTGGGGTGGCGGACTCGCCCAGCAGCTCGCCCTGCAGACGCCCTGGCGGGTTCGCCGACTCGTACTGGTCGCCACCGGCACCGGCTCGATGATGGTCCCGGCCCACCCCCGGGTGCTGTCGAAGATGGTGAGCCCCCGCCGATACCGCGACCCGGCGTTCGTACTCAGCGTCGCGGCTGACCTCTATGGCGGGTCTGCGCGCACCAACCCGGCAGCGGTGCCCCCGTTGCTGCTCAAGCCAGGCGCGGGTTGGTCGAACTTCGGCTACTACTGCCAGCTGCTCTCGATGGCCGGGTGGAGCAGCCTGCCGTTCCTCCCTCTCATATCTCAGCCGACGCTGGTCATGGGCGGTGACGACGATCCGATCATCCCGACCATCAACCCCCGCATGCAGGCCAGCCTGATACCCGACGCACAGCTGCACATCTATCCGGGTGGTCACCTGGGCATCCTGACGGAGGCCGACGAACTTGTGCCGGTCGTGGAGCGCTTCCTTCGCGAGGGCGACGTCGGGAGTTGAGCAAGCTTTGCGTTCGGAGTCATTGTGCCCGTCCGGACGCGGGGCCTAGTGTCGCTGAGAGAGGACACTCACCGTTTCGCAGTCGAACGGAGACGTCGAGCCCCGAAACGGTCGGCACCCACAGCAATTCTCGGCAGGGTTCGGCGCCTGCTCCGCACCTACTTTGGAGGTAGAACGTGAACGAAACAGACACCATGTCCGGAACACGACCCCAGATCATGGCAGGCGAAAAGTTGTCCGGCCGGGTGGCCCTGGTCACCGGCGGGACGCGCGGCATCGGCGCCGCGATCTGCCGGAGCCTGGCCAGCCAGGGCGCCTCCGTGGCCGCCGGGTACAGCGGCAAGACGGTCAAGGCGGAGGAGTTCCTCACCTCGTTCCGGGAGGATTTCCCGGACACCTCGCGTGCGACGGTCCACCAGGGCAACGTCTCCCGTCCCGAGGACTGCCGCCGAGTCATCGACGAGGTGCTCGACCAGCACGGCCGCCTCGACATCTTGATCAACAACGCCGGCATCACCATCGACAAGATGGCCATGCAGATGTCGGTCGAGGACTGGGACACGGTGCTCGCCGTGAACCTCTCCGGGTCGTTCTACATGGCCCAACCGGCGCTGGAGCACATGGCCGAACGCGGCACCGGCCGCATCATCTTCGTCTCCTCGGTCATCGGGGAGATGGGAAACATCGGTCAGGCCAACTACGCCGCGTCCAAGGCAGGCATGCTCGGGCTCACCAAGACCCTGGCGAGGGAAGCGGCCTTCGTCCTCAAGCGGTCGGGCAAGTTGGACGACGACGGCATCGGCCTCACCGTGAACACCGTGACACCCGGCTACGTGGCCACCGAGATGGTCGAGGCCATCCCGGAGAAGGCGCTGGACAGGGTCAAGGCTCAGATCCCCCTCGGTCGCCTCTGCCGTCCAGAAGAGATCGCCCGCGTGGTCCACTTCCTCGCTGCCGACGGCTCCGCCTACATCACCGGCCAGGTGTGGGGCGTCAACGGCGGCATGGACATGTAGGCGTTGGCGTCCTACTCTTCGTCATGCCTGTCATACCAAGCAGATGCTGTGTATGGTGAGCAATGACGCGGCGCCACGCCGCAGCGCGAGCGCTTGCCTGGCAGTTCAGGGGCGTGCTCGTTCCCGCGAAGTCTTCTGACCAGGAACCGATTAGCCTCAAAGAGAACGCCGAGCACGTGACGTGATCTGACCGCGTCCCATCGAGAGGAGTACTTCGCCATGCAAGCAGCAACCAGCACGCGAACAAGCGGGGCCGCGGTCCTCGATCGCCTCGGCATTGTCGAGGACCCGTTGATTGGCGCGGACCCGGTGTCGTTCCTGCGCTCGCTTGCCGCGGCCGCCACGGCTCTAGCCCGGAACCCGGTAGGAGCCGCCGCCGCGAACGCCCGACTGGTGCTCGGACTCGCGTCCGCACTTCGCGCCACTGCCGGGCGCGCGATCGGTCGCGACTCTGTCGGTCCGGTGTCCCCGTCGAAGGGCGACAAGCGATTCAACGACCCGGCGTACAACGAGAACCCCCTGTACTTCCTGCTCGAGCAGCAGTACCTGCTGGTCGACAAGCTGGTCACCGAGCTGCTCGACGCTGCCGGCCTGGAAGCCGGCAAGGATGCCAAGGCACGCTTTGCCGCGAAGTTCATGCTGGATGCACTGGCGCCGACCAACACACTGCCGGGAAACCCGGCGGCGCTGCGGCAGGTCTTCGACACGGGCGGCAAGAGCCTGGTCCGTGGAGCCAGGAACATGCTGGGCGACATCCGGCACAACGGCGGATGGCCCTCGCAGGTCGACGGCAGCGGCTTCGAGGTCGGAGTCAACATGGCGGCCACACCTGGCCAGGTGGTCTACCGCAGCGAGCTGATCGAGCTGATCCAGTACGAGCCCCAGGGCAAGCAGGTGCACTCGGTGCCGCTGTTGTTCTGCCCGCCGTGGATCAACAAGTACTACATCATGGACCTCGCGCCCGGTAAGAGCCTGATCGAGTGGGCAGTCCAGCACGGTCACACCTGCTTCGCCATCAGCTACCGCAACCCCGATGCGTCCATGCGAGACCTGGGTTTCGAGGACTACCTGATGCAGGGGCCCCTGGATGCGGTCAGGGTCGTCAAGGAGATCACCGGCTCCCCGAAGGTCAACACGCTCTCTGTGTGTCTCGGCGGCACCCTGACAGCCATCGGCCTGGCGCACAACGCAGCCATCGGTGACGACTCGATCAAGTCGGCCACGTTCCTCAACACTCACACCGACTTCAGCACCCAGGGCACGCTCGGGGTCTTCACCGACGAGGCCACGATCGCCGGCCTGGAGAAGAAGATGGCCAAGCGCGGTTTTCTTGACTCCGAGAAGATGGCGCACACCTTCGATGCGCTGCGGGCCAACGACCTGGTGTTCTCCTACGTCGTCAACAACTGGCTGCTCGGCAAGCGTCCACCGGCCTTTGACCTCCTCGTGTGGAACAAGGACAGCACCCGGATGCCGGCGAAGATGCACTCGCAGTACCTCCGGTCGTGCTACCTGCACAACGAGTTCGTCAACGGCGAGTTCGCGGTCGAGGGAAACAAGGTCGATCCCCGCAAGGTCGACATCGACACCTATGTGTTGGCTGCCGTGGACGACCACATCGTCCCGTGGGTCTCCGGCTACAAGACGAGTCAGCTGCTCGGGGGTCGCAACCGGTTCGTGCTCAGCTCCTCGGGCCACATCGCGGGGATCGTCAACCCCCCTAGCCCGAAAGCGAAGCACTGGGTCAACGAAGACGCCCTACCGGCCGACCCGCACGAGTGGAAGGAAGGGGCGGAGCTGCGGGAAGCCACCTGGTGGGAGGACTGGGCGACGTGGATCGCCGGCCAGGGCGGGCCCAAGGTCGCGGCCCCGCGCAAGCTCGGCAGCAAGGACCACCCGCCGATCGAGCCAGCGCCGGGCAGCTACGTGCGCGCCCGAGCGTGACCCAAGGCTTGATGCAGGTTTGACCAACGCACGACCCAACCTCGGCGACAGTCGCAGGCCGCCCAGCTCGACAGACCAGAGACAGGATCTTCCATGACCATGCCCGAAATGCGTTTCGACGACCGAGTGTGCATCATCACCGGAGCCGGCGGTGGCCTGGGACGCTCCCACGCGCTCGAGCTGGCCCGTCGTGGAGCGAAGGTCCTTGTCAACGACGTCGGCGGTTCCGTGAACGGCATCGGTGCGTCATCCTCGGCTGCGCAGCGCGTTGCCGACGAGATCGAGTCGCTTGGTGGGCAGGCCGTGGCCAACCACGACAGTGTGGCCTCTGCCGCCGGTGGAGAGGCCATCGTGCAGGCGGCAATCTCGGCCTTCGGCAAGGTCGACGTCCTGGTCAACAACGCCGGCATCCTTCGTGACAAGGCGTTCCACAAGATGGATGCGGCGACGATCGACGCCGTGCTCGACGTCCACCTCAAGGGCGCGTTCTACGTCAGCCAGCCGGCCTTCCGACTGATGCGCGAGCAGGGCTACGGCCGGATCATCAACACCAGCTCGGCGTCGGGGCTTTTCGGCAACTTCGGTCAGGCCAACTATGGGGCCGCCAAGGCCGGTCTTGCCGGCCTGACGCGCGTGCTCGCCCTGGAAGGTGCCGGGCACGGCATCACGGTCAACGCGATAGCCCCCCTCGCGTCGACGCGAATGACAGCTGACCTTCTCGGTGAGCTCGCGCCGCTGGTCTCTCCGGAGTCGGTCAGTCCCCTGGTTGCCTATCTGGCGCACGAGGACTGCTCGGTCAACGGCAACGTCTACTCGGTGGCCGGTGGCCGGGTTGCTCGTATCCTCGTCGTCGAGACGCAAGGAGTCGTGCTACCCGAGAACACCGCGGAGGCCGTCCGCGACCACCTCGCCCAGATCGACCAGCCTGGCGTGAAGGGCTACCACCAGCCGACCTCCCTGGACGAGGAGACCACGATCATCGCGAAGGCGCTCGCGAACGGCTGACCCGGCTACCCGAACGCGATCCCGACGTTGTCGGCGGACTGGTCGGGAGGTGCCGGCCGATCCACAGCGTCAGCGGCAGCGGCTGCCTGGCGTGGCCGCGCCTCCGAGATCGCCACCACGTCCGGGTCGATCCGCATCACGCTGTAGCCGGCGACAGCACCAGCGCCGAACCCTGGTGCGAAGATCCGCATCGGCTCCTTGATGACGCCGTCGCGTACGGCGTCGTGGATGGCCAGCGGGATGCTCGCCGACGACGCGTTGCCTACCTGGCTGATGTTGAAGTAGAGGCTGTCCTCCGGCAGGCCCGCGGCCGCCGCCAGCTGGACCACCATCGTCTTGTTGGCCTGGTGCGGCACGATCAGGTCGATGCTGTCCAGCAGCGTCCCCTCGTCGCCGTCCGCCGGGGGAAGCGTCTTGAGCTCTTCGATCATCTGCACGAGATAGCGGCCGGCGAGAGACTTCACCTCGGGACCGTAGACCGTGATGTTGTTGTCGAACTCCGGGTTCGGCCAGATGATCGAGTTGACCTCAGTCGCAGGACCACTGGCGTAGGTCTGCAGGTACTCGATGTCGGGCTGCTCCCCCTCGGCCGCGACCCCCACGACGATCGCCGCAGCGCCGTCACCGAAGATCATCCGCGAAGGCCGGACGTTGCCGATTTTGTCCGAGAACTTCTCAGCGCACACCACGAGGATGGGTCGCTCCACCTCCTGCAGGATCCGCACCGCCTCGGACAGTCCGTAGGGCAGCCCTGCACACGCAGCCACCAGGTCGTACGACGCATGGGTCTGCTGGATTCCCAGCTGGCCGGAGATCCACGTGGCCACCGAGGGGATCAGGCGGGTGCTGGTGCAGGTGCACACGATCACCGCCCCGATCTCCTCCGGCCCGCGCCCGGATCGCTCCAGCGCCTCCTCGGCCGCTTGCAGCGCCATCTCCTCGAACGTCCCGGAGGTGTAGAGGCGCTGCTCGATCCCGGTCTTGTCACGGATCTCGTCGGCTGCCATCGGCGACCAGTTGTAGGCCGCGTTGCGGATCAGGTCATCGTTGGTGCACGCGCGGTCCCCGTGGACGACGGCCAGCGCCTCGATGCGGGGCATCACCGAGAACTGCGCCCTCACGTCCACCGTGGGATAGGGCCGGATCGGCGGGGTCGCTGTTCTCGCCGGGGAGCTGGGAACGGGCTGCTCCCCGATCTCCAGCCGACGCAGGAAATGACGGACCTCCTGGTCGCGCGGGTGGAAGACGACCACGTAGTCGTCGTCTTGGAGCTGGCCGACCTCGACGAGCTCGGCCTGGGAACGGTCCCACGGGTACTGGTTGTGCAGCACCATTGCCCAGCGATGCAGGGCTTCGAGCTCGGGAGCGTCCTCGGCACAGTCGATGATGTCGTCGAGCCCATAGGTCGCGAAGTCCGGGTCGTAGCCGTTGAGCCGGAAGGTCAGGCTGGTCGGGTCGGAGAGGATGTCCGCGACCGTCGGCTTGATCGCCGACAGCTCGGTGGCGGTGTGCTTGCGGTGCCCGAACACGTCGAAGAGGATGGCGAAGATCCGGTCCTCCGACTCGGCGTCCCATGTCGGGGGGAGCGCATCGAAAGCACCCTTGACCGCAGCAACCTTGCGATCACCACCTTCCCACCGCTCCACGATCGGCATGAACACGTCGTTGCGGCGGCGAGGTACGTCGCGCCAGCGGGTCGGACGCTTCTCGTACATGGTCAGGGCATACCGACCGACCCAGAACATGTTGAGCGCGATGTCACGCATCAGCTCGTACCTGGTGCTGTAGGCACCTTCCTCCACACGGCGCAAGATGTCCGAACCGGTGGGTGCCTTGGTCTCGAAGTCACGCCTGATCACGCTGTCGAGCTGGTCGAGGCTGTTCGACGACAGACAGGTCGAGCTCGGGGACGAAGTTGGAAGGGAAGACGATCCGGTCGTGCCGGTTGAGAAGGAACGGTTGCAGCATCACAAGTCCTGTTCGAGTGGGATGAATGGGGTAGGAAAAGGTCAGTTACCCGGCTCGGCTGGGTGACCACGCCCAGCCCGGCTGATTCCTCGCTCGACCGCAGCGACGAGGTAGGAGCGGAGCTCACGAGCGGGGATGATCGCGTCAACGGATCCCACTGCGCGTGCTCGCTCGATGTTGTGCACCTGCTCGAACTCCTCGGCCACGTCGCCGAGCTTCTCCGACCGTACCGCGGTGCGCAGCTCGGCAAGCTCCAGACGGATCTGGGCCTGTCGACCTTCGTCCGCCTCGGCCAGCTCGGCTTCGAGGTCGGCCACACGGGGGTCCTTGGAGGTACGCGCGGTGACCTCCCGGGCGAACACCACCGCGGCTGCCGGCGCGCCCCCGATGACGGACGCGTAGGACCCCTCGATGGCGATCACCTCCATGTTGTCGTTGAGGACGCCGGAGAAGACCACGAAGGCGCCGCCGTGATAGCGCGACACGACGCAGAACACGATCGGACCGTCGAAGTTGACCATCGCCCGGCCGATCTCGGCGCCGTACTCGAGCTGCCACTTGCGCAGCGACTCCGGTGAGCCGTCGAATCCCGACAGGTTCGCCAGCACGACCAGCGGCCGGTTGCCGCTGGCGGCGTTGATCGCCCGAGCGGTCTTCCTCGACGACTGCGGGAACAGCGTGCCCGCGGTCCACTGGTCAGGCCCGTCAGCCGGGAAAGAGCCCCGGCGCGGGATCGGTCGCGACTCGATGCCGAGCACGCTGACGGGGTAGCCCCCGAGGTGCGCGTCGAGAACCACCGTGGTGTCAGCGTCGGCCCATCCGGCCCAGCGCTCCAGGACGGGGTGGTCCTGGTCGACCACAGCGCGCATCACGGTACGGATGTCGAATGCCTTCTTGCGCTCCGGGTTGGTCTCGGCGGACCAGATGTCCCCGACGGTCGTGAAGTCGCTGATCGGATGCTGGTGCGGGTAGTCCCGCACGTCGCGGTCGATCGGGTCCACGGTCTCGGCCCGTCGCGGCGAGGACTCCCCGGGTGCGACATACGCGTGCTCGTAGTGCGCGAACAGGATGTCGATCGCAGCCGCGAGGTTGGGTGCCCAGTACTGCGCCTGGCCGTTCGGGCCCATCACGCGGTCGTAGCCGCCGATGCCGTAGTTGTCCTCGGCCGAGACGCCGCCGGAGTAGTCCAGGGACTGCTTGCCGGTGAGCACCATCGCGCTGTCCGGGGTCATCACCAGGATGCCCTTGGTGTGCAGCAGCATGGTCGCCTCGGCGTTCCAGTAGGGCTGCGCGCCAACGTTGATCCCCGCGACCACGACGTTCACCTCTCCCCCACCCTGGGTGAAGGTGATCAGCCGACGGAGCACACGGGAGACCCAGTCCATGTTCTCGGTCCCGCTGTCCATCGAGATCTTCGCTCCCGAGGACAGGGCGTACCACTCGAGGGGGACCTTCTTCTCCTCAGCAAGGTCGAGCGCCCCCATCACCAGCGCACACTCGGGTTCGGAAACCGAGCCCAAGGCCTTGGTCGGGTCGCCGAACAGCGCCACCCGGGTCATGCCCTCGGGGTAGCGGTCGGTGGGGGTCGTGACCACACCGGCGACGATCCCGGCCGTGTTCTTCCCCGGCGGCCGGTCGACTGGCGCCAGCCGACCGTCGGCGTCCAGGTCGTACTCGGCGAACGTGCCGCCGGTTCCGGTGATCTGGGGAAAGAGCTCGTAGGGATAGACAGTGCCCCGGGCCCGCGAGCGCCGTACCTTCTGCGTGTAGGCGTTCAGCGGCGCCAACGGCTCGGTGGGAGGCTCGGTCACCGAAACGCGGACCCCGGTGTTGGGGCTGTAGGAGAACAGCAGCGCGACCTCCTGGGGCTCCTGGTCGGGCACCCGCTGCAGTCGGCCCAGGATCATGATCTCCTCGAGCCCTGCCCCGGCCGTCAGCGGCGCCGTCGACCGCGCGAAGCCACTGAGCTCGTCGAGGGACACCTCGATGGTCGGCCAGATGTAGAGGAAGATCCTGTTGGCGTCGAGGCGCTCGCCTCGCCGTTGGGCCTGTTGGCGACGGATGCCGTCCAGGCACGCTGTCAGGGCGCGCTCCACGGCCGGGAACGCGACTACCCGACCCGCCGCATCCCGCAGCGGGGTCACGTCGCGAATCTCCGCGAGCGCCACCAGCCGCTCGTCAGCCGGGTTCTCCTTGGCAACGCAGCGGAACAGGTAGGTGTTCTCGGCGGCTGGCAGCTGCGTCCCATCGAAGCTCTTCAACCGCCACAGGTCGAGCCGCTGACCGGTCAGCGGGTGCATGTCGCGGATGACCCGGTCCTCCGGCGAACCCCTTCTCCGAGGGCCGGAAGGTCACCTGGCGCACATGGTCGCCGCCGTGGTCGAACACCGTGACGGTCACGCGACGTCCTTGGCTCACCAGCGGTACGTCCGCGAGCAGCTCGCGCAGGGTCGCGGCCGCCTCGTCAGAATCCTGCGGCGCCTCCGGCCAGGACACGTAGAGGTCGGTCACGAGGTTCGAGGGGTCGGGCACCTCCTGGGCGAGCTCTGAGACCGACTGTGCGGCCGCGGGAAGCCCGGCGAAATCCGTCACCGTGGAGATGAGGTACAGGCGCTGGCCCAGCAGGTCGAAGTTGCCGGTGACGAACTGGCGGTCCGCGCGCAGGAAGGCTTTGACTTCCTCGAGCGTGCGCACCTTGTAGTACCGCCGGGTGAGCACCTCGAGCAGGGGCTCCGCACCGACGGCGTCCTCGACCACCCGGGCCCCGAGCACACGTACGACGGGCTCGGTCAGCCCCACCATCGCGTCGATGTGCTCGGAGCGGTCGTCGGCATCGGGGTTCTCGGAGAGGTAGTCGAGGTGTTCACGGATGCCTCGGTGTGCCTCCTCACGAGCCTGCTGGATCAGCGGCTCCTCGAACAACCGGAACCGGATGCTGCGACTCAGGTCGCCCAGTGTCGGGTACCGCAGCTGGGTGGCGGCAACCAGCCTGTCGATCACCTCGCCGATCTGTTCACGCCCGCGATCGGTCACTTCATCGCTCTCGTCCAGCCAGCGTTCGAGGAGGGCGGCGATCACCGGGACCTGATCTGCGGCGCGTTGCTGGGCGAGGAACACCCGGTAGACGGCTTCCTCGAGGCGAGGGCTTGGTGCGAGGTCGGTCACCCCGTGGTGCGCCAGGGCACGGGCCAGCCGAACCCGGAAGGACTCCGGCAGGTTTTCCCGCTCCACGTCGAGCGAGCCAACGTAGGTGTGGAAGTGCTCGCGCGGGCTGTGCACCTGCTCGTCGGCCGACTCCTCCTCATCGGTCGGACGGTTCCGGGAGAGGTCACACACATCCGCGAACGTGGTCAGCAGGGCGACCTCACGCTCCAGCAGCTCACGCATGTCGGCACCGGGAGTCTCGCGCTCACGCAGGTACTTCCCGGCCAGCGCCTTGCCACGCTTGCCTGTGACGTCGTACCCGGTGAGCAGGGCCTTCAGGTCCTCGAGCAGCAGGAACGCCGGGTTCTGGGCCTCGTCGGCGTCGGGAGTGAGGACTCCCTCGAACGAGACCGAGGGAGCCTCAGACACCTCCTGCTCGCCGTCGACCCGGTCCAGGCGCACCAGCGGCGCGCCAGCATCGACCTGGGAGTTGACCACGGCCAGGACCTCGCGCACGACACCACCCTGTGGGGCTCGTACGGCGGTCTCCATCTTCATGCTCTCAAGGACCGCCACAGTCCCCCCGGGCTCGACAACCTCACCGGGCGCCACCGGAACCGCGACCACGACGGCCGGAGCGGAAGCTCGGATGATGCCGGCCTCGTCGCGGATGACGCGGTGGCTGAAGCCGTCCACCTCCACGAGGTAGCTGCCCGTGCCGGCGGCGATGCTCACCTGGTGACGTCGTCCCCCGACCACGAGTCGGCTCTGGAACTCGTTGAGCCGGTCCACGTCGACGACGGCGGCGCCGTCCCCCACCTCCACTCGGTACCGCTCGGGCCCGATCTGGGACACCTCCAGGGTGTAGGTCTGGCCCTGGTAGGCGAGCTCGATGCTGCGACCGATGACATGGGTGGCGCGGGGCCGACCGCCCCGGGCAGAGGCCAGGAAGGACGCCCGCTCGTGCGCCTCCTCCTCGTCGTAGACATTGATTGCCACGCTCAGGAGCGCGACGTCGGCATGTTGGGTCGGCTGCTCGGCCATCTCGACGCCGACGCGGTCCAGCCACTGGGTGTCGGCCTCACCGGAGACCACCTCTGGCCGGGAGAGCACATCGAGCAAGAACGACTTCGTCGTCGTACCGCCCTCGATCAGGACTGTTGTCTCCCGCAGGGCACAGCGCAGCCGTGCCAGTGCTTCGGGGCGATCGCGACCCCAGGCGATCACCTTGGCAACCATCGAGTCGTACGCCGGCGAGATCACCTCTCCCTCCGCGATGCCGGTGTCGACGCGGATGCCAGGCCCGGAAGGGAGGTTCAGCAGGGTGACGGTGCCGGGCGCCGGCGCGAAGCCCTCCGCGGCGTCCTCGGCGTTCAGTCGGACCTCGACGGCGTGCCCGTACTCCACGGGCGGGTCCCCTTCGAGCCTCTCCCCCGCGGCGATCCGGATCTGGGCCTTGACCAGGTCGAACCCGGTCGTGGCCTCGGTGACAGGGTGCTCGACCTGCAGCCTGGTGTTCACCTCCATGAAGGCGAACGTCTTGTCCTGCGGCTGGTAGAGGTATTCGACCGTGCCGGCACCGCGGTATCCAGCGGCCCCAACCAGCGCGATCGACGCCTCGCGTAGCTCCGACTTCTGGTCCTCGGTAAGCACCGGGGAACCGGACTCCTCGACCAGCTTCTGGTTGCGCCGCTGGATGGAGCAGTCACGCACGCCCGGCGCCCACACCGTCCCGTGCGCGTCGGCGATGACCTGCACCTCGATGTGCCGACCACCTTCGACGAGGCTCTCCATGAAGACGACCGGATCACCGAACGTCGCCTCGGCCTCGGCCCGCGTCCGCTCGAAAGCAGTCTCCAGGTCCCCGGGCGACCGAACCATCCGGATCCCTCGGCCTCCACCACCACTGCGCGCCTTGAGCATGAGTGGGTACCCGATCGTGCCCCCGTGGCGGACTGCCTCCTCGAGGTCACGCACCGCACCACCACTCCACGCCGCGACCGGGGCACCGGTCTTCTCGGCCAGGAGCTTCGCCTCGATCTTGTCGCCGAGTTGGCGCATGGCCTGCGCTGGAGGACCGATGAAGGTCAGTCCCAGACGCTCGCACAGGTCTGCGAACGCAGGATCCTCGGCGACGAAGCCCCACCCCACCCACACTGAGTCGGCGCGGCTTACCCGGAGCGCCCGCTCCAGCTCCTCGTGATCGAGGTAGGGGCTGCTCGCCGAGACGTCGTCGCGTAAACACACCGCCTCGTCGGCCGCGCGCACGAACAGCGCCCGTTGCTCAGCCTGGGTGTGCAGGGCGATGACAGTGATGTCATGGCCGCCCTCTTCGTTCAACTGCCGCACTGCCCGGATGAGCCGTAGTGCCGGCTCACCTCGGTTCACGATCGCAAGCCGAGAAATCATTGCTCACTGCCTCCATCGAAAACAGCCGAACGCCCGAACGCCCCCGCGCGGGAAACGTTACGCGATCCCGGCCTGCGAGCAAGAGCCTCTGCATCGGCCGGACAATGAAATGCCCCCGTGCGACCGTGCTGGTCCGCGATCCTCGATGGTTTGATGGTCCCAACTGCACCTTGCTGAGAGCCGCATGATGACCTCGCACGGGTCGCAAGCCGCGGTAACCAGAGAGACAAGGAGCCCGCGCATGCCACTGATCCGGCGCCGGCGCCGCCTGCTCCCCCTTCAGTTCCCGCGGCTGGATGGGACGACCTGGCCGGACCGCAATGTGGTGGGGCGGACGTCGTTTGCAGCGGTCACGCTGCACCAGCTGGGATACCGGGAGGCGTTCGCGGCGGAGTCGCACGACGTCGCAGACCTGCTGCTCGCCCACGTGCTGCCTCTGCTCCCGACAGGCGAGGCGCCAGAAGACGAGCCGTACCTGCGTCGGGTTTTCTCCTCCGCCGCACAGGTAGGCGCGGGAATTGGGCTCGTAGAGGGGCGGGTCGTGCAGCACCAGGAACCGGGGACCGACAGAGACATCGCAGGCGCGCTCTGGGTGGCCGCGGACGACCTTCCCTCCATGCCCCTCCATCAGCAGCACGTTGCCCGGTACATGTTGCAGTGTGGGTACTACCTCGCGCGCACCGACTCCACGCAGGTCACGCAGCTGGTGGAGGCCCTCGTCCACGAGGACCGTCCGGACGTTGAGCCAGGTCGTTGATGACTCCGGGTGCTCGGGCTTGTGGCCATTCCCTTAAGTTCGTCGGGGTCCCCGCGGCCCAGGCACGCACATCGCTGCGTTGGAGTCGGTCGAAGGAGGTCAACTACGACTTCCCTCCTCCGCCTTGCGCTGCACGCACCCGGACCACGGCTACCCTCGACGAACTTGCGGTCATGACCACTAACGGGTGCGTCGGTATGGACGCATTAGGCTCGGCTCACGGACGATCGGGGCGTGCAAGCGCCGGAGCGAGGGTGATGCGATGGAGTCGCCGCAGCATGGCCGTTCACCGGTCCGGGTCATCGACGATCTCGAGCGTATCGACAGACTAGGGCCGCTTGATGCCTATCAGGCCCAGGTGTTGGAGGTCATTCGGTCAGGTCTCGCGGACGGGGTCGGTGCGCTTGACATCAGCGGTGCCGTCGCCGACGCGAATGACTCCCTCACCCGTCGGCTGCTCGACCTCGCGGAGACCCAGCTCGGCCCGTCCCTCTGCCGGTACCAATGGCTTGCCCTGGGCTCCCACGGACGTCGCGAACAGGTGCTGTCCAGTGACCAGGATCATGCCGTCGCCTACGAACTGCCGGCGCCCGGCGAGGAGACCCCGGCCCGCAACTACTTCTCCGCGTTGGCTGGGCTCGTGGTGACCGGGTTGGCGCGTGCGGGGATTCCGCTGTGCGCCGGTGGTTACATGGCCACGAACTGGTGCCGCCCGCTCGGCGAGTTCGAGCGGCTTTTTCGAAGTTGGGTCGATGAGCCGCGGCCGCAGGCACTGCTCCAGGCAGAGGTCTTTCTCGATGTTCGCGGCTGTCACGGCGATCTGCCGATCCACGTGCTGGACCGCATCCTCCTGGCCGGCGGATCGCGCGGCCCGTTCCGCGTGCAGATGGCTCGTGCAGCGGTGGCGTTCCGTCCCCCGTCCGGCCGACTCAGCCGGATGCGGTCCTCAGGCTCCACCATTGACGTAAAGCTTGGTGGGACAGCGGCGATCGTGCTCCTGGCCCGCCTCTACGCTCTGACTGCAGGCTCGACCGAGCGCAGCACGGTGCCGCGAATAAGGGCCGCGGCGGCCGGCGGCACGCTCAGCCCCGCAAGCGCCGACCGCCTCATTGAGGCTTACGGCTTCCTCACTGAGCAGCGCCTGCGCCACCAGGTAGAGCAGATCGGCCAAGGCCTGCCCGCGGACAACAGGATTTCTCTTGACCGCTTGTCGACCGAGAGCAGACATCAGCTGCGCACCACACTGCGCTTGGTGCGCGACATGCAGGACGTCACGGCCATGCGCTTCTCCACGAGCTCGGTGAGCTGAGGCTCGGTGACATGAGTAAGGCGCCGAGATGAGAGAACGGTTGAAGAGCGCGCGACTCACGGCGGCTGCGGTGCTTGCCCTGCTGCTCTTCAACTACCCCTTCCTGGCCTTGTTCGACCTGGACACCCAGCTGGTGCTGGGGGTGCCGGTGCTGTGGGTCTATCTCTTGGTCGTGTGGGCAGGCGTCATCGCGCTCGCGGCCTGGATTTCGAGGTCCTGATGCTCGACACCTGGGTAATCGTCGGTGCATCCGTTGCCTACCTCGGACTGCTCTTCGCCATCGCCTACTACGGAGACCGCAGGGCCGACCGTCGCCGCAGCATCATCAGCAACGGCTACATCTATGCCCTGTCCGTCTGCGTCTACGCGACGTCCTGGACCTACTACGGCAGTGTCGGCCGGGCTGCCACCACCGGTATCGGGTTCCTTCCGATCTACCTCGGTCCGACGATCATGGCCGTCGTCTGGTGGCTGGTCCTTCGGAAGATCATCAGGATCTGCAAGCGCTACCGCATCACCTCGCTCGCGGACTTCGTCTCGTCCCGCTACGGCAAGAGCAGGGCGCTCGGCGAGCTGGTGACCGTGATCGCCGTGGTCGGCATCGTCCCCTACATCGCACTTCAGCTCAAGGCGATCTCGAACACCTTCACGATCCTTCGCGGCCGGCCCGACCTCGCCACAGGGGTCGCCACGAACCCGCCCGTCCTGGCCGACACTGCGCTGTATGTTGCGCTCCTGCTCGCCGCCTTCACGATCGTCTTCGGCACCCGACACCTGGACGCCACCGAACGACATGAGGGCATGGTCGCTGCTATCGCGTTCGAGTCGCTGGTCAAACTGGTCGCGTTCCTCGCCGTCGGTGCCTACGTCACCTTCGGACTCTTCGGCGGGTTCGGCGACCTGTTCGGCCGTGCCCAGGACAGCCCTGAGCTGGCAGGATTGCTGACCTTCGGAGAGACCCAGAGCTACGCGTCCTGGCTGTGGCTGATCGTGCTGTCGATGTTCGCCATCCTCCTGCTACCGAGGCAGTGGCAGGTCGCGGTCGTCGAGAACGTCGACGAGCGGCACATCAAGACCGCGAGCTGGCTGTTCCCGCTCTATCTGCTGCTCATCAACATCTTCGTGATGCCCATCGCCATCGCCGGCCTGCTCACGTTCGGCGACGGCGGTGCCGGTGGAGATGCCTACGTCCTGGCCCTTCCGATGGCTGACCAGCAGGCTGCACTCGCCCTGCTCGTGTTCATCGGTGGGCTGTCAGCGGCGACCGGGATGGTCATCGTCGAGACCATCGCCCTCTCCACGATGGTGTCCAACTCCCTCGTGCTGCCGGCGCTGCTGCGGTACGGCGGTGGACTGGTCGAGCGGCGCGACCTCGGGCCGCTGATCCTCGGAATCCGCCGCGCGGCGATCGTTGTGATTCTGCTGCTGGGCTTCGCCTACTTCCGCCTCGCCGGAGAGTCGCTCGCGCTGGTGTCCATCGGTCTCATCTCCTTCGCGGCGGTTGCGCAGTTCGCCCCTGCCATCTTCGGTGGCCTGTACTGGCGAGGAGCGACAGGGGTCGGCGCGATCTGGGGGCTCGCGGCCGGCTTCGCCGTGTGGGCCTACACGCTGCCCTTGCCGTCCCTCGTCGGGACCGGCGTCGTACCCGCCTCCTTCATCGAGGAGGGACCGTTTGGCTTCGGTGCCCTGGCACCCCACGCCTTGTTCGGGCTGGACGGGCTGGACCCCGTCAGCCACTCCATGCTGTGGAGCATGCTGGTCAACGTCGGCCTGTTCGTCGGCCTCTCGCTGACCGGCCGCCGGAAGTCCGCGGAGCACGTCCAGGCATCGACATTCGTGGACGTCTTCACTCCCCTCGGGCGCGAGGCGGACCCGCGCCTGTGGCGCGGAACGGTGTCCGTTGACGAACTCCGCGGGCTGCTGGGACGGTTCCTTGGCCCAGATGGGGCGCGGGCCGCGTTCGCGTCGTACGCCGTCCGCACCGGAACCGACGTCTCGCCCACTGCGGGGGCGGATGCCGACCTCGTCCACCACGTGGAGACCCTGCTCGCCGGCGCAGTGGGATCGGCGTCCGCGCGATTCATGGTTGCGTCGGTCGTGGACGAGGAGCCCCTGGCGGTCAGCGAGGTGGTGCAGATCCTCGACGAGACGTCCCAGGTGCTGGCCTACAGCCGCGCCCTCGAGCGCAAGTCAGAAGAGCTCGAGCTGGCGACCTCCGAGCTTCGCGGGGCCAACTCTCGCCTTCAGGAGCTCGACAGGCTCAAGGACGACTTCGTCTCCACGATCAGTCACGAGCTACGAACTCCACTGACGTCCATCCGGGCGTTCTCCGAGATTCTGTTGGACAACCCCGACCTGGATCCCGACGAGCGCGCGGGCTATCTGCAGATCGTCGTCGACGAGACCGAGCGTCTGACGCGCCTGATCAACCAGGTGCTCGATCTGTCCAAGCTCGAGTCTGGAAATGCCGAGTGGCAGATCGCGTACGTCGACCTGGGTCAGGTGCTCACCACGTCCATGCAGGCCACTGCGCAGATCTTCAGCGAACGCCGGGTAGTCCTCGAGATGGAGGTACCTGAGCCCGCGCCGGTCGTTCGGGCCGACGCGGACCGGCTCGTCCAGGTGATGCTCAACCTCCTGTCGAACGCCGTGAAGTTCTGCCCGCCAGGGTCGGGTCGGGTGCAGGTCGTAGTCGACACGCATGACGGCTTCGTACGGATTGACGTCTCCGACAACGGATCGGGCGTGGCCGACGAGGACCAGGACGCCATCTTCGAGAAGTTCCGGCAGGGCGGCGACACCCGCACCAACCGCCCGCCGGGCACAGGTTTGGGGTTGCCGATCAGCCGCCAGATCGTGGATCACCTCGGCGGCCGGCTCTGGGTCGAGAGCACCCCCGGGCAGGGCGCTACCTTCTCCTTCGAACTACCGGTCCCGGCCGTGGACAGCTCCCCGGTCCGTTCAGAGAGGGACAGCTCATGACAGCCAAGGTGCTCATCGTTGATGACGAGCCGAACATCGTGGTTTCCCTTCAGTTCCTCATGAAGAAAGCCGGCTTCGAGACCAGCGTCGCCAGGGACGGCGACGAGGCGCTCCTCGAGGTCGAACGGTTCCGTCCCGACTTGGTACTCCTCGACGTGATGATGCCTCGCCGCGACGGTTATGACGTCTGCCAGCAGTTGCGGACATCAGGCTGGAGCGACCTCAAGATCGTCATGCTCACGGCCAAGGGACGCGAGACCGAGGTCACCAAGGGTCTGGCCCTGGGCGCGGACGCGTACGTGACCAAACCCTTCTCGACCTCAGACCTGGTCGCCACGGTCTCTCGGCTTCTCGGCGAAGGCGGTTAGGTGGGCTCGTTCCGAACACGTGGTCGGTGGGTGCCGGCGACCGTGGTTGCGGCGTACGTCGTCCTCGCGGTTGTCGCCCTGTCGTTGCTGGTGTGGGTCGAACTCGCCGCGAATCAGCAGGGAGCCCTTGGTGATGTTCTTCAGCGCCAGGCGCCTGTCCTGATCATCGGTGGCGCCTTGATGCTCGTCGGACTCGTCGTACTGGTCGCCCGCCTCGTCGGTCGCTACACCACCGCGGCAAGGCGCCTTTCCGCCGAGGCCCGGCTGCTGCTCGACGCCAACCCGGACCACCTGGTGGACCGGTCGGGCCCTCCCGAGGTCGAGGAGCTGGCCACCGTCGTGGAGGCCCTTGCCGAACGGCGTCGCGTGGCAGAACGCCAGGTCGCCACCCAGATCGCCACAGCGCAGGCTGGTCTCGAGCACGAGCGAAATCGACTGGCCACGTTGATGGCCGAGCTCGCTGTCGCGGTCCTGGTGTGCAACGTTGACGGACGGATCCTGCTTTACAACTCTGCCGCGCGGTCGATTCTGGATGACGACACGGCCGTCGGACTTGGCCGGTCGATCTTCGACATCGTCGACCGGGATCTTCTCGAGCATGCCGTGGCTCGCATCCGGGCCGCGTCCGCGTCCTCACATGCCGCCACCACCTTGTACGGCGGGCGGCTGCTGCAGGTCCAGGTGGCCACTGTGAACGGGCCGGAGGGCGAGCTCACCGGTTTCGTGCTGCTGCTCGAAGACCTGACCGAGCGGCTGAGGGCCAGCAGCCGCCGCGACGACCGCTCGCGGGAGTACACCGAGGCGACCCGCGCATCGCTTGGCAGCATTCAGGCCGCGATCGAGGCGGTTACTGACTACCCCGACATGGAGGCCGAGCATCGTCAGCAGTTCGTCGGCATCGTGCGAGAGGAGTCCCAGCGACTTGGCCGACAGTTCGAGGTGTGGGCCGCTGAGTCGGCCAGGCACCTCGCTGCAGACTGGTTGCTGAGCGAGATGAGTGCCAACGACCTGCTGTCGGTCGTCGCCGCCGCGATCGAGCGCCAGGACTCGGTGGCCGTCTCCGTTCGACCCACGACCGACTCGCTCTGGGTCGAGGTAGACGGCCACGCACTTGCGCGCGTCGCGATGCATCTCGTGGGACGCGTGTGCGTCCAGGTTGGCATCGAGACGATGACGCTCGGGGTCACCCGGGCTGGGGGCCACGCGCAGCTCGAGGCGGCATGGACCGGGCAGGCACCTCCGCCGGAGGCGTTCCAGGCCTGGCTGGACGAACCGCTCACTGGGGGCGCCGCTCCGAATGCGCGCGAGGTCATCGCGCGCCATGGCGGGGAGGTGTGGTCTGGCAGGACGTCGGGAGGGGGAGCGCACTTGATCCTGCTACTTCCACTGATCAAGGCCACGCCCACACCTGCAGTCCGCCCAAAGATCGACCTCGCGAGCCGACCGGAGTTCTACGATTTCGGGCTTTTCGACAGACAGGAGGAGTCCCTGGCCTGGCACGACCGCGACCTGGACGAGCTCGTCTACACAGTCTTCGACACCGAGACCACCGGCATGCAACCGACCCAAGGCGACGCGATCATCGCCGTGGGCGCGGTCCGCGTGGTGAACGGACGTCTGCTGCGTCGGGAGTCCTTCGAGCGGCTCGTGGATCCACTCCGGTCGGTCCCGGCAGTTTCGACTGCCGTGCACGGCCTCACCCGGGAGATGCTCAGGGGCCACCCGACGCTCGACACCGTGCTGCCCGAGTTCGCGCGCTTCGCCGCCGACACCGTCCTTGTCGGCCACAACGTCGGCTTCGACATGCAGTTCCTCAGGCTCCAGGAGGAGCCAACCGGGGTCCGGTTCACCCAACCGGTCCTGGACACCTTGCTGCTCGATGCGGCGATCCACCCAGACCACGAGGAGCACTCCCTCGAGGCGATCGCGGACCGGCTCGGCGTCGAGGTAGTGGACCGGCACACCGCGCTTGGCGACGCCCTCGTCACGGGAGAGGTTTTCCTCCGGCTGATCACGCTGTTTCAGCAGCGCGGGGCGCGGACCCTCGGAGAGGTCCTGGAGGCTACTCGCGCGACCTGGCACGCCCGGCGCGACCGTTCGCTGTACGAGGGTTGAGCGTCTGCACGAAGCCTGCCGGGTTTCGGGTCGTGCACTTCCACGTGCGCGGGCGTATGTTGTCAATGTGACGGTAGTGATTTCTGTTGTCACTCCGGCACTCGAGCAGGACCTGGAGGGACTGTGACCAGCGCCCAAGATCGAGGGGTTCCGCCCCCGACTGCATCCGAGGCACGCTACATCGCCGTGCAACAGTCGCCTGAGTTCCAGGACCTGAGACGGCGCTACCGGCGGTGGGTCCTGCCGGTCACTACGGTCTCGCTCCTCTGGTACTTCCTCTACGTGGCCCTGGCTGCTTATGCCACCGACTTCATGGGCAACAAGCTGTTCGGCAACATCAACGTGGGGCTGGTGATGGGGCTGCTTCAGTTCGTCACGACCTTCGGCGTCACGTCGGCCTACGTCAGGTACGCAGATCGGGTGCTGGATCCACGCTCCGCTCGCATCCGCGAAGAGATGGAAGCGGAGGGCCTGTTGTGATCGCACTCGCGACGAAGGTCGACCAGGTCGGCAACACCTGGCTGAACCTCGCAATCTTCGGCGCGTTCGTCGCGGTCACCCTGGTCTTCGTAATACAGGCCAGCAAGACGAACAAGAGCGCGTCGGACATGTACACGGCCGGCGCCGCATTCACCGGACGCCAGAACGGGATTGCCATCTCGGGTGACTACCTGTCCGCCGCCTCCTTCCTCGGCATCGCCGGAGCGATCGCGCTCACGGGCTACGACGGCTTCCTCTACAGCATCGGGTTCCTCGTGGCCTGGCTGGTCGCGCTGCTCCTCGTCGCCGAACTGCTGCGCAACACCGGTCGCTACACGATGGCCGACGTGCTGGCGTTCAGGATGCGTGAGGCTCCGGTGCGCACTGCCGCGGCCACTTCCACGTTGGCCGTGTCGTTCTTCTATCTGCTCGCGCAGATGGCTGGCGCCGGCGGGCTGGTGGCACTGTTGATGAACATCAACAACCGCGCCGGCCAGAGCCTGGTGATCGCTGCTGTCGGCGCACTCATGATCACCTACGTGCTGATTGGCGGCATGAAGGGCACCACCTACGTGCAGATCATCAAGGCTGTGCTGCTCATCACCGGCGCTGCGTTGATGTCGGTCTGGGTGCTCGCCAAGTACGGCATGAACTTCTCCGAGCTGCTTGGCGACGGTGCCGCGGCTGGGGCGCTCCTCGAGCCGGGCGCGAAGTACGGCCTGTCGGGCACAACGAAGCTTGACTTCATCTCGCTCGCGCTTGCCCTTGTCCTCGGCACGGCCGGGCTGCCGCACATCCTGATGCGCTTCTACACGGTGCCGACGGCAAAGGAGGCCCGCAAATCGGTCGTCTGGGCGATCTGGCTGATCGGCCTGTTCTACCTGTTCACGTTGACCCTCGGGTATGGCGCCGCCGCACTGGTCGGCCCCGAAAAGATCGCGGCCGCGCCGGGTGCGGCCAACTCGGCTGCCCCGCTCCTGGCCTACGAGCTCGGCGGCACGCTGTTGCTCGGAGTCATCTCCGCCGTCGCCTTCGCCACGATCCTCGCAGTCGTGGCCGGCCTCACGATTACGGCATCGGCATCCTTCGCACACGACATCTATGCCAGCGTGATCCACAAGGGCAACGCGCCGCCGGGAGCAGAAGTCAGGGTCGCCCGGATCGCCGCGGTCGTCGTCGGTGTGGTCGCCATTCTGGGCGGGATCGCTGCCAACGGGCAGAACATCGCGTTCCTCGTCGCCCTGGCCTTTGCGGTCGCTGCGTCGGCGAACCTCCCGACGATCCTCTACTCGCTGTTCTGGAAGCGGTTCAACACCCGCGGCTGTCTGTGGAGCATCTACGGCGGACTCACCCTCACAGTGACCCTCATCGCCTTCTCGCCGGCAGTCTCCGGCAACGAACTTGCGATGTTCCCGGACGCGGACTGGTCCTGGTTCCCGCTCTCCAACCCGGGGATCATCTCCATACCCGCCTCCTTCCTGCTCGGGTACCTCGGCACGATCACCAGCAAGGAGCA
The DNA here is from genome assembly GCA_963759525.1 of uncultured Actinomycetota bacterium. GTDB lineage: Bacteria > Actinomycetota > Actinomycetes > Propionibacteriales > Nocardioidaceae > Marmoricola. The sequence continues at coordinate 196,946 of CAVWZO010000009.1, read as the reverse complement.
CCTGGAGAACAAGGCGTCCGAGATGGAGGTTCGCTCGCTCACCGGTGCCGGCGCCGAGGGCAAGGCCCTCGACCACTGACCGGACTGACCCCGTTGCTTCTGGTGCGCGGTCCGGCGTGCCTCATCGCGGGTCGAAGGGGTCGAGGCCGTGCTCCGGGAATCCCGCCAGCCGGGCCGCAGCAATTGCCCGGTCGACCCTGTCCTCAGGGTCGCCTGCCCCGGCGTCCCAGCCACGGTACGTAGGATCGGCGCCGTCGCTGAGGAACTCCGGCGCCGCCTTGCCCGTCCGTGCTCGGACCAGCTCGCGCCAAACCTGAGGGGTGGCAGCCGCAGGATCCAGCGGGTCTCCGGTCATCTCAGCCAGCAAGTGCGTCCACGATCGTGGCACCACGTCATCGACCGAGTAGCCGCCGCCGCCGACGGCGATCCAGCGGCCGTCGCACACCTCGTGCACCAACTCGTGCAACGCCGAGTAGCAGGCCCGCTGCCCGTCAACGGTGAGCTCGAGCTGGGCCAGGGGGTCCAGCCGATGGGTGTCGCAGCCGAGCTGGGTGACGACGTACTCCGGCTCGAAGGCTCGCACCAGCGGAGGCACCACGGCGTGGAACGCCCGCAGCCAGCCACTGTCACCGGTGTGCGCGGGCAGCGCGACGTTGATCGCACTACCCTCAGCGTCGACCCCACCCACGTCCTGCGGGAAGCCGGTGCCCGGAAAGGCCGTGTAACCGGTCTCGTGCAGGCTGATCGTCAGCACCCGCGGGTCGTGGTAAAACGCCGCTTCGACCCCGTCGCCATGATGGGCGTCCACATCGACGTAAGCCACCCGCCGTACGCCATCGCCCAGAAGCCACGCGATGGCGACGGCCGCGTCGTTGTAGACGCAGAACCCCGACGCCCTCGACGGCATGGCGTGATGAAGGCCGCCAGCCAGGTTGACGGCGTGGTCTACCTCGCCACTACGAACCGCGCGCGCCGCCTCCATGGTGGCCCCGGTGACGAGCGCCGACGCATCGTGCATCAACTCGAAAATCGGGTTGTCCTCGCCGCCCAGTCCATATGTGTCGAGCGGCTCGGCGAGCTGTCGCAGGGGCGCCCCCCTCACCGCCGCGATGTACGCAGGGTCATGCACGAGCGCCAGCACCTCGTCGGAAGCGGGCTGGGGGGCAGCGACCCGCAGGTTGGGCCGCGCCAACACGCCCAGGTCGCGAGCCAGAGCGATCGTCATCTCAAGCCGGCCCGGGTGCATCGGGTGGGTGCCTCCCAGGTCGTACTTCATCAAGTCCTCGTGCCACACAAGGAGGACCGACGCGCTCACGACCGCTCACGCCCCTCGACGCCGGTGACCGCTACCACCTGGTTCCGCATGTGCGCCACCTCGATCCCGACCCCGCGTCGCTTGTGGGGTATGCAGACATCAGCAACGGCCCGAAGGCCGGTCGCTTCGGACCACAGTGACCGCGCCACGGTCGACTGCTACGTTCATATTGTTGCGCTCCTACACACGGATCAAGCGGAGTCGTCTTCGCATGGTGCCGGAAACCGCAGGTGCCTCCGATCCAGCGCGGTGGGAGCCTCACCCCGGGAGTCAGAGATGACAGACGACGCCAACCTCGTCAAGAGTGCCGACGAGCTTGAGAATGTGCTCAAGGACCTACTGCAGGTCGAGGAGTTCGAGCCTCCAACGCAGTTCCGCGAGCGGGCACGTATCCGCGACTCGGCGGTCTACGCGGAGGCGGAGCGGGATCCCGAGGGTTGGTGGGCCGAGCGAGCTCGGGAGCTGCACTGGCACCGGCCGTTCACGACCGTTCTCGACGACTCCAACCCGCCGTTCTACAAGTGGTTCTCCGACGGCGAGCTGAACGTCTCCTACAACTGCGTGGATCGCCACGTGGAGGCGGGCAACGGCGACCGGGTGGCCTACCACTGGCGCGGTGAGGAAGGCGAGGAAGTGAGCATCACCTACGCCGACCTGCACCGCGACGTACAGCGCCTGGCGAACGGACTCAAGGACCTCGGTGTGACGAAGGGCGACACCGTCGGCATCTTCCTTCCCATGATCCCCGAGGCCGTCGTCGCGATGCTGGCCTGCGCCCGCATCGGCGCACCGCACAACGTCGTCTTCGGCGGCTTCTCCCCCGGGTCGGTGCGCGAGCGCATGGAGGTCTCAAATGCGAAGGCGCTGATCACCGTCAACGGCTCCCGACGCAAGGGCAAGACAGCGCCCATCAAGCCCGCGGTCGACGAGGTCATGTCCGACCTGCCGAGCCTGGAGCACATCGTTGTGGTGCGGGCCACCGAGACCGAGTGCGCCATGCAGGACGGACGCGACGTTTGGTACGACGACCTTCTGGCCCGCAGCGCACCGGACTGCCCCGCAGAGCCAATGCCGGCCGAGCATCCGCTGTTCATCCTCTACTCCTCGGGCTCGACGGCAAAGCCGAAGGGCATCGTGCACACCACCGGCGGATACCTCACGGGGGTGGCCGCCACCCAACGAGACGTCTTCGACCTCCACCCGGAGTCCGACGTCTTCTGGTGTTCAGCCGACATCGGGTGGGTGACCGGGCACTCCTACATCGTCTACGGCCCGTTGGCGAACGGTGCCACCAGCGTGATCTTCGAGGGCGCGCCCGACTATCCCGCCAAGGACGTCTGGTGGGAGATCATCGAGCGCTACGGAGTCACGATCTTCTACACCGCTCCCACGGCAATCCGCGCCTGCATGAAATGGGGAGTCGAGCACCCGAACAAGCACGACCTGTCCTCCCTTCGCCTGCTCGGATCGGTCGGCGAGCCGATCAACCCCAAGGCCTGGCTGTGGTACCACAAGGTGATCGGGCGCGAGCGGTGTCCCGTGGTCGACACCTGGTGGCAGACCGAGACCGGCCAGATCATGATCGCTCCCCTGGCCGGTATGACCGCGACCAAACCCGGTTCGGCCACTCGCCCCATGCCGGGCATCAGCGCAGCGCTGGTGGACCCCGACGGCAACAACATCGAGGAGGGCACGGGGCTGCTCGTGATCACCCGGCCGTGGCCGGGCATGGCGCGCACGCTGTACGGGGACGACGAGCGGTTCGTCTCCACCTACTTCGACCGCTTCGGACCGCGCACCTACCTTGTGGGCGACGCCGCCCGACGCGACAGCGACGGTTACTTCTGGATCATCGGACGCACCGACGACGTCATCAACGTGTCCGGGCACCGGCTGTCCACCGCAGAGGTCGAGTCAGCGATAGTCGCGCACGAGAAGGTGGCCGAGGCCGCCGTCGTCGCGGAACCAGACGCTCTGACCGGACAGGCGATAGTCGCGTTCGTCACTCTCAACGGCGAGCTCGAGGGCGACGACGAGGTGGCCGGCGACATCCGCGAACACGTGGCGGCGCGGATCGGAAAACTGGCCCGACCAAAGTCGATCATCTGGGCGGACGACCTGCCGAAGACCCGGTCCGGGAAGATCATGCGTCGGCTCCTGCGAGACATCGCGGAGGGACGCGAACTTGGTGACGTGACCACGCTGCGCGACCCGGCAGTGGTTCTCGACCTCCAGGAGAAGGCCGCCGCCCGCGGGACCGTCGGCTAGCGCTCCCCAGCCAAAACACCCCGGCAGCCGAGGCGACCAGGACCAGGGTCCGCCCAGGACGTCATACGTTGTGGCGGCCGTGGCGACCAGTTCGCATGACCTCGCGCAGAGCGTCATACGTTGTGGCGGCCGTGGCGACCGGTTCGCATGACGTCCCGCACGACGTCATACGTTGTGGCGGCCGTGGCGACCAGTTCGTATGACGTCGCGCAGAGCGTCATACGTTGTGGCGGCTGTGGCGACCAGTTCGTATGACGTCCCGCACGACGTCATACGTTGTGGCGGCCGTGGCGACCAGTTCGTATGACGTCCCGCACAGCCTCATCCGCCGTGGCGACCAACGGCAAGGTCGTTATCTGCGACCAGCCCATGACGAAGGCAACCGAGCGTTCACCGCTTCTGCGAGCTCTGGGCCATCTTCCCCCGCGCGATCGTCCCTGCCGCACCAAGCGGGGCCGTCTTCTCCGACAGCCTGGACGCGGCCGGCGGCCCGGCCAGAAGGGGCGGCTTCCCCGGCGTGTACAGGTAGGCGTCGAAGAGCTCGTCGAGCTCTTCGCCCGAGATCCGCTCCGCGAGCCGGATGAACTCGGGTGTCGTCACGTTGTCGCCGGCGCGCACCTGGGCCCACGTCCGGAGGATCCGGAAGAAGTCTTCGTCCCCGACAGTCAGCCGCAGCTGGTGCAGTGTCAGGGCGCCGCGGAAGTAGACCGGGAACTCAAAAAGGAGGTCCGGACCAGGGTCGCCGATGACCACCTGCCACTGCGGGTCGTCGTCCGGGATGAAGTTGTTGTAGAAGAAGTCGAAGATCTGCTGGGCCGTGCCCAGCCCCTCCTTCTCGGACCACAGCCATTCGCTGTACGTCGCGAAGCCCTCGTTGAGCCAGATGTCCCGCCACCGCTCCAGGGCCAGGCTGTCGCCAACCCACTGGTGGGCGAGCTCGTGCACCACCACGGCGTCGCCAGCGAAGGAGTCGGTGAAGAAGTCCCGGGAGTAGATGGGGCGAGTCTGAGTCTCGAGCGCGAACCCCAGCCCCTTGAGGTCGTCGACGATGCCGCCGGCGGACCGCCAGGGATATTGACCGAACACCCCAGCCAGGAAGCCGATGATCTCAGGTTGGCGCGCGAGCGACCCGTCCACGATCTCGCCAATTGATGGCGGCAGGTCCGCCACCGTGCCGACGAGCCAGTCGTTCTCGTTGCCGGGGCTGCCCGCTGGTGCGCCCGGCACGATCCACCCCTCGAGGCCGGTCTCGAACGACGTGGTGCCCTCACCCGTTGACACGACGATGTCATCGACGAAGGCGCCGTTGCGCTGAATGAAGTCATCGCTGGCGTAGGTGATCGACAGCTCGACCGTGCTGCCGGCGTAGTCCCCGAGGTCGAGCTCCCACTGTTCGGGCCCGTCGCTCTTACCCGTAGCGGCCCACCACTCACCAGTGGTACCGGTCGGACCGCACTCGCCCGTGGCCTGGTCGCTGCTCTGGTAGTGAGAGATGAAGGGATGGATGAACGGCCAGATCACGCACGAGTTGCCGGTCTCCTGGGTCGTGTGCCCGTTCGTGTCGGGCAGGGTCGTCCAGTCCTCCTCCCCGAGGGTGTGGATCTCGGCGAACACGTAGTCCCAGTCCAGCTCGGTGTCCCGCGTGATCGTGAACCCGACCGTGGCGCCGCCGGCCGGGACCGTCACCGTGTGCAGGAGCCGTTTGTAGGAGTTGTTGGCCTGTTGCGAGATCGCCAGCTGTGTGCCGCTGGTCGGAGGCGCGACGGGTGCGTCCAGGTCCGGGTCGACCGCGTCGACGTACCGGATGCCGTCCTCCTTGTACTTGTCGAGCCTGAACTCACCGACGTCCACCGTGGCCAGGTAGCTCGCCATCGGGTCCTTGGCCCACCAAGTCCACGTCGACCAGTGACCGCGGGCGCGCACGCCGACCAGGTCTCCGTTGGCGACCACCTCGCGGCCGCGCGGTGCGGTGACGCGGAACAAGTACGACGCCTTGTCGACCGGGTGGTCGTTCACCGGGAACCAGGTCGCGGCGACGTGCGGCTGGCCGGCGATGTCGAAGCCGTCGTCGGTCGCGAGGAAACCTGAATCGCCCAGACCGCTCTCGATGGGCTCCGGCACCCCGTCGTACCGGACCTTGACCTTGAAGGCAGTGTGCTTGCGCAAGGGGTGCGCGGGGACCACCCTCAGCTCCTGCCCGTCCCGCGACCACGAGGCTGCCTCCCCGTTGACCCGGATACCGCGAACTGTGAGGCCAACCAGGTCAAGGTTGAACGACGACAGGCTCTTCGTAGTACGGGCGCTGATCGTCGCAAGCCCGGCCAACACACCTGTTCGCGGCTGGTACCGGATCTCCAGGTCGTAGAGCTGTACGTCGTACCCGCCGTTGCCGTCCAGGGGGAAGTACTCGTCCCCCACCCCTGACGCCCCAGGTCGCGGGTCGCTGTCGTCGCTCGCCAACGCGGCAGTCTGGACAGTAGTGGCAACGAGCATGGCTGCGACGAGGCTGCAGAGCTTGCGCATCATTGGTGACCCCCATTAGGACGCGACTGGGCTGACGGGCACCCCCTGCCCGCCGACCACTCTGCTCCCCGCCCGACGCGTTGGCAAGGGAACGACCACGCCTGATCCGCGGCCGCTCCCGAACCCACTCCGGCTCAGTGGTCTGTCACTCCAGCGGCCCGAAGAATGCCTGCAGATCCGCCGCGAGCTCGGCCGGGGCCTCCATGGCCGGGAAGTGCCGGCCGCGCTCGAACTCGGTCCAACGCGCTCCGCCGGTGGGGAGATGAGCTTGCGTGCCGTCTCGTCGGCGCCGAAGACCGCGAAGGCCTGCGGGACGGTCGGCGGCGCCCCCCAGTCGGACGAGTGCGCCTGCTCGAAAAGGGTGTGCGCGGCGGAAGCGCCAGAGCGGGTGAACCAGTAGAGGCTGACCGTGGTGAGGAGCTGGTCGCGGTCGACCGGCAGGTCGGTCCATTCGTGCACCTTCTCGGCGATCCACGCGAGCTGCAGCAACGGCGAGTCGACCAGTCCGTATCCGATGGTTTGCGGCCGGCTGTTCTGGATCGCGAGGTAGCCGGATCCTTCCGTCCTGAAGGCATCCATCCGATCCAGGATCTGCTTGTCCACCGGGTCGTTCTCGTCCAGCCGGTCGCCCAATCCTGGGATGAAGGTGGCGACGTTCGCGGCGGTGAACGGATCAGTCACTACGTGTACGCCGATCACGTGCTCGCCGTCGATGCCGGCCGCCGTACCCGAAATGCCAGCGCCGACGTCGCCGCCGTGTACGCCGTACCGCTCGTAGCCGAGCCGCCGCATCAGCTCGACCCATGCGCGTGCGGTGCGACCCATGGCCCAACCCGTCTCGCGCAATGGAGTCGAGAAGGCGTACCCCGGCAGGGACGGCGCGACGACATGGAACGCCTGACCACTCGCCGGGTTCACCAGAGGTTCGACCAGGTGCATGAACTCGGCGAACGAGCTCGGGAAGCCGTGCGTGATCAGCAGCGGCTTCGCGTCGGCCTGGTCGGACCTGACATGCAGGAAGTGGATGGGCTGAGCGTCGATCTCCGTCGTGAACTGTGGGTACCTGTTGAGGGCCGTCTCCTGGGCGCGCCAGTCGAACTTCGAGCGCCAGTAGTCGGCGAGCTCCCGCAGGTCCCCCACTGGGATACCGCGGGTCCACCCCACGCCCGACAGCTCGTCAGGCCAGCGGGCGCTGGCGAGCCGGTCGTTCAAGTGGTCGAGGTCTGCCTGGGGGATCTCGATGCGGAAGGGTCGGATGTCCTCGCTCAACACTTTCTCCTTTGCCAAGGGCCGCTCCGTCGGGAGCGCTTGATCTTGCTCGGAGGACCAGACTATGAACAATCAAGGAAAGGATCATTCCTAGATCGGCGTCAGGATGGACGAATGTTGGAGACCTCCGCGCGACTGCTCCGCCTGTTGTCGCTGTTGCAGTCTCGGCGGGACTGGACCAGTGCCGACCTCGCCACGCGGCTCGGCGTCACCACCCGGACCATCCGCAACGACATGCGCCGGTTGCGCACGCTCGGCTATCCCGTCGACGCGCGGCCAGGTGTGGCCGGCGGGTACCGGCTGGGCACCCACGGCGCCCTGCCGCCGCTCCTCCTCGACGACGAGGAGGCGGTGGCAGTCGCGGTCGGGCTGCGTACCGCCGCGAGCGGCTCCGTGGCTGGGGTCGAGGAGGCTTCCGTGCGCGCGCTGGCGAAGCTGCAGCAAGTGCTGCCCTCGCGGCTGCGACACCGGATCAGTGCTTTCCGGTCGTCCACGATGCTGATGCCGTCGCGCGGACCGCAGGTTGATCCCGACGTACTCACTGTGGTCGCGGCCGCGAGTCGCGACCATGATCGACTCCGTTTCGACTACGTCGCGCACTCGGGCGTCGCAAGCCGGCGCTCAGTGGAGCCCTACCGCCTCGTGAACGACCATCGGCGCTGGTACCTGGTCGCCTGGGACACGGACCGAGACGACTGGCGCACCTTCCGGGTCGACCGGATCGAGCCGTCGCTGCCGACCGGACCGCGCTTCACGCCCAGGGCGCTTCCACCTGACCGAGAGATCGCGGCGCAGGTGGCACGGGGAGTCGCCGAAGCTCCTTGGCGGTACCTGGCCAGGGTGATCGTCCACGCACCAGCGGCGTACGTACGGGACCGACTACCAGTGCCCCTGGAGGTGAAGTCCCTGGCCGACGGACGCTGCGAGTTCGTGCCGGGCTCGGACCATCCGGAGATGCTCGCCCTCTATCTGGGCATGCTGGGCGCGGACTTCACAATCCTGGACTCACCCGAGCTCGTAGACGCGCTCCGCGACCTGACGAAGCGCTTTCAGCGGGCGATCGACGTGAGCGAGGAAGCATCTGGCTAGGGAGGGTGTTCCTCAGTAGCACGCGGTCAGCTCCGGACGGCGACGGTGAACCGGCGCAGCTCCAGCGCGGGGTTCTTCGCGCGCACCTCGGCCAGGCGCTCCCGGTTGAGTTCGGCACCGGCGGTGCCGGTGCGCTCCCCCATAGAAGCAAGCACGACACCCATCGGGTCGACGATGACGCTGTGGCCGGAGCCCGTTGGCGCGTTCTGGTCGGCTGCGGCTACGTAGATCGTGTTCTCCAGCGCCCGAGCGCGCACCAGGGTCATCCAGTGGTCCTCCTTGAGGGGTCCGGGCACCCACTCCGCGGGAACCAGTACCGCGTCGGCGCCCGCGTCGACCAGGCGCCGGGTGACCTCGGGGAAGCGCAGGTCGTAACAGGTCTGCATGCCGAAGGTGAGGCCGTCCACCGCAAACGTTTCAGGGTCGGTGATGTCACCGGCCCGGACGACGTCGGACTCGAGGTGCCCGAAGGCGTCGTAGAGATGGAGCTTGCGATAGGTCGCGACCAACGAACCATCTGGTCCGACTGCCACCAAGGTGTTGGACATCCGGGCCTGGTCGTGGGCCAGTGACTCGTTCATACCGGCGACCAAGGTGAGTCGGTATTCGACGGCGAGTCCTCGGAGGGCGGTGACAAAGGGCCCGTCAAGGGTTTCGGCGGTGTCGACCCACTGGCGATCGGTTACGGCCACCGTGAACGCCGCGTACTCCGGTAGCACCACCAGTCGGGCTCCCCGACCGGCGGCTTCGCCGACCAGGGTGCGGATCTGGGCAAGGTTGTCGAGCTTGTCGTCGCCAGGGGCGAACTGTGCGACTGCGACTTGGACCATGAGGGATTCCTCCGACGTACGTAGTAGGAGTGGGTGGAGTCAGCGACCCGAGGCGGGAACGGGCTCGGGTGTGTCGAGCGGCGGAGCGGACATGGTCTCGATACGACCCAACACCAGGGTGTAGCTGGCGATACCGGCGACGAGGACCACTCCGGTGATGATGAAGGCGCCGGCGAAGGAGCCGGTGACGTCGTACACCATGCCGGTGACGATGGGCGCAGCGATTCCGATCAGGTTCGCCACGAAGTTGACGATGCCGCCGAGTGTCCCGGTGTAGCCCTCGGGAGCGATGAGCCCAACGATGCTTGCCCCTGCCGGCACTGACACCGCGAGCCCCGCCAGGCCTACCGAGAGGAAGGCCAAGGCGACCGCGACCGTGTCGGCGTACGCTGCCCCGACCACCGCGAGGGAGACCGTCAGACTGGTCACCAGCACGATCCGACGGGCCTTGGTCTGGTCGCCGGTTCGGGCGATGACCCGGTCCATCACGATCCCAGCGATGGTGAACTGGGCGATGACCGCGACCAGCCACGGGATCCCGGAGTAGAGGCCGCCGCTGAGCAGTGTGAGGTCGAACTGCTTCTCCAGGTAGGCGGGTAGCCAGGTCAAGTACACGTAGTACGCGTAGGTGTAGGACGCGTAGCCCAGTGCGAGGCCCCAGGTCTTGCGGCAACACAAGCAGGTGACGGAGTCCCCGCATTGCACCGCTCCCATGGGCGTCTTCGTCTTCGGCGCCGCCTTCACGGATGAGGTCGTACTCGCTCTGCTCGAGCCGTCCGGCGGCGAGTGCCTCGCGGGGTGAGCGGTACAGGATCCACCACGCGACCAGGTAGGCGAAGCTCACGAAACCGGTGAACAGGAACGCGGCTTGCCAGCCGTACTGGGAGACCAGGAGCGCCATGATCGGGATGCCGATGACGTTGGACAGCTTCGCGCAGCCGTCGAAGACCGCTGTGGCCGTACCGCGCTCGTGACGGGGGAACCACTGCCCGATCACCTTCCAGCCCGCCGGGACCGTCGGCGCCTCACCCACGCCGAGGAGCAGCCGCGCCACCACCAGCAACCCGAGGCCGCCCGCGGCGGCTGAGGCGAACGAGGCGACGGTCCAGAGGGCGACTGCCACCCGGTTCACCCACGGAACCCCGAGACGGTCGATGATCGACCCGATCGGCAGCTGCAGCATCGCGTAGGTCCACAAGAACGCCGAGGACAGCAACCCCAGCTGGGTTGCGCTGATGCCGAAGTCGTCCATGATCGCCGGCCCTGGCCGCCGAGCGCTTCATCACCCTGCTACCCCGCAAGGGCGCGCAGGTGACCAGCGTGACCGCCCAGGAGCTCACGGAGGTCTACCAGAGCCGCCGCCTGATCGAAGGCCATGCGATCGCCACCATCTGCGCCGCCGGCACCGGCGCGCCGGCAGGCATGGCTGAGCTGCTCGAACCGATGGAGGCCGCAGGCAAGAGCGCTGACTGGTTTGCCGTGTCCGGATACGCGCGATCCTTCCACCGAGCCATGGTCGTCGCGGCCGGCAACTCGGTGCTCACCGAGCTCTACGACACCTTGCGCTCCCGACAACAGCGCGTGGCAGTCATCGCCACCCGAGCCCGACCCGACCGCATGGCGGTGATCGACGCAGAACACAGGGAACTCGTCGCGCTGTTGAACCAGGGCGATGAGAGCGGGGCGAGGAAACTGCTTAACCTCCATCTGCGACCCGTTCCAGAGGTGCTCTCGGAATTGCCGCAGTAGCCAAACGGTCGAGTCCGGGTGGCAGGGACGTACGCCGTCCTTTGTCTTCCACAGTGAACCTCACGCGTTGCCCGTAATCGCGAGCGCGGAGTGGGCGGACCAGATGTGCTGGTCGACGCGTTCGGCTGCGAGCGCACCGTCTCCGCTTTCGATTGCGGCACAGATGGCGCGGTGGTCGGCCCGCAGCTGATCAGCGACCCGCTCCCAGTCAGACCCGAGCGCATGCAGCGCGTGCAGGATGGGGCGACGTACGGAGTCGCGCAGGGCGATGGTCATGTCCGCCACCAGCCTGTTTCCGCTGGCCTCAGCGATCGCCACATGGAACGCCGTGTCCAGGTCGTTGAACGTTTTCTTGATTGACGCCGGGACGATCCATGCCATCCAGCGCCGCACGCATTGCCTCGAGGTTCTCCGGACCAGCGTTGTCGGCAGCGAGGGTCGCGCTGGAACGCTCCAGCATCACCCGAGCGTCGATGACGTCGAGCATCGAGAAGTTGGCCAGTGCGACGTGGAGGCGCAGCAGTCGCGTCAGCGCCTCGCTGGGCATCGCCGAGACGACGGTCCCGCGTCCTTGCCGGAGCCGACTGCGGAGCGCACGACCCCTTGCGCCTCCAAGGCGCGGATGGCCTCGCGTACGGCGGACCGGCTCACCTGCAGGTGGCTGGCCAGGTCTCGCTCGCCCGGCAACCGATCTCCTACGCGCAGGGTCCCGGCCAGGATCTGTTCCTCGATCTGGTCGAGGACCAGTTCGTGGGACCGGCTACGCGTCACTGGGCGCCACGGCGTTTCCCCGCCGACCGGTTTGAGGGCGGCATCGGTCGAGGCGTGCTCGGTCATTGGGCCATCCGATCTCTTGACGGGTGAGGAGGTTCACTATCATCGCCTTCTGTTTCGGTGGCCTGTTGGAGGCGCTAGCAGGTTTCGGCGCCCCGGCCGCGATCTCCGGGGTGACGCTGGTCGCGGTCGGCTTCCCCGCGCTCCGCGCCGCCATGGTCGTCCTGCTGGCCAACACCGCGCCTGTGGCCTTCGGTGCGATGGCCATTCCGATCATCACCGCCGGCACCCTGACCGGGATCCCCTACGAGGACATCGGCGCCATCGTCGGCCGCCAGACCCCGTTCCTCGCGCTGTTCGTGCCCCTGATCCTCGTCTTCGTGGCAGACGGTCGTCGCGGCGTCCGCGAGATCTGGCCGTTGGCCCTGGTGGTCGGTGGCGTGTTCGGTCTAGCTCAGTTCGTCAGCTCCAACTTCATCTCCGTCGAGCTCACCGACGTCATCGCCTCGCTCGCCGGTCTGGCCGCGGCGGTGGCCCTGCTCCGCGTGTGGCAGCCGCAGGGCTCGAGCGAGGCCGCGGAGCGGCTGTTGGGCACGCACGAGGAGAAGGAGGAAGACGAGGGCCCGCACAGCGACGGCCCGACGGGTTACGGAAACGTCGCCGTCGAGGCCAAGAAGGAGCTCGACGTGGTCGCGCAGCGTGCCGCCCTGCTCACCCCCGGCCGCATCACGATGGCGCTCTTCCCCTACCTCCTGGTGATCGCGGTCTTCTGCGCCGCCAAGCTGGTTGCGCCGGTCACGGACTTCCTGGCGAGCACCGACCGGCTGATCGAGTGGCCGGGCCTGCACGGCGCCGTGGAGTCGGCCTCGACGATCTACAAGTGGCAGTGGCTGTCCTCGCCCGGCACCCTGCTGGTCATCTGCGCGATCATCATCGGACTGGTGCAGGGCGTGAAGGCCGGCCGCATCGCATCCGAGTTCATCACCACCATGAGGACGCTCCGCTTCGCGTTCCTGACCGTCGCCTCGGTGCTGGCGCTGGCCTACGTGATGAACCTGTCGGGGCAGACCCAGACGATGGGCGGCTGGATCGCCGGCACCGGCGCCGCCTTCGCGTTCCTCTCCCCCATCCTGGGCTGGCTGGGTACCGCGGTGACCGGCTCCGACACCAGCGCCAACGCGCTCTTCGCGACCCTGCAGCAGAGCGCGGCGGAGAAGGCCGGCCTCGACCCGAACCTGATGGTTGCGGCCAACACGTCCGGCGGCGTGGTGGGCAAGATGATCAGCCCCCAGAACCTCACCATCGCCGCCGCGGCGGTCGGTCTGGCCGGGAAGGAGTCCGACATCTTCCGCAAGCTCATCGGCTGGAGCCTGGGCCTGCTGCTCGCGATCTGCCTGCTGGTCGGACTCCAGTCCACCGTGCTCAACTGGATGGTATGACCCCGATGACCTCGCTCCCCGGCCATGGCATGCGCGTGGCACTCTTCGCCACCTGCTTCAACGACACGATGTGGCCCGCGACGCCCAAGGCGGTCGTTGCCGTCCTGGAGCGCCTCGGGGTCACCGTGGAGTTCCCCCTGGGGCAGACGTGCTGCGGGCAGATGTTCACGAACACTGGCTACGCCCGCGAGGCGCTGCCGCTCGTGGAACGGTTCGTCGACGTCTTTGGCGAGTACGAGGCCGTCGTGGCCCCGTCGGGCTCCTGCGTCGGAAGCGTCCGGCACCAGCACGCCACTGTGGCCCGGGGATGCGGGCAGCCCGATCTTGCCGACCGGGCCACCAAGACGGCGGGCAAGGTGTACGAGCTGAGCGAGCTGCTCGTCGACGTGCTGGGTGTGACCGACGTGGGGGCGACCTTTCCGCACCGCGTCACCTACCACCCCACCTGTCACTCGCTGCGCATGCTGCGGGTGGCCGACAAGCCGCTCCGACTGCTGCGGGAGGTCCGCGGCATCGACCTCGTCGACCTGCCCGAGGCCGAGGAATGCTGCGGGTTCGGCGGCACCTTCGCCATGAAGAACTCCGACACCTCGGTCGCGATGGGCTCCGACAAGGCCCACCACGTGCGCGAGACCCACGCCGAGGTGTTGGTCGCCGGGGACAACAGCTGCCTGGCCCACATCGGTGGACTCCTCACCCGACAACGCGCCGGCATCCGGGTCATGCACCTGGCCGAGGTGCTCGCCTCCACCGAACGAGACTTCACAGCATCCAACAGGCCCGCCGACAAAGAGGTGACGGCATGAGCGGCACGTTCATCGGAATGCCGAAGTTCCAGACCGCGGCCAAGGAGGCGCTGGGCAACTCCCAGCAGCGTCGCAACCTCCAGCACGCCACCCACACCATCCGCGGCAAGCGCGCCCGGGTCGTCGAGGAGCTCGACAACTGGGAAGAGCTCCGCCTGGCGGGTGCGGCGATCAAGGACAACGTCCTGACCCATCTCGACACCTACCTGGTGCAGCTCGAGGAGTCCCTGACTCGGGCCGGTGCCACCGTGCACTGGGCCAGCGATGCCGAGGAGGCCAACCGGATTGTCACCTCGCTGGTGCGGGCCACCGGAGCCGAAGAGGTCGTCAAGGTCAAGTCCATGGCGACCCAGGAGATCGGCCTCAACGAGGCTCTCGAGGAAGCGGGCATCGCTGCTTGGGAGACAGACCTGGCCGAGCTGATCGTGCAGCTCGGCCACGACAGGCCCAGCCACATCCTGGTCCCGGCCATTCACCGCAACCGCGCCGAGATCCGCGAGATCTTCCTGCGCGAGATGGGTCACGTGGGGACCCCGCCCCCCGCCGGGCTCAGCTCCGACCCACGCGAGCTGGCCGAGGCCGCACGCGTGCATCTGCGGGAAAAGTTCCTGCGCGCCAAGGTCGCCATCTCGGGCGCGAACTTCGCGATCGCCGACACCGGCACCCTCGTGGTGGTCGAGTCGGAGGGCAATGGCCGTATGTGCCTGACCCTGCCCGAAACGCTGATCAGCGTAGTTGGCATAGAGAAGGTGCTGCCGAAGTTGGAGGACCTCGAGGTGTTCATGCAGCTGCTGCCGCGCAGTTCCACCGGGGAGCGGATGAACCCCTACACCTCCACCTGGACCGGCATCACCCCAGGTGACGGTCCCCAACAGGTGCACGTGGTGTTGTTGGACAACGGTCGCACCGACGCGCTGGCCGACAGCATGGGCCGACAGGCGTTGCGATGCATCCGCTGCTCGGCTTGTCTCAACGTCTGCCCCGTCTACGAACGTGTCGGTGGCCATGCATACGGCTCCGTCTACCCCGGACCCATCGGCGCGATCCTCAACCCCCTGCTGCGGGGCACCACCAGCGCTGTGGATCAGTCGCTGCCCTACGCCTCGTCCCTATGCGGCGCCTGCGGCGACGTCTGCCCCGTCGGCATCGAGATTCCCGAAATCCTCGTCCACCTGCGCACCCGCGTGGTCGACGAGCACCGCGGCGGGATCCCCTCCGGTGAGCAGATCGCCATGAAGGGCGCCGCCTGGATGTTCTCCGACCACCGTCGGTGGGAGAAGGCTCAGAAGGGTGCCGAGCTGAGCGGTCGGGTTCTGAAGAAGAAGGACACCATCGGACGCCTCCCCGGTCCCCTCTCGGCCTGGAGCGACGCCCGCGACGCGCCCACACCCCCCACCGAGTCCTTCCGGTCGTGGTGGAAGCGCGAGAAGGGAGTTCAGTGATGAGCACCCGCGACGACATTCTCGTCCGGATCGCCACTGCGCTGGACGGCTCCGAGCGGACATCGCCGCCGGACCACCGGTACGGCATGACCACGACGCTTGCAGACGTCGCTGCGACCTTCGTCGAACGCGTGGAGGACTACCGCGCCGTCGTCGAGCGAGTGGACGCGGAGGCGATCGCTGCGGCCGTCGCGGGAGCGCTCACCCGGGCCACACGCATCGTCGTACCGCCCGGGTTGCCGCAGGAATGGCTGACCGCCCTCGACGGCGTCGAGGTCGTCACCGACGACGGGGCCTTGTCCTCCGGCGACCTGGACCACTTCGACGCGGTCGTCACCGCAGCCACGGTCGCCATCGCGGTGACCGGCACCATCGTGCTCGACCACGGTCCCGACCAGGGCCGCCGTGCCCTCTCCCTCGTACCCGACGTACACGTGTGCGTCGTGCATGAGGCGCAGCTGGTCGGCGACGTTCCCGAGTCCATCGCCCCGCTCCGCGACGCCGTCACAGCCGGACGACCGCTGACCTGGATCAGCGGACCCTCGGCCACCAGCGACATCGAGCTCGAGCGGGTTGAGGGCGTGCACGGCCCCCGCACCCTGCACGTCCTGCTCGTCGGCTCCACACATCTGGACGCACGGGCGTGACCATGGCCGAGGAGGCCCAGGACGGAGCAACGAGAGGGGTCAGGCGCTGAAGCGAAGACGTCACCTGGCCACGGTGTTCTACTCCACTCGCCTTGAGGCAGACGCGCGTCCTTGACAAGGCCTGTCGCCGGGACGAGCGTGACCGGAACGAGACGTCACCTGTCCGCGTGCGCTTGGGGGAACCGCGGGATGGGAGGGGTACATGAGTGCAGTTCGTTCCAAGATCGCGCTGTGTGCCGTCGTACCGATCGTTGCGCTGGCGGCACAGTTGGGAGTCGTCGCAGCGGCGGACGTGCTGGCACCCGGCCCACGGATCGGCAGCGGTGCCGATCAAGTGCCGGGTCCGGTGGGCTTCGGTCCACCCGACATGTCGAAGCCAAGCGACTTTGTGCAAGCGGACGCGGGTCGAGCAGCGCTGGCCGACGCCTCCTCGATGCCGAAAGGCGCCACGAGTAGCGCCGCCCAGCCCCACACGCCGTGGAAGGTCGAACGGACCACGGACCCTCGTTCGCGCAACGGATTTCTCGGCACCGTCTCCTGCCCGGAGATCTCGTGGTGCATGGCGGGCGGGTCCTACGCCTACATCGGCGCTGGGTACTCCCCGCATTCCGCGGCACTCGCGCTGACCTGGGACGACCGTGGGTGGACCCGACGTCCGGTGGTCGAGCCCGCGGAGCCGGCCCCATCGTGGTTGGGCCCTTCGGACTCCATCGCGGCGGTCAGCTGTGCTGGACCGTCTGCATGCCTGGCGATAACAGGCCATCTGGATTCCGAGTTCCAGTGGTGGGACGGCCACGGTTGGACGCGGGTGACGGCTCCATCGACCGGGCTGGCGGACGTGACCTTCCACAGCGTCTCGTGTGGCTCCCCGACGACGTGCACCGCGCTTGGCTCCGGGTATGACGGGGACTTCGTCCCTGTCATCGCGACCCGCAGCGCGAAACAGTGGAAGGTCGAAGCATCGCCGCTGCCTGAGTCGTCAGATCTCTTTCTCGGGAGCCTGTCCTGCACCTCGGCCGTGGTGTGCGCGATCGCGGGCAGCCGATGGATCGGCGACGACGAGGGCAACGGGGTCCATCGGGCGTTCCTCCTGACCCGCTCAGTGTCTGGATGGTCCTTCCACGAGCTGCCCAGCGCGCCCGACAACGGTTTTGGTCCCGTGGAATGCGTGACGCCGACGTGGTGCATCGTCGTGGGAACCAACTCCTTCGGCGAGCCACCATTCGCCCTGCGATGGAACGGGACGACGGCGAGCGCCCTCCCAGCGCCCGATCTGGGAACGGCCTCGTTCGTAGACGACATCGCATGTGGCGCGGTCGGTAGCTGCTTCGTCGTGGCGAAGGCCAGCGTCCCTGACCAGGAGCAGCCGCAGCTGATCGCCGCGTCGCTCCGCGGGACCTCGTGGCGCCCCGAGACGATCCCGGGCGACCAGGTCGCGATCAACGACGTCTCGTGTCCTTCGGCGACCAAGTGCACCCTCGTCGGCCATCTCACCAGTGATGGCGTCTTCGGGGGCCACCCTGTGGCCACGCTCACCCTGCGCTGGAACGACGGCGCCTGGGCGCGTCAGTCGTCGCCTTCGCCCACCGGGCAGGACACAGCCACGCTGCAGGCCGTTGCCTGCCCGAGCGGCGACGCGTGCCTAGCAGCCGGGTACAACATCCGCTCCAGTGGCCACTACGGCTCGCTGGTGCAGCGCCGCCAGGCTGGCCGCTGGTCGTTCGCAACCGCCCCTGGCCCCGGTGGTGCGACCGACACCTTCCTCAACGACGTGACATGCCCCGCCCTCGGGTCCTGTGTCGCCGTCGGCGGCTACCTGAGTCCTGGAGCCATCAGTTACACCGGTTACGCCATCGTCGGCCACGGCAGCCGCTGGCGGGTGACCTCAGTTCCGATCCCGGCGGGTGCGGTGGCGACCACAATCGAGTCGGTCTCCTGCAGCTCGGCGAGCCGTTGCCTGGCAGTGGGTGCGAGCTGGGATGGCGATCCGGACGGTGATCTGCACGGGGGCTACGCCCTTTTCGCCGCAACGTGGGACGGGCACACCTGGACGGTCCGCCCGGTGCCTGCGCCTGTCGTGCCACCCTCAGGCGAGGTCGTCCCGGGATTCAGCGGCGTTTCCTGCCCCCGCGCGAACTGGTGCACCGCCGTCGGCGACACCGACTTCGACGAGATCACCTCGGGCGGGGACATCCAGCGGCCCATCGCCATGACCTGGAACGGCGCCTCCTGGGAGCAGTTCCCGGTTCCCACGCCCTACGGTCCCGACGAGGACACATCCTTCGCGGACGTGGCTTGCACGTCGCCCAGCGCGTGCACGGGGGTGGGTCTCGCCTTCGACGTCGCAGGGGGTGGCAGCTTCGCCGCCCGCTGGGACGGGCAGGAGTGGACGACGGGGCCGCTCCCGGGGGTCCCGGGGGTCGACTACCTCGGCGGGCTACTCGATGTCGCCTGCTCGAGGGCGACGTCCTGCACCGCGGTCGGCGCAAGGTTCGTCATACCGCAGACGATTGGCGAGCCGTACTCCTACGACGCGCAATTGTTGCGGTGGGACGGAGCCGCGTGGAGGTCGGAAGCGACCCCCGAGCCGGCAGGTGTCCTCGCCTTTTTCAACGGCGTGACCTGCACATCGACCTGCACCGCGGTCGGCGGCGTCGGCCAACCCGTCGGTGACGAGTTGGAGCGCACCCCGGTTTCTTCGTTCGTCGCCCGCCGTCGATAGCTGCGCTCGGCCCACGAGCCCATCGACGTCGTGATGCGCCGCATCGCGGCTGACAAGTGGGTTGGCGTCGATGTTCAGACGCGCAGCTGAACGGTTGACCTCTCGCCCATACTCAAACTCAGGGAGATCCGGCTGCGGGATTACCGGATCAAGCCCGCGCACATGGACGATTGGATCACCGGATGGGAGAGCGGCATCGTGCCGCTGCGACAGCAGCAAGGCTTCCAGATCGTCGGCGCGTGGGTGGATCGATCGCATGACCGGTTCTTGTGGCTGGTGGGCTACTCCGACGGGGACGGTTTCGTAGCCGCCGAGGCGAGGTATCACGCTCTGCCTGGACGTCTGTCGCTGCACCCCAACCCTTCCGATTTCATCGAGTCAGCCACCTTGGACATGGTCGAAGACCTGATGTAGGGCGACCCGGATGACACGGCTCGGACCTGCATGAACTCGTCGGACGGGAGGAATGGAAGCGCGCGGCACGTCCGCTCATGCCGCGATCCGCGCGACTTAGGACGTGCGTCCAACGCCAGGCGTCACTGCTCGCGGCGTCAGGTTGAGGTGAACAGGATCCGCCGTGGTTCGGCGCTCGCCCCGGTCCAGGAGTCGAATCACGAGACACCTCGAACGGGTCCCGGCTCCCCGGCGATCCGATGTCGGCTCCCTGTCCGGGCTCGCGTGATGCTCAGGGGTGAGGCTCAGAAGACCGTCCAGTCGGAGTACGTGGTGAAAGCGTCCAGGGCGGCCAGCCCGGCGGCGGAACTGCCGGAGGGGCCCAACGCGGGACTCCACACGCAGGCGACACCCCGGTCGGGGATGACGGCCAGGATGCCGCCACCGACGCCGCTCTTGGCCGGCAGTCCAACTCGGTAGGCGAATTCGCCGGCCGAGTCGTAGGTACCGCAGGTGAGCATCACGGCGTTGACCCGCTTCGTCTGCCGCGCGCTGAGCAGCCGAGTTGCGTCTGAGAGAACGCCGTCTCGGGCGAGGAAGAGCCCGGCCAGCGCCAGCTCGCGGCAAGTCATCGAGAGAGCGCACTGCGCGACGTACTGGTTGATCACCTGGTCAACGGGACACTCCAAGTTCCCGTAGCTGGCGAGCAGATGTGCCAGCGCCGATGTGCGGTGCCCGGCCTCGAGCTCCGAACGGGCCACTTCCGGGTCGCTGTCCACGTCGGTGCTGCCGCTCTCCCTGCGCATCAGGTCGCGAAGCGCGCCGCACGCGTTGCCGGTCAGCGAATGCAACCGGTCGGTGACGACGAGCGCACCGGCGTTGATGAACGGGTTGCGCGGACGCCCCGCCTCTTGGTCGAGCTGGAGCAGGGAGTTGAACGGGTTGCCCGACGGTTCACGCGAAACCCGTTCCCAGATGCGCTCTCCCTCAGCGGCGACTACCAGCGCGAGCGTGAAGACCTTGCTGATGCTCTGCACCGAGAAGCGCACGTCGACGTCACCGATGACGTCCACCTGTCCATCGCAGGAGGCGACCGCCATCCCGAACTGGAGAGGATCCACCGCCGCCAAGCTAGGGATGTACTCGGCCAGCCGGCCGCGCCCTACCTCGGCAGAGGCGGCCTCCTCCGCGCGCAGCAGGGCATCGTGGATTTTCACGTCACCATCTTCGCGCAGCCGACGGCCGAGCGGTCGGACCGGGCTCCCGACGCCGTGGTCGACCGTCCCGCCCGAGAGCATCGCGAGAGTCGACGCCAACGTGGCCGACTGGTCGACATCGGCGCCACCTTCGACGCGCCACCCCTCTTCGCGGGCGGGCATTCGACGGCAGGTGACCTGATGCTTGCTGCGCCAGGCGTATTTCCTGTTGAGACATGCGGCCGGCTGGGGATCGTCGGCGCGTCCCGCTGACCGTACGTAGCCGCTGAGCGGATCTCAGCCGTGACCGCGTCGGTGAACGCATCAAACGACGTTGACGGGTCGTCGATGATCCTCTGCTGGTCCTCCGGTGGCGGGCAGTAGCCCAGCCGCACGCAGAGATCGTTCAGAAGCCTGGCTGCGTCCAGGGGGAGAACGGTTGCCCGAGCAGCGTCCTTTCTGGGCCGCGATCCCTCGGTCATGCCAGTGAGCATGTTCGTGGAGGCGAGTCACTCACAGCGGTTCTGGCACAGGTTGTTGCCTGTGCCACGTCGTCGAAACTGCTCTTGCTATGCCAGCAAGCCGGGACCTGTCCTCCGGCGTCGTCAGAGCGGACCACGGGCTCCGCTTGGGCAACGTGGAGAGCTACTTCGCCACCGCCATCCCCCGCTCGTCGTGCTCGACGTCCGCCCAGGGCTCCCGCGCCCAGGCGAGTCCCTCATCGAGCGCTCGCCCGATCTCGTCGGCGGTGTCACCGATCTCGGTGAGGTCGTCGACGTATGCCGTGTTGTCGTGGCCGCTCCTGCTCAAGTAGTCAGGCAGCCCGCGAAGCAGGAAGGAGGTCAACCAGCCTCGCGGGTCGGCTGGCATGCTGGCCTCGAACGTCCGGTCCCCTGGCTCGCCATTGGCCATCTCGGGGTGCCAGTGCATCCGGTCGGCCTTGCCCGGTCCCGACTCGAGGAAGTCGAACCGGCACAGCGCCTGGTCCAACTTGACGACGTCAGAGGCGTAGAGCGACCCCCGGGACTGCGTCAGCACAGGCTTGATCTCAACGCGTACACCGCGCTCCCGTGCGTCGGGCTGGCCCGCCAGCGCGGGGTCCAGGAAGTCGATCCGGCGCATCGTGACGGCCAGTCGGTCGAACGTCCACAAACGCTCCATGCTCCATCGCTCCTGAGTCGTCGAACCCGGTCGGGCCCACGTTAGTTGAGGTCTTCAGACCGCCGGCGGGGTGTGCCCCGTTGACGCGGCTGAAGGTCGGGCTCACCTCGACACGCAGACGAAGCTGACCCCGCTCGAACGCGGGCTGGCCTACACGAGAGCTCAGAATCGGTGCCGAGCGTCGCCCGTGGTGCGCGAATCAGCGTCGCTCGGGACTGCGCTGCAAGAGATCCCGCAGACGGGCCATGTTGTTGTGCACCTGGTCTTCGATCTTGGGCCGCAGCATTGGGAACACCAGGCACACGGGACCGCGCGGTGTCATCGTGAACCGAAAGATCAGCTGCGTGCCTTCAGTTGTTGGATGCAGCGAGTAGGTCCGCTCCAGATCGAAGGGCCCCGAAGTGTTGCGAGGCCCAAACAGCACAGGCGGCTCGTAGTCCTCACCTCGAATCGGGCTCGTTGCTTCGCCCCGAACTTCCGCGTCTCCTCACCGACAGTGCCGACGGTCAACGGCCCGGCCGACAGCTGGACCATCTCGACGATCGCCGGATCCCACGTGGCGTGGTGGGCGAAGTACTCCTCCGCGATGTACGAACTCGCCTGCTCGATGCGGCGCACCTTGCGCTGGTTCTGGCCGCGGGCAGAGTCGGTGATCTACGCCGAAGCCAAGCGCCTCGAGGCGGCGGGCCTCGCAACATCCAGGGTCGAGCCGGCGGCTGACGGATCGCGTCGTACCCGGACCATCTAGGTCCTGGCGAGTTCCGAACTTGGCGAGGTGAACCCGCACCAGCGGCTCGAGGTGCATGTCACGACGAGACACTCATCGCCTACGAGCAACACCCAAGTGCGAGCGGCCGTGTTCGCACCGCCCTTCCGCGACCACGGACTCATCCGACTCGCTGTCGGACCGAATCCGCCCGAGACCTCGATGCAGCCCTCGCCACCGTCTAGGGTGCCTCCCGCTCAGTCGCACGCGTGCCTCACGCTCAGTTCGAGCGCCAGGTCGCGCCCCACGTCTCTGCCGCGGGATAGTCGTCGTGAAGCGAACCCGCGCGGCTGCGCACGGGGTAGAAACGCGCCGCTCATCACCTTGCCTATTGATCGGGGAAGCGGTCCGCGTGTTGTACGGCGCGACGCACCCGGGACGGAAGGGTCGAGTCGAAGCTCTCGCGGCGCAGCTCCTTGATGAGGGAGACGCACATGGCGATGAGAATCAACATGAATGGTCCTGCGACAACGATCACCAGGTTCTGCAGGGCAGCGAGCCCGCCGGCAAAGAGCAGCACCCCTGCCACTGCGCCGGTGGCGACACCCCAGAAGATGGTGAGCGCCCGCATCGGCACCTCCTTGCCGCGCTGGCTGAGCATCCCCATCACGATCGAGGCGCTGTCGGCCCCGGTGATGAAGAAGATCGCGACCAGGAACACGGCGAGGGCGACGGTGATCGTGGAGAGCGGGAACTCCCTCAGCGTCTCGAACAGCGCGTTCTCGTAGCCGCTGTCGATGACCGCCTTCATGTCCACGTCCTGGTTGAGCTGCAGGTCGAACGCCGCTCCGCCCAGGATCGAGAACCAGATGAAGGACACCAGGCTCGGCACACCGATCACGTAGATCACGAACTGCCGGATCGTCCGGCCCTTGGAGATCCGGGCGATGAACATGCCGACGAAGGGCGTCCACGAGATCCACCAGGCCCAGTAGAAGACCGTCCAGCCCGAGATCCACTCCGAGCCCCCGAAGGCGCCCGTGCGGAAACTCATCGCCGGGAGCTGGGTGAGGTAGCCGCCCATGGACTCGGTGAAGGTGCCGAGGATGAACACTGTCGGCCCGACGACGAAGAGGAAAAGTACGAGCAGGGTCGCGGCCACAGCGTTGGCGTTGGAGAGCCACTTGATGCCCTTGTCCACACCGCTGACCGCGGAGACCACGAAGCAGCCGGTCAGCACGGCGATCACGACAACGGCCAGGTTCTTGCTGCCACCGCCCTCACCGAAGACGTTGTCGATGCCGCCGGTGATCTGCAGGGCGCCCAGCCCGAGCGACGTGGCGGACCCGAAGAGCGTGGCGAAGATCGCGATCACGTCGATCGCCTTGCCCGGCCCTTGGCTGGCGCGCTCACCGAGCAGCGGGTAGAAGGTGGCACTGATCAAGTTGCCGCGATTCTTCCGGTAGGCGAAGTAGCCGATCGCGAGGCCGGTGACGGCGTACATCGACCATGGGTGCACGCCCCAGTGGAAGAAGGAGTACTCCATGGCTGAGGCGGCGGTATCGTTGCTGCCGCCCTCACCGCGTCCGAGCGGCGGCGTGTTGAGGTGGGTGAGCGGCTCGGCTACCCCCCAGAACATCAGTCCGATGCCCATGCCCGTCGCGAACATCATCGACACCCAGGAGAACGTGGAGAACTCGGGCTCGGAGTCGTCGGGGCCGAGCTTGATGTTCCCGTAGCGGGTGAAGGCTAGGTACGCCGAGAACGCGACGAACGCCGCGCTGGTCAGCACGAACAGCCATCCGAACGACTCGGTGGTCCAGCTGAGCGCCTTGCCTGCACCTGCGTTGAGACCTTCGGGGTCCAGTGCGCCGTAGATCACGAACGTGACCGCGAGGGCGGCAGCGACGCCGAAAACGACCCGGTCGACCTGAAGATGGTCCTCGTCGCGGATCTGTACCCGCGTCTCGTCTTGAACGGCCATGACATCACGTCCCTCGATGTTGCGCACTACGCAACTGAGTGCGCCCTAAGCAACAGAGTCGCAAAACGCAGGACGACTGTCAAGGATTCGCTCGCATCGGCCTCGGCCGAACGACCGAACCCACGCATCCTGCTCATCCAGAACCTCCACCTCCGCATCGTCAACGCCATCACCGGCAACCGCGTGAAACGGATGGACGCCGTGCTTCTCGAATCGCGGCCTGCGGTCCGCGGCGCGAAGGTGAACGCATCCCCAACGAAAGCACCGTCAGGAGGATCGAGCTGAACACAACTCAGGCGTCAACGAACTCACCGGAATTCATCGCAGCCCCGTGCCACGAACTGGTCGTCCTCGCAAAGCACCAGGAGGACGTGGCAGCCACTGAGG
Organism: uncultured Actinomycetota bacterium; assembly: GCA_963759525.1. GTDB lineage: Bacteria > Actinomycetota > Actinomycetes > Propionibacteriales > Nocardioidaceae > Marmoricola. The sequence continues at coordinate 172,246 of CAVWZO010000009.1, read as the reverse complement.
CCGCACGCGCCCCCAGTGACCGCGCAGTGAAGGGTGCCGTGCTGGCGGACGTGCGTATTGAGGGCGGGCATTATTCGGGCGCTCGGCTTCGGGCTGCGAGGATGGGAGCATGCCGAGTTCTGTGCAGTTGATCCGTGCTTCGAACCTGTCTGACGTTGCTGAGTATGCGTATGCTGCGGCGGCGCCGAAGGACGCCCGGCTGATCTTCCTGGCGGGCTCATGCCCGTTGGACGAGGACGGGTCGACGGTGGCGGTCGGTGACTATGCACGGCAGGCAGCAGCGTGCGTTGAGACGATGAGGCGCGCGCTGGCCGCTGCCGGGGCAGTGATCGAGGATGTGATCAGCACGCGTGTACTCGTGGCCTCTTCGCGGCAAGCCGATCTTGGCGCGGCGTGGGAGGTGGTGCGCGACGCGTTCGGCGACCACGATGTGCCGAGCACGCTGATGGGTGTGACGGTGCTGGGTTATGACGACCAGCTCGTGGAGTTGGAAGCAGTCGCTGCTGTCATCGACTGAACGACGAACCGTGCTCCCGGTCAGTCGCTGTGTTGGGCGATGTAGGCGGACCAGTCTCGGGCCGCGAGGGTGCCCATTTGACGGCGGTCTTGTCGGCGATGCCGATGAGTTCGGCGAGGCCGGGTGCGGGGACTTGGCCGACGAGGAAGCGACCAGTTTGTCGTGATCAGGTCATTGAGCGTCTGAGGCTCTCCTGGATGTTCTGGATCGGCAGGGAGAGGGTCTGGCGGTCCATCGGTGCAGGGATGAACCCGAAGCGGCCGTAGAACGCGGCTGCGGGTTCGTCGATGGCGGCACCAGCAGCGCCCGGATGCCGACGTCGTCCGCAACGCCCACAACACGGCCGCCGCACGGGGAAAGCGGATTTCGAGCCGCATGCAGGTGGTCGACATGGAGGGGCGCTCTCTGCTCGACCTGAGACGCGAGGCCACGATTCTCAGTTCCAAAGTCATAGTGGCCGGGGAAGATGGTGCCAAAGTCGGACGCATAGTGCCGTCCATTAACTTGAATCAGACCCGGATCCGCGAGTAGCGCGTGGGTCTTGACCGCGATCGGTTGATCCGTGCTGTGGGTGCGGTGTTGGCGTCGTTGGGCACGTCGGTGTGCCCGGTGTCGTTGCGGGTGACGGTTCTCCGGGTCCTCGGTGGTCGGGGTGGGACGGCGGCGTCAGGCCGCGGAGCCGAGTTCTCGGATCCGGGTGAGCACGACGGGGAGCAGGTGGTCGCCGGGTGGCAGCCGCAGCGTCAGCCGGCGTCCGTGATGGACCAACCGGGCGGGGACGCAGAGCAGTTCGTGGCGCAGTCGGGCGGCGTGCGCGCGGCCGTGCTGGTCGATCCTGGTGAGTGCTTGGAGCAGGGTCGAGAGGTTCCCTGCCAGCAGCGCGGCCCACATCCACACGGTGTTCACGCTCTGATCGCCAGAGGGGAGCTTGCGGAGTGCGGCGCCGAGCTTGGCCTCGCGGATGCGGTCCTCGATGTCGGTGCGGCGGCGGAACCACGCCTCGACCTCCAGGATCGTCTCGGCATTGCCGGTCGTGTCGCCGGGCCGGTCGTTGGCCGGAATGTTGGTGACGATGAACGAGACGGCGTAGGCGTGGGTGGCGGTGCCCTCTAACGCAAGCGCGAGCTGGTCCTTGTCGATGGTGCGCCGCCGCCGCGAACGCGGGTCGGCCGAGATCGTCTCGGCCTCGACCCGGACCCGCCGCACGATCGTGTAGGTGTCGACCGGCCAACCGGCCGGGGCGTAGTCGACCGCGGCAACCTGCGCGCCCGGCATCCCGATCGCCTCGACCCAGGCGTCGGGCTGAATGGAGGCGTAGGCGCGCCACATCGCGGTGTTCCGCTTCGCCGCGATCGCGAAGTCACAGCCCTGCGCGCACGGCCGCGTTGGCGAGCTCGGCGGTGAAGTAGCCGGCATCTGCGCGCGTGCGCAGACGGTCCGCAGCCGCAGCGGCAGTACGGAGGGGTTCGGGGATCCCGGCCAGCCCGCGGCCCAGCATGTCCGCCGCGCGGGGCCGGACGTCGTCGTTGCCGGCCAGCAGGTCCGCCGCGGTCGTCAGGCCGGCCTCGGCCCAGGTCGCCAGATGCGGACGGCCAGCGCGTTGACCTTGGTAGTTGTAGGCCACGCCCTGCTTCTTCGACCCGTAGACCTCCACATCGGTGGAGTCCAGGTCGACGGTGACACTCGCGCCGAGCCCGATCCGACGCTGGACGGGCAGCAGATCGACCGATCGCTCCACGAGGTCAGCGATCGCGGTCTCGACCCCGGCCAGATGCTCCGGCCCGAACCGGCGAGCCAGACCCGCAGCGGTCGTGGACGCCAACACCGGCACCGCCGAGAGCTCGCACGCAGCCACGTCGGCACGTTGGCGATCCAAGGAGACCAGCGCATCGGCACCCAGCAGCTGGGACTGCGCCATGCCAACCAGCAGCTCGCCCGCCGACGCGCCGCGGTCGCGCTTCTTCAGCAGGCCGATACCGCGGTCGAGCCGGCCCACGACGTCGAGCTTGTCGACGAACTCCGCGATCGCCGCGACACCCGAGGTCGCGGTCAGCGATGGATCCGGCGCGCCCACCCGCACACGCTTCCGGACCCGACCACGACGACGTATTCTCTTCACCGACAAGGTGCTCTCCCAGCTGGACATTCGAAGGCCTCAAGAACCTCGATTCTCCAAGCAGGACGGGCACCTTCGTCGTCTCACACGCGGATCACGCCACCACTACTCGCGGATCCGGGTCAGATCGATCGCAGCTTCAAGCTTGAAGATGCCAGCAACGAACTGATTGTCGCTGTCTACGCGGAAGACCGTCGGCGGCACCGAGATTTCAATGTCCAGGACACAGGCGGGACAGTCGCCCGCATTAGCAAAACCCGTGCGGGACTGGCCAAGGAGTTATTCACCAAAGGTGACAACTACGTTGTGGAGTTTTCCAGGCCACCTAACAGGTCCGCTCCGCTTGCTCAGCATTGACAGGACCGCACTGGTCGTCGACTTGTCATTTCACCAACGGTAAACCCACAGACCGGACGCTGATCCGCGGGCATCAGACCATTTCTCAGCTGTCGATTGCGGCGATGATCTGCAGGCGTAGCCGGGCGGCGGGGATGCAGTGGCCCGATGGTTTGCCCTGGCGACGCGCACGGCGCGTTCGTTTCGCGACGAGAGCGCACCAGATAGACGGTGAGCAGGGTCTTTCCGCCGCAAAGGACGTGGCCCTGGCCCACTCGATGAGCCGCGTGGAGAAAGAGAGTGGCTCGCCCAACAACCTGCCTGCCCGTCCGTTGACGACAGACGACGCACTCATCGGCTAGCTGCTTGCATCGCGGGCGGCCCGGGCCGAGCTTCGACGCGCACATCAAGGATTGCATCGTCGTGCGGATCAGGCTCCCGAGGCGCCAGGCTCTGCAGGCACTCGCCCGGACGCGGGCACGGCTGCTCCTGCCAGTGCCTGACTGATCAGCTCCCGGCTGGGGTCAACGGTCGAGCCGACAGGGCCATGCAGCGAGCGGCGTCACCAACGTGCCCTGCCGCGGTGAACAGCTGAGCGGCCTCCGCGGCGAGACGGGCGAAGTCCCCGTGTCTGTGCTCGGCCCGTGCCAGGTGGGCCTGCGCCTCGAGGACCGCGCCGTCCCATGCGCTGCCCTCCCAGCGGGCGGCTGAGCCCTCGGCGACGGCAAGATGGCGTCGAGCCTCGCCGACGTCTCCGACCTCAGCGCAGGCGATCGCAGCCGGAACCGCGAGCATGACCGCGCAGAGACGGCACCGGTCTGTGTCCCCCATGGTTGCCTCCGCGCGGTCGACCATGGCCCGTGCTGTGGTGGCGTCCTGCGCGGCGTTGATCATGGTGCCGTAGATGCGCTGGAGCAGATGTGAGCTGACCACTGACCACCGCGCGAGGGGCAGCGCCTGTTGGAGCAAGCGCCGGGCCGCCGGCCGGTCGCCCTGTGCCAGGCGAACCTCGGCGAGCCGCTGCAGGCTGTGCGATTCGCCGGCGGGAGCGTCGACGTCGCGGTGTAGGTCAACCGCCTCGAGCAGCTCTCGCTCTGCACGTTCCAGGTCGCCCATGAACAGCGCCGCCTCCCCGATGAGCGCGGTCGCGAATGCTACGCCGCGCAAAGCACCGGCCTGGGACGCCCGTCGACGCAGATCCTCGGTCTGTTCGATCAGTTCGGCGTAGGGCATCGGTCCGTACAAGAGGTACTCGGCGACGCATAGGTGCGCGTCGAACAGCACTGTGACGAGCCGTTGCCTGCCTTGGGTTCGGCGCAGCTCCATCTGGAAACGCTCGAACCACTCGCCGCGGTTGTGTGCGATGAGACCCTGCAGCGCCACCAGCTCGACGAGGTGCCACGGGTCGTCTGTGGACTGAAGCATCTCCCTGGCCCGTCCTGCGATCGCCCACGCGGCCTCGAGGTCACCGGTGAGGTAGGCCAGGTTCCCCTGCGCTCGCAGGATCGCGCTATCGGCACCGTCACCGTCCTGGGACAGCCCGGCGATCGCCGCCCGGGCGGTGTCGAGATCACCGGCGAAGCCGGCGGCGCGTGAGAGTCGGGCACGGACCAGGCGGTGCTCGGTCCCGCTGGTGACCGCGAGTGCCTCCTGATATGCCGCGACGGCCAGGGGGTCACCGAGTGCAAGTAGCAGGTCACCGCGGCGGGCAAGCAGCCGGGGCAGTTCCGCCGGCCCGGCATGCGCCCGGACGGCCTCGATGAGCGTAAGGCCGTCCTTGTAGGCGCCGAGGGCACCTGCCGTTTCGACCGCCCGCAGTACGTAGGGCACCGCCCGAGACGCGAGACCGGCGGTGAGGAGCTGGCGGGCGACCCGGCCCGGTGGAGCATTCGTTTTCGCCAGCGCCTCGGCAACCGCACGCACCGCGGTCGACTCCACCGACGGGCTCATGGCCCGCAGCAGCAGGTCGCGGACCAGAGCGTGGCGGAACCGGTAGCCGGGCTCGGCACGCTCGACGAACATCCCGGTGAGGGCGACCTCGAGCTGCCGGTAGGCCTCGTCCTCGTCTACGCCGGACACTGCCAACAGCTCGTCGGTGGTGAACGTCGAGCCGAGCAGCGCCAGTCGCTGCAACGTGGACAGCACGGCTGCGGGCAGCGCGGGCAGGACGGCGGGTGACCCGGTGACGGGGCCGCGAGCCAGTTCCAGCGCCGTGAATGGCAGGCCGGCGCTGATGGCCCAGATCCGGTCGACCGTCTCGGCGGGCAGGTCAGGAAACCGGTCCGCGAGCAGGCGACGCGTGGCACCCTCGGAAAGCGGACCGAGTTGCACCCGGATGCCTGTCCCCCGACCCACGAGGCTCTCTGCGACCTCGCGCAGCGGCTGGTCGCGGAGCGGTCGGTGCGCGAGCACGATCAGGACCGGCTCGGTCATCGCGCACCGGGAGAGGTAGTGCAGCAACCGCAAGGACGCGTCGTCGGCCTCGTGCACGTCGTCGACCACGAGCAGCAACCCGTGACCGGCCGCGGCGAGCCTGATCAGCTCGGCCGCCGCGACGAAAAGCCGCTGGTGGCTCGACTCGCCGGTCCAGTTCACGTCACGGCCGGACAGTGCCCGCTCGATCTCGAGCCGGTACCGGTCATCCAGTCCGTCGAGGAGCGCGCGATGCTTGCGGCACAGGTCGTTGAGAGCTTCCAGCACCGGCGCGTAGGGCCAGGGTCCCTCGACGGCCGAGGCCATGCCACGGCCGGTGCGCCAGCCGCGTCCTCTCGCCATCTCCTCGGCGAGCTCGAGGACGGCGGACTTGCCGACGCCTGGTGGGCCGCTGAACAGCAGCGTGCCACCGCGACTGCTCGCGGCCTGGTCAAGACGCCTGCGGATCAGGTTCCCCACGTCGCGTCGGCCGAAAAGTCGGCGATCTTGGCGCTGAGATGCGCTGGTGGACGCACTGGGACTCGTCTCGAGCCGGGCGCGCAGCCGCTGAGCCTCGGCGCTAGGGACGGTGCCGAGCTCGCGCCGCAGAGCCTGATCCATCCGTTCGAATTGCCGGAGCGCACCGCGGATGTCGTCGCGGTCGGCACTGGACCGCATGAGCGCAAGGTGGGCCTGCTCGTCGGCAGGGTCCTCACGCAATACGTCCTCCCAGCGCTGCGCGAGCCGTAACAGGTCGAGGTACAACAGCCGCAGCGGGCCGCGTGCCTCCTCGGCCCACTGTGCATAAGGATCGTCGGGCAACAGTGGTCCCTTGTGTAGGTCGAGCGCGGACTGCGCAGCGGCCGCCGTCTCCTCGGCAACTGCGGCCTCACCCACCCGGCGGAACTCATCCGCGTCGACCACGACGTCGGCGTCCACGAGCAGGGCGACCACGTCGCGTCGCAGCACCAGTGACCCCGCGTCGTCACCGAGGGCACGACGGGCATAGTGAGCAGCCTTGTGCAATCGCGGTCCTGCGGTCTCGAGAGAGAGCCCCGGCCACAACGCTTCGATGACGCGCTCACGGTGTAGACGGCGTCCGGGCGAGAGGGCCAGCAGCTTGACCAGCGCGGAGGCGTTGCGGCGCGACCACGTCTCGGGTGGCACCGGGACGCCGTCAAAGGCCACTTCGAACCCGCCGAGCAAGGTAATGCTCACCGTCATCGGTCCGCACCCCTCCCTGACGGACCCACGCTACGCGCGCGCCCGTTCGGGAGGAAGGAGCCAGACAGCGCCGCCGCTGGTAGGTCGATCCGGCAGGGACTGGAGAAAATCGACCTCGTCGCTCATCGCGGAGCTGACCTGACGCAGGAGCCCGCGCACCTCCACGAGGTCCCAGGCGTATGACGCGACTGCCTCGGTGGCTTGGTACAACCTGCTCGAGAGCCGGTCCCGCGTCGCCTGGTAGCGCGCGAGCGCCACGGCTTCTGGCACCACCCCGGTCAACGCCTCGTGGATCTCGCCGGCGAGTAGCTCCGCGTCACGCAAGGCGTCGGTCATGCCGTGGGTGGTGAGCGGATCCTTGAAGTAGCCGGCGTCTCCGACCAACGCCCAGCCCGGCCCCCAGGAGCGACGGACGAAGCCCGCGATACCCGCCCAACCGTGCATCCGGCCGGCCGGCTCAGCCGTGGCGACCCGCGCGGCCAGGCGAGGGGCGGCGTCGGCGATCAGGGCAGCGAAGGCGTTCTCCTTCCCGTCGCGGCGAAGCGTTCGCAACCGGGCCGGGGCGGCGCCGACGAAGATGCAGGCCAGCCCGTTGTTGGTGGGCAGCAAGCCCGCGGCACCGCCGACGCCGTACGCCCACTCGTACCCCGTCGCTGGGGCTTCGGCGTAGTAGCGGTACAGAATGGCGCTGCTGGAACGGCCTCGCCGAACGAAGGGAGCGCCCGCCCGGTCCGCGACCGTGGATCGAACACCGTCGGCACCCACCGTGATCGCGGCGCGGAGGTCGACCGTCTTCCCCGAGCGGTCCTGGGCGCGCACGCCATGGACGCGGCCGCCCTCGTCGCCCAGGAGCGCGGTCACCGTCGTCTCATGCCGAACCTCCACACCGGCCTCTGCGGCCGCGTCCACCAGGATTCGGTCGAGCACGAGGCGTCGAGGCGCATAGAGCGCATCTACCCCAGCACTCGGACGGATCGAGATCTGGACCGACTCGCCGTCGGCGTAGTGGAAGAGTGTCCGCCGGATCGGCGGCGTGCCCGCGGCGGCCACGCGGTCGAGCAACCCCCACCTCGACAGCTGGAGGACCCCGGCCCGCATTAGGCCGTGGGTCGAGACCGTGTCGGTGCCGTACGCCGCGCGGTCGAGGAGAGCCACCCGAGCGCCCGCCCGGGCCAGAAGCATCGCGGTCGAGGCACCTGCCACACGACCTCCGACGACGACAACGTCGTAGCCGGCGCTCATGCTGCCGGCTCCTCGGTGAGCCCGCCGGGTGCGAGGGCCGTTGAGCCCGTCAACATGTGCCGGACCACGGCAGAGGCGTCGTGACGGGCGCCGTCGATGAGACCGGAGTCTCGCCGATGCTGGAAACGCTGGCCGACGACGTACACGCTAGGTGCGGCGGTGACACCTCGGTCCTGTCGAACGAAGCCGTCAGGGCCGGTGACGGGCAGCCGGAGCCACGGGTAGTCGGGGCGGTAACCGGTCGCGACCAGCACCGTACCGATGCCCTCCCCCGACAGGTCCAGGAAGCGGGGCGGCGCTTTCACAACGAGCCGCGGCGGGCGGACGGCCGGCAACACCTCGGCGGTGAGGCCGACGCCCGCGATGTACTCGTCCACTGCGTCGAGCACGCCGTGCATCCGCACGTCGGCAGCGGCCGCGCTTTCGGCCAGGTCCGGCCGGAAACGCGCCCGGGCTCCCTCCATCCCGTCGAAGCGGCCGAACAGCCGGACCCCAGCTGCGTGGAGAGTCGCCAGGTCGAGATCCCGAGGGTTGCGCTCCTCCTGAGGGCGGCCGATCAGCTGCATCGACGGCTCACGTCGGGCAGCCGCACGGTCAGGGACGTCGTGAATCGTACGCGCGAGGTGCCCGGTGTTCTTCAGCCACCAGAGGATGTCCATGCCCCGATAGCGACGGGGCATCCTCGTGTGCCGACCCACCGCGAGAACCACGTCGCGGCCCGCACGGTTGAGCTCGTCGGCGATCTGCACGCCGGAGGACGAGGCACCGACCACGAGCACGCCCCCTGATGCGAGCTGGGCGGGGTTGCGGTAGCGATTCGCCGTCAGCACCTCGACCGGCTGCAGGCCGGCTGGTACGTGTGGCACGCCGTGCGGGCCGGTCGCGATGACCACGTGGCGGGCGCGCCAGGTGTCGCGGTCAGTGACGAGAAGATATCCCCCGGCTTTAGCAGGGCTGAGCTCCAGCACGGTTGTACCGCCCACCACCGGGGCGTCGAAGGACTCCGCATAGCGTTCCAGGTGTGTGACGAACTGGCCCGCACTCATGAACGCGCCCGGGTCGGATCCGACGTGGTACCGGCCCGGCAGCCGGGTCATCCAGTTCGGAGTGAGCAGATGCAGGGAGTCCCAGCGCTCCGTTCGCCAACGCTCGGCCACCCGACCGCGGTCCACAACGACATGGTCACGACCTGCTTCGGTTAGCAATCGGCTCACCGCAAGACCCCCATGGCCGGCGCCGATCACGACGGTGTCGATGGTGTTCATGACGATCCTTTCGATGCTGTCGACGCACGGGCCGGCGGAGCGAGAGGCCGGTCCGACCGTGCCCGTGCGAACGCGTGGTCGGCGCTCAACCTGTGACCACGTCGATGACCACGGGGGTCGAGTTGGTGAGCACGTCGTACACGGCGGAGCGACGACGGGACTGCTCAACGATGCCGCGCAGGGTCTCGTCATCGGCGTCGCCCTCGACGTAGAAGCTGACCCGGATCTGCTCGTAGCCGTTGCGCACGGAGCCGTCGGACAGGCCGAGGATCCCGAGCAGGTCGATGTCACCCTCGACCGTAGAGGTGACCTTGGTGAGCTCGACACCTCGTGCGGCGGCGATGTTGGCGACGCCAGCGGTCAGGCAGGCCGCGATGGCGTGCAGCAGGTACTCCACCGGCGTCGGGCCGATATCCGTGCCAACGAGCACCTGCGGGTGGTCGGATTCGAGCACGGTGTCAGTCTTGTGCTGCATCTCCTGCATGGCGCCGTAGAAGCCTGACGCGGTGGAGCGGCTGTGCGTGCCGGTCACCCAGGTGTTGCTCGCCCGGAACTGGAACTTGGCAATCTCGTTCTGGTCCTTGACTGCGTCGAGGGTGGCGAACAGCGTCGCCGTGTCCACTCCGTTGCGGCCCGGCTTCTCGGTGGTGATGGTCATTCGATCCTCCATGGTTGTGCCGGTCTCCCGGCGTTGTGAGTGATGGCGACGACGCTAGTAACGGCGCCTTCCCTCGGCCTTCCCTCGGCCTTCCCTGCGCCTTCCGCCGCGCCTTCCGCCGCGCCTTCCGCGCGCGCGGCTTCCGCCGCGGCTTTCGGCGCGGCTTTCGGCGCGGCTTTCGGCCACGGTGGGGTCGCGCCAGCCGACTGCCGGACCGTCTAGGACGGCCACACCGTCCTGAGCGGTGATCCGGGCTGCCAGTGTCGTCACCGGCGTGTCCTCCCGGATGTCCGTGAGGGTCGCCTTTGCGCTGATCACGTCACCCGGCGCGTCGGCGCGAAGAACCGTAAGCCACGAGAAACACGCTCCCCGGCCCAGGAAGCTGCTCAGCGACCAGCGTTGAGCAGGCCAGTCGTGACGCCCCCTACACGACAATCACACCAAAGCTGGCTGCTCCTGGCCAGCACGTCGTCGTAGTGGATCGGGTTGCGGTCCCCAGTGATTGATGTCCGGATCAGCATCGACACGTCTACGTGCACACTCACCAGCGGAACGTGCCGAAGAAGGACGCCTGGCCGCCGAGCTGTGAGTGCGCCGCAGCGATCAGCCCCTCCCCCAAGAGCCTGGGCCGGCAGCGGCCGAAGCCTTCGTAGGTGACACCCTTCGCGCGGAATCCGGCGTTCGCGGAGAGGCTCCCGTCGACGATGTGGGCGCACACCTCACCGCGAGTGCGCACGGTGATGGTCTGGCCGGGCTGCACGGTTACCGCCGCCTTTACCCGGGCCGGCTCACAGGAGCCGAACGCGGTCGGGAGAGTCCCGTCGATCGCTTGAACGGTCACGTCCATCGCGCCGCCCAGTGGTCCCGCGGTGGGACCGTCCACGCGCAGGCTTCGCGACCGTGCGCTCGGGCGTCGCGTCGAACACACTACGGTCGACGACTTCCGTCCCCGGGGCTGCGGTTGCGGACCCGGGGAACGCCGACAGCAGAGCGACGGCCGCGGCAGCTATCAGGCTGGAACGAACAAACATGGCAACTCCTCATGAGAGCCGGATCGCGGATCCGGCGGGCGGTTGAGGACCTCACCATGCGGTGATGACCTTGAACCGAGGTTGCGCGCGGCTTGAGTCCGGACTTGAATCCCCGTTCCTTGTCCCATCGTCCGTGCCCCAGCGTGGTCGCATCGACGGGTGCGGCATGCGGATCGTCGAGGAGACTGGGAAGCCGATCGCCCAGAGCGCCCCGGACTTCGAGTATACGAACACATGCTGGTCAGAGCTTCCAGACGCTGTCATGTCGTCTGCGCACTTTACGCAGACGGTTCACGCTCAACGCCAGCCACCGAGGTCATTGCCAGCCTCCGTCAGATTCGGGCAGTACGCGTGGTGGAGGCACCCGAGCAGTCGCGATATAGACCACTCTTCCAATGTTCTCGACGCCGAGCGTGTATTGGGGAGTGTGCAAGCGCCCGTTGGCCCGGCCACGTCACCCGTCGACCATTGCCGTCACCTCTGTGGCTGACCCAAGGACACGACGCGTTCATGCCGACGAGCGACAGCGCCCGCTCGTTGAGGGGCACTTGGCCGGTCGCTCGCCTGAGACTTGGGCCGGCTCAACGTCGAGTTCTCGGCGACGGCCGCGAACATGAACGCCCCGTCAGCGCACGCGGCTGAGGGAGGGGGCTAGGCGCGGCGGCAAGCCAGCCATCCACCGAGAACGGCGATCGCGCCGCCAGCGCCCACGAATGCGGCGGGCCCGCGCGCGAGCCAACTGCTGCCGTCGATGCGGCCGCCCCGACTGACGAGCTGACCCCGGACAGACTCGTGGCCCCCATCACCAGGGGCCACGAGAGAGCATCTGTCAGGCCAGCACGCCACCGATGGCCATGACCCCGTCGGGGTCGTAGGTGCGGATCGCCCGGCGCAGACGCGCGATCGTCACCTCGTCGTACGCGTCGGCGTACTCCTCAGGGGTGAAAGTGAAGTTCGGCAGCCGGTAGCCGCCGGTCCACGGACGCATCGCCTCCAGGATCGCGGCCGCGTGACCCTCGACTCCGGGGATCTCGGAAATGCCGACGATCAGGAGCGAGTACGCGACCTCACGAGACGCGAAAGCGCTGGGGTGCTCGCCACCGCGAGCGATCGCCCCGCCCATCTGGCGCACCTCGACCAGCACCTGCGGTGACGGCACCCCTGGTCCTGTCAGCGCGAGCAGTGCGTCGATGGCCTCCTGGGGGAAGTCAGTGAGCACCGACGCCGCCTCGTACGCCGGCGTCGGGTCCAGCGGATCGGTGTGCACAGAGTCGATCGCGGTGTACGGCTTGTGGGCCACGTCGTCGAGGATCACCGGAGCCGCCTCACGGATCGCGGCGAAGCGCCGCTCCCCCTCCTCGGCGTCACCGGTCCACACGTAGCGCACCGACAGGGTGAGCCGGCCGGCCAGCTGCGGGGGTACGCCGGGCATCTCGGGCAGCTGGAACAGCGCGATGGAGGTGGTGGCCAGCTCGGGAAGGTCATCGGACCAGTGCAGCCACCGCTCGATGACGGTCGCCGCGTCGTCCCCGTCGAACCACAGCGAGCCACCGTAGAACATCGGCTGGTGGACGAGGTCAAACTCGATCGCGGTGACGATCCCCAGCATCCCCTTGCCGCCGCGAAGGGCGAAGAAGAGTTCGGGGTGCTCGGTCGGGGTCGCGCGCCGCAGCTCGCCGTCGCCGGTGACGACCTCGATGGCGCGCACCTTGTCGATCGCGAGCCCGTAGGTCCGCGCCATCGGCCCGAGACCACCGCCTGTGGTGTAGCCGACGATGCCGACGTCGGTGATCGATCCGGACAGCGGCGCCAGCCCGAAGGGTGCGGCGGCTTCGACGACGCGCAGCCACTTCACGCCGGCCCCGACCCGAGCCCAGCCCTCTGGGTGGACAACCACCTCGTCGAGGCCTTTCGTCGTGACGAGCAGCTCGGTGAGGAGCTCGGCCATCGGACCGTGTCCGGTGGCCTGCGGTGTCACCCGCAGACCGTTTGTGGCGGCGAAGCGTACCGCCTCGACAACGTCCTGGTCGGTCTCCGCGGCGACGACGGCCGCGGGTCTGACCGGGATCGCCAGGTTCCACGGCGAGACGAGCGCGTCATACCACTCGTCGCCGGGAACGGCGACAGTTCCCTGTGTGCGTGCGTCCAGCTCTGCGAACGGCACGGTGGGTTCGAACGCGGTGCGGGCTTCAGCGATGCTCATGATTCCTCCGGGTCTTCGGTGTGGTGTTGGAGCACCACGGTGAGCCCGGTGTCTTGAGCCGAACTTGGCGCCGACTTGCAGCCGGCGGCCTCAGTCCTGCTTTGCGGCTGGGTGAGGTGAGAGAAACAGCCCCTGGGGGTCAGCCGCCGCCCGGATGTCGAGGAGGCGCTGCCAGGAGCTGGCCGGCCAGCCGCGCTGCTCCTCCACGTCCTCGTCGGCCATGAGGAGGTAAGCCGACCCGGTGGCCCACGGCGCGAGGGCCTCCGTCACACGGTGGGAGTCCTCGCGCACGGCCGCCCACCCGGCGCCTTCGTCGAGGCCCACGCACAGGACCAGGACCGAGCCGTCCATGCGGTCCAGTGCTCCGGCGCGCGGGGCCGGCCGTGACAGTGCTCCCCCGAGCTGACGCAGCTCGACGAAGAGCAGCTCTGACCCCGACCCGTGGCCGGCCATCGCAAGCAGCGCATCCACGGCTGCTTCGGGCAGCGCGTCGAGCAGGACACTGTTCGCGTAGACCGCTGTCGGCGCAAGCGGATCGAGCTGCAGATGCGCGACCGAAGCCGCGGAACACTCCTCGAACGTGTCGACCTCCGCGCGGAGCGCCGTCAACGGCGCGAGCACCCGCGTAGCCTCCTCGCTCCTCGCAAGTACGACGGCGTCGATGAGCACGAGCTTCCGCCCCCGGACGTGGGCCGGAAGCCACGGTAGATCGGGCGCCTGGAAGAGCCGGGCGACACTGGTGACACCGTCCGGCGTCGCCGCGGCCCACTCACCCCACGCAGTCAGCACCCGCCGGGCGTGGGTCCAGTCCCACGCGAGCATCCCGGCGTACACCGTGTTCACCGGGAGCAGGTCGAACTCGAGCGCGGTCACGACACCGAACCCGCCACCACCTCCGCGTGCCGCCCACAGGAGGTCGCTGTCAACGTCATCGGTCGCTCGGATGAACGTGCCGTCGGCCAGGACGAGCTCGACCGCCGTGATCGCACTGCACTGCAGCCCATGCTGCCGCGCGTACCAACTCAATCCGCCGCCGAGCGAGGACCCTACGACGCCAACGCCAGGGCTCGACGTGTGCCGCGCCGCGAGGCCGACGCGGCCGGCTCGCTCCACCACGTCACCCCAGAGCACTCCCGCGCCCACCCGCGCGGTGCGTCCCGCGGTGTCGACGCGCAGCTCGGTCATGGCCGAGGTCCGCAACAGGACAGCGTCACTGAGGTGGCCGGCCAGCGGAGGGGCGCCGTGGCCGGTGCCCTGGGGCGCGACCTTGAGCCCGGCGGAAGCCGCCGCGCGCAGCACCGTGGAGACCTCATGCGGGAAGGCCGGATAGGCCACGGCAGCAGGATGGGAGTCGGCCTGGAGGTTCCAAGGCATGCGCGCCTCGTCGTACGACGAGTCCCCGGGGAGGTGGACTGCGCCGCCGCACAGACCGCGCAGGAGCTCCGCTCCGGACGGGGCGAGAGGCGCGGACTCGGAGACCATGGGATTCCTCACGATCGGGGCGTACCAGCATGCCAAGGACGACTTGAGGGCAACTTGAGCCCAGGCGCCGGACGTTCTCGGCGAGTCATGGCGCGACCTCGCCTGCGGACTCGAGTAATGCACGCACCGTGCCAGGCGTCAGGAACAGGCGTTGCGCGATCTCGTTGACGTCGAGCCCGGTCGCCGCCAGCTCGGTGACTCGCCGCTGGCGGCTCGTCATCCGGGTGGTTACGGCATCCACCTCGGCGGCGCCCTCCCCCCGCTCGGCTAGCGCCGCAACCGCGCCGCGAACGACCACTCGGGCCCCACAGGCGCGTGCTGTGGCGGCCGCGGCCTGCAGCAGGGCCACCGACTCCCCATGGGAGATGTCCACGGACCGACCCAGAGCGAGCTGGGCGCGAGCCTCCTCCAAGACCGCGCACGTCCCCGAAAGGACCTCGACGGCCTCACGGAGGTCCGCCTTACCCCCAGCGGCGCGCAACTCACCCAGCAACCGCAGGGACGGCCCGAGCGCTGCGGGCGCACCCCACTGTCGCAGAAGGACGACCTCCTCCTGCGCCAACGCAACCGCCTCATCGGTACGCCCGAGCGAGGCCAACGCCCGCGCCATGAGTCCGCGCCACGGGGACCAGGCAGGGTTGAGCACCTGGGGATAGTCGACCGGGGCGGTCAGCTCGTCGAGGGCTTCGGATGGCCGGCCCTGCTCGACAAGGAACCGCGCTGCCGCCTCCCGCAACAGCCTGCCGCCCTCGCCGACCCACGGCAGCCCGCGCCCCGCGTCCAGGCTCGAGGCGGCCGCGTCCAAGTCGCCCAGGTCGGTCAAGACGCCCAGTGTGAAGGCGGCGGCGTACGTCGAGGTGACCCCTGAAATGCCCCACACGCGCTGCTGCTCGGCGGCATCAGCCAGCGATTGCAGCGCGTCCTCGAGCTGGCCGCAACGCCACTGGGCGAAGCCCCGCCAGAGGTTGACCGAGAGCGCAGCGAACAGTCCGCCCGTCGCATGGGCTCGGGCCAGGGCACGGTCCCAGAAGGCGCCAAGGTCGTCGTCGGCCAGCAGCAAGACGTTGGCGGCCACGATCCAGAGCAGTCCATTGTCCACCGCCAGGAGGCGGTCCCCCGCCAAAGCGAAGCGAGCCAGTCGGACGGCACCGGCCCGGTCCTGCCCATCACGCAGCAGCTCGTAGGACAGCGTCGCGGCAAGCATGCGGGCGCCGTCGCCCTCCCCGGATACCTCGGGCACCGGACCCACCCGGTAGGAGTCAGCGGACAGGCCGTGCATGAAGCCGGTGATGCGCTCCAGCGCGAGCAGGCCCTGCCGCTCATCGTCGAGACCGTTAGGAAGGGCCGCTGCCGCCGCGCGCGCGAAGGCCGTCGCAACACCAGGACGGGAGACGAAAACTTGTGTACGGGCGATATCCATCGCCAGGAGCGCGCGCTCGTGCGGCTCGTCCAGGGCGGCGTAGGCATCGGAGAGATGGGCGACACCGGAGGGGCCGTCGATGTGGGTTTCGACCCGTCCGAGCTCGACCAGCACGCGAGTTCGATCAGGTCCGGACACCGGCTCCTCCAGCGCCCGCCTCAGGAGTCCGACAGCCGCATCGGACGCGCCTCGCGACAAAGCCGTACCGGCCGCGGCACGCAGCAGCTCCACGGTGGCGGCACTGCCCCGGCGTGGCGCCCGCAGCACGTGAGCAGCGACCTGCTCCGGGGAGGCGCCCTGCTGCAGCAGGACCTGCGCCGCCCGTTCGTGATGCAGCGCCCGCTCGCCTGCGGGGAGGTCGTCATAGATGGCGTCGCGGACCAACGGATGGACAAAGGTCAGGTGCCGCTCATCCTTCAGGATCTCGCTCCGGCTCAGGATATCGAGGGCAGCGGCCACCACCTCCTCGGGCTGTTGGGCCAACGCTGCCACGGTCGGCAGGCCCGCTGCCTCGCCCAGCACAGCGACAGCGCGCGCAGCGGCCGTGACTGAGGGCGGCATCCGGCGCAGCCGCAACGTCACCAAGGCCGAGACGGCACGTGAACCGACCGCTCGCACGGTGTCGACGTGGGAGACGTCGGGCCGGACACCCTCCTCCGCCAAGGCGCGCAGCAGCTGCCGCAGCAGCAGCGGGTTGCCCGAGGTCATGCGGTGGCAGGCTTCGACGAACATGTCGGCCCCTTCGCCGAGTCGTTCCCGTACGAGGGTTGCGGCCGCCTCCGCAGACAGCGGCGCGGGCCGGAGCACGGTGACCGAGGAGTCGAGGGCGAAGTCTGCGAGCAGCGCGTCGTCGGGATGCTGCTCCCCCGTGCGCATGGCGAGAACGAGGAGGACAGGGAGCCCCTCGACCCGCTTGAGGAGGTACGCGAGGTAGCGCAGCGAAGCGCTGTCGCACCACTGGATGTCGTCGACACAGATCATCACCGGCCCCTGGTTGGCGAGGTTCACGGTCAGCCAGTAGAGGCCGTGCAGGACAGCGAAGCTGCCATGGTTCACAGCTTCGTCGCCGGCCAGCTCCTCGAACACCGGCCTCGCAACCGAGGCGGTACCGGCGAGCAGCGTCTCGCGGGCGGCAGGGTCGCTCGTGCAGGGTTCGAACAGCTGGCGCACCGCACCGAAGCCGAACGAACGCTCCATCTGGCTGCCCCGCGCGGAGAGCACACGGACCTCCGCCGACGTGGCCAGACTCACGGCCTCGACGAGGAGCCGCGACTTGCCAATGCCGGCCGGCCCCTCGACAAGCATGCAGCCGGGTCTCCCGCGCGCCAGCTCGGCCACCATCCGCCGCAATGCCTCAATCTCCCGGGCACGGTCGACGAGGTCGGTCCGTGTGACCGGTTCGGGGGCGACCTCGCCGACCGGCGCGTCCACCCGGGCCCGCACGGCCGGCCCGTCGAGGGCTGGCGACTGGGCGAGCACCTCGGCCTCGAGGGCCCGGAGCGCGGGGCCGGGGTCGACGCCCAGCTCCTCGGCGAGCGTCTCGCGTGCCCTGCGCAATGCCGCAAGAGCACCCGCCTGCCGCTGGGCCCGGTAGAGGGCAAGCGCCAAGAGCCGCCAGCGCTCCTCCCTGAGCGGGTCCTCGGCGACCATTGCCTCGAGCTCACCGACGACCACGGCAGCATCTCCCAGCTGAAGTCGCGCCTCGAGGCGTCGCTCGCGGGCCACGGCGTGCAGCTCGGTGAGCCGCAAGGCCTCGGCCTCGACCCACGGCTCGCCGAGATATTCGGCGTACGCCGGACCGCGCCACAACCGGAGAGCGTCGTCCAGCGTGTGCACCGCGTCGGCCGGTGCCAGGCCCGCCGCGGAGTCCACGGCACGTTCGAAACACCACGCATCGACGGAGTCGGGCCCGAGCCGAAGGACGTACCCGGCTGCCTCGCTGGCGATGACACCATCGCGCTTGCGGGCCACGGCCTCGGGCTGGAGGCGTCGCCGCAGGTGACTCACGTACGCCTGGAGGGCGCCGGCTGGGTCGGCGGGAGGGTGGTCCCCCCACACAAAGACCGTGAGACGTTCGGGAGACACGACCTGGTCACGCAAGATCACCAGGGCCGCGAGGACGGCGCGCTGACGTCGCCCGCCGAGGTCTACGACCGCGCCGTCGCGTGTGGCCGCGAGCTCGCCAAGCACCCGCAGTCGCACCGTCGTCTCGCCGTCCACCCCTCTACCCACTCTGCTTCGTCGAACAGGCAGCCATCGCCCCGAACGGGCGAGGTCCAGCCCCGCCCCAAGCCACCCTCAGGACCGGCTCAAGACTGCCGCGGCACGCTCGACTCGGCAACCTCTCTCAAGTCGAGAGAACGACGATGAACCCGAAGACGAAGAACGCCGCCGTGATCGGCGCCCGACTGGCCGTTGAAACCGCGGCCCCGGACATCGTCGCACCGCCGCACGTCATCAACCTGCGCGGAGCGCAGCGTCGGCCCGGTGTCTGCGCTCGGGTGCATCGACGAGACGCGTCCCAAACGCTGTCGATGGCTCCCCCCGCCGACCCTCGACGCAACCTGTCCACGTAACGCAGGTCAGCGCACCTGATAGGTGGAACGAGTGGGCGACGACATCGTTGCGGATGTTCACCGCCGAAAAGGAAAGTTGTATAAGAGACTTCAAGGCATGTCGGATCCTGTGCGGCATCGAGGGGGCGTGGAGTCCGTCCCGTGTCGTGCTCAGCTGCCGAAGCCGACGCTACGGTCGGCAGCGAGACAGCGCGTCATAGCGCCCATTCTCTTGATCTGACTCTCGGATTCCCCTGTGTGGCAAGAGCTCTGACGTTGTGGACATGTCTTCGACGAGGGTCAGCCTGGTCTGGTGTTGGCGGTGCCGCGTTGGGCACCGAGCTGGCGGGCGAGTTGCTCGCGGAGGTCCTGGTTCTCGAGGCGGAGTCGGGTGATCTCGCTGCGGTAGGCACGCAGCTGTTGACGCAGGGAGTCGACCGTGGCTCGTTCGGCGGCTGGGACGCTGGAGGCGCGGCTGGTCGGGGTATCGCGTAGCTGGTCGATCTCGCGGCGCAGCTGGTCTTGGCGGTAGAGCCAGGCGCGGGACACGCCGGCCTCCTCGGCGACGCGTCGGAAGGTGATCGGGCCGCCCTTTTTGGCGAGCTGGCGCAGCGTGTCCTCGGCTCGTCGCAGGGTCGCTTCGTGGCGGGCCTGGGCGGCCTCGCGCAGTCGCTGCACGCGGTCAGTCATCCTCGCTGTCTCCTTCGGGGCGTAGTGCCTGCAGGGAGGCGATGATCTTGTCGAGGTTGATCAGGACCTTGCGGTGGTTGCCGGCCTGCCGGTGCCGCCCGGCGCTCTCAGCGGCCTCAAGGAGCTCGCGGGTGAGTTCGGCCTGCTGTCGGTGCACCGGCAAGAACTCGGCGGTGGTCTGGAAGTCCGGGCAGGTCAGGCACGCGTTGGGGTGTGGGCAGTCCTGTTGTGCCGAATCGCCAACCTGGCGTCACGCCATGGCTAACTTCGGATGTCGACGAGGACAGATCCAGAGAACATGTCCACGACGGGATCAAGGGCGCAGTCAGGCGACGTCGTAGACACGCCCAGCCGGCTCTAGAGAACACCCACAAAGACGCGGGTAGTCGCTCGTCCCCTCTGACCGCGATGGCGTCACGTCCTCCTCCGTCGGGTGGCCCGTTGGGCTCAAAGCGCTCAGACACGGGTAGTCGCGCGGGCAACGACGTGAACTGCGTCTTCGTGCGGTTCGGCTGGCGTAGCGCTCGTCCACGAGGGCGTCCCCAGTGTGGATGTCGGCGTAGTGGATGACGATCGGCAAGGTGCTGTTGTGGTGCATCTACCGACAGGCTCAATGGGCGCTGACGCCGTCGGTGCGAATTAACCACACAGCTGTGTTGGGCGGAATCTTGTCATTGATGATGGCCGCGCTGCTGAGCACGACCTGGCCCGGCGGAACAGCTCGGTCGGATTCGGCGAAGTTGACCGCGCATTCCCACCCGTTGCCCCGAGCGAAGTGGAGCAGTCCCGGGTCCGCCGTGCGCCAGGTGACGCCGCCGTCGTCGATGTTCCACGTCTGCCGCTGTGCCAGAGCTTCCCGGTAGAGCGATAGGGAGCTCTCGGGATCGTCCTGTTGTGCCTCCACGGAGACCTCCCCTGAGGAGGTGGGTTGGGGCAACCATGAGCCGTTGCTGCCGAATCCGAAGGAGGTGCCCTGGCAGGTCCATGGGAGTGGTACCCGACATCCGTCGCGGCCTTTGAGAGCGTGAGCGGTGCGTTCGTAGACGGGGTCCCGGATCTGCTCGGGGGTCAGGTCGGCGACCTCGAGGAGTCCCAGCTCCTCACCTTGGTAGAGGTACGCGGACCCCGGGAGAGCGAGCATCATCAGCGTGGCGGCGCGGGCACGCTGTCGACCCAGAAGCGGGTCGAGCGGTGGGTGGGTTCCGTTGCCGGACAACCAGGTGTCGAGATCGGTGTTCGGCGGGAGTCCGTAACGGGAGGCGTGTCGTGGGACGTCGTGGCTGGACAGAACCCACGTGAGCCCCCCACCGATGGTCCTGTGTTCGTTGATGGACCGTCGGATGACAGCTTCGAACTCGTCCCGATTCCACTGCGCCTTCAGCAAGGAGAAGTCGAACACTTGTCCGAGCTCGGTGGGACGGGCATACAGATAGGTGCGGCTGGTGGTCGGATACCAAGTTTCGGCCACGGCCATCCGGGGCGGGTCGTACTCGTTGAAGACCGCGCGCCAGCCTCGATAGATCTCGTGCAGCTCCTCGCGGTCGTAGAGCGGGTCGGTGCCGTCGAGGGGCAGCATCTGGTCGAGGTTCGGCTGGCTACGCAGGGGATCTGTGAGGTCCTTGGCCAGCGAGTGCGCCACGTCGACCCGGAAGCCGTCGACACCGAGGTCGGCCCAGAAGCGCAGGGTGTCGTGGAAGTAGTCGCGCACCTCCTGGTTGTCCCAGTTGAGGTCCGGCTGCTCACGCGCGAACAGGTGGCAGTACCACTGGCCGTCGGGTGCCCGCTGCCACGCGCTCCCACCGAAGTGGGACTGCCAGTCGGATGGCGGTTCCTCGCCGCGGGGTCCGAGGCCGTGGCGGAAGATGTAGCGCTCGCGCGCGGGCGAGCCTGGCCCTGACCTCAGTGCCTCCTGGAACCACGGATGACGTTCCGAGGTGTGGTTGGGGACAATGTCGATGAGTAGGCGCAGCCCAAGCCGATGCGCCTCTGCGATCAGCGCCGGAAGTCATCGAGGGTCCCCAGTCGAGGATCGACGTCGCGGTGGTCCGCGATGTCGTACCCTCCGTCCGCCAGCGGCGAGGGGTAGAAGGGGCTCAGCCAGATGGCGTCCACGCCGAGATCGGCGATGTACCCGATCCGGGACAGCAGACCCGGCAGGTCGCCGATCCCGTCGCCGTTGCCGTCGGCGAAGCTGCGTGGGTAGACCTGATAGACGACCGCGGTGCGCCACCAGTCCGGCTCGGACAGTTCTGCGTCAACTGAAGGCATTGTCTCCTGGTTCCTGTTCGCTGTCCGGTCCGCCGATGACTTTGTCGTCGGCGACGGCTTCGCCTCGATGTGGCGCGAACCCGTCACCCCTTGACCGCGCCCGCGAGCATGGCCCTCACGAAGTACTTCTGGAAGATGATGAACACGACGATCGTGGGTGCCATGATCAGCAGCGCACCGGCGTTGAGCAGTACGACGTCCGTGGAATAGGCGCCGACGAAACCTTGCAGGGCGCCGGCCATCGTCCGCTTGTTCGGGTCGTCGATGAGCACGATGGCGAGCAGGAACTGGTTCCACGTGCTCAGGAACATCAGTACGCCGAGCGAGGCGATCGCCGGAACCGCAAGCGGCAGCTGGACGTGACGAAATGCCTTCCAGCTACCCGCTCCGTCGATGGCGGAAGCCTCGGTCAGCTCGGCCGGCACCGACTGGAAGTGCGTGCGCATCCAGAAGACCGCGAACGGCATGTTCAGCCCGATCAGCGGCAAGATGAGGCCCAGCTGGGTGTTCAGCAGCCCAAACGACTGCATCTGGTAGTAGAGCGGCACCACGACGATCTCGAAGGGCAACGTCAGCCCGAACAGCAGCAGGAGGAAGAACGCGTTGCCGAACGGGATGTTGAGCTGTGCGATCGCGTATCCCGCCATCGATGAGAACAGGATCGCCGCCGGCACTACACCCAGTACCAGGATGGCGCTGGACTGCAGGAGCGTGGTGATGTTGGCGATAGACCAGGCGTCGGCAAAGTTGTGCCACTGGGGATCGGTGGGGAACGAGAGCCCGGCCGGGCTCGTCCCCTGTGGCTGTAGCGCCGCCGAGAGCATGGAGAGCAACGGGATGACCGAGAACATGGCCGCGGGCGTGAGCAGTACGAATTTCGGTGTGGCGTCGCGGAGTTGGGCGAGCATGACTATGCCTCTCGGAAGAATCGCTGGATGGGCACGATCACGAGCAGGACCAGTGCACTGAGAACGATGGCGACCGCGGCCGAGGCGCCGACCCGGTTCTCGGTGAACGCGAGCTGGTAAACCTGCACGCCCGGCACCGTGGTCGCATAGCCAGGCCCACCCTGGGTGGACATGAAGACGACATCGAAGCTGGCAAGCGCCGAGATGATCGTGATCGTGATGCACACGCCGATCTCCGCACGCAGGCCCGGAAGCGTCACAGCTTTGAACTGCTGCCACCGGTTGGCCCCGTCCAGGGTGGCAGCCTCGTAGAGGGCGTTGTCGATCTTTCCGATGCCGGCGAGTAGCAGCAGGGTGCACAGGCCAGTTGCGAGCCAGGTACCGATGATCCCCACCGCCGGGAGCGCCCAGGTGAAGTCACCCAGCCACGCTCGCTGGAACGAATCCAGCCCGACAGCCCCCAAGGCCTGGTTGACCGCGCCGTCTGGCGAGTACATCCAGGTCCACGCGATCGCGGACGCTGCTCCGGGAATGATCTGTGGCAGGAACATCAAGGTCCGCGCGACCCCACCGGCCACCTGGGACTTGATCTCGCGAACGATCGACGCGACCAGCAGAGCGATGGCGAGCGGTATGAACGTGAAGAAGATGATCAGGATGAACGCATGCACGATCGAGGCGACTAGTTGCGGTTCGGTGAACACGTTCTTGTAGTTCTCCAGGCCTGCCCACGTGGAGGGTCCGATGCCGTCCCAGTCATAGAAGGAGTACTGGATCGAGGTGAGAACCGGGTAGAGCTCGAAGACAAGGAACATGATCAGCGCAGGCAGGGCGAACAGCCACCCTCCCCATGAGCCGCGCTTGGTCGGCCGCCGCCCTCCTCCTAGCCCGCGTCGGCCGCGGCGTCGGCTGGGAGTGACGGCGTCACCGACATCAGTTGGGGCGATCAGGCCGTCGACGGTGCTCACCGGCTCAGTTCCTGCTCGTACTTGGCTTGGACCTTGGTCACGAACTCCTTAGCCGTTGTCTTGCCGCCGAGAAGCAGTTGGCTTTCGGGGTTCCACGCTTGGTTGGAGATGCCGGCTGTCGCGTTCTGGACGAAGGGGGTCTGACCGTTCGCACCCGACACAGCCTTGAAGCCGGCCACCACGTCGTTGAGTACGGACCTGGCCGTGATGCTCGGAGCCACCTGGGAGTCTGACCCGGTCGGCATGAAGCCGTTGTCGACGGCGATCTGTCGGGCCTCCTCGCTCGAGAGGAAGTTGAGGAACAGTGCCGCGGCGTTCTTCTTCTCCGACTTCGCCGGGATGCCAAAAGCTGTGGAGGCATCAGACATGGCGGCGAGTTGGCCACCGACAGTCGCGGCTGGCATCGGGATGAACCCGACCTTGCCGCTCATCGTCTTGTCCAGGTTCGTCGCCTCCCAGTTGCCCCATGGGAAGAAGACCGCCTTGCCCTTGGCGAAGATCGCGTTTGCGGCTGTCGCGTCTAGGCCGTTCACATCGTCGGGAAAGTAGCCTTCGTCGTTCCAGTCAGCGACCTTCTGTGCGGCAGCGACGCTCTCGGGGGTGTCGATGCTGGCGCCGGGAGCGTTGAACACCCACTCTGCGACCTTGGCGGGCCCCATCGCGGAGTTGATCAGCAGCTGGTAGGGGAAGACGCCGCCTCCCTCCTTGTTCGCGACCACCATGGCCGTGAGGCCGGCCGCCTTCGCCTTGGCCATCACGCCTTCGAGCTCTGCGACGTCCGCCGGAGGCTTGCTCATCCCAAGCTGCTCGGCCAACGCCTTGTTGTAGTAGAGCCCGGTCATGGTGAACCCGCTCGCCTTGGCGAAAAGGGAACCCGAGCCGGCAACTCCGTTCTCCGCTCGGAACTGGGACAGCTGGGCAGGAGGAAGGTCATCACTCCACCCATAGGCCTTGTCGAACGCGTCGAGGTTCGTCAGCAGGTCATTCTTGACGCCCGCGGTCACCGAGATGACGCGGATCAGGTCCGGCGGCGTCGCGGAGGCGAGCTGTCGGGGCTGGTTCTGGGTGGTCACGTCATCCGGGTCGTAGGTCGCGGTGACTGTGATCTTCGGGTACTTCTTCCGGAACGCGGCGATCAGGCCGTCATCAATCGACTTGAGTCCCTGCCCGTCGTACAGCTTCAGGGTCACCTCCTCGGTCGGGGCCTTCGTGCTGACCGACGTCGGGGTGGAGTCGGCCCTGGTGCCACCAGACGAGCCAGGCCCGCAGGCCGCAAGGGCCAGTAAGGCGGCCGCAAGAGACCCGATGGCTGCTCCTCGCCGGGTGCTGCGCCACTGAGGCTGGAACTTCATGTCTTTCCTCCAACTGTTGGCAGGCTGACCCACCGAAGGATCTCGTCGCCTGATTGGGAGACGGTCCGCTGAGCCAGAATCCGGAGTGGAAGCGGTTCCACTAGTACACGAGTGTGGTGCCGATCACGAGAACTGTCAAGACCCACCCCTCACCATTTAGGCTCGTTCCTGCCCGCCGCACCGGCTCGCATGTGCACTTGAAGGGCTTCCACCTTTGGTATGATCATCGTGTGGACGGCGACAAAGAAGTCACCCTGGGCGATGTGGCGCGCATCGCCGGCGTGGGTGTTGGTACCGCGTCGCGGGCGCTTTCGGGATCACCGAAGGTGGCCGCGCACACCCGTGCCCGGGTTCTCGAGGTGGCCGATCGCCTCCAGTACGTCGTCTCCCCGGACGCCTCGGGTCTGGCGCGTGGGAAGACTGGGCGAGTGGCCCTGGTCGTCCCCCACCTCTCGCGCTGGTTCTTCGCAGCCGTCACCGAGGGCGTGGACTCCGTGCTGCGCGGCGCCCAGTTCGACGTACTGCTCTACCACGTCGATGACATGCGCGACCGGCACGAGTTCCTCGAGCATCTGCCTGCCAGGCGCAAGGTCGACGCAGTCATCGTGGTGGCGTTCCCTGTCGAAGAGCCCGACCGCAAGCGCCTGGAGTTGATGGGCGTCCAGATCGTTGCCGCGGGCGGACAGTCTGTCGTCTACCCACACGTGCGGATCGACGACTACGTCGCCGGCAGGCAAGCCGTCGACCATCTGCTCATGTTGGGGCATCGGCGCATCGGCATGCTCGAGGCCCGTGACCCCGATCAGCCAGACCTGGCACCACCCCGTTCCCGCGCCTACCGCGAGGCGTTGGCGGAGTTCGGCGTGCACGACCCGACCTTGGTCTCGACGAGCGATTGGGGAGGCGAGCAGGGAGCCCAGTCGATGGCACGGCTGCTCAGCCGACCCGACCCGCCAACGGCCGTCTTCGCCCATTCCGACGAGGTCGCCCTGGGTGCCATGCGCACGATTCGGCGGTCCGGCCTGAGCATCCCCGGCGACATTTCCGTCGTGGGGATCGACGACCACCCCCTCGCAGCACTGACCGACCTGACCACCGTTCGCCAACCCGCACGGGAGCACGGCGTCCGTGTTGCCGAGATGCTGCTCGCACTCCTGCGAGGCGAGGACGACGTCCAGACCTCCGTGACACTCGAGACCGAGCTGGTAGTCCGGGGCAGCACTGCTCCCCCGGCCGACCGCGACAAAGCCTGAACCATAACGGCGATCTCGGTAGCCCGAAGCGCGGGCGTGGGACCTCTGGCTGGTCCACCACACGGACCGCTACCACCTCTTCTTCCGGTTCGCCCCCACCTCGCTTGGCCCTCACCTTGTTATCGGCACGACCCGAAACGACGTCTGGACGGGGCGCCGTCGGTGTTTCCGAAGTGCGCCTTATCGCCGCCAATGACTCGTACTCCTGTGCGTCGAAACCCTCGGCCGCTGTGTACGGTGCATGAGCGAGTTGCGACCCGGGCTGCAGCCGAGCAGGGCGACCGGCTGGCCGCGAGCAACGCGCATCGCGCCTTCCATCTGGCGTTGGTTGCACTGGCCGACAGCCGCCAGCTGCTCGTGACCTACGAGCCGCTCATCCTCAAACTGCAGCTGTACTTGGCAGCGAACCTCCGCCGTGAGGCCGACACCAGCTCACCCGCGGAAGGAGTCCGCAGGCATGAGCGCCTGTACGACGCTGTGCTCAGCGCAGACCCGGGCCGGATCGAGAGTGAGCTTGAGCGGCACGGATCGCGACGCTACTTCTACTAGGGTGCCGATCCGGCGATCCACCCCCATATGCCGGGCTCCGAAACCTGACTTTCACACGAGCGCAACCCGGTGCGCCAACTAAGCCGTCGACAATCGGCACCTCAGGGATTTCATAACGAGGTGGCCATGGTCGAGACCAGCACCGAAGATCTGTCCAAACCATCCTCGATTGACAGCGACGATGTTCGATGGGCAGTCGGGCCGGTCGCGGCCACTCCGTATGCGTGGCCCTACGACGGCTCGGTCGACACGCGGCACCTGGCGGTGATCTGCATCGACTGGCAGGTCGACTTCTGTGGGTCGGGCGGCTACGTGGACCGGATGGGGTACGACATCGGCCTGACCCGTGCCGGGCTGCCGGCCACCGCCCGTCTGCTCGAGCACGCCCGTGGGACCGGGATGACGGTGATCCACACCCGTGAGGGTCATGCTCGTGACCTCGGCGACCTGCCCGCGAACAAGCGCTGGCGTTCGGCACAGATCGGCGCGGAGATCGGCGCGGACGGCCCCTGTGGGCGGATCCTGGTCCGCGGCGAGCCGGGGTGGGAGATCGTGCCCGAGGTGGCCCCGGTCGCTGGCGAGTTCGTCGTGGACAAGCCCGGTAAGGGCGCGTTCTACGCCACCAACCTCGACCTGCTGCTCAGGACCAACCAGGTCACGCACATCGTGCTGACCGGCATCACCACCGACGTGTGTGTCCACACCACGATGCGCGAGGCCAACGACCGGGGCTTTGAGTGCCTGATCCTCGCCGACGCCACCGGCGCGACCGACCCCGACAACCACACCGCGGCGCTGCGCATGGTGACCATGCAGGGCGGCGTGTTCGGAGCGGTGGCCGAGACCGACGACGTCATCGCCGCCACCTACCGCTCGGAGGAGCAATGACCCAGACGAGGACCCAGACGAGGACCCAGACAGGGACCCAGACAGGGACCCAGACAGGGACCCAGACCCTCTCTGTTGACGCCGCCCCTTCGCCGTTCTACTTCGATCCGTCACTCACCGCGCTGGTCCTCATCGACATGCAGCGCGACTTCGTTGAGCCTGGCGGCTTCGGTGAGACGTTGGGCAACGACGTTTCCATCCTGCAGGCTGTCGTACCTCCATTGCAGGCGGTGCTGGCCGACGCGCGACGACGCGGCCTGATGGTGATCCACACCCGCGAGGGGCACCTCGCGGACCTGTCGGACTGCCCGCCGGCCAAGCTGCAGCGCGGCGAGCCGTCCAAGCGGATCGGGGATCCCGGGCCGAAGGGGCGGATCCTCGTGCGAGGCGAGTACGGCCACGACATCATCGACGACCTGGCGCCCTTGCCCGACGAGCTGGTGATCGACAAGCCGGGCAAGGGATCGTTCTACGCGACGGGCCTGCACGACTTCCTGGTCGAGTCGGGCATCACCTCGCTGATCGTCACCGGTGTCACCACCGAAGTCTGCGTCCACACCACCGTGCGCGAGGCCAACGACCGCGGTTATGAGTGCCTGGTGCTCTCAGACTGCGTCGGGTCCTACTTCCCCGAGTTCCAGCGCGTCGCGCTGGCCATGATCAGCGCCCAGGGCGGCATCTTCGGCTGGGTCGCACCCTCCTCGGCGTACCTGTCCGCGCTCGCCGCCACCGATCCCGCTCTCACCGTTTGACCCGTGCTCGACCAACTGACGTCGTAGGAGCTCCCATGTCTGTCCTGAACCGCCCCAGCCGCTCATCCTCCTCGCCCGAACTCCGCCTCCCCTGGTGGACATCAGGTGACTACAACGCTGCCTTCGGGCTCGGATTCAACGTCCTGGTCAACGTCCTGGTACTGAGCGCGCTCTGCATCGGCGTGATCGGCCTGTCCTCGGACAACGTCTACGGGACGATCGTGCCCGCCCTGGGCATCCAGCTGCTGATCGGCAACGTGTACTACACCTATCTGGCGCGACGCCTGGCCCGACGCGAGAACCGCGACACGGTGACCGCGATGCCCTACGGCCCCAGCGTCCCGCACATGTTCATCGTGACCTTCTTGATCATGCTTCCGATCTACCTCACCACCAAGGATGCCATCCGCGCCTGGCAAACCGGTCTCGCGTGGGCGTTCATCATCGGCATCATCGTGGTCATCGGGGCGTTCGTCGGCCCCTACGTACGCCGGTACACGCCCCGGGCCGCCATGCTGGGCACGCTGGCAGGAATCTCCATAGCGTTCATCTCGATGCGACCGGCCGCGCAGATGTGGGACACGCTGTGGATCGCGCTTCCGGTGCTGGTCCTCATCCTGGCCGGGTTCGTCGCCAACGTGAGGCTGCCGTTCGGGCTCCCGATCGGCCTCGTCGCCCTTCTGGTGGGTACGGCGATCGGTTGGGTGGGCGGCTTCATGTCGGTTCCCGACGTCAGCGCTGCCGCCAAGGACATCGCCATCGGCATCCCCACCCTGCAGCTGGATCTGCTGACCAGCGGGCTCAAGGACATCGGCCCTCTCCTCGCCACAGCGATACCGCTGGGTATCTACAACTTCACCGAGGGCATGACCAACGTCGAGAGCGCCGCTGCCGCCGGCGACAGCTACAACCTGCGCAGCGTCCTGCTGGCCGACGGGGCGGGCGCCATTGTCGGTTCTGCGTTGGGGTCTCCCTTCCCGCCGGCGGTCTACATCGGCCACCCGGGGTGGAAGGCCGCGGGAGGACGCACCGGCTACTCACTCGCCAGCGGCGTCGTGATCGCTCTGCTGTGCTTCCTGGGTCTGTTCGGGCTGATCAACACCTTGCTGCCCACTCCGGCGATCGTGCCGATCCTGCTCTTCATAGGCCTGGCAATCGGTGCACAGGCTTTCCGGGCGGTGCCGAAGGCCCACTACGTCGCCGTGGTGATCGCGATCATTCCCAACGTCGCCGCGTGGGCCGTGACCCTGATCGACAACACCCTCGCGGCCGCCGGCACCTCGGCATCCGAGGTCGGCGATGCCGCCTTGGAAGGCAACAGCGTCATCTACCACGGTCTGCTCGTGCTCGGCGGCGGCGCAGTGCTTGCCGGCATGGTGCTCGGGGCCGTCGTCGCCTTCGTCATCGACCGCAACTTCATCTGGGCCGCGGGATACCTGGTGGCGGCAGCTGGGCTGACCTTCGTCGGCATCATCAGCGCGGAGAAGGTCGAGCTCAACGCCAACGCCGGGGCGACGCTGGGGTACCTTTTCGCAGCGGCAGTCTGCGTCGCCCTCGCCGCGATGAAGCTGCCCTTGCGCGAGAAGGAGGCCGACGAGCTGGCTCTGGACGCCGAGGAGGGTCTCACGTCACCACCAGCGGGCGACATCATGCCCGATGACGCACCAGAGCCGGCGAGCATGTCGAGCCCGCCCCGGTGAACGCGGATGTGACCGTGACCGCGAACACGCGAGCCACGGCGAACGTCATCGAGCAAGCGGTCCTGGCCAGCTTCAGGGCGTACGAGGAGGCATTGTCAGCAGGGGACGTGGCGGCGATGGACGCGTGGTTCGCCGATGACCCGCGGACGGTCCGCTTCGGGATCGCCGAGGAACAGTGGGGAGCCGAGGAGCTACGACGCTGGCGCAGCGTCGCTCCCCGGGCCCCGGCCGGCCGTCGACTCAGCGAGACCCGGGTCGACTTGTGGGCAGACAACCTCGCCGTGGTCACCACGCTGTTCGGCTATCCCGCGTCGATGTCAGTCGGTCGCCAGAGCCAGACCTGGCTGCGGACAGATGCCGGATGGCGGATCATCCACGCGCATGTCTCCGAGCGATCCCTGACCCCGTGAGGGTGTCATCAGCACGGCAGGCGTGGGGCGCCGTCGAGGAAGCCCTCACTGCGGCGCGAGGCCTCACCAACCCCGCCTTCATCAGCCTCGCGGATCCTCCCAACGAGGATCCTGAAGCGGCTGCTGCAGGTGAGAAGGGCACGCCGCCAAATCCGGAGCGTCCCCTGCTCGGCATGCCGTTCGCGGTCAAGGACAACATCGACGTCGTCGGGTTCCCCACTACGGGCGGGTGCCCGACGCTGACCACGCCCGCGGCCCGTCACGCGACCGCGGTCGAGCAGCTCGTCGCCGCCGGCGCGATCCCGATCGGCAAGACCAACATGGACCAGTTCGCCACCGGCCTGGTCGGAACCCGTTCGCCCTACGGCGCCTGCCACTGCGTCGACTCCCAGGAGCACATCAGCGGCGGGAGCAGCTCGGGGAGCGCGGTCGCCGTCGCGGCCGGTGTGGTTCCTTTCGCGCTGGGCACCGACACCGCAGGCAGCGGGCGAGTCCCGGCAGCCTTCAACGGTCTCGTCGGCGTGAAGCCCACCCGGGGACTGGTCAGCGTCCGCGGGGTCATGCCCGCCTGTCCTTCGCTCGACTGTGTGTCGATCTTCGCATCGGCGGTCTCGTTGGCCCGGCGTGTGCTCGAGGTCGTGGCCAGGTTCGATGCCGAGGACCCGTGGTCACGAAGGCCACCCAGCCCCCTACCGCCGGGGATTGCGCGGGTCATGGGTGCTGTGGGAGTGCCCGCGGGCGTCATCGACCTCGATCCCGAGCACCGCCTGGCGTGGGAGGCGGCACTGGCGCGCTTTGCGGGTCGGGTGCGCCTGGTTCCAGTCGATGTCACGCCCATGCTCGAGGCAGCAACACTGTTGTACGACGCGCCCTTCGTGGCCGAACGGTTGGCATCCTTCGGTCACCTCCTCGAGCCGGACGGACCGCACCTCGACCCCGTGGTCCGCCGGATCGTAATCGGCGCCCGAGGGCTGCGGGCCGACCAGCTTTTCGCTGCCCAGCACCGGCTGGTGGAGCTGGCGCGTGCCGTAGAGCAGGCGACGGCCGGCGTCGACGCCGTATTCCTCCCCACGACCCCCTTCCATCCGACACATGCCGATGTCAGGTCCGACCCGATCGGGGTCAACAGCAGGCTGGGGACCTACACCAACATGGCCAACCTCCTGGACCTCTGCGCCGTCGCCCTTCCAGCCGGCAAGCGCCGCGACGGACTGCCGTTCGGCGTCCAGCTGCTGGCGCCCCCCTTCGCGGATGACTCGTTGCTGGAGCTGGCTTCGGTCCTGATGGGTGAGCCGCCGCTCGATCAGATGCGGGTTCCCCCGGGAAGTTCGCTGCTGGCGGTCTGTGGAGCGCACATGTCCGGGCAGCCACTGAACAAGGTGCTGACCGAGAAGGGGTCACGGCTCCATCGCCGGGCGCGCACTGCCGCGGGATACCGGATGGTGCGGCTCGATGGCTCGCTGCCGCGGCCCGGCCTCATCGACGCAGGCGACGGCCCAGCCGAAGGTATGGACGTCGAGCTCTGGGAAACACCCGATGAGCTGGTCCGACAGTTGAGCCTGGACACCGAGCCGCCTCTCCAGATCGGCCCACTCCGCCTCGATGACGGCTCAACGGTGATGGGCTTCACCGCAGACGTTGCAGGGATACGAGACGACGCACACGACATCAGCGCGGACGGCGGCTGGCGAGCCCACCTCGCCACCTTGGCTTGAGAAGGCGCACTGACGAGACCCCGGGCACGCGACCTCGGCCTGACCATCGAGCCGCGGAACGACGATGAGCACGCCGCCGGCCGACGCGAAGACTGGATCCACGTGAGCGTCGAGCCCGCTCCTCGGCGCCTCGAATCTGCAACCTGTGCGAGCTATTCGGACGTCGGCCCAGGGGCGAGTCCCCAGCGCCAGCTTGACGACCTTCGCGTCCGCGCCCTACTTACCAGTCGAGCGCTTCATGCAGGGCGTCTCTACGGGTGGCCCTCGCCCACCTCTGATGCCCATCACCACCGTCGCCGCGTCCTTCCGCCGCGAATCGGCGAGCGGAGTGTCCGCAGGCCGATGCGTCCCTCTACTCGCCTAGCACCTTGTGAGTAAGGGCGACCAATACTTGAGGTCGAGGCTCGTGGCTTGCATCACACAAGCTGCTCGGAGTGAAGTCGAGCCATGGCCCACTTAGGTCATGCACGGCGGCTTGAGGTCTGCAAGCATCGAGTGCATGAAGCGCTTAGTGGTCTGCTGTGACGGGACGTGGAACAAGCCGGACAGTCAAACCATCACCAATGTCGAGAAGATTGCGCGCACGGTGCAAAGCGACCCCCGTGTGACTGTTGGCGCGTACCAGCTCGTGTACTACATCAGCGGGGTCGGCGCTGGGAGCTACGCGGCAGACAGGCTCTTGGGTGGTGCGTTCGGATTCGGACTGTTCCACAATGTCATCGCCTGCTACCGGTTCCTCGCCCAGAACTACGAATCAGGTGACGAGATCTTCATCTTCGGCTTCAGCCGCGGCGCCTACACGGCGCGCTCGGTGGCCGGCATGGTCGGGCGGGTGGGACTGGTCACCAAGGTGTCTCTCGTGGAGGAGCGACTGCCCGCGGCGGTGCACATGTACCAGCGAACGGACATGCCTGATGGCGCCTTCGGGTCGAGTGTGGATGAGTTCAAGCACGACCACTGCCATAGGGCCAAGGTGAACTTCCTCGGCGTGTTCGACACGGTGGGCGCCCTGGGCGTGCCCGGCTTCATGAGGCACGCACCGCGTTTCCACGATGTGCAACTGAGCGGCCAAGTCCTGCGTGCTCGGCACGCGTTGGCGGTAGATGAGACTCGTCTGAAGTTCGCGCCCACGTTCTGGGAGGCTCCCGAGGAACCTCCGGGCGCTGCTACCGAAGACGAGCGGGTCAAGCAGGTGTGGTTCGAAGGTGCGCACTCCGACGTCGGTGGCGGCTATGCCGAGACCGGGCTGTCGGACACGTCGCTGCTGTGGATGGCACGCGAAGCCCACAATGCGGGTCTCGTCTTCGACGTACCGCTGTTGAACCACTACGTCAACAGCGGGTCTGACCCCATCCGGCACAACCCGCTGAACCGGATGTTCAACGTCGACAACCTGATTCTCGGGGCGAAGATGAAGGTCAGCAAGCAGAAACAGGCCGCGGCGTTCAGCAGCGGCCTGCGTCGCCTCACGAACCAGCGCGCCTTGTCCGTGCGGGTTGCCAGCAGCGCCATGACCCATTTCCAGGAGGGTGGCTACGAGCCTGCGAACCTCACGGCGCTGGCCGGCGCGACCAACGGATTTCAAGACATCCGCGAACCGGTCATCGCCCTACCGGAGAAAGGCGTCGACCTGAAAGACCTCGGCAGCCCCCCTGCCGCATCCGACACGGACGACTAACGCCACTTCAAGCCGAACCTCGCAGCAATGTCCCGATAACGCGCGTAGCGAGCCTACGGGTGACGTCCGGTTACGTTGAGTTGCAACACGCGTCACTCCACCGCGGTGCCCGCGCACCATCGGGGAAACCCGGGTCGCCGACGATTCTCAGCCGCATGCCCTTTGACTACCGGGCAGTCTGCAGGCTCGGCGCTTCAGTAGGTGCGCTGACGCTTCACTCTCCGACGAAGCTGGAGGATTCGTAACACGCCAGCGCTCGCGACAACGAGCGCGCCACCAGCGGCTGCGATGAGCAGCGTCGCGGCAAGCGGAGCGCGGCCGTTCCACCCGAAGAATGAGACTTCCACCTTCTGTGTGTTCTGGAGGATGAACACCGCCAACAGCAGGAGCAAGAGCGACAGCACCAGGACGGCAATCCAAGTGCCGCTTGTCCGCGATCCACGGAGCGGGTCATGATGCTGGTCGCGATCCTCGGCGCCGCTCGTAGCGGGCCCGCTCTCCGACGTCGCTTCTCTAGCCTTGGGGTCCGATGGCTGGTCGGTACTCACGGTGGCTCCTAGATCGAGGGGCGGCTCGAATGCGAAGTACCCAAATAGCCCCGCGAGGCGCACCTAGTCTTCCGCTGGGTCCTCACCCAGGCGAAGTGCTGTCGACGTCAAGGGATCTCGACGGACTGCCAAGCCATGGCCGACGCGATCGCCCTAGGCGCGTACGCCGCGTCTCTTGGCGCTGTTCCACCTCGATCTCGCGTGCTGTTTCCTTGGCTATAGCCACACGTGACATGGGAGGTGGTGATGAGGTGGACCGGTCACCTGATGCCGCAGAAGTCCTCGCACGCGCTCATGAGCACGCCTTGAGGTGGCTGGCCACCCTGCCTGACCGGCCCGTACCTCCGGCTGCCTCGGCCGCCGAGGTGGTGGCGGCCCTTGGCTCCGAGCTGCCCGACGTCCCGACCGATCCGATCGCGGTTGTCGACCTGCTGGCCCAGGCGGTGGACCCGGGCCTGACGGCGATGCCCTCGGGTCGGTTCTTCGGGTTCGTGATCGGCGGCACCCACCCTGCGGCGATGGCGGCGGACTGGTTGACCTCGGCGTGGGACCAGAACGCCGGGCTGCGCACGGTCACGCCGGCAGCCACCGCAGTCGACGACATCGCCGAGAAGTGGGTGCTCGACCTGCTGGGCCTGCCCGAGGGCGGCGCGGTCGGTTTC
This sequence comes from uncultured Actinomycetota bacterium, assembly GCA_963759525.1. Taxonomy (GTDB): domain Bacteria; phylum Actinomycetota; class Actinomycetes; order Propionibacteriales; family Nocardioidaceae; genus Marmoricola. Next base: position 137,444 of record CAVWZO010000009.1, on the reverse strand, counting down.
GTGACCGGCGGGACCATGGCCAACTTCACCTGCTTGGCCGCTGCGCGGGACGCGGTGCTCACCCGGGCCGGGTGGGACGTCGGGGCCCACGGTCTCGTCGGCTCGCCGGGGATGCGGGTACTGGCCGGTGCGGAGCGCCACGACTCGGTCGATCTGGTGCTGCGCTATCTCGGAGTCGGTGCACCCGAGCTCGTCGCGGTAGATGCGCAGGGACGGATCGACCCGGCGGCGCTCCGCGAGAAGCTCGAGGGCAGCGACGAACGCCCAGCGGTGGTCGTCCTGCAAGCTGGCAACATCCACTCCGGGGCGTTCGACCCGTTCGAAGAGTCGATCGCGATGGCGCACGAGCACGGCGCATGGGTGCACGTCGATGGCGCGTTCGGGCTCTTCGCCGGTGCCGCTCCGGGCTACCGCCACCTCCTCCACGGCTACGAGGCAGCCGACTCCTGGGCGACCGATGCGCACAAGACGCTCAACGTGCCTTACGACTGCGGGCTGGCGATCGTGCGCGACCCGACCGCTCTGCGGGCGGCGATGTCCATGCACGGTGACTACCTGATCCACGACGCCGCCGGCGATCCGTTCGAGAAGGTCCCCGAGCTGTCCCGCCGCGCCCGGGCCTTCACTGTGTGGGCGGTACTGCGGTCGCTAGGACGCAGCGGGGTCACAGAGCTCGTCGAACAGATGGCCGGCCACGCGCGAGCGTTCGCCGACGGCATCGCTGGCATCGAGGGCGCCGAGGTGCTCAACGAGGTGGTCTTCACTCAGGTCTGCGCGACCTTCGGGGACAACGTCCGCACACTCGACGTCGTCCGCCGGATGCTGGAGGACGGCACCGCATGGACCAGCGGCTCGGTCTGGCGTCAGCGGGCCGTTCTGCGCATCTCGGTGAGCAACTGGTCGACCACCGACGCCGACGTCGAGCGCACGTTGGCCGCCCTGCGCACCGCCGTGGCGGCGTCGTGATGGACAGCGCGCATCCAGGAGCCGCCCTTCCACGCCGGCGTTGGGCGTCCGCGCAGACGATCCGCCACGTGCCCTCATCCCGCGACGGCGCGTCCTTTTCACCGCCAATGACTCGAAGTCCTGTGCGTCGGAACCCTCGGCCGCTGCGTACGGTGCATCGACGAGTCGCGACCCAGACGCCGTTCGACGGGTTCGCGGAAGCTTCGACGGAACCTGTCCACGTAAGGCAGCGCAGCGCGCCTGAAAGGTGGGATGAGCCTGCGACGACATCGTTGCGGATGTTCACCGCCGAGAAGGAAAGTTGTTCAAGGCCGTCGAGCGATTGCTTGGATCGTGCGCTGCTCAGAGCGGGCGAGGGCGTCTCTCGGCGCCGTCCTCAGCGGCCGGAGCCGACGCCGCGGTCGCGCTCGAGGCAGCGCGTCCTAGAAACCCAGGAACACGCGGCCACGGTGCACGACCGGGACCCCTCATGTCGTCGGTCATGCGTTCACGGGCTGAACACCGGTGCGGCTCGGTCGAGGGTGGCAGCGCACAGCAGTGGAAGAGACCTTGCCTGCTCCTTGGAGGTAGGCCGCGCGCGGCGGCAGTGGTTCCACCGTCCATCGTCTCGGTCAATCAAGACCCTCTTGGGGTTTGGCGCAGCCGTCCTGTCGGTGCGTTGCACACGATGCACAACACCGAGCGAAGGGATGCAGGAGCCATGTCCACAAATGAGGTGCGGGCCCAACCACAGCCTGACCAAACCTGGATGGCGCACGTGCGTCATCTTCATGTGCCCGCAGGATTGACCCAACAGGAGGCGCAGCGGCGTCCAAAGGAGCCGCACGCAGGGGTAGTGGTGGGCGCGTGGTGACGTCGTCGGTTCGTCGCAGGCCGGCCGCGAGTGGCGCAAATTCGAGGTCCAGGTCTCCTCGTGTCAACCGTCGGATGATTGGCGGTGTCGGCGCGGTGAGCCGTCTGCTCGCAGAGACCCCGAGGGCGACCCTCGAGCTCGCAGCTACCTCTACGCTCGCTCCCTTGCTGGCTGCCGATCGGCGCGGTGACGGCCATCCGGTGCTAGTGCTGCCGGGCTTCCTGCAGCACGACTTGTCCACCGTCGTCCTGCGCGCGTATCTGCGATGGCTCAGCTATTCGGTCTCAGGATGGCAACTCGGGGCGAACATGGGGTCCACGGAGTCGGTGGTCAGCGGGTTGCGAACACGCCTCGCCTCACTTGCCGAGAGCTCCGGTGAAAAGGTCACCCTCATCGGGTGGAGTCTGGGAGGGCTGTACGCCCATGAGCTGGCTCGTCGGGCACCTGGCAGCGTGCGCCAAGTCGTGACCTTGGGAAGTCCCATCCGGCTGGCAAGCGACACGGCGCGGTCGCTCGACGTCGGCCGCATTCGATCGCATCGCTGAAATGCACCTCGCTGCGCCGCTGCTGGCACGGCCTTGGCGGGAAGCCGGTTCTCTGCGGGTGCCAGCAACTTCGGTGTATTCCCGCAGCGATGGCATCGTGCCGTGGCGGGCCTGCCATCTGCGCGCGGGGAAGCATCGCGAGAACATCGAGGTCTTCAGCAGCCACACCGGACTTGGGTACAACCCGACTGTCCTGCATTTGCTAGCCGATCGACTGGCCCAACGCGAGCACGGCTGGAAACCCTTTGTTCCCGGTCGGTTGATCGGTTGCGCGTACCCGTAGCGTCGACCGTGACTGACGGAGCGAGCCCATCCGTCCGGCCCTGGACTTGAACCCCCTGGGCGGCCGACCGCACCTGGCCGGCAATCTGCCGGCCGGTCGATCAAGTCCACGTTCGTGGTGGATGAAGGGCCACCGCGTGACTCGGTGGCAGCACCCTAGGAAGTGAATGCTGCGCGGCGATCTTCTCCTGGTGGTGTCGTAGGTGTGGACAAAGGCGAATCGGGAGCGACCATGACATCGCCAAGAGAGCCGACTCGTCCTGATCACCCACCGGCACTACCCAGGAGGCACCCCAGACCCACGACGCGATCAGCGCCTAACCAGACAACGAAGAAACTGTCGGCGTCGGCTGAAAACTGATCACGGAGCGTCGGGGCGGAAAGGGGTCATTTGTCGACCCGGCGTTGACAGCAACACCAGACGTCGTACACGACGTCACGGGACTTGACCCACGACAACGCGCGATGAGCGCAGCCGACTCGGATTCTCTCGCGGATCGTTGCGTCGGGATAGCAGGAGTTGAAGCTGCAAACCCGTTGACCCCCAGACAGAGGCAGCGGGGACACGTCAGTCCATCGAGATCCAGTTTCGCCCTACCTGTAAGGGGATTCGATCTCTCTGGACGTGCTTGGACGGCATCAGTTTCGAGCCATAAGGACGCGCTGAGTAGTGCATCCCAGGCTGGGACCTTCGCGATGTGCTGGGGGTCAGAAGCACACAAGTGCCTTGAGGAGATGAAGCCCCCGCTGGGGTGCTCCCCCAGCTTGGCGAACACCGATCGTCCTTCCGCGGGCGCATTCCGGCGCGTCTTAGTATCTGTACGCCGACGGGCATTTCCGGCTACCGCGAGGGCAACCCGCCCACGGAGCGGCCTATCGAATCGAAGCGACGACCTTCTCATTACAAGTCAACGCCTGCCACTTCACACGCCTTCACAGCAGCCCTCTTACCTGCGGAAACGCGCTCAACGAGAAATGCTACGACGGCCTCGGCGCTGTATCAACTGCAACCGAACTGCACCTGGCGCTCTTCGACCTGACCTGACTGAACGGCGAGCAGCTCTCGTCAACAACATCGCTGGGCTGGTGATCGCCAACAGATTGTAGGCGAGAAGGTCAGCTCGCTTGGCTCGTCATGAGCCTGAACGCTGAGCTTTGGGCCGGCTTCACAGCCATCGAAGCTGGTCCTGCTTCGCCTCGTCGTACGACGCCCGGCCGCTGAGCGACTCCGGCACGCCGGTCTCCCACCATGCCCCTGCCTCGGTCCACGTGGAGGAGTGGGTCCGGCAGACCACGACCGCGGGACGACGCGCCTCCCGGGCGGCCACCCGCGCCCGGTCGTACGCCGCCTGCAGCTCCTCGACTCCAGCGGTTGCGGGCACGTCCTCGACCAGGCAACCGAGCGAGTGTGCGTGTGTGGCAAAGTCGACGTGGACGCTGCCGTCGGCACCCGGGCCACGGGAGTCGGCGAGCATGTTGTTGAACCCCTCGGCCCCCTGATTGGTCTGCAGCCGGTGGATCACCGCGAAACCCGAGTTGTCACAGAGGACCGCAACGAACGGGACCCCGGAGAAGGCCGCCGAGTAGAGTTCGGAGTTCAGCATCAGGTAGGATCCGTCGCCGAAGAGCCCGGTGACCAGGCCGCCGGGATGGGTCTTGGCCCGGGCCATCGCGGCGCCCCACGGCGCGACCACCTCGTAGCCCATGCAGGAGAAGCCGTACTCCAGGTCCATGGTCGCGCCCGAGGTCGGGGACCCCTCGTGCTTGACGATGCCGGTGCGCCACCCGCCGTGCAGCTCACCGGGCATGCCGCCGGACGCCGTGAGCACGTAGTCCTCCGGGCCGCTCGCGTCGTTCACGACACCCACGACCTGGGCATAGGTCAGCGCGCCGTCTGGTGCCGTCCCCGCCCGGAGCCCGTCGACGTGGGCGTCCCACGCGGCCAGCTCGCTGGAGGCGACATCGGCCCAGGCCGGGTCTGCCTCCCAGTCAGAGAGCTCGGAGGTGAGCTCGACCAGTGTCTCCCGCGCGTCGCCGACCACGGCCCGAGCCGCGTGCTTGACCGCGTCGAAGCGGGCAGCGTTGACCGTGACCAGTCGCACGTCCGGGGCAAATCCCGTCCAGGAGGACGTCGTGAAGTCCTGGAGTCGCGTGCCGACCGCAAGCACGACATCGGCCGAGGACGCCAGCTTGTTCGCCGAGGTGGCACCGATGATGCCGAGCGCCCCGCCGTAGAGCCAGTGGTCGTGGGGGACGAGCGTCCGGCCGGCGACCGTCTCCACGACCGGCACGCCGTGGGTCTCGGCGAAGGCCAGCGCCTCCGCCGCTGCCCCCGAGTAGCGGACTCCGCCTCCCAGAACCAGCAGTGGTCGCTCGGCCCTGCGGAGCGTCGCCACGGCGTCGGCCAGGTCGTCGCGGTCAGGACGTTGGCGCGGGATCCGGTGCACGCGCGTGGCGAACATGGCCTCCGGGAAGTCGAACTGCTCGACCTGGGCATCCTGCGGAAGCGCTAGCACGACAGGTCCGCAGTCGGCCGGGTCGGTGAGCACGCGCACCACCTGTGGCAGCGTCGAGAGCAGCTGCTCGGGGCGCGTGATCCGGTCGAAGTAGCGCGAGACGGCGCGGAACGAGTCGTTGACCGACGTCGAGGGGTCGCCGAAGTGCTCGACCTGCTGGAGCACCGGGTCGGGCGCACGTGAGGTGAAGGTGTCGCCTGGAAGGAGCAGCACCGGCAACCGGTTGGCGTGGGCCAGGCCGGCGGCCGTGACCATGTTCAGCGCGCCTGGTCCGACTGAACTGGTGGCCACCATCACCTGGCGACGGTCGGTGGCCCGTGCGTAGGCGATCGCCGCGAGCGCCATGCCCTGCTCGCTCTGGGCTCGCCAGGTGGGGAGCTCCTCGCGGGCCTCCTGCAGCGCGGGCCCGAGACCGAGCACGTTGCCGTGACCGAAGATCGCGAAGACACCCGGGAACAGCGGGACCTCGGTCCCGTCGAGCAGCTCGGAGCGCTGAGCCACCAGCCAGCGCACCAGTGCCTGCGCCGTGGTGAGTCGAATCGTGCCGGTCATGCGGTCCCCTCCTCGTCATCGTCGTACGACGGAGTCAGTCCGTCGCCCCGCCCGTCGGCCGTGGTGACCGGGCAGCGTTGGTCGGTCGGCATTCCGTCCAAGCTGTCCCGCAGCCAGGCATGGGCCGGGTCGTCGCAGAAGGCCAGCGCCCTCTCATCGGCGGGGCCGGCCATCACGTTCAGGTAGTACATGGGATAGCCCGGCGCGGCGATGCACGGTCCGTGGTAGCCGTGCGGAACGAGCACGACGTCGTGGTCGCGTACTTCCAGCGTCTCGTCGATTGGAGCCAGTCCGGCCTCCTGGTGCTCCTGCCGTGTGTAGGTGCGGTGGTAGCCGAACCCGTCGGGCGAGGGCGTGACCTGGTCGGCTCCGCCGATCCGGTAGTAGTAGATCTCCTCGTTGACCACGGAGCACGGCTCCGAGGCGTCGTGCTTGTGGGGCGGGTAGCTGGACCAGTTGCCGGGCGGGGTGATCAGCTCGCAGCAGACCAGCTTCTCGGCGTGGTCCCAGACCCCGGGCACCCCGAAGTTGGTGACCTGACGGCTCGCGTTGCCGGCGCCCCGTGTCTCCACCGGGACGGACGAGGCGGGCGCGTAGCGGGCCTCCAGTCGCTGCGAGCACCGAGCGGATGGCACAGCAACTTCGGCGATCTCGTTGCTCTCGAGGAGGATGACGCCGTCGCGGCCGGCGTAGGCAAAGTCCGTGACCGCGCTGAACACGCTGGCCCGGCCGTCGAGGTCGAACTTGGCCTCGGACGACCCGGACTGATGGGCATCAGACACCTCGACACCGAGCGCCCCGCGCAGCGGGAGCACGAACACCTCGTTCGGTCCGGTCTCCATCCGCACGGGCCGTCCCGGGAAAAGCCGCACGACGCGGAGGCCGGTCCAGTCCCATTTGGCGTCGTCTGGGGTGAGCGAGACCAGATCGCCATCAGCAGCGGGCGAACCGGTGAAGGGGCGGTGGATGCTCACGTCAGCCCGCCCGCTTCGCTGCGTCGAGGACTTCGGCTGCCGCGTGCACGGCCGACCCGACGTCTCCACCGGGTGGGTAGAGCAAAGACCGGCCGACGACGAGCCCCCTGACCGCAGGGTGTGACAGGGTCTGGCCCCAGGACACGAGGTCCGCAGCGGGGTCTCCGCTGGGCACTCCGCCGAGTACGACACAGGGCAGCGTGGTCGAGCCGAAGACGGTCTCGTAGTCGTCGCAGGCCGGCATCTTCAGCCACGTGTGGGCACTGGTGGTCCCCAGGCCCGATGCGATGGTGACCGCGCGGGAGAGGGCGGGGGCGTCCTTGCGCAGGAACAGCTTCCCGTCGGAGTCGCGCTCGTAGGGCAGCGGCTCGACCATGGCCACGAGCTGGCGCTCCGCGAGCTCGGTGACCGCCTTGGCGCAGGCCTCGATCGTGGAGGCGGTGCCGGCGTCGATGTCGTCGATGCGGAGCAGCATCTTGCCGCCCTCGAGGCCACAGGCGGCGATGCTCGCTGCGTCATAGCCGGTGAAGCGGTCGTCCATGGTCCAGGTGGCGCCGTCGAGCCCACCCCGGTTCATCGAGCCGATCACGACCTTGTCCTCGAGCGCACCGAGCAGCAGCAGCTCCTCGATCACGTCGGGGGTCCCCAGCACCCCGTCGACATCGGGGTGCCGGAGGGCTTCGACCAGACGGGCAAGCAGCGACCGACGGTCGGCCAGCGCCATCGCGTCGCCACCCGAGGCGAGCGCACCCCGCGCGGGGTGGTCCGCTGCCACCAGGAACACCGTGCCCCGCTCGGAGAGGAACCGCGCGGGACGACGCCGGGCGGCGTACGCCTCGGCAATGGCGTGCGGGTCGGAGGCACGACGCTCCAGAAGGTCGCGCCACTCCGAGTCGGAGATCGTCGGGCCCTGTCGTTCGTTCAGCAATGGTGCGGTCATGCTCATGCTAGTCCTCCTTGACGGGCGACGAGCTCGACGAGCTCGTCCAGGGTGGGCATGGCGTCGGCGCACGCCAGCTGGGAGGCGACGATCGCGCCGGCAGCGTTGGCGTACTCGGCACACCTCGCGGCGTCCCAGCCCGACAGCAGGCCATGGACGAGAGCTGCCCCGAATGCGTCTCCGGCGCCGAGCCCGCACACCACCTGCACGCGATGGGGTGTCACGACCCGGGTGGCCTCGGGTGTGGCGACCAGGACACCGTCAGCACCCATCTTGACCATGGCCAGCTGCAGGCCCCGCGCAAGTAACCGGTCGGCGGCCTCGTGCGGGTCGCTGGTGCCGACCGCCACCTCGACCTCGGCCCGGTTGCCGACGGCGACGTTGACGTGGTCGAGCATCGCGTCGTACTCCACCCTGGCCTCGTCGACCGAGGACCAGAACATCGGGCGCCAGTCGAGGTCGAGCACGGTGTACCGCTTGGCGTCCGCGTCGGGTCGGCCACGGTGCTTGAGCATGGCCAGCTGGGTGGTCCGGGACGGCTCGACGCTGGCACCGGTGCCGGTGACCCAGAAGACGGGTACCTCGCGCACCAGGCCCCACGGGACGTCGTGGTCGTCGAGGGTGAGGTCGGGGGCGACCGGCGCCCGGTAGAAGAACAGGGCCGGGTCCTCGGACGGGTCGAGCTCGCAGAAGACCACCGGGGTGTTCAGGTCAGGTGCTGTTCCCACGTAGGACGGGTCAACGCCGAACCCGACCAGCGCCTCCCGGACGAAGTCACCGAACGGGTCCTGGCCGACCTTGGTCAGCACCGCCGATCGGCGACCGAGCCGGGCTGCTCCGACCGCCACGTTGGTGGCGGTGCCGCCGAGGTACTTCGCGAACGTTGATACGTCCTTGAGCGGGCCCTCCTGCTGGGGGTAGATGTCGACCCCGACGCGACCGACGGTGAGCAGTTCCAGGGTTTCGCCGTTCACCAGGACCCCACGTAGGACTGGATCGTGTCGCGCATGAAGCGGCTGGACTCCTGGGCGCGCTCCTCCCAGGCGAAGACGCACGCGGTCATGATGTTGCGCTCGCCCTTCCCGAAACCGAGCTTGCCGAGGGTCTCGAAGAAGAGGTCCCACTTCACCTCGCCCTGGCCGATGTCGAGGTGCTGGTGCACCCGGATCGGGTTGCCGGGCGGGTTGGTGATGTAGCGCAGCCCTGAGGATCCGGTGTGGTCGAAGGAGTCGGCCAGGTGTAGCTGGGTCATCAGGTCCCCGGCGTACTGCATGATCTCGACCATGTTGCCGCCCATGTGGAAGGTGTGCGGGGCGCAGTAGAGGAAGGAGACGAGCGGGGAGTTGATGCCGCGGATCATGTCGACGGCGACGAGGCCGTCCTCGACGAAGTCGTCAGGATGTGGCTCCAGACGCAGCTCGATACCCTCGCGCTCGTAGACGGGGAGCAGCTCCTCCATCGACTTCCAGAACTGGCCCTCGGAGAGACTGGCTGCTTCGGGCCGGCCGTTGAACTCGGAGTTCATCACGTGGCAGTCGAGGTCCACGGTGATCTGGATGGCTCGCTTCCAGTATCGGACCGCGGCCTGGCGCTCGTCCTCGTCGGGACCCGACCAGCGGTAGAGCGGCAGGTGCGCAGCGACCTTCACCCCGGCTCCGTCCAGCGCTTTCTTGAACGCCTTGACCCCTGCGTCATCGACGCGCGGGTGCAGGAAGAACGGCGTGAAGTCCTCGCGCGGCGAGAGCTCGATGTGCTCGTAGCCGAGGTCGGCCACGACGCCGGGAAGTTCGAGCAGCGGGGTGCTGCGGAACATGTAGGGGTCGAGCGCGATCTTCATCTCGGTGCCTTCATTCTTGTGGAGTTTGGTGGGTTCACTTCAGGTAGAGGTCGGGTTTCTCGATCAGTTCGACCGCGACTCGCTCGCCGCTGTAAAGCGCCTTCACCCCGGCGTCGCATACGACGGTGGCGGCGTAGCCGTCCCATGAGCTCGGGCCCGTTCGGGGCCTCACCGGAGCCGACCGCGTTGATCCACTCCTGGAACTCTGCATCGAAGGCGGCGACGAACCGCTCACGCCAGTCGGCAGGCACCCGTCCGCGGACGGATCCGCTTTCGCGCACCGTGACCAGGCTCTGGTCCGCGAGCGCTGCGGTGCCGTCCTCGCCGACGACCTCGCCGCGAATGTCGTAGCCGTAGCGGATGTTCACCGAGGTCTCGACGCTGACCAGCGCACCGGACTCGGTTTCCAGGATCATCAACAGCGGATCCTGCAGGTCACCGCCGTGGCTGTTGGGTCGCGCGGCCAGCACCCGGATCCCGGTGAACTCCTCATCGAGAAGCCAACGCACCACGTCGAAGTCGTGCACTGCGGTATCCACGATCGCCATGTCCCTGGTGTAGGTAGGCGGCACGTCAGGGTTGCGATGACCCGAGTAGTACATCAGCGGGGCCCCGATGGCGCCGGACTCGATGACATCCTTCAGCGCCCGGTATGCCGCGTCGTAGCGCCGCATGAATCCGATCTGCACGAGCCGGCGCCCAGTTGCGACCTCTGCCTCGATGATCCGGTGGCAGGCTTCCTCGGTCGTGGCCAGGGGCTTCTCGCAGAACACCGGCTTACCCGCAGCGATCGCCGCCAGGACGTAGGTCTCGTGGGTTGGGCCCCACGAGGTGACAATGACGGCGTCGACCTCATCGGAGGTGATCAGTTCCTCACCGGTGGCGTACACGCGGACGCCGGGCAACTCGTGAGCGGTTCTGGCGGCAAGGGCTGCGTCGGCATCGCTGACCGCTGTGATGCTGGCACCGGACAGGACCTGGGTGATGCGGCGGATGTGGTCCTGGCCGATCATTCCGGTGCCGATGACTCCGACTCGCAGTGTCATGTCAGTTCTTCTTCCTGGACTCGGGGTGAGGGTCATGGTGGGTTCAGTACGGCCAGCGACGGACGGGGCCGAGGCCGCAACCGACGAAGTAGCCGGCGGTGCGGGCACCGATCGGCATGGGGATGTGCGGCTCGACCGGGTAGAGGTCTTGCTCGATCACTGCGAAGATGTCGCGGTCGAGCGCACCGAGCGCGTCGAGGAACGGTGGCATGTCCGGCTCGCCGTAGGGCGGTTCGCACATGACACCGAGCTGGACCGCCTCAGCCAGGGACATCTGCTCGGCGAGCGCCCGTGCGCGCACCCGCGGGTCCACCTGCTTGAGGTGCACGTAGGTGATCCGCTCCGGGAACCGCTCGACGATCTCGATGTTGTCGCCCTCGCAGTAAGCCACGTGGCCGGTGTCGAGGCACAGGTTGACGAGGTCGGGGTCGGTGTCGCTGAGAAACCGCTCGATCCTGGGCTGGGTGTCGACGTGCGTGTCCACATGCGGGTGGAACACGAGCTTGACACCGTGCTCCTCGAAGATCTTCTTGGCCAGCTGGTCAGTGCCCGTGACGAGGTTCTTCCACTGGTCGGGATCGATGTCGTGGTCCATGCCTCCGGCCTCCGTGGCCGCACCGGTGTGCATGTCGGTGTACTGCTCAGGGAGGTGCACCAGGTACTCGGCACCAACCGCAGCGAGCAGCTTCGCCTCCCGACTGAAGGCAACAGCGGCCTCTTCCAGCGCCGCGGCGCCTTTGTGCAGCCCGGCGAAGACGGTTCCACCGCAGACGGTGAGATTCCGCTTCGCGAGCTCGTCCTTGAGCTGCTCGGGATCCTGGGGCATGAACCCCGGTGGGCCCAGCTCGGTGTAGACATAGCCCACGGCAGCGATCTCGTCGAGGTATTGCTCCCAGGTCACTTGGTGCGGGTCGGTGGGAAACCACACCCCCCATGAGTCGGGAGCGGTCCCCAGGCTGATCCGGTCAAGGTGTGTCATCGCTTCGTCTCTTCGAAGTAGTGTTTGGCTGTCACTTGGCAGTCGGGAAGTGGTAGCTGGCGTCGCTGGCGTGCTCGCTGTGCGGCCAGCGGGCGGTGACGACCTTGGCGCGGGTGTAGAAGCTGACGCCCTCGGCGCCGTGGACGTGCTTGTCCCCGAAGAGCGAGTCCTTCCAGCCGCCGAAGGAGTAGTAGGCCATCGGCACCGGGACCGGGACGTTGATGCCGATCATGCCGACGTGCACACCGCGCTGGAACCGGCGGGCCGCCTCACCGCTGTTGGTGAAGATCGCGGTGCCGTTGCCGTAAGGGTTGGCGTTGATCAGCGCGATCGCCTCGTCCACGGTCTCGGTCCGAATGACCGCCAGCACGGGACCGAAGATCTCCACGTTGTACACGTCCATCTCGGTCGAGACCTCGTCGATCACGGTGGGACCGACGAAGAAGCCCTTCTCGTAGCCCGACACGCGGTGGTCTCGGCCATCGACTGAGATGCGGGCACCCTGGTCCTCCCCCGTGGCAATCAGTCCGACGATGCGCTGCTGCGCCTCGCGGGTGACAACCGGCCCCATCTCGCTGTCGCTGTCGCGGCCGCTGCCAACCTTGACCGCACGTGCACGCTCGTTGACCGCTTGGACGAGACGGTCGGCGACGTCGCCGACCGTGACCGCTGCCGAGATCGCCATGCAGCGCTCGCCGGCCGACCCGAAGGCGGCCGCGGCAAGGTGGTCGGCAGCGAACTCGACGTCTGCGTCCGGGAGGATGATCGCGTGGTTCTTGGCCCCGCCCAGGGCTTGGACCCGCTTGCCGTTCCCGGTACCCCGCTCGTGGATGTACTTCGCGATCGGGGTCGAGCCGACGAACGAAACCGCGGCGACGTCCGGCGAGTCCAGGATCGTGTCGACAGCGACCTTGTCGCCCTGCACCACGTTGAAGACACCGTCCGGGAGGCCCGCCTCCTGCCACAGCTGCGCGATCAGCATTGAGGCCGAGGGATCCCGCTCGCTGGGCTTGAGCACGAAGGTGTTGCCGCAGGCAATGGCGACCGGGAACATCCACATCGGCACCATCGCCGGGAAGTTGAACGGCGTGATGCCGGCGACGACACCGAGCGGTTCCCGGAAGGAGAAGGTGTCGACGTCGGTGGAGACCTGGTCGGAGTAGTCACCCTTGAGCAGGCTCGGGATGCCGCACGCGAACTCCACGACCTCCAGGCCGCGCTGCACCTCGCCGAGCGCGTCGGAGAGGACCTTGCCGTGCTCGTCGGTGATGAGTTCAGCAATGTCTGCGGCATGGGCGTTGACCAGCTCGCGGAAGGCGAACATGACCTTCGTGCGCCTGCTCACCGAGGTCTGTGACCAGTCCGGGAACGCGTCGCTCGCCGCCGCGATGGCAGCCTCCACGTCGCTCACGTCCGCCAGCAGGACCTCGGCCTGCTGCTCTCCCGTGGCGGGGTTGAAGACCGGTGCCGTCCGGTCCGAGACGCCGGTGGTGGTCTTGCCGGCGATCCAGTGCTCAATGGTCCTCACGGTGAAGCCCTTCCAGTGCTCTTGATGTTCATCGATGTCAGCGGGTCTTACTCGCCGTCACTTCTGTTCGTGCAGCTTGACCGCGACAACGGGCACCGGTGAGTCGAGCAGCAACCGCTGGCTGACACTGCCCAGTACCGCCTTGCCGACCGGTGTGCGCCGCTTGATCGCGATCACGAGGCGAGAGACGTCGTGATCCCTGATCTCGTCGAGCACAGCATCTGCCGGGTCGCGATCGGACTTGCCGGCGCGTTCGAGGACCGTGACTCGAGCCCCGTCGGGGATCGAGGACGTGTCCAGCGGCCCCAGCGCGAGGTTCATCACGATGAGGTCGGTGCCGAGGAGCTCGGCCTCGGTGAGCCCTGCCGCGAGCGCAGCGAGACCTTCGGGACTGTCGGGGACAGCTACCAGTACTGACATGGGATGGATGCCTTTCTGTTGGATGGTGTTGGGGGTTAGGAGTGCGCGTCGCGCATCTCTTCCTCGAACTCCTCGAGGGACACGCCGCGGGTTTCCGGCACCATCGTGTAGATGAAGATCAGGGCCAGTACCCCAAGGGCGGCGAAGAGGAAGAAGGATGAGGCGATGCCGACCGCATCCACCATGGGTGGGAAGCCGAATGCCACCACGGCGTTGGCCATCCACAGGCAGAAGACGCAGACGCCCATGGCGAAGCTGCGGATCTTGAGTGGGAAGATCTCCGCCAACAGCAGCCACACCAGGGGGCCGATCGTGGCCTGCATCGAGAACACGAAGAGGATGACGAACAGCAAGATGAAGTAGGGCTTGATGTCGTTGTCCGGCAGGAACTTCGCCGAGAGTCCCACCAGCAGGTGGAAGAACGTGGTGAGTCCGAAGCCGACCAGCAACATCGTGCGCCGGTTGACCTTGTTCATCAACAAGATGCCCACGGTGATACCGAGCACGCTGAACAGCCCGTTGGCGGTGTTGGCGATGATGGCCGCCTTGGCTGAGAAGCCGGCGTCCTCCAGGAGCTGGCTGCCGTAGTACATGATCGAGTTGATCCCGGTGAACTGCTGGAACACACCCAGCCCGATCCCGATGATCACGAGGCGGCGGATCCACGGCACAGCGAGGTCGGCCCAGCCGCCGGTCTGTGCCTGCTTCTCCTCCTCGGCCAGGCGATGTACCTCGTCCATCTCGGCCTCGGCCCGCTCATCAGAGCGGATCTGCTTGAGGACACCGAGCGCCTCGTCGTTGCGGTCCTGGGAGGTGAGCCAACGCGGGCTCTCCGGCATCTTGAGCATTCCGAAGAACAGCGCGAACGCGGGGAGTACGGCGACCAGCAACATCCAGCGCCACACGCCGTCGTGTTCACCCCAGACGTTGAAGATGATCGCGTTGATGACGAACGCCGCGAACTGGCCGGAGACGATCATCACCTCGTTGCGGGTGACCATGCTGCCGCGGGTCTCGACCGGGGACACCTCGGCGAGGTATACCGGGACGGTCGCAGAGGCGCCGCCCACGGCCAGACCCAGGATGAACCGGAAGAGGGCGAGAACCTCCCAGTTCGGGGATAGCACGCAGCCGATGGTGCCGAGGGCGAAGATTCCGGCGAGCATCAAGATGTTGTGTCGTCGACCGTACTTGTCAGCGAGCCGTCCGCCGATGAGGGCGCCAATCGCGGCGCCGAAGATCAGGATGCTGACCACGAAGCCCTCAGTACCCGAGGTCAGGCCGAGATCGTCCTTCATGGGCTCGAGCGCGCCGTTGATGACGCCGGTGTCGTAGCCGAACAGCAGGCCGCCGAAGGTGGCGACCACAGCTACGAGCCCTAGGCGCTTCGAGTGCGGCCCCGCGGTGAGCGGGGGCAGATGTGGCTGCCCTGGTTTGGTGTGGGTTTCCATGATGTTCCTCCATATGAGTCCTCGCCGAGACGCCCCATACACTGCTCGGGTCACGGCCAGTAAGGTCACTGGTACGTACTAGTAGTTCGAAACAGTATGAGAGCATGATCACATCGAGAGCGTCAACCCCCGGAGACGAGACGGCCATGAAGGACGACGGTCCACCGCTCGGGCCCGAGCATGCTCCCGGCCCACGACACCGACCGACCATGCGCGACGTCGCGGCGCGGGTCGGTCTTTCGCAATCGGCTGTCTCCCTCGTCTACAGAAATGCGCCGGGAGTAGGCCCAGAAACACGAGACCGGGTGCTTCGCGCCGCCGAGGAAATCGGCTATCACCGCGACAACGCGGCTTCGTTGCTGCGCAGAGGTCGCAGCCGGCAGCTGGGTGTCCTCTTCCGGATGCGGCACCCGTTCGCCGTCGAGTTGACCGAGCACATCTACTCAGCCGCTGAGACACGCGGGTATCACGTTGTCCTGAGTGCACTGACAGACACGCGAAGCGAGCGGACGGCCATCGACGAGCTGCTGGGAAACCGCTGCGAAGGGGTGCTCCTGTTGGGTGTCGGCAGCGACACCGATGTCCTTCGCGACGTCGCACGTCGAGTGCCCGTTGTTGCGATAGGTCTCCCCTCGCCGACCCCCGGAATCGACGTGGTGCGAAGCGACGACAGCCGCGGCCTGAGTGAGACCGTCGCGCACCTTGTAGCCCTGGGCCACCAGCGCATTGCCTATATCGACGGCGGGGGCGGGCCGAGCGCAGCTCAGCGGCGACGCGGCTACCGAAACGCGATGCGGCGACACGACCTGGGGGAGTTCGCGCAAGTGTTTCCCGGCGAGTACACAGAGATAGCAGGCGCCCACGCAGCCAAGCAGATCCTCGCCTCGAAGCAGCTGCCCACTGCCGTGATTGCCGCGAACGACGAGTGCGCTCTAGGAGTACTCGACTCCTTGCTACGTGCTGGCGTGAAGGTCCCAGACGACATCTCCGTGGTCGGCTACGACGACAGCCGCATCGCCAGCCTGCCCTTCGTGGACCTCACTACCGTTCGACAAGACGCCGCCATGATGGCGACCGCAGCGGTCAAGGCGGCTGCCGAGCGGCTTGACGAGGGGCGCCAAGACGCGCGCAGTGTCGTGTTGCCGGCGAAGTTGGTCGTGCGGGCGACGACGGGCAGCGCACCATCCTCAGCAACTGCGGCCAGTCGGGACCCGTCAGCTGGACAGTGACGGATTAGCCGGCGTGCGTCCTTTGCCCTCCGCCCGCAGGCCAGAGCGTCGACTGTGCGTTACTGGGTGCGGTCGTCGTCGTAGCCCCTGTCGATCGGAGAAGGCCGTGACGGGAGTCATTGACTGCACCAGAAGTGCAGTATGCTGCATTGCATGGACCTCAGCACCGCCATCCTGGCACTGGTGATCGGCGCGCGCGTGAAGCAGGAGCGCCAAGCGCGGCGTTGGACGCTGGACCAGTTGGCAGAGGCCGCCGGGGTAAGCCGGCGGATGGTGGTCAACGTCGAGCAGGGGGCGGCGAACCCGAGCGTGGGAACGTTGCTGCGGCTCAGCAACGCACTCGGCGTCGGGCTGCCGGCGTTGGTCGAGCCGCCAGCCTCACCCGTTGTGAAGGTCGTCCGCGCCGGTGAGGGCGCGGCGCTGTGGACCGGTGAGGCCGGTGGCCGTGGAGTCCTGGTGGCCGGGACGGCACCGCCGGATGTAGTGGAGCTGTGGGACTGGACGCTGAACCCGGGCGATGAACACAACAGCGAGGCACACACCCCCGGCACCAGGGAACTCCTGCAGGTCCACGAGGGCTCGATGACCCTCGGTGTCGGGGACCAAACGGTGAGCCTCGACGTCGGGGACGCGGTCGCGTTCCACAGCGACGTGCCGCACTCCTACCGCAACGCGGGCAGCCAACCAGCGCGGTTCTCCCTGGCCGTCTTCCAGCCAGGCGTCGGCTCAACACCGGGAACGGAGCCGTCCCATGACTGACCCCGAACGCCTCGAGTCGTTCCTGGTCGGCGCCCACGTGGACTCCGCGGTCTGCGCGCTCCGCCCTGACTACCGAGCCCTGCTCGTCGCAGTCGACGGGCTGCTTCCCGGGCCGAGCGACGAGACGAGCGAGACGCTCCTGCAGGCGGCTGAGGCCACCGCCCGGACGGCGCTGCAGCACCGGCCGGTCGAGGAGCTCCCGCACGTCGCGGCCTGGCGCGACACCTACCGCGCCTTCGGGGCCAAGCCGCAGCGCACCCGCAACAGCCTGGAGGCACTCACCCGCCGTGCCCCTACGGGTCTGCCGCGGGTCAACCGGCTCACCGACCTCTACAACGCCGTCTCGGTGCGCCACCAGATCCCGCTCGGCGGGGAGGACCTGACTCGCTACACCGGCTCACTGCGCCTGCTTCGCGCCACCGGCCAGGAGTTGTTCGAGACTTCTGCGGACGGCGCCACCGTCATCGAGCACCCAGACCCGGGCGAGGTGGTCTGGTGCGACGAGCAGGGCGTGACGTGTCGGCGGTGGAACTGGCGACAAGCACATCGCACCCAGCTGACCGAGGACACCACCTCGGCGTTGTTCATCCTCGACGCCCTCGACCCGGTGACCGACGAAGCGCTGGCCGCCGCGGCCGATGACCTGATCGACCATCTGGCCCGGCTCGGCCCCGATGTCCGCGCTGCTCGCCGGCTGATCGCTTCGGGCACGACGCCTGCTGAAGGAGACTGAATGCTGATCCACCCCTGGGACGCTGCGCTCGAGCCCGCCGAATGGCAGACCTGGGTGACCTCGACCGACCGGTTCGGGATGCTGGCCGTCAACAACCTCGACCCCGCTCAAGCTCCGCTGGTGGTGCCCACCCACTTCACGCTCGCGGACGAGGAACTGCTCATCCACCTCGCTCGCCCGAACCCGGTATGGCCACACCTGGAGGCAGCTTCCGAGGTGCGGCTGACGGTGGTCGGTGACTACGCCTACATCCCGACCTACTGGCGCGCCAAGGCCGGCGGACGCTCCGAGGACGGAGTGCCGACCAGCTACTACAGCGCCGTGCAGTTCGTGTGCCGACCCACCGTGGTCGACGACCCAGCCGACAAGGCCGTCATCCTCACCGCCCAGCTCGCCGACCTCCAGCCCGAAGGCAGGCACGCAGCCGTGGCCGCCGACAGCGAACCGTACGGACGGATGCTGCCCGGCATCCGCGGCGTCCGGCTCGCCGTGGTTCGAGTGGACGCGAAGTTCAAGTACGACGACCACAACCCCATCGAGCACCGCGAACGCGTGATCGACAACCTCCAGGAGCGCCGCCACGGCCTCGACTCCGGGGCCGCTGGACAGCAGCGGCGACGCCTCGAAGCCATCGGTGAGTGGCGGACCCGCCGCGCCCAGGACTGAGTCAAACCCCGACTCGCAACGCCAAGAACAGGACCACCCATGCACCCCAGCGACACCGTCACAAGCCAACCGATCCGCGCGGCCCCATCCGTTCTGTTAGCACACCGTGATCGGGTCCGATCGCGAGGTCCTTCTGGGCGCTTCTCTCGCTCAGAGGGTCTTGCTCAGGGACGCCAGGGTCGGGGTGCCAGCGCGGCCACTGCCTCATCGATGGGCGTGTCGCCAGCGGTGAGCTCGACGTCGGTGCGGTTGAGTTCGGGGCGTAACAGGGTGGTGGCGATGAAGGCCGCTACGTCGGCTCGGGGCACTGCGCCGTAGGGGATCGAGACGCCGGCGTGGATGCGGCCAGTCCCGGCGTCGTCGAGGAGGTCGCCGGGCCGCACGATGAGGAAGTCGAGGTCCGTGCCGGCGAGGTGGATGTCGGCGGCGCGTTTGACTTTCATGTAGTGCTCGAACCCTTCGGAGGGCGGCTGCTCGCGCAGTGCGTCCATGAACACCGAGACCAGCACGAAGCGTCGTACGCCGGATGCGACGGCAGCGTCAGCGGCCTTCTTCAGGCCGCGACCGTCGATGGCGGTGGTCATCTCAGCGCCGGTGCCGTGGGCGCCGGCGCTGAAGACGACGGCGTCGTGCCCGGCCAGGCGCTCGGCCAGGGTCGCCACGGAGTCTTCGATGAGGTCCCCGGTCACCGGCGTGCCGCCCGCGCCACTGATGACGGCGTCCTGGCCGCCGGCCCGGTGCATGCCGGTGACGCGGTGGCCCTGCTCGGTGAGCAGGGAGGTGAGTCGTCGCCCGACGCCGCCGCCGGCGCCGATCTGGAAGATGCTGCGGTGATTGGAGTTCGGGGTTGTCATGGTGCTCCGATCTGCGTTGAGTGCGTCAGCGGGCGAGCGAGACGGTGCGCAGGAACTGCACGGGCTCCTCGCTTGCATTGCGGTAGGTGTAGACGCGGTCGCTGCGAAGGCGGCTGGAGGCCCCGGCCGGGACGACCACCTGTTGGTCGTCAGCGGTCAGGGTGAGCGACCCATCGAGGACGTAGAACAACTCCTGGGATCGTGCAGGGTCGGCTTGGCCGCGGTAGGTGTCACCGGGCACCAGTCGCCACAGCCAGAGGTCAGCCGAGCGGGACTCGGTGGTGGCCTCCAGCAGGTGGGCGGTACTGCCCGCCTCACTCGACCACACGAGAAGGTGTTCGCTGGTGGCGTGTACCTCGATTGGCGTCTCCGCCGGCGGCTTGTCTAGGAGGTTGGTGAAGTCCGTCCCCAGCTGCCTGGCGATTCTGGTGACGGCGACGAGGCTCGGGTTGGCCTGGCCAAGCTCGATCTGGGTCAGTAGCCGACGGCTGATCTGTGACCGGTCCGCCAGTTGCTGCACGGTCAGTGACCGCTTCGTGCGCAACGCCCTGATGTTGGCGCCGACCTGGGAGAGGAAGTCCTGAGCCAGCTCACCTTGCCCGGTCAGGTTGTCGGGTACGGCGGGTTCGCGGTCGTGCTGTCTCACGCGCGCCACCTTCGGGTTGGTCCGGCCCGGCTCAGACGGCGAAGAGCTGCGAGAGGTCCTTGAACGCCTTGAACTCCAGAGCGTTGCCGGACGGGTCGAGGAAGAACATCGTCCACTGCTCGCCCGGCTCGCCCCGAAAGCGAACATATGGCTCGATGACGAAATCGGTGCCGGCCCTGGTCAGCCGCTGCGCGAGCTCTTGGAAGCGGTCGACGGAGAGCACCAGACCGAAATGCGGGACTGGCACGTCGTGCCCGTCGACCGGGTTGGTGCCGGCCACGGCGTTGCGGTGGTTCTCGACCTGGTGCGTCACGACCTGGTGGCCGTCGACGTTCCAGTCGGTCCATCGGTCGTCCGAGCGGCCGCGGTCGAATCCGAGGACCTCACCGTAGAAGTGCCGTGCCGCATCGATGTCGTGGACTGGGAGGGCGAGGTGGAAAGGGGGCAGAGTCGTAGAAGTCATGTGAGCATTCTAATGCTCGCGTGATGAGAAGCAAAATGCGCGCGGCCAGCCCGAGCAGGTGCGCCCGCGCAGTTCACTTTGGCACTCGGTGACCAGCACCTAACGCCACCGCATGCGGCATACAACCGCCAGTGACGCGGTTGCCCGCCCGAGCCGTCCCACACGGGGATCGGCTTGCGGGGACGTCCGGAGCCGATGTGTGGACGGCTCAGCTGGCCCGGTCCGTCACCATGGGAAGTGCTAACCACGGCGGACGCCTGCGCGACGACGGCGGCTGCGCCTCGATCTGGTCGCTGGTGCAAGCTGGCCAGGCCGTACGAGGACGCTCAGGATCGCCTGCACAGTCATCCGCGGTCCACGCACCGTCGGTTCCCATGTCGACCCCGGGGGTCAACCTTGATGCGATCCAGATGGCTCAATGTCGTCGTTCCCATGTTGCCGTGCCCGCTCGGCGAGAGAGCGGTTGCAGTTGTGGTGCAGTTCGTGTCCTGCGCGGTGCAGTAACGGTGCAGTTGCCAGCACCCTGAGCATCGTCGAGAGCGACCACCCAAGCCGCTGACCAGCACCAACACGCACCTGACTGCCATCAGGGCGCTCATTCCGATCAAGTGTTTCTTGCCCCGCCCTGCGGGTGCCCTGAGCGTGAACAACCGCCTCATTATCGGCACCCCTGGTCGTAATGAGGCGGTTATCGACGAAGGCAACAAGCCGTCTGACCTGCACTTATGGAGCCGGTGACAGGAGTCGAACCCGCGACATCCTCATTACAAGTCAACACACCCGCCTGCACACGCCTCCACAGCAGCCCTCTCACCTGCAGAAACGCACTTAACGAGAGATGCTACGACGACCTCGACACGCCATCAACTGCAACCGAACTGCACCGCGCTGCACCCGGCAGACGCGGCGCCGCTGTGGCAGCGGGTGCTCAGCGACTGGCCCGGCGCAAGGTTCTCGAGTGTCACTGTTCGGTCAGTACCGAACAGCGAACGGCAGCAGTCAAGTGCCGTGGACCACCCGCAGCTGAGCTCCTCGAGGCATTACGCCCACTTCGTTAGCACGGAGGACGGTATTGATCGAACTTCAGTTGTGACTGACTCGATGCGCGTCGGCATAGGCCCCTCTCCGAGGCACCTTTCCGACGGCGGTGATCTAACGGTCGCAGGTCTGCGTGCTGGCCCGGTCACAGCACCTCCTGGCGGTTCCGCCACCCGCAAGTCATCGCCCATGTCGCCCCGCGGCGCGCGGACTCTCGTGGAAGCACTTGAGTGCAGTGAATCCATCGCTCGTGTACGTGCCAATCACGGCGTTCGGGTCGACCGGTCCGAAATCTGGATACGCTCCGGCCGACCTCGTTGCCTGGGTCGCGGGCGGGCCACTGGACCCTCACAGGGACAGGAATCGGCCCTGGGAGGGGAGGACACATTGATTGCTGACTTTGCCGCAAACTTTGCAACTCAGCGCTACCTGGGAGGTCATTGGGCGAGAGCGCGTCCGTCGGGCCCGCTTGGAAACGGGCGCTGGTCATCCCTGGTCGACCCAGAGGAGCGAGGCGTCGAGCGCCTCCACACCCTCTGCGTCGACGCGGACGGGGTTGACCTCCAGAGTGCTCAGGCCGTCACCGAGTCGATGAGCGAGCCTCGCCACATCCGCGATCGTGGACACGACCAGCTCGCGGTCCAACGGCTTCGTGCCGCGGACGCCATCCATCAGGACGCTTCCGCGGAGCTCGTCGAGCATGTCGTAGACGTCGTCGCGGGCGACCGGTAGAAGACGGACACTTGTGTCGTCCAGGACATGCACGAGCACGCCACCAAAACCCACCACTAACGTCAAGCCCCACTGCTCGTCACGAACGACGCCGACGATCATCTCGATCCCGCCGGACCGCATGGCCGACACGAGCGCACCGTCCAGCCTGGCACCGGGAACCGCGCCGGCCGCCTTGGTAACTCGGCGGAAAGCCTCAGCCACGGCCGAGGGCGAGTCAATCCCGAGCACGACTCCCCCGATGTCGCTCTTGTGGACTATGTCGGGCGAGAGCACCTTGACCACGACGGGCAGGCCGAGTCGCTCGGCGGCGCTAACCGCCTGCTGCTCGTCAGTCACGGCTTCGTAGGGCACTGTGGCCACTCCGTGTTCCCGCAGCAGGTCGAGCGCCTGCGCCTCGCTCCATGGCTGACCTGTCCCGGAGAGCTCGAGCGGGTCAATGTCTCCGGTGTGCGGCGTACGGCGCTCGCGCAGCCATGCCGACCACCAAACGGCCTGCGCTGCAGCCTCCATGAAATGGCTCAGGCCGGTCACCGCAAGAGGGATGTCGAGCTCTTCGAGGTTGCGGACGGTGTCGTCCTGGATCGTGGCGATCGTCTGGTCGAGCAGTACCACCGGAGTGCTGGACCCGCGCAGGGCCGGCGCATGGATCCGAAGCCGCTCCTTCATGGACTCGCCGCGCTCAGTGGTTGGCAGCACGTGGACAGCGGCGACCAGTGCCACCGCGGGGTCATCAGCGAGAGTGGACACGGAGTCGCGGAACAGTTCAGGATGTGCAGATGCGGCCCCGGTCGCGTCCAGTGGGTTGCGCAACGTGCAGAAATCGGGCAGGAATTCCGCGAGCCGGGACAGGGTCGTCCCGGCCAGCGCGGGCAGTTGTGCCCCGGTCTCCTCAGCCAGGTCCGCGACGATGTCGCAGGCGCCGCCCGACATCGATACGACTCCCAGACCGCCGGCCTCGAGGGGCCCGGTGCGGGCGAGCAACCCGGCGGTGACGACCAGCTGCTCCAGAGACCGCGCCCGAATCACCCCGGACTGTCTGAACGCGGCATCCACCAGTCGGTCATCTCCGACCAGGGCGCCGGTGTGGCTGCGCGCGATCTCTGCTGCCAGCTCGCTCGTCCCGACCTTGAGCACCACCAGCGGCTTGCTCAACTCAGCGGCCCGGCGCGCCAGCGCTCGGAATGCCTGAGGATCGCGGATGGACTCCATGAACATGGCGATCGAGCGGACCCGTGTGTCCTCGACCAACTCACGTGCGGCGGCGGTGGTGTCGAGCATGGCCTCGTTGCCCGTCGACACCACGTGGCTGACGCCGATGTTCTGCTCCACGGCGAAGGCCGAGATCGTGTGGGCGGTGGCGCCACTCTGCGACACCACGGCCATGCCACCAGGCTTTAGGGTGGCCATCCGGCCGGACCAGGCCGGCACCTTGTCGAGCAGGTTGATGAAGCCCAGGCAGTTCGGGCCGATGCAGGTGACCCCGAGCTCCAGAGCCAGCTCGGTGATCTCGGCCTGGACGGCGTGCCCGGCCTCCCCGATCTCGCTCATCCCCGCCGCCAGGATCACCGCCGAGCGGATGCCGGCAGCGGCGAGGTCGCGCAAGGCATCCGGGAGCGCTGCGGCGCCCACGAGCAACAGGGCCAGGTCGACGGGCTCGCCGATATCGGTGCAGGAGGTGAAGGCTGCCTGACCGTGGACAGTGCCACCGTTGCGGTTCACCAGGTACACCGTCCCCTCGAAGCCGAGGCGTTCGAAGTTCGAGAAGGAGCCCTGCGACCACGCAGAGCGCTCGGAGGCACCGACGATGACGACGCTGCGCGGCGAGAAGATCGAGCTGGTCAACGTCGTCACCGTCCGGTCCACTGCGGGGTTCGCTTCTCGGCAAATGCCCGCGGCCCCTCCACGAAATCTTGAGACGCGAACAGGCGCTCCCGACGGCCGTCATCGGCCCGGAACGCCTCGTCGATGCTCAGGAATTCGGCGTCGAACACCGCTTCCTTCGTCAGCTGCAGCGACACCGGGGAGCACCGCATGATGCGCTGCGCCCAGTCGTGCGCCGTGGCCATCAGATCGGCGCCCGGAACAACCTGGTTGACGAGACCGATCCGGTGGGCCTCGGCGGCGTCGATCAGGTCGCCGGTGAGAAGCATCCCCATCGCGACCTTGAGGGGCACCTGGCGGGCAAGCCGATGCGCCCCACCCGCTCCGGCGAAGAGACCTACCTTCGGTTCAGGCAATCCCAGCCTGGCGTGGTCGGCCGCCACCACGATGTCACAAGCCAAGGCGAGCTCGAGCCCACCCCCGGCGGCCACTCCGTTAAGAGCGGCGATCATCGGCTTGGGGCAGTCGAAGTCCCGTGTGATCCTGCCGAACGGCGGACGCTCAACACCGCGCACGTCAGTCCCGTCTGCGGTCCGATCGGCCGTGACCTTCAGGTCGTTGCCGGCACAGAAGGCACGGTCTCCAGCCCCGGTGAGGATGGCGACCCAGAGATCGGGGTCGTCGCGGAAGTCCTCCCATACCTCCTTCAACTCGAGGTGGGCCTCAAGGTGCAGGGCGTTCATGCTGTGGGGGCGGTCGAGGGTGACGACGGCGACGTGGCCCTGCTTCTCGTACCTCACGGACTCATAGCTCATGTGACTCTCCTGAACCTCGGGATCGGGAAGGGCTGTCCGGTCGGGTCGAAGTCGACGACGAGCTCAGTCCCGATGGGCGTGCTCTCGACGTCATCCCCGACAAGGCCGGTGTTGAAGCGCACCCCTTCGCGCGTCTCCACGGTGGCGACGACGTAGGGCTCCTCGAAGCCCGGATAGGCCTGGTGCACGACTGTGAGGCTGTGCAGGCGTGCACGGCCGCTCGCTACGCGCCACTCAACTTCCGGGGCAAAACAGTGGATGCAGCGGTACTTCACCGGCCACATGAACTTCTCGCAGACAGCGCAGTGCTGGAGCAGCAACTCGCCACGCGCAGCAGCCTCGAAGAACGGCGCACTGCTCTCGTCGTAGGCAAGAGCGGGGGCTTCAGTCGGCATGCTTGCTCCAGATGGTGGTCGAGTGGAAGTTCAGAACTCCGCCGTTGCCGCTCGTCAGCACCACGTCGTTCTTGGCGACCTGGCGCGCGCCAGCCTGCCCCCGCGCCTGGATGATCCCCTCGGACAACGGGGTGAAGCCCCACATGTAGTAGCCAGATAGCTGGCCGCCACCGGTGTTGGTGGGTAGAGAGCCACCCGGCCCGAGCTTGCCGTCCGAGACGAAGGCACCACCGTCACCCTTCTCACAAAACCCGTAGTCCTCGAGGGTGACCAGGACCGTATAGGTGTAGCAGTCGTAGAGCTCCAGCACGTCGACGTCGTCACAGGTGAGGCCGGCCATGGCGAAGGCCTGCGCCCCGGCTGCCTTGGCGCCGGTCACCACCCCCGGGTCGCGGCCGGAGGTCTGGTTGTCTCCGGGAGCAGACTGCGCGGCGGCCTTCAGGTGGACCGGAGGCTGCTTCAGGTCCCGGGCCCGCTCGGCGGTGGTCATCACCACGGCGACCGCTCCGTTGGAGACGAGGCAGCAGTCGAACAAGTGGAAGGGGTCGGCCACCATCCGCGAAGCCTGGTGGTCGGCTAGTGTCATTGGCTTCTGCATCTGCGCCAGTGGGTTCATCTGGGCCCACTCGCGCTGCGCGACGGCGATCGCCCCGAGCTGCTCGCTCGTGGTGCCGTAGAGCTCCATGTGGCGCCGGGCCGCCAGGGCGTAGGGGACGTTTCCCCCGAACTCACCGTTCACAGCCTTGAGCACGTTCATGCCGTCCCAGACGCCCCGAGCTGCGTAGGCGGCCCCGGACCCTACGGAGGGCTTGAGGGGGGTGTCGCCATAGACGAGGACCACATATTTGGCTAGGCCCGCCTCCAGGGCAAGGCTGGCGTACTGCACCATCGAGCCCACGGTCGACCCGAACGCTCGCATCGAGCTCATCAGGGACAGGTCCTCGAACCCGAGTGCGAACTGCAGCCGGGGGTCCATGTCTAGATTTCCGTTGCCGTTCAGCAACAATCCGTCCACGTCGGACTTCGCCAAGCCCGCATCCTTGAGAGCCAATGCGATCGCCTCGGCGGCGAAGGCGGCCGTGGTGCGGCCGTAGATTTTTCCCATCGGAGTGATTCCCAGTCCCACGACTGCCGTGCGGGGCGTCCATCTGTTGTGTTCGGTCACAAGCGCAGATTAACCCAGTTCACGGCAGAATCAAAGTGAATTCAGTTTGTATCTTTGACCTAGTCGAATTCACTTCATGTACTGGCTGGGCTGGCGAAGCCGCTCTGAGTCTCGAGCACCGAAGAGTGCAGAAGCAGCGGACGACGGTCGTCCAATCCTGGTTGCGGGCTCCAAGAGAGGTCTCAGGCATAAGATCTGTCTCCGCCTCGCCGAAGAAAGGGGGCGCGTGGTCATCGCGGACTTGCTGTCCGCCGATTTGAAGTCAGCCGCCGCACAGCTCACCGATGGGCCGCACGTGGCGCTGCCGCTGGACGTGAGTAGCGAGGCAGAGTGGCTTGGGAACTACACCCAGCAAGTCCCCGACCCGTTCGGATCCATCGGCGACGCCAACAACTACCAGGAGGCGCAGGCCATGGTCAGCGTCGGCCTCGGTGTCGCCCTCGCCCCGCTCACAGCGATGGCAAATAAGCGATCCGACATCCGGGTCATCTCCCTCGGCAGCTCAGCCCCGTCACGGCGCGTCCTCCTCGCCCTTCGGGAGGAGGGTGTGCGCAGCGAGCGAGAACGCGTTGATCGCGGCCATGAGACGTTCTGCCGACGACTACCGGCAATCCGTGCGGTGAGTCCGCCAGGTTCACCACAACCACGATGAGGGTGACGTACATGACCACTCCTTGGATGACGGGCAGGTCGTGGGACGCCGTCGCTTGGACCGCAGTGCTGCCCGAGCCCGGGATAGCGAAGATGAACTCCACGGCGACGGTTCCGCTGAGGGCGGCAACAAAGCCGATGCCGACCACCGTGAGGATGCGAACGTCGCACAGTCGAGCGACCCAGTCTTCCGAGCAGAGATTTGCTTGTCGGCCCTGTTGAGAACGAAGCTGACCGTTACACGCCGCGCGGAACCTCGACCCCTCACTTGTGGCTCACTTTCCGCCCGACGTCTTGGAGGCGGCCATTCAACTCGGCGCATGGTTGATCGGCCGCATACCCCAACCGCGATCTGCGCTTACAGCGACCTGGTCGCGATGACCGTCCTGGCAGCGGCGCGGCGCCTGGGAATCGGCATCCCATCCGAGCTCGCCGTCGTCGGGCGTTGATGACACCGCCGCAGCCGCATACACCGAGCCCCCCTCACCACGGTCCGATTGCAGGAGATCATGCCGCGGACCACGTCCACGCGATCGGCGATCCGGAGTGCCTCCTGCGCGGTGTCCAGCAAAGTGTCCCCGGCGACCATGCCCGCGACTTCCGGCTGCTCGAGGATGTAAGCCACCTCCTGCGCCTTCAACATGAAGTTCACCGGCACCAGTACGAGTCCGAGCCGCGCGGCCGCGAAAGCAAGAACTGCGCACTGCGAACTGCCAGCAGTTGTGGCTGAGCAGTCCCAACCGGTCTCCCTTGAGCAAACCAAGCGCCTGCAGGGAGTTGGCACAACGGTTGACCGACTCGTCGAACTCCGCGTCGCTCACCCGACGGCACGAGGCTACGACCGCGGTCTTGTCGGGATACCGCCGTGCGCTACGCCGCAGCAAGTCACCCAACGCTTGTTGGCGGGCCAGCGGGACAACTGTTGTCGATCGGTCATAGGTGCTCATGTGTCGGAGTGCCTCTCTGGTGCAGTCTCAGCTCATCGCCCGTGCGCGTACGTAGCGTCCCGGGGCGGCGTCGAGTGGCGGGTGGAGGGCCGAGCCCATCTCCTTGGGCGTCGGGACCTGGTCTCCGGCGTGGGGCTCGAACCAGCGGGCCCAGGCCTCCCACCAGCTCCCTGGCTGACGTTCGGCACCTGCATTCCACTCGTCCGGGTCTGCGCCGGGAGGCCCGCCCGTCCAGTAGTGCGCCTTGGGGTTGCCCGGTGGGTTGACCAGGCTGGCGATGTGGCCCGAGTAGCTGAGCACGAAGGTCGCCTCGCCCCCAAGCATCTGCGTGGTTCGGTAACACCCCTTCCACGGCGTGAGGTGGTCGGTGAGAGCACCCGTGACGAACACAGGGACCTTGACCTGCTGGAGATCGATCGGCGTATTCAGAACCGACAGATCCTCCCCGGTCACCAAGCTGTTGTGTCGGAAGATGTCGAGGAACTGCGCATGGAGCTTCGCGGGCAGGTTCGTCCCGTCGGCATTCCACGCGAGGATGTCGAAGGCAGGCGGCTTCTCCCCGAGCACATAGTTGTTGATCACGTAGTTGAACACCAGGTCGTTCGGGCGCATCAGCGCGAACGCTGCGCCCAGCTGACGACTCGTGATCACCCCGGCCCTGGTCGAGCGCCAGCGGGCGAAGTCGAGAAGCTTGCGGCTCTGGAACGCTGCCAGCGGAGCGCGTTGCGCGAAGTCGAGGAGCGTGACGCCGTACGACATCGAGTGCACGCGTTCGTCCGTTGTCGCGGCCATGTGGTTCAGCAGGGTGGTGCTGATGATGCCTCCCGCGCAGAACCCCATCAGGTTGGTCTCGGTCTGGCCACTGATCTCGAGAACGGTGTCGATGGCCGTCGAGACCCTGGTCGCATAGTCGTCCAGGCCCCAGTCGCCCTGAGCCGGTCCGGGGTTGCGCCACGACAACAAGAACACCTGGAAGCCGCGACTCTGAGCGAACTCGACGAAGCTCCTACCGGGCCGCAGGTCCAAGAAGTAGTACCTGCCGATGGGGGGCGGAACGACGAGCAACGGTCGGGCGCGGACCCTGCGAGTCGTCGGCTCGTACTGGATCAGCTCCGCCATGTCATCGCGGTCCACCACTGACCCCGGTGAGAGAGCGAGGTCGCGCCCCACCTGGAAGGGCTCCCGGTCCACGGTCGAGGGCAACCCGCCGTTGTGGCGTAGATCGTGCAAGAAGTTGCCGGCCCCGCGCGCCACGCTCGCGCCAGCGGTGTCGAAGGCCCGCTTCATACCGGTCGGGTTGGTAAGCAGCAGGTTTGCGGGGGACGCGGCCGCGATGGCGAGCTCGCTGGCGAACCGTGCGCGCTCGAGGGCACGGGAATCCATACCCGACGCCTCCTGCTCATCAACCAGGCGAGTGACCGCCGAGCAGCCGGCCAGATATGCCTGCGCAAGCCGGCGGAACACCGGGTTCTCGGTCCACGCCGGATCATGAAACCGCTTGTCACGGCTGGGTTCGATCTCGGACTTGCCCGACAAGATCCGAACCAGTCCCCCGGGCAACTGGCGGGCCTCGGCGGCAACCGCCGGACGGGGTGCCAGCACCCCGGCCAAAGCGCGCGCGGACTGAGCCAGTGTCGGGATTCCGACCACCTCACCACCCGCCACTGCTGAGTGGTCAGCTGAGTTCTGGTTGGTCGTCATGCTGAACCTTCTCGGTTCACCATCGGGTCGAACCCGTTCGGCTCGAGGTGTTCCGCTCGGTCAATGGCGGAATGGGCGTTGCGGGGCCATCCATTTTGGATCCTTTCGAACATGTTCCGTGAGCAGGGTTGCTGCTGCTCGGTCAGCTAGAGAGCGCGGAGAATGTCCTCCACTCGATCCTTGGCGTCGCCGAAGAGCATCGCCGAGTTGTCCCGGAAGAACAGGGGGTTCTGGACGCCGGCGTACCCCGAAGCCATCGAGCGCTTGAAGACGATGACGTCGTCGGCGTTCCACACCGTCAGGACCGGCATGCCCGCGATGGGACTGGTGGGGTCCTCGGTGGCGGCGGGGTTGACGGTGTCGTTGGCGCCGATGACCAGGACCACAGCGGTGTCGTCGAAGTCATCGTTGATCTCGTCCATCTCGAGGACGATGTCGTAGGGCACCTTGGCCTCGGCGAGAAGCACGTTCATGTGCCCCGGCAGTCGTCCGGCGACGGGGTGGATGCCGAAGCGGACCTTGACGCCTCTCTCGCGGAGCTTGCGGGTGAGCTCGGCGACACCGTGCTGCGCCTGGGCGACAGCCATGCCGTACCCGGGGGTGATGATCACGCTGTCGGCGTCGGCGAGGAGCTCGGCCACACCCTGGGCCGTGATCTCGTGGTGGTCGCCGTAGTCCTTGTCGGCAGCGGGGCCGGCTGCGATGCCGAAGCCGCCGGCGATGACCGAGATGAATGACCGGTTCATGGCCCTGCACATGATGTAGGACAGGTAGGCACCGGAGGAGCCGACCAGGGCACCGGTGATGATGAGCAGGTCGTTGTTGAGCAGGAACCCGGATGCAGCTGCTGCCCAGCCCGAGTAGCTGTTCAGCATCGAGACCACCACCGGCATGTCGCCACCCCCGATGGAGGCGACCAGGTGCCAGCCCAGGGCCAGCGCCACCGCGGTCACCACGGCGAGCAGCCACAGGTGAGGGTCGATGACGAACCAGACGGTCAGCGCCACGAACGCGACGAGGGCACCCACGTTGAGCGCGTTCTTGCCAGGCATCACCAGCGGTGCCGACTCGATCCGCGCCGACAGCTTCAGGAACGCAACGACCGAGCCCGTGAAGGTGACAGCACCGATGAACACCCCGATGAACACCTCGGCGGAGTGGATCCCGAGTAGGTCGAGCGCCTCGCCCGTCCCGACTCCCAGCACCTCCTGGGCGCGGCGCAGGGTCGGCACGTCCCCATCGAGCTCGGCCTCCACGTGCAGGTAGCCGTTCCAGCCCACCAGCACAGCGGCCAGGCCCACGAAGGAGTGCAGCAGTGCGATCAGCTCCGGCATGCCCGTCATCTCCACCACCCGCGCGCGCCACAACCCGATCGCGGCACCGGCCAGCATGGCCACCAGCAGCAGGACCAGGCCCGTGCTCGAGACGTCGCGGTCGAGGGCCAGGGCGATCGTGGCCGCCAGCGCGAGCGTCATCCCGCCGATGCCGAAGGTGTTGCCGGCCCTGGCGGTCTCGTGCTTGGACAGTCCGGCAAGGGCGAGGATGAAGAGCAGGCCAGCGACGATGTACGCCGACTGTGCCGCGGTCTCGATGGTCATGAGTCAGTCCCTCAGCTTCTCGAGAACATGGCGAGCATGCGTCGCGTCACGGCGAAGCCACCGAAGACGTTGATGGAGGCGAGCAGGATCGCAAGGAAGGACAGCGTCGTGATGGCTGCATCACCGTGCCCGATCTGCAGGAGGGCGCCGACCACGATGATCCCGGAGATCGCGTTGGTCACCGACATCAACGGCGTGTGCAACGCGTGGTGCACGTGGCCGATGACGTAGTAGCCGATCACGATCGCTAGTGCGAACACCGTCAGGTGGCCCAGCAAGGCGGTCGGCGAGAACGCCGCAATCAGGAACAGGAGCGCTCCGGTCAGCCCTACGATGCCGAACCGTCGTGCCGCAGAGACCGGCGGCTTGGCCTTGGACTCGACCGCCGGAGCCGCAGCCCGGGCGACCGGGGCAGCCGACACCGGGACCGGCGGTGGCGGCCAGGTCGAGACCCCGTCACGGACCACGGTCATCGATCGCTGCACGACGTCCTCGAAGTCCAGGACGAGCTGACCGTCCTTGCCCGGGGTCATCAGCTTCATCAGGTTCACCAGGTTTGTGCCGTAGAGCTGAGAAGCCTGCGCAGGAAGGCGGCCGGCCAGGTCGGTGTAGCCGATGATCGTGACGCCGTTTGCGGTGACCGTGACCTCACCCGTCACGACACCCTCGACGTTGCCGCCGTTGGCCGCAGCCATGTCGACGATGACGCTGCCGGGCTTCATCGAAGCGACCATGTCCGCGGTGATCAGGACAGGTGCCGGACGCCCGGGGATCAGGGCCGTGGTGATGACCATGTCGACGTCCTCGGCCTGCGCGGCGTACAAGGCGGCCGCGCGGGTGCTGTAGTCCCCCGACATCTCCTTCGCGTAGCCGGAGGCCGACACCTCGACGTCGGCTGCCTCGACGGAGAGGTACTCCCCACCCAGCGACTTCACCTGGTCGGCCACTTCGGGCCGCGGGTCCGTAGCGCGCACGATCGCACCCATGCTGCCGGCCGCGCCAATCGCCGCCAGCCCCGCAACACCCGCACCCGCGACCAGCACCTTCGCCGGGGGCACCTTGCCCGCAGCCGTCACCTGGCCCGTGAAGAAACGACCGAACACGTGCGCCGCCTCCACCACCGCCCGGTAGCCCGCGATGTTGGCCATCGAGGACAACACATCGAGTGACTGCGCCCGCGAGATGCGCGGCACCGCATCCATCGCCAACGCCGTGATCGGGCGCCGACCCAGATCCTCCACCAGCTCCGGGTCCAGCATCGGCGACAGCAGGCTCACCAGCGTCGCCCGCGGGGCCATGGCGTCCAACTGGTGCTTCGAGGGTGCGTTGACGCCGAACACGACATCGGCCCCGACCGCCGCACCGATGCGCGCACCCGCCTCGACATAGGCCTCGTCCGAGAAGCTCGACGCGGCCCCGGCGCCGGGGTCGACAACCACGTCGTAGCCCAGCTTCAACAGCTGGGCGACCGTCGCTGGTGTCGCCGCCACCCGGGTCTCGCCTGGGCGTTGCTCCTTCAGAACCCCGATCAACATGACGTCACCCGGTTCCGCCGGTCCGGACACTCACACGAACCTCGCGGCTGTTGCCGGATCTGTCGGCTGCCGCCGTTCAGCATCACTGCGGTCATGTCCAGGACCTCCGGCCCAGTGCAGACCGTGCGGCCTCCAGGAAGGGCGCGACGGCCTGACCCGCGGTGTCGAAGCCGGTGCCGGCGCCTGACCCGGCCCGCCGTCGGTGGTCGATCCCGGCGGCGATCACGGCGATCTTGTAGTGGGCGAGGGCGAGGTGCAGGTCGAGATCCGCCAAAGGCACCCCACCCGCGGTCTCATACGCCGCGGCGAGGCCAGTCGGGTCGGGCAGCCGCGCGCTGGTCCATGCGCTCGTCCCACCCAAGATCAAGTCGAATGCAGGATGACGATAGGCCAGCATCGTGGCTACGTCAGCCACCGGGTCGCCTATCGTGGACAGCTCCCAGTCCACCACCGCCGCGACCCGGGGGGTTCCTGTGCCGTGGAGGTCGAGCAGGGTGTTGTCGATTCGGAAGTCTCCATGCACGATGCCGGTCGACCGTTGCTCCGGGAGCCGATCGGACAGGCGCTGGCTGACTTCGCCCGCGAGCACGTCGAGCGTGCGGTCGCCGACCAGCTCCCACTGGCCGGCCCACCGCTTGAGCTGGCGCGAGGCGTACGCGTCCGGTCGCCCGAACCGCTCGAGCCCCACCGCGACGTGGTCGACGGCGTGCAGGGTGGCGAGCGTTTCCACGAGTTGCCCAATCACCTCGGCGACCGTCCTTTCCTCGAGATCATCGAGGTCGGCGCCGGACTGGATCGCGCGGCCGGTGACGTACTCGGCCACCGCGAACGGACCACCGAGGACGGCGTCGTCCTCGCACAGAAGCACCGCACCCGCAACGGGCACCTCGGTTGCACCCAGCGCCGAGGTCACTCGATACTCGCGGGCGACGTCATGGGCCGACGGCGTCCGCCCGGCCCTTGGCGGTGTCCGCAGCACCCAGTCGCTAGTTCCATCGCCGATCCGGAAGGTGAGGTTGGAGCGCCCGCCCGCGATCAGCGACGACCTCAGAGGACCCGAGAGCTCGGCACCCGCGTCGGCCATCGCGTCCGCCACCTTGCTCAGCTCGGCCTCCGTCAGCGAGCTGGTCATCGAGGATCGCCCGCGATCGTGCGTACAGCCCGCTTCGCGATCGACCACCGGTGCACTTCCGACGGACCGTCGTAGATCCGGAACGGCCGCACCTCGCGGGCGATCTTCGCCACCGGCATCTCGGTCGAGACCCCGAGCCCGCCGCACATCTGCACGGCTCGGTCCGCGACCCGGTGCAGGGCCTCCCCCGCGAAGGTCTTGGCGATCGACGTCTCCTTGCTCCCGCGGCCACCGTCGTCGAGGACGCGACAGGCCTGCAGCAGCAGCGCCCGCGTCGCGGCCAGGTCGATCTCGTTGTCCGCGATCAGCTGCTGCATCAGACCAAGGTCGGAGAGTCGCGACCCGAACGCCTCACGGGAGGCGACGTAGGTGACCGCCAGCTCGTGCGCCCGGCGGACGGCGCCGGTCCAGCGCATGACGTGGGTCATGCGGGCCGGGCCGAGCCGGACCTGTGCGTAGCGGAATCCCTCGTCGACTCCCCCGAGCACCTCGTCGTCGGGCACGAACGCATCGGCGAACACCACCTCGCAGTGACCTCCGATCATGGACTTGTCGACCGTGCCGACGTGGCGGACCACATCCACCCCGTCTGTGGCGGTCGGCATCAAGAACATGGTCGCCCCACCGGGGCTGCCCGGTGCGCCGCTCGTGCGTGCCATGGTGATGAAGAACGACGCACCATCGGCACCAGTGATGAACCACTTGCGCCCGTTGACCAGCCAGCCTCCGTCGACCTTGGTGGCCGACGTGGCCAGCATCGACGGGTCTGCCCCCGCTCCCGGTGCCGGTTCGGTCATCGCGAACGCCGACCGGACCCGACCGTGCGCCAGTGGTTGCAGGTAGCGCTCCCGTTGCCCGGGCGTCGCAACCTGGTCGAGCAGGTGGATGTTGCCCTCGTCGGGCGCGGCGATGTTCAACGCCAACGGACCGAAGAGGGAGTAGCCGGCCTCCTCGAAGACGGGCACCCGCTCCACCATGCCCAGGCCGAGGCCACCGCAGTCGACCGGCGCGTGCGGGGCGAAGACCCCCGCGGCGCGGGCGCCGGCCTGCAGCGTAGCGCGGGCTGACTCCCCACCAGCGGCCTCGATGTCACCGTCGTGCTCGTCGTCCAGCGGAAGCGCCTCGTCGCGGACCACCTGCGTGGTCCGGGCGATCAACGCATCCAGGTCGTGCTGCTTCACGGGGGGCTCCTTCATGCTGCGGACGCGGCCAGGGGCCGCGCGGGTGGTGGGTTGGCTGTGTCAGCGGGGCGCCATGCGCAGCGCTCCGTCGAGGCGAATCGTTTCGCCGTTGAGATAATCGTGCTCGAGGATGAACACCGCGAGGTCGGCGAATTCGTCGGGGCGCCCGAGTCGTTGTGGGAAGGGGACTCCGGCCGCGAGCCCTGTTCGGAACTCCTGCGAGACCGTCGCCAGCATCGGGGACTCCACGATGCCGGGCGCGATGGTGTTGACCCGGATGCCGTGCTGCGCGAGGTCGCGGGCCGCCGGCAGCGTGAGGCCGACGATGCCAGCTTTGGAGGAGGCGTACGCCGCCTGTCCGATCTGACCCTCGTAAGCCGCAACCGATGCGGTGTTGACGATCGAGCCCCGCTGGCCGTGCTCGAGCGCCTCGGTGGCTGCGATCTTCTCGGCCGCCAGGGTGAGCACGTTGAAGGAGCCGATCAGGTTCACCTGAACGACCTTGGAGTAAAGGTCGAGGTCGTGGGGGCCCTTGCGGCCCAGGATCCGCATGGACGGCCCGATGCCTGCGCAGTTGACCACGCTGCGGAGCGGCCCATCGCTGGCCGCCGCGATGTCGACTGCCACCTGGACCTGCTCCGCGTCGGTGACATCGACCGCGAGATAGGTGACGCCGTCAACGACGGGCGCCTGCTCGATCGCTCCAGGGAGGTCGAGGCCAAAGACCGACGCACCTCGGGCGGCAAGGGAGGCCGCGGTTGCTGCCCCGAGACCGGAGGCGGCCCCGGTGACGATGGCGGCAATGTTGTCGAGGTGCACAGATGTCTCCTTCGAGAGTTGTGGACTTCATGCGGTCAAAGGGTGCAAGTGCCTGCACATGCTGGGTCGGATGGCACCCACGACTGTGGCCTGGACATCTGCAGGGCTCACACCTACCCACTTAAACTCATGAGTTGAATTCACTTCAGGTATGTAGGATGGCAGATTGTGAGGACATCCACAACCCTCTGACATGCGGCTGACGTCACTCTGGCCGGAGCACCTGCTCCCCAAACGCGTACGAATCTCAACTCAGTTCCAGGAGAGATCACCATGAAGCGGTTCGCGAACAAGTCGGTCATGATCACCGGTTCCACCGGCGGCCTAGGCGTCGAGATCTGCCATCGGTTGGCGGACGAGGGCGCCCGGTTGGTGGTTACCGACCTTCACCTCGGGGCCTGCCAGGAACTGGTGGCACGCCTACCGAGACCCGATGAGCACATCGGATTGGCGCTCGACGTCGCGCAGGACGAACAGTGGCGTACCGTCACGAGCCGGGTGGAGGGTCGTGGAGGGCTTGCCGCGCTGGTCAACAACGCGGGCATCGGGAGTCTGGGAACGGTCGAGGACGAGACGACGGACCGGTGGGACAGCGTGATCGCGATCGACCAGACGTCGGTCTGGCTCGGCATGAAGCACGCCGGAGCTCTCATAGAGCGCTCCGGCGGCGGAGCGATCGTCAACATGTGCTCGATTCTGGGCACCGTAGGGGGGTTCGGCACCAGCTTCGCCTACCACGCAGCCAAGGGCGCCGTACGGACGATGACCAAGAGCGCTGCCCTGCACTGGGCCACCAAGGGGGTCCGGGTGAACTCGCTGCACCCGGGATTCATCGGTACCGACCAGCTGCTGGAGCGGTTCGAGGGTTCTGAACGACACCGTGCCATGCTCGCCGGCACACCGATGGGCCGTTTGGGCACCGCGACCGAGATCGCGGCCGTCGTCGCGTTTCTCGCCAGTGACGACTCCAGCTACGTGACCGGTTCGGAGATTTACGCGGACGGAGGCTGGACCGCGCAGTAGGGCGCACGACCAGGTTGTCGCTCTGTTCCGGCCTGGTTTGATCGACCCCAGCTTCCGGGCGTTACCTGGTGAACGACACCACCGGAGTGTCGCTGTGCGTCGTCGCGGCCAGCTCGCTGCGGTCGACGAGCACGTCGACGTGGGCCAGGGTTTCGCAGATCGCGATCATCTGGTTGAAGGTGTCGAGGCTCGCCAACGTGCGGCCGTGGCGGGTCCAGAGCAGCTCCGCGGCGATCGCCCTGCCGGTGAGCGGCAGTCCCAGTCGCGTCACGGTACGAACTATCTCGACCAGGCGGTGTTCGTGATGGGCCAGTAGGACCTCGACCCGCTCGTGGACCGAACCGCCGGGATGTCCGTGCGCCGGCATCATCACCGCGTCCGGGCGGGACATCATGAGGGAGAGCGAGTCGAGGTATTCGCCCAACGGACGTCCCCACTCCCCCAGCTCGAACCCGATGGAGGGGGTGATGGTCGGCAGCACGTGGTCGCCGGTGAACATCAGACCCGCCTCGACATCGTGGAAGACGACGTGGCCCTTGGTGTGACCGGGTGTCGCGACCACCTCGAGGCGTCGCGACCCCAGGTCGAGCGATCCCGGGTCGAGCCATTCGTCGGGGTCCTCCCAGTCCTCCGGGTCGAAGGGCTCGAACTCAGTGAGCGCGGCGACCTGCCGCCCCAGGTCGGAAGCGCCGGCTCGGGCCAGTTCGCGCAGCGAGGAGACCGGAACGTTGCTCCCCAGCTCCCGCACCGCCGCCAGGCCCGGCGCCTCCGCACGGCCCAGGTAGACCTTCGCCGCAACCCGGCGGCGAAGCTCCACGGCGAAGGTGTAGTGGTCGCGGTGAATATGGGTGACGAAGACTGCCGTGACGTCCCCCAGCTCGCGGCCGATGGACCTCAGCGCGAGGTCCATCTCCCCGAGCGTGGCGCGGACGTGCCAGCCCCCGTCGATGAGGGCGAGACCATCGGGCGTGTCGATGGCATAGACGTTGATTGCCCGCAGCCCGTCGTTAGGCATGGCCAGCGGGATCCTGTACACACCTGGCGCCGCCTCGACGCACCCCGGCGTCCACCAGTCGGGGAGCGTCGCGGTCACGGTCCGGCGACCATGACCTTCTCCTCACCCATCACGGCGATCCTCCGACCGCGCATGGTGCCGACGTTGGCGATCGCCGCCTTCCATTCGTCGCTGGCGAGCGCGGTATCCAGGGCCGCACGGTCGTCGAAGCTCAGGATCGAGATCCCGTCCCAGCCCTGCGAGCGCTCCTCAAAGGCGTCCAGGATCTCGGTGTGGTGCCAGCGCCGCAGCCCTGGAAGGACGTACGTCGCGTCGGCGTGCTCGCCGCGCCACCACTCGATGAACTGGTCATGGGTCCACTCATCAGGCTTTGCGGCCATCAGGACAAGGTTGTACATGGGTCTCCTTCGGTGGCAGGTTTCATGGGCCCACGACCCGCACGCAGGCCTCGGTGATGAACTCCGCAATTTCCGACAACTGGCGTTCCCCTCTGGGGCGATACCACCGCCAGACGCTGACGATCAGCGCCAGGACAACCAAGCTGGTCTGCCGTGAATCGCGCCGCGCGAACACATCCGCAGCCATGCCATGTTCAAAGAGTGCGGACCACTCATCCTCAATGGCCCGGACCAGGACCCGGGCCCGCCGGCGCTCGCTCTCCTCGCGCTCGGACTGGCGCTTCGTGGTCAGTAGGTCCATGTGGAAGAGCAGGATCCGTGCCGAGAGGGCCTCGCGGGCTGTGACGTCGTACGCGCTGGCGACGGCTGCGCGCAACCGTTCGACCGGGTCCTCGATCCCCGCCGTGGCTTCTTGGAACCGCTGTTGTGACTGTTCGAGCTCGAGGCTCATGATCGTCAACAGACAGTGAGCCTTCGACTCGAAGTAGTGATAGAGGGCCGTCTGCCCGATTCCCACCTCGTCGGCGATGGACGCCCACTTGGTGAGCTCGAAGCCGTCCCGGCCGAATCCGTCGATGGCGGCCTTCAGGATGATGCCGCGCTTGGAGCGCGGGCCGTCCCTCCGCTCAACCTTGGTCTGTGTGGTCATGGTCTATAGCCCTTCGTCGAAGCCGAGTCACGAGTGCCACGATCGTATCTGAACTGACATGAGTTCATGAAGACCTGGGTTCAGGTTCGCCAGCAGCCTGTTCGGCCAGGCGCTGGGCCAGCTGCTGGGCCAACGAGCCGGCCTCGACCCGGTTGAGCTTGCCCACCCGGTTCTGCGGTAGGTCGTCGACCAGGTACACCATCTCGGGCCATTTGAACTTCGGAAATCCAGCTGCGGTCAGCCCCTCGCGGACAGAGTCGATGGTCATTGGGGCGGTGGCCACCACGAGGGCGGCCGCACGCTCGCCCAGCAGGTCGTCGGGCACGGGCACGACGCACACCTGCGCCACGCCGGGTAGAGCCGCCACCGCAGCCTCCACCTCGTTGATGTCGATGTTGCGCCCGCCGCGAATGATGATCTGCTTCTCGCGGCCCAGGATGGTGATGGTGCCGTCATCGTTGACCCTGGACTTGTCCCCGGTGGCCAGGAAGCCGTCGGCGCTGAGCTCTGGAAGCTGGGGGCGGCCGCCACGGGCGTAACCCACGAACAAGGAGGGTCCACGCACCTGCGTGTTGCCGACTTCGCCCTGGGCGAGCACGGCACCCAGATCGTCCACGACACGGATCACGGTGCCCGGAAAGGGGCGTCCGTCCCGGCCGAGGCGGGTTGGCGCGTCGTCGGAGGGCAGCGAGGTGGTGTGCCCGAGGCACTCCGACATCCCGAAGACCCGCAGGAACTTCGTTTCCAGGATCTGCTCGGCACGGCCGAGCGCATCGGAATTCATCGGTCCACCGCCCACGGTCATCGCGGTCATGGCGCGCAGGGAACCTTCGGAGCCCGGCACCAGTGAGAGCTGCAGCGCCATGGTGGGCACCAGCATCGTCCAGGCCACCTGGTGCCGCTCCAACACCTCCAACGCGGCCTGCGGCTTCCATCCGTCCAGGCACACCTGAGGACCGCCGAGCATGGCCGGCAAGTACAGCCCGAAACAGAACGCCGCAACTGATGAGAGCGGCACCAGGGCGGCGACCGCTTCACCCGGTCGAAGCCCCACCGCCTCGATCGTGGCGGACCCGGCGTAGCGGATCGCCTCCTCGGACTGGACCACGCACTTGGGGCGCCCCGTCGAGCCGGACGTCATCGCGATCGCGACGCCGCCGCGCCAGCGCTCCACACCGGTTGTCGCGCCGGGGCGAGCGCGCAGTGACCAGCCTTGAAGGACAGCATGGTCGGCGGCGAAGTCGGTCTTGTCGAGCTCCCAGCGGTCCAGCGTCTCAACGGCGGCGAGCACCGCGTCCGGGGCGATGTCCTCCAAGGCGAGGGCGTACTCGGACGCCTCCGCATGCCGGCTGACGACGGCAACCACGCCACCGCTCAGACCGATGGCCACGGCGGCGGCCATCGTGCGCCACGAGTTGTCGGCCTGGAGCAGGACCGTGGGGGCACCGTCCATGGTGTTGCCCATCGCATCCGCGAGCTCGGACGCGGCTGCCATCACGGCTCCGAGCGAGTGTTCGCCGAACGCATCGACGACCGCCACGGCGCCGGGGTCCGTCTGTGCGCGCTGCGCGAGCTGCGCTGCCAGTACCTTCACGTGTGCATCCTCTGCTTCTGAACGATGACTAATCTTGTGCGCCGCGGCACCCGCCGCCGGACTCAGGGCACGACGACCGCGCGTCCGTGGACGTTTCCCTCGCGCAATGCCCGGTAGGCCGACAGCGCCTCGGCGAGCGGGTACGTCGTGGTCTCGGCCCGGATCGTGCCCTGGCGGGTGAGGTCCACGACGCGCACCAAGTCGGCTCGCGGACCCCAGAACGGAGCAGCCATCCGCCACCCGAGGGGTAGACGGCGACCCTTGGCTGCCTCGATCGCTCCGCCGCCGCTACCGACCACCACCAGGACTCCACCCGGGGCCAGCGCCTCGGGGACGTCGGCGAAGGTCGCCATGGCGCCCACGAAGTCGAGCACGAGGTCGGCGCCGGTTCCCCGACCAAGGGAAGCCAGCATCTCCGCGCCGGCGCGCACGTCGGCGGCCACACCGGCGGCACCGAGGCGCTGTGAGAGCTCGCGGGCCGCCGGTCGTGTGTCCACCACCACAACGCAGGAGTCCGGGAGGGCGACGAGCAGCTGCAGCGCGAGGTGTCCCAGGCCGCCGGACCCGACCAGCAGGGTGGTGCCTCCCTCGGCCAGGTGTCGGTGCTCGGAGACGGCGTGCAGCGCGGTGAGTCCGGCGTCGGTGAGGGGAGCAGCGGCGACGGCCGTGAGGCCAGGGCTGGGGACCAGGTGCCGGGTGCTCGGCACAAGGACGTACTCGGCAAGGCCGCCGTCACGACCGAGACCGCCCCCCACCGGACCTCCGGCGAGCCCCAGGCAGTAGTTGTCCCGGCCTCGTCGACAGTTGCGGCACGCACCACATCCCCAGATGCCGTGGACGACACTCGCCCTGCCTAGCCAGTCGTCCTCGGTGGACTCACCCACGGCGACGACGGTCCCGGCGATCTCGTGGCCGAGGGTGAAGGGCAGGGTGTAGGGCAGCTGCCCGGCCGGTGCGTCCATCACGTGCAGGTCGGACTGGCACAGC
Organism: uncultured Actinomycetota bacterium; assembly: GCA_963759525.1. Classification (GTDB taxonomy): domain Bacteria; phylum Actinomycetota; class Actinomycetes; order Propionibacteriales; family Nocardioidaceae; genus Marmoricola. The sequence continues at coordinate 96,006 of CAVWZO010000009.1, read as the reverse complement.
CCGGCGGCTTCGACCTTCAGCAGCACCTGCCCGCCGGTCGGGCGCGGTACCGGGACCTCCACGAGCACCGGTTCGCTGGCCCAGGCCTCGAGGCGCAGAGCGTGCATGGTGCGGGGGATGCTCCGGCTGCTCATCGTGCGGTCCACCCGCCGTCGACGACCAGGGCCTGGCCGGTCATGTAGCTCGACGCATCCGAGGCCAGGAAGAGCAGGGCACCGTCGACCTCGCCCTCACGGCCGCCCCGACCCAGCATCGTGTTGCGGCCGACCCAGCCGGCGGACTTCTCGTTGGTGAACAGGCCGTCGGTCATCTCGGTGTCGAACCAACCCGGCACCAGCGCGTTGACCCTGATCCCGCGACGACCCCACTGGCCGGCGAGCTCCCGGGTGAGGCCGATGGCTCCGGCCTTGGACGCGGCGTAGCTGGCTCCCCCGATGGGGGCCGTGGAGACGAGGCCCACCACGGAGGAGACGTTGACGATCGAGACAGCGGCGTCAGCATCGATGGCGGCGGCCACCGCAACCGACAGATGGAACCCGGCAGTCAGATTGAGGGCGAGCAGGGAGTCGAAGATCTCCGGTGTGTCGTCCTCGGCCAGCGGCGGGCCGGGTCGACCGGCGTTGTTCACCAGTACGTCGATGCGTGCGGACTCTCCCATGGCACGCTCGACCAGGGCCTGACGGTCATGCGCATTGGTCACGTCGCAGGCGACGGGGACGATCCCGGGCACCTCCGAGGCCAACTGCTGCAGCCGGTCCACGCGACGCGCCGCGGCGTAAACCGTCGCCCCGGCCTCGGCCAGCGTGCGAGCGAACCCGGCGCCGAGACCCGAAGACGCGCCTGTGACGAGCGCGACCCGAGCGTCGAGGTCGAACAGCGCACCGGTCCGAGTCCTCATGGGCATCAGTAGACCGCCGTCCGGCCGCCGTCGACTGGGATGAGCGCCCCGGTGGTGTAGCCCGAGGCGTCGGAGGCGAGGTGCACCACCATGCTGGCCAGCTCCTCGGGCCGTCCCAACCGACCGGCTGGGAGACGATCCACGACCAGGCCAAGGAACGTGTCGTCCCAGGCTTCTGACATGTCGGTCGCGAAGGCGCCCGGCATCAGGCAGTTGACACGCACCGTGGGCGCGAACTCCTGGGCGAAGGCCCGGGTGAGGGCGTTGAGCCCGTTCTTCGCCGCGGCGTACATGGCCTCGGCGGGGCTGGGGCGCTCGGCGCCGATGCTGGAGATGTTCACGATGGACCCACCGCCCTGCTGCACCATTCGGTCACCCGCGACGGCCATCAGCCGGAAGGGGCCCTTAAGGTTGACCTCGAGGGTCTTGTCCCACAGCGACTCGGAGACCTCCAGCAGGCTGGGGGCCAGTGGCGCGATCCCGGCGTTGTTGACCAAGACGTCGACGCGGCCGTACTCGCGGACAACACTGTCCACGGCGGGTTCGATCTCCTCCCAGTCACCGACGTGCAACCGCAGCGGGTGGACCTCACCCCTGGTCGTCTCGGCGATCCGCGCTGCGGCATCGACGCACGAGTCGTACTTGCGACTCGAGACCACGACCGTCGCCCCGGCCTGGGACAGGGCCGTCGCGATGGCGAACCCGAGCCCGCGGGTGGCGCCGGTCACCAGAGCGACCTTGCCGGTCAGCGCACCGGCCACGGATCCCGCGGTCACGGCGTACCGCCGGCGACCGTCTTGTAGGAGTCGAGCTCGAGGCGGGCGATGGTGCGCAGGTGCACCTCGCTCGGACCGTCGGCGATCTGCAGCGCCCGAGTGATCGCGAACAGTCGGCTCAGCACCGTGTCGTCGCTGACCCCGGCGGCTCCGAAGGTTTGCACCGCCCGGTTGACCACGGCGTGCGCGGTCTCCATGGCGGCGACCTTGATCGAGGCGACCTCTGCCCGGGCGGCCGCGTTACCACGGGTGTCCATCAGCCAGGCTGCTTTGAAGGTGAGCAGCCGGATCTGGTCGATCTCCATTCGGCTGCGCGCGATCCACTCGCGCACTACGCCGCGGCGGGCCAGCGGCTCGCCGAAGGCGACCCGGATCGTCGCGCGCTGGCACATCAACTCCAGCGCTCGTTCGGCCATGCCGATGGCCCGCATCGCGTAGTGCATCCGACCCGGACCCAGACGCCCCTGGGCGATGGCGAATCCGTCGCCTTCGGCGCCGAGCATGTTCGAGGCCGGGACCCGGACGTCGGTGAATAACACCTCGCCGTGACCGAGTCGATCGCGGTACCCGAACATCGGCAGGTCGCGCAGCACCTCGATCCCGGGCGCGTCGGTCGGGACCAGGATCATGCTCTGCTGCCGGTAGGTGGGGCCGTCCGGGTCCGACTTGCCCATGAAGATCACCAGCTTGCAGTCCGGGTCCAAGATTCCCGAGGTGTACCACTTGCGCCCGTTGAGCACGTACTCGTCGCCGTCGCGGCGGATCGTCGAGGTGATGTTGCGGGCGTCCGAGCTGGCCACGTCCGGCTCGGTCATCGCAAACGCCGATCGGATCTCGCAGGCGAGCAGCGGGTCGAGCCAGCGGGCTTGCTGTTCCGGGGTGCCGTACATGGCCAGGATCTCCATGTTGCCGGTATCGGGAGCCGAGCAGTTGACGGCCTCATTGCCGATCATGGAGCGGCCCAGGAGCTCGGCCAGGGGTGCGTACTCGAGGTTGGTCAGCCCAGCGCCGCGGTCGCCGTGGGTCATGAACATGTTCCACAGGCCGAGCTCGCGGGCCTTGGCCTGCAGGTCACGCATGACCTGGGGCTGCTCGTGTGGGTTGTCATTGGCCGCGATCTGGGCGTCGTACGTCGCCTCTGCCGGGTAGACGTGCTCGTCCATGAAGACACGCAGGGTGTCCGCCAGCGCGGTCGTGCGGGGACTGAATCCGAAGTCCACGGGTCCTTCTTCCTAAGATGGGCGATCGTTGCGGGCGGCTCAGCCGAGGCGTTCAAGCCCCGACTCGACGAGCCGGGAGATGGTGGCGGGCAGTTGCTCCTGGGCGGGATCGTGGTGGCGACCCTCGCGGTGTCGTCGCAGGTTGTGCCCCATGATCGCGGCCATCTTGAACCGGCCGAGGGCGTTGAACCACTCGAGACGGTCCAGCTCGGCCCCTCGGGTGTACAGAGCCACCAGCTCGTCCTCCGAAGGAAGACCCACCACCTCACGGCCCACGCCAGGGAAGTTCGTGCCGTCGGCGAAGACGAGGAACCAGCCGAGCTCGACACGCGGATCCCCGATGCTCCAGATCTCCCAGTCGATCAGGGCCACCGGTTCGGTACCGAGACTGAGGATGTTGCCGAGCCGGTAGTCACCGTGCACCAGCACGGGGGCCACGGCGGTCGGCACGCTCGAGGCGAGGCGTTCCTGGAGCTGCCGGGCGTCGGGCACCAGCTCGGGCGGGACGGCGTCCATCGTCCGGGTCCAGCGCGCCAGCTCGTCGGACGGTGAGAGAGCGGGACCCTCCAGCGGCAGTGCCGTTACAGGGACAGCGTGCAGAGATGGCAGGATCTCGGCGGCGCGACGCATCCGGGCCGCCGCCAGCGGCGGTTCGACCGCCGGGTCGTCGAGCACCGGTTCCAGGGACTCCCCAACGACCAGCTCCATCGCAAACCACGCGGGTTCCACCTGGTCCACTGCGCGCACCGCGGGAACCGGAACCTCGGACTCGGCCAGCGCCTGCAGGATCCGGGCCTGGCGCAGCATGTCGTGACGTCCGATCGAGCGCTGCCCGGGCGGGACCGCCTTGACGACCAGGTCTTCCTCGCCGGCGCTCAACCTGTAGGTGAGACCGGAGTGCCCACCAGGCATCACCGCCAGCTCACTGACCTCGATGTCGCCCCTGAGGGCGCGCAGCTCGGCGGCGATCCGTGGCCCGAGGGTCTCGGCGTGGTCCAGCGTCGCCTGATCACTCATGAGCGCTCCCGTGGCAGACCAAGGACGCGCTCGGCGAGGATGTTGTGCTGGATCTCGTCGGTGCCGCCGGCGATGCGGTAGCCGGGCGCCCCCAGGACGTGCTCGGCCCAGGCGTACTCACCCCACCGTCCGGAGTCGACGGTCAAGTCCGGTCCCAGGAGCATCCGGACCACCTCGGAGGTGCGGGCCATCGTGTCCGTGGCCAGCAGCTTGCCGACCGACGCCTCCGCGCCGGGGTCCTGTCCAGCCACCACAGCGGCCGCGACCCGGATGCCGGCCAGTCGCTGCACGTAGCTGCGGGTGACGAGGTCAGCGACACGGTCCCGCTGATAGGCGTCGAGACCCGTGCCACCGGTACGGGCGTGCCGGGCGAGCTCGACGGCCGCGTCGGCGTTCTCAAGACCCAGGTTGCCCGAGTCCAGCCGCTCCGAGGCAAGCACCGTCAGCGCGACCTTCCAGCCCTGGTTCTCCGGGCCGAGTCGCTGCTCGTCGCCAAGGACCACGCCGTCGAGGTAGACCTCGTTGAACGAGGTGCCGCCGGTCATCTGCCGGATCGGGCGGATGGTGACGCCAAGAGCGTCCATCGGGACGAGGAAGACCGTCAGGCCGGCGTGCTTGGCCGCCGCGGGGTCGGTCCGACACACGGCGATCCCCACCTCGGCGACTCCAGCGCCCGAGGTCCACACCTTGTGGCCGTCGAGCTGCCATCCCTCGTCGGTACGCACGGCTCGCGTCCGCACGGCGGCCAGGTCCGAGCCGGCCTCGGTCTCGGAGAAGAGCTGGCAGGCGATGATGTCGGTACGAAGCATGGCGCGCACATAGCGCTCCTTCTGCTCCTCGGTGCCCCACTGGGCCACGGTCGGTGCGACGAGCTGCTGGGTGACCGGGAACATCTCGGTGCGCTTGGGCACTTCGAACTCCTCCTCCACGCGACGAAAGGCCAGGGCGTAGGAGACGGGCAGTGAACGGCCACCGAACTCCTCGGGCCAGGTCAGCGGGCCCCAGCCTGCGTCGAAGCGGGCCCGCTCGTAGGCACGGATCCGTTCGGTCTCGGCGTACTCCTCGGCCTCGGTCCAGTTCTCGAAGACGGCCACCGAGTCCGACCCGACTCCCCATCGGTGCTCAGCGCGCGGCGCGGCCACTGTGGACAACCAGGCGCGTGCATCGGCGACGAATGACTCGAAGTCGTCGGGGTTGGGCGGTACGGGGTGAGACACAGTAGGTCCTCTCGCGTTGCTGGTCAGACGCCCAGGACGGTGCAGGCACTGATGCCCGGGGCGCCATAGACGTGGGTGAATCCGAGCCTCGGGGAGCCGGGCACCTGACGTGCCCCGCCCTCCCCGCGCAGCTGCGTGACGATTTCGTGGACCTGGCGCAGGCCCGAGGCCCCGATCGGCTCGCCGTTGGCGAGACAGCCGCCGTCGGTGTTGACGGGGAGCCGTCCGCCGATCTCGGTGGCGCCGTCCGCGATCCACTTCTCCTGCTCACCGTGCTCGCAGAAGCCGCACTCAGCCAGGTTCATGATCTCGGCGCCGCTCTCGGTGTCCTGGAGTTGGGCCACGTCGATGTCGGCGGGGCCGACTCCGGCTTCCTCGAAGGCGGCTTTGGCGGCGGCGGTACTCACGCTGGAAGGTTCGCCGGCGCCCTGGACGGCAGGGCTGAAGACCTCGAAGGAGCCGAACACCCTGGTGCGGGTCGCAACAGCGAGCAGTCGGACCGGACGACCGGCGAGCCGCTTCGCAGCGGCCTCGCTGGCCACGATGATCGCTGCGCCGCCCTCGCCCGGGGAGCAGAACATGTAGCGGGTGAGCGGGTCGTTGACCATGTCGGCGGTCGCGATGACTTCTTCGGACATCGCCTCGCGCCGCCAGGCGTTCTCGTTCAGTGTCCCGTTGCGGTAGGCCTTGGCGGCCACCTTGGCCAGCGTCGGGGCGGTGATGCCGTGTTGCTGCATGTAGCGAGCGATCTTGATCGCGAAGAACTGGGTGGTGACCATGAGGCCGGCCTCGCCGTACCCGGCGGGCAGGCCCCACTCCTCGGCCCGGGGGTCGAAAGCGCCTCGCGGGTGCTTGTCGAAGCCAACCGCGAGGGCGATCTCGGCGGCACCGGACCGGATCGCGTTCACCGCCGACACCAGGGCGCTGCCGCCGGTGGCGCAGCCGTTCTTGACGTTGGTGAACGGGATCCCGGTCAGTCCCAGGTCACTGACCAAGGTGTCCGCCAGACCGGATCCATCGCTGCCGCCGAAGGCGACCTGGACGTCGGACCAGACCAGGCCAGCGTCGTCCAACGCGGCCCGTATCGCCTGCACGGCCATGTCACGTCCGGAGAGCCCGGGCTGGCGCCCGAACTTGGAGAGCCCGGCACCGACGATCGAGACGGGGCTGCGCGAGCCGTTCATCGCGAGCCTCCTACGGTGGCGGTCGCGAAGCGCGGCACCGGACTGGTGGCGACGAGGGTGACCTCGGCACCGGTCAGTTCGGCGAAGTCGACGCAGTCCAGGATGGCCTCGACCTTCACACCTTCAGCCAGCTCTACGTACCCCACGGCGAACGGGGCGAACCCGTCCACCGGGGGCACGTAGGGCGGCGACTTGGGCGCGAACCGCTGCACGGTGTGACCCCACACCTGCCCGCTCCTCGAGAGCTGGACTACGGCCATGGTCTGGTGGCCGCAGCGCTGACAGCCAGTCGCCGGTGGGTACGCGACGTTGTCGCAGTTCCCGCAGCGGCTGCCGACGAGGGCGGGTGGTCTGGTGGTCATCGATGGTGCCTCCGTGTGCGAGCAGGTACGACGGTCAGCGGTGGAGTGGGCTCAGCGCCCGACCCACTTGGGCTCCCGCTTCTCGAGGAAGGCCTGCACGCCCTCACGCCCGTCCTCGGACTGCAGGGCGTTGCCGACGGCGAGGTGCTCCATGACCATCAGCGACTGGATGTCGGCGTCGAGGCCACGGTCAATCGTCATCTTGGTCAGACGCATCATGAACGGGCTCTTGTCCGCGAGCGGCGCGATGAAGTCCGCTACGAGCTGGTCGAGCTCCTCGGCCGGCGCGGAGGCGTTAATGAGGTCGAAGTCGACAGCCTCCTTGCCTGACAGGAGCTTGCCCGTGAGCATCAGCTCCTTGGTCTTGCGGATGCCGATCATGCGCGGCAGGCGGTAGATCGGGCCGGCGCCGCCGAAGAGCGCGCGACGGATGTGGAAGTCACCGATCTTGGCGTCATCGGCCGAGACCGCGAAGTCGCACGAGATCATCAGCTCGAAGCCGCCCGCGGTGACGTACCCCTCGAGGACCGCCACCGAGGGGGTCTTCATCGAGTACAGGCGGTCGCACACCTTGGCGGAGAGGATCGCAACCTCCATAGCCATCGTGCTGCCGACGTAGTTCGCCAGGAGCTCGTCGAGGTCGAAGCCCGAGCAGAAGGTGTTGCCGCGTCCCCGCAGCACCAGGACCTTCAGGTCGGGGTCTTCGTCGACCTCGACGATGATCTCGTCCAGCCGATGCAGAAGCTCCACCGTGACGGCGTTCTTCTTATGCGGACGGTTGAGCCAGACGCGAGCAACCTCGCCGTCCTTCTCAAGAGTGATGTGGTCGGTGTCAATCAAGGTAGGTTCCGTCCCTTCAAAACGAACTGGATTCATTTCAGTATAAGGGGCAAATGCCTTTCGGTCAATAACTGAAGTGAATTTAGTTTGCTAACGCTGTGTGTTAGGTCGAACACGTCCACGGGACGCGAACAGGCCTGCGGGCGCTCACAGCTGCAGCTGGTCCGCCAGCCGCAGCCGGTGCTGGTGGGCCGAGCCGAACAGCCCTTCGTCAGCCAGCGCCCGGCGCACGTAGAGGTGGGCCTGGTGCTCCCAAGTGAACCCGATCCCGCCATGCAGCTGGACGGCTTCGTGGGCGACGCGGACCACTGCGTCGGCGCAGACGGCGGCGGCCACGGCGGCGGCCACGGCTGCCCCCGCGGGGTCGGCGTCAAACACGGCCGCTGCATACCTCGAAGCCGACAGGCAGCGCTCACGCTCGACCAACACGTCCGCCAGACGGTGCTTGATGGCCTGGAAGGATCCGATCGCGCGCCCGAACTGTTGACGAGTACGGACGTAGTCCACCGTGAGGTCGAGCAGGTGGGCGACGATGCCGGCGTGCTCTGCCGAGACGGCGAGGTCGCGCAGCGTGGTCAGGCGCGAGAGCACATCCGCCGCGGTGTTCGGGCCGGCGATCAGTCGCGCCGATGCTGCGTCGAGCTCGATGTCAGCCTGGACCCGGGTCGGGTCGATGCCCACGCGACGGACGGACGCGGACGACCCGACGTCGGCGAGGAGCAGCACGTTGCCCGCCGTGGTCCCGGCCGGGACCACGACGTGACCGACCGCGTGCCCGTCGAGAACGCGGGTGGCCCGGCCGGTGACGACCCAGCCTTGTGGCGTCTCCTCAGCGCGAAGCGCGTCCTGCGCACCGAACCACACCGACAACAACCGGGTGCCCCGCACGGCGTCCGCGAGCAGGTCGTCCACGCTCGAGGGGTCATCGGCCATCAGGAGGGCCTGGACACCGAGGACTGCCGAGGCCAACAGCGGGGCTGAGACCAGGCTCGCGCCCGCCTCCTCCAGGACGACGCCGAGCTCGCGCAGGCCGTACCCGGACCCGCCGAACCGCTCCGGCACGGCCATACCGGCCACGTCGAGCTCGCTGGTCAACACCTCCCAGAGCTGTTCCCGCTGCGCCGCGGCCTCTGCATCGGGCACAACGGTCGTGGACAGCAGATGGTCGAACCCGGCGTGGTCGCCCAGGATCGCCCGGGCCACCGCGCGCAGGTCCTCGTGCTCGCTTACCGGCGCGAGGATGGCCGGATCGGAGTCTGGCGAAAGTGCGGGCAGGACCTGACCTGGGGTGGTCGTGGTGGTTCTCATCGTTCCTCCTGTTGGGGTCGCTCCGCGCACATGTCGCGCGCCGACCCACTAGATTGACATGAGTTCAGTTTAGGGTTAGGGGTGTGTGACCGCAACCACACGCACACCTACGCGTACACGCGGGCGCCGGACGATTTGATTTGCCGGAGAGGTGGACATGCCGCCAAAACTGAATTAAGTTCAGGTTGTGTCCGGAACTGATCATCACCTAAGCCGCTACTACGCCGCCGTCGATCGCGACGACCTCGAGGCCGCAGCCGCCATGCTGCATCCGAGCGTCAACTTCGCGGTGCATCTGCCGTCCGGAACGATGCGCGGCGGCACCCGCGAGGAGCTCATCGGCTACCTCACCGGACGCGGTGACGTCGTGCGTCGCCACCTTCCCCTGCGCATGTCGCGTGACGGCGACCTCGAGTTTGTCTACGGGGCAGTGGTCGAGGACGAGACCCGCACCACCGGTCACTTCCTGGCTGCGGTCCGGGTGGACCCCAACGGGTTGATCGATGCCTACCAGGTCTCCTTCGACACCGAGCTCGCCCTGGTCCCTGCGAGCCCGACAGGAACAAGCGTATGAACTCGTCGCCCACCCTGGTGCACTGGTTCGAGACCATGGACTCTGACAACCCCGACGACGTCCTGGGCATGATCACCGACGACTTCGTCATGTCCGTGCAGTTCTCCACGGGTGGAGGGACCTCAGCGGAGTTCGTTGGCGACCGTGCCGGTCTGATCCACTACCTCGAGCAGCGTGAGAAAAGCGTTCTCGTGCACGTCGTGGACGTGGGGAGCACCGTGGGCGACACCGAGCTCGTGCTGGGACGGACCACCCGCAACGGTGAGTTCGAGGCCACCTTCAACGCCAGCGCGCAGCTCGTGGACGGGCTGGTCCGCCGACTGTTGATCTGCCGCACCCCCGAGCTCGCCTTCGACTGAACGCACCCGCACCACCCATTACCGCGTCGTGATCGGCAGCGACCGGCCGACTAAGGAGAGACCTCCATGCCCGAAGCAGTGATCGTGTCTGTCGCCCGTTCGCCCATCGGCCGCGCCAACAAGGGCGCGCTCGCAGGGTTCCGTCCCGACGACCTGGCCGCGCTCATCATCCAGGCCGCTCTCGACAAGATCCCGGCCCTGGACAAGAACACCGTCGACGACCTCTACCTCGGCTGCGGCCTCCCGGGGGGCGAGTCCGGCCACAACATGGCCCGCGTCGTCACGGTCCTCAACGGCATGGACTCCGTGCCGGGCGCCACGATCACCCGTTACTGCGCCTCCTCGGTGCAGACCACCCGGATGGCGTTCCACGCGATTAAGGCCGGCGAGGGCGACATCTTCGTCTCCGCCGGAGTCGAGACGGTGTCTCGCTTGGGACAGGGCACCTCCGATGACCCGGCCACCTGGAACCCCGTCTTCGCGCCCGCCCGGAGCCGCACCGAGCAGCACGCCGCCGGCGGTGCTGACTGGCACGACCCGCGCCAAGACCATGCCCTGCCCGACGTCTACGTCGCGATGGGTCAGACCGCCGAGAACGTGGCACGACTGCGTGGGCTTGACCGCCGCGAGCTCGACGAGTTCGGCGTTCGCTCCCAGAACCTCACCGAGAAGGCCATCGCCGCCGGGTTCTGGGCCCGCGAGATCACCCCCGTGACCACCCCTGAGGGCACCGTGGTGTCAACCGACGACGGCCCCCGGGCCGGCGTCACCTACGACGGCATCAAAGACCTTCGGCCCGTTTTCCGCCCCGACGGTGTCGTCACCGCCGGCAACTGCTGCGGCCTCAACGACGGCGCCGCGGCGGTCGTCATCATGTCCGACACCAAGGCCGCCGACCTCGGCCTGACTCCCCTGGCCCGGATCGTCGCCACCGGCGTCAGCGGCCTGTCCCCGGAGGTCATGGGACTCGGCCCGGTCCAAGCCTCCCAGAACGCCCTCGACCACGCCGGCATGTCCATCGATGACATCGACCTCGTCGAGATCAACGAGGCCTTCGCCGCCCAGGTCGTTCCGTCCTACCAGGACCTCGGCATCGACATCGACCGGCTCAACGTCAACGGCGGCGCGATCGCGGTCGGCCACCCCTACGGCATGACCGGCGCCCGCCTGCAGAACACGATGATCAACAGCCTGGAGTTTCACGACAAGTCCACCGGCCTGATCACCATGTGCGTCGGCGGCGGACAGGGCATGGCCCTGATCCTCGAGCGCATCTGAGCACCGGGGGCCATTCGGCCGCCGTTACGCCCTAGACGGTATGGAGTGACCGCTCAGGTTTGCTGAGGTGTTGCGGGCCGGCCTCGCGCACAAATGTTCGTGGGTTAACGAGCGGGGGCATCCTGCTCGGCCTATTCCTACAGATGTGATGGCGACCCCGGTTTTCCTGAATGTACGAGTGGTGGGCTCGATGTGCACGCACGATCTGTTGCTGCGGCGGCGATTGATGTCCCTAGTCGCCGATCTCGACGGGCGACGTGAACCTAGTCAGGGTGCTAATCCCAAGCAGGCAGCTCAGCCGGTGCACCAGCGGGGTGAACTAGGAATCGGCCACTTCACTAGCAACACCATCGGCTCCTTCGTCGGCCTGGTGCCCAGGAAGCACTCCTCTGGCAGCTCACGGGCTCAGGGGTCGATGACCAAGACCGGTAACACCCACGTGCGACGACTCCTGGCCGAGGCCGCCTGGCACCACCTTCCCACTACCAAATCGGCATGACCATGCGCGCAGCACAGCATCCTGGTGGCGATTTGGAGCATGACCCACACCGGAGCTCTCCACGACGGCCTCGGAGCCGACCACTACGCCCGCATCCAGCCCCTCCGCACCAGGCGTCGCGCCATCCGCCAACTCCAAGAGCTGGGCTACACCGTCACACTCCGACCCGCGAGCTGACATGCCACCTCGGGAATCTTCGAGCCAGATTCGACGTGCGCCGAATACTCGAGGGTGATCCAGACGAGGAAGCGTCTGTCAGCACCTCCATGCCACCCAATCCCTGCCGGGCTGAGCGACCCGAGATCCAAGGGTCAGGCGCCTCAACCTCAGCCTCAGCCTCAGCCTCAGAGGTTGTCCAGGACGTTTCGGCCACCGATCAGCATCGCCACGAAGACGCCGAGCCCGGTCACCACCGTCATCAGGAGAGCCATCGCGGCGACCTGCGGGTAGAGCCCGTTGGTCCACAGGTCGTACAGCCGGGTGCCCATCACTTGTGTCGTTGGTGCGCGGACGAGCAGCGACGCCGCGAACTCGTGGGTGAGCAGGATGAACATCAACGCAACCGCGCTGAGGACCGCCGGCCGCATCAGCGGCAGGGTGATCCGCCGGCTCGTCACCATCGCACTCGCCCCGCTCGTCGCCGACGCCTCGATGTAGGTCTCCCCCAGTGACATCAACGCCGTCATCTGCAGCCGGGTCGAGAACGGGATCATCAGCACGATGTAGACGAGGATGATCACGGTCCGCGTGCCGTAAAGGATGAACGGCGGTTGCGTGTAAGTGAGCAGGAAGCCCACACCGAAGATGACCGCTGGGATCCCGAGCGGGAGGGCCGAGATCAGGTCGCCCAGCATGCGCAGCACCGGGTAGCGACGGCCGCGCACGAGCAGGTTCGCCAGGACGAAACCCAGCGGAACGCAGAAGGCGACGGCGACCGACGCGGCGACCAGGCTGGTGATCACCGAGTCGATCACGTCCTGGGTGGACAGCAGGGCCCGGAAGTTCTCCAGGGTGAGCAGGTCCCAGCTGATCGACTCCGACCAGTACGGCGAGACGGCAACGATCAGCAGACCGAGCAGGGGCAGGAGCAGTGCGAGGACGCCGTAGGCCACGACGGTGACGACCGCCCACGTGGAACGAGCCGGAGCGGGTTTGAACCCTTTGCCGCCGTGGGTGACGAACCGGCTCTGGTTGCCCAGCAGCACCTTCTGTCCGAGTACCACGACGATGCCGAGGATCACCAGCGGCGACCCGGCGGCCGCAGCGGCGGCGAAGTCCGCTGGCGACTCCGACACCCGCCGGAACATCTCGGTCGTCAGGACCTTGACCCCCGTGTTCGAGCCGAGCAGCAGCGGCCCCGTGAACTGGCCGAGGCCGAGGAGGAGCGCGACCCCGCCGCCGTACACCAGCGAGGGACGCAGGAGCGGGAGCACGATCCGGAAGAAGACTCCGACCGTTGACGACCCGCTCGCCTGCGCTGCCTCTAGGTGCTCGGCGCTGATGTTGGCCATGCCTGCACTGACGAACAGATACACGAACGAGGTCAGGCCGAAGCCGGTGAGGATGATGATCCAGGTGGGGGTGTAGACGTCGATCGGCCCTGAGTCCAGGTGGTTCCACCACGGCAGCTGGCGAAACACACCATTGAGGTAGCCGGGCCCGGGCGAGAGCAGGAAGGCCCACCCGCAGATGTTGGCAACCGCGGGCATCACGATGGGCAGCACGGGGATCACCCGCAGGAACGCGAACCGTGCGGGGAGACGGCTGGTCGCGAACGCCAGCACGGTCCCCAGGACCATGGCGATCACGAGTGAGCCGAGCGCCAGCTGAACGGTCGTCCAGATCACCTCGGCGGTGTCATCACGGCCGTACTGCGCCCGGTATCCCCTGGCCCCGTCCTCGAAAGCCAAGGACTGCAACCGGATGAGCGGCAGCACCACCAGGTAGCCCAGGGCGAGCATGAGCAGCGTGTAGCCCAGCCGTGGCCCCCAGCCACGGCTTCTCAGCACTGTGATCAGCGACCGGCCAGGCGCACCGCCTCTCGGCGCGGCGTCTTGACCTGTCGGGGACGCCGACGTGGTGGAGGTCGCGGTCATCCGGCTCACACCTCCGTGCGCACGGTCGACGGGGTACTGATCGCGCTGCCGCTGCCGGGTAGCGCCAGCCCCGTCTGTGGACGGTCGGTGAGGTCGGCTGCGAACAGGCGTACGTCGCTGGGCGCGAAACTGATCAGGGCCGTCGCCCCCTCCTCGGCTTCGCGCAACCAGGCACCGTGTTCGCGGGTGTCCGCACGCAGGCTGAGCTGTTGCCCTTCGATGTCGACGAGCACGTCGTAGTGGCGACCGCCGAACTCGGTGGTCACCAACGCCGCACTGAGGAGGACGTGGTGCCCTGGCGCGTCCGCGGAATTGCGTCGCAGGTGCAGGTCCTCGGCGCGGAGCCGCGCGACCGCGCGTTCACCCGCCTCCCTGGTCGGCGTACGGGGCCCCAGGTCCAGCGCCTCGCCGGACGCGATGGACCAGCCACGCTCGGTACGGGTGAGCTCCAGACGGTTGCCCATGCCGATGAACGCAGCGACGTACTCCGAGGCCGGCTCGTCGAAGACGCGCAGCGGAGTGTCGAGCTGCTCGAGCCTGCCGGCCTTCATGATCGCCAGCCGGTCTCCGAGCGCGAACGCCTCGGACTGGTCGTGGGTGACGAAGACGGCGCTGAACCCCAGCTTGTGGTGCAGCTGGTGGATCTGCGTCCGCACCTGGTCACGCAGGCGTGCGTCCAGGTTGCTGAGCGGTTCGTCGAACAGCATCAGGTCCGGCTCGGCCACCAGGCCACGTGCGAGGGCGACACGTTGTTGCTGCCCGCCACTGAGCTGGGCGGGGTAACGCTGCAGGAGCTCCTGCGTGTCGACCATCTCTGCGGCCCGCTCCACCGCGCCACCGCGCAGCTGCTCCTTCATCCCTCGGACTTTCAGCGGGTAGCCGATGTTCTTGCTCACGCTGAGATGGGGCCACAGGGCGTAGGACTGGAAGACCATGCCGATGTTCCGCTTGTGCGTCGGTACGTCGACCCGCCCCGAACCGTCGAACACAGTGCGGTCACCGAAGGTGATGGTCCCCGCCTCGGGACGCTCGAGACCCGCCAGGCAACGCAGCGTGGTGGTCTTGCCGCAGCCGCTCGGCCCGAGAAGTACGACGAACTCGCCGTCCTCGATCGCGAGGTCGAGGTCGTCCACGACGGTGTTCGAACCGAAGCGCTTGGTCAGGCCCTGCACGTTGAATCCGGACATGGGATCACCTCGTTGTGGATCGAGTCGGGTCCTCGGACCCAACGGTGGGGTGGATCGTCGAAGTGCTGGTCGCACCCCGGCGGGGCGTGGTGCGGCCGGCAGCCGTGCCGCCGTCCACGAGGAAGTCGGTGCCGGTGACGTAGGAAGCCTCGTCGCCGGCGAGAAACGCGATGGCACGCGCCACCTCATCGGGGTGGCCCTGGCGTTTCAGAGGAATGGTCTTCAGGTACTCGGCGAAGTCGTCCAGCTCGAAGCCGGGAGCGTCCGTGATCGAGGTCGCGATGCTGCCCGGGCACACGGAGTTGACCCGGATGCCCCGATCGGCGAGCTCCATAGCAGCGACCCGAGTCAAGGCGCGGACCCCGAACTTCGCGGCGCCGTACGAACCCAGTCCAGCTGTCGCCAGCACTCCTCGCAGCGAGGAGACCGTCACCACTGATCCGCCGTGGCTCATCAGGCGGATTGCGGCACGGATGGCAAGGAACGTGCCCACCAGGTTGAGGTCGAGCATCCGACGGAAGTCGGCCAGTTCGGTGTCCGCAAGCTCGGCCTTGACGGCTGCTCCAGCCGAGTGCACCAGCACGTCCAGCGGTCCGCTCTTCTCCAGCTGAGCGCTCAGGGAGGTCCAGCTCTCCTCGTCCGTGACGTCGAGCGGCTCGAAGCTCGCGCCCTCGCCGAGTTCAGCGGCCAGGGCGGCGCCCTTGTTCACGTCGATGTCACACAGGACCACATGAGCGCCACGATGGTGGAGCAACCGAGCCGTCGCCGCCCCGATGCCGCTGGCGGCGCCGGTGACAAGCGCGTCGCGCCCCGCGAACTGTCCTTCGTGATGAGTCATCGTCGCTACTTCCTCTGTGAATCTACCTGTCGCACGCCCTGGGTGGCGGCACTCGAGCGGCGCCGGCTAATGCCGGCGCCGTTCGAGTTCCTGCACTCACTGCAGGAAGAGCTTCTCCCAGTCCTGCTGGTAGGCAGTGACCTTCTCGGAGGTGAGCTCGGCCGGGTCCGGCAACGGCACGTCCGTTGCGTCCGCCACAGAACCCTCGACGGGAAGGACGGTCGCGTACCCAGCGTTCAGCGGCGCCTGGCCCTCTTGGGTGACCATGAAGTCCGCCAGCACCTGGGCCGCGTTCGGGTGCGGTGCCGAGCTCAGCACGTGCGAGTACCACGGGGTGCCCCACGCGGGGTCGGGCAGCGCCCAGTCAACAGGTGCCCCCGCCTTGACCTCCGCGATCATTGGCTGCACGCCGGGCGCCGCGACGATCTCACCAGAGGTGAGGGCCTGGGCGATGCCGAGGGCACTCGGGTAGATGCGAGGCTTGAGGTCCGCGAGCTCCTCGAGGAAGTCAGGGCCGAAGCTCTTCTCGTAGAACTTGTAGAAGTCGACGTAGGCCGCGATGCCCTGCGGGTTCGTGATGCCGATCTTCCCGGCGTACTTCTCGTCGAGCATGTCGCGAGGGTCCTTGAGTCCGTCGGGCACGGTCTTGGTGTTCCAGCCCATCGCGAACACTGCCGCGCTGGTGAGGAAGAACTTGTCGCCCAGCACGTTCTTGGCACGGTCGTAGGCCTTGACATCGAAGGCGGGTCCGCGGAGGTCGACGGAGAACTGGCCAGACTCGGACGCGCTCTCGATCCACGCAGCATCGGTGACCATGTGGAGGTCGGCGGTCCCCTTGCCGGTCTGCTTCTCGACCTCGATCTTCGGGTTCAGGTCGGCGTCTGTGCCTCGAATGAACTCCATGTCGATCTTCGGGTAAGCCTTTTCGAAGGCGGCCTTCAGCGCCTTGAGGTTCACCGGGTTCTGGCTGGAGTACAGCATGACGCTGCCCTCCTTGTTCGCCGCGGCTACCACGTCGTCCCAGTCACCCTCGACAGCCTTGCTCGTCGTCCCGCCGCCCCCGCTGCCGCACGCGGACAGGGCCAGGGCCAGGCTCGCCACGACGGCCGCTCCCCTGAGGCCAGTAAAAACCTTCATGTCGATCCTCTCGTTGAACTGATATCAGTTCAAGATAGTGGCCCGGGCGTGTGGTGTCAATCACCTAACCGAGTTCACTTTGCCGGAGTGCTCACCAAGCACTTGCCCAGGTTGCGGCCGGCGAGGAGATCCACGATCGCGCGTGGCGCCTCGTCGAGTCCGTCGTAGGTGGACAGCTCGAGCTCGAGCTCGCCGTCCCGCCACAACCCGGCCAGCTCCGTACGCGCCTCGACGGCGCGATCAACGAAGGCGCCCGCTCGAAAGCCGCGAAGCATGAGGTTCTTCGCTGTCGCCTGGAACAAGTTGGCAGGGCCATGTGCGGCGTGCCCGTCGTACCCGGAGATGGCCCCGCACAGAGCGACGCGGCCGAACGGACGCAGCTGGTCAAGGGCGGCCTCGAGGTGGGCCCCACCAACGTTGTCGAAGTAGACGTCGATGCCTTCGGGAGCACCTCGGCTGAGCTGTTCCGCCAGGCCGTCGTGGTAGTCGAACGCGGCGTCGAGGCCGAGTACGTCGCGCAGGTAGGACACCTTGCCCGAGGAGCCCGCGCTTCCGACCACGCGGCAGCCCCGGGCCTTCGCCAGCTGTGCCGCGACACTGCCGACAGCGCCGGCAGCTGCCGACACCCAGACTGTCTCACCGGCCGCCGCCGAGGCGACGGGCACGATGCCGGCCCATGCGGTCAGTCCGGTCCCGCCGAGCAGCCCGAGCTGGATCTCGGGTGGTGCCAGTGACGGGTCGAGTCGGGTGAGTCGTCCTGCGCCGCCCAGCGCAGCGGCGTCAGCGTCCACCACCGACAACTCGCGGTAGCCGCGAGCGTGCTGGACGAGGTCGCCGACCTCGATGCCCGGGGTCCGGGACTCGACCACCTCACCGACCGCCAAGCCTTCGAGCCCCTCGCCGATCGCGAACGCGGGGAGGTATCCAGCTGGCGAGCTCGGGTCCAGCCGAAGTCGAATGGCGGCGTCGACTGAGTGGTGCGAGTTCTTGACCAACACTTGGCCTGGGCCTAGCGCCGGCACCGTGACTTCGACGACGGCCAAGTCCTCGACGCGCAACGTCCCCGAGGGGCGGCGTACGAGCCGGACCTCGAGTGTGTTGGTCACGCCGAGCCGTCCGAGAGCCGGTAGTACCGACAGAGGACGGTGGCGACACAGGCCGGTTTGGCGCTGCCTTCGACCTCGATGGTCACCTCGAAAGCAGCCAGTACGGCACTCGGACTGACCGGCTCTACCGAGCGAAGAACTCCCCTCGCCCGGACTCGGCTGCCCGACGTCACCGGCGACGGAAACCGGACCCGGTCCAGGCCGTAGTCGACACCCATGGCCACCCCATCGACCCGCACCAGCGCGTCCAGCAACGGGGCGACCAGAGAGAGGGTTAGGTAGCCGTGCGCCACGTTGGCGCCGAACGGCCCTTGTCTGGCACCCACGCTGTCCACGTGGATCCACTGGTGGTCGTCGGCGGCATCAGCGAACGTGTCGATTCGCTTCTGGTCAACGACCAGCCAAGGGCCAGGGCCGAGCTCGGTCCCGACGATGTCGGGCAGTGCACCGAGTGCGGAGGTCACCATTGTCATGAGTTGTTCAGCTCCATCCGGTAGGTGCGGTGACGCTGTCCGCGAGCCGACGACCCACGGCGCGACCCTCCGCGATTGCATGGGACACCCGACGGGGCATGACGCAGTCGCCGATCGCCCAGGCATCGGACGTGGGCAGCCGCGAAGACGTACGCACACCCACCTGGACGACGGCATCGGCATCGACACGCCGGGCGAGGCTGGAGCCGTTGACGGAGACGACAACGGTCCCGTCGTCATTGACGTCGACCGCGGCGAGCGGGATCACCTCGAGCCGGCGTCCCCGCAGTCGTTCGGTCAGCTGCGCCCGGGAGTCTGCCGGGATGCCGGCAGCCCAGGCAGTTCCGGGCGACGCCACGGTAACCATGTCGGCTCCGCGCGCGAGGGAAACCTCCACCGCGCTGACAGTCGGCCACCAGCCGAAGCCGTCATCCAGCACCAGCGGCCGTCGGGGTGCCGAGGCGGGGTCGAGGAGGAAGGCTCCCGAGCTCAGCCACGGCGCTCCCCCGGCCGCCCTCGGATCGCTTTCCTCCGCACCCGTGGCCCAGACGACCTCGCCGTCGAGTTCCCTGGGGTCATGCACCGTGCTGTTGAGCCGCAGCTCGACGCCGGCCCGGCGAAGCTCGCGCTCGTAGAAGTCCAGCAAGCGACGCCAGCCGGGCCGGGTACCCGATGCCTCGGCGGTGACCAGCTGGCCTCCGATCCGGTCGGACCGCTCCTGCAGGATGACGTGAATATCGGGTCGTGCGAGCCCCAGCGTGACGGCGGCTTCCAGACCAGCCGGACCGGCGCCGACCACGGTGACGTTGCCCGATCGGTTGCCGCTGCCCCCGACCCGGAGTGGCTCCGCAGGTCTGGTCGAGGCCCCAGGAGGCGCAAGGTCGGGGTTGACGACGCACAGCCCGACTGGGTCGAAGGCGCGACAGTCCTCATTGCAGGCGACGCACGGCCGTATCTCACCCTCGCGGCCGTCGAGCAGCTTCAGGGTCACGTCGGGGTCAGCGATGTGGGGTCGGGCCATGCCGACCAGGTCAGCGCGACCATCGAGGACCACTTGCTCGAGGTCCCTCCGGTCACGAAAGGACGAGCAGAGCAACACAGGGGCAGCAACGACGCCTCGCAGCGCACGCAGCTGATCGGCCGACGACTCGGCCATAAGCGGCGGCCTCTTGGTCGCCATGTCGCGGACGTAGAACAAACGGTTGCCGTAGGTGAGGTCGAGGAAGTCGACCGGGTTCCGGTCTTCCACGACCCCTGCGATCTCGGCTACGTGCTCCAGGTCCGCGCCGTCGGGGTCGTTCTCAACCGAGAGCCGCAGCCCGAGGATCGCTTCGGGCCGTTCACGCCTGATTCCGCCGATGATGTCGAGCAGCAACGTGGACCGCCCCACCGCGTCGCCGCCGTACCGGTCGGTGCGATCGTTGATGCTCTCGTTAAGGAACTGCGCGACTAGGTAACCGTGGGCACCATGGATCTCGACGCCGTCGAAACCCGCGTCGAGCATCATGCAAGCCGACCGCACGAACGACTCGACCACGGCGGCGCAGTCGTCAGTTGTGAGGACTCGTGCCGGTGACGGCTCACGCGGGGAGCGCACTGCGCTCGGCGACTCGAATGGCAGAAAGGTAGGGGCACCCAGAGTCTCGCGCCCCAGGTGGCACAGCTGGGCGATCGCGACAGCCCCACCGGAGGTAATTGCCTCGGCCTTGGGTCGGTAGTCCACCGCAGCGTGCGTGTGCCAAGCCTCACCGAGAAAGCGACCCCGAAACGTGGACGAGCGTCCTACCGAGATGCCCCCGGCCACGACCATGCCCGGCCCTCCCCGGGCAAGGCGGCCCCAGTACTCCACATCTGATGCCATGGGTAGGCCAGCGACCACCGCAGCCGTCCCGTGTGCCGTGGCGACCACCCGGTTGCGCAGAGGCCGGCCGCCGACCATCACGGACTCGCCGAGCACTGACATCAAGACCTCCACACCGATTGACCTGAGTTCACTTCATACTCAGAATAGAACCCGCGCGCTTAAACGACAACCTGTTGGTCCCCAGTGAACACGACGAGAGCGCGGGGTTGGCTCCGGGTCACAACCCTTCGCCCGACGCTTCGTGGGAGGCACACTCCGCGCAATTGGACCCCCATGAAAGTCGCTTGCGCTGGGCATCGCGCGAGCGCCAAGGCCGGCTTCCGTGCCGCGCGCTCGCCCTGGGCAACCGACGTCGCAACCGACCGTGGGCAAATCCCAATCCCAGGTCGCCATTGACGTCCGATATCTGATGTCCTAACCCTGAGACTCAACATGAATTCACTTCAGGAATGCGATGTACGTGCTCGTTCACGGCGCTGGGATGAGCGCCACCTGCTGGGCGCGTCTGACACATCACCTCGACGCACCCGCTGTCGCCGTCGACCTTCCTGCCGCGGTATCCGTGCTGCGGTGCCGGTCGCCTCGGTGACCCTCGATGACTGCGCCCAAGCCTCGCGTGACGACGTCGCCCGCGTCGAATCCGACGACATCGTCCTCGTGGTCAAGGCGCCACCAGGGTAAGCCGATGGAGGCCGACAGGATCTTCTGTAAGTCGCCAGGCCTCATCATGAGACAGCCCGCCGCGGGGTTGGGATCCGGTGACGGCCGGGACGCGCGAAGCGGCCGCTAAGAGTGGCGGGAGAGGCAGGTCTTCAGAGTCTTCCGCCGCCGTCGACGTAGAGCGTCTGACCCGTTATGTAGGACGCCTCGTCGCTGCACAGAAACGCCGCTGCAGCAGCGATGTCTTCCGGGAAGCCGACCCGGCGTACGGGGTTGGCCTCAGCGTTGAGTGCACGGAACTGCTCGACGTCCATCTTCAGGCGCGCTGCCGTGGTGTCGGTCATCTCCGTGGCGATGAAGCCCGGCGCGATCGCGTTGGCGTTGATACCGAACGGGCCGAGCTCGATGCCCAAGGTGCGGGTGAAACCCTGGACGCCCATCTTGGCGGCCGAGTAGTTCGCCTGACCCCGGTTCCCCAGCGCGGAGACGCTCGAGAGGTTGAGGATTTTTCCGTACTTCTGCTGCACGAAGTGCGCCTGCGCCGCCTTGGTCATGAGGAACGCGCCCTTGAGGTGCACGCCGACGACCAGGTCCCAGTCGTCTTCTGACATCTTGAACAGCAGGTTGTCGCGTGTGATGCCGGCGTTGTTGACGAGTATGTGGATACCGCCGAGGTCTTCGACGACCCGCGCCACGCCGGCATCGACCGATGCTCCGCTTGTGACGTCGGCGCCAAGTCCGACGGCCTTGGAGCCATCGACCAGCGGCAGTCTGGCCGCCGCCTCAGCCGCGGCGCTCTCGTCGAGGTCGATGATCGCGACCGAAGCGCCCTCCTCCGCGAACCGAATGGCAGTTCCAAAGCCGATGCCACGCGCGGCCCCGGTAATGACGGCGACGCGCCCGGTGAAGCGACCCATGGTTGTGCCTCCTGGTTCGTTAATCCCTTTGCCCGTTTACGCGAGTCCGTCGACCGGCAGAGTGGCCGGCTCGGACCCAGCTGCGCGATTGGTAAACAGCACTGGACACACCATACACCTAAACTAAATTCACTTCAGCACGAAGTTCCTAGATATCACGAACTCGCCTCACCACCGACGAACCGAGAACTGCCACACACCTGATATGGAGTGGCCTCCTGTCAATAGGCAGAGTGAGGCGCCCGTCCCGATGCTCGGGGCGGGCGCCTCGTGCTTGGTCGTCGTGGGCTTGGCGAGCGTCGTGTCGTTGGCGACGCGCGGTCAGACTGATATGCGCGGGTTGGATACCGCAGGACGGTGCCTTTCGGCAGGAGCGTGACCGCGTGTCTAGTGGCGAGCGTTGGGAGCCCTGGGGTGATCAGGGCTCGTTGCTCATAGGTGTGTCGCCGGTCGCTCCACGCGCTGCCACCAGCCTCGTGGACGGCGAAGGAGATCGGGGGTTGCTATTCCTCGAGTATCGCCAGGGACCAGCACCCGCCGGCGAGCTCTCGGGCGATCGCGACGTTGGCGATGGTGGGCCGCTTGCGTCGTTCGGTGAACTTCGCCCACCTCTGGTGCAGTCGTCGGTTGCCCTAATCGCGCTGCGGATCCGTGCTGCCGGGGCCAGTTCCCAGCGGTCGCGCATGGTCTTCCCGACCCGGTAGCGGGCTCGGTGGTACCACGCGGCCTCGACCAGCAGCCGTCGGGCGTGGGTGTTGCCGGTCTTGGTGATCGACCCCTGGGCCCGTTTCGTTAGAGACTCGGCCGCGCAGGTCGAGGCGCTGGTCCTACTTGCCGACGTTGGTGCAGTTCGTGTCCTTCGCGGTGCAGTACGCGGTGCAGTTGACAGCACCCTGAGCACCGTCGAGGCAACCACATAAGCCGCTGACCAGCCCAAACACGCGTCCGCCCGCCGCGAGACCACTCATTCCAGTGATGGGGTTTGCCCCGCCCAGCGACCGGCCTGAGCGTGAGCAGCCCACTCATTATCTGCACACTCACAGCTGCCGGGTCCGGAAGTCCTCGACCTGCGCATCGAGCTCCTTGG
The DNA here is from genome assembly GCA_963759525.1 of uncultured Actinomycetota bacterium. Taxonomy (GTDB): domain Bacteria; phylum Actinomycetota; class Actinomycetes; order Propionibacteriales; family Nocardioidaceae; genus Marmoricola. The sequence goes on along the minus strand of CAVWZO010000009.1, from coordinate 73,109 downwards.
ACGCCACGCTCACATCGGGCCGGTTGTACACCACGCCCCTGGATTCCGCACGGCCGTGATCACCACGTCCCCCCAGAAGCTGGTGCCATCCTTGCGGATCCGCCAGCCGGTGTGTTCGACCCGTCCGCGTAGGGTCGCCTCGAGGAGCAGACGCATGGGCAGAAGGTCGCCAAGGCCAAGGGCGGCTGCGGGGCAAGCAGCCCAAGCTCAGCCGCCGTCAGGAAATCGCACCTGGTCTCGCTGGTGCGCAGCGGCGAGTACTCCACCGCGGAGGTTGCTGAGCTCTTCGGGGTCGGTCGCTCCACCGTCTACCGCGCTATCGAGCGGCAACGCATTGCAGCGAAGGCCAACGCCGCGGAGGCGACGTCGAGAGGGTGACGCCCACTCGCGCCGGCCGTCCCGCATCCGACACCCAACCGGGACGCTGGCGCCGTGAAGGCTGGATCGGGTGGGAGCGCCCCATCGGGCTTCGTCATACGGGATCGTCTCGGCGCAGGCGAACCTAGGCCCGCTGCGTAACCCACAAAGACACACGTGCGTCGCTCAATCACCTCGGCGACTGTGAGCCTGGGGAGGGCTAGATCACTGACCTTGGGCTGTCTTCATCGCCAATAACGGCGTCGTGATCTGACGACTACTGGTCCTGACAGCGCCCAGGCGTAGGAGTTCGCCTAGCGGATACGGAAGTCTCGACTTGATGCGTCCCAAGGACGGCCATCTCGACGTCGTCCTTGAGGGCAGCGGCCGCGACTTCGCTGAGGTGGCCCTAGTGTCCCGTCAGGCTGTTCCAGCGACAAATATCGGTGATTCGGGAATTTCGTAGCCTTGGCCCGGTTCTGAAGAGGTAAAGACCTCTAACAGAAGGAGCCGGTGATGGGACGAGCTGGTCGGCCGACGGTCGCGATCGAGCTGAGCGACGAGGAACGCGAGACGTTGCAGCGGTGGGCGCTGCGGCGTTCCTCCGCGCAGGCGTTGGCGTTGCGGTGCCGGATCGTGTTGGCGGTGGCCGAGGGCGGCACGAACACCGAGGTCGCTGGCCGGCTGGGAACCCACAGGACGACCGTGGGCAAGTGGCGCCGCCGGTTCGCGGCTGATCGGCTCGAAGGCCTCACCGATGCCCCCCGCCCAGGTGCGGCACGTCAGATCGGCGATGAGGTGGTCGAGGCGATCGTGGTCGAGACCCTCGAAACGACGCCGAAGGACGCCACCCACTGGTCGACCCGGGCGCTGGCCGAGCGGCACGGGATCAGCCGACAGACCGTCTCTGAGATCTGGCGGGCCTTCGGCCTCAAGCCGTGGCGCCAAGACGAGTTCAAGGTCTCCCCTGACCCCGACCTGGTCGAGAAGATCCGCGACCTGGTGGGTCTGTACATGTCCCCGCCGGTGGCCGCCGCGGTGTTCGCCGTCGACGAGAAACCCCAGATCCAGGCCCTCAACCGGTCCGCGCCCACGCTGCCGATGCTGCCCGGCACCCCGCAACGCGCCACCCACGACTACGAACGCAACGGCACCCTGGATCTGTTCGCCGCCCTGGAGATCGCCACCGGCAAGGTGATCACCGACCTACGCAAGTCCCACACCGCTGCGGACTTCATCGCGTTCCTGAACAAGGTCAACCGCGAGGTCCCCGCCGAGCTGGACGTGCACGTGATCCTCGACAACCTCTCCACCCACAAGACCGCGGCCGTGCACGCCTGGCTGCTACGGCACAAACGGTTCCACTTCCACTTCACCCCGACCTACGGGTCCTGGATGAACCTGGTCGAGCGCTGGTTCTCAGCGCTGACCACCAAGAAGCTCCAACGCTCCGCCCACCGCAGCGTCAAAGCGCTGGCCGCCGACATCCGCGACTGGGTCGAGCACTGGAACGAGAACCCGAAACCCTTCACCTGGCACAAGAGCGCCGAGGAGATCCTCGACCGCCATGCCGGCTACTGCAGCGCCATCAACAAATAGGCGGCGCTCCACCCTGACAGGACACTAGCCGACGGCCGGCGCCGAAGTCGTGTTCGCCGAGTGCTGCCGCGCGGGCGGCGAGGCGCCAGGTGTCGACGATCGGGAAGTCTTGTGGTGTCGCCAGTTCCTCCGAGGGCGCGAGGCCAGCGGGTGAGGCCTTGGCCGCCTCAGCAAGCCGATAGCGCAGCTCCTCGGCTACCCGGCGTACGCCGCCTCCAAGGCCGGCGTGCACGCGCTCAGCCAGTAGGTGGCCAAGGAGGCGATCGCCCACGCCATGCGGCGGGTCAACACCACCGCCCGGTCCGGTCGACACTCCGATGGCAAGCCCGCACCCCGGCAGCGGTGCGGGAGGCGCTCGCCGCGACCGGCGCGGTGCTACTCAGCAAAGGAGGGCGGTCACCGTCTGATCGAGGACGACCGGCCCTCCGCGACGTCAGGCGATGCCCGGTCCAACCCCCGACGGCACCCCTGCGACCACTGCCTCCGGGAGGTCGGTGGTCGGATCCACGGAGATCGTCTTGGTGATGAAGTACTCCTCGATGGCGGCAGTGCCGTGCTCCCGCCCGAGCCCCGACTGCTTGTAGCCCCCGAAGGGGGAGCCGAGGTCGGCCGCGAAGTTGTTCACCGAGAAGGTTCCGGTCCTGATCTTGTGCGCGATCTCGAAGCCCTTGATGGGGTCGGCGGTGAACACCGAACCGGACAGGCCGTACTTGCTGTCGTTGGCGGTGCGGACCGCGTCGTCCTCGTCCTCGTACGCGATCAGCGCGGCAACGGGACCGAACACCTCCTCCTGCGCGATCGACATGTCGTTTGTGACGTCGGTGAAGAGCGTGGGCTCGATGTACCAGCCCTTGTCGAGGTGCGCCGGCCGCCGGCCGCCGAACCGCAGGGTGGCGCCCTCGTCGATCGCCCGCTGGATCTTCTCCTCGATGCGGTCGCGGTGGCCCTCTGAGACCACGGGCGCGATCATCGTGTCCGCCTCGAAGGGGTCGCCCACCTTGAGCGAGGCGAAGGCCTGCTCGAACGCAGCGGCGTACTGCTCGTACTGGTCGCGCTGCACGAGGATCCGCGTCTGCGCCACACAGCTCTGCCCCGAGTTGGCGATCACGCTGGCGCCCATGATGGCGGAGACGGCCTGCTCGGGATCCGCGTCCGGCAGCACGATGGCAGCCGACTTCCCTCCGAGCTCGAGCACCACGGGGCGCACCAGCTCGCCGCACGCACGGCCGATGGCCCGACCGACCTCGGTCGACCCGGTGAAGCTGACCATGTCCACGCCGGGATGGGTCACCAGGTAGTGGGACATCTCGGCCCTGGCCGCGACGATGTTGAGGACACCCGCGGGCATCCCGACCTCGGTCATCAGGTCACCCACCGCGAAGATCGCCAGAGGGTTGACCTCCGGCACCTTCAGGACGACCGTGCACCCGGCGATGAGGGCCGGGCCCGCCTTTTGGCCGACGGCAGGGAGGGCGAAGTTGTAGGCCGGGATGGTCGCGACGACGCCGCGGGGTTCCTTCACGACCAGGCTTCGACCGGCCATGGGGATGACGCTTCCGCCACTGGACCCGCCGGACAGGTAGGTCAGGTCGCTCCGTCGGACCTCCGACAGCTGCAGGGTCTTAGCCAGCTCGGCGTTGTAGTTGAAGCTCATCGTCGCCGAGACGGCCTCGTACACCTGCGAGAGGAAGAGGGTGCAGCCGAGCTCCTCCGAGATGAGCTCGGCCAGCTCGCCGGCCTTGTCGTGCAGCGCCGATGCCAGCCTGCGTACGTAGCCGGCACGTTCCACCGGCGTGAGGCGAGGCCAGTCGGTCTCGTCGAAGGCACCACGGGCGGCTGCCACTGCCGCGTCGATGTCGTCCCGGTCGGCGGCGGGCACCCTGCCGATCACCTCCTCGTTTCGAGGCGACACCACGTCGAAGTGGTCGTTCGATCTCGATTCACGCCACTGCCCGTCGATATAGAAGCCGGTGTAGGTGCGGTCCAGGGCCATACGATCTCTCCGTTCTCGGTGGGGAGTCAGGCGGGGGTCAGTAGCTCTCGAGCTGCGGCGGCATCAGGGGGCTGATCGTGCGGGAGGCAATGCGCCACCCATCGGGGGTGCGTCGATAGACGTCCTCGTTCATGCAGAAGCACTTGACGGTCGAGCCCTCCTTGTTATGCCCGTCCTGGAGCAGGTAGTTGCTGCCGTGGGCCTGGTCCGCGTCGTCGAAGTCGATGATGAAGTTGCTGAATAGGTGCATCTGGTCAGCCATGACCTCCTGGTTGTGCGCGAAGAAGTCTCGGATCGCGTCCGTCCCGCTGTAGCTCTCGAGGCCCATGGGCGCCGCGTCGAAGACGGCGTCGGGCGCGTAGGGAGCCATGAGCGCATCCATGTCGAAGGTGTCGAGCCCCTTCGCGTAGCGCGCGGACAGCATCCGAATCTCCTCGATGTCTCCCGCCCGGGTCGCTGCGTCGGGTGTCGTGGTGGTGGTCATTGCGTCTCCTGTCGAGTGGTGGTGGTCCATGTCAGTCGGCCGTTTGGCGGTCGAGGAAGCCGTCGTTGAGCATGCGCTGGGGCCAGATGAAGTTGAGGCTCTGACGCAGGATCTTCCAGTCACCCTCCGTGCGCCGGTACTCCTCTTCGTAGACCCCCAGCCAATAGAGCGGGTTGCCGCCCTCACGCATCTGGTCGCCCGTGACGAAGTCGAGGAGGTAGACCAGCCCCGTCGCGCTATCGGGTCCAGTCAGGTCCACCACGTGGTTCACCACCATGTGGAGGTTGGAGAAGTAGCCACTGGCGTAGAAGGGCTGCTCGGCCGCAGCAAAGTTCTCCTTATATTGGGATCGATCGGTCCAGCTGCCATACGGGCCGAACTCGCACACTGCATCCGGGTGGTAGAGGTTGACCAGGTCGTCCAGCCGCCCCGCATCCAGGTAGGCGGACCCGCGGACCCGCAGCGCCTTGATCGTCTCGATCTCGAGCAGTTCGTCGATGTTCACCTCAGTGCCCTTCCGCGTGTGGTGCCGGCCAGCCGGGAACGGCGGGACCTCGTCCGCCGACGGCCGCAAGGTACTCAGTCTCGGCGGGACGCCGATCTCCGTAGAGGATCTCGAACACCAGGCGCGAGATCCTCCACGTGCCCTCGTGACGAACGAGCTCATTGTGGTATCTCGCCACCAGGAAGCAGACGTCGTCATCGCCCGCGAACTTCTCGTACGAGGTGTGGTAGACGAGTGCCGTGGCGGTCTCGCCGTCGATCTCGACGTGGTAGACGTTCAACAAGTGGTGCTGCCACTCGCAAGACTTGGTGAACTCGGACATCCACGAGATGACGTTGTCCGCTCCCTGAACCGGCTCAGCATTGCCGTACTGAGCCCAGAGGTCGGGGTGCAAGACCTCGCTCAGGCGGTGCATCTGTCCGGAGTCGATGCTCGATGCGTAGCGGTAGTGGATGTCCTCGATGGCCTTGAGATCACGCAGGTCGCTCATCGACGCTCCTCGGACGTGAGGGTGTGGGCGTGGGTAACGCCGACCAAATTGAATTAACTTTGGAAATGAATCGACTTCAACTTAGGAGCAGTCGGGGTGCTTGTCAAGGGTCACATTGGAGAGTGCGGCGAAGGTTGCCCGGAGCTCGCAACCGAAACCACGCTGACTCGAAATCACTTCAGTTTACGCGTTGTCGATGTCAGGCGATGGAGGTCGGCCATGCTGACGGGAGCGCCTCGAGGAGCCTCCGGTGAGGGAACCCCGTGCGGGACCGCCGCAAGTCACAGCCCTGATCGCTGCTCGGGTGTGCCGTAGCACCCGTCCGATTCCAGGTCCCGCAACCTGGGGCACCCTCTACGGTGCGCCCGCCGTGCACCAGACGTCGTATCAATTGGCAACGGGATCGACTGCGTGGTGTTCGAGGACGCCGACCTGGCATCGAGGCGGCGCGTGCGTCGGGCGCCCACACCGTGGTGGTCGGCGGGTTGCACTCCCCCGCGGCCGACGGGCTGGAGCGACTCCCTGCCCTCGAAGACTTGATGCATTCTACGACGCAGAGACGCAGAGCATCCAGTTGCGCATCTGACAGGGAGTCAGAGCACCAACAGTCGGAGCACCAAGGTGCCAAATGTGTCGACGGCGCCGACCCACCGGGCCGGCTCGTCGAGATGGAGGTGACGGGTGGCCGGGATCTCGGTCGCCCGTTCCGAGATCTCCGCATCCGGCATTCGCAAGCCGCCGACCGGTGACTGCACATGGATCGCAGCATGACCGACACGAGCCCAGGAACCCCGCCAGCCCGGGCGGCAACTGCGCGTCGACCAAGAACCTCACCGGCCAGGAGGCGACCCACCTGCTGACCGCAGGGAACACGTGGCCGCACCGTACGTCAAGGCCGCCAGCAAGTCCTCACGCTCAAGTACGCGTGGTAGGCCAGCACCTCCTCGAGAGTCACCCGCTGGCCAACAGCTCCAGGATCGAGTGCACCGTCATCCGCGGTCCACTCACTCTCTGTTCCCATGTCAGACCCGTGGGGGTCAACCTTCATGCGATCCAGATGGCTCAACGTCGACGTTCCCATGTTGCCGTGCCCGCTCGCCGAGGGAGCGGTTGCAGTTGTGGTGCAGTTCGTGTCCTTCGCGGTGCAGTATCGGTGCAGTTGTCAGCACCGTCGAGACAACCACACAAGCCGCTGACCAGCACAAACACGCGGTCGACCGCCGTGAGGGCGCTCATTCCGATCAATGCTCTCTCCCGGCCCAACTGGTGCCCTGAGCGTCAACAGGAGCCTCATTATTTGCACCGGGGGACGTAATGAGGCGGTTACCGGCGAGGCAGCAAGCCGTCTGACCTGCAGTTATGGAGCCGGTGACAGGAGTCGAACCCGCGACTTCCTCATTACGAGTCAAGAGGCCCGCCTATACGCGTCTCCACAGCAGCCCTCTTACCCGCGGAAACGCACTTAACGAGAGATGGTACGACCGTCTTGGAGCCCCATCAACTGCAACCGGAACTGCACCGCTCCAGCCCGACGGACGGGGAGTCGCTGATGTTGCGGGTGCTCAACCAGTCCCCACAGCAGCCGATGTGAGAGCGACAGCCCGGGTGCCTAGCCTAGACCGAGCCTCGCCGGACAACGGTCATGAGGGCAATAGAACAAGTAGCCGATGAGCGGATGCGTAGATCCCACGGATCTGGAGCAGAGCCTGCACAAGACTTCATGCGCCGAAGATCATGAGGCCCACCATCACCACGATGATCCCACTGCCCACGGATATCACCCGGTCAAGCCAGGTTTCAGCTTCAGGCCCCGTGTTCTTCGGTAAGTCGGGCTCGCCACGACTCACCCATTCGTCAACGTGGCCCGAGGAGCAGAACTTCAAGACGATCCCGCCCTGGTGATTGAACACCTCGAGGGTGAATTTGCTCTTGCGATTCGCTTGGCTGGTCGCAGATGGCGCAACGCCAGGTGTCCTTATCCTCAGCATCAGTCACGTCGTGAGAGTAGGGCAGCTGAAATCGCAATATCGGCATCTGCCGCGGAGCGCGCGATCGTGCCGGGTTCCGAACGGCCACGCCGCTGTGTCGACACCAGCCGTCGAGCCAACCGAAATCTTGCTCGCGGTCTCGTCGGCGGGGAGCTCGCTGTTGTCGCGAGTCCTAGGTATCGGCGCTGTCTCAGCAGTCGCTCCCCCGGGCGCCCAGCGCGGCCCGTGCTCATGACATGCCGATCCAGCCGGCGAACCTTGTCATCGACCCATCCGCGTCACGCTTTGAGCGCTTCTCAACGAGCCGAAGCGGGCGCGGCTGCCAGGGCGAGCGAGGTAGCGCCGGCGTCTCGGCCAGGAGGTCAACGGATGGCGTTGGCTGAGGTCTGCAGCGCCGAGAGGTGCCGGCTGGCCATCTCCGTGAAGGCCTTTGTGGCCGGCGACAGGCTGCCGTGCCTCCTGGTGATGAGCGCAAAATGTTCTTCGCAGACCGGGTCCAGCGGCGCATAGGAGACCAGGTCGCGAAAGCGAGGCAACCGGCTGACGAGGTAGGAGACGAGGGTGTCCCCGACTCCAGCCGCTGCCAGCTCGAGCCCAGCAGTCTGGAACTCGACCTCGACGAGCGGTGAGATCTCGACCCCGGCCTGGCGAGCCCGTTCGGCGATGGTTCGACGCAGCGGATCAGCTTCGCCCCAGCGGGCCTCGGACAGGATCAGGGGTGCCTGTGCCAACTGCTCGACGGTGACCGGTCGCGAGGTCTTGCGGGGGTCGGAGCTGGCGTACACGACGGTGTCGACCAGCACCGGGTCGGTGACATCCAGGCCGTGGGTGTCGACGGGTAGCTGAACCAGGGCCGCTTCGATTTCGCCGTCGCGGACCATCTGCGCGACATCCGAGGAGTTCAGGCCGACGACCCGGATGCTGACGTCGGGGTGGCGCAGACGGAACTCGGTGGTGACCGGAACCAGCAGGTACATGTGCGCGCTGCTGAACGTGCCGAAGGAGACAGTGCCTCCCGCGAGGCTCTGCATGTCACGGACACGCTCGACCAGGGACTCGGCGCTGCGCAGCGTGTTCTGGGCCAACGGGATCAGCTGTCGACCGAGATCCGTGAGCTGCAGGTTGCGGTTGGTACGCACGAACACCTTGCCTCCGACCACGTGCTCGAGCCGACGAATCTGCTCCGACAAACTCGGCTGGGCGATGTGCATGTGCAGCGCGGCCGCCGCGAACGACCCCTGCTCGACGCTGGCCAGGAAGTACTCCAGCTGGGTCAGGCTCAGGCGGCGCGGCATGTCGGACCTCACAAGTCAGCGCGGGTTGCGAACACACTAGCACCAGATCAAGGCAAAACCTTGATCCGACCTCTTGATATCGGTCTGGACGGTAGGCAGGAGTCGGCCGAACACTGATGGCCAGACACATCACCTGATCGTCCGGAGGCCCCCAATGTCACAGCCGCCCAACACCCCGAAGGTGTCCCCGAACGTGTCGACCGCCGGCGTCGAGCGAAGCGTGAGCGGTCCCCTGAGCACCAACGGTGCCGACGCCATGGGCGGCACCGCGAGCAGCCCCACGGCGCGAACCTTCGCCCCTGGACGCGGCCGCGAGGCCGATGCATCAGTGAGCCTGGATTCTCTGGTCAAGACGTTCGGCGAGCACCGCGTCATCGACGACGTCTCGCTGAAGGTCGGCGCCGGAGAGGTGGCCGCGATCATTGGCCCCAGCGGTGCCGGGAAGAGCACCCTGCTGCGGTGCATCAACCTCCTCGAGCGGCCCGACAGCGGATGCGTGCAGGTCGCCGGCACCCGGGTCGACGCATCCACGAAGGTGACCAACAAGGAACTCGGTGTCCTTCGGCGCAACGTCGGCATGGTCTTCCAGAGCTTCAACCTGTTCCCGCACATGACGGTGCTGCGCAACATCACCCTTCCCCAGGAGCGGGTGCTGGGATGTGGCCGCGCGGCAGCCGAGGGAAAGGCCCATGAGCTGCTCGCACGCGTCGGGCTGGAGGAGAAGGCCTCCCAGTACCCCTCGAGGTGTTCGGGTGGCCAGCAGCAGCGCATCGCCATCGCCCGCGCACTGGCCCTGAGCCCACAGGTGATGCTCTTCGACGAACCCACCTCCGCTCTGGATCCCGAGGTCGGCCTCGAGGTGCTCGCGGTGATGCGCGAGCTGGCTGACGAGGGAATGACGATGGTGGTCGTCACCCACGAGATGCAGTTCGCCCGCGACGTCTCCGACCACCTCGTCGTGATGGCCGAGGGCCGGATCCTCGAGGAGGGCAAGCCCGACCAGATCTTCACCGACCCGCAGCAGCCTCGTACGCGCCAGTTCCTCAAGGCGGTGCTGGACCGATGAGCCTGGACACCCTGCTGGCCGTCCTGCGAGGCGTGCCGGTCACCATGTTCCTCACCGTCGCAGCGCTGCTGATCGGAGCGGCCGGCGCGGTGCCCGTCGCCGTGGCACGCCAGTCCAGCATCGGTGCGCTGCGCATTCCCGCGCGGGCCTTCATCGAGCTGCTCCGGGGGATCCCGCCGATCGTGTGGTTGTTCATCATCTTCTTCGGCCTCGGCGAGTACGTGACGCTGGATGCGACCACGGCGGCCGTCGTCGGGCTCGGAGCCATCTCATGCGCCTACCTGGCCGAGGTCTACCGCGGTGGCCTGGCCGCCGTCTCCCGCGGACAGTGGGAGGCCGCCGGAGCACTCGGCATGTCCAGCCTCACCGTGTGGGCCCGTATCATCGGCCCGCAGGTCGGCCGAGTCTCAGTGCCGGCAGCAGCTACGTACGCCATCGGCCTGCTCAAGGACACGTCGGTCGCCTACACCATCGGCGTCACCGACATCCTCTACTTCGCCAACGACCAGGCGCGGTTGACCAACAACTCCTTCGGGCCCTACGTGGTCGCCGCCGCCGTGTACATCGCCTTGACGGTGCCGTGCGCGTGGGCGTCGCGATCGCTGGACTCGACACTGCGGGCCAAGGTGAGCGCGCGATGAGCGCCCTACACGACTGGGTCAATTTCTTCCCCTCGCTCCTGGACGGCCTCGAGGTCAGTCTGCGGCTCACCGCGCTCAGCCTCGGCCTGGGCATCCCGCTCGGCCTCGCCCTGGCGTTGGGGGCCACCTCACGCACCCGCGCGGTTCGCACAGCGGTCATCGCAGTCGTCGAGATCGGTCGAGGCACACCGGCACTGGTGATGCTGCAGATGATCTACTTCGGACTCCCCGCGGCCGGGATGACCCTGACGGCGTTCCTCTCTGCAGGGCTCTCACTCGCGCTGACCACCGGCGCCTACACCAGCGAGATCATCCGCGGCGGCCTGCAGTCCGTCCCCGTCGGCGAGGTCGAGGCCAGCGAGGCGCTGGCGATGTCCTACCGGGACTCGTTGCGCTACGTCGTCATCCCACAAGGGCTCCGGGTCGCGATCCCCGCACTGGTCGGGTTCTCCATCACGATCTTCCAGGCCACCTCGCTGGCCTACTCGATCGCGCTGCCCGAACTGCTCGGCAAGGCCTACTCGCTGGGTTCGCAGACCTTCCAGTACCTCAGCGTGCTGACCCTGGCCGGGCTGATGTACGCCGCCATCACCATCCCCGCCAGCTGGCTCGTCGGCCGCGTCGAGAACCGCCTCTCGCGACACATCTGACCTACCCGTGACCTACCCCTTGCCCCATCCAGTGCCCCAAGCAGTGCACCACCACACCCACCGGAGGAACCCATGAAGTCACACCGCACCGCCTTGGCCGCAGCAGTGGCCACGCTCAGCGCACTCACCCTGAGTGCCTGCAACATCGGAACCTCGACCTCGACCGACCAGGTCGCGGCAGGATGCGAGCCCGCACACAAGTTCAAGACCGTGCAGGACGGCGTCCTGACCGTCGCGAGCTTCGACATCCTGCCGTACACCCAGGTGGTCGGCAGCGACCTCAAGGGCGCCGACGGCGACATCGTGAAGGAGATCGCAAAGCTGGAGTGCCTGCAGCTCAAGGCAGTGAACTCCACCGCCGCCGCGTCCATCCCGATGGTGCAGTCGGGTCGGGCCGACCTGACCGCGGCCGACTGGTACCGCACCAAGGACCGCTCCAAGGTGGTGGCACTGAGCGCGCCGGTCTACGCAGACCAGATGGGACTGGTCTCCAAGGACGGCGTCACGACCGTCGAGCAGCTCGAGGGTCTCAAGGTGGGCACCGTTGACGGCTACCTGTGGGTCGACGCGCTGCGCGACTACCTCGGTTCGGGGTTGAAGACCTATGCCAACACCCCGAACCTCTACGGCGACCTCAAGGCCGGCCGCATCGACGTCGTCGTCGACAGCGTCGCAGCCGGCAACTACAACGCCAAGGGATTCAAGGTGGAGGTCGCCGAGCCCAGCGACGCCGTGCCCGTCACCCAGGCGCCCGGCCAGTCGAACTTCCCGATGTCGAAGAAGAACCCCGACCTGGTCAAGGCAGTCGACGAAGACATCGCCACACTGCGGGAGAACGGCACCCTGGCCAAGATCCTGGAGAAGCACGGCATGGATCCCTCAGCCGCCGAGCCCGGCGAGCCGCGACTCCTCTGATCCCGCCACCAACGCAGCGTCCGCGGCCGAACCGCCGCACACCACAGCAGGACCATCCCAGTCGGACCGCGGCCCGGATGCCGCCATCGGCGGCATCCGGGACGCGGCCCTGCCCCCGAGAGGTAACCCACATGTCACCGACCGCGATCGTCACCGGTGCCGCCAGCGGCATGGGCCAGGCCACCGCCGACCTGCTGCTCGCCAGCGGCTGGCACGTCATCGCGCTGGACCGCGACCCGATTCAGCCAGATGTGCCCGAGCATGGCCAGCCTGACCGCGGCCGGCTCGAGTCCTACCAGGTCGACATCACAGACCGCGGCTCAGTCGGTGCAGCCCTGGCCAAGAGCCTGCACGCCACCTGCGCCAGCCACGACGACCCCGATGCCCGTGAGTTGACTGACGGCGCCGCCGTCGCCGACCTGAACGGCGTTGCCCTCGTCGCGAACGTCGCCGGCGTCTACCCGCCCAGCACGCTGGAGACCTACTCCGAGGAGATGTACCGGCGCACATTCGACATCAACGTCCTCGGAACCCTCAACGTGATCGCCGAGGCCCGCCGCTACCTGCGCGCCGGGTCCACGGTGGTCAACTTCGCCTCCGTCGACGCGTTCACCGTCTCGCCCGGGCAGCTCCTCTACGGGGCCTCGAAGGCCGCGGTCGTGATGCTGACGAAGGAGCTCGCCCTCGAGCTCGCGCCTGAGCGGATCCGCGTCAACGCCATCGCCCCCGGCTGGGTCGACACCCCAGGAAACGCCGCGACCGGCCGCATGGATATCGCCGCGGCCTCCATCCCGCTGGGACGGGTCGCCACGCCGACCGAGATTGCCGCCTGGGTGCTGATGCTCGCCGGCACCGACGCCTCGTTCATGACCGGGGAGACGCTCGTTCTCTCCGGCGGCGACGTCCTGCGCTGAACCACACCGACCCGAACACGACTGGAGAGACCACCATGACCCGCTACTGCATCATCGGTGCCGGCGCAGCCGGCCTGTCCGCCATCCACGAGCTCACCGCCGCCGGCTACGACGTCGTCTGCTATGAGAAGAGCGATCGAGTCGGAGGCCACTGGCACACTGATTACGAGGCTCTACACCTGATCACCTCACGCGACATGACTCACTTCCGCGACTTTCCGATGCCAGCGTCCTATCCGCACTTCCCGCGCCGCGACCAGGTGCGCGACTACATCGAGAGCTTCGCCGAGCAGATGGACCTGCGACGCTGGATCGAGTTCGACACCGCGGTGGCGTCCATCGATCCGGTAGCCACAGCGCACCGCCCCGGCAGCGCTGGGTGGCGGGTCCGCACCACCTCGGGCCACGACGAGGTCTTCGACGGCGTCCTCGTCGCCAACGGACACCTGTGGGACGCGAAGGTTCCCCCGGTCGCCGGCCACTTCAGCGGCGTACAGCTCCACTCCAGCGAATACGACAACGTCAGCGACCTTGACGGCTCACGCATCCTGGTTGTCGGTGCCGGCAACTCCGGCTGCGACCTCGCCGTCGACGTCGCCCAGAACCGCCTCGAGGTCGACATCGTCATGCTCGACGGGATCCACTTCCAGCCGAAGTCCTACTTCGGCCTACCGCGCCAGCAGGTCGCGTGGCTGAAGCAGTTCTCGCCCACCGAGCAGGACTTCATCAACCGGATGCTCAGCAGGGTCGTGCTCGGTGACCCGACCGAGTATGGGATGCCGGCACCGGCAGCGGCGACGCTCGCCGAAGGCGCCACCACCGTGAACAGTCTGCTCATGTACTGGATCCAGCACGGCCGCATCGGCGTGCGCCCCGGCATCTCCGCCGTCGATGGGCCCACGGTGCACTTCGCAGACGGCTCCTCGGATGAGTACCACTCCATCCTGTGGGCGACCGGATTCAACGTACGGCTCCCGTTCCTGGCCGATGACCTCATCCCGTGGGACCGCGGCGTCCCGCTGCGCCGCGCGGCCGGCATCCTGCCGGAGGGCGTTGAGCAGCTCTACTTCATCGGCCTAACCGCGCCCCGGGGACCGCAGATCCCGATCTACGGCACCCAGGCCCAGGTCGTGACCGAGATGATCGCGCTCATCGAGGCCGGCACCCTTGGCGAGAAGGGCCTGGGCAAGCACTTCGAGGCCTTGCAGCCCACCGACACACGCGTGGACATCGTGCGCGACGTGTGGCTGGACCAGCTCGCCGACACACGCCGGGTGCTCGAGGCGATGAGCTCGGTGGTCGGCCCACAATCCGCACCGGTCGCGGCTGCGACGAGATAACGACGACCCAGTCGGCGTCGCGCGACAGGCGCCAGTCGCAAGCCCGCGCAGTCCGTCCCCGTTGAAGCGGTCGCGGCACGTGCGGACGACCCGTTTGAACGACGCCCTGAGCCAGGCCCGGTCGGGGACGTCCCGGCTCCCCACCTGGGCACTGACGAGCAGGTGATGTCCGGAATGATGGACACACCTACTCCACCAGCCAGGGACACGTCACTTTCGGCGTCGTCACCGGCAAACCACCCGCGCTCGGCGGCTAGCTGGGACGGGCGTCAGCAACGTCGCGGGGGTGTCGCCCACGTGGCCGTCCTTGCCCTGGCCGACGCTGGCATCGACATCGTGCGGCTCGAGCAGCACGTGGACACGTTCGCGACCCGCCGCGGCTCTACGGGTTCACCGCTCGTGAGGTGGCCGCGGCGTTGGCGATGGTCGCCGGTGGGGCCTCCTATCGGGAGACCGCCGAGGCGATCCGGGTCCGGGCCGGTCGCCCGTTGAGCAGCACGCCGGGCAGGACCCCGGCCAAGAACAAGGGCAAGGTGGGCAAGGTGGTCTCGGCCGCGAACCGGCACCCCCAGTTGGTCTCCGGACTGGGGCGAGGTCTTCGCACCGATGATCTGGTCGAGCTATGCGCCGAGACGTTGGCCGGCCGCGGTGGCGATCGATGAGATGGAGTTCCGACACGGGCGCCCGGGCAAGCCGCGCGGGGACAAGGCCTTCTCGGTCCTGGCCGCGGTCGGCTACGACGCCGTCGGGGCGGGTCCTGGGCGTCCCTACGTGGCAGCGATCCAAGCCGTCCCACACGCCAACCTCGCCGCGTGGAAGGACCTGCTCGAGAGCCTGGAGGGACGCCCTGGCTGGGTGGTCGGCGACGGCGGGCACCCGCTGCAGGCAGCCGCCACGACGTGGACCAGGACCGAGGACCCCACCGAAGGACCCGACCACGACCTGGCCCTCAACCTGGGCGATGATCTGGGCGATGACCTGGCGCCCTTGATGACGTGGCGCTGCGAGTGGCACCTGGCCCGCAACATCGCCGGGGCACTGCCCGCAGAGATCGCCGAGGACCGCGCCGACCGGATCCACCGGCTCATCGGTGACGCGGTCCGCAGCGCCGCCGGCTGGCAGAAGCTGTGCGAGGAGCTGAGCAAACGGATACGCCGCGACGGCACCTGTCGCGGCGCGATGAACTCGCTGCTCAACATCCGCGACGTCGTCGAAGCCCAAGACGGCATCGACCCCCACGGACCACGATCCGCCGGCGCCGTCGAGGAGTTCTTCCACCAGCTGGAGAACACCATCGGTGACCGTGCCTCCAGGCTGACCAACAAGACCCGCACCGACGCGCTGCTCAAGCTCATCGCCGCCCGACGCAACGGCTGGCTCGACGAAACCGCCTGGGCCGAACTCATCCGTGAGCACCTCGCCCACACCCAGGGCCGTGCTCCCGAGCAACGCCGCCACGTCGACCACCGCTCCACCCCCAGCCTCCGCTGACCTCCACGCTAAGCGACATAGGACACCCGTGCGCATGTCGAGGACGTCACGCACCCTCGCCCGGCATAGCCCGACTCCGCCAGCTCTGGCACGTAGCTCTCGACCGGCGCCTCGGGGTCCAGGAGGCCCTCGGCACACAAGGTTGCTGCAACGCCCGACACGATCGACTTCGACACCGACATCACCAGGTGACGGCTGCGGCGCGACATCGGGTCGAAGTAGCGCTCGAAGGCGACCACGTCGTCCTTGATCACCAGGAAGCCATCCGTTTGCGAGGCGGCCAGGACCTCATCGAGATTCGTGGCGAAGCCGATGTCCTCCAGGGCAAGCGAACCGAGCTCCTGGGGATTCACACGCAGGGGACGAGGGGCGTCGCTGCCCAGGATCACGTGACTCGGCATCACTTCGCGCATGTGCTGGAAAGCCCAGTGCAGGTTGGCCTCCTGCTGCCAGTTCGACAGGTCGACCCGAGGCTGGCCCTGCTCGAGAACGGGGCCGCACTCAACAGCTGCGGGATCCGCCGCGGAAGGGTCAGTCTAGACGGGGGTCAGCGTGTGCCCGCGGTGGTCGCCCGTCAGTTCCTCGTTCATGGGCCTCAGCCGCTCGGGCCCCGGCACGGGGTTCACCGCCACGTGAAGGGAATGACCCGACGCGGTTGCGAGTTTCGTGCTCGCGAGGTCTGCCCGCGTCTGCATATAGTGCGACGCATGAGCCATGGGCAGTCCGATGCCGCTTTCAACAGAGTTCTTGGCCGATGGGATGTCCTGGCGGTCGCGTTCGGGGCGATGATCGGCTTCGGCTGGATCGTCCTGACCGGCGGTTTCCTGCAGGATGCGGGGACGCTGGGCGCGGCGCTTGCCTTCGTGGTCGGCGGTGCCATCATGGCGCTGGTCGGTCTCACCTATGCGGAGCTGGTCGCGGCGATGCCACAGGCCGGTGGCGAGCACAACTATGTGTTGCGGGGGCTCGGCTCTCGTTCGGCCTTCGTCTGCTCGTGGAGCCTGGTGCTCGGCTACATCTCCGTGGTGGCGTTCGAGGCAGTGGCGCTGCCCCAGACCGTGCTGTTCCTCGCACCCGACATGCTGGCTGGCAAGCTCTGGACGGTCGCCGACTACGACGTCTACGCCTCGTGGGTGGCTGTTGGAATGGTGGGCGCGCTGCTGATCACCGGGCTCAACTACGTGGGCGTCAGGCCCGCTGCCGTCTTCCAGACGTTCGCGGTGCTCTTCTTGTTGCTGGTGGGTGCGCTGCTGCTGTTCGGGTCGTTCGTCGGCGGGGAGACCGGCAACATGCGCCCCCTGTTCAACGACGGCGTCGGAGGGCTCATCGCCGTGCTGGTCGCGGTTCCCTTCCTGTTCGTGGGATTCGACGTGATCCCCCAGTCGGCTGAGGAGATCAACCTCCCGTTCAAGCAGATCGGCAAGCTGGTGGTCGTCTCGGTGCTCGCCGCGGCGGCTTTCTACATTCTGGTGTTGCTCACCGTCGGGTCATCGTTGCCTCAAGACGTCCTGGCCAAGTCCGACCTTTCCGCGGCCGACGGGATGAGCGCCCTGTGGGGCAGCAAGACGATGGGCGACATCCTGGTTCTCGGCGGCATCGCCGGCATCCTGACCAGCTGGAACGGCTTCATGCTCGGCGCGAGCCGGCTGCTCTATGCGATGGCGACCTCCGGGATGGTCCCGAGATGGTTCGGCAAGCTGCACCCTACCTACCGCACCCCCAGCAACGCGATCCTGTTCATTGGCGCTCTCTCGATCCTGGCGCCGCTGTTCGGCCGCCAGATGCTGGTGTGGCTGGTCGATGCAGGTGGGTTCGTGATCGTGGTCGCCTTCTTCTTCGTCGCCGTGACGTTCGTCGTCCTGCGCTACCGCGATCCCGGGATGGAGCGGCCGTTCCGGGTTGCCGGCGGCCCGGCTGTCGGGACGGCGGCAGCCGGACTCACCCTCGTCCTCGGCACCCTGTTCATGCCGGGAATGCCGGCCGCGCTGGTCTGGCCCTACGAGTGGCTCATCCTGATCGCCTGGTGGGCACTCGGTCTGGTGCTCGTGCTCCGGCTGCCCAAGATCCCACCCGGCCCTGATGCCGAGCACCAGCTGGTCGCGGCGACCCACGGCAAGAGGTAGCGGCGGACGTCAAGACTCACTTGACGGGAACCAGCGTCAAGACATACTTGACGCATGGAACAAGCCAATCTGCAGGACCATGACCAGCTGACCTCCGCGACGATGGCGGGCTTGTCTCGCGTCGACCTGAGACGTCTCGTCACCGACGCGACACTGGAGATGACTCGGCGCTCACCGCTCGAGGCGATCAGCATGCTCGCCGCCGCGATGCCCCACGTAGGGCGGGCGTGGGGGACCGAACCGAGCTGGGAATCTTGGGCCGTCACCCCATGCCCGGCACCCCCGACCGCTCCCACAGCCGATGCCTCGGCGCCTACCGCTGCGCGCACGATGCATGGCATCCGAGAGGACGTCCCGGGCCCACGATGGAAGGCGCTGTACGACGCGACCTGGCCGAGCTACCGGAACTGGTATCTCCAGGACGGTGAGGCTCGGCGACCGGACCTGGACTCAGCCAGATCCCAGCTCGCCCGGCACATGCCCGAGCTGATGCCGACCTCGCGGCCCCTGGGCTCGCAACGACCCGATGGGCGGCCAGCTTAGCCGGTGCACGGGGCAGGCGCCATCAGGACCGGCACGGGCGCAGAACGCAGGATCTTCGACACCCGCGACCCAAGTGTCCTACCCCCTGCTAGGCGTGCCACCGTTCCCAGGCCGCTTGTTTGGAGGGGGCTTGAAGATCACGGGTTGGGGTGACACCTGGCCCCGCCAGCCTCCGTGCAGGTGTGGGTCACGGGAGGCAGTCTCTGGATTGCGAGATCGAGAGAACAGGAAGCCATCCCGTGACCCACGAAGACATTGTGTACGACCGTCGTGTCCGACTTATCGAGCACGCCGCCAAGATCGGCAACGTCACCGAGGCCTGCCGGATGTTCGGCGTCTCCAGGAAGACCTACTACGAGTGGCTGAAGAAGGCCGAGCGGTACGGCCTCTCGGCGCTGCTGCCTAAGGACCGACGCAAGCCCCACCAACCCAACGCGATGAGCAGTGAGGAAGTCGCGGTCATCTTGTCCGAGGCCGTCACCCGACCCACCCTCGGGCCCAAGGCGCTGCTGCGACACCTCAAGGCGCGCGGTGTGGACCGCTCTGCCTCGGGCGTAGCGAAAGTGCTGCATCGGCACAACTTGGGCACCGCGAGGCAGCGGGTCGCGGCGCTCGCGTCCTTGACGGCCGCCGAGACCGGGCAGGTCACCGGCGCCGCGATGGAGGGACCGTTCGGGTTCTGCATGTACGCCTCCAAGCCGGGTGAGGTGGTCAGCCTGGATACGTTCTACGTCGGCCGGCTCAAGGGTGTCGGGGCGGTCTGGCAGCTCACCGCGGTCGACGTGGCCACCCGCACCGCTGTCTGCCAGCTGATCGTCGGGGACAAGACCGCCGCCGTGGCCGCCAGGTTCTTGGACCACCTCAAGAAGGCGCTACGCAAGCACGGCATCAAGCTGGAGGGCATCTTGACTGACAACGGGCCCGAGTTCGTCGGCAAGGCCTTCCAGACCCGCGCCGCCGACCTCGGGCTCGTCCATCACCGGATCCCGCCCAGGTCACCGAACCACAACTCGGTGTGCGAGCGGTTCCACGGCACCGTGCTGCACGAGTTCTACCGGCCCCACTTCCACCGCGGCCGCGTCGATGACATCGGGCTGCTCGATCGGTCGCTGCAGACCTGGCTGGGCGACTACAACCAGCACCGCTCAAACCACGGCGAATACATGGCCGGACGCACCCCGCTGGAGGTCAAGAAGGAACTCCGACGCCGGATCCGCAAGACTGCAGCCTGACAACCATCAACGAGCCGTCCAGAGACGCCGACCTGTCACCCCAACCCGTGAGCCGGAAGCTCTAGGGGCGACTGGATGGTGCGGGAACCGCACCGCCCGTCGTCTGGCGGCGCTTCAGCTCTCTTTGCTGCTGAGACGCAGCAGCAGGTAGCCGGCCACAGCCGCCACAACACTGCCCAGAATGATCCCGAGCTTTGCGAGCTCGATCACGTCCTCGTCGGTGAAGGCAAGGTTCGCCACGAAGATGGCGACGGTGAAGCCGATGCCCGCTGTGATGGAGACACCCAATAGATGTCCTTGGCCCATCCCCGTTGGGTAGCGCGCCAGCCCCGCGCGGACGGTCAACCATGCCGCACCGAAGATGCCGAGTGCCTTTCCGAGCACCAGCCCGAGTGCTACACCGAGGACCACCGGATCCGACAGCCACTGAGACGCCGGAATGTCGGGATAGGGCAGGCCGGCGTTGGCGAACGCGAACAAGGGCACTACGCCGAACGCGACGTAAGGGGTGAGTCCGACCTCGTTCCGATGCAGCGGTGACTGCGTCTCCCGCGACAGTCGCTTGAGCTCGCGCAGTGTGTGGTCGTTCGCCTCGTGCTCGTCCGCCGTCATGACGCCATCGGCGTTGCGGTGAACGACCTCGTCAACGAGACGGGTAGCCACTGCCGGGAACTTGTCGGGAGGCAGCAGAGCGTAGGCCGGCGCGATGAGGCCGAAGGCGACTCCGATGAGCGTGGCGTGGACGCCCGACTCGTGGAGGGCGAACCACCCGAAGACCCCAAGAGCGATGTAGGCCCCCTGAGCCCGAACCCGGACATTCGTCAACAGGATCGCAGAGACCACAGTGGCCACAGCGACAGCGAGCCACCCGAACGCGATCCCGCTGCTGTAAAAGATGGCGATCACGAGGATGGCTCCGAGGTCGTCGACGATCGCAAGGGTCAGCAGGAACAGCCGGGCACCCATCGGGACGCGGCTGCCCAGCGAAGTGAGCAGGGCAACCGCGAAGGCGATGTCGGTGGCCATAGGGATGCCCCATCCCTGCATCTGCGGGCTACCGGCGTTGAAGGCCGCGTAGATGAGGGCGGGCACCACCATCCCGCCCACCGCGGCCACGATGGGCAGCGCTGCGGCGCGGGGGTCACGGAGGTCGCCGAAGACCATCTCGCGTTTGATCTCGAGGGAGACGAGCAGGAAGAACAGCGTCATTAGGCCGTCGTTGACCACCTCGTGCAACGAGAGCTCGAGGAGGTGGACGCCGCCCACGTCGACTTTGACCACGGTCTCCCACACATGGGTGTACGCCTTAGCGAGAGGGGAGTTGGCCGCAACGAGTGCCGCCAGCGTGGCCAAGAGGATGACGACCGCACTGCTCGTCTCGACGTCCATGAGCCTTTGCAGGGGCTGAAGCACCGTCCGCGGAACGAACCGATCGGTGTCGCGCCAGGTGTGCGCGGCCACCTGACGTGCCGGCTGCAGGACGCCGGCACTGGACGTATCAGGCGATTCAGGCGGTTCAGTCGACATGGGCGCTCCCTGGGCCAGTTGTGCGGCAGTGCGGATGGACCCTATACGGGCGAGGTTACGACGTTAGGAGACCCCGAGGCTGCTCCATACCGGCCATCTGATCAGCGCGTGCACACTTCCCGTCGTTCCACGGCCTCGCAGGCAGCAGGTCGGGAGTCACGTCGTTGTTCTCGGCCATTTGCGTATCCGTCCGGAACTCCCAGTCCTGCCGGCGTCGCTTCGGTCGCTGCGAGCCGCACCTACTAGACAAAAAAACCGGTCCCGCGACCTGCGGCACCCGCGCCACGTCGTTCATCGGCGAGATGTGGGACCTCGACGCCCTGGCTGGCGACTGCGCGCAGGACGGCCGCTACTCCTTCTGGCTGACCGCCGGACCCCTCCCCGTCACGGGCGCGGTCGGCGCCCCGGTCAACCCTCTTGCCGTCAAGTGACCAACCGACCTCACCACCAGCCCGGCACGAGCAGTGGGCGAACGAGGACTGCAGCCCTTCGCCAGCAAACGAACCGTGGCCGTCGGCAGCCAGGGCATTGGCGAGCGCTGCAGCAGCCGAGCACCGGAGGCACCGCCGTCCTCTACAACAACGCCGCACCGGCGTCCGCCCAGGATCTCGGGCGATTCTCCGTACACCACACCCTCGCTACGCCTGACGCGCACCGGTTCCCCAACGGCTTACGGTGACAGCACGCCACACCGACTCCGTCGCGGTCGAGGTCGTCGCCGTCACCGAATGGGATCGGCAAACGGTGACGAAGGCGGCCGTCGGATCCAGCTGACCCACCGCCCGCGCCCTGCCGCCGTAAGTCGATGGTTGATCGGTCTTCGGCGCCGCACCCGCAGCCGAACCGGACGCCGGCGCCGGTCATCCGCAAGATCGTTCATTTGCGATGGAAGCACCTGCGGGGTTCGGTCGAGATCGGAGACCGACTCTGGATGCCGTCCTCGACCGTGCACGCAGTGCTGGTGCGCTGTCGGATCAACCGGCTCTCCACATCGACTGTGCCACCGGTGAGCCGATCCGTCGCTACGAACACGAATGTCGTTCGGCGGCGGCGAGCACCTCGGCGGTGCGGACGCGTTCGGCGTCGACCCAGGAGAGCAGGGCTGGCAGCACCGGCAGCCGTTCCCGGGTGCGGGCGTCCATCCGGGACTTGCGCCGGGACCGGTTCTTCTTGTGCGAGACGTCGCTGGCGCTGACCGGGCAACGCACCGCCCACGGGCCCCACCGGGCCGGGTCGTCGTCGGCCCACTCGGCGAGGTCGAGGTAGAAGGCGCGCACTGCCGACAGCACGCTGCGCCCGTCCAGCCGGGCCGACACCTGCGTCACTGGCTCGCCGGCGGGAGAGGTCGTGCGGGTGCGGGTCATCACCCGCTGCTTCCAGGCCGCGGCGACCTCGCGGGGCAGCTGGAGCGAGTCGATGCCGGGGTGATGGGCTTCCAGGTCGGCCCAGAACAGTTTCCCGAGCAGGTAGACGAAGCGTTGCAGCGAGGAGAAGTCCACCGACGGCTGGCGTTCGCGCAGGTAGTCGACCAACACATCACGCACCGGGCGGCAGGCGATGTTGTAGCGGTCGATCAGCTGTTCGCAGGTCGGTTGTCCGCGGCCGGAGAACATCTCGATCGCGGCGGGGGCATCTTCGCCCAACACCCCATGGCTGCGTAGCAGGTGGTAGAACAGCGGGCTGTGCGCGTGCCCCTCGGAGGTGGCGCGCAGGCCGGCGCTGACCTGGAGAAGTTCGACGCAGTCTCCGACCCGGACTGCGGCGACCGGTCCGCCCTTGGCGGCCAGGATGACCGCGATCCGGGTCAGCGCCTGCTGTCCGCTCTGGAGTCCGACCCGGCCCTGGGTGCACGACTCGGCGAGCCCGACGAACGCCGCCGCATCCCGGGTGCGGGCCATCTCGGTGGCGAGGTTGCGCCGCGCCGGGGCGTAGCGAAGCAGCCACCCCACGCCGGGCCGGATCACGTCGGCGCAGATCAGCACCAGCAGTCCGGGGCTCAGGTGCGGCAGGTGTGCCCCGGTGGGCGTCCTGGTCCAGGACCGGCCGGCGGTCGCGGCCGTGACCAGGTCCCGCCAGTCGGGCTGATCCTCCGCGCCGCTGGTCTGCCAGCGTTGCTGCCAGCTGTCCCCGGGAAGGGTCTGCAGCCAGTTCAGCACCGCCAGCACCCCCAGCCGGCGGGTCTGCTGGCTGGTCGGGTTGTCCAACGTGAACGGCACGGCCAGGACCCGGGCCAACACCGCGGATCGGCTCGCCTCGGTCGCCGGCCAGGACGACGCGATCGGGCGGGGCGGGAATGCGGCCAGCAGCTTCGCCCCGGTCGACTTCACCGGTCCGCCGGTCGGCGATGCGGCATCGGTGACCGCCCCGACGATCACCTCGGCGATCACCTCCTGACTGTTGGCGCTCATGAGCCGTCCTCGCCGAACAGGATCTGCAGGCTCTCGGCCCGATATCCCGGCGCCCTCGGGGCAGCCGGGTCGCGATCGCGCTGCCGGTCGTGGAAGGCGAGCACTCCAGCGATCACGTCCTCGGTCACCGGGTTCAGGTAGCGCTGCGTGGTCGACAGGTGTGCGTGGCCCAGCACCCACTGCACGTCGGTCAGCGGCATCTGGGGATCCCTGGCCATCCGATACGCCGCGGTATGGCGAAGATCGTGCAGCGACCAGTTCGCGTCCAACGCGGCGTTGGCGCGGGTGAACATCGCCCGTGCCGCGTCATAGCTCAACGCCCGGAACGGACGCCGTAGCGTCCACCACAACGGCTCGTTGCGGCCGGCCGGCACCAGCCCTGCCAGCTGCGCCTGATACAGCCGCAACCACACGAACGCATCCGGCGCGGCCGGCAACGGCTGCAGCACCCGGGTGCCCTTGCGCATCACGGTGATCAACTGCTGGCCCGGGTCCACGTCGGCGACCGTGGCACCGAGCAGCTCCGAGGCCCGCGCGCCGGTTGAGACCCACAACGCAACGAGCGCCCAGTCACCCTGCGAACCCAGCTGCGCGAACAACTCGTCGAACCGCTCATCAGGAATGGACCGCGGCGCCCGAGTCACGACCTTGGGCCGGTACCGGCCGCTGCGCTGCCCGGTGAACGGGTCCATCGGATTGTGATGCGCATGCGCGCGTCCGGGCCCGCGATGCCGAGCCAGCGGGAACGGGTTGACCATCGGCCCAGACCCGGCCTCCAGATGGAAGTCATAGAAGCCGCGCAGCACGCTCTCGCAGTGCGCCACCGTCGCCGCCCCATAGCGGTCACCACGCGACGGCTTGCCGGTCACCACGTTCACCTTCGCCGCAGCCGGTCCGCTGCCCGACCCCGGGGCGTCACCGGCCGGATACCGCCAATGCGGCCCGACCGGCTTGACCGTGACCTGCAGCCACCGGAAGAAGTCCCATGCCTCGACTCGGGTCGCCTGATCCCAGGCGACCCCGAGCGCCCACAAGAACCGGAACCAGCGCAGCAGATCCATCCCATACGAACGCTGCGTCGTCGCCGGCCGCCCGCCGGCCGCCAACTCGGCGAAGAACGCCGATGCTGGTACGACGGCCTCACCACCGGCGTCAACGAGCCGATACGGCTGGAACAGATCCCCGGTCGCCTCGAGCGACCCCTGCCGCGGGACCACCAGCCCGGACAGCTCCCGGGGCACATCCTCGTCGTTGCTCACGAGCAGGGAACCTAACCACCGCCCCGAGACGCCGCACGCACCGCCGACAAGACCCGGCCGATAGTTCGGTCAACAGGTCGGTCTTGCGTCCCGGCACCGCCTTCATGTGCGCGGCGTTGAGCAACCAGACCTCCATCCCTCCTCCAGGCAATAGAAGGGCGGCTTCCAATACGTCGAGGTCGACTCCATCGCCGCGATCGTGACGCCGGCCCCGACCAGCCAGTCCCGCATCACCGCAAGCGACCCCGTCGTCGTCTTGAACGTCCGCGTCTCCTGATGCCGGCCCCGCCGCGCACCCGGCGTGCGAACACACACCGTCACCGACGCCTTGCCCACATCCAGGCCCGCGACCCGGTCATAAAGCACTTCCATCCCGATCAGCTCCCTCCATCGACCACGACCCGCCCGAACGGCCGGGTCGGCGTCGCTCGGAAGGTCTTCTGCCGGGATACAGACCCACGTGCTCGCAGCAACAATCCAAAGGCACCCGAAGACCTCGCGCCATACACCTCAACAGGGCTCTACCCGCACCAGTGTGTCCCGACGTCACCGAGCGACCCCCCGATTCTCATCCCCTACCGCAGCGACGAAGTCGCAAGCCTTCACACCCAGTGCATTCCCGGTCCAACCGTGTCGAATCGCATCGGATGCGATCACGTCACAGAGGTTGTTCGGGCCCGGGTTTCGGCATCCGCGCTGGTCAGCGGGCCGTAGGTGTGGACGTCTATGGGTAGCTCCAAGGGGTGCTCTGGTCGAGCGGAGTTGCGGGGCGGCGGGCTGACCTGCGGGTACCGCCGCGACATCGCATCTGATGCGATAACCTCGCGGCGGTTGCGAGCACTCGAGGAGGGTCTGTTGACGGGTCGGAAGGGCGTTGCGCCCTCGGTTGCGAGCCTGGTGCTGCGATGTGGCAACCGAGCACGCGAGTGACGGCTCGGTCCGCGGCGAAGTCGACGAGTCGCTCGAGGCTCGCCACGAACGCGGCATGGTCCACGACGTAGAGGCGACCCGGGTAGACGGTGTCTCCGGTGAGCAGGAAACCGGTCCAAGGGTCATAGATGGCTATCGAGGCCTCTTGGTGACCGGGGATCCCCACAACGTCGAGCACGCGTCCGCCCAGGTCGAGCTGAACCACCTGGCTCGGCCAGTCGGTGAAGCCGAATAACCCCTGCAGGTCCTCCAGCGAGGTACCCACCACCACGACCCCGGCGCGGTCGGAAAACTGCGGGTCACCTCGCCGATGGTCACTGTGGCTGTGCGTGTGCGCCACAACGAGCTCGTAGCCGTCGCGAGGGTGAGTCTCCAGCCACTGGGCCAGGAGTCCCTCGACGGTGCGTGCGAGGGGGAACCGCTCAGGGTCAGGCTCGTCGCCGGTGTCCAGCAGCAACGCCCGATTCTCACCGAACAGCAGAAAGACGAAAGGCCCTTCGTAGCTGACGTTCTTGCTCTGCCTGAGCACGAACGTGTGCTCGTCGTGGCGGTGCACCTGCAGTGGAGGTTCTTCCGGAGCGCCGTGCACCCAGGCGGGTTCGAGAGGCCCGTCGATGGGGACGTTCGAGGTGAAGTCAATCGCCGCTCCGGCCATCCCACGAGCCTAGTTGTCACACCGGAAAGTGCCGGTCGTGGCTGGTTAAGACTCATAGCATGCGATCGAGGCCACGCCGATCCTGCCCCGTCACGGCCGGTCGCGGAGCACCTCGAGACCAACAGCGTCGGGTAGATCAGCCGCGATCCAGGCGTCCTCGAAGGTGTGTCTGTTCACCGCCTAGTGCTGACGTGTTCACACGCCAGATCGGACGGTCGTTTCGCGACCCCACACGACCTCCGAGGACGGCGCCGAGCCGTGTTATCTGCTGAGCAAGACCGCGAGGCCAGTGCCGATGCCGGTGGCGACCAGCGCCACAATGAGGACAACGGCGACGAGCTTGGTGTTCATCTACTGCTCTTCCCAGATGTAGCTGCCGTCGCTGCTGAACGTGACGAGAACTGAGACCTTCTTGCCGTCGGCGGTCTCACGGTCGCAGACCTTGCTGTCCCCTTGTCCCACCTTGATCAGCCTACGGGCGTACAGGTGAAGTGACGTCCCCGACTCCATCGGCCTACCGCCGGCCACGACTGTCAAGAGGTCAGCCCCATCTCCCCCGCTCCGCGGACACCTTCGCCGCTCAACTTCGAGGCCTCAACTCGAACGACCAACACAGGCAGTGTGCAGATTCACGCTCAGGGATTGCACTTACGGACGGGATAGTTCTCACCAGACAACATGCGATAGGGAGAGTGCAAGACGTCGGACCGTACAAGCCGAGCCATGCCCACAGGTCACTGCCTCGACCAGGGCCATCCACGCCAGTCCCGGTCAACCTACGCCGCTTCCTCCGACCCTCTGCTTACCACCCACAAAGACGTGGGAAGAGATCCGACCAAGCCAACAGCGTGTGCTTCCCCGCACCCGGAGCGACACTTTGGCTCGTTCGCTGCGTACGGGTGCATCGACGAGTCGCGACCCAGACGCCGTTCGACGGCTTCGCGCCGGCTTCGACAGAACCTGTCCACGTGAGGCAGCTCCGCGCGCCTGAAAGGTGGGATGAGCCTGCGTCGACATCGTTGCGGATGTGTTCACCGCCGAAAAGAAAAGTTGTATACGAGATTTCCAGCCATGTCGGATCCTGTGCGGCCTCGAGCGGGCGTGGAGTCCGTCCCGTGTCGTCCCTCAGCTGCCGAAGCCGACGCTACGGTCGGCTGCGAGACAGCGCGTCATAGCACCCAGAACGACGCCCAGCGCGCTCCGATCCAGGTGTCTGAGGAGCCGGGCTGCGCCCCGGCCCCGTTGGGTACGGCTGCGCGATGTCACGCTGAATGACCAGCCCGTTGTGGTGAGCATCGACGGCGGCGCGCCCTTCCGGATCTGAGACCCGGCTGGAGGCGGTTCACGCTTCGGGATGTAGAATCGCGTCGCCGCACCCGCACCTCCATACACAAACGGGCACTGTTGCGAGGAGTGAGCACCACCCTCGGGTGTACCTGTGGGGTTGGAATTCTCAGGTGCCGACGACCCGTCGCCTGACTGTGGCCCGCTCGCAAGTCTCGACACTGACCCCTACGTGTGCTCCGGTCTTGCGCTCATCCGACAGTGCCGTCCCGGGTCGGGAATTTGCCGGCTGGGGCTGGATCTTGTCCTGTCGGGCGGTCACCGAGAACTGGTCCTCGTGCTTGCTTGCGGTGCCGAGGTCGACGCAGCTGCAGAAGGGCCTGTCGGCACGCACGATCAGCTGCCCCATTCGCCTCGTCTTCCGCCCGCCGCATCGGCCGGAGCTGGCCTCGAGCCCGCCGAGGTGGCCGACGTCCAGCCTGCAACTTGACGGTAGGGGATCGACCAGCTGTCCACTCAGGCAGATCCCGCTGTGCATCGGCATGCAGGAAATCGGTCGCGCCGCAGGACCTTGGTGCCTGGTGTGCCCCGGCCGGCCACCGGGGGCGTGTGGCAAGGCGGAAGCGCGCTTCCTAGGATGTCGAGGCAGAGGTCTGGCCGCTTCGTAGCTGAAAGGGGGTCGCGACATCACGGCTTATCGTCTTGCAGGGATCAAGGTGAACGCGCTGCGTCGCGACGAGCTCCTCGCCGAGGTGGCCTTGGCCCTGGATAACCGCCAGCAACTGCGAATAACGTTCCTGAACCCGGACTACGCTCGACGCGCGCTGCTTAGCCCTGAGCTGCTCAGCGACGTCAACGGCTTCGATGTTGTGGCCGTTGACGGCAATGGCGTCCGCCTCGTGGCTGGGCTGTTCGGCTTTACCGTGCCGGAACGACTAGATACCGACTCGTTGGCACCGGACCTGTTTCGGCTGGCCTCGGAACGCGGGCAAACGGTGTTTCTCTTCGGTTGTGCGCCCGAGGTGGCTCAGGAGGCTGCGCGCAGGCTCCACGCGAGCTTTCCGGGACTGAGGTGCGCAGGCACGGAGCACGGATACCACGACGTCAAGCGGGGACACCCGGGGCGCTTCGCCGCCGAGGACTCCGAGGCGATTGTCGCTCGGATGAACGCCTCGGGCGCTGACCTGGTCATAGTCAGCCTTCCGACGCCTCTCCAGCAGCGGTGGGTTGCGGAGTACGGCGGCAGACTGGAAGCACCCGTCGTCATGACGTGTGGTTCGTACTTGGACCACGTCGCGGAAGGTGAAGGACTCGGCGGCAGCTGGTATCCCCATTGGGCAGATGTGCTTCGCCTTAACTGGCTGTATCGGCTGGCGAAAGAGCCTCGGCGACTGTGGCGTCGTTACACCGTGGAGAGCCTGCATTTCCTGCTGCTTGTTCTCCGGGCGAGGCTGCGCTGGGTTCCATGAGCCTGGTCGGACACTGCCGTCATGCAACAAAGCGCCAGCGCTGCGGGTCGTCCACCATCTGCGCAACCGAACCCACCTCAGCGACTGAGGTGGCCAGAGGCACCATCGCCTTGAATCCGAGGGCCGTGATCCGATCGAAGGCGACCTCGTAGTTCCGCATGTCCGGATCGAGTCGGGCGGAGGATGCCTCGATATGCATCGGGAACTGCCTCGCCACCGCCTCGGCGATGTCCCGCTTGGTGAGGTTGAGCTGGGGATTTCCGACGTTGAAGGCCTGGCCCACCATCGCGTCGTAGTGCTCGAGGGCAAATACATACGCCGCGGCCGCGTCGGCAACGTCGATGAAGGAGCGCCTATCCTCGGGCTGGTACAGCTCCAGCCAACCGAAGTGGATTGCCCGGTAGACGAAGGCGTTGAGCATCAAGTCGAAGCGCATGCACGGGCTCACACCGACGACCGTGGCGAAGCGGAGGGCGACACCACCGTGCTGGCGGGCGATGCGCTCCCCCTCGAGCTTGGTGCGCCCGTAGCGCGTCAGCGGCTGCGGGGGCTGCTGCTCATCACAGAGCTCGTCCACGCGGCCATAAATCGAGCCCGTCGACGCGTAGACGAGAGGCTGGTCATGACGGAGCGCACCGACCACGTTGCGGGTGCCACCCACGTTCACGGCTTCCGCCCGGAGCGGGTCCAGATCGCACAAGGGAAACCCGACGACGCCAGCGAGATGGATCACTGCATCGTGCCGGCGTACCTCCATACCGGTCTGGTCGGCGTTCGTGACGCTCCCCCGGACGACGCGAGCGCCGAGCCGCTGCAGCGCGATCGCTGGCCCCTCGCCGTATGCCAACACGTCGTACACCGTCACATCGTGACCGTGGTGTAGCAGCGCCTCCGTGATGATGCACCCCTTGAAGCCGGCTCCGCCGGTCACCAAGACCCTCATGGGTCCTCAACCCGAGTCAGCGGCTCCTCGCAGTCGTCCCACCTCTTCGTGAGCAACGCGACCATGCGCATGTCCGTCATCGCGTAAAGGGTGTGCGGCGTTCCGATCGGGAAGTGCACGCAGTCCCCCGCGGCGACTTTGTGGATGGTCTCGCTCCTGTCCTCCTCCAGCCCGACGTAGGTACCGTGCCCGGAGGTGACCAACACGTACTCATCGAACTCCTTGTGGAAGTGAAACCCGCGGGCCTCCCCCGCCCTCGTGAAGAGCAGGTTCCATTCCACAATCGGATCCGCGGGGTAGTACGTGAAAATGCCACCTCGCCCATCACGCAGGGTCATCAGATTGCAGCTGGCTGGAATGTGCTCAATCGCCATCTAGGACCTCCCAAGATCGACAACGGTTCCGCGAGGACCTCCGGGAGGCTGGTACAGGTAGGTCAGCACCACATCGGCAACGCGTTCAGGGGCGTAGAAGAGGTTCGGATCGCCCGGCGGCAGCTCACGGATCGGGTTCGCCGGTGTGACGACGCGTCCAGGCCAGATCATGTTCATCGAGACCGAAGCCTCAGAGTCCTGCCGCATCGTGTAGGACCGCATCCACGACCACAGTGCCGCCTTGCTCATCGCGTACGCCGGTTGGCGTACGTTCCCGTTCTGAAGAAAACTTCCCAGCAGCACCACATTGCACGAATGGTCGATGAGGTCCCCATCCTCCAAGCAGCCCCACAGCACGAACGGCGCCAGAGTATTGACCCGGAAGTGCCGCTCCACCTGCTCCGCGGTCCACTGCGACCGGGTCTTGTCGGCCAGCGCCGCGTTCACCACCACGCCGCCGAACGGCTCCGTCATCTGGGCAGCCAGCCGTTTCACAGCATCGGCGACGGTGTCCGTGGCCTCGAAGTCCACTGGCACCCACACCTCATCGCGCGAGGCCGGAGGCGTCCGGCTCAGGCTGAACACCCGGTCACCGCGAGTGCGCACTGCCGCCGACACGGCGGCGCCCAGTCCGTACGACGTGCCCGTCACCAACACGTTCCTACTCAATGGGCCCCCCTTGATTCCCGCGAGTCAACCCCGCTGGGCCAAACCAACCTCGATTCAGACAAACTGCGTGTGCCAACCCGTGAATCCCCCAGGGTGCTAGATGCCTGTCTAGGTGAAATTCGGAGCCAGCAGTGAACCACCACGTCCACCCCCCGTATTCAGCACGTAAGCCGCATGCCACGCCCCATTGCCCCTTAAGTCAAAACGCCTCATGGAGGCCGCTAGACCACGCCGATGCGACCTCACGGCCGAGGACAAAGACAGAGGCCATCCGGCAACCCTCGCGAGTCCCGAGATTGACACTCAAACGGGCCGCACGACTCGTCGCTGTGTCGGCGCGTGGCGAGAAAGCAGCCCGGGTGGCCCAAACCGCCGTAACCAAGGTGACGATGGCGAGGATGAACTGCCCGACGGTGGCCAGGTCGGTGAGGTCGGCGCCCCGAGAAACTGACACAGCGACCCACACGACGGTCGCGACCGTGACAACACCGGCAGTTAGGGCAACAGCAGGACCAACTCGAGTGTGCACATGTCAATCGTCCTTCATGCCCGTCCAATGCATCACGGGCGAGAACCTTGCTGGCGGCACTCGCGGTGGAATGGCGCCTCATTTGTTGGCGGTCGTGACCAACTGGTCGTGACCAAGCAGGCGGCTCACGGGAGGCCGGGATCGGGGTGTTCGGCCGCGAACTGTTGCGCGGCCTCGTCGTCGATGAGGCCTTCCTCCAGCAGCCAATCGACGGCCCGCCGCTGAGCACGAACATCGCGCAGGGCGTGCCATGCCCCAATCAGCTCCGGGTGGTGCTCATAGCCCAGGTTCTTGAACCTCCTGAACGCACCCCGTCCACGCAAGGACTCGATCAGCCCTCGACCGGCCGTTCTGTCGCTGATGCCCTCAGCAAAGTCGACCATGTCCTGAAACCACATAGGGCGGGAGTGGTGCGATGGGCGTGGGATCCAGCTCATCGATCTCGACCAGGTTCTCGCCATCAATGCCGGGTGTCACTGGTCCAGAACGCCACCTGGCCCGTCCGCGGATTGATCAACCATCTGTGATCGAAGTCAGGCTGTCCGCCAGCGCGGTTGCGAGCTCCTCGGTGTCGATCCCGCCCAGGTCGAGCATGCTCTGAAGGTAGAATCCAGGCAGGGCGCCGTGAAGACCATCAGGAACGACGTTTCGCACCCAGCGCATTCGCGGAAGAAGTATCGATGGCCGGCGCGCGAACAGCGACATGACAGGACGTGGTCTCGCGCTCGGAGACTGGAGCTGTCGTATCCGGAATCGGGAAGCCTGGCCGGAGCCCGCTCAGGTTTCGCCTCCGATGTCGACCTCGTATGCCTCGAAGACGAGATCGGAGCCACGCTGTCGGTGCCGCACGAGTGTTCCGAGGAGCGCCGTGCCGAGGTCTCGGACTCTGCCCAGGTCCTCAATCACGTCCGGCGTTGCCACCCGGGACAGCAGGTCATCGACTTGGCCTTGGATCTGCGCATGTTCCCGGGTGAGGCTAGCTACGGCATCGGACAATCGTGGCGAGGTCTTGAGGAGGTCGCGATACAGCCCGTCGGGACCCTCAGTGATGTCGACGTGTGCACTGAAGTCGCCGGAGAGTTCCACGAGCGCAGCATGGACTCGTTGAACCCAGCGTGCCTGACCTGCGATCGCTGGCGAGGCCAACGCGTATTCCAGTGCGCTCATCGACTCGCGCAGCTCCGCACGGTGCTGCCGCAGCGCCTCTGGGAAGGGCTGGTCTGGTGGGGACGAGTGCGGTTCCATCGACACCTCCGGTGCCTGCCCCGGGCCTCCGGGGACTAGTTCCCAGTGTCGCGCGTTTCCCATCTTCTGCCAGACCCTTTCGTCCTGGACGCACGCACCTCGGTGGCGCAGCCTTGACCGCGCCGGGCAGTCTCACAGTCATCGCCGCATGATCAGGATGTTGCGTATACAGGCGTATTCCCGGACAACCGGCTGCAGCAGGCACGGCTCAGGATGGCGACTGCCTCGCGCCTACAACGAAGGACCGGCGTTGCCTTCGACATGGGTCACAGGTACGTCGGCAACGCTGGCGATGCGGTGCGGCAGATCCCAGATCAACCACCGGGACAGTCGACGCGGCAGGGTCGAGACGACGACGCCGTCGAAGCGCCCCTCGTGGAGCAGTTCTTGGGCTCGGTCGACTGGCATGGCGTCGACGACCTCTCCGCTCGCCTCGATCCCGGACCGCCGCAGCCGGGCGAGTTCGTGCTCCAGCCGGGCTTCTGCCAGCACCCAGGCGATCTGGTGTGCGTCGGGGATGAACCGATCGATCGGTGGGTAGTCCCACTGGTGAGCGCCTTCGCTGTCCGTGACCGGCACCAGGAATTGGAACGTGCATGGGCCAGCGGTGGCGAGTTCGTCCAGTTTGGCCGTGAACTGTTCGCCGCCGATCGTCTGGTTGGCCACGATCAGATAGAGGGCCATGTGATCGCTCCCAGGATTGCCGGCCACCGAACCCTCGAGATGTCGGAGGTCGGAGCGTATAGGCCGAGTCTAGGGCCCGATCGCCGCTGGATCACCTGACCGACCGACTGGGTCCACGAGGCGCCTACTGCGACTCCCCGATCGCGCTGATCGGCATGATCGTTGCGCGGATCGCGGCTAGATGCGGACGTAGGGCAGTTCGCGCAAATAACCGTTCCACCGGTACACGGTTCAAGACCCCTGCCGCTTCGTCGGTCACTCGGCGTGGCCTAACTCCCAGGAGCGATGGTTCGCCCTGTGACTCGTGCCGCATCGTTCTCGGGCATGAACCGGCACCAGGACGCCGCACCCACAGCGTGAGTGGTGCGGACAGGGGGTGCAGGGGCACCCCTCACGCAGGGGTGCCCCTGCAATATTCGACCCCAGCGCGAGCTACCTCCCGGAAGCACGAACCCTGTCGCGAAGAACACGATCAGAAGGAAGTCCAACCGTGCATGTACTTGCCCGCACATTGCGGTACCTGGCCCACGGGGACCAGGCCGATCCGGGCCGCGCCGATCGGGACTCGTCCAACCAGAACGCCGCCCGTACCAACGCGGCCGAGGCCAGCGCGACCCTCCGGAAGCGACGTCGCGACCACGACGATGTCGAGGCATACCTCCAGGCGCGGCGCCTGCGCCACCCCGAAGGAAGCGCGGGAACGGGCCGCGATGGCCATCGGAATGAGCATGCCTTGTAGGTAGCTGCTGGCGAGCTGTTCTGCTTTCGGCGGGCTGTTGGCTCGACTTCGGCCCTGGCATCTCGGATACCCCAGATCCAGGTTTGTCTACCTCGAGGCCAAACTCGCGACGGGATCGTCCTGCCTGACGACTTTGTTGATGCTCGCAGACTGGGTCGAACGCGATGGCGAGAGAGACCCCCGCGACCCCCAAGCCGAGCAGCGCGGCGCGTGGGCGGTGAGAAGGTCTTGTTGATCGGTGGAGCATCGGGCGTACCGGTAAGCAGCGCGCTCATGGCGCACCTCCAGGAGACGGGCCCGGTCGCGCCGCGGAACGCGGTCGGCTCAGGCATCGGGGAGCGCCCGACTCCACCAGCAAGGCCCACAATCACGACTACAGAGGGCAGCAGCACGCCCGCAACGGGATCCTTGACCGGACACCCGCCGGCCGTCGGGGGAACCGCTGAGAACGCACGGAAAGTAGCCGATGTGCGGATCCGGAGCCGATCGCCGCTGCGGGGCAGGGCCTCAGCCAGCGGCTTCAATGTTCTTCGTGACCACGTCAAGGGTCGCGTCCAGCTGCTCGGTGGGGCTGAACTCGATGATCTCGGTGCCGGCGTAGAGCACTGGGGTGTGACCCGGGGGGATGTAGTAGGCATCGCCGGTCTCGAACGTCTCCTCGCCAGAGGCGGTCTTGAACGTCACCTTGCCGGTCAGAACGTACCCCCAGTGGGCTGCCTGGCATTGGTCGTCCGGCAAGCCCTTGAAGAACTCTGCGAGGTCGGCGTCTGCGGTGTACTTCTCGAAGGCCACCGTGTAGCCCCCTGCGAGTTTCTCCATGTGACCCTCGTAGCCCTCCACCTCAACGGTTTCTGAGGCGCTGCTCTTCGATGTCTTGGGCATGTTCCCTTTCCTTTCAGCGATGGCTCGAGAATGCGAACCCTCCGAGACCCTTCACCAAGACCGTAGGCCTTGCACTGGGGTTCAAGGTCAAGCCCTTGACCTTGAACCCCAGTTCAAGGTTTACCGTGGATGGGTGCGCATCTCCGAGCTCGCCGACAAGGTGGGCGTACCGGTCTCCACGGTCCGCTACTACGAGCGGACCGGCCTCCTGGCCGAGCCCGCCCGCACCGGCTCGGGCTACCGCGTGTACGACGAGGACTCCGCCACGCAGCTCCTTTTCGTCACCCGAGCACGGAAGCTGGGCTTGACCTGCGAACAGATCGTCGAGCTCCTCCCGATCTGGGGCGGCACGAACTGCATCTCGACCCACGACGAGGTAGCCAGGCTCATCGACGATAGGAAGGTCGAGATCGCCGCCCGCATCGAGGAGCTCACAGGCTTGGCCGCTCAGCTCGACTCCGTGCGCACGATCCTCGAATCCTCGCCTCCTCCGCACGCCTGCCGGACCGACCTCACTTGTTGCGTGCCGTCAGGGCCGGACGGCTTCGTCCCGCTCCAAGGTTTGACTGCCTCGTTCGGCTAGGCATGGCGCGCGTGCCGAACCCTCAGCTCGGAGACGGGTTGCCACGAGTCGAGAGCCGGCAGCTGCCCTGGTCGCACGCGGCCAACGCCGCCGCGATGACACGGCGTGTGCGTCGCAGGTCTGCCAGCTGCGCCTCGACACGAGCCTGCACCCGTTCCAGCCGCCACCGCTCGGAGACGCACGTCGCCCCGCCGACGTCGTGAGCGGCCAGCACGTCGACAACCTCCCCGACGGTGAGACCAAGTTGCTGGAACTGCCGCGCCAGGCGGACCCGGTCCACGTCACGCTTTTCGAAGGTCCGGTAGCCGCCCGCGGTGCGCGGCGCCGGGTGGAGAACGCCGCGGCGCTCGTAGAACCGGATCGCGTCCACCGAGACACCGACCGCCTCCGCGAACTCCCCGATGCGCATGCGCTCCTCCGCCATCCTCACCTCTCCTATCCAGACGTCTGCTCCAGTATGACCAGTGTTGACTCTGGACCTTGGTCCAGAGTCTATGGTCCCGACATGACCAAGCTGCTGTCCATCCAGGCCTCACCCGAGGCTCCCATCGCCTGCGACATGACTGCCGCCGAGGACACCCTCGCCGAGCGCCTCGCGGAGTACCGGCGCCTGTTCGACCACGCGCTCGAGCAACGAGAGTCCACCCAATGCTCTACGACGTTTCGCTTCGCTGACCGTCCCGGCGTACGCGACTGGGTGCTCGACCTGGTCCGGCGTGAGGCCGCCTGCTGCCCGTTCCTTTCCTACGAGGTCGCTCTCGACGACGACCACATTGTGTGGACGATCAGCGGCGGGCTCGGCGCCTCCGACATGGCCGTGATGGACGAGTTGTTCGCCAGCGCCGACCCCGCCAACTCCTCAAGCCTCCTCGCACGTCAGCTCGAGGAGCGCGCAGGCATCCGGGTCAGTGTCCCGCCAGCCGGGCAATAGCAATCCGAGTCCGCCATCGTCGGCTGGACCGGCGACCGGCGACCGGCGACCGGATGCCGCGGCAGAGGGCGGAGCGGGACGGTTTGCCGGTGCCTCAAGGCATTGAGGCAGACCAGTGTCCGAGGCAGAACTAGAAACGAGCGCCACTCCCAAGGGGATGAGCGCAAACCCGAGGAGGGCGCTCAGCAAGGGATCGAACCGAAACCGTCCCGTGCCACCAACAGTCACGATGGCGGACGTTCGCCGCGGTCCAGCCTGCGTCACAGTGGGTGACGCTGCTGCCGGGCCGTCGCTGAGCATCCGCAGCATCAGCATCTCCGGTCCGTCGGGGTGCTGCGTGGTGCAGTTCGGTTGCAGTTAATGCAGTGCCGAGACCGTCGTAGGATCTCTCTTGCTGGTGCTGTGTTGGGTTCGTGGGGCCGTCCCCGTAGACCGCATGCGGAGGATCACCTCTCGTCACGTGATCGCTGGGAGGTCGCCTGGCGACCTTGGAAGCCATGGACACCCATCGCTACCCCACCACCGGGCACCACCCTGGCGCCTCGGCTGGCGCCCACCCGGAGATCGGCCGGCTGATGGCGCATCTCGAGCAGCGGCTGGCCGAGCTGGACCGCCTGCACCGCGAGATGGCTGAGGACGCGCAGGCCCTGGCGCTGCTGGGACCAGAGCATCGGAGCATGGGCAACATCGTCGGTGGCCGCGAGCTTCTGCCGTGGATCAGCTCCTTGAGGGGCGCGAAAGTGAACAAGGCTACGGCGCGACAGATAATCGCTGAGCTTGAGGAGCACCGGCGGCGAGTCCATCCGGTCCGTAAGTTGCCGATCGCGGCGACTCCCGGCTTTGGAGACCAGCTGGCTCCGCTCGATGACCCAGCGGCACGCCAGAGCGCGCGGATCATCGCCACTCATCAGTGACGGCGCCAAGCGATTCGAGCCAGCCGTTTCCCGTTCTCTCTCGAGGAGGCGCGCCGGTCCGCTCCCCGTGATCCGCTATAAGGGCCTATAAACTACAAGCAGTTATAGGGAGTTATAGGGAGGCGTCGTGGACAGTCCGTACCACCCCGGATTCGGTGCGCGGCCCGCCGTACTGGTCGGCCGAGACCAGCAACTCGCCCGTGCGGCCGCCAACCTCACCCGGGTCGCGAACTCCCGCGCGGCGGCACCCTCTGCGATGGTGCTCACCGGCGCGCGCGGCCTGGGCAAGACCGTCACCCTCGGAGTGATCGGCGACGCCGCGGCTGAGCGCGGGTTCGTCACCGTCACCATCGCCTTCGACAGCGTCTCCGACAATGTCCAGCTCCTTGCCGGCCGCGTCGCGGAGGCGATTGCGCCGATCGAGAACCGGCGTGCGGCCGACGCGTGGGCCCGCTTCAGGCAGCGGCTGGCCAGCCTTGAGATCGAGGTCAACGCCGGCGTCGTG
Source organism: uncultured Actinomycetota bacterium (assembly GCA_963759525.1). GTDB lineage: Bacteria > Actinomycetota > Actinomycetes > Propionibacteriales > Nocardioidaceae > Marmoricola. The sequence continues at coordinate 34,953 of CAVWZO010000009.1, read as the reverse complement.
AAGATCTCCTCTCCCGCCGCGCCGCGCTCCGACGACGCACAGACCACGGTGCAGCGACAAGTCCTCGCCGACCTCCTGGCCAGCGGCGCACAGATCGCCGCCGCCCACGACCGCGCCGGGCTCGCCATCTTCCTCGACGAGCTCCAAGAGGCTCCCCGCGCGCAGCTGGTGGTGATCGCCAACGCCATCCAGGACGCGCTCGCCACCACCGGCGCAACCCCGCTCGCCGTCTTCGCAGCCGGGCTCCCCCAGACACCGGAGAGAGTCATGGACGCAGCCTCGTTCACCGAGCGCTTCGACTTCCGCGTCCTCGACCGCCTCGACCGAGCCGCCGCCGAACGAGCCCTCGTCGAGCCAGCCCTGAGTCTGGGCGTCACCTGGGAGCCCGCCGCGGCCGTGACGACGCTCGACGCCGCCGGCGGCTCGCCGTACCTGATCCAGCTGCTCGGTGACGAAGTCTGGGTGCAGGCCAGCCCGGACCGTGGTGGTGCGATCACCCAAGCAGACGCGGCCGCGGCCACCGAACAGGTCCAACAGAGCCTTGCCGCCGGCATGTTCCGCGGCCGCTGGGGCAAGGCCACCGACGCCGAACGGGCTCTCATGGTGGCGATCGCGCAGGTCGTCGGTGAGGACGGGATCGCGCTGACCCGGCACATCACCGCGCTGCTCGGCAAGACCACCCCGCAGCTGAGCACCGCCCGCAAGGCGCTCATCGACAAGGGCCAGATCGAATCCACCGGCACCGGACGGCTGCGGTTCACCATGCCCGGCTTCGCGGACTTTGTCCGCCGGCACGTCGACGCGCCCTGGTACGGCCCCCAGATCGCCGCAGGTCACGGCCTGGAGCCCGAGGCCCTCCCCCCACACAGGCAGATCCAGACACGACGTCCCCGACATGACTCCAGCGACGACGACGAGTAAAACCCGACTCAGCGAAGAGCACCGCCGGTTTAGTGCTCGAGGCGGAAATGACGCGCGCGGGAGAGAGCTTCAGCGAGGGATGGGCCCAGCCCCCACCGCTGTGCGCGTGACGGCCTGGCGCACATCAGTTGACGACCTCAGCTGCGACTACGCGCCGCACGATCCACAAATGTGCTGGTCATGCCGCGACGAGTGCCTCATTCAACCGCCATTGACGCGGTTGCCCACCCTCCGCTGCACACGGTCGTTCCTCATGCGGATCCTTCACCGGACGTGCGCGGGCTACGGCAGACATCCCGAGCGCGTCCGCTCGAGCTACCCGCACGCCGTGGGGGATGTGCCACCAAGAACAGTGGCGCGCCGGAGATGGGCGTGCACCAACAGGTCGACATTATCGGTGCGCTGCTCGATGCTGCCGAGTCCGGCGGGTAGGGCGCGTGCGGCTGGATCGGAGATGCTATTGAGCAGTCGTAGTACGAGTTCTTGATCGACCTGGACGTATGGACGATCCCAGAAGGGAACGCAGGCCGGGTCCGCCGAGGGAAGTCCGGTGGCACGTTGGATCATTGCGAGCTCGTTCAGTGCAGCGACGAGGCGATCGCTGCGGCTGTGCCAGTCGTTCGCGGTGAGCACGTCCTGGAGGGCGTGGCCGAGGTCGGTGGGTAAGGCCAAGCTGCGGAACATCGTGCCGCGCCACTTCGAGTACGGCGCCCAGCGGCGGCACAGCACGAACGCGAGGTGCATCGTGATGTCGACTAGTAGCGTGTCGCTGCTGAGTTCTGGTGTGTTTTGGCGGGAGGTTCGTGGCTGGCAGATCCTTCCCCTCTGCCAGACAGGACGTTCGTGATGCCTTCGCAGAAGAAGCGCCCGGTGTTGTTGACCGAGGCAGATCGTGAAGAGTTGGTTCGGATCACGACGACGGGGGTTCATCCCGCCTCGATGATCCGGCGGGCGCGGGTGTTGCTCGCGTTGGACACCTCGATGGGCGAGATCGACTTCAAGGAGGTCATCGCGGCCCGGCTCGAGGTCTCCGGAGAGACGCTCCGGTTGGTCGCGAAGCGTTTCGCCGATACCGGTGGCGACGTGCACGCCACGATCGGGCGGAAGAAGGCAGCCCGTCCTCCGGTGCCCTCGCCGATCACCGGTGAGGTCGAGGCCCGGCTGATCAAGCTGGCCTGCTCGGCGCCACCGCAGGGCTACTCCCGGTGGTCGCTGAGGCTGCTGGAGAAGCACGTCGTGCTGGTCGAGGACATTCCCGACCTGGATCACTCCACCATCGGGAGAGTCTTAAAAAAACGAAACTGCGTCCTCATCTGAAGGCGTGCTGGACGATCCCGCCGAAGGCGAACGCGGAGTTCGCCGCCCGGATGGAAGACATTCTCTCGGTCTATGCCCGGATCTATGACCCGATGCGTCCGGTGGTCTGCATGGACGAGAAGCCCTACCAGCTCCTGGCCCACGCCCGTCACCCGATCGGGGCCAGCCCCGGCCAGGACGCCCGTGAGGACAGCGAGTACGTGCGCTGCGGGACGTGCTCGATCTTCGTGTGGGTCGAGCCCCTGGCCGGGTGGCGCCGGGTCCACGCATTGCCCCAGCGGACCCGGGTCGACTGGGCCGGCCAGGTCAAGGAACTGCTGAACGTGGACTACCCCGACGCCGAGACCGTGGTGCTGGTGATGGACAACCTCAACACCCACGGCATCGCCTCGCTCTACGAGGCCTTCTCACCGGAGGAGGCCCACGCACTCGCGCAGCGCCTGGAGATCCACCACACCCCCAAACACGGGTCCTGGCTCAACATCGCCGAGATCGAGCTCTCAGCCCTGACCCGGCAATGCCTGGACCGCCGCATCAGCGCCCTCGAGGTTCTCAACACCGAGCTCGCCGCATGGCAGACCGCGACCAACGCCGACCAGCGTCAAGTCGATTGGCAGTTCACCACCGACGACGCCCGGGTCAAGCTCCGCCACCTATACCCCAACTAACAGCTGCGACACGCTACTAGGCGGGCAGCGATAATTCGCGAACCCAACTCGTCGCCCCGGTCAGCGGCACGTCCCATGAGAGGGAGCTCCTGATCGATCCGTTGCCAGTCGCAGGCCACGACGTAGCGCCACACGTCGTCCGGGTACCAGACGAGGGCCTGGCGCAGCGACGTCAGTCCGTCGTCCGAGTCCTCGAACACCGCGCCCGCGGTCATCTCGAGTGCGGCCTGACCTGTCAGGGACAACCAGTCAAGGTGCGTCGCGCTTGTGCGTGGGTCGAAACCGAGCTTCGTAGAGACAAGTTCGTCAACGCTGAGGACGTCGACGGCGAGTGTGTGCTCGTCCTGCCCGGTGAATGCGAACTGGGTGGGCAGGCCCGCGAACTCGTGCGGGAGGTGGTCGCGGAGGACGGTGAGGACGTCGGTCCTTTCGCTCTTGGGGACGAAGATTTGGAGCCGCAGCCCCCAGTCGTGGTCGCGGGAAATCTGGTCGTCGAGCCCGAGAACGTCCGAGCCGCTTCCGATACGAGCCGCTGCCCTGGGCACGGCTGGTCGATGCTCGTCGAGGACCGGTCGCACCACCTGGCTCCAGTAGGCGCGAGCCAGGTTGATGCCGTTCTCAGACCCAGGACTGTCCATGGTCGCGAGCCTACGAGCGCACTCCGACATCCGAGGCGAACGCACGACTCTCGGTGCGGAGGCTCCGCCCGCTGAACGGCTTACGGCGCGAGTCATGCTCGACGACCATGGTCGAGTCGACGACGCCCATCACCGGTAAGCGGATCCCGTACTGGCACTCTTCGCGTGCCCACCCGCCACCGGCGTCGTGCACTGATCTCCTGAAGGGGAACGTGTACCCAATTTCGGCGCGTCCCAGATGCCCCAGGCGTCACGCCTGTCGCAGCTCTTCCTTGATCCCCGAGCAACGTTCCTCCCCCTGCTCCAGGAACGCGTCCAACGACCCGGTTCAACCCTGCCGCACTCCGGTCCTGCCCGTCACCTGCGACAGGTAGCCTTCCTGCGCGGCAGCGACCACGCCGACGACCACCGCGACCACCTCAGAGACCGCCGCCACCCAGGCGTACCAACTCCAGTCCGTATGGATGCCGAACAGCGTCCCGTTCACCGCGATCAGGAAGGCACCGAACGTAGTCGCACCGAACCCGGCCAGCAGGAGCAGCGGGATCCAGTGCCCCCACCGCCGCAGCATCACCGCGATGACGAGTCCCGCGACGACGTTGACCACGAAAAGCCTCCCGACCATGCCCTGGTCCTTGACGCCGTCGAACCACAGGTAGAGGTGGACGAGGGCGGACACGACCACCGCCAGGCCACCGATGCCTCGGATCGCTGAGGTTCAGCAACAGGGCGATGCGAAAGACCGTTGCTCCCTGCCGTCGAAGCCTCAGGACTGCCACTTCCCACGGTTCCTCAGGTTCAGGTTCTGGCAGAGGTTCTGGCACGGGCTCCGGTCTGTGCCTGTACTTGGGTGTGGGCTCTGGGACCAGCACGACAGCGGACGGCTCAGGGAGCGGAGGCAGCCCGCTGTAGCCGCGACGCTTGTTCCTCCTGTCGAAGTTGACGCGCCAGTGCTCACACATCTCGACCACATAGAGGGTGTCCTCGGTGAACGCTCGGAAGCCCTCTGTGATGGTCGGCCCGTACAGGTTGAGGATTTCTGCGTCGCTCAGTTCATGGTCCGGAAGGGCAGGGTGAGAGGCCATCCCCTACGTATCGGCAGTTACCCTCCGCAGTCCCGGAGTCCGTACCTGACCCATGAGCAACCTCCAACATTCAGAACCACCAGTCCTCATCTCGCAACAGGAAGCGGCCCGACTGCTGGGCGTGGAGCGCACCACGATTTGGCGCATGGTCAAGCGCCGTGACCTGTCCTCGGTGAAGATCGGATCACGGCGCTTAATCGTGCTCGCATCCCTCAGGGAGTACGTGGGCTCACAGGCCAAGAGCGGCTGAGACGGTCTGGGCAGCGGACTGTGAGGCTTCGTCGGTGAGGTGCCCATAGATGTCTGCAGTGATCGCGATGGACGAGTGTCCGAGGTTCCGGCTGACCACATGTAGCGGCACTCCGTTGAGCAGCGCCGTGGTGGCGTAGGTGTGCCGAAGGGTGTGGACCCCAATCGAGTCAGGGAGTCCGGCCTTGGTCCTCGCGATGCGCACGGCACGAAGGAGGTTGCGGGGATCGGCTGGCATCCCGAACTCGGTAGCGAACACGTAGCCGGTCTCCTCCCACAGGTTCCCGGCCCTGAGGCGTTCCTCTGCCTGTGCTGCCTTGTGAGCCTTCAGCAGTGCCACCACAGCCGGGCTCAGGGAGACCACTCGGCGGGATCGCACGGTCTTGGTGTCGGAGACCCTCAGCACGCCGTCCACGCGCACCAGAGAGCCGGTCACGCGGGCCTCCTGCCTCAGCAGGTCCACCTCATCCCAGCGAAGCGCCAGCGCTTCTCCACGGCGCAGCCCAGTTCCGAGAATCATCTTCAACGCGACCACGTAGCGCAGTCCCTCGGCTCCGGTCAGGAACCGGGTCACCTGCTCCGGAGTCAGACCCGGATCCGCGAGTAGCGCGTGGGTCTTGACCGCGATCGGTTGATCCGTGCTGTGGGTGCGGTGTTGGCGTCGTTGGGCGCGTCGGTGTGCCCGCTGTCGTTGCGGGTGACGGTTCTCCGGGTCCCGGTGGTCGGGGTGGGACGGCGGCGTCAGGCCGCGGAGCCGAGTTCTCGGATCCGGGTGAGCACGACGGGGAGCAGGTGGTCGCCGGGTGGCAGCCGCAGCGTCAGCCGGCGTCCGTGATGGACCAACCGGGCGGGGACGCAGAGCAGTTCGTGGCGCAGTCGGGCGGCGTGCGCGCGGCCGTGCTGGTCGATCCTGGTGAGTGCTTGGAGCAGGGTCGAGAGGTTCCCTGCCAGCAGCGCGGCCCACATCCACACGGTGTTCACGCTCTGATCGCCAGAGGGGAGCTTGTGGAGTGCGGCGCCGAGCTTGGCCTCGCGGATGCGGTCCTCGATGTCGGTGGGGCGGCGGAACCACGCCTCGACCTCCAGGATCGTCTCGGCATTGCCGGTCGTGTCGCCGGGCCGGTCGTTGGCCGGAATGTTGGTGACGATGAACGAGACGGCGTAGGCGTGGGTGGCGGTGCCCTCTAACGCCAGCGCGAGCTGGTCCTTGTCGATGGTGCGCCGCCGCCGCGAACGCGGGTCGGCCGAGATCGTCTCGGCCTCGACCCGGACCCGCCGCACGATCGTGTAGGTGTCGACCGGCCAGCCGGCCGGGGCGTAGTCGACCGCGGCAACCTGCGCGCCCGGCATGCCGATCGCCTCGACCCAGGCGTCGGGCTGAATGGAGGCGTAGGCGCGCCACATCGCGGTGTTCCGCTTCGCCGCGATCGCGAAGTCACAGCCCTGCGCGACGGCCGCGTTGGCGAGCTCGGCGGTGAAGTAGCCGGCATCTGCGCGCGTGCGCAGACGGTCCGCAGCCGCAGCGGCAGTACGGAGGGGTTCGGGGATCCCGGCCAGCCCGCGGCCCAGCATGTCCGCCGCGCGGGGCCGGACGTCGTCGTTGCCGGCCAGCAGGTCCGCCGCGGTCGTCAGGCCGGCCTCGGCCCAGGTCGCCAGATGCGGACGGCCAGCGCGTTGACCTTGGTAGTTGTAGGCCACGCCCTGCTTCTTCGACCCGTAGACCTCCACATCGGTGGAGTCCAGGTCGACGGTGACACTCGCGCCGAGCCCGATCCGACGCTGGAGGGGCAGCAGATCGACCGATCGCTCCACGAGGTCAGCGATCGCGGTCTCGACCCCGGCCAGATGCTCCGGCCCGAACCGGCGAGCCAGACCCGCAGCGGTCGTGGACGCCAACACCGGCACCGCCGAGAGCTCGCACGCAGCCACGTCGGCACGTTGGCGATCCAAGGAGACCAGCGCATCGGCACCCAGCAGCTGGGACTGCGCCATGCCAACCAGCAGCTCGCCCGCCGACGCGCCGCGGTCGCGTTTCTTCAGCAGGCCGATACCGCAGTCGAGCCGGCCCACGACGTCGAGCTTGTCGACGAACTCCGCGATCGCCGCGACACCCGAGGTCGCGGTCAGCGATGGATCCGGCGCGCCCACCCGCACACGCTTCCGGACCCGACCACGACGACGTATTCTCTTCACCGACAAGGTGCTCTCCCAGCTGGACATTCCAAGGCCTCAAGAACCTCGATTCTCCAAGCAGGACGGGCACCTTCGTCGTCTCACACGCGGATCACGCCACCACTACTCGCGGATCCGGGTCAGAACGGGTGCCTCCCGGTGCTCGATGCGCGGTCGCTTGATCTTGCTCACCGGGTTGGAGGCCAACAGCCCATTGGTCACCGCATCGTCCAGAGCCCCACGCAAGGCTGCGTAAGTGTTGCGTCGGGTGCTCGATGCCTTGCCCGCTGCCTCCATGGCGAGCATCACTCGGGTTACGTCGGTGGGCTTGAGCCGGTCCAGCCGCACCGCACCGATGACGGGTTCCACGTGGCGACGGGTGAGCCCGGCATAGAGGTCCTTCGTGGACTGTGCCCGGTCGCTGGCCTTGAGGAAGGTCTCCCTCCACTCGCTGAGCCAGTCTGCGAGGGTCCGGGTGGCATCGCGCACCGGAGCCCCAGCGTCCAGTCGAGCCCGCGCCTCTTTCGCCTTCTGCTTGGCCTCGGCCTGTGTGCGTCCGTAGGCGCTGTGCCTTGTGCCCTCGTGGGTGAACGTCTCGCGATAGCGACCGTCTGCCCGCTTCGTCATGCGCTTGGTCATATTGACCTCCTGAGTCAGGTACGGCTCAGGTGGTCGAAGTCGTCAGGCTCAGTGTGGTCAGAAGTGTGGTCAAACCATGAAAACTGACCAGAGACCGCTTCCCGATGTCTCGGGAAACAGCCCCTGACCTGCGGTTTTACCAGTCGGGCTGACAGGATTTGAACCTGCGACCCCTTGACCCCCAGTCAAGTGCGCTACCAAGCTGCGCCACAGCCCGAAGCCTCGGGTCAAGGTGCGACCGGCGAGGCGAATGGAACCCTACAGGAGCGCGCTGCTCGTCCCCGAATCGGCCTAGCGGCTGAGCGCGGAGTTGCTGGTGACGCGCATGTTGGAGGTCTCCACGGCGACGAACTGGTTGGCCGGGATGCGCTTGAGCTCCTCGATCAGGCTGGGCGGCCAGCCTGCGTCCTGGTCACCCTGGAAGTACCACGGTGAACCGTTGTCGGCCAGCACCAGGCCGTAGTGCTTCATCGTGTTGATGATGGTCTTCGCGTACGTGCTGTAGCCGGCACTGCTGAACCCGGGCTTGAGCCGGAACCGCGCCCCCATCGGCGGGTACGCCCAGGTCGCCTGCGAGCCCGCGTCGTGGCGGGCCGGCCACAGGTGGTGCCGGCTGGTGACGTTGGTGGTGAACCGGATCGCGTGCTCCACGCGGCCGGCTTTCACCTCAGACCAGCGCAGGAGGCCGGGCAGGATCGGCAGCCCGGCCGCGTCGGCGGAGGTCCAGCCGTCCGGGCGCAGGTTGTTGGAGTTCAGGTCCCAGGTGGCTCCCGAGCCTGCGGACCAGCGGCCGCCCGACTCGGTGGTGTTCCAGGTCTCGTAGAGCCGGCAGGTGGTCTGCTCGATCACGACAGCGTGCATGTCACCGCCCGAGTCGCGGCCGCCCTCGACGCGGGTGTCTGTCCCGAACGGGTAGCCGATGCGGTCGCTCTCGCTGGCGTAGTCGAAAGCGACGCTCACCTTCGGGTGGCTGGCGGGTACGACGGTGATGGGGATGCCGTAGTCCGGCCCGTCGCCGTACGACGGGCCGAAGTCCGGGTGCAGCTTGCGGCTCGTGGACATCTTTTCGAGCCACATCGAGCTCAGCCGGTGGACGGAGAGGTTGCTGATGTCGCGGTTCCAGAAGTTGTTGCTCGGGAAGATCCGGCAGTTGGCGTACCAAGGCGGGATGGTCGCGGCCCCGGCCGGGGTGGGCGCGCCGGATGTGGCGGGCAGCAGCGCGGCCAGGAGTAGTCCGGCCAGGGCGAAGCGAGAGCGGTGGAGCATATTTAGAAGGTATGCCTGTTTGCCCCGGATTGCGATGGTTTCGTGGCGGTCGCTAACGCTTGCGCTTCTCACGGGGCCTGACCTGCAGTGAGATCGGAGTGCCCACGAACCCGAACTCCTCTCGCAGGCGACGCTCGATGAAGCGCTCGTACCCGGCGTCCAGCTTGCCGCTGGTGAACAGCACGAACGTCGGTGGCGCGGTGGCGGCCTGGGTGCCGAACAGCACCTTCGGCTGCTTGCCGCCGCGCACCGGGTGCGGGTGCTCGGCGACCAGGCGGCCCAGGAAGGAGTTCAGCTGGCCGGTGCTGACCCGCGTCTCCCACCCCTTGAGCGCCTTCTCCAGCGCGGGGACGATGCGGTCGATGTGCCAGCCGGTGCGGGCCGTGACGTTGACCCGCGGCGCCCACTGCACCTGCACGAGGTCGCGCTCGACCTCACGGTCCAGGTAGTAGCGGCGCTCCTCGTCGACCAGGTCCCACTTGTTGAACGCGATCACCAGCGCCCGGCCGGAGTCGCGCACAGTCTGGATGATCCGCATGTCCTGCTCGGAGATCGACTGTGAGCCGTCGATGACGAGCACGGTGACCTCGGCACGCTCGATCGCGGTCTCGGTGCGCAGGGAGGCGTAGTACTCGTGGCCCGACGCGGTCTTCACGCGCTTGCGGATGCCGGCGGTGTCGATGAACCGCCAGATCTTGCCGCCCAGCTCGACCAGCTCGTCGACCGGGTCGACGGTGGTGCCGGACGCGTCGTCGACGACTGCCCGCTCCTCGCCCGCGAGCTTGTTGAGCAGCGAGGACTTGCCCACGTTGGGTCGCCCGATGATGGCGATCCGGCGCGGGCCCCCGACCGGTTCGAAGGACTCGGGCGGGCTCTCGGGGAGTGCGGCGAGTACGGCGTCCAGCAGGTCGCCCGAGCCGCGTCCGTGCAGCGCGGAGACCGGCATCGGCTCCCCCAGCCCGAGGTTCCACAGCCCGTAGGCCTCGGCCTCGGCACGCTGGTCGTCCACCTTGTTCGCCGCGAGTACGACGGGCTTGCCGGACTTGCGCAGGATGCGTACGACGGCCTCGTCGGCGTCGGTGATCCCGACCCCGGCGTCGACCACGAACATCACGGCATCGGCGATGTTCACCGCGATCTCCGCCTGCGCCGCGATCCGCTCGAACAGCCCCTGCGCGTCCGGGTCCCAGCCGCCGGTGTCGACCACCGTGAAGGCTCGGCCGTTCCAGTTGGCGTCGTAGGAGACCCGGTCGCGAGTGACCCCGGGCTTGTCCTCGACCACGGCCTCCCGGCGCCCGATGATGCGGTTGACCAGCGTCGACTTGCCCACGTTGGGGCGGCCCACGACGGCCAGGATGGGGACGCGCACGTCGGCGGGTCCATCGGTCTCGGTGTCAGTGGTGTTCATGCTCTCTTCTCACGCTTGGGGCCCAGCGGGCCGGGCAGGGTCATACCGGTCGCCTCTTCGGCGGTGCGCATCGTCTGCAGGATCCCGGCGGTGACCGCCTCGGCCGACTCTGCCACCTCCTGCTGCGTGCGGGGCCAGGGCCTGCTCTCCAGCCAGATCGGGTCGCCGAAGGTCATTGCGACCCGGCTGCCTCGCCGCGGGATCGAGCCGTCCGAGCCACCCGGCATCCTCGTGCCGAGGAACGACACCGGCACCACGGGTGCGCCGGTGACCATGGCGAGGTAGGCCGCGCCCCCACGGGGTGAGGTCATGTCGCCGGCGCCACGGGTGCCTTCGGGGAACACACCCACGGCGAGGCCCTCGTGCAACGCCTTGACCGCGATCCGGATCGCGCGCACGTCGACCCGGAGCCGGTCGAGGGGGATCTGACCGGAGGCCAGCAGGAACCCGCCCAGCCCGTGGGAGAACATCTCCAGCTTCGTGAGCGCGTGCACCGGCCGCGGCGAACAGATCGCCAGCAGCGGCCCGTCGATCCAGCCGACATGGTTGGCTGCCATCACGAGGGGTCCGGTGGCCGGCACCCGCTCCGCGCCGTGGATCTCGAGGTCGTACCACCCGCGGATGATCGCCTGGGCGAGAGGCCGTCCGGCTGAGAGCAGCCAGGTGCGGGGCGCGCGCACCCCAGCGGTCGAGGGCAGCTCTCCACCGTCGATGCGGAGAGCGTCGGTCATTGCCGGCTCATCCGGTCGACTCGGACGAGCCAGTTGGCGGCCCCGAGGTCGCGCCCACTGCCTGGTCGACGATGTCGACGACTTGCTGGACGACCTCGTCGAGGGTGTACGGCGTGCCGTCGATGTGGATGGCGCCATCCGCCATGGTCAGCGGTGCAGCCGTGCGGCCACTGTCGATCCGGTCGCGCCGGAGCAGGTCGGCCTCGGTCGCCTCGACGGAGGCCGCGCCGTTCTCCGCCGTACGACGGGCCGCGCGCGCCGACGGCTCAGCCGTCAGGAACACCTTGACCGTGGCGTCGGGGGCGACCACCGAGCCGATGTCGCGCCCTTCCACGACGATGCCTCCGTCGCCGATGATCGAGCGCTGCAGCTCGAGCAGCCGCACGCGGACCTCCGGAACGGAGGCCACCGCGCTCACGTGGTCGGTGACCTGCTGGGTACGGATCGCAGCCGCGACGTCCTGGCCGTCCACCGCGATGGTGGGGCGCTGCGGGTCGGTGCCCGAGACGAGCTCGGGGTCGCGGGCGTGGGCCGCGATGGCGGACGGGTCGTCGAAGTCGACGCCGTGCTCGATCATCCAGAAGGTCATCGCGCGGAACTGAGCACCTGTGTCGAGGTAGCGCAGGCCCAGCCGTGTCGCGACGCCGCGCGCCGTGCTCGACTTGCCTGACCCGGACGGTCCGTCCATCGCCACGACGGCACGGCTGACCCCAGGGACGGATCCAGAGTTGGGCACTGTGCTGAACTCCCGCTGTCTCGACTCCCCCGGCGGGGCTGGTGCAAACGCCAACCTTACCGGTGGGTGAGCCATTCTCTGGTGTCGAGAGAGTGCCGCAGCGACTCAGCGGCTGTGTCTCGTACCACGAGCTCGACCAGGCCGACCGGCCTGCCGGGGTCGTGGTCGATGTAGAGGTCCTCGATGTTGACCCCGATCTCCCCCACATCGGCGAACAACCGGGCCAGCTCGCCCGGGTGGTCGGGCACCGAGACGAACACCGACGCGGTCGCCAGCGCGGGGCCGCCGTGCTTGCCCGGGATCGCGCGCGTGCCGCTGACACCCCGGGTGAGCATCTCCCCGAGCTCGGCCGGGTCGTCGCCAGCCAGCAGCTCCACAAGCCGCGCGAGGTCGGTCTGCACGTCGCGCAGGATCTCCCCCACAGCCGCATGGTTGGCGCGCAGGATCTGGGTCCACATGTCCGGGTCACCGGCCGCGATCCGGGTCACGTCCCGCACCCCCTGGCCCGAGAGCGACAGGTGGTCCGGCTGGGCCTCGGCGAGCTGCACAGCGGTGAGTACGGCGAGCAGGTGCGGCAGGTGCGACGTACGGGCGACGGCCCGGTCGTGCTCGACGGGCGAGAGCCGGACCGGCTCGGCACCGCACAGCAGGGCAAGCGCCTCGACCAGCGCGATCGCCTTCGCCGAGGAGTGCACGTGGGGGGTGATCGCCCACGGGCGGCCGTCGAACAGCGCGGCCGTCCCTGCGAGCGGCCCTGAGCGCTCGCTGCCGGCCATCGGGTGGCTGCCCACGTAGCGGGCGAGCAGGCGCTCGGACGTGTGGTCGGCGATCAGCTCGAGCGGCAGGCTCTTCACGCTGCCGACGTCGGTCACGATTCCCCCGCGCTCGAGCGCCTCGACCACGACCTCGGCGATGTGGTCGGGCGGTACGGCGACGACGGTGAGCTGGGCGGCGCCCTCAGCGGGGGCGGGCGTTCCCGCACCGAGACCGCTCGCGGTGCGGACGTGCTCGTGGTTGAGGTCGGTGAGCCAGACCTCGAGACCGGCCCCGCGGGCGGCCAGGCCCACCGAGGTGCCGAGCAGCCCCGCGCCGACCACGTGGATCGGGCCGACCAGCCGGGCCGGGGTGGACTCAGTCATCCGGGACCGCCCGGACGCGGGTCAGGTCGCGACGCAGCGCCGCGGCGCCGTGCAGGTAGAGGTGGGTGACGTCCTTGCGGGTGAGGTCGGTCTCCACGTGTGCCAGCATCCGCACGACCATGGGCATCGAGGCGTCGATCTCGAGCTCGCGCGCGCAGATCAGGGGTACGTCGTCGAACCCGAGCTGCCGGGCGGCGTACGCCGGGAACTCGGAGTGCAGGTCTGAGGTCGCGGTGAAGATGATGCTGATGAAGTCCTCGACGTCGAGCTCGTTGGCGTCCATCACACCGCGCACCATCTCGGCCACCCGGTCGAGCATGTGGTCACGGGTGTCGGCCTCGAGCTGGGTGGCACCACGCACGGCGCGGACTGACACGGCACCTCCACAGGTCTCGGGATCGGGCGCCCCGAGCCTACAAGCCGGCAACGTCCAGCAAGGTGCCGATCTCGTTCTCGTCGAGCTCGCGCAGGGAGCCCTGCTTCAGCCCGGCCAGTCGCACCGGGCCGATCTGGGTACGGGTGAGCTGCCGGACGGGATGCCCGACGTGGTCCAGGAGCCGTCGTACGATCCGGTTGCGGCCCTCGTGGATGGTGAGCTCCACCAGCGAGCGCCCGCCATGGCTGCTAGTCATCTTCGCGGCGCTGACCTGCACCGGCCCGTCCTCCAGGGTCACCCCGTCGCGGAGCCGCTGGAGGGTCGCCCTGCTGATCACGCCGTCGACCTCGGCGAGGTAGGTCTTGTCCACCTCGTACGACGGATGGGCCATCCGGTGGGCGAAGTCCCCGTCGTTGGTCAGCAGGATCAGGCCCTCTGTGTCGGTGTCCAGCCGCCCGACGTGGAAGAGCCGCTCGGGCCGGTCCCCCACGTAGTCGCTGAGTGTCGGGCGCCCCTGCGGGTCCGACATCGTGGACACGACGCCGCGCGGCTTGTTCAGGACCAGGTAGACGTGGTCGCTGATCGGCGGCAGCCGGCGGCCCTGGACCCGGATGCGCGCCGTACGCGGGTCGACCTTGGTCCCCAGACGAGTCACCACCTCGTCGTCGACCTCGACCAGGCCGGCGAGCATCAGCTCCTCGCACTTGCGCCTGCTGGCCACTCCTGACTGGGCGAGCAGCTTCTGCAGCCGGACCAGGCCCTCGTCGTCGGTGTCGATCTCCCTCATTCGCCCGTGGCGGGTGCGGAGGCTGTCGAAACCACCTCGGGCTCGTCGTCGTACTCCTCGACGCCTGGGAGGAACGGGGCCAGCTCGGGCAGCTCGTCGATGGAGGTGACCCCGATGCGCTCCAGGAAGTAGTTCGAGGTTCGGTAGAGGTGCGCACCGGTCTCGTGGTCGGTGCCGGCTTCCTCGACCAGCCCGCGGTTGAGCAGGGTGCGCATCACGCCGTCGACGTTGACGCCGCGGATCGCGGAGACCCGGCTGCGGCTGACCGGCTGCTTGTAGGCGACGACGGCCAGAGTCTCCAGCGCCGCCTGGGTGAGCCGGGCCTGCTGGCCCTCGAGCACGAACCTCTCCACGACCGGAGCGAACTCCTCGCGGGTGTAGTAGCGCCAGCCGCCGGCCACGTTGCGCAGCTCGAAGCCGCGACCGGACTCGTCGTACTCCCTGGCCAGGGCGTCCAGAGCGGCCGCCACCTCGACCTGGGGGTAGCCGACGGCGCTCGCGAGCGTTGGGTCGTCAAGGGGCTGGTCGGCGACCATGAGCACTGCCTCCAGCGCTGGCCGCAGCTCGGCGAGCGGCACCTCGAGCGTCTCGCTGTCGGTCACACTGCCGGTCTCAGGGCCCGTCTCACGGCCCGTCTCCTCGAGCGTCTCGGTCATGACTGCTCCTCTTCGGCCGGTGCTTGCTCCACCGGACTGCCGTCGAACTCGTCGTTGATCTCGATCTCGGTGTCCTCGCTTCCGGTCCAGCGGATGCTCAGCTCGCCCAGCGGGGTCATCTGGTCGAATGACACGACGCCTTCGCGGAACAGCTCGAGCAGCGCGAGGAACCGCGCCACCCGCGTCATCATGTCCGGTGCGTCCGCCGCCAAGGCGCGGAAGGTCATCGTGCCGCTGCCGCGCAGCCGCCCGACCACCACGTTGGCCTGCTCGCGCACGCTCACGGCCGGGGCGTGGATGTGGGCAAGACCGATCGTCTCGGGTTCCGGCTTGGGCTCCAGGGCCCGCGCAGCAAGCCCGGCGAACTCCTGCAGCCCGAGCCCGATCAGTACCTCGGGAAGCAGCGTCGCGAAGCGCTCCTCCAGGCCCACCGACCGCGGGTGGCGCAGGGCCTCCTCGCTCATCCGCCGGTCGAGGATGCCGGCGATCTGCTTGAAGACCTTGTACTGAAGCAGCCGCGCGAACAGCAGGTCCCGGGCCTCCAGGAGAGCTAGGTCCTCCTCGTCCTCCACGTCACCCTGGGGCAGCAACCGCGCGGCCTTGAGGTCCAGCAGCGTGGAGGCGACGACCAGGAAGGACGTCGTCTGCTCGAGGTCCCAGGGCTCCGCGCCTTCACCACCGGTGCCCCCGGCCTTGATGTGCGCGATGAACTCGTCGGTGACCTGCGACAGCGCCACCTCGGTGACGTCCATCTTGTGCTTGCTGATCAGGCTCAGCAGGAGGTCGAAGGGACCTTCGAAGTTGTCGAGGCGTACGGCGAACGCGCTGGAGACAACCTGTTCCTCCTCGGGCGCCTCGACCGCGAGACCTGTCATCGGTCGATCAGACGCCGCACCAGCACGCTGTCGTCGCCGTTGTCCACGAGGTCCTCCAGCACGATCGCGATCGCCTCCCGGACCAGGCGGCCCCGGTCGACGGCCAGGCCCTGGTGGCGACGCAGCGAGAGCCGCGCGTGCTCGATGTCGAGCAGCTCGTCGGCGGTGACGTAGACGGTCATCTTCTCGTCGTGCCGCACCCGGCCACTGGACTTGCGAGCAGCGGTCTCCGCCGCGGACTCGGTGGTGACCGACTCGTTCTGGTCGGGCACCACGGCCATCTCACGTGCCGCGGCGTTGTGGTGGTTCCCGCGGAAGAGGTCGTCGGCGGCCGGGAGGCTCACGCGTCGAGACACCGGACGAGCACCTCCTTCGCGAGCTGCCGGTAGGACTCGGCGCCGCCGGAGGCCGAGGCGTAGCTGGTGATCGGCTCGCCGGCCACGGTGGAGTCGGAGAACTTGATGGTGCGCCGGATGACGGTGTGGAAGACGGTGTCGCCCCACGCCTCGACGAGTCGCTGCATGACCTCACGGCTGTGCAGGGTGCGCCCGTCGTACATCGTGCCGAGGACGCCGTCGACGTGCAGCCTCGGGTTGAGTCGCTCCTGAACCTTGTCGATGGTCGTCTTCAGCAGGGCGACGCCGCGCAGGGCGAAGTACTCGCACTCCAGAGGCACGATCACCCCGTCTGAGGCGGTCAGCGCGTTCACCGTCAGCAGACCGAGGGAGGGCTGGCAGTCGATCAGGATGACGTCGTACTGGTCGATGGCCGGGGCGAGCACGCGCTGCAGTGTCTGCTCGCGAGCCACCTCGTGGACCAGCTGCACCTCGGCAGCGGACAGGTCGATGTTGGAGGGCAGCAGGTCCATCCCTGGCACGCCGCTGGGAACCACCACTTCTTCGAGGGTGACGTCCTTCTGCATCAGCAGGTTGTAGATGGTCAGGTCCATCTGGTGCGGGCTGAGCCCGAGCCCGACCGACAGCGAACCCTGCGGGTCGAAGTCGACCAGGAGGACCTTGCGGCCGAACTCCGCGAGTGAGGCGCCCAGGTTGATGGTGGTCGTGGTCTTGCCGACCCCGCCCTTCTGGTTGCACATCGAGATCACGCGGGCACGCCGCGGCAGGGTCACCGGCCGCGGGTCGGGCAGGTCTGGCATCGGCCGGCCGGTGGGGCCGAGTACGACCTCTTCAGGGGCCCCGACCTCTGTGGCGACCTCGGTGGCGACCTCCGCCGTGACCGTCGCGGCGACCTCAGCTGGGGCCGGATCTACGTGGTGCGTGGGGTGCAACCGGAACGTCTCGAGCACGCCCGTATGCCCCTCGGGTGCTGGCGGCGCCGGCGGTCTGGCCAACGGGGGCATCTCGGATGCTGCGCCACCGAACTCTGGTCCGAACCCGTTGGCACCGCTCATGAACATCTCCCTAGCTCCTGTGCCCGAATCTGCTGACTCGGACGGCCACACCTTTGTCGACTTACCGCCAAGCCGCCCGCGCGACTCTATGCACCTGCCACACCGAACGCGAACGCTTGGCATCCATCATGCAAATCTGGGGAAACGATGTGTGTAGCGCCTCGCCGTGGATGCACAACTTCTGTTAGCCCTGTGCGGAAACCTGTGCACCGCGGTCCCCAGCCGGGCGGCGGGTCAGCACCGGAGCGTACGGCGGATCCGCCGGTCGCTCCGGCGGTCATTCGAGGGCGCGAGGATGCGCTGCGGCGTACACCTCTCTCAGGCTGTCCACCGTGACCAGCGTGTAGACCTGTGTCGTCGTGACCGAGGCATGGCCGAGGAGCTCCTGGACGACGCGTACGTCGGCGCCGCCCTCGAGCAGGTGGGTG
Source organism: uncultured Actinomycetota bacterium (assembly GCA_963759525.1). Classification (GTDB taxonomy): domain Bacteria; phylum Actinomycetota; class Actinomycetes; order Propionibacteriales; family Nocardioidaceae; genus Marmoricola. Next base: position 17,451 of record CAVWZO010000009.1, on the reverse strand, counting down.
GCGAACGAGTGCCGCAGGGTGTGCGGCGAGACCTCCGCGGTAAGTCCGGCTCGCTCTGCGGCCTTCACGATGACCGCCCATGCGCTCTGCCTCGAGAGTCGTCCACCACGCGCGTTGAGGAACATCGCTCCCGCCCGCTCGGTGACTGAGCGGGTGGTGCCCCCGGCTGCGAGCAGCTGGGGACGGGCACGTACGACGTAGGCCTGCACCGCGTCGCGGGCAAAGCTGCCGACGGGCACGATCCGTTCCTTCGAGCCCTTGCCGCGGAGCAGCACGGTGCTGCCGCTCGGGTCCTCCATGTCCAGCTCCAGGTCGTCGAGGTCGAGCCCGACGGCCTCGGAGATGCGCGCTCCGGTGCCGTAGAGGACCTCGAGGAGTGCCCGGTCGCGCAGCGCCAGCGAGGTGCCCGGAGCCCCCGCCGCCTCAAGCAGCTTCTCGACGTCGCCGAGCGCGATGGCCTTGGGCAGCCGCTTGGTCGGCGCCGGCGGGCGTACGTCCACGGAGGGATCGGCGATCGCCAGCCCGTCCTTGACCGCGAACCTGTGGAACCCACGGACAGCGACCACCGTCCGGCCCGCCGAGGTGGCGCTCAGCGGCTGGTGCTCGCTGTTCCCCTCGCGCAGGGCCATCAGGAACCCGCTGACCGTCTGCTCGGTGATCTCGTCGAGGTTGGTGACGCCGAGGGCGTGCAGGTAGGCCAGGTAGCGCCGCAGGTCGCGGCGGTAGGACTTCACCGAGTTCTCGGCCAGACCGCGCTCGACCACGAGGTGGTCGAGGTAGGTCCGGACCGCGGTGACCAGGGCGGCCTTGTCTGCGCCCGAGGTCACCGCTTCAGCGCAGTCTCTGTCACCCGAGGACGGAGTCGAGGGAGACCGACTCCAGTCCGTGCGCCTCCGCGACGGGTCCGTTGGTGACCTGGCCCGCGTGGGTGTTCAGGCCCAGCGCCAGTGAGTGGTCGTCCCGGCACGCCTGCTCCCAGCCTTTGTTCGCCAGCACGACGGCGTACGGCATCGTCGCGTTGGTGAGGGCGTAGGTCGAGGTGTTCGGGACCGCGCCCGGCATGTTGGCCACGCAGTAGAAGACGGAGTTGTGCACGGTGTACGTCGGGTCCGCGTGCGTCGTGGCGTGCGTGTCCTCGAAGCAGCCACCCTGGTCGACCGCGATGTCGACCAGCACCGACCCCGGCTTCATCCCGGCGACCAGCTCGTTGCTCACCAGCTTCGGTGCCTTCGCACCGGGGATCAGCACCGCCCCGATAACCATGTCGGCCTCGAGCACCTGCTGCTCGATCGCCAGCTTGGAGGACGCCAGGCCGTGCACCTTGTTGTCGTAGCGCCAGAACGACATCCGCAGCTTGTCCAGGTCCGTGTCCAGCATGGTCACGTCCGCGCCCATGCCCAGCGCGATGTTGGCGGCGTTCTGGCCGGACACCCCGGCACCGATAACGACGACCTTGGCGTTGGCCACGCCGCCCACGCCGCCCATGAGCACACCGCGACCACCTTGGGCCTTCAGCATCGAGTAGGCGCCCACCTGCGGCGCCAGACAACCCGCAACCTCCGACATCGGGTAGAGCAGCGGGAGCGAACCAGACGGCAGCTGCACGGTCTCGTACGCGATCCCGGTCACCTGGCGCTTCAGCAGCTCCTCGGTGAGCGGCTGGTCAGCGGCCAGGTGCAGGTAGGTGAAGAGGAGCTGACCCTCGCGCATGCGGTGGTACTCCTCGGCGATGGGCTCCTTGACCTTGAGCACCATGTCGGCCTCGCCCCACACGTCGTCGGCCTTGTCGATGATCCTGGCACCCGCGGTTACGAAGTCCGCGTCGTCGATCTGCGAACCGACGCCTGCCTCCTTCTGGACGATCACCTCGTGGCCGTGAGCCACAAGCTCGTGCACTCCGATGGGGGTGATGGCCACCCGGTACTCGTGGTTCTTGACTTCACTTGGTACGCCGACCAGCAACGTGTCCTCCTCAGCTCCGCCGCCAACCATGGCGGCCGTCGCCACCCGGTCGTGGCAACTCGGCGAGTGTAGGACTCTTCGGCTCTAGCGCGCCTCCCCGGTGGCGGTCAGGCCCGCGTCGCCCATGACCCGGAGCATGTTGCGACACGTCAGCCGGGCGAGGTCGTCGTCGGACCAGCCCTTGTCGGCGAGCGCGGCGAGGAGGCGGGGGTAGGCGCTGACGTCCTCTAGCCCGGCGGGGAGAGCGTCCACACCGTCGTAGTCACCACCCAGACCGATGTGCTCGATGCCGGCCACCTCGCGCACGTGCTCTAGATGGGCGACCACGTCGTCGAGCGAGGCTGTTGGCGCCGGATTCTCGACGCGGTAGCTCTCGAGGAAGGCGTCCTCGGCGTCCAGGTCGCGCAGCCCGACCCCCTGCTCACGACCGACCGCCAACGCCTGTTCAGTCCAGTCGCACACCTCCTGGTTCACGAACGCCGGCACGAACGTGACCATGCACAGCCCGCCGTTGCCGGCGAGCCGCCCCAGCACGTCGTCGGGCACGTTGCGCTGGTGGTTGCACAGCGCCCGAGCCGAGGAGTGGGAGAAGATGACCGGCACGCTGGAGACGTCGAGCGCCTGGCGCATGACGTCGGCACTGACGTGGCTCAGGTCGACCAGCACGCCGATGCGGTTCATCTCGGCGACCACCTCGCGACCGAAGTCGGAGAGCCCGCCGAGCACGGGCTCGTCGGTGGCCGAGTCGGCCCAGGGGACGTTGTCGTTGTGGGTCAGGGTCATGTAGCGCACGCCGATGCGATGCAGCATGCGCAGGGTGCCGAGCGACTCGTTGATCTGGTGGCCGCCCTCGGCACCCATCAGGCTGGCGATCCTGCCCTGTTGCCAGGCGCGCTCGATGTCCTCGACCGTGGTCGCGAGGGCCAGCTGGTCGGCGTACCTCCTGATCATGGTGTGACCGGCGTCGACCTGTTCGAGCGTGGCGGTGACGGCTGCCTCGCCGCTCAGCGTGGCCGGCACGTAGACCGACCAGAACTGGGCACCGACCCCGCCCGCCCGCAGCCGGGGCAGGTCCGTGTGCGTACCGAACTCCTGACAGACCTCTGTGTCGGTCAGCTCGAGCTGGTCGAAGTCGTAGCCGACCTTCTCCCGTGCGGCCCAGAGGAGGTCGTTGTGCCCGTCGATGACACCGTGCTCTCGCAGCAGTGCCTGGATTCGTTCACTCGTCATGCGTGCCATCCCACCACGACCGATGGGCAGTCGACCGGAAGTGGGTCAGAGGGTGCGCGGCACGCCTTAGGCATTCAGAGGATTGTCGGAAATTGTGGTGCGAGGCTGCAACGTTTCGCTTTGCGGCGACGACTGAGGAGGTGTGATGAAGACAGATGGGCAGGTGTCCGCCTTGGGATTCGAGGAGACGTACCGCGATCACCGGGTTGCGCTCCTACGACTGGCGTACCTGTTGTCCGGGTCGCACGACATGAGCGAGGACGTGGTCCAGTCTGCCTTCACGTCGGCACACGACAGGTGGCCAGAGATCGAGAACCCGCTGCCCTACCTCAAGAAGGCCGTGGTGAACCTCGTCAAGGACGGGCAACGGCGGCGATTCCGCCTACTGGCGAAATCACCTGAACGACCACCGGTGGTCCTTCCCCCGGAAGTCGATGAGACCTGGGGACACATAACACGGCTGCCGTGGTTCCAACGCGCTGTCCTGACCCTCCACTACTACGAGGATCTTCCCCTGACCGAGGTAGCAGTCGTCCTCGACCGCCCTGCAGCAACCGTCCGCTCCGACCACCGCCGCGCGCTCGACAAACTTCGGAAGGCACTCGCATGAACGGCACCCAGGACCGGGAGACCCTCGAGCAGCGTCTGCGCTACACCTTGCACAGCCTCGCCGGGACCGTCACGGAGGAACAGTTCGCGACGACAACCCAGCCCACCACCGCCCGCAAGTCGCACCGACGCGGGCGGCGAATCGCAGTGGGCCTGGGCGTGATCGCTGTTCCCATCGTGCTGGCGGCATCCGCCTACCTCAACGAAGGGCCCGAGTACGTCAAGGCGATCCCCCCTGAGCGGGTCGTCATGACCGGAAGTGTGGACGGCAGCCGCTATCTGCTCGTGGAGACGGATCGGACCGACGAGTGTGGCCACCCGGTCACCGGTGTGGAACTGGTCGAGGAGCGCAAGAACCTGATTGGCAGCGAGTGGAACACCTCTGGCTATGAGTACGGCGAGCACACCGACACCCGCACGGAAACCGGCAGGCACCGGCACCGCTACCGAAACCGACGCCGCAACCGCAACCGACTGCGGCGGCCCCGTCAACGACACCTCCCGCTACCTCAAGAACCCGGCGCTCCTTGCCGACGGGGGGAGCGTGGTCGGCAACTCGTTCGTCTGGGTCTACGCCGTCCACCCCGATGTTGACATCGTGCGCATTACTTCAGGTGACTACACCAAGGACTTGAAGGTCTACGAGGTTGACGGAGCCGGATACGCCCCGTTCGAGATCCCCAAGAACATGTTGGCGTACACCTCCGAACTTCTCATCGACGGACGGGTTGTCCCCGGTTCACGTGATGCGGTGAAGGTCCCGCGACAGTGACGACCTGACCTGACCTGACCTGACCTGAACTGAGCTGAACTGACCTGAACTGAACTGAACTGAACTGACCTGACCTGAACTGGCCCGGTCAGTCCAGACCCCTCAAGACCGCCGAGACGGCACTTGTGTCCCGGAAACAACCGCCCAGACGGCTGCAATGTTCATCCGCCCCGTGCACACGCGCCGTCTCGGTGCGTCAGGGTGGGACACAAGCGCCGTCTCGGCGGGTCGGTTAGAGCTGGTCGCGGCGACGCAGTACGTCGTACGCCAGCACGGCGGCAGCGAGGGGGCCCTCACGCACCCGCTCATCGAGTACGGCGTCCAGCAGCTCCTCGTACGGGATCCACACCACCTCGAGCTCGGCCTCCTCGGCGTGCAGCTCGAAGTCGCCCCGGTCGGCGTGGGCGAGCCCGCGCGCGAGGTAGAGGTAGTGCAGCTCGTTGGTGATTCCCGCCGACGGATACAGCGTCAGCAGGCGACGCCAGTCGGTCGCCTGCAGCTCCACCTCCTCACGGAGCTCCCGGGCCGCTGCGATCTGCGGATCCTCACCCTCGGAGTCGAGGATCCCGGCGGGAAGCTCGATGAACACGGCGGCCCCGGCGTGTCGGTACTGGCGGATGCAGCACACGCGCTCCTCGTCGTCGACGGCCAGCACCACGGCAGCGCCCGGGTGCTCGACCACGAGCCGGCCGAAGGTCTCGTCGGGGTGGCCGGGGCGTTGTACGACGTCCTCGCGCAGGCCGACCACCCAGTTGTCGCGGTGGATGTCGCGCGTGCCGAGCACGGTCCAGGCGTGCGGTTCGTCCGCGATACCGCCAGTCACACCCTTGGGCACGGCCTCAGGCCTCGACGAACTCGTCGTCGTCCTTGGTCCAGCGGCGTCGCAGGGCGCTCTCGTCGATCGGGATGAGCAGCTCCCGCTGCCGCTGGATCGCGGCCCCGACCAGCCCGGAGAAGAGCGGGTGCGGGCGGGTCGGCCGGGAGCGCAGCTCGGGGTGTGCCTGCGTGGACACGTAGTAGGGGTGTACGTCGGCAGGGAGCTCGGCGAACTCCACCAGGTTGTTGTCCGGTGAGGTGCCGGAGAAGACCAGGCCGGCAGCCTCGAGCTGCTCTCGGTAGGCGTTGTTGACCTCGTAGCGGTGGCGGTGCCGCTCCTCGACCTGGGCCTCGCCGTACGCCGCCCGGACGACGGTGCCGTCCTTGAGATCGGCCGGGTACAAGCCCAGACGCATCGTTCCACCCAGGTCTCCGGCGCCGTCGACGTACGCGAGCTGCTCCGCCATGGTCGCGATCACAGGCTCGAGGCAGTCGGGTTCGAACTCCGTCGAGGCGGCCTTGTCGAGACCCGCCTGCTCGCGGGCGAACTCGATCACCATGCACTGGAGTCCGAGGCAGAGGCCGAGTGTGGGGATCTTGTGGGTTCGCGCGAACGTAAGCGCGCCCAGCTTTCCCTCGATGCCTCGGATACCGAACCCACCCGGGACGCAGATGGCGTCGACGTCACCCAGCCTGCGCGCGGCACCCTCGGGAGTCTGGCACTCGTCGGAGGGGACCCACTCGATGTTTACCCGAGCCTCGTGGGCGAAGCCGCCGGCGCGCAGCGCTTCCACCACCGAGAGGTAGGCGTCGGGGAGGTCGATGTACTTGCCGACCAGCGCGACGGTCACCTCCTCGTTGGGGTGGTGCACCTTCTTCAGCAGGTCGTCCCACAGCGTCCAGTCGACATCGCGGAAGGGCAGGTTCAGGCGGCGTACGAGATAGGCGTCGAGGCCCTCGCTGTGCAGCACCTTGGGAATGTCGTAGATCGAGGGCGCGTCGGCGGCGGTCACGACGGCCTCCTCGTCGACGTCGCACATCAGCGAGATCTTTCGCTTCACCGAGTCCGGGATGTCCCGGTCGGCGCGGCACACGATCGCGTCGGGCTGGATACCGATCGACCGCAGGGCGGCCACGGAGTGCTGGGTCGGCTTGGTCTTCAGCTCGCCGGAGGGGCCGATCCACGGCACCAGAGAGACATGCAGGAAGAACACGTTGTCACGGCCGACGTCGTGCCGGACCTGGCGCGCGGCCTCGAGGAACGGCAGCGACTCGATGTCGCCCACGGTGCCGCCGACCTCGGTGATCACCACGTCGATGTCGTCGCCGCCCATCGCAAGGACGCGTTCCTTGATCTCGTTGGTGATGTGCGGGATCACCTGCACGGTGTCGCCGAGATAGTCGCCGCGCCGTTCCTTCGCGATCACCGACGAGTACACCTGACCGGTCGTGACGTTGGCGATCTGTCCGAGGTCGGTGTCGAGGAAGCGTTCGTAGTGGCCGATGTCGAGGTCGGTCTCCGCCCCGTCGTTGGTGACGAAGACCTCGCCGTGCTGGAAGGGGTTCATCGTGCCGGGGTCGACGTTGAGGTAGGGGTCGAGCTTCTGCATCGTGACCCGAAGTCCGCGCGAGCGGAGCAGCCTGCCCAAGCTGGAGGCGGTGAGCCCCTTGCCGAGGGACGAGGCGACGCCCCCGGTGACAAAGACATGCTTGGTCGGCTGCGGTGCTACCAACAGGGCTCCCCGTGGGCTCGGGTGGCACCCGATGACGGGTCCCGGGACAAGCTGAGTATGCGGTCCTCCACGGGGTTCGAGCCTACCAACGAATTCTCACCCTCCGCGCACAGGGCAGCTTTCAGCGGCTTCGTGTCGGGCCCTGTCCCTGCCTGGGTCCCTGCCTGGGTCCCTGCCTGGGTCCCTGCCTGGGTCCCCGCTCGGGTTGCTGCCGGGACTCCTGGGCCACCTCGAGCAGCTCCTGCGCATGCGCCATGGCGGTATCGGACTCCTCGAGGCCTGCAAGCATCCGGGAGAGCTCCTGCACGCGTCCGGCGTCGTCGAGCGTCTCGAGGCCGGACGTGGTGACCCGGCCGTCACTGGACTTGCGTACGACGACATGGCAGTCCGCGAAGGCAGCCACCTGGGGCAGGTGGGTGACGACGAGGACCTGCGCCGACCTCGCCAGAGCGGCCAGCCGGCGGCCGATCTCCACGGCGGCCCGGCCACCGACGCCGGCGTCCACCTCGTCGAAGACGAACGTGGGAACGGGCCGGGTCTCGGCGAGCGCGACCTCGATCGCGAGCATGACCCGGGACAGCTCGCCCCCCGAGGCGCCCTTGGTCAGCGGCCGCGGGCCGGACCCGGTGTTGGCGGCCAGCAGCAGCTCGACCTCGTCGACGCCCGCCGGCGTGAATCGCCAGCGCTTCCCGTCGATCTTCAGGCCCGCCTCGTCCGGCACGCGCTCGAGCCGTACGTGGAACCGGGCATCCGGCATCGACAGCGAGTGCAGCTCGCCAGTGACGACGGTAGACAGCTGCTCGGCCGCAGCGGCTCGCAGCCGGGAGACCTGGTCGGCGTCCTGGGCCATGGTCGCGCGCAGCTGCTCCCGCTCGACGCGCAGCTCGGCGATGCGTTCGTCGGAACCGTCGAGGCCGGTCAGCCGCTCGGCGGAGATCCGCGCCCACTCGAGGACCTCGGCCGCGCTCTCGCCGTACTTCCTGGTCAGCGCGGTCAGCGCCGCTCGCCGCTCCGAGACCGCCGCGAGGCGTGCGGGGTCGGTCTCCACTCCTGTGGAGTACGACGCCACGTCGGCCGCCACGTCTGCGAGGAGGTAGCTCACCTCGGCGACCCGGTCGGCGAGCCCGGCCACCTCGGGATCGTGCTCGCGCACGCTCTCCAGCGCCCGTCGGGCCGCGGCCACGGCGCCGAGGGCGTCCGGGGTGTCGCTGTCGGAGGAGAGGGCCTCGCGTGCGGTCTCGGCGCCGGTCCGGAGGGTGTCGGCGAACCCGAGTCGTGACTCCTCGGCTGCCAGCGACTCCTCCTCACCGTCCTGGGGATCGACCGCCTCGATCTCCTCAAGGCCTAGCCGGAGCAGGTCTGCCTCGCGCGCCCGCTCCCTCGCGGAGCCGAGGACCTCCCGCAGCTCGGCCTCCACCGAGCGCAGGCGCCGGAAGCCGTCGCGGTAGGTCGTCAGGACCTCCCCGAGCCCATGGCCCGCGTAGGAGTCCAGGGCGTCGCGTTGCGCCTCGGGCTTGAGCAGCCGGTGCTGGTCGGACTGGCCGTGCACGGCCACGAGTGCATCGCCCACGCGCGTCAGCGCGGACGCCGGCACGGAGGCCCCGCCCAGGAAGGCGCGCGAACGACCCTCGGCGGAGACCTGGCGACCCAGGAGCAGCTGTCCGCCTTCGACCTCGCCGCCGTGCTCGTCGGCGAGCGCGGCAAGGTCCGCATCGGCTCGGACCAGGCCCTCCACGCGTGCCGCCCGCGCCCCCTTGCGCACGGCGCCGGTGTCGGCCCGCCCACCCAGCAGCAGTCCAAGGGCGGTCACCAGCATCGTCTTGCCTGCACCGGTCTCGCCGGTGATCACATTGAGGCCGTCGCCTAGCTCGAGCACCGACTCGTCGATCACGCCGAGCGACCTGATCCGGATCTCCTCGATCACCTCAAGGCTCCGGCGTGGTGGGCCCAGTGACGGGCCCAGTGACGGGCACAGTGACGGGCACAGCGGCGGACCTGCCGCTGGTGGAGCCGTCGTTGCGCCGACGTCGCCACGCGGCACCGCGCCAGCCCTCGACCGGGAGGCCGAACTTGGCCACGAGACGGTCGGTGAACGGCGCCTCGTGCAGCCGCACCAGCCTTACCGGGTGCCGGCCGCGACGTACCTCGATCCGTGCTCCCGGCGGCAGGTCGACCGTACGCCGCCCGTCGCACCAGAGCACCCCCGCGCCCTCGGTCTGGGCCAGGACCTCGACGGCCAGCACCGACGACGGCGCGACCACCATCGGCCGCGCGAACAGGGCGTGGGCGCTGATCGGCACCATCAGCAACGCCTCGACACCCGGCCATACGATGGGGCCGCCGGCGCTGAAGTTGTACGCCGTCGACCCGGTCGGCGTGGCACACACGACCCCGTCGCACCCGAACCGGCTCAGCGGTCGCCCGTCGACCTCGACGATCACCTCGAGCATCCGCTGGCGGGCAGCCTTCTCGACACTGGCCTCGTTCAGGGCCCAGGTCGTCTCGACGAGCTCCTTGTCGCGGTAGACCGACACGTCGAGCGTCAGCCGCTCCTCGCTGGAGTACTTGCGGCGGACGATGAGCTCGATCATCTTCTCGACGTCCTCGCTCTCGGCCTCCGCAAGGAATCCGACGTGCCCGAGGTTGACGCCGAGCAAGGGTGTGGACGTGCCGTGGGTCAGCTCTGCGGCTCGCAGGATGGTCCCGTCGCCGCCGATGACCACAGCGAGCTCGCACTCCTTGGGCCCGGCATCAGCGGCCGTCACCGTCTCGACGCCGTGGCCTGAAGGCAGCTCCAGCTCCTTGGCCTCCTCCTCGAGCATCCGCACGACGAGGCCGTTGGCGGACAGCGACGACACCACTGCTCGCGCCACCTCACGCGCGTCCTCGCGACCCGTGTGGGTCAGCAGGAGGATGCGCCGCTGGGCGCCGGGGACGGAGCGGGTCACGGGTTCACCTTCTCACCCGGCACCCCCAGCGACGCGGAACGGGCCACCTCGGCGTCCACGGCGTCGCGTCCGATCCCGGCAGTACCCGCACGCAGCCACAAGAAGAACTCGACGTTGCCCGAGGGCCCGGGGAGCGGACTCGTCGCCACGGCTCGGGCGGCCCAACCCCGGCGAGCGCCCGACTCTGCGATCGCCATCACGGCGTCGGCGCGGTGGCCAAGGTTGCGCACGACTCCGCCCTTGCCGAGCCGGTCCTTACCCACCTCGAACTGTGGTTTGACCATCAGCAGGAGGTCCCCGTCAGGGACGGTCACCGAGATGAGCGCATCGAGCACCAGATCGAGGGAGATGAAGGAGAGGTCACCGACGACGAGGTCCACCGGACCGCCGATGAGGGCGGTGTCGATCTCGCGGATGTTGGTGCGGTCGTGGACTCGAACACGCGGGTCGTTGCGCAGCGACCAGACCAGCTGGCCATAGCCCACGTCCACGGCCACCACCTCCCGCGCACCCTCGCGCAGCAGTACGTCGGTGAACCCGCCCGTGGACGCCCCGGCATCCAGGCAGCGCCGCCCGGGCACCCGCAGGCCCTCCGGTCCGAACGCCTCCAGCGCGCCGGCGAGCTTGTGACCGCCCCGGCTGGCGTAGTCCGGGCTGGAGGAGTCCTCGCGTACGACGAGGTCGGAGTCGGTGGTGACGCCGGTGGCCGGCTTCGTCGCCACCGCCTTGTTGACGCTGACCCGCCCCGCGACGATCAGCTCAGTGGCATGCTCGCGCGAACGAGCCAGGCCGCGCCGCACCAGCTCGGCGTCGAGCCGGAGGCGCCGAGGCGGCACCTCTCAGCTCCGGTCGGCTGCCCAGGACTCGGCGCCGACGAGGGTACGCCGCAACGACTCGTGGGCCTGTTCGAAGACGGCCACGTGCTCGGCGACCGGCAGGTCGTCGAGGCCGCTCAGGGAAGCGATGACGGCATCGACGTCAGCGTGGCCGGTGCCCTCGACCACGACCCCTACCTCGACCCCTAACTCGACCGGGGTCGCGGGCTCCCCGCGCTCGCCGAAGATGGGGTTCACGAAGGAGTCGCTCATGGGCAGCACGTTACCGGGGCGGCCGCACAGCGTCGGTCGCGACAGGCTGCCCGGTCGCGTCCAGATAGCGCCACGCCTCGACCGCCGCGACGCGCCACCAGTCCCCCACCGATCCAGCACCCGACACGGTCAGGGCGTCGCCGTCCACGGTGGCGGTCCAGCCGCCGAGCGTCGTGCCTTCGTTGGTCCGCTCTGGCGCCTGCTGGGGCTCGGCCAGCGCGTCCAGACCCGGCGCGACGTACGTCGGGCGCTCCTCAGGGCGAGCGCCGAGGAGGTCCTCCAGCCCGGTCACGCCGGTCAGCACGAGCAGGCTGTCCCAGCCCATCGTGACGGCGCCCTCGATGTCGGTGTCCAGGCGGTCGCCGATCACCAGTGGACGGCTCCCGCCGACGCGGGTGATGGTCTCCTCGAACAGCGGGGGCATCGGCTTGCCGGCGACCTGCGGCTTGCGCTCGGCGAAGTCCGCGATGAGCCGCACCAACGCGCCGTTGCCCGGGCCGACCCCGTCCGCGGTGGGGATGGTCAGGTCGGCGTTGCTCGCCACCCACGGGATGCCCGAACGCACGAGGATCGCACCCTGGACCACCTGCTTCCAGGGCATGTCGGGCCCGTAGCCCTGGGCCACCCCTGCAACGTCGTCCGACGGCTCGGTGACGGGCTCGAGGCCGCGCTCGCGCAGCGCCTCGTCAAGGCCCTGGCCGCCCAGCAGGAACACCTTGCTTTGGAGCGCCAGCTGACCGGCCAGTAGTCGTGCCGCCGCCTGCGCGCTGGTCACGACGTCCTCGTCGCGGGCCTCCACACCGAGCTCACGCAGGTGCTTGCCCACCACTCCGGGCGGACGCGCGGCGTTGTTGGTGACGAAGGCGAGGTGCATTCCTCCCGCCTGTGCGCGGTTCAGTGCCTCCGGCGCGCCGTCGACCGCGTCCAGGCCGACGTACACGACTCCGTCGAGGTCGAGCACGGCGACGTCATAGGCCGCGAACAGCGGCTGCCGGCTCGAACCCAGCACGTCATTCCCCCGCGTTGAGTGACTTCTCGAGCTCGGCCGCGCGATCGGCGGCATCGGTGATGCCTTCGCCGTCGACCGCCTCCGTGCGGTGGAACCACGTGAGGGCGTCCTTCGCCCGACCCGCCTCGAGCAGCGCGTCGGCGTAGGCGTAGCGCAGCCTCGCCACCCAGGGCTCGCGCGTCTTGGAGTTCAGGTGCGAGGTCTCCAGGGTCCGCAGAGCGGCGTCCACCTCGCCGCGGTCGCGGCGAGCACCCGCCTCGACGATGGTGAGCTCGGCGATCAGCGCGTGCGAAAGTTTGTCCTTGGGCGCGTTGCGCACCAGGGCGAGGGCACGGTCCGGTCGACCGAGGGCCCGCTCGCAGTCGGCCATCATCGCGACGTAGTCCTGGACCCCGTTCATCCGCTTCGCTGCGCGCAGCTCCGCCAGTGCCTCGGCGTACTCCCCGGCCGCATATGCAGCCTCCCCCACGGCCTCGCGTACGACGGCAAGCCGGCTCGCGCGGGCACGGGCCGCGAGGGTGTGCTCGTAGGCCGTCTTCGGCTCGGTGTCGATCAGTACGCCGGCGGCGACCAGATGACGGGCCACCCGCAGGGCGAGCTTGTCGGGCAGCGACTTCAGCTGAGCCTGGATGGAACGGTCCAGCTCCTTGCCGGTGATCGACTCCGGGATCGGTGGCCCGTCGTACCGCGCCTGGCTCTCGGTTCGCGACTCCTCGCTGCGCTCATCGCGACGCGGGCGGCTGAACTCACGCCTGCCGCCGTCCTTCCCGCGGTCACCCCCACTACCTGAACGAGGACCGCCCGAGCGGGAACCACCAGAGCGAGCGCCACCGGAACGAGATCCTGGGCCCCCGCCGGACTGACCGGGGCGGCCCGTGCTGCGGGGCTTGCGCGGTTGGCGATCTTCGGGCACTTGGAGCTCCTAGAAAATACTTGCTAGTCGAGTGCGAAAGCACTGGGAAAGACCAACGGGAAAAGACTAAGGGCCGCCCCAATGAAGGGGCGGCCCTTAGCAACGTTATGTCCGGCGACGTCCTACTCTCCCACAACCTCCCGGTTGCAGTACCATCGGCGCTGAAAGGCTTGACTTCCGGGTTCGGAATGGAGCCGGGTATTTCCCTTTCGCTATGGCCGCCGAAACTCTATGGAGTTATGCAAAAGCCATCGATCTCACAGGTGAGATCATTCTGGCTCCCGACCGTAACTCGGGAACCACACAGTGGACGCGCAACATCTTTGAGGGACAAGCCCTCGGCCTATTAGTACCGGTCGGCTAGGCATTTCTGCTGTACACCTCCGGCCTATCAACCCAGTCGTCTACTGGGGGCCTTACCCGGTTAACCCGGTGGGAAACCTCATCTTGAAACGTGCTTCCCGCTTAGATGCTTTCAGCGGTTATCACTTCCGAACGTAGCTAACCAGCCGTGCTCCTGGCGGAACAACTGGCACACCAGAGGTTCGTCCATCCCGGTCCTCTCGTACTAGGGACAGCCTTTCTCAAGTTTCCTGCGCGCGCGGCGGATAGGGACCGAACTGTCTCACGACGTTCTAAACCCAGCTCGCGTGCCGCTTTAATGGGCGAACAGCCCAACCCTTGGGACCTACTCCAGCCCCAGGATGCGACGAGCCGACATCGAGGTGCCAAACCATCCCGTCGATATGGACTCTTGGGGAAGATCAGCCTGTTATCCCCGGGGTACCTTTTATCCGTTGAGCGACGCCGCTTCCACATGCCAGCGCCGGATCACTAGTTCCGACTTTCGTCCCTGCTCGAGATGTCACTCTCACAGTCAAGCTCCCTTGTGCACTTACACTCGAAACCTGATTGCCAACCAGGCTGAGGGAACCTTTGAGCGCCTCCGTTACATTTTAGGAGGCAACCGCCCCAGTTAAACTACCCATCAGGCACTGTCCCTGATCCAGATAATGGACCTAGGTTAGATATCTAATACGACCAGAGTGGTATTTCAACGTTGACTCCACCTGAACTGGCGTCCAAGCTTCAAAGTCTCCCACCTATCCTACACAAGTCGAACCAAACACCAATACCAAACTATAGTAAAGGTCCCGGGGTCTTTCCGTCCTGCCGCGCGTAACGAGCATCTTTACTCGTAGTGCAATTTCGCCGAGTCCATGGTTGAGACAGCGCCCAAGTCGTTACTCCATTCGTGCAGGTCGGAACTTACCCGACAAGGAATTTCGCTACCTTAGGATGGTTATAGTTACCACCGCCGTTTACTGGGGCTTAAGTTCTGCGCTTCGCTCCGAAGAGCTAACACGTCCCCTTAACCTTCCAGCACCGGGCAGGAGTCAGTCCGTATACATCGTCTTACGACTTCGCACGGACCTGTGTTTTTAGTAAACAGTCGCTTGGGCCTGGTCTCTGCGGCCATCAACGCTTCGCAGAGCAAGTCTGCTAACGCATCCGGCCCCCCTTCTCCCGAAGTTACGGGGGCATTTTGCCGAGTTCCTTAACCATGGTTCACTCGATCGCCTTAGTATTCTCTACCTGATCACCTGAGTCGGTTTGGGGTACGGGCGGCGCATAGCTCGCTAGAGGTTTTTCTCGACAGCATAGGATCATCCACTTCGTCCATACGGACTCCCCATCAGGTCTCAGGCATGTGCAACGCGGATTTGCCTACGTTGCGCCCTACACCCTTAGCCGTGGTCAACCATCGCCACGGTTGGACTACCTTCCTGCGTCACCCCATCGCTTGACTACTACTGGTTTGGGTCGTGCGCTCCGCCTTCATCGTCCCGAAGGATCCCGAAGGTTTTGGGCACTTAGCATTACCGGGTTCGTCATGGGCGCTATTTTGCCGGTACGGGAATATCAACCCGTTGTCCATCGACTACGCCTGTCGGCCTCGCCTTAGGTCCCGACTTACCCAGGGCAGATTAGCTTGACCCTGGAACCCTTGATCATTCGGCGGAAGAGTTTCTCACTCTTCATTCGCTACTCATGCCTGCATTCTCACTCGTGTGGCGTCCACAACTGGTTCACACCGCTGCTTCACTCGCCACACGACGCTCCCCTACCCATCCATGCACCTGGACCACGAAGGCCTAGTTGTACGCATGAATGCCATAGCTTCGGTGGATAACTTGAGCCCCGCTACATTGTCGGCGCGAAATCACTTGACCAGTGAGCTATTACGCACTCTTTCAAGGGTGGCTGCTTCTAAGCCAACCTCCTGGTTGTCTTTGCGACTTCACATCCTTTTCCACTTAGTTATCGCTTAGGGACCTTAGCTGATGGTCTGGGCTGTTTCCCTTTCGACAATGGAGCTTATCCCCCACTGTCTCACTGCCGCGCTCTAACTTACCGGCATTCGGAGTTTGGTTAATTTCGGTAAGCTTGTAGGCCCCCTAGACTATCCAGTGCTCTACCTCCGGCAAGAAACACGCGACGCTGCACCTAAATGCATTTCGGGGAGAACCAGCTATCACGAAGTTTGATTGGCCTTTCACCCCTATCCACAGGTCATCCCCTCAGTTTTCAACCTAAGTGGGTTCGGTCCTCCACGCGGTCTTACCCGCGCTTCAACCTGCCCATGGATAGATCACTTCGCTTCGGGTCTTGGTCGTGCCACTCAGACGCCCTATTAGGACTCGCTTTCGCTACGGCTTCCCCACACGGGTTAACCTTGCGACACAACGCAAACTCGCAGGCTCATTCTTCAAAAGGCACGCTGTCACAAAGACCGAAGTCTTCGCTCCAACGGATTGTAGGCACATGGTTTCAGGTACTATTTCACTCCCCGCCAGGGGTACTTTTCACCTTTCCCTCACGGTACTTGTCCGCTATCGGTCACCAAGGAGTATTTAGGCTTAACGGGTGGTCCCGCCAGATTCACACGGAATTTCAGGGGTTCCGTGTTACTTGGGGTAACGCTTCAGAGCCATCGTCTTACGTATACGGGGGTATCACCCTCTATGCCGGGACTTTCCAGTCCACTTCGACTTCAACGATGGTTTCTTACTCTGTGTTGGTTCGGCAGAACCAACAAAGCGGCCCCACAACCCTCAACTAACAACGCCTGCCGGCTATCACACTAGTTGAGTTTGGCCTCTTCCGATTTCGCTCGCCACTACTCTCGGAATCACTTTTGTTTTCTCTTCCTGTGGGTACTGAGATGTTTCACTTCCCCACGTTCCCTCCAACTGCCCTATGTGTTCAGGCAGAGGTAACTGGACATGACTCCAGCTGGGTTTCCCCATTCGGAAATCCCCGGATCACAGCTCGGTTGCCAACTTCCCGGGGCTTATCGCAGGCTCCTACGTCCTTCATCGGCTCTTGGTGCCAAGGCATCCACCATGTGCCCTTAGTAGCTTGTCTTGCTACAAAGATGCTCGCGTCCACTGTGTAGTTCTCAAATTACGGGCGGCTCCTACCACCAGATCCTCGCTGACCTGGCCTGCGTCCGAGGACACAGCCAGGTAGTTCGAGGGGGTGGAGGCCCAGAAAGATCGATTACTCGATCCCTCAGGACCCAACAGTGTGCCTGGAGAGCTCCCTCGCTCGGGGCTCGAGGTTCCACGCTCGCCGTGCCCACCAAAGGTGAACCACGGGTTGCAGTACTGACGAGCTCTTCGCATGAGAGCAGACCAAATAATCGACGTTCCACTAGTGAGCAGTGCTTGTCCGTTGAACGAACGTCAACGTAAACAAGCGCCCTGGACAGCTTGAGACTGCCAGTGATGCTCCTTAGAAAGGAGGTGATCCAGCCGCACCTTCCGGTACGGCTACCTTGTTACGACTTCGTCCCAATCGCTCGCCCCACCTTCGACAGCTCCCTCCATAAAGGTTGGGCCACTGGCTTCGGGTGTTGCCAACTTTCGTGACGTGACGGGCGGTGTGTACAAGGCCCGGGAACGTATTCACCGCAGCGTTGCTGATCTGCGATTACTAGCGACTCCGACTTCATGGGGTCGAGTTGCAGACCCCAATCCGAACTGAGACCGGCTTTTTGGGATTCGCTCCACCTTGCGGTATCGCAGCCCTTTGTACCGGCCATTGTAGCATGCGTGAAGCCCTAGGCATAAGGGGCATGATGACTTGACGTCATCCCCACCTTCCTCCGAGTTGACCCCGGCAGTCTCTTATGAGTCCCCACCATTACGTGCTGGCAACATAAGACGAGGGTTGCGCTCGTTGCGGGACTTAACCCAACATCTCACGACACGAGCTGACGACAGCCATGCACCACCTGTATACAAGTGTCCAAAGAGACCTCTATCTCTAGAGGCTTCTCGTATATGTCAAACCTAGGTAAGGTTC
>CAVWZO010000008.1:0-339552 GCA_963759525.1 uncultured Actinomycetota bacterium | reverse complement strand
CTATCTTGGCTACTAGACACTTTCAGCAGGATCGGTGTCCGGCCAGACTCGGTCCAGGTGTCCGGCGGGATGCTCTCTTTTGGGTTGCCCACCCACCGTGTGTGGGTGTGGTTCGCTATCGGTTTGCAGACCGCCGGGCGCCGTGGCGAGGCGTGGCTCCAGAGGGGACTGCCCAGCTCGTAGTTGCGCTGCCCACCTCGTCGACCTATCGGTTCGAGGAGGAGTGGAGAAGGGCTATGGAGAAGGTCATCATCGGGGTTGATCCCCACAAGCTGTCGGCCACGATCGAGGTCGTCGATTGCAGAGAGAAGCTGCTTGGCTCTGGTCGGTTCGCCACCGACCGGGCCGGCTAGGCAGCCATGCGGACCTATGCGAAGAGCTGGCCGAATCGGGTGTGGGCGATCGAGGGCGCCAACGGCACCGGACACCCGCTCGCGCAGCGGCTCCTCGAGGCCGGCGAACACGTCGTCGACGTGCCGGCCAAGCTCGCGGCCCGGGTGCGGCTCTTCGACACCGGCCACAACCGCAAGACCGACGCCCTCGATGCCCACTCGATCGCGATGGTCGCCGTCCGCACCGAAGGCTTGCGCGTCTTGCAGATCGACGCCGAGCTCGAAGCGTTACGGATGCTCGCCGACCGCCGCGAGACCCTCACCCGCCGCCGGGTCGCGACCGTCGACCGACTCCAGGCGTTGTTGGCTGAACTCCTTCCCGGACAGGCCAAACGCGACATCACCACCGGTCAAGCCAAGACGATGCTGGCAGGGGTCCGGCCGCGTGACCTGGTCGGCAAGACCCGCCGCCGTATCGCTGCCGAGGAGCTCGCCGACCTAATCGTGATCGAGTCGAAGATGAAGAAGGCCACCTCAGAACTGAAGGCCATGGTCATCGCACGGGACTCGCGGCTGATGGAGCACCACGGCATCGGTCCGGTGGTCGCGGCCCGGATCCTGGCCGATGTCGGCGAGGTCAGCCGGTTCGCCGACCGCAACCGGTTCGCGTCCTGGACCGGGACTGCACCCATCGACGCCTCTTCAGGGGAGCAGAACCGGCACCGGCTTTCGCGGGCCGGGAACCGGCGGATGAACCACGTAATCCACATCGCCGCGGTCACCCAGCTGCGCCTCGACACCGAGGGCCGGGCCTACTACCGACGCAAGCGAGCCGAGGGCAAGAAGCCCCTGGAAGCGATGCGCTGCCTGAAGCGACGCATTTCCGATGCCATCTATCGCCAGCTCGTCGCCGACGCGCAACGAGCCTGGCACGGGTCCGGGAGGGCACTGCGGGGCGTCTCAAGAATCCAGCGCGGTCGACCTGCCCCCGCACATCGACACTTCGGATCAGCCACTTCCCGGACCCGCGAAACCGACGCTACAACCGGCATCGCGTCGTCGGAAGACCACGAACCAACCAGCACTCCCATCGGCCTCTTGACGACAGAGGGGAGCCGGCATGACACTCCACGTGGGCGACGTCGCTCGCCGTACCCGCACCGTCGTCCGGCGAGACATCGACTTGTTCACCGAGATCACGGGGGATCGCAACCCGATCCACTACGACGACGAGCTGGCCCGCAGCTCGCGATTCGGCGGCATCGTCGTCCAGGGTGGCGTCACGTCCGGGCTGCTGAACGCGCTCGTCGCCGAGCAGCTGCCCGGTCCCGGCAGCGTCTTCCTGGAGGTGTCCTGGAGGTTCCTCGCGCCGGTCCGGCCCGGGGACGAGATCACTGCGGAGGCGACCGTCACCTCCGTTCGGAACGACAAGCCGATCACCGTTCTGGCCACCACCATCACCAACCAGGACGGGGTGGTCGTACTCGACGGCAGCGCTGTGGTCTGGCGCGACCCGGCGGTCCGGAGCGCGGTCGAAGGACCGGAAGAAGCCTGAGTCTGGCCGCAGAGTGCCTGCACGCGCGGGGCGACTCGCTTTCGCGCCGACCTCCGCTGGGACGTAGCCTCTGTTCTTGTGGCAGCCACCGACTTCGAGACCGAGATCAAAGCGCTCCAGGCGACGATGAAGACCATCGGGTCCGTCCTGGACCTCGACGCCATGCGCGAGGAGATCGCCGACCTCGGTGAGCAGGTCGCCGCACCGGACCTGTGGGACGACCAGACCAACGCGCAGCGCGTGACCGGACGGCTCTCCGTCCTGCAGCACGACCTCGACCGCTACGGCGAGCTGGAGTCCAGGCTCGAGGACCTCGGCGTGATGGTCGAGCTGGCCGCGGAGGAGGACGACGCCGATGCGGCGGCCGAGACCGAGGCCGAGCTCAAGAAGCTGAAGAAGCAGGTCGAGCAGCTCGAGGTTCGTACCCTCCTCTCCGGTGAGTACGACGCCCGCGAGGCGATCATCTCCATCCGCTCAGGTGCCGGCGGTGTCGACGCAGCGGACTTCGCCGAGATGCTGATGCGGATGTACACGCGGTGGGCCGAGCGCAACAAGTACCCCGTCGAGGTCTTCGACACCTCCTACGCCGAGGAGGCCGGTCTGAAGTCGGCGACGTTCGCGATCCACGCGCCCTACGCCTACGGCACGTTGAGCGTCGAGGCCGGCACCCATCGCCTCGTGCGGATCAGCCCCTTCGACAACCAGGGCCGCCGTCAGACGAGCTTCGCCGCCGTCGAGGTGGTGCCGGTGCTCGAGCAGACCGACGAGATCGACATCCCCGAGGAGGACGTCCGGATCGACGTCTACCGGTCGAGCGGCCCCGGAGGCCAGTCGGTGAACACGACCGACTCCGCCGTACGCCTCACGCACATCCCGACCGGCGTGGTCGTCTCCTGCCAGAACGAGAAGTCGCAGCTGCAGAACAAAGCCTCCGCGATGGTGATCCTCAAGGCCAAGCTGCTCGCGCTGAAGAAGGCCGAGGAGAAGGCACACCTCGACGAGCTCCGCGGTGACGTGATGGCCAGCTGGGGCGACCAGATGCGCAGCTACGTGCTTAACCCGTACCAGATGGTCAAGGACCTGCGCACCGAGTACGAGTCCGGCAACCCGCAGGCCGTGCTCGACGGCGACATCGACGCGTTCCTCGAGGCCGGGATCCGCTGGCGCGTCGGCGCCGACGCCCCGGCCTGACGGTTCAGTACCCGCCCTCGGGCGGGGTGAACTGGCTGGCGGTGAACTCCGCACCCGTGGGGTCGGCGATCACGGCATCCTTGGTCCACTCGGTGTCGCCGCGGCGTACCACCTTGCCGCCCAGCTCCTCTGCCTTCGCCGCAGTCTCGTCGCGGTCTGCCACCGTGAACGTGACCTGCCAGCCGGGGTCGGCGTCGCCAGCCGGGTTCAGCCACGCGATCGCGTCGGCGAACCCGGGCGGCACCATGTCGCCGGACTGACGCTCGTGGATGTCCGGGTCGATCGTCGAGGCAAGGTGGTCGCCGTAGCCGGGGCGCCGCACCATCGTCGCGAAGCCGAGCTCGTCGAACTCCCAGCCGAAGACCCGCCCGTAGAATGTGGCCGATGCCCCGGGGTCGGACGCCACGAGGTCGCTGAAGTTCCACGAACCAGGAGTGTTCGTCATCTGGGCGCCGAGTCGTTGACGCGCCTGCCACAGGCGGAACTGCACACCCGCGGGGTCCGCGCACGTCGCCGCGCGACCTCCCTCACCTGCGTCGGCAGGCGGATCGATCACCCGGCCTCCGGCAGCCACGACCCTGGACGCGGCGGCCTCGATGTCGTCCACAGCGACGTAGGTGTTCCACCTCGGGGTGGCGGTCGAGGTCTCGGCACGTCGGCCAACGCCCGCAACGTCCTGGCCGTCGAGCTGTGCCACGAGGTAACGAACGGGTGCATCTGGCGGAGTGGCCTGGATGAAGGTCCACCCGAACAGCCCGCCGTAGAACTCCTGTGCGGCCTCTACGTCGTCGACCTCGACGTCCACCCAGGAGGTCACGCCCTCGGGGTAGGTCCGTGCCTGTGTTCCTGCTTGTGTCATGGATTTCTCCTCTCTATCGGCGGAAGGCTAGGGGACGGGACCGACGGGTTCCTCCGAGCCCCGGCCCGATCGCGTGGAGCTCAGGTCATGGGCTTGAGGAACCACTCGAAGCGCCTGGTCATCCAGGGGAGCAGCCCGTAGATCATGATCGGCGTCGCGGCGAGCGTCGTGAGGAAGGTTCTCGGCAGCACCCCGAGCTCCAGGTCGGTCGCCTGCAGCAGCAGCCCGAGGATCAGGCTCAGCGGGAAGAACGTCAGCCAGATCACGATCCCCTGCTTCCAGCGCGGCGGAGCCGCGGGCGGCGGCCGGAGGTCCTGTACGTCGCGCTGGACCGGTTCGTCGAACCACCCCTCGATGCCGGTACGACGCTCCACCCGTGACTCGCCCACCAGACCCTGCGCCGACCCGAGCCACCACGCTCGCTGCGACGAGGACTCCCACGAGTCCAGCGAGGCCTGGTCGGCGAACCGGTAGAGCATGTGCCACTCCTGGGAGTCGGGCACGGGGCGCACCCAACCAGCGCCCAGGAAGCCGGAGAAGCGCTCGGCCAGCGAGGATCCCGAGCGCACCCACGCGAGCATCTGTGCCGCATGCTCGGGAGCCACGTGCCGCACGATCGAGACGGTCACGGGGCCGGTTGCGGGGCCGGTCACAACGTTGGATCCTCCGAAACCCGGATCAGGACCTTGCCGAAGTTGCGACCGGCGAGCATCCCGCGGAACGCCTCTGGAGCCGACTCGAGCCCCTCGACCACGTCCTCGCGGTAGCGGACGGATCCGTCGGCGACCCACCCGGGCATGTCCCGCACGAAGTCGGGGCCGTGCGACTTGGTGAACTCGCCCTGGATGAACCCGCGCAGGGTCAGGCTCTTGCTGAGCAGCAGCCTCATCAGGCCCGGCAGCCGGTCCGGACCCTCCGGAGCCGACGTGGCGTTGTACTCCGCCACGACGCCGCACACGGGGACGCGCCCGTAGAGGTTCATCCGCTTGAACACCTCGCGCGCGACATGACCGCCCACGTTCTCGAAGTACACGTCGATCCCGTCGGGCACCGCCGCCTTCAGATCCTCGCCGAACGTGGGGGACCGGTGGTCGAGCGCGACGTCGAAGCCGAACTCGTCCAGCAGGGCCCGGCACTTGGCCTCGCCACCGGCGATGCCGACGGCCCGGGCGCCCTTGATCTTGGCGATCTGACCGACGGCCGAGCCCACCGGTCCCGTGGCGGCGGCGACGGCCACGGTCTCCCCCGGTTGCGGTCGGCCGATCTCGAGCAGTCCGGCGTACGCCGTGAAGCCGGGCATCCCGAGCACGCCGAGCGCGGTCGAGATGGGAACGAGGGACGGGTCGAGCTTGCGCAAGCCGCTACCGTCACTGATCTCGCGGCTCTGCCACCCCGAGAAGGACAGCACGATGTCGCCGGCATTCCACTTCGGGTTGCGGCTCTCCTCGACCACGGCGACGGTGCCGCCCAGGATCACGTCTCCTATCTCGAGAGCGGCGGCGTACGACTTGGCGGCGCTCATCCGGCCACGCATGTAGGGGTCTAGCGAGAGGTACACCACGCGCAGGAGCACCTGGCCCTCGGTGAGCTCGGGGAGCTCCTTGTCGACGATCGAGTACACGTCGTCACCGGGCTCGCCCTCGGGGCGACGGGCGAGTTGGACCTGGGTGGAGACAGCCATGAAAACTCCTTCGGGGGACGTGCTGGGTCAGTGACCCAGCATGCCCTCCCCGAGCAGTACTTATGCCAGCGGCCCGCAGCCGCCGTCAGCGCGTTGAGTTGAGGGCGTTGACGACCTCGACGCACCAGCGGTCCGTCCGCGCACGCAGCTCAGCAAGTTCCCCGCCAGCTGCCGACAGCTCGCAGGTCAGCCAGGTCTTCCCGAACAGCCCCGCGTGCCGCACGCGCTGATCACCGCCCGGGAACCGGCACATCTGGGTGGCCGCCGGATTGCCGTACGCCGGACCTGGGACCGTCCGGCACCCGTCGGTCGTCTTGGCGGCGGCGATCACCGTCTTGGCGAAGGTGGCGTCGATCGGGCGGGCGAAGACCCACGCCCGTGCCGCGGTGCCATTCGCGCCGGTCCACGAGCAGCCGATCTCGTGTAGGACGTCCTTGCCGATCCCGGACAGCTCCTCCTCGTCGCCGTTCCCGTACGCCGCATCGGACTCCGCCTTGCCGTCGAGAGCCCCGGCGATCGCACCCTCCGGGACCAGCGTGCAGAACTCGATCCGCGGCACCTGCATCGCCACGGTGTTCAGTCTCGCGATCGGAGTCGGGGACGGGGCAGGCGCGGCCTTCTTCTCCTCGCTGCAACCGGCCAGCAGCCCGATCATCAACCCGAACATCGACGCAGCGAGAGAGAGTGTGCCGGCCCCCGATTCGCGGCGAGCTCCCGACCTGCGGGCTGGGCTGCCCGCGACGAGACGACGGGCCGACGAATCGAGCATGCGCCCCACCGTAGGGGTGCTCACCTATGCTCGACCAGTGGTCATCGACGGAAGTTCGTCGAGGGTATCCGTGGTCCAGGTGCGTGCAGCGCAAAGCGGCGTCGCGACGACAGACTGGGCGTCTTCCGAACGATGCCAACGCAGCGATGCGCGCGCCAAGGCCCGCGAGGACCCCGACGAACCAACGGAAGTGACCACCAGCGTGATCAAGTTCGAGAACGTCTCGGCGACCTACCCCGGGCACAAGAAGCCTGCGCTGAAGGACGTGACCCTCGAGATCGACCGCGGCGAGTTCGCGTTCCTGGTCGGCGAGTCCGGCTCCGGCAAGTCGACCGTTCTGCGCCTGGTGCTGCGCGAGATCCGCGCGACCCAGGGCGATGTCTTCGTGATCGACAGGGAGCTCAACCGGATGCGCAGCTGGAAGGTGCCGGCGCTGCGTCGGCAGATCGGCACGGTCTTCCAGGACTTCCGGCTGCTCTCGAACAAGACCGTCTCCGAGAACGTCGCGTTTGCGCTCCAGGTGATCGGCAAGTCGCGTGCCCACATCAACAAGGTCGTCCCTGAGACTCTCGAGCTGGTGGGGCTGGATGGCAAGGGACGCCGGATGCCCGACGAGCTGTCCGGTGGTGAGCAGCAGCGCGTGGCGATCGCGCGTGCGTTCGTCAACCGGCCCAAGATCCTGATCGCCGACGAGCCCACCGGCAACCTCGACCCCAACACCAGCGTCGGCATCATGAAGCTGCTGGACCGGATCAACCGGACCGGCACGACGGTGCTGATGGCCACCCACGATTCCGGCATCGTCGACCAGATGCGCAAGCGGGTCATCGAGCTCGATGACGGGCGCGTCGTACGCGACCAGTCCCGCGGCGTCTACGGCTACCAGGTCTGAAGGGCTGATCGACTCCATGCAGCTGAGGTATGTGTTCTCCGAGACCGGATCGGGACTCAAGCGGAACGTCTCCATGTCGGTCGCCCTGATCGTGACGATCTTCGTCTCGCTCACCCTGGTCGGCATGGGCCTGCTGCTGAACGCCCAGGCTGACAAGGCCGAACGGTTCTGGGGCGACAAGCTCCAGATCACGGTGTTCATGTGCAACCAGAACAGCAAGGCCGAGAACTGCACCGGAGAGGTCTCGCAGTCGCAGCGTTCCGAGATCAGGGGAGTGATCGAGGACCACCCCGAGGTGGCGTCCTACTACCACCAGAGCAAGGAAGAGGCCTTCGAGACTTGGAGAAAGGTCTACATCTCCAAGGACAAGACCGAGCAGGAGATCTACTCCACGGTCAAGGCCGCCGACATGCAGGAGTCGTACTGGGTCAAGCTCAAGGACCCCAACAAGTTCAAGGGTGTCGAGTCAGAGCTCGGGGAGACCGCCGGTGTCGCCGCCGTACGCGACCTCCGGCAGGTGCTCAAGCCGATCTACTTCTGGATCGAGGTGATGAAGTGGGGCGCGATCTCGGTCGCGGCGTTCCTGCTCGTTGCGGCGATCCTGCAGGTGGGCAACACGATCCGGCTGGCTGCGCTCGCGCGACGCAAGGAGATCGGCATCATGCGGCTGGTCGGCGCCTCCAGCATGTACATCTCGCTGCCGTTCCTGATGGAGACCCTGGTTGCCGCGCTGATCGGCATCGGCCTGTCGGCGGGGACGCTGGTGACGTTCATGTACTTCGTGATCTACGGCAGGCTGCGTCCGGGTTCCAACATCGTGGAGTGGGTCGACTGGCGCGACTCCTACACTGCCATCGGCGGGATCGCCATCCTTGGTGTCCTGCTGACCCTGATCCCGACACTCGTGATGACACGCAAATACCTCAAAGTGTGAAACCCGTCAGTTAACGTCGAGCCGTTCACTTCCCCATTTTGGACAGGCACCACGTGCGCTTCTTCCCCCGAACGCGGTACTTGCAACCCCTGGATCGTCCGGCTCGGATCCGGGGGGTCGCTGTCTGCGCGACCCTGCTGCTCGTAGGAGCGGTGGTGCCGTACGCCGCGGCAGACGACCCCCTGCGCGAGAAGCAGCGCGACGTACGCGGCCGGGTACGCCACGCACAGGGCGACCTGCAGGAGTCCAGCAAGGCGCTGCAGGCAGCGGCCCGTCGACTCGACCGCGCCCGCGCTTCTCTCACCGCAGCTCAGAAACGCCTCGCGACAGCTGAGGTCGACCTCGCTGCTGCGACTCGCCTCGACACCCTGATGCAGGCGCGGCTGCAGGCCGCAGAGCAACGTCTCGCGCTGGCCCGCATTGCCCTGGACGCCGCACGGCTTCGGGTCGCGGAACAGCGCAGGGACATCGGAGAGCTCGCGGCCGACAACTACGCCAACGGTGACCCCGCCCTGATGGGACTCGTCGTCATCCTCAACTCGCAGGACCCGGCCGAGGTCACCAGCCAGATGAACACCGTCGACACGTTGATGGACAAGCAGACGACTCTGCTCGCGAGTCTGCGGGAGGCCCGCGCGCGGATGGTCGCGGAGGAGGCGAAGGTCGAGCAGGCCAAGGTCGCGGTCGCCGTACAGCGCAAGGCGGCCCGCGCCAACCTCGTCCACAAGCAGGGCCTCGAGCGTTCGGCCGCCGCGGCCAAGGCAGAGGTCGCGACGCTGGTCGTGCAGGGCCGCGCAGCCGAGGTGCAGGCGGCCCGCGCCCGGCGCGCGGACGCCATCGAGCTCCGTGCCCTGAAGAAGCAGGAGGACCGGATCCGCGCGATGATCATCGAGCGGGCGCAGCGCCAGTCCGGCGGGTTCCGGGGGGACGCCGGCGGGTTCCTGTACCGCCCGGTGCCGGGTCCGGTCACCTCTTCCTTCGGTTGGCGGACGCACCCGATCTACGGCTACTCGGGCATGCACGACGGCACCGACTTCAGCGCCCCGTGCGGTACGCCGAACCGCGCAGCGGCGTCTGGAACCGTCATCTCCAAGTACTGGTCCGACGTCTACGGCAACCGTCTCTACATCGACCTCGGCCAGGTCAACGGCAAGAACCTGACCGTGATCTACAACCACCTCAGTTCCTACAGCGCCTCCACTGGGGAACGGGTCTCGCGGGGTGAGGTCGTCGGCTACTCCGGCAGCACCGGCTGGTCCACCGGCTGCCACCTGCACTTCACGGTGATGCTCGACGGCAACCCCGTGGACCCGATGAACTACCTCTGAGGCGTACGTCTAATCCTCTTGTGGCGACTGAGAGGATGACGCCCATGGCCAAGGAGAAGGGACAGAAGTTCATCGCGCAGAACCGCAAGGCTCGCTACGACTACCACATCGACGACACCTACGAGGCCGGGCTGGTGCTCGTCGGCACCGAGGTGAAGTCGCTCCGGGCCGGCCGCGCGACTCTCGTCGACGGGTTCGCGGAGATCGACGGCGGCGAGGCCTTCCTGCACGGCGTACACATCCCGCAGTACACCGAGGGCACCTGGACCAACCACGAGCCGCGACGCGTGCGCAAGCTGCTGCTCAACCGGCACGAGATCGACAAGCTCGCGAGCAAGGTCAATGAGAAGGGCTTCACGCTGATCCCACTCTCGATGTACTTCAAGGACGGCCGGGCCAAGGTCGAGATCGCGCTGGCGCGAGGCAAGAAGAGCTACGACAAGCGTCATGCGCTCGCCGAGAAGCAGGCAAACCGGGAGCAGCAGCAGGCACTCGGCCGCCGGCTCAAGGGCATCGACTAGCGGTGGTCGAGGAACCCACTGAGGCCACGCGCGCGTTCTGGCAGGACCTCGGTCTCCCCGGCCTCTTCGACGTCCACGTCCACTTCCTGCCGCCGAACGTGCAGGCGAAGGTCTGGGCGCAGTTCGACGACGCGGGTCCGAAGATCGGCCGCGAGTGGCCGATCCGCTATCGGGGGAGCCACGAGGAGCGGGTCGAGCTGCTGCGCCGGTTCGGCGTACGACGGTTCTCCGCGCTGCCCTACGCACACCGCCCCGGCATCGCGACCTACCTGAACGAGTGGGCCGGCGACTTCGCCGCGCGGGTGCCCGAGTGCCTCTTGTCCGCCACGTTCTACCCCGAACCTGAGGTGGCGACTTACGTCGCGGAGCTGATCGATGCGGGCGTCGAGGTGTTCAAGCTGCACACCCAGGTAGGGGAGTTCCGGCTCGACGACCCGCTCCTGGACGAGGCGTTCGGGCTGATCGAGGACGCCGGCACCCCCACGGTCATCCATGTGGGCTCGGGTCCGGTCGGCAACGAGTTCACCGGTCCGGAGCACCTCGAGCGGCTGCTGCGCCGGCACCCCCGGCTCACCGCCGTGATCGCCCACATGGGAGCCCCGGAGTACGCCGAGTTCCTGGCTCTGGTCGAGGCCCACGAGAACACCCACCTCGACACGACGATGGTGTTCACGAGCTTCTTCGACCAGGAGTCGCCGTACCCGGACCACCTGCTCCCGCGGTTGGCCGACCTCGGCGATCGGGTGCTCCTCGGCAGCGATTTCCCGATGATCCCCTACCCCTACCTCGATCAGCTCGACGGTCTCACCCGTCTCGCGGGGCGACATGATGGCTTGGGGGAGGACTGGCTACGTCGCGTCTGCTGGCACAACGGCGTGGAGCTGTTCGGCGAGTAGTGAGGGTTGTGGTCTCGACTGATCGCTCGCTTCGCTCGCTGCTCGACCACCTACGGATCGGGCGGCTCAGCACCACTCGCGCACGCCACGCGGGCTCAGCGCGAGGTCTCGCAGCACGACCGGCAGCTGAGCACCGTAGCGGGCGCAGGTCCACTCGAAGTCCACTCGCCGGTACTCGATCGACAGCACCCGCCTGCCGTAGCTGCGCACGTAGTCGCCACACTCCCGCCAGCGGCCGCACTCCTCCGCCACCGCGAAGTCGAAGCCGACCTGACGCCCGTTGAAGTCCGAGAGGTTCTTCTGCCCGGCCGCGAGGCCGGCGCCGTGAGCCGCTCGCACGAGCAGGCGTGCGTAGTTGACCGCCTGGTTCCGGCGGAGCATGCCGCGGCTGCGTGTGTAGGAGTCGAGATTGTCGAACTCGACCGCGTTGAACCCTCGCGCAGCGCATCCCCGCGTCCAGGTGCCGACGATGCGAGCGAGCCTGACCCGCTTGCGCGGCGTACGGATGTTCAGCAGCCACTCGCCCCAGGCCGAGTCGACGACCGGTCGGCCACCCCGTTTCAGCACCAGGCCCATCCGCTTCCTCCAGAAGCGGCGCTCACTGGCCTGGGTCTGGAACCCGTTGATGTAGCAGACGTTGTAGAGCCCGGAAAGCGGGTACGACGTGCGGTCGCGGACCACGATCCCGACGCGAGCCGGAACGCCGCGGGTCCCACCGAGCTGGTAGTCGACGTCCGGACCGACCGGCAACGGCTTCACCGCCGCGACGGCAGGATCGGCGGTGAGGAGCAGTAGCGGCACCAGCAAGAACGCCAGCCACTTGGTCATGTGCGCCACTCGTGGATTCCCGCAACACTCATAATGCGGCTCTGAGGTCAGTGTGGGTGAAGTCCTCGCCTTTGAACAGCAGCGGCTCACCCGTCGTGAGCGCAAGCGCGTAGGCGAAGCAGTCGCCGTAGTTGAGCCTGGCTGGGGAGCCGGACCCGCGACCGAAACGCCGGTGCGCCTCGCGGGCAACTCGTCCCTGCTCCGCGGTCACAGGCACCAGCTCCACTCGGCCGAGGCGAAGTGTTTCCTCGAACTCCTGCTGGTGGGTGCGTGAGCGCCGGTCGACCACGATCGCGGCCTCGACCCAACTCGCCACCGATATCTTGCAGGTTTCGGCGAGCAGGAGTTCGGCGAAGGTTTCGGCCTCCGGCTCGCCCTGGGAAATGGCGATCACGGCCGAGGAGTCCAGGATCATCGTGGGAGTCCAGTCTCGTCGTCGTACAGATCCTCGATCGTCCTGATCACATCAGGTCCGGGCCGCAGCTCGGGTTCTTCAGTGCGGAACCGCTCGCCGATCTCGCGCAGGCGCGCCAGCCGTCGCGCCCTCTCGGCTTCAGTCGGATCGGCGTCGTACTCCCTCAGCAGATGGACCAGCGCCTCCTCGATCGCGCTGGTCTGGGACTTGCCGGTGACCCTGGCAGCCTCACGCGCCAGGTCATGCACGCGTTGGTTCTTGATGTTGAGGCTCATGTACACCATGGTACCCCGCAACTCGTCTACCCTTCTACCCTCGGCGAGGGGAATGCAGATGAGGAGACGGCGCGTTGCCCCGTAGACTGGGCGTCGTACAACTCAAGAGGGGCTGATTGGTTTCGACTGGGGACGTTTGTCCCAGGAGAAGCGGGTCGAGAAGCCAGCGTCATCTCGTTAACGATCGCTGGAACCAACAAGTGCCGACTCAAATCGCACTGACTTCGCTCTCGCTGCCTAAGCAGTGATCGAAGGGTCAGACCGGGCATCCGTCTCCGTCCCGGACCCTGGCCTCATTTAGGGGACTTGCTGATCAACTCCTGTCAGGAGGGTTGATCGGGACTTCATCCTGACTGGGCCCGTCGGCACACTGTTCGTGGGAGTGCCGGGGCCGAGAAAAGCGACATCACGAACTGCACCCGGAGAAGACCTGGTACACCGCCACAGGACGCGGGTTCGATTCCCGCCAGCTCCACCACGGCGCGCTCGCAGAATCACGGTGCTGCCCAGCGCGCGGCCTCGGTGGTTGAGGAGCGAGCGTCTCGAAACCACCACGCACAGAGACCGGCGAGTCGACTCGCCAGAGCGGCGGCATCTCCGCATAGTGGGATGGCGACTGTCCTCCGTAGAGGGGAAGGGCCATCTCGTGCGACTCGGTCATCGACGACTGCTCACCTGGGTTGTTGCCGTCACGGTTGTCATCTGCACGCCGCAGGTCTCCAGGGCTGAGGCGGTGGTCTACAGATGCTTCGACTCGAGGGCCACCATCGTTGGTACCCCCGGAGACGACGTGCTCACCGGGACACCACGCAAGGACGTGATCGTCAGTCTGGGCGGCGACGACCGCATCAACGCACTGGGCGGCAACGACCGTATCTGCGGGGGCGCGGGTGACGACCTCTTGATCGGCGGCCCGGGCAAGGACCGGATGAATGGTGGCGAAGGCAGCGACAGGCTGAGGGGTGACAGTGGGGCCGACAGGCTTCTGCTCGGACCCAACCCGACCTTCTACCCGCAGGATGGTGCTCCCTACGGCCAGGAATCGGGCGACGGCGGTCCGGGAAACGACGTGATCCTCGGGTCCACGGGCATGGATGAGCTTGACGGCGGCTCCGGCAACGATCGGCTTGTGGGCGGCTCCGGCATTGATGATCTGTCCGGGGGAGCCGGCGATGACATCGGCTACGGAGGCAGGGGCAACGATTTCTGGGGTGGTGGAGAAAACAGGCGCAGCGACGTGGACCGCTTCTACGGCGGTTCGGGAAGCGACGGTAGTCAGGGCGGTGATCGAGGCCGCCTGCGGCTGTACGGCGGACCGGGAGACGACCGACTCGACGGAGGCAACGGGAGCGACATGCTCGAAGGCGGGCCGGGGAACGACACTCTCGAGGGCTTCCGCGGCAGCGATGCCCTCCGCGGAGGGGCCGGAAGGGACACGATCAGCTTCCTGGGCCGCTTCTCCGAAGCCGATGGCACCTCGTCGGGAAATCTCTCCAGGATGCGGGTCGACCTGCGACGTGGCCAGGCCCGTGGGCTCGGGCACGATCGTCTCCACAGCGTGGAGGCAGTGATACCCGGGGGGAACAGCGACGTGTTGCTCGGTAGCCGACGCCCCGAGACGTTCTACCTCAGCGCCGAGTCCCTCGGCCATGACGTCATCAACGGCCGTGGCGGCCGCGACACGATCGGCCCCGAGCCGGACCTGACGTACTGCTGCCCGTTGCTGCGGGTCGACCTGGCGAACCGATCGGCTTGGTACGGATACGAGGGCTGGCCCGTCGAGCCGGACTCCACCAACCGGATCACCTCCATCGAGACCGTCATCGGCACCGACCAGAACGACGTCCTGCTCGGTGATCGTCGGAACAACACGATCCATGGCCAGGCAGGTGACGACGTCATCAACGGTCGCGTCGGCAGGGACCAGTTGGTCGGCGGTAATGGGAACGACAGGCTCGATGGAGGCCCCGGACGGGACCGGAACGATGGCGGCCCGGGTGCAGACCAGTGCAGGAGTCCCAGCCAGGGAGCCGGGACACGTTCGTGCGAAGCCCCTGTCACTGGCTGACCACTAGGGCCGCAGGATCTCCTTGTAGAGCTCGGGCCGCCGATCAGCGTGGATGTCGCTGAGCCCGCCGATCCCCTTGTCATCGGCACTCGAGAGGTCGACCTCGGCGAGCACGATCTTCTCGTCCACGTCGCCCCAGCCGCCAGCCACGACCCAGCCGTCCGCGTTCGTGACGACCGTGGCGCCGACCCAACCGACCCCGCGCTCCTCGCCGACTCGATCGCAGGCCACGACGGGCATCCGGTTCACGGCCGCGTCTGCCTGGACGCGCATCACTTCATCTGGTCGATCGCCCTCGGCGGCCGGGTGCACCGGCCAGTTCACGGGAGCGGCGAGCAGCTGGGCACCTCCGAGAGCGGGGAGCCGTACCCACTCCGGGAACTCCAGGTCATAGCAGACCATCGTGGCCACCCGGCCCACGTGGGTATCGACGATGGGCGGCGCCTCGCCTCCTGCGTCGAACACCAGCCGCTCGCGATCCCACAGATGCGCCTTGCGATAGACCGCACGCAACCCGGACGGGTCCACCACCGCCGAGGAGTTGAACGACGTCTCCCCAGAACGCTCGCAGAACCCGCTGACCAGGACGATGCCGTGCTCCTTGGCCAGCCGGACCAGCGTGGACACGAACGGGCCGTCAGGGGGTTCGGCGCACGACAGGGCCTCGGCCCGGTCCTCGAAGACATAGCCGCTGGACACCAGTTCGGGCAGCACGAGCAGCTCAGCACCCAGCGCGACGGCTTCCTCGACGGCGGCGGCGACGCGATCCCGGTTGGCTGCCAGATCGCCCAGTCGGGGAGCGACCTGACAGCCGCCGACCACTGTCACGCGAGGGGTCACGGAGGCGGTGCCGGAGGCAGTCATGGCTGCACCGGTGGGTACGGCATCTCGACCTCGGCATGCTCGATGCCCTCGAGCTCTCGCTCGCTGGCTGCGATCGCTGCGGCTTCGGCGTCGACGTCGATGCCTCGGCACAGCTGGAAGTACAGAACGCCGGTGACCAGCAGGCCAACTGCGAAGGAGATGTCCGCGCCACCGAGCAGTTTGGCACCGAAGCCCTCGTAGAACGTCGTGATGATGAACGGGAGCATGATGGCGAAGCCGAGCAGGTAGGCGACGAGTCCGCGCCAGGACCAGCGCCCGTAGATGCCGGACGGCTTGAAGATCTCCGTGATCGCGTAGTGGCCGCGGCGCACGAAGTAGAAGTCGACAAGGTTCACCGCGGTCCACGGGATCAGGAAGTACAGCATCATCAGCACGAAGTTGTTGAAGCTGCCCAGGTAGTCGTCCGGGATGATGAGGGCGACGACGTAGGCGATTACCGCCACGACGACGATCCCGACGACCCGGCTCTGCAGGTTCGGCTTGAGCGGCATGAAGCCGTCGACTGCGCTGGCTCCGGTGAGCATCGCCCCGTAGAAGTTGACGGCCATGACGCTGACCAGGGCCGGCACCGAGATGACGGCGACGAACGTACCGAAGCCGCCGAACAGCGCGTTGCCGGTCTGCTGGATGCTGCCGATGGCGTCGGGGGCGTCGAGGGACGACCCGAACAATGCGCCGAGTGACATCAGCCAGACCGCGGAGCCGGCAGCGCCGACGTACGTCCAGGAGATGACGCTCTTCACCGAGACATCGAACGGCAGGTAGCGGCTGTAGTCCGAGACGTAGACGGCGTAGGAGATCTGGTAGCCCGCGGCGCCCCCGAACGCGATCAGGAACGAGGCCCAGGAGAACCCGGCGTCGGGGATGGTGGACCCGGCGTCGAGGTTGGTCAGCGCGCTGATCGTCAGGAGTCCGAAGACCGCGATCATCAGGTAGCTCAGCCAGCGCTGTACGAAGTGCAGCAGGTCGTGGCCGACGACAGCGAGTGCCACCGCGAGGATGATGAGCGTCGGATACCAGAATCCCGCCGGTCCGGGCAGGACCAGCTGCAGCGACTGGGTGGCCAGGATGACGTTGAAGACGTTGAACCCGACGTACACGAACAGCACTGCGATGAACGGGAGGACGGCGCCCCGGGTGCCGAACTGGGCGCGGGACTGAATCATCTGCGGAAGCCCCATCCGAGGCCCCTGGTTCGCGTGGAACGCCATGAAGAAGGTGCCGAACAGGGCGCCGAGGACCACCGCGGTGACCGACCAGGCGAGGGTGAGCCCGACCGCTGGGCCGATGAAGCCGGTGACCATCGTGGTGACCACGAAGTTTCCGGTGAACCAGAAAGGCCCTTGATGCCAGACCTTTCCGTGCCGTTCGTTCAACGGCACGTAGTCGATGGAGCGCAGCTCGACAACACCCGTGCGTGCGGGCGCAGCGCCCGGGTCGTGTGTTGCGGACATGGATCCTCCCGGTTGTGTTCGAGCCGACGGCTCAGGTTGGCAGATGTGACCCACCAACCAACAGACGAACATGCACAGGATCTTCACGAGTCGTCCCCGACTCCGGACCCGCGTTGCTCTTACGCTCGTGCGCATGGACCTCCCCATCCACCCGGACGCGCCGTGTCGTTGATCACGACCGAGGGGCTGACCAAGCGGTTCGGCCAGGTGACTGCCGTGGAAGGGCTCACCGTCGACGTGCAGCCGGGGGTGACCGGACTGGTCGGTGCCAACGGCGCCGGCAAGTCCACGTTGCTGAAGATCCTGCTGGGCCTGCTCCCGGCAACGGAAGGAACGGCCAGCGTGCTCGCCCTTGACGTGGCGACCGACGGGCCGGCGATCCGGGAGCGAGTGGGATACATGCCCGAGCACGACTGCCTGCCGCCCGACGTCTCAGCCACGGAGTTCGTCGTGCACATGGCTCGGATGTCCGGGCTGCCCACGACGGCAGCCCGCGAGCGTGCGGCCGACACCCTGCGTCACGTTGGTCTCTACGAGGAGCGCTACCGACCGATGGGTGGCTACTCCACCGGGATGCGCCAGCGGGTGAAGCTCGCCCAGTCCCTGGTGCACGACCCCGCCCTGGTGCTGTTGGACGAGCCCACGAACGGGCTCGACCCGGCCGGCCGCGACGACATGCTCGAGCTGATCCGGCGGATCGGTGCCGAGTTCGGGATCTCGGCGATCGTGACCTCGCACCTGCTGGGCGAGCTCGAACGCGTCTGCGAGGGCATCGTGGTGATGGACGGCGGTCGGCTGCTGCAGCACTCCACCACCGCCTCGGTCACCGCGGAGACCCCCGTGATCACGGTCGAGGTGGACGGCAACCCCGCGGTTCTCCACCAGCGACTGGTCGGCTCCGGCCTCAGCGTGCGTAGTGACGGCAAGGTGCTGCAGGTCGACGTCGGAGATCCGACTGTCTACGACTCGGTGCGCGACGCAGTCGCCGAGCTGGGACTGGGTCTCGTACGCATGGAGCGGCAACGCCACCGGATGACCGAGATCTTCACCGGCAGCGCCAGAGGGCAGGGAGAGGTGCATGTCTGAGGACTCCTCGCAGGTGCGAACAGGCGCCATCCACGACATCGGCTACCGGCACTACGACGGGCCGCGACTGGGCCCGTCGTACATCCGGCGCTCGCTGTTCGTCGAGACCCTGCGCGGCGCCTTCGGCCTCGGCCGTTCAGGCCGCTCAAAGGTGATGCCCTTCCTCCTCCTCGGGGTGATGGTGCTGCCCGCGGTGGTCATGGGGATCGTGACGAGCTACTTCGGCTCGTCCTCGCTGCCCATCCGCTACCCGGAGTACGTGATCCAGCAGCAGTTCATCATCACGATCTTCCTCGGCTCCCAGTGCCCGGCGGTGATGTCGCGAGACCTCCGCTACAGGGTCGCGTCGCTGTACTTCTCCCGGCCACTGAGCCGGCAGCAGTACGTCCAGGCGAAGTACGCCGGGATGGCGGTCGCGCTGTTCATCCTGATGGGTCTGCCCATCACTGTGCTGCTCGCCGGCGCGCTGCTAGCCGAGCTGCCGCTGGGCGAGCAGCTGCCCGACTACCTGCGCGCGATGGGCGGTGCCGCGATCTACGCGGTCGTGCTGGCCGGCATCGGGCTTGTGGTGGCAGCGTTGACACCGCGTCGTGGTCTGGGAGTGGCCGCCGTGGTCGGCGTACTCCTCGTCGTCTCGGGCCTCCAGATCGCCGTGAGCGAGATGGCGACCGAGTTCGGCAGCGAGACCTTCCTCGCCTACACCGGCCTCATCTCGCCGTACACGCTGGTCGACGGAGTCGTCACCGCGGTGCTCGGTGCCGAGTCATCGGTCGGACAGGGGCCGCCAGGCGCAGTCGGTGGCGCCGTTTTCGTGGCGATCACGCTGCTGCTGGCCGTCGGCAGCTACGCCGCTCTGGTCGTCAGGTTCAGGAAGGCACTGTCGTGAGCGTCGTCGAGCTCGAGCAGGTCTCCCGCTGGTTCGGCAACGTGGTCGCGGTCAACGACGTCACGATGCGGCTCAGTCCCGGAGTGACCGGGCTGCTGGGCCCCAACGGCGCCGGCAAGTCCACCCTGATCCACATGATGGCCGGCTTCCTCGCGCCGTCGGCGGGCAGCGTGACGCTCGATGGCCGGCCGCTGTACCGCGACCCGGAGATCTACCGCGAGGTCGGGCTGGTCCCGGAGAGCGAGGAGACGTACGACGCCCTCAGCGGTTGGAAGTTCGTCCTCGCGAACGCCAGGCTGCACAAGCTCCCCGACCCCGAGGCTGCCGCGCGACGTGCGATCCACACCGTGGAGATGGAAGACGCGCAGGACCGTGACATCCGCACGTACTCGAAGGGGATGAAGCAGCGGATCAAGATGGCCACGGCGATCGTTCACGATCCCGCGGTGCTGCTGCTCGACGAGCCGTTCAACGGAATGGATCCGCGCCAGCGGCTGCACCTGATGGACCTCCTGCACGACCTCGGTGACCAGGGCCGGACGATCCTGTTCAGCTCGCACATCCTGGAGGAGGTCGAGCAGATTGCGGGCCGCATCGAGGTGATGGTCTCCGGCCGGCATGCCGCATCCGGCGACTTCCGCGAGATCCGCCGGCTGATGACCCAGCGGCCGCACCAGTACACGATTCGTTCCAGCGACGACCGCGCCCTGGCCTCCGCGGTGATCGCCGAGCCCAGCACCTCTGGCGTGCAGCTGGTCGCCGACGCCGCGGGAGCCACGACCGTGCAGGTGCAGGCAACCGACTTCTCGGCGTTCGTCCATGCACTGCCGCAGCTGGCCTCACGACGCGGCATCCGGTTGCTCGAGGTCCGACCCGCCGACGAGTCCCTGGAGAGCGTCTTCTCATACCTGGTGGCCCGATGAACGCGACCGTCGCTTCCCTGACCAGCCGCAGCCTGCTCGGTCGCCGGCGCACGCTGGTCCTTCTGCTGCTCCCACTGGCGCTGCTCGCCCTCTGCGTGCTGGCTCGGGTCCTCGCCGGTCTCGACGCCGACCTCGAGCGCGAGCTCGACACGTCGCTGGCGCCCGACCTGCTCGGGGCCTTCGGGATCGCCATCCTGCTGCCGCTGCTCAGCCTGATCGCCGGCACCGGCTCGATCGGCCCGGAGATCGACGACGGGTCGATCGTCTACCTGCTGGCCAAGCCGCTGAACCGGTACTCGATCGTCGTCACCAAGCTGGCGGTCGCGATCGGGGTGGTCATCGTCTTCGGCGTGCTACCGATCGCCGTGGCAGGCGTCGTGCTCACCGGTGAGGTCGGCGTCGTGACCATCGCCTTCGCAGTGGGTGCCCTGGCCGCCGGGGTGGCGTACTCGGCGGTCTTCCTGCTCCTCGCCGTGACCAGCCGGAACGCCGTCGTACTGGGCCTGATCTACGCGCTGATCTGGGAGTCGCTGGTCGGCGGGATCGTCCCTGGGGCTCAGACGCTGAGCATCCAGCAATGGTCACTCGCAGTCGTGCAACGGGTGCTGGGCGACGTCGCCGACCAGGTTGGCCTCGAGGCCGCCGTCGGCTTCGGCACCGGCGCAGTCCTGCTCGCAGTGGTCACCGTCACGACGACCGTCTACGCAGGCAGACGGCTGCAGACGCTGCGCCTCAACACCGACCCCTGACGCGCATCGGCCGTGTCGTGAGCACTCCGACCACCCATTGAGGTGTGCACTGGACGTGTGCGTCGTCTGCGCGGCCACAGTCGCCGAAAGAGGAGCAAGCAATGAGCCTTCGTCATCAGCGCATACTCGCGGTTCTGGCAGGGGCGGTGACAATCGTTGCGTTGGGGTCGGTCGGCGCCGTGGCGGCCGGGCTGGTGGGCTCGGCCGGGATCAGGAACGACAGCGTGCGTTCGGTCGACATCCGCAACGGGACCATCCGCCCACGCGATCTGGGCCCCGTAGTTCATCAGCTGATCAACAGGCCTGGGCCGCGCGGAGCGGTCGGACCTCGGGGAGCCACTGGCGCCGTCGGCCCGAAGGGCCCCGGGGCCATCCGCTTCCTGCAGGACAGTTCGACCGCGAGCACACCCGCCGATGTGCTGGTGACAGGCGGCTGTTCCGAGGACCAGCCGTTCCTGCAGATCTCCGGTATGAACGGGAACTCGCCGCTGATGGTTGCCGGCACCCTGACCGTCGACAACACGGTGCAGGCAGTGAGCGAGGCTGAGACCGACTACTACCACTTCCTCGCCGGTGCTGGCCAAGCCGTGCACTTCACGGGCACGGTCGGTGCGACGGACGGCAGCCGTGCCTACATGGTCGACGTGCACATCTTCTCGAACTGTGTGACGCCCGGAGCGCTCGTTCCCCTGTCCTAGGGGCCGGTTCAGCTGCTCGCGAGGGTCAGCTGCTTCACCCCGAGGGCGACGCGGAGCGGGAAGATCAGTGCCAGCACGATGAACCGCTGTGCCAGCCCGGCGTACTCGTGCAGCGCCCCGTCGTCGGGGATCACCAGGGTGCTCATCACGACGGCGGAGGCGATCAGGGCGAGTCCCGCGGCCACGGCGTACGGCGCCAGGCTGCGCCACCGCGGATCGCGACGGAGCCTGAAGGACAGGGCGAGGAAGGCCAGCGGTGTGACGAGGAAGAACATCATCCCGCCGACCATGTGACCACCGGGGTCGTAGGTCACGCCGGCCGCGTCCTCGCGCAATGGGAAGACGACGCCTCCGACGACAGCTCCCACACCCGTCATGAACAGCAGGGCCGGACCGGCGACCCCCCACCGGGTCGGCGCGACAGCGCGATGAAGACCGACCGCGTGCGCCATGGTGAGTACGCCGAACACGAGGAACGTGACCTGCTGGATCCAGCCGTTCGGTCCAGCCTCGAGGGCGCTGACCACCTCGGCGACCGGGTCGTACTCGTCGCGGCGGAACGCCTCCTGGGTCAGGAACGAGGCGGTGAACAGCAGCGGGCCGGCGATGCCCGCCCATGCCGTGAGCCGAATTAGCGGCGTGGGAGTGGCGTTCGCGTCTGCGTTCGCCTCGAAGTGATGCCGGGTTGTCCTGTGAGTGGCGTTGTCGGTGTCCATGTCCCGACGCTAGGCATCGCCGCCGGGTCTTGATATCGGGAGTTCTCCCCACACATCGAGCCCATGCTCCATCGCGTAGAGCGTTGCCCCGGATCGGCTGGAGACGCCCATCTTGGAGTAGGCGTTCTGGATGTGCCGGTCCGCGGTCTTCACAGAGATGCCGAGGCGATGTCCGATCTGCTTGGTCTGAAGCCCACCTGCCAGTAGGGCGACGACCTGGACCTCACGGTCGGTCAGCCCGGCTGGACGCATCATGCGAGCGGCACTCTGGCCCGCAGATACGAGAACGGCCGCGACGGCGTCCGGGTCGAGGTGCCCTTCGGCCGCGGATCTTGTCAGGAGTTCGGTGGCCTCCTCGGGCGATCGCGCGGGACGGTGGGGCCGCGCCTCGACCGCGGTCCGGAACACGTCGGCCGCTGCGAGGATCCGGGCGGCGCCGTCCAGGTTCGGTGCGGCGAGCCCGCGGTGGTAGCCGCTGCCGTCGAGCCGCTCATGATGTCGGCCGACGACCGCACCGACCCCGGCCAGGCCCGAGGAGGGGGCGAGGACCCGCTCGGAGTGGTGGGCGTGCAGCCGGACCCGCTCCCACTCGTCCGCGGTCAGCGCGCCCTGCTTGTTCCACACGTGGGTCTCGACCGCGACCCTGCCGAGGTCATGGACGAACCCTGCCCGTCGTACCGTCGTCACCACTTGCGACGACAGGCCCATCCGGGTGGCGGCATCACCCGCGAGGTGCGCCACCGCACTGGAGTGGCCGGTGAAGTACGACGACACGAGGTCGGCGAAGTCTCCGGCTGCCGAGAGCGCATCGTCGATGGCCGCGCCCTGCAGCATCCGGCAAGGCCCAGGCTCTGCGGACAGGAGCTCTGGCCAGACCGAGCCGTGCGGCTCTGCGAGTGCGGCGGCGGTCAGCTTTGCAACCACCGCGGGGTCGAACGCGTGTCCCGCGCGGTCCTGCGCCACCCGAAGTGCGTACTCCGGGCCGCCGAGCACTCGCTGGAAGCAGGCATCGCGGGCCACCTGCAGCACCCGCACCGCGATCGGGATCTCCGCGCCGGACACCGCCGAACCCTTCCCGTCCCACCGGTCGGTGACGTTGCGGAAAAGCCGTTTGACGTCCGTTGGCGTGCCGACACGGTCAGCGAGCATCTCGGCGACCTCGCACATCGCGACCAGGTGGGACGTGTGTCCCCGGAGCGCTCGTGGCAGCCGGACGGCTCCCTGGACGCGCTGTACGGCGGGAGAGCGGGCCGGGTCGGCGAGGGCACGCATCACCGCGCGCGCGATCTCCCCTGGCGAACCGAAGATCACGGGCGTGAAGTGCTCCAGCAGTGCACCCGGTGGGAACAACGCCGCGGAGACTTCGGCGTCCGCCGTACACCCCGCGTAGAACAGCAGGCACCCGTAGTAGGTCTCGACGCGTTCGTCCGCGTCCAGTCCGAGCTCATCGGCGAGGTGCATCGCGAGCAGCGTGCTCTGCAAGCCGTTCTCGAAGGGCAGACCCATGGCGAGGTCGGTGGCAAGGCAGAGGGATCCGATCACCTCGGCGGCGCGGATCTCGTCCTCGTTCTGGGCGGGCGCAACCTCCACGGCCTGACGCTATACCGCGCCAGACGCCTGGCCTGAGCGTCGAGATTGTCGGCGCCGGCCCCTACGCTCGCGACATGGCCGAAGTCCATGAGCTGAGCCGCGCCGACGCGCGCCGGATCGCGGTGCGGGCACAGCTGCTGACCTCGCAGCGGCCGCCCAACGTGATCGAGACGGTGCAGCAGCTCTCGCTGCTCCAGCTCGACCCGACGCGTGCCATCGCCCCGAGCGCCGAGCTCGTCGTGTGGAGCCGGTTGGGGTCGGCGTACTCGCCTCATGAGCTTTGGGACGCCGTCGACGAGCAGCGGATCATCGAGCTCCGCGGCACGCTGAGGGTGGCGGAGGACATCGCGCTCTACCGCGCTGAGATGGCCGAGTGGCCGGGCGCCGGCGAGGTGCGCGGCTACAAGCGGGCGCAGAGCGACTGGGTCACGACCAACAACGCCTGCCGGCGCGACATCCTCGAGCGGCTGCGTGCCGACGGTCCGTTGCACGCGGCTGACCTGCCCGACACATGCGTGAAGCCATGGTCCTCGACGGGCTGGAACAACAACCAGAACATCAAGATGATGCTCGACTTCCTCGTGCAGCGCGGGGAGGTGGCGGCTGCCGGCGGGACGGGGCGCAGTCGGCTGTGGGACCTCGCGACCCGCGTCTACCCCGACGACCCCGTGGTCCCGACGGAGGAGGCGCTGCGGCTGCGCGACGAGCGCAGGCTCGGCGCGCTGGGCATCGCGCGGTCGCGTGGCCCGGCGTGCCCGGTCGAACCGCTCGACGTCGGTGAGGCAGGGGAGCCGGCCGTGATCGAGGGGATCCGCGGCCAGTGGCGGGTTGACCCGGCCCTGCTCGGACAGCCGTTCTCGGGCCGTGCCGCCCTGCTGTCGCCGTTCGACCGGCTCCTCCACGACCGCAAGCGGATGAGTGAGGTCTTCGAGTTCGAGTACGCACTCGAGATGTACAAGCCGGCGGAGAAGCGTCGGTGGGGCTACTACACGCTCCCGATCCTGTACGGCGACCGGCTGGTCGGGAAGCTCGACGCGGGGGCCGACCGGAAGGACGGGGTGCTCCGTGTCGCTGCGGTCCATCGGGACGTACCGTTCGGCAAGGCAATGACCGAGGCGGTCGAGCGCGAGATCAGGGATCTTGCTCGCTGGCTCGACCTGGAACTCGTCTAGGGGCTTGCGTCCGAAATTCCTTGGCGCTTCGCGCCACCATGGCACGCACATCGCTGCGTTGTCGTCACTCGCAGGAGGGCCAACTACAGCGTCGCTCCTCCGCCTTGCGCTGCAACGCACCCTGCAGACGCCAAGCGGCAAAGGACTTCAGACGTGGGACACTGCCGGAATCGAATGCGGTTGCCCCTCAATCCCAGGACCGATTCACTGGGCGACATGTCTGAAGACAACGCCACGATGCTCTCGCTCGGCCCCGCTGCGGCTGAAGTCACCCGCCTGGTCGAAGGCGTCACGGATGACCAGCTGAAACTGCCGACTCCGTGCGGTGACACGCCGGTTGGCGGGCTCATCGAACACTTGATGAGCCTCACCCACGCCTTCACCTGTGGTGCCCGCAAGGTGCAGCCGACCGAGCGAACGGGCGGCCTGCCCGACCCGGAGAACCTGGACCCGAACTGGCGCACCGTCCTTCCCCGCAGGCTCGAGGAGCTGGTTGACGCCTGGAAGGATCCCGCGGCCTGGGAAGGCGAAACCGAGGTCGGATCGGTGACCATGGCGGGCGCGGAGATGGGCATCGTCGCGCTCGACGAGCTCGTCCTCCATGGCTGGGACCTCGCGCGAGGCACCGGTCAGCCGTACACCGGTGACCAGGCCAGTCTCAACGCCGTGCTCGGGTTCACCGCCGCGATGTCCGAGCCCGAGGCCCTGGACTCCCGCGAGGGTCTGTTCGGACCGGTCGTCGAGGTTCCCGAAGACGCGCCGATCCTCGACCGGGCGCTCGGGTTCGCCGGGCGTGACCCCGCCTGGACCGCGCCAACGACCTGAGCGTTCCCTCGTCTCGTGTGAGCTCTCAGTCGCGGCCCATCCTGGTGGCCACGTCGACCTCGTTGCCCTCCGCGTCGGCCAGACTGCTGACCGCACCCAGCGGGACCAACACGCCTGGCCGGCCGCTCGGCGTACCTCAGGAGCATCAGCTTCCCGCGCGAAACCTGAGCTTCCCGCGGCTTGCAAAGCACGGGAAGCTGGCGTTTCCCACGGGACAGTGGGAAACCACAGACCCCTCAGCCCCTGCCCACCCAGCGGTACCAGCCCAGGGTCAGGTCCCTGACCAGTCCTCGTGCAGGTTCGGGTCCTGATGCCGGGCGACGAGCCGGTCGAGGAGCAGCCGCAGGGGCGACCAGTTCTCCCGGCCGAGCCGGGTCACGGCGTACGCCGTCAACAGGACCGGCGGGTCGGTGAGCTCGAGAATGCGAACCCCCTTGCCCACCTTGCGTGGGAGCGGCAACAGCCCGACCCCGTGACCCGCGGCGATCAGGTCCTCGACGAGGTCGAGGCTGTCGATCCGATGACTGATTCGTGGCGTGAAGCCAGCCAGTGAGGCGAGAGTCCGTACGGCGTCCTCGTCCGCGGTGTTGCGCGAGTTGACGATCCAGGTGTGGTCGCGCCACGCGGCGAGGTCGGCGACCCCAGAGCCGGCACGAGCATCGGCGGCCGGCACTCCGAGCGCCCACGGTGTGGTCCACAGCGGCACCGATGCGACCGTGCTGGCGGGCGAGGCAGGCGCAAGGTTGTAGTCGTAGGTGAGCACCAGGTCCAGGTCGCCGTTGGCGAGCAGCTCGAAGGCCTCGAGCGGCTCGAACTCGTTGATCGCCACGTGCAGGTCCGGGTGGCTGGTCCCGAGGTCTGCGACGACCGGTAGCAAGGACCTGCGGATCGCGGTCGCGAACCCGCCGGTGCGCAGGGTGCCGGCAGGCTCCGCGTCCGGATCGAGATCCAGTCGCGCGGCATCCACCGCAGCCAGGATCGTCACGGCATGGTCCGCCAGGCGGAGACCGGCCGGCGTCAGTCGCACCCGCCGACCATCTGG
Source organism: uncultured Actinomycetota bacterium (assembly GCA_963759525.1). Lineage (GTDB taxonomy): Bacteria > Actinomycetota > Actinomycetes > Propionibacteriales > Nocardioidaceae > Marmoricola. The sequence goes on along the minus strand of CAVWZO010000008.1, from coordinate 312,982 downwards.
CTCGATCAACGCGGCGTCGACCTCGCGAGCCAGGGCCGCGATCTGCTGCGACACCGTCGACGTGGTGAGGCCGTGGGTGTCGGCGACGGCACGCATGGAGCCAAGCCGGGAGAGCTCGAACAGGAGGTGCAGCCGGCGGATGTCCATGGGCCCATTGTTCACTAATCACGAACGGTAAGTACACGTTTCTCGCGTGGACACGGACGATCTGTTGGCCTTGACTGGATGCATGACCACAACGCCGTCCCCTACGACCAGCCAGAGCCACGTGCATGCCGGCGTCGCGATGGCGATGGGCTCGATCATGTGCGTCCAGGTGGGGCTGGCGGTCTCGGTCCCGCTGATCGATCGCATCGGGGCCGACGGGACAGCCTGGCTGCGGCTGGGCTGGGCCGGGGTGTTGTTCCTCGTCATCGGCAGGCCGTGGCGCGTCCGTTACACCCGCTCCGCGATCGTCGCCAGCGTCATGCTCGGGGTCGCCACCGCGTCCGTCACGTTGCTGTTCATGGAGGCCGTCGCCCGGCTGCCGCTCGGGATGGCCAGCGCACTGGAGTTCCTGGGTCCGCTCGGGGTCGCGGTCGCGCGGGGTCGTGGTGCCGGTCGCTTCGTCTGGCCGCTGTTCGCCGGCGCCGGAGTGCTGCTGCTGACCGAGCCCTGGGCCGGTACGGCGGACCCGGTCGGCGTGGCCTTCGCACTGGCGGCGGCTGGCTGCTGGGCGGCGTACATCCTCCTGACGCAGCGCGTCGGCGACGAGGCGAGCGGGATCACCGGGCTGGCTATCTCGATGCCGGTCGCCGGGCTGGTCGCTTCCATCGCCGTCGGGCCGTCGGTCCTCAGCAAGATGACTCCGGAGCTCTGGCTGATCGGGATCGGCCTGGCCGTGATGCTGCCCATCATCCCGTTCACGCTGGAGTTCCTCGCGCTGCGTCGCCTCAACACCGCGGCATTCGGCACCTTGATGAGCCTGGAGCCGGCCGCCGCCCTGCTGGTCGGCCTGGTCATCCTCAGCCAGGTGCCCAGCCTGCTGGCCGTCATCGGCATCGGGTTCGTGGTCGTCGCCGGCATTGGCGCCCAGCGAACCGGTGGCCGCGAGATCCCTGACCCCGACAACTCAGCAGAGACTCCCTGCCCAACGCTCGATGCCGCATCCGCGTGAACGTCCAACCTTTGAGGGCTCTCGAAGCGTCCACTAGGTAGAGGATTGGCGAGTGACCGACTGAGCAGCCACCCGGCTTGGGCCAGGTAGGGGGAGGCATGGCAGTGCGACACCCGGAGGATGCCAGGGCGTTCTCGGAGTTCGTCACAGCTCGATCAGCGGCTCTCTTCCGCACTGCCTATCTGGTGGTTGGCGACCACCAGCTGGCCCAGGATCTGCTGCAGGAGTCACTGGTGAAGACGTACGTCGCGTGGCCCCGGATCCGCGACGTGAGCAACGCGGAGGCCTACGCTCGGCGGACGGTTGTCACAACCGCGATCTCGTGGCGGCGCCGTCGATCGTTCCACGAGCGACCTGTCGACGTCCTGCCGGAGGTCGAAGCTCACGATCAGGTTGATGCGCTCGCGACCCGCGACGCGCTGTGGGTCCAGCTGCACTCATTGCCGCCCAGGCAGCGTGCAGCGATCGTGCTGCGCTACCACGAGGACCTGTCCGAGCAGCAGACGGCAGAGCTCCTTGGATGCTCGGTGGGGACTGTGAAGAGCCAGGTCGCGGCCGGCCTCAAGAGACTGCGGCGACGGCTGGGCCCCGAGTCCGGCCTCCTCATTCACGACGACAAGGCGGTGACGACATGAGTGGAGTGGTAGGCGACATGCTCAGCCACCGGGCTGAGGCTCTCGACGTCCCTGACCTCGACGTGGAGGCGCTGATGGCGCGAGGTGAGCGCCGCGTGCGGCGTCACCGGCTCGCGGCCGTGACCGGGACCGCCGTGGCCGTGGTTCTCGCTGTTGGAGTCCCGTCCCTCCTGATTGACATGGGCGCCGAGAACGCGCGGCGCAGCGACACGCCAACCGCTGGGGCAGAGGCCCCGCTGCCGGGCCAGCTGGTCTGGGCAACCGGGGAGACGATCCACTATGGCAACCGCACCCTCGCCGCCGGCAGCGACGTGACTGAGCTCGACGTGACCGACGACGGGATCGCCTTCAGGACCGATGACGGGAACACCTGGTTCTTCGACGGTTCCACGACCGATCGGATCGGCACCAGCAGCTCAACGCCCGGGGGTTCCGTCATGTCCGACGGCTCGCTGCTCGCCTGGCCCGCGACAGGAGGGAACGGCCAGAAGAGGGAGATCGTGGTGTACGACACCCGCGCGCGGCAGGTAGTTGCTCGGGTTGCGCCCAGCTTCGGCCCCGGCGGCCCGATCCCCGGTGGCTTCGCCGAAGTCGACTCCGTGCAGGGCGAATCCGTGTACTTGATCACCTACGAGCCCGGACCCGGCGAGAACGCACCCCGCGAGAGATTGTTCCGCTACAGCGTCACCACTCGCGAGCTGGCGGGGGTCGCCCGGCGAGCCCAGGAACGAGCGCAGGAAGCCGGCCTCCGCGGCCGACCCCGGACGCTCGTCGTCGGGGACTCCGCAGACACCGGGACTGTGACGGACGGATACGGCCAGCACTTCCTACTCGTCGGCTCCCGCCTGGTGGCCACCGGCGAAGGTGGTGACGACCGGGTGCCCGTCTTCGACGGCGTCACGGGCAAGCGGCTCAGTCTCCGCGCGCCGGCCGGCTACGGGCCGGGCGACGACCTCGAAATGTTCCAGTGGCTCGATGACGACCGCATGGCCCTGTTCGCCACCCGCGACACACCGGAGCAGAAATTCGAGCTGCTCGTCTGTCGGCTCTCCGATCGCACGTGCAAGACCAGTGTCCCGAGCAAGGCGATACCCACCCGGCCGGTCCTGCCGCACGTGGCGGACCCTGGCGGCGAATAGCCGATCAGCGTGGTCAGCCGGCCGCTCTCACTCACTGTCGGATGTGTGAGGGGCGCGAAGCCATCGGGCATTGGTCGTAGTACCCGGGGGCGTGCCTCAGGCCGGGTTGGGTACGGGCGGAGGCGAACCCGATCCCGTCCCAGGAGGACCCTCCATGCGCATCGGCTACTTCCTCTCGTGCGAGGAGTACACCCCGGCGGAGCTCGTCGAGCAGGCCAAGGCTGCGGCCGACGCCGGCTTCGAGGGGCTCTGGATCAGTGACCACTTCCACCCGTGGAACGACGAGCAGGGCAACAGCCCGTTCGTGTGGAGCGTCATCGGGGCGATCAGCCAGGTGTGCGACCTCCCGGTCACCACGGCGGTCACCTGTCCCACGGTGAGGACCCACCCGGCGATCGTTGCGCAGGCGGCGGCGACGAGCGCCGAGATGCTTGGCGGGAAGTTCATCCTGGGCGTGGGCTCGGGAGAAGCACTGAACGAGCACATCCTCGGTGACGTGTGGCCATCGAGCGACGTACGCCTCGAGATGCTCGAGGAGGCCGTCGCTCTGATCCGCGAGCTGTGGACCGGCGAGGTCGTCACCACCGAGGGCAAGCACTACAAGGTCGACCACGCACGCATCTACAGCCTGCCCGAGAGCCCGCCGGACATCTACGTCTCCGGGTTCGGACCCAAGGCCACCGACCTGGCCGCGAAGATCGGTGACGGCTACATCAACACCGCCCCCGACGACGAGCTGGTCACGAGGTTCAAGGAAGCCTCCGGCGGCAAGCCCGCGCAAGCAGGTGCCAAGGTCGCCTTCGCACCCAACCAGGAGGAGGGCTGGGAGCACGCCCACCGCCTGTGGCCCAACGCCGGACTGCCCGGCGAGATGGCCCAGATCCTGCCGACGCCGGAGCACTTCGAGCAGGCCTCCGAACTCGTCACGGAGCAGATGACGCGGGACTCGGTCGTGGCCGGAAACGATCCTGCTGACCACCTCGAGCAGATCACGTCGTACGCCGTGGCTGGGTACGACGAGCTGTACATCGCCAACATGGGACCCCACCACCGGGAGATGATCGCGTTCTACAAGGAGAAGGTGCTCCCCGAGCTGAGCTGAGACCGACGCCTGAAACCAAACGGCGGGGCCCCTTGCTTGCTGGCGGGCTGGCCGGGTACTCAAGACCCATGGTTCTTCGCCGCAAGTCCCCGATGGCCGATATCGACGAGCGCGACGTCGAGGTCGGACACCCCAAGAAGGTGGCAGCCGGCATCCCCGGTGTCGCGGTGTCGATGAAGAGGGCCGTCGAGAGCATGGGCATCGCGCGCACCGCGCGGACCCTGCTCAAGCTCAACCAGGTGGACGGGTTCGACTGCCAGGGCTGTGCCTGGCCGGACCCCGACCCGTCGCACCGCCATACGGCCGAGTTCTGCGAGAACGGCGCGAAAGCCGTGGCGGAGGAGGCCACCACGGACCACATCCTTCCCGCGTTCTTCATGGAGCACAGCATCGAGGACCTGCGTCAGCACACCGACTACTGGCTCGGTCACCAGGGACGGCTGATCCACCCGGTCGTACGCCGACGCGACTCCACGCACTACGAGCCGATCAGCTGGGACGACGCGTTCGAGCTGATCGGACAGACGCTGCGCGGCCTCGACGATCCCGACGAGGCGATCTTCTACACCTCGGGCAAGACGTCCAACGAGGCGGCGTTCACCTACCAGCTCTTCGCCCGTGCCTTCGGTACCAACAACCTGCCGGACTGCTCCAACATGTGCCACGAGTCCACCTCGGTCGCATTGGCCGAGACGATCGGCATCGGCAAGGGCTCGGTCAGCCTGGAGGACATCTACCAGGCGAAGCTGATCGTGGTCAGCGGACAGAACCCCGGCACCAACCACCCGCGCATGTTGACGGCTCTGGAGAAGGCGAAGGGCAACGGCGCCAGGATCATCTCGATCAACCCGCTCCCCGAAGCCGGGCTGCTCCGCTTCAAGAACCCGCAGAACGCGCGCGGCCTGGCCGGCCATGGCACCGGCCTCTCAGACCTGCACCTGCCCGTGCGCATCAACGGCGACCTCGCCCTGTGGCAGGCCATTGGCTCCCTGATCCTCGAGGCCGAGGAGGCTGCCGGGAACGACGGCTCGGTGCTCGACCTCGACTTCATCGAGCGCCACACGACCGGCTTTGAGGAGTGGGCGCGCGAGATCAAGAACCTCGACTGGGAGCGGGTCCTCGAGGTGACCGGGCTGACCCGGGACCAGATCCGCGAGGCCGCCGACATGATGCTCGCCTCCGACGCAACCGTGCACTGCTGGGCGATGGGCATCACCCAGCACCGCAACGCAGTCGCCACCATCAAGGAGTTCGTCAACGTCGCGATGCTGCAGGGCAACATCGGCAAGCCCGGCGCAGGACTGTGCCCAGTGCGTGGACACTCCAACGTCCAGGGTGACCGCACCATGGGGATCTGGGAGAAGGTGCCCGACCACTTCCTCGACGCCTTGCGCAACGAGTACGGCTTCGAGCCCCCGCGCGAGCCCGGTCACGACACGGTCGACGCGATCAGGGCGCTGCGTGACGGCAAGGCGAAGGTCTTCGTCGCCATGGGCGGCAACTTCGTCTCCGCGGCCCCCGACACCGTCGTGACGGAGGAGGCGATGGAGCAGGCTGAGCTCACTGTCAACGTCTCCACCAAGCTGAACCGCACGCACGTCCGCTCCGGTCGGGTCTCGCTGATCCTGCCTGCGCTGGGTCGCAGCGAGCGTGACCGCACCGGCGGCGTCGACCAGCGGGTCACCGTCGAGGACTCGATGTCCGCGGTGCACTCCTCGCGAGGTCCGCTGAGGCCGGCGAGCCCCGACCTGAAGTCGGAGGTCGACATAGTGTGCAGCATCGCCGAGGCGACGCTCGGCGCCGACGGCCCCGTGCCGTGGTCGGAGTACCGCTCCGACTACGGCCACATCAGGAAGGCCATCTCGCACGTCGTGCCCGGGTGCTCGTCGTACGACGAGTTGGTGAACCAACCCGGTGGGTTCGTGCTGCCGCACCCTCCTCGCGACACGCGCACGTTCCCGACCAAGTCCGGTCGAGCGGTCTTCAGTGCGAGCCCCATGGACGTGATCAACGTCCCGGAGGGTCGGCTGCTGCTGCAGAGCATGCGCAGCCACGACCAGTTCAACACCACGATCTACGGGCTAAGCGACCGGTACCGCGGGATCTCAGGTGGTCGCCGCGTCATCTTGCTGCACCCAGACGACATTGCGGCGTTCGGCTTCGGCGATGGCGACACCGTCGACCTGGTGAGCGAGTGGGAGGACGGGACGGAGCGCTCGGTGCCGTCGTTCCGGATCGTCGAGTACGACACCCCGCGCGGGTGCGCGGCGGCGTACTTCCCCGAGGTCAACCCGTTGGTCCCGCTCGACTCGACCGCCGAGGGAAGCAACTGTCCGACCTCGAAGTCGGTGATCATCCGGCTCGAGCGTCCCTCGGGCGATGAGGCGACCTCGGGGGCACAGGGCGACCCGGTCGGCTCGGACCGCGGGCACAAGTCCGACGTCGAGCCACAACAGCTCAGCTGACTGGCCGCGACCTTGAGCCCCGCAAGCACGGAGTGTGTCTTCTGCGCCATCGCCGCGGGGGAGACCGAGGCCGCCATGGTCTGGAGCGACGACGACTTCGCCGCCTTCCTGGATGCTCGCCCGGTGTTCAAGGGGCACGTGCTGCTCGTGCCACGTGCACACGTCGTGACGCTGCCCGACCTGCCAGGTGTGTTGCGCGACCCGTTCCTCGCGGCAGCGCAGCGGCTCGCGGCCGCGATGGTCGACGGGCTCGGCGCCCAGGGCTCGTTCGTCGCGATGAACAACACCGTGTCCCAGTCGGTGCCGCACCTGCACTGCCACGTAGTGCCCCGCACCAAGGGCGACGGCCTGCGCGGCTTCTTCTGGCCCCGGACGAAGTACGCCGACACGACCGAGCGAGACCATTGGGCGGGGCGGATCACCGCCGCTCTGAGCGCCCAATTAGAGTGACCGGCGGCCACAGCACAGTCGGGCCAGCCACTCTGAGAGGACGCGCGAGATGGGTCGGTACGACGGACGAGTAGCACTCGTCACTGGTTCCGCACGAGGGATCGGCGCAGGTACCGCCAAGCGCTTCGCCGAGGAGGGCGCCTCGGTCGCCGTACTGGACCTCGACGAGGGCCAGGCCAAGGCGACCGCCGACGAGCTCGGTGGCGAGGGCAAGGCGATCGGGGTCGGCTGCAACGTGACCGACGCGGCGTCCGTTGAGTCGGCGGTGGCGCGCGTGCTCGACGAGCTCGGCGGACTGCACATCCTGGTCAACAACGCCGGGATCACGCGCGACAACCTGCTGTTCAAGCTGACCGAGGATGACTGGGACTCCGTCATCGACGTCCACCTCAAGGGCGCCTTCCTGATGAGCAAGGCAGTGCAGAAGACCTTCGTGGACCAGAAGTACGGCAAGATCCTGAACCTCTCGAGCGTTTCGGCCAACGGCAACCGGGGCCAGGCCAACTACTCGGCGGCGAAGGCCGGCGTGCAGGGTTTCACGCGTACCCTCGCGCTCGAGCTCGGTCCGTTCGGCGTCAATGTCAACGCCATCGCGCCCGGCTTCATCGCCACCGACATGACCGATGAGACCGCTCGGCGCCTCAAGCTCGATGTCGAGGACTTCCGCAACATGGCCGCGGAAGCCAACCCGGTCAAGCGCGTCGGTTACCCGGAGGACATCGCAGCAGCCGCAGCTTTCCTGTGCAGCGACGAGGCGTCCTACATCACCGGCCAGATTCTCTACGTCGACGGTGGCGCCCGGATCTGAGTGTGAGAAAAGCGACAACTTGGGCGGGCCGTGCGGCCATCGCGCCCACTGCTTTGTCATGCTGGCGAGCATGCATCCACGTGTTCGCGCAGGTCACGGACCTGCTACGGGGTCTGCCCGCCCCGTCGCCCGGCGGGCCGCCCGTCCCGTGGCCCGTTCAATTGCTGGGCTCACAGCGATCGCACTGAGCCTCACCCTTGCAGCGTGCGGCGGCGACAAGGGCGGTGAGAAGAAGCCCGACTCGCAGCCGATCGCGGGTGGCACCAAGCTCGCGGCCTTGTGGCCGCTGACCGGCGAGCCCGTGAACGGAAGTACGCCGGACCGCCCAGTCATCGTCACCAAGATCGACAACAGCAGCAGCAGCCAGCCGCAGGTCGGGCTGGACAAGGCCGACCTGATCACCGAGGAGCTGGTGGAGGGCGGATATACGCGCCTCGCAGTGTTCTTCTACCGCCACCTGCCCAAGACGGCCGGTCCAGTCCGGTCCATGCGGGCCACGGACATCGGCATCGTGAAGCCGGCACATGGGGTGATCGTCGGCAGCGGAGCCGCGGGTCAGACACTCGGTCGGCTGAAGGGCGCGAAGATCACGTACTTCACCGAGGGTGGGCCGGGCTACTTCCGCGACGGCGGTCGCAGCGCGCCGTACAACCTGATGGTGGACCTGCCCAAGCTGGCGAAGACCGTCCGCAAGAAGGCCGTCGTCCCCGCCAGCTACCTTCCCTGGGGGAAGGAGGCCGACTTCACCGGCGGCCAGCCCGCGAAGACGATCGACGCGGTCTTCGCCCCCAATCGCCAACACGTGACCTCGTGGCGCTACCAGGGTGGCAAGTACCGCGCCACGAACAGCTACGCGGCCGAGGGCCAGCAGTTCGAGCCCGACAGCGTGCTGGTCGTCCGGGTGCGCGTAAAAGATGCCGGTTACACCGACCCGGCCGGCAGCTTTGTTCCCGAGACGGTCTACTCCGGCAAGGGCAAGTTCCAGCTGTTCCACAGGGGTGAGGTCGTGAGCGGCACCTGGAAAAAGAAGTCCAGGAAGGCGCCGATCCAGCTGACCACAGCGGCTGGATCCCTGAAGGTGCCCGCAGGACATGTGTGGATCGAGCTCGTCCCGACCGACAAGCACGGCGGCACGGTCACGTTCGGCAAGTGACCCAGTAGCAGTGACCCAGTACCAGTGACCGAGTAGCTGTCCCAGGAACAGACTGGGGCTAGCCCTCGTCCGCGACCGGGTCGGTCAGCACCACGCCGTTCTCCGCGAGCGAGCGCAGGCCCGCGAGGATGAAGAGGATGGCGGCCTCGATGCGGGCCACCGCCTGCTTGGGGTCCTCAGCCGTGGTGACGCTCTCGCCGGCGGCCGACATCGCGCCGTAGAAGATCCGGCTGAAGGTCTGCTTCATCGCCTCGTCGAGGTTGTACGCCGAGACCTCGAGCACCGAGCCGACGATGTCCTGCACGATGCCGTAGCTGGAGCGTTCCTCCTCTGCCCGGAACCGCTCGTAGCCCAGGATCGCGGGTCCGTCCTGGATCACGACGCGTTGGTAGACGGGGTCCTGCACCACGGACAGGAATGCCCGAAGTCCGGCTCGGGCCTTCTCCCACGGGTCATCCGTCCCGCGCAGGGCGGACTTGATCGCCTTGGCGGCGTCGTCCTCGACCTGGATGAAGACCGCCTCGAAGACTCCCTGCTTGCCGCTGAAGTGGTGGTAGAGCGCGCCCTTGGTGACGCGCGCGCCCGCGACGATCGCGTCGAGGCTGGTTGCGCCGTACCCGTGCCGGCTGAACTCAGCCGTGGCGACCTCGATGAGCGCCCGCTTGGTCGACGCGGAGTACTGCGCGCGACGCGTACCACCGGCGACCTCCGGCGGACCAGGGAGCTGTGTTTCGGGGTCCGGGCCGGTCATCTGGGCAGTCTATTGCGGTCAGTCCTGGGTCCCACCGATGGACGTCCCCCGGGCACCCGGGCGTTAGGATGCGTCGGTGAGCAGCCCACAGACACCGGGTTTCGGGATCGATGTCCTGGAGGACACCCGAACCGAAGAGCGCACCGTCCCTACTGACAACGGTGACCACGAACGCCTGTCCCACTACGTCCCCAAAGACAAGTTGATGGACGCCATGGTCAATGGCACTCCTGTGGTGGCTTTGTGTGGCAAGGTCTGGATCCCGAGCCGGGACCCGCAGAAGTTCCCGGTGTGCCCCGAATGCAAGGAGATCTGGGAAAGCATGCGCGAAGGCGACAAGAAGTGAGCACCCTCCGACGTACGGCTTCCCTGGTGGCACTTGCGGTCGCGGCCGTGCCCCTGGCCGTGACCTCACCAGCCTCGGCTGCCCCCACAGGAGTGGCGATCGGTGGACCTGCCGCCGCCGTCGTACCGTGCCTGACGGGTCTGAACGCGCGCGTCAAGAGCGAGCCCGAGGTGCCGCACTGGCGTCAGCATGCCGACACCGGCGCCGTCACCCAGAAGGACCTCAAGGCCCTGCCTCCAAGAGAGACCCGACCCGGGTTCGTCGCGCGGAACGTGGAGCCGAACCTCCCAGCCACCGTGGTGATCCCGGTCTACGCGCACGTCATCAAGGGCAAGCACAAGGGCGAGCGGATCAACGTCAGCCCGCGCCGGATCCGGAACCTGATCACCATCCTGAACAACGGCATGGGTGCCAGGCAGAGCTCGCTGAGCGCCAACGCCCGCTACCGGTTCACCCTGGTGAAGACCGACTGGACTCGACGCGACAGCTGGTTCCACGCCTACTTCAACGGCCCGCGCGACCAGAAGATGAAGCGCAAGCTGCACCGTGGCAACGCCCGCACGCTCAACGTCTACATCAACGGTGGCGGGCCGAAGAACCAGCCGGTTCTGGGCTGGGCCCGCTTCCCGTGGCAGTACGCCAGCGCGCCCTTCATGGACGGCGTGTCCGTTCACCACGCCTCGTTGCCGGGCGGCAGGGCCACGGGCTACAACCTCGGGGACACGCTGATCCACGAGGTCGGTCACTGGCTCGGGCTCTTCCACACCTTCGAGGGCGGGTGCGACGCACCCGGCGACCTCATCACAGACACCGCCGCCGAGGAACAGCCCAGCTTCTTCTGCCAGACAACGCGCGACACCTGTCCGACGGAGGAGGGGCTCGACCCGGTCCGCAACTTCATGGACTACTCACTGGACTCGTGCATGAACATGTTCACGCCCGACCAGCTGCTCCGCATGGACTCCGCCTTCGAGAAGTGGCGGTTGTAGCGGCCTGTGACCGACGGACACCATCCGCCTGAAACTTCTCCGCCTGTCCCGCTCCACCTCCCGCCCGCGTACCCAGACCGTGCTGCCTGGGGTACGGCGACGAGCCTGCGAGCGTGGCAGACGGCTGCGCTGACGGCGTACTTCGAGAACAGCCCGCGCGACTTCCTCGCGGTGGCGACACCCGGCGCGGGCAAGACGACCTTCGCACTGACGGTGGCCGCCGAGCTGCTGGCGCGGCGAGTCGTGGACCGGATCACCGTGGTGGCGCCCACCGAACACCTCAAGACCCAGTGGGCCGAAGCCGCCGCGAGAGTCGGCATCCCGCTCGACCCGGCGTACTCCGGGCGCAAGGGTCGCACCAGCAGTGACTTCGTCGGGATCGCGCTGACGTACGCCGGCGTGGCGGCAAACCCGCTCGCCCACCGGATCCGCACTGAGCGCTTCAACACCCTGGTGATCCTCGACGAGGTCCACCACGCGGGGGACGCCCTCTCCTGGGGTGAGGCCGTTCGCGAGGCCTTCGAGCCGGCGCGTCGCCGACTGGCTCTAACGGGCACGCCGTTTCGCTCCGACGTCAACCCGATCCCGTTCGTCACGTATGCCCCGGACGCCGACGGCGTGCCGCGCTCCGTGGCGGACTTCACCTACGGCTACGCGCGTGCGCTCGCCGACCACGTCGTGCGCCCCGTGCTGTTCATGGCCTACGGCGGCGCCATGCAGTGGCGCACGCGCGCGGGTGACGAGATCGCCGCACGGCTCGGCGAACCACTCACGAAGGACCTGAACGCGCAGGCGCTGCGCACCGCCCTCGACCCGAAGGGGTCCTGGATCCCATCGGTGCTCGAGGCGGCCGACCGAAGGCTCTCAGAAGTTCGTCGCCACGTCCCGGACGCCGGCGGACTCGTCATCGCGAGCGACCAGGACTCTGCGCGCGCGTACGCCCAGGTCTTGGCGAGCATCGCGGGGGAGAGGCCCGCGGTCGTGCTCTCCGACGAGAAGGCGGCCTCGAAGAAGATCGCCAAGTTCACCGCGGACGGGTCGCGGTGGATGGTGGCCGTCCGGATGGTCTCCGAGGGCGTCGATGTGCCGAGGCTGGCGGTGGGTGTCTATGCGACGACCACGTCTACACAGCTGTTCTTCGCCCAGGCGATCGGTCGCTTCGTGCGAGCCCGCAGGCGTGGCGAGACCGCGTCGATCTTCGTGCCCTCGGTGCCGGTGCTGCTCGCCCACGCGTCGGAGATGGAGGTCGAGCGCGACCACGTGCTGGGTCGCACCATCACCGACGAGGGCGACATCTTCGCTGCCGAGGAAGCGCTGATGCAGCGGGCACAACAGGCCGAGGGCGCAGCCGGTGACGAGGGGCTGCCGTTCGAGGCGCTCGGCTCACAGGCCACCTTCGACCGCGTGCTGTATGACGGGGCCGAGTTCGGCCACGCAGGCGAGGTGCACGTGGGGTCCGAGGAGGAGATGGACTTCCTCGGGATCCCCGGCCTGCTCGAGGCGGACCAGGTGCACGACCTGCTCCGTCATCGGCAGAGCGAGCGGGCCAGGCGGCGTACTCCCGAGACGGAGAGCCACCGCGAGCCAACGACCCACGAGCACCTCGCGGTGATGCGCCGCGAGCTCAACGGCCTCGTCGCCGCGTGGTACCACCGCACCGGCCAGCCGCACGGGATCACGCACGCCACGCTGCGCAAGGAGTGCGGCGGTCCCGCCGCCGCCGCAGCCAACGCTGACCAGCTGACCAAGCGGATCGAGCTGCTGCGCGAGTGGGCAACGCGGGGGTAGGTGACCGTGGGATCGTCCTGCTTCGCCAGTGGAAATCACGGTGACAAGCACGAGGCGATCGACGATCGTGTGTCTGGGCGAGTAGAGGGAGGGCCCTCATGGCCGGGATGATCGAGTTCAACGAGGACGCCGCGCGTCGAGTGGAGGTCGCGTACGGCACGCCCGACATCGTCGCTCAACGTGCGAGCGTGTTGTCGATGCTGGCTCTGGAGCCGGGTGAGCACGTGCTGGACATCGGGGTCGGACCGGGCTTCCTCGCGGCCGAGATGGCGGCCGAGGTCGGTGCCGCCGGCCGGGTCTGCGGGATCGATGTCAGCGACAGCATGCTGGCCATCGCGGCGGCGCGTGATGCCGGTCCGGACGCTGCGACGCTCGAACTCGCCCAGGGGAGCGCGGAGGAGATCCCGTACGACGACGGGTCGTTCGACGCAGTCGTCACCACGCAGGTGCTGGAGTACGTCCCCGACGTACCGCTTGCACTGGCAGAGATCCACCGGGTCCTGAAGCCCGGTGGGCGGGTGCTGATCCTGGACACCGACTGGGACTCGCTCGTGTGGCACGCGCCCGACGAGGAGCTGATGAGCCGCGTCCTCGCCGCATGGGATGAGCACCTGGTTGATCCGCACCTGCCGCGCACGCTCGCTCGCTCACTGTCGCGGGCAGGCTTCGAAGGCGGCCCGCCGACCGTGCTGCCGCTGCTCAATGCGGGCCACGCCGACGACAGCTTCAGCGGGCTCCTGCTCGAGCTCGTTGCCAGCTTCGTGGTCGACCGGCATGGCCTCGATAGCGAGACTGTCGATGCCTGGGCCGCCTCGATGCGGGACCTCGACACCGACTGGTTCTTCAGCCTGAACCGCTACGTCTTCCTCGCCACGCGCCCGCTGGGATAGCGACGATTCTGCTTGCGTCACCGATGAGCACCGGCGCGGTCAGAGCGGCTGCTCCGTGAGGACCGTGCCGTCGGCGGCGTACGCCGTCAGGGTCAAGCCCGCGATCTCTTCCTCCGTGAGGCCGTCGGAGAGCCAGAACATCGCGACGCCCCTGGCGACCGTAGCTTCGCGGATGTCGCCACCCGCGTCGATCTTCAGGCGGGCGACGTCGTCGGACACATGCAGCGCCCCAGTGACGTCCCTGGCAGGCCCGTCCAGTCGGTCATGGCTGGCGCCCAGGGACACCAGCTCGACGTGGGTGCCCGCCGGCAGCTCGTGCCATCGGCCCCAGCTGCTGCCGCTCACGACGTACACGCCACCGCGGAGCCTCATCCGGCAGTCTCCGGCCATGCCGCCATGACGGAAGTAGAGGATCGCGATGGAGTCGCGTGCCTCGGCTGCCAGCGGCTTGGTACCGCGGGGAATCCGCCAGCGAGGTCCGTCGAGGTGACGGCGGCAAACGTCGCCGGCCGCAGCCAGATCGTCCGCGGGCATGTTCACCAGCTCGGGTCCCCACGCGGCGTTGGCCGCAGGGAGCAGCGGGGAGCTCTGCTGCGGCCAGGCGATCGAGAGAGCCGTGGCCCCGACGACCGCTGCTGCGACGCCGCCGAGCGCCAGTCGGCGTTGCCGGCGTCGTCGGATCCGGTCACCGCGGGCGATCACGTCGGTGAGGGGACGGTCGAGGGCAAGATCGGCGGCGCTGTCGCGCAGGGCCTCTTCGAGCGTGTTCACAGGTACGTCCCTTCGGGTAGGGCCAGGTGGTCGCGAAGCGCGTGCAGCGCGTGGTGCAGGTGAGCGGTGACCGTGCCCGGCGCGATGCCGAGCCAGTCCGCGGTGGACGCCGTGTCGAGGTCCAGCAGGTAGCGCAGCACGACCACCTCTCGCTGTCTCGGTGGTAGTCGGCGTACGGCGGCCACCAGGTCGGTCGACCCCTCGAGCTCTGCCGTGGGACGGTCGGGAGGCAACTCCGCCACCACCTCGCGACGGCTCCGGCGCCACCACGAGATGTTGGCGTTGATCGCAGTCCGCACGACCCACGCCGCGGGTGATCTGAGATCGCGTACGGTGCGCCACGAGGACCAGGCCCGCGCGAACGCCTCGGCGACCGCCTCCTCGGCCTCGCTCGGGCGCATCCCACCAACCACCGCCGCGCGCAGGCACCGGTCCTTGTTGTCCGAGTAGAAGTCGGCGAACTCTTGCTTGCTCACACCTTGGTGACGCACGCGCACCCCGATCCGCTTAGTGGACCCGGATCACGGTGCCACGTGAGTGGGCGTTGGCCTCGCTTCGCTCGCTGCTCGACCACCTGCAGCCGGCCACCGGAGCGAGTCCGGGCCCCCTGGCGCCGGCTGCTGCTACGGCTAGGGGGTGTGGGAGCCGTTGGCCGGAGGCTGCTGCGGGTATCCGTACGCGGTGCCACACAGCCTGATCGACACTGAGGCCGCACCGGTACGCGTCGAGAATGCGGTCAGCAAGGTACCAAGAACCCTTCCCGGCTCTCGGCGGGCGTACGAGGATCAGCCGCATCGGGGTGTTCGTTCTCGATGTGTACGCCGCGGCGCTGGGCTGGTCAGGGATTCCCCGTGCTGGGGGAATGGGCGACTCGGGATGCGTGGACGCGGGCGTGCTCGATGGCTTCGGGAGTGGTGGCGAAGAGGTGCCGTTCGTGGGCGAGCCGGTCGTAGACGCCGAGCTCACGCAGGACCCGTTCGTGGTGCGGCTGGACACCTGAGAGCAAGACGCTGATGTGACGGTGCTCGAGCCGGCTGATGGTGTCGGCGAGCACCTGTGCTCCGGTCGCGTCGATTGCGGTGACCCGCGACATGCGCAGAATGACGACGCGTATGCGTGTCACGTCGGCGAGCTCGAGGAGGAAGTCGTGCGCGGCGGCGAAGAAGAGTGGTCCATCGAGCCGGTAGGCCACGATGTGCTCGTCCAGGAGTGAACGCTCCTCGTCGATGTGGTCTGCCACATCGAGCGGCATCTCCTCGAGGCGTGCAGACCTTGCCGTCTGCTGGAGGGCGAAGAACCCGGCCACGACGAGACCGATGAGGACGGCGGTCACCAGGTCGAAGGTGATGGTGGCGGCCGCGGTGATGGCCAAGACTGCGGCGTCGCCCCTGGTTGAGCGCAGCAGCGCAGCCATGCTGGAGACTCTCACCATCTGAACCGCGGTGGCGATGAGGACCCCGGCGAGCGCTGCGCGCGGGATCTCGCCGACCCACGTGGCTGCGACCAACACGATGGCCAAGAGCACGAGCGCATGGGTCAGCGCCGCGAGCCGCGTTGTCGCACCCGCGCGGACGTTGACGGCCGTGCGGGCGATCGCCGCCGTCGCGGGGATGCCTCCGAACAATGGAGCGACCAGGTTGGCCAGGCCCTGGCCGGTCAGCTCACGGTTGGAGTCGTGGCGTTGTCCCACGCTCATCGCGTCCGCGACGGTCGCCGACAGCAGGCTCTCCAGGGCCGCCAGGGCGGCCACGGCGACCGCGGGCAGAAACAGTGCATCGAGCTCGCCCCAAGGAATGTTGGGAAGCGACGGGGTTGGCAGGCGGTTGGGGATGTGGCCGATCTGCGAGGCACCCCAACCGAATACGGAGTTCGCGACCGTCGCGGCAACCACCGCGATCAGGGACCCGGGCAGCAGTGGCACGAACCGGGACAGCCCCAGCACCAGGGCGATGACCCCGGTGGCTATCGCGAGCGGCACCCAGTCGGGGTGGCTGCCCCAGGATTGGAGGGCCCGTGCGGCAAGGACCAGAACCTTCTCTGCCTGGACGTCGGCACCGAGCGCTGCGGGCACCTGCTGCAGCGCGATGATCACTGCGATGCCGAGCGTGAACCCCTCCACGACGGGAACCGGAACGTAGCGGATGAACCGGCCGGCTCCGGCGAACCCGAGGCCGATCAGGATCAGCCCAGCGAGCAGCCCGACGACGAGAACACCGTCGCTCCCGTAGACAGCGATGATCGGCACGAGGACGACTGTCATGGCGCCTGTCGGCCCACTGACCTGGAACCGGCTCCCGCCGAAGATCGCGGCAAGGGCGCCGGCCACGATCGCGGTTACCAGACCGGCCGTGGCGCCCATTCCTGAGCTGACTCCGAACCCCAGTGCCAGGGGGAGTGCGACCAGACCCACCATGAGGCCGGCGGTCAGGTCACGAACGGGTCGTCCGTGCGTCCAGTCGGATCTGCGCGGCAGCAGTTGCTTGGTCCGTGTCAGCGCACCGATCCCCGGCTGCTTCATGCTCTACGAACGGGGGTCAGCTCAGCCGCGAGCTCACCTTGTTGGGCGATGATCCCCGACAGGATGTTGCGGGCTGCCAGGAGAAGGTCGCGGACATCGGGGACGCTGACGGAGTAGACCACCTCGCCGCCGTAGCGATGCGAGACCACCAGAGACGTGCGACGGAGCACGGCGAGTTGCTGGGAGAGGTTGCTTGGCTCGATCGCTATCTGCTCCAGCAGTTCGTGGACAGCGTGGTCGCGTTCGGAGAGAAGCTCGAGGATCCGGATCCTCGCGGGATGGCCGAGGGTCTTGAAGAACTCGGCTTTGGCTTGGTAGAGGGGAACGCTCATGACTCAACTCACATCCAGTCCATTGCCCCTGGCCCCGTTCGCGTGGCCGGACCGAGGCGTCACGACATGAAGACTACACGAGTTGCAAACATCTTCAATTCCGCGGTGCGTTTCGCTGGAGCCCCGGGCCAGCACGCCCACCCTGACGACTCTGACAAACGGTGCGTTGTCCTGCGGTGGGACGGCGTCATCTACGCCCTGATGGGCCCACCCAACGATGAGGGCCGACACCAACATCGGCTTTGCGCCGCAGGCCTCAGCAGGAGGTTTGGCTCGGTGTCGTTCTAGACAGCAGCCTAGTCGCGGCGCTGCGTCCCATGTGGAACCCCGTGGCTGGACGCACGATCATGCCGCTCCACTACGTGGTGCTGTCCAAGGAATGCGTTGTTGAAGTTCTCGCCGAGAACGTCGATGTTCCGCATCGCCGGAAGTCCGCGCCAAGCCGCGCCCGCGAGCCTCAGCTCGTAGACTCTCGATCCTCCTCGTGTGCCCGCATCCGCTCTCGGCATGACCGCGCGGATCGCGGATTCGGATGTCTTTGTCGTGCAAGGGCGACAATGAGCGCGTGCTAGACCCTTCCCCCGTCCCCCAGCCGACCTGGCAAGGAGTCATGGGCACGGTTGTGTTGCTCGCCCTCGCCGCAGTGCCTGCCTGGTGGGCGACGGAAGAGGTCGAACGAGGCAACCAGCTGTTTCTCGTGGCCTTCGCCGCGCTGATGTTCACACTCGCTGTCTGGCGCGGCATTTCGACCGCGCGGACCGCGCGAAGCGCCAAGGGAGGCGCAACGGAGTAGGCGAAGGCGACCTGGACGCATTCATGTCATGTCGGGATGACCGCACGGATCGCGGCAGCCATTTAGATGCGGACGTCGACGAGCAGAGCCCCTGTCGTCATCCCTGACGCTCGTGACGCCTCAGCGCTTGCGCCGACGACGGAGGCGCGCGAACCGTAGCCGGTGAAGCGGGACCCCTGGCGCGGGATCGAAGTCCTGGCCACAGTTTGCGCAAACCGGCGTATCGGCTGGCATCGTCGCTGCGCAATGGACGCACGTCTTGGTCGCCTCAGCCACGAGCACAGACTAGATCGCGACATGGCCCCGGCTCGTGGCATGCGCGCGGATCGCAGATCAGGATGTCCAACGGCACAACTTAGGGAGGGCGACGCATCGGGGCTGCGAGCCTCTCGCGATCCGCGTTGGTCCTAGCCGGTGGCCGCAACACGAGAACGCGCATCCGCGGACTCAGAGCTCTGCTGCTCCCTCGGAAGGATCCAGGACGCCACTGCCAGCACGAGGCCTAGGACGAACGTCACCAGGAACGGGAGCAGGGCCCAGAAGAGTCCCGGGTCGCTGCTACCCATCACGTAGTAGAGAAACCAGAGAAGAACCAGAGCCGCAAGAACGATTGGAGGGAACGCCGCGAGGCGTGAATGACGGAGACGAGGAAGCGCGACAAGAGTCGGAAGGATGATCAGAGCCATAAGCCCTGGCGCTTCGGACGCGTCACGCCACATCAGTGAAAGAGCTTCCCCCATGTCCGGAATCCTCCCACTTGATAGTGCTCCTGGCACTGTCTTCACGCTATTGGTCTGTGAAGGTTCGGCGTGCACCATCGCAGCGCTGCGCGGTGCCCAGGTGAGGTCAGGTCCGCCGCCGACTGTCGCCCCAGGAGACGTCCGGACATCGGCCTGACCGGATGTTCGCTGCCCTGTGAACGGGCGACGGGTCAGCTCGCCAGCAGGATGTTGGTGAAGCGGGCTTCGAGTCGTGATGTCGGGGCTGGCGTCTGTCGGGGTCGGGGGATTCGGCGGGTGCCGGTGTGGTCGACGAGGTAGGTGGCGCCGTAGGGGTCGCGCCAGAGGTAGATGCCGGGGAAGGGCTGGCGGACGGCCCAGTTGCCGTGGGTTTTGATGCGGTGGTGCAGGCCGACCATGGGGCCGTAGTTCCCGATCCGTGACTGCTTCTCACCCGCCTCGGCGCGTTGTTTCGTCCAGGGGATGGTGTGGTCGATCTGCATCGCGCGGGTGGTGTTGCCCGCGTAGGGGAAGGTGTCGGCCGGCGTCAGCAGATGCACGGCCTGTCGATGTCGGTGCGGGATCTCCCAGGCATCGACTGGGACTTGGTCCAACGGGTCGAGGACTGGGGTGATCTTGAACCGGCACCGGCCACCGAGGTGGCGACGTACCCAGTCGGTGGTGACCGGGTCGCATCCCTCGACCCGGGCCACCTCCCCGGCGCTCTGGTCGGTGAGGCCGGCGAGGTGGACGAACAGCCACACCGCAGGTAGCAGCTTGGTCTCGTCGAACAGCTCGGCTGCCTGGGTGGGGTCGAAACGCTGCGGCACCGTGTCCACGGGTTCTTCGCGTGAGGGCTCCGGTGAGTCAGCATCCTGGTGTTGCCAGGTGGTGTAGGCGTGCAGGATCTGCACTGCCTGGGCGGGGTTGGCCAGGATCAGCACCGCCTTGACCCGCCGCTGGTCGAGGCTGGAGGTGTCGCCCATGGCGAGGAGGGCTTGGGCGAGGTAGGCGACGGTGGCGTCGAGGCGGGCGATGGTGGCGAAGTGGGCGCGGATGTAGAACCCGCGCATCCCGTGTTCGGTGGAGCGGGTGGCCTTGGCAAAGGTGTCCTGGGCGGAGGCTTGTTCGCGGGCGGCGGCGGTCTCGGGGTCGGCGGCGATGATGGCGGCCTCGACCAGGGTCTCGAACCGGGTCCAGGAGACCCGTCCGTCTGCTGAGGGGGCGACCCGGGCGTCGACGTAGGCGGCTTCCTCAACCGAGAGGTGGCGGGTTTTGCGGGCCACGTAGCGGGCGTGGCCCTCGGCGATCTCGTGTGCCTGGACCCGGGCCCAGTGCTCGGGGAGGCGGTGGGTCAGGTCGAGCACGTCGGCGACGAGTCGTCCTCCGGCGTGGGTGGAGAGACCGATGCGGGCGGCGAGCACCGCGGGGGCGAACTCGGCGACCAGCGGTGTGCCGTCGCCGCCGAGCTGTATCGCGCGTTCGCGGCCGGGGCGTTTGGCCTGTTCGGGGTCGACGGTGCCTTGGCCGTGCTGGTGGGCGAACTCCGCGACCAGCTGCAGGAGCTGTACCCCGGTCTCGAGCTGGCGTTGGTGCAGCGCGTCGACCTGATCGAGGAGCCCACCCTCGGAGAGGTCTGCCAGCTGCACCGTCATGGACCAATCCAAGCATCGAGCACTGACAGGTTCGGTCGAGATTCCCCTGTTGTGGAAGGGAATTCTCAACTTTCTTCGCGGTCGGCTGCGGTGGTCTCGACTGGCCGCTCGCTGCTCGACCACCTACGGGTGGCGCACGCTCGCTGGTGGTTGAGGAGGGCGAGGAACGAGCCCGTCTCGAAACCACTGGATCAGGTGGTTTCGAGACGCTCGCTGACGCTCGCTCCTCAACCACCGGAAAGCTGGCGCTCGCTGCTCAACGCACGGCTGCTCGACCACCTACGAATCGGCGTGGCCCCGATCGCGGGATCCTAGATCCGTGTGGGTCGACGGCGCATACTTGCGGTGGAGGCGATCGCCATGTGGTTCCTGAGGCTTCTCGAGAAGGTGCGCAGGTGGTACCACTCCAACGACGAGATCTATCTCAGCGAGGTGTTCCAGCGCCAGCGGGCCCAAGCCACCCTCGACTACTACGCACACGTCTGGGACCCGACCAGCGGCTAGCTCTCTCCAACTGGAGCCGCTCCGGCTCGGAGTTCAGATCGTCGGCCCGAGCGCACGCTGTCTCCAGCAGGTGAGTGTGCTTCGAGATGCGACGACTTCCCAGGAGGACTCCTGACGCGCGATGGTCCCCGTGTACCTCTCGGGTCCCTACGGCCGTCCTAGGGTCACGCTCGCGCGTCCCCGACCACGGCGAGTATCGCGTCGATCACCAGCTCGGGGGCGGACTCCTCGACCGCGTGACCGATGTGGACTGCGACCTGCTTCGCCTGCGGGCTCAACACCAGCCAGCCGCGTTGCAGCTCCACGTTGGCTCGCACGAGGGGCCGCTCGACAGGGGGTGCCGCCGCGACTTCCCCAGGGCTGTACCTGTTGCTGATGACGGTCACCGGAATATCGCCGATCTTGCGCCGTGCCTCCCACGCGTCCCGCTCCACCTGCAGGTAGTCCCTGCTCTCGATGTTGCCGGGAGCGTTGCACTGTGTTTCGGCCACGAGGTCCGCAGGAGGGTTCGGGAATGGTGGTGGGACTTCGACGAAGACCATGCCGGCAATCTGGCGTAAGGGCCGGGAACCCCACCGGCTCTGAGCACGTCTTCGAGGTCGCTCACGAGCTCCCGGATCGAACACGACGGCCGGGATCCAGGCCGGACACCTCCACGGCTGCATGGATCGATCCTCCTGTACGGAACCTTCCTGCTCCAATGGTCAGGGGACTGCGCGGAAACCGATTGCGAGGAGGCGACGTGAGCGGCACGGTGTGGACGGCTGAGCGGGTACTGGCCGAGCTGACGCCCGGAATGCGGATGAGGATCCTTTTCGACACGGCCAAGGCGGCTACCTGGATCCTGCCGGACGAACTCGAAACGCTCTTCGCAGAGCCGTCCTACGAGGCCCGCATGGCGGCGTTCTGCATCCTCGACTTCCAGGCCCGCAAGCGGCTCGGCGACCCCAGGCTTCGTGACACCTACCTGCGCCACCACGACCGGATCGACAACTGGGGCATGGTCGACCGGGCTGCACCCCGGGTCATCGGCGCGACCCTGACCGGCGGTCCCTACGACCTGCTGCACGAGCTCGCCACGTCCCCCGACCCGCACCGTCGGCGTACTGCGATGACCGCCCCCCTGTGGTTCGTGAAGTACGGCGACGACACGGACGTGGAGGCGGGCCTGGCGATCGCCGAGGTACTACACCCCGACCCGGACCCCATCGTCCACAAGCCGGTCGGCATCTACCTCGCGTACGCCGGCGACCGGCTGCCGGTACGGCTGACTGAGTTCCTCGACCAGCACGGTAGGGCGATGCCGCGAGCGGCGTACCGCATCGCGATACGCAAGCGAAGGTCAACGGACGTCGGCTGAACCGTCGACCGGCTATCAACTGGTCGGCACTCACTGGGTCGGCTGTCAGTCGAAAATCCCCGAGTACGCGTTGAGCGCCGGCTGTCCACCGAGGTGGGCGTAGAGCACTGTCGAGTCGGACGGGATCTCTCGGCTCGTCACCAGGTCGACGAGACCAGCCATGGACTTCCCCTCGTAGACGGGGTCGATGATCATCGCCTCGAGACTTCCGCTCAGCCGGATTGCCTCGATGGTCGAGTCCACGGGGATGCCGTACAGGTCGCCCGCCCAGCCCTCGAGCACGGTGATCTCGTCGTCGCGCAGGTCCCGACCGAGCTCGATCAGGGCCGCGGTGTTCCGGGCGATGCGGGTGACCTGGTCTCGCGTCTTCTGCAGCGTCGCGGAGGCGTCGATGCCGAGCACCCGCCGTGTGCGCCCGGTCAGGTCCTGCAGGGCCGCGAAGCCCGCGATCATGCCCGCATGGGTCGATCCGGTGACGGTGCACACCACCACGGTGTCGAAGAAGACGCCGAGCCTGGCCTCCTGCTCGGCGACCTCGAACGCCCAGCTGGCGAAGCCGAGCCCACCCAGCGGGTGCTCCGACGCCCCGGCGGGGATGGCGTAGGGCTTGCCGCCGGACGCCTCGACCTCGGCGATTGCTTCCTCCCACGAGGGCCGGAGTCCGATGTCGAAACCGCTCTCGTCCAGGCGTACGTCGGCACCCATGATCCGGGACAGCAAGATGTTGCCGACCTTGTCGTTGACCGGGTCATCCCAGTCCACCCACTTCTCCTGGACCAGCCGACACTTCAGACCGAGGTGCGCCGCCACGGCAGCGACCTGACGGGTGTGGTTCGACTGGAACCCGCCGATCGAGACGAGCGTGTCAGCGCCCTTCGCCAGTACGTCGGGGACGATGTACTCCAGCTTGCGGGTCTTGTTGCCGCCGAAGGCCAGTCCGGAGTTGCAGTCCTCACGCTTGGCCCACACCGACGCACCTCCCAGATGGGCGGTGAGCCGTTCCAGCGGATGCACCGGGCTGGGTCCGAAGGTCAACGGGTGCCGCGGGAACTCGTCCAGGATCATGTCGCCAGCGTAGGACGCCTGAGCCGGGCCGTTCAGTCCGCGACGACGGAGCCAAGCAGGGGGAGCACGCGGTGCGGCACCTGGGTTGCAAGGGCGATCACCGTTGAGCAGCGCACGATCGCGTCGTGGGCCAGCACCCGGTCGATCACCCGCTGGAGGTCGGTGTTCGAGCGCGCCACGACCCGGCACCAGATGTCGCCCGGGCCGGTGATCGTGCAGGCCTCGATCAGCTCGGGAATCGTGGCCAGATGGTCCCCCACGGCGTCGTGGCCGCCCTCGAGCGCTCCTGAGGTGGCTGAGGCCTGACGGATCTCGAGGGTCAGGAAGGCGGTCACCGGGTGGTCCATCGCGGCGGGCACGAGCTCCGGGCCCCAGCCGGAGACGACTCCGGTCCGCTGCAGCCGGTCGAGCCTGGCCTGCACGGTGCCGCGTGCGACGCCGAGTCGCCGGGACGCCTCGAGTACGCCGACACGCGGCTCGGCAGCAAACAGTTCGATCAGAGTGCGGTCAAGCTGATCCATGTGCGACTCCTAGACTGGACATATTGTTCAGTGTCTCATGGCTGAGTTGCGCATATTGTCGTCCCCGGCGACTCTTGGCGCATGAGTTCGCTAACCCCCCAAGAGATCCGTGCCGACCTGACCCTCGACCAGCTCAAGCAGCTGGTCGGCCTCGTGGAGTACGACGAGGAGCGCGACGTGTTCCCCGTGACCGGCTGGGACGCAATCGTGTTCGTGGTCGGCAACGCCACCCAGACCGCGCACTACTACCAGTCCGCGTGGGGCATGGAACTGGTCGCCTACTCCGGTCCTGAGCACGGCAACCGGGACCACAAGTCCTTCGTGCTGCGCTCGGGCTCGATCCGGTTCGTGATCAACGGTGCCGTGGACCCGGACAGCGAGCTGGCCGACCACCACCGCCGGCACGGGGACGGCGTCGCGGACATCGCGCTCGAGGTCCCCGACGTAGACCGCTGCATCGCCCAGGCCCGCAAGGCCGGCGCGCGCGTCGTACGCGAGGCGGAGGACATCACCGACGAGCACGGCACCATCCGGATCGCTGCGATCGCGACGTACGGCGAGACGCGGCACACGTTGGTCGACCGCTCGCGGTACGACGGCCCCTACCTCCCGGGCTACGTCGCAGCCGAGTCGACATGGGTCAAGCGCGAGGGCGAGCCCAAGCGTCTGTTCCAGGCGCTGGACCACATCGTCGGCAACGTCGAGCTCGGTCACATGGACGAGTGGGTGGAGTTCTACAACAAGGTCATGGGCTTCACGAACATGGCTGAGTTCATCGGGGACGACATCGCCACCGACTACTCGGCGCTGATGAGCAAGGTCGTCGCTAGCGGCAACCACCGGGTGAAGTTCCCGCTCAATGAGCCCGCGATCGCGAAGAAGAAGTCGCAGATCGACGAGTACCTCGAGTTCTACCGCGGCGCGGGTGCCCAGCACCTGGCCGTCGCGACCAACGACATCCTCGGTTCCGTGGACGCCCTGCGAGCCAACGGCGTGGAGTTCCTGAACACACCGGACTCCTACTACGAGGACCCCGAGCTGCGCGCGCGCATCGGCAACGTACGCGCGCCCATCGAGGAGCTGCAGAAGCGAGGGATCCTGGTCGACCGTGACGAGGACGGATACCTGCTGCAGATCTTCACCAAGCCGCTCGGCGACCGTCCCACCGTCTTCTTCGAGCTGATCGAGCGGCACGGCTCGCTCGGCTTCGGCAAGGGCAACTTCAAGGCGCTCTTCGAGGCGATCGAGCGCGAGCAGGACGCCCGCGGCAACCTCTGATCACGCGTCGGCGGAGGTGACCCGCCCGGTCACCTCCCCGAGCGCGATGCGGCCGCCGAGCTCTCCCGGCGCCGTGGCCCGCAGGGTGACCGTGTCGCCGTCCTCGAGGAAGGTACGTCGCTCCTCCCCGAACGGCTCGCTGCCACCCCAGCTCAGCTCCAGGAACGACCCGCGCTGGTCGCGCTCGTCGCCACTGATCGTGCCGCTGGCGAACAGGTCGCCGGTGCGCAGCGAGGCGCCGTTGACCGTCATGTGCGCCAGCATCTGCGCGGGTGACCAGTACATCGCGGCGTACGGCGGCCGGCTCACCACCTTGCCGTTGAGGTCCACCTCGAAGTCGATGTCGTAGCCGGCGGGTTCGTCGACCCGTAGGTAGTCCGCGGGAGCGGGATCCTGCCCAGGCAGGTCGACCCGCGCTTCCTCGAGAGCCTGCAGTGGAGTGATCCACGCACTGATCGAGGTGGCGAACGACTTGCCGAGGAACGGCCCGAGGGGGACGTACTCCCACGCCTGGATGTCCCGCGCGGACCAGTCGTTGACCGGGGTCACGCCGAACACGTGGTCGTTGAAAGCCGCAGCCGGCACCTGCTCACCCAGGTGGGTCGAGGTGCCCACCACGAACCCGAGCTCGGCCTCGATGTCGAGGCGACGGGTGGGGCCGACGCTGGGGGCGTCCTCGTCCGGCGTCTTCCGCTGCCCGCTTGGGCGGCGCACCTCCGTGCCCGAGACCACGACCGTGCCGGCACGCCCGTGGTAGCCCACTGGCAGGTGACGCCAGTTGGGCAACAGCGCCTCCCCGTCGGGCCGGAAGATCCGGCCGACATTCGTGGCGTGCTGGATCGAGCAGTAGAAGTCGACGTAGTCGGCCACCTGGAAGGGGTGGTGCATGGTGACGTCGGTGAGCGGGTGCAAGTGCGGGGCGACCTCGTCGGTGTGGTCGGGATCGGTGAGGAGCTCGACCAGTCGCCGCCGCGTGACCCGCCAGGCGCCTGTGCCCATCGCCATGAACCCGTTGAGGTGGGGCTGGTCGAACGTGGAGTCGCCCAGTGCCGGCGTCAGGTCGAGGACCTGGTCGCCGATGCGCGTACCCACGCGTGGGGCGCTCCCGCCGACCGAGAAGACCCCATAGGGCAGGTTGTCAGTGTCGTACGCCGACCCCGCGGCTCCCTCGACCCAGGTCCCCTGGTTGAGCTCTCGACCCCGGTCGGACTGCCGGCGTTGGTTCTTGCGGTCGAAGCCAGTCACTTCGTCGCCCCCATCAGTCCCAGCTCCACCAGGTCCTCGTGGGCCTCCAGCACGCTGCACGACCCGAACGAGGTGAACCACCGTCGGGTGCGCGCCGCCTGGTCGGGGTCCGCTGAGAGCCGCGTCGCCATCGCCGAGGCCTCGGTCTCCTCGAGCACCCGTGCGACGTCCTCGGGGCTGCCGCCGTCCAGCGAGGCACGAGTCGCCAGCAGCACGTTGAGAAAGCCGTGGTGCTCGAAGCCGGTCTCTTCGTCGCGGTTC
This sequence comes from uncultured Actinomycetota bacterium, assembly GCA_963759525.1. Classification (GTDB taxonomy): domain Bacteria; phylum Actinomycetota; class Actinomycetes; order Propionibacteriales; family Nocardioidaceae; genus Marmoricola. Next base: position 286,288 of record CAVWZO010000008.1, on the reverse strand, counting down.
CGCACCGCGTGGTGCAGGCCGGCTGTGCACTTGAAGGGGAGCTCACGGTCGAGCGCGGCCTCGATGCACGTCGCAAGCTCGGTGGCGCTCGGGAAGAGATCCGCGGAGAGGCCACCTGTGCGGAACTTCAGCGCGATCTCGCGGGCTGCGAGCTCGTCGAGCGCCGCGAGCCAACCGTGCGGAGGCGACCCGTACAGCTTGGGCGGCTCGGCGAAGACAGTGACACCGTCGAGCACCTCGTCGAGGGAGTCGACGACCTGGACGAGCCGGCGGGCGTTGTGCGCCAGGTCGTCCTCGTCGCGCAGGGCGAACTCGACGGCCCGCAGGTCCACGCCCTCCGACCGGGTCACCCAGGTGACGGCGGGCTCGATCGCCCCAGCTCCACCGGTGACCACGAGGTTGACCTCGAGGGGCAAGGGTTCGCTGTCGTGGTCTCGACTGTCCGCTCGCTGCTCGACCACCTTGTGGGCCAAGTCCGCGACCTTCACGTCGCTCACCACGAAGCCACCGACGATGGCGGCGTACTCGCTCGAACGGTGGACATAGTGGTCGGCGACGGCCTGGTCGAGGTCAGTGCGCGCGGGCGGGAAGATCGCGGCGTCGTCGACGAAGGCCCTGAGGAAGTCAGGGAGGACGGCCGGGAGGGTCGCGCCGGGGCTGCTTGGGTGCGTCACAGTTGCCACGCTAGATCACCGGGGGGCAGGGTGTCGGGGTGGCTTACTACCGATCTCTGGGCGATGTCCCGCGTACCCGGCATACCGCCTTCCGCGACGAGCAGGGCGGCCTCCGCTACGAGGAGCTGATGGGGGAGGAGGGGTTCTCCTCCGACTCCTCGCTGCTCTACCACGCGGGCGTCCCTTCGGCGGTGGTGGACAGCCAGGTGTGGGAGCTGGGCGACCTCGCGACCACCGCCAACCACCCGCTGAAGCCGAGGCACCTCAAGCTGCACGACCTCCCCGCAGGCGGCGACGCCGTGACGGGACGACGCCTGGTGATGGGCAACGGGGACGTCCGGATCAGCTACGTGGTCAGCGACGCGCCGTCGCCGTACTACCGCAACGCCGTCGGGGACGAGTGCGTGTACGTCGAGTCCGGCACCGGCACCGTGGAGACCGTCTTCGGGGTGCTGCCCTACCGAACGGGCGACTACGTCGTGATCCCGCGTGCGACCACCCACCGGTGGGTGCCCAACGCCCCCACTGATCAGCACAGTGATGGGGAGGTCTCGCGGCTCTACGCCATCGAGGCGAACAGTCACATCCACCCGCCGAAGCGCTACCTCTCCCGGTTCGGCCAATTCCTCGAGCACGCGCCGTACTGCGAGCGCGACCTTCACGGCCCTGGCGAACCGCTGGTGGAGACCGGCACGGACGTCGAGGTGCTGGTCAAGCACCGCGGCAATGGACCGTCTGGCCTCGTCGGCTCCCGGCTGACCTATGCGACGCACCCGCTCGACGTGGTCGGCTGGGACGGCTGCCTGTACGCCTACACGTTCAACGTGGAGGACTTCATGCCGATCACGGGCAAGATCCACCAGCCACCACCGGTCCACCAGGTCTTCGAGGCCTACAACTTCGTCGTGTGCAACTTCTGCCCGCGCAAGGTCGACTACCACGAGCAGTCGATCCCGGTGCCCTACTACCACTCCAACGTGGACTCCGACGAGGTGATGTTCTACGTCGGCGGGGACTACGAGGCCCGCAAGGGGTCGGGCATCAACATCGGGTCGATCTCGCTGCACCCTGGCGGCCACGCGCACGGTCCCCAGCCCAGCGCGATCGAGGCCTCGATCGGTGTGGAGTACTTCGAGGAGCTCGCGGTCATGGTGGACACCTTCCGGCCCCTCGAGCTCGGCGAGGCGGGGATCGCGGTCGAGGACCCGGCGTACGCCTGGACCTGGGCGGGCCGGGGGCCCGACGCCACGGACGGAAATGGCGATGACCCGGCGGTGTTCAGCAACAGCTGAGCACCGCCGGGTCGAGCCAACCTCAGGCGACTGGCTCCAGCGCGGTCTTGGACGTGCGCGCCGGCTTGTCCGTGCGCCACACCCGAGCCCTGGCCAGGAACACCACCGCTGCAACCCCCACGACCGCGAAGGTCGCAATCCCGCTCTCGCCGGCGACGTAGGCCAGGTCGGCCTCCGAACGAGCCACCACGGCGCCGGCACCGATGGCGAACATGGTGTTGACGGCACCGTGAGCCATCGCGACCGGCCAGACGCTGCCGGTGCGGTCCCACAGGTAGGCGTAGAAGACGCCGCCCGCGGTGATCGTCGCGACCACGACCGGAGCCACGAACCAGCGGCTGCCGTGCTGGTCGTAGGTCGTCGCGATCAGGATCAGCGGCAGGTGGAAGCACCCGTGCACGAACCCGGTGAGCACGGCAGCTCGGCGGCGGCTGGTGAGCTGCTGGACGCGCGGCAGCATGTATCCGCGCCAGCCGATCTCCTCGGAGAGGAAGAGCACCGACATGAACGCCAGGGTGGCGACGAGGTTCAGGGTCCACGAGCCGAGGCCAGTCGCTGTGAGGTCGAATTCCCGCAACTGGGCCACGTCCATGACGAGCGCCACCGCGTATGCGCTGGCCGCCATCAGCATCGGGACGACCAGGGCGAACACCCACGTCTGCTTGCCGGAGCGGTTCAGTCCGAAGCTCCCCCACAGCTCGCGGCGCTTCCCGCGGGGTGTGCTCATGAACGTGATGGCGAGCACGGCCGTGATCGGAGCGAACGCACTGAGCAGCGCGTTGATGCCGGCGTGCGGCATCGCGACTGCGATGCCGATCGCCAGCGAGTAGGCGAGCACGAGGTAGGTCGTGACTTCGCGTAGTGGTCGGGTCATGGGAGAACCTCCGTTGGCTGATCCGGCCTGGATGGCCGTTCCACCAATGTCGGTGACCGAGGGGGGTGCGCACATCTGTCCGAAGTCCCGTCCTGCCGAGACCAGAGGTATAGGTCAGCTGCTCCCCGGGACGGTCAGCCCCGACTCGTAGGCGTGCATCACCAGCTGCGCCCGATCCCGGCACTCGAGCTTGGTCAGCAAGTGGCTGACGTGCGTTTTCACGGTGCCGTAACCCATGTGCAGGCTGTCAGCGATCTCCTGGTTGGACAGACCCCGGGAAACCGCAGCCAGGACCTCCCGCTCGCGGTCCGTCAGGTCGTCCTCGTCGGAGGAGACCGGCCGACTCGGCAGCGCAGTGAACTGCTCGATCAGGCGTCGCGTCACGGACGGCGCGAGCAGGGCGTCACCGGCGGCCACCACTGCGATGGCCTCGAGCAGCTGTGTGGGCCGGGTGTCCTTGAGCAGGAACCCGCTGGCTCCGGCTCGCAGCGCCTCGTGCACGAGCGCGTCCTCGTCGAACGTCGTCAGCACGAGTACGTGGGTGGACGCGCAACGTGGGTCACTCATGATCCGCCGTGTCGCCTCGATGCCGTCCATGCGCGGCATCCGAACGTCCATCAGCACGACGTCGGGTGAGGTACGTCGACACAGGTCCCATGCTTCCGCTCCGTCGCCAGCCTCGCCGACAACCTCGATGTCCGGGCTGGAACGCAGCAGCACGACGAAGCCGGAGCGGACCAGCTCCTGGTCGTCGACCACGGCCACCCGGATCACGAGGCGACCGGCTTCGAGGAGGGCAGGTGGGCAGCCACCTTGAAACCGGAGCCGTCAATGGCGCCGTACGACAGGACCCCACCGACGAGCCTGGTCCGCTCGTCCAGGCCCACCAGGCCGTGTCCGCTCGCAACAGCTGTGGTGTCGTTGCGGGAAGCCGTACCTCTGCCGGTATCGCGGACCTCGATGTCGACCCCTTCATCGACGAAGGTCACGCCGACGCTTGCCCGGGTAGCACCGGAGTGCTTCAGCACGTTCGTCAGCGACTCCTGAACGATGCGATAGGCGGTCAGCTCGACGCCGGGATCGAGCGGCTGTCGGGGTCCTTCGATCGTGAGCGAGACCTCGACGCCGGCCCGCTGGACGTCCTCGACGAGACGGTCGAGGTCGTCGAGGGTGTGCATGGGTGAAGCGGCGGGATCCGCGTCCCCCTCTCGGAGCAGGCCGAGCATCGACCGGGTCTGGGTGAGCGCCGTACGACTGGTCTCCGCGATGATTTCGAGCGCACGCTCCGCGGCGTCCACATCCGTTCGGATGACGTGTCCACCCACCCCGGCCTGCACCGCGATCAGGGACATGCTGTGGGCGACGACGTCGTGCAGCTCCCTCGCGATTCGTAGCCGCTCCTCGACGATGGCGCGAGCCGCGTGCTCGCGGGCAGTTGCCGCTTCCTGCTCGGCGACGCGCACGCGCTCGGACTGCTGCGCGCGACGCGAACGGATCGCGTCCCCGAGTGCCCACGCGGCCAGCAGCAAGGCGCAGGCCTGCAGCAGGTCTGACATGCGCAGGTCGGGGACGTCCAGGAGCGCGAGTCCGATGAATACCAGGATGGACGAGCCCAGTGCGGTCACACCGTCGCGTCTCCTGCCGTGCGCAGCCAGCGAGTACAGGCTGAACAGCAGGAGGACCGAGAGCAGCCCGATGTAGTGCTCGGTGAGGCTGACGACCAGACATCCCGCCACGAAGATGCCGAAGGACAGGACGGGACGCGTTCTGCGCCAGACCAAGGACAGGCCCGCAGACAGGGTCGCCGCCACCGACAGCGGGTCGGCAGTCTCCAGGCGTGGGTCGATGCTGGCCACGTCGGTGGTCACGAGCGACATGACCGAGAGCGCGGCCGCGGCTATCCCGATGGCCAGGTCGAGGTACGGCGAGAACCTCCGCGACAACGCCGCCCAGGCACCCATGTCGTACGACGGCTCGACCGCCCGGCCTGTCATTCCCGCAGGCTACGCGCAACGTGCGCGTGCTCCTCGCGCTTCCGGGTCTCAGAGACGGAGCTCGTACCGCACGATCTCGACCTGCGTGCCGCCCAGTTCGTGCATCCCGACCGTCCCGGTGAGGCGCCAGCCGGTGCGCGTGTAGAAGTTGCGTGCCCGCTCGTTGCCCTCGATCACGAGGAGGTGCAGCGCCTCGGAGCCATGTGCGCGGGTGTGCTCGACGGCTGCTTTCATCAGGGCAGACCCCACGCCCGTCCCCACGACGTGGGGCAGGACGTGGATCGCGCTCAGCTCAGTGCCCTCCTCGGTCTCGAGCAGCGCCACGAAGCCGACCACCTCGCCGTCGCGTTCCGCGACGAAGGCGCTGGACGCAGGGAGCGACATCCGCTCGCGCCAGAACTCGGTCTGCGTCTCGGGCGTGACCGTGGCGAGGGCCTCGGCGGGCACCAGTCCGTCGTACGCCGCCCACCGGCTGTTGGCGTGCACGCGACCGACGGCACCGAGGTCGCCACTCCCGTAGGGACGCACCATGATGGGTGCCATGTCGACCTTCATCGTGTTCCTCCGGGCCGTCAACGTGGGCAAGCGAAGGTACCCGATGGCGGAGCTGCGAAACGCTCTCACTGCAGCTGGCTTCGAGGAGGTGGCCACCCACATCCAGACCGGCAACGCCCTGGTCCGCACGAGGATGCGGTCGCGCGCCAAGGTGACGGCTGCCCTCGAGAAGGCGATGCTCGAGGACCGCGGATTCACCGTGTCCGTGGTGCTGATGACCCCCGTCGAGCTGACCGAGGTGTACGACGAGGCGCGCTCGTTCGCCGAGGAGTTCAACAGCTTGGGCAACGAGATCCAGGGCCACTACCTGACCCTGCTTGCGAAGCCGGCGACAGCCGGCCTGGCGAAGATCGTGCAGGCCAGGTCGGAGCCGGGGGAGGAGGTCCGCGTCGGCAAACGGGCGGTGCACCTGATGCTCGCCAAGCACTACAGCGAGGCCTCGACGAGCAACGCAGAGGTGGAGCGTCATCTCGGCGTTGCGACCACCCGTAGCCTGACCGTGATCACGAAGCTCGCCGAGAAGTGGGGAAAATGAGCATGCAGCAGTGGTGGCGTGACGCCGTCATCTACCAGATCTATCCGCGGTCGTGGGCCGACTACGACGGGGACGGCATGGGCGACCTGCCCGGCATCACCGCGCGACTCCCGCACCTGGCGCAGCTCGGCGTCGACGCCGTCTGGCTCTCGCCGTTCTACACCTCGCCGCAGCACGACGCCGGCTACGACGTGTCGGACTACCGGGACGTGGACCCCCGCTTCGGGACCCTCGCGGATGCCGACGCCCTGATCGAGCGTGCCCACGATCTCGGGCTGCGCGTGATGGTCGACATCGTCCCCAACCACTCCTCGGACGAGCACCCGTGGTTCCAGGAGGCGCTCGCCTCCGAGCCCGGCAGCGTCGCCCGAGCCCGCTACGTGTTCCGCGACGGAAGCGGCGAGAACGGTGACGAGCCACCCAACAACTGGGTGAGCAACTTCGGCGGTCCAGCCTGGGAGCGGGTGACCGAGTCGGACGGCTCGCCCGGCCAGTGGTACCTCCACCTCTTCGACGTGACCCAGCCCGACTTCGACTGGACAAACGCCGAGGTCGGCGACGAGATGGAGTCCGTGCTGCGGTTCTGGCTCGACCGCGGGGCCGACGGGTTCCGGATCGACGTCGCCCACGGGCTCGTCAAGGTCAAGGGCCTGCCGGACGCGCCGCCCGGGCACGAGATCACCGGCACCGAACGCACCGGCGACCTGCCCATGTGGGACCAGCCCGGTGTGCACGACATCTACCGCCGCTGGCGCAAGGTCGTCGAGTCCTACGCGCTGGACGGGCAGGACGCCGATCGCATCCTGTGCGCCGAGGCGTGGGTGGTACCTGCCGAAGCGCTGGCGCTGTACGTCCGTCCCGACGAGCTGCACCAGTCCTTCAACTTCGCGTTCCTGATGAGCCCCTGGATTGCTTCGGTGCTCAGGGACGAGATCGAGGCTTCGCTGCAGGCGGTGGAGGAGATCGCGGCTCCGCAGACGTGGGTGCTGTCCAACCACGACGTCGTCCGGCACACCACGCGGCTCGGGTACGAGCCGGTGCCCGGCCGGCTCCTGATGCCCGGCATTGGAGCCGACGACCCGCAGCCGGACGCGGACGTCGGCCTGCGCCGCGCGCGCGCGGCGACGACAGTGATGCTCGCCCTGCCCGGATCGGCGTACATCTACCAGGGTGAGGAGCTGGGACTCCCCGACGCGACGGAGCTGCCCGACGAGGTGCGGCAGGACCCCACCTGGGAGAAGTCGGGCCACACCTCACGGGGTCGCGACGGATGCCGGGTCCCGATGCCCTGGGAGGGCGACGCACCGGCGTACGGCTTCTCCGCGACCGGGGCCTCCTGGCTGCCTCAACCCGAGGTGTACGGCGAGCTTGCCGTGGATCGGCAGACCGGCATGGAGGGCTCGACCCTCGAGCTCTACCGGACGCTCCTACGGCTACGACGCGAGCACCGGCCCGGCCGTGGACGGCTGACCTGGGTCGACCTCGGGGAGAGCGTTCTCGCCTTCGACGTCAGCACCGAGACGGGGCCGCCGGTGCGCGTAATCGCCAACCTGGGCGAGGAATTCCTGCCCTTGCCGCGCGGCGCCGAGGTGCTCGTTGCCAGTGGGGATGTCGACGTGAGCGAAGGCCTGCCGACCGACTGTGCTGTCTGGCTGCGGAGGTCGTAACGCCCGTCCGGCGCTCCTTGCGCCTCGCCAGCCCCGGCACTAGGTTCGATCGGAAGATGTGACTGAGAGCACGAGAGCCGGTCCGGGTCGGAGGAGTACCAGCTCATGGGAGAACGCACACCACGAAGGCTGATCAGGGCCGTGGCCTCGCTCAGCGCCGGAGTCCTTGCCAGCGCGACGTTGGCGGCATGTGGAGGGTCCGACGGTGGTGTTCCCGTCATCAACCTCTACGGCTTCGCCGCCGCCGCAGGGTTCGACAAGGTCATCGCCCGGTGCAACGAGGATGGCGCCGGTGAGTACAAGATCGTCGGCAACCTGCTCCCCAGCGACGCCGACGGCCAGCGTGAGCAGCTCGTACGCCGGCTCGCCGCCAAGGACGACAGCATGGACCTGATCGGCCTCGACGTGACGTGGACCGCCGAGTTCGCCGAGGCCAACTGGATCCGCGAGATCACAGGCGCGGACAAGGAGGCGGCCATCAAGGACACCCTCCAGCCGACGATCGACACTGCGATGTGGAAGGACAAGCTCTACGGAATCCCGAAGCACACCAACGTGCAGCTGCTCTGGTACCGCAAGTCATTGGTTCCGGAGCCGCCCAAGACGTGGGACGACGTGCTGGCTGCCTCCAAGAAGCTCAAGGCCGAGGGGAAGCCCTACGTCATCGGTCTGACCGCAGCGCAGTACGAGGGGTACGTGGTCGGCTTCAACACGATCCTCGCCTCCCTCGGCGGAACGCTCGTCAACGAGGACAGCACCAAGGTCACGGTCGACGACAAGACCGTGAAGGCGCTGGAGATCCTCGAGAACCTGGCGAACGGCGGCCTTGCGAGCAAGTCGCTGTCGAACAGCCAGGAACCTGAGGTCTTCGCCCAGATGCAGAACGATGAGGCGGCTTTCATCGTCAACTGGCCCTACGTGCTGTCGGCGATGAAGGGCGCCAACGAGGAGATCGCCAACGACCTGGGGTTCACGCTCCTGCCGGAGTTCGCACCCGGGGAGCCCGCCCGCGCCACGCTCGGTGGCATGAACTGGGCCATCAGCAGCTACAGCAAGCACCCGAAGGAAACCTTCGACGCCGCGATGTGCCTACGTGATCCCGAGGCCCAGCTCGACGTCGCCATCGACTCCGGGGAGCCGCCAGTGAACCCGAAGGTCTATGAGAACCCGGAGTTCCGTGAGGTGTACCCGATGTACGAGGTGATGCTCAAGGAGCTCGAGACTGCGGTGCCGCGGCCGATCACCCCGCTTTACCAGAACGTCTCCACGATCGTGTCCACGACGCTGTCGCCGCCCAGCTCCATCAGTCCTGAGAAGACCTCCAAGGAGCTGGAGGAGAAGATCCAGGACGCGCTCGAGGGGAAGGGGATCCTGCCGTGAGTACAGCCACCCTGGAGGACGAGGGCGTCGACATTGCCAAGCGTCGGCACAGTGAGGGCAAACGAGCAGAACGAAAGCTGGGGATGCTGCTGTGTGCCCCGGCGGTGGTCGTCATGGTGCTGGTCACGGCGTACCCGATCCTGTACGCGATCTACCTGTCCTTCTTCCGGGCCGATCTCCGCACCCCGGATGCGAACGAGTTCATCTGGTTCGGCAACTACGTCACCGTCCTGACCAGCCCGATCTGGTGGACCTCGTTCTCCATCACGATGTTCATCACGGTCGTGAGCGCCGCGCTCGAGCTGGCGCTGGGCATGGTGCTGGCGATCGTGATGCACAGGACGATCGTGGGTCGAGGGCTGGTGCGGACCTCCGCACTGGTGCCCTACGCGATCGTCACCGTGGTGGCTGCGTTCTCGTGGCGGTTCGCCTGGACAGAAGGCATCGGCTGGCTCGCCGGAGCCGGACCATTCGGCGACGCGCCACTGACCGAGAGGTGGCCGTCAATCTGGATCATCATCCTGGCGGAGGTGTGGAAGACGGTTCCGTTCATGGCGTTGCTGCTGATGGCCGGCCTCGCCCTGGTGCCCGAGGACCTCCTCAAGGCCGCGTCCATGGATGGCGCCAACCCGTGGCAGCGGTTCTGGAAGATCACCATCCCGCTGATCAAGCCCTCGATCCTGGTGGCGTTGCTGTTCCGCACCCTGGACGCCTTCCGGATCTTCGACAACATCTTCGTCCTGACGAGCGGGGCGAACGAGACATCGTCGGTCTCCGTGGTCGCCTACAACAACCTGATCAGGGGACTGAACCTCGGCATCGGCTCGACGATGGCTGTGCTGATCTTCATCACCATCGCGATCGTCGCGTTCATCTTCGTCAAGCTCTTCGGAGCCGCGGCACCAGGGGAAGGTGAGACCCGATGAGCGCCCAGACCGAGACCACCGGCAAGAAGTTCGGCTGGGCTGCGGTCAATGCCGTTGTGCTCCTATACGCCTTCATCCCGGTGGTGTGGATCATCTCGCTGTCGCTGAAGGGTGACGACACCCTGAACGACGGCAAGTTCCTGGTCCGCAAGCCGACCTCTGACGCCTACTCGAAGATCTTCGACAACAACGACTTCCTGCGGGCGCTGGTCAACTCGATCGGCATCTGCCTGATCGCCACCGCGCTCGCGCTGTTGTTGGCGACCATGGCGGCGTACGCCATCGCGCGGCTGGACTTCCCGGGGAAGCGCACGATCGTCGCGGTCTCGCTGTTGATCGCGATGTTCCCGCAGATCGCCTTGGTGACACCGCTGTTCAAGATCGAGACGGCGGTTGGCCTGTTCGACACCTGGCCGGGCCTGATCCTGCCGTACATCACTTTCGCGCTGCCGCTTGGCATCTACACCTTGTCGGCGTTCTTCCGGGAGATCCCGTGGGAGCTGGAGAAGGCCGCCAAGATGGACGGCGCGACTCCGTACCAGGCCTTCCGCAAGGTGATCGCACCGCTGGCCATGCCGGGTGTGTTCACCACCGCGATCCTGGTCTTCATCGCTTGCTGGAACGACTTCCTGTTCGCGCTCTCGCTGACCTCGACCAGTGAGGCCCGCACCGTGCCAGCGGCGATGTCCTACTTCCAGGGCGCCACGACGTTCGAGAAGCCCACTGCCGCCATCGCTGCGGCTGCGGTCGTGATCACCATCCCCATCGTCATCTTCGTCCTGTTCTTCCAGCGCCGCATCGTCGCTGGCCTCACTTCGGGAGCGGTCAAGGGCTGAGGCCCGCGACCTCGAGTTAAGGAGCACCTCGTGGCAGAAATCGTTTTGGACCACGTCGTCAAGCGCTATCCCGACGGAGCCCTGGCGGTCGATGACTTCAGCCTGGAGATCGCCGACGGCGAGTTCATCATCCTGGTGGGCCCGTCCGGCTGCGGAAAGTCGACCCTGCTCAACATGGTGGCCGGGCTCGAGGACATCACCCAGGGTGAGCTCAAGATCGACGGAACTGTGGTCAACGACAAGGCGCCGAAGGACCGTGACATCGCGATGGTGTTCCAGTCCTACGCGCTCTACCCGCACATGACCGTGGGGGAGAACATGGCCTTCCCGCTCATGCTGGCCGGCATGGACAAGGGCAAGATCAAGACCAAGATCGATGAGGCCGCGGAGATGCTGGAGCTGACTGCGCACCTCGACCGCAAGCCCGCCAACCTGTCGGGAGGTCAGCGGCAGCGCGTCGCGATGGGCCGCGCGATCGTGCGCAGCCCCAAGGCGTTCCTGATGGACGAACCGCTGTCCAACCTCGACGCAAAGCTGCGCGTGCAAATGAGGACGCAGGTCGCGAGGATCCAGAAGACGCTGGGCACCACGACGCTCTACGTCACCCACGACCAGACCGAGGCGATGACGCTCGGCGACCGGGTCGTGGTGCTGCGCGGTGGCGTCGTACAGCAGGTGGGGTCGCCGACCGACCTCTACCTGCAGCCGACCAACCTGTTCGTCGCCGGCTTCATCGGCAGTCCGGCGATGAACTTCCTGGCAGCGACGATCGAAGGGGAGAGCCTCAACTGCGGCCTGGGCAAGATCGCGATGCCCGACCGGGTCCGCCGCGCCGTCGACAAGGCCAAGGGCCGTGAGGTCATCCTCGGCATCCGCCCCGAGCACTTCGAGGACGCTGCGCTCGTGGGCGACGCTCCGGGTGCGACGGTGGAGGTGCCGATCGACCTGGTCGAGTCCATGGGCTCCGACGTGTACGCCTACTTCACCGTCCGTGGCGAGGCGCACTCCGGAGACCTCGACGACCTGGCCAAGGACATGGGGCAGGACATGCACGGCGAGGGCACCCAGGTGAATGCTCGCCTCGACGCCGCCGCCAACGTGACTGCCGGCCAGCAGGCCAACCTGTGGGTCGACACGGAGAAGATGGCAGTCTTCGACGCCGAGACCGGCGAGAACCTGACGGCCGGGACCACCGGGGCACACGCCGCCCACACGTGACGGAACAGAAACGCAGAACAGCCTGAGCGGCTACCGACGTCGGGGGGTAGGAGCGCCCTTTTCGCGGACCATCCTCAGCACGTCCCGGTTCCAGTCGTGCTCGCGGATCAGTCGGTAGCGTTCCTTGGCGACCCGGATGTAGGCGTCGGCTCCGGTCTCGTACTGACCTCGTACGCCGGCCTCGTCGATCATCTGGACCACGGGGGTGTACTCCTCGTCGAACCAGCGAACTCCCATCGTCGACTTGTCGAAGTAGGCGCCCTCGTCGTGCATCAGGCGGCAGGCCCAGGCCTCGACCATCTCCGCCAGGCGGTGGTAGTCCGAGGGGTCAGTGCAGTTGATCTCGGCTCGACGCTCGCCGGTCAGGGGCACCCGCTTGAGGAACCGCAGCCCCCAGTTCTTGCCCTCGAGGTCGCGTCGACCGCCGATGCCCTCGGTGTCGAGCACGGTGTCGATCTCGGTGACGTGGGCCTCCATCTGGGTAGCCCCTTGAGCGCGGGCGACCGAGACGCGGTGGTGGCCGTCGCTTACGAAGTACAGGTTGCCGAGCTTGTAAACGTCGATCGGCGGCAGGTACTCGCCGAGGCGGCTCTTCTCGGCGAGGTTCTGCCAGCGTTGGCGGCTGCGGTCGGAGGTCGGTCGGAAGCGCCGGTCGAAGTCCTTCACCTTGTCGACCGAGCCCACGATCTGGTCCAACGGGATCAGCTGGACTCCGAGCGAGCGCTCCCCACGACGACCGAGCGCATCGAGGACCTCGCTGAACGAGAGCGTCTCGGCGACGTCCTGGGCGTCCTGGCGCATCCAGTGCGCCAGCTTTGAGAGGGTCTGGTGCCGCCGCACTCTCAGGAAGTCGTACTCGGCGTCCGCTCGCGGGGACCCGGTGTCTCTGGGCATCGGCTACATACTTCCGCTCCGGGAGCCGGGCGCCACCAGGTCCGGCGACTTCGGCTCGATGTCGAGCATTCTCCAGGGAATCACGTTGCGGATCCGCGTCGGTCCCACTTGGCGATCCGGCATCCGCTGACCGTACGGGTGGATGTGACCGTGCAGGTGCCACGAGGGCTCAAGTCGCTCGAGCACGGTGTGCAGTGCCTCGATGCCTTCATGCGGCTTGTCGTCCCCGTCGCCGAGGCCGAGTGGGGGCGCGTGGGTGAGCAGTACGTCGATCGGGCCGCCTCGCTTCGCCCGGCGAAGGAGCCGGCGGGCGCGGGCGGCGTACTCCTTCTGGGTGTACTGGTGGGGTCCTGGCTTGTAGCGCACGCAGCCGCCGAGGCCTGCGATGCGCAGACCTGCCGCGTCGATGACTTGCTGGTCTGCGTTGGTGGCCCCGTGGGGGCGGGGGCCGTCGCAGATCATCCCGTCGGTGGTGAAGGTGCCGTTGCGGTTCGCCCGCACCCGTTCGATCTCCAGGTCGTGGTTGCCGGGCACGAACACCATGGGTGCGTCAACGCACGAGGCGACGTACTCGACGTAGTGCCAGGGCAGGTCGCCGGCAGACAGCACCAGCTGGGGGGAGAGGTCGCGCAGGGTCTGCACCGTGAGGTTGGGGGCCTCCTCGTCAGCGATCACCAGTACTCGAACCATCCATCGAGACTATCCGGGACTCGACCCACGTGCACCCGACGTTGACAGTAAAACTGTCAACGTCTTGGATGAGTCCATGGACGGGGAGAGCACCTGATGAGCGACCTCGAAGTCAGGTTCGAGGACGGCGCGCTGTGGCTGACCTGGAACCGGCCCGAGCAGTTCAACGCACTCACGAACGACATGGTGCTCGGCGCGATCCAGCAGCTGCGCGGGGCGACGCCCCGAGCCGACGTACGCGTGGTGGTGCTCACCGGCACAGGCAGCGCGTTCTCCGCGGGTGCCGACCTCGGCGGGGCCGACGCCCAGCAGCGGTACGACGCCAGCTCGGTCGACGCGGCCAACCAGATCATCAGGGCCATCACCGAGCTCGACAAACCAGTGGTGTGCGGACTCAACGGCATTGCGGCGGGGGTCGGCATGTCGGTGGCGCTCGCCTGCGACCTGGTCGTGGCCACCGAGTCCGCCGCCCTGACCCTGGCCTTCACGAAGGTCGGGCTGATGCCCGATGGCGGTGCCACGGCGACGGTGGCCGCGGCGGTGGGTCGAGCCCGGGCCATGCGCCTGGCCCTCCTTTCCGACCTGATCTCGGCCAGGGAGGCGTACGACGCTGGACTGATCTCGCACGTCCTCGCTGACGAGGAGTTCGCCGAGGGCCTGCAGGCGATCGTGCGTCGGCTCGCCACTGGGCCTCCCCTTGCCTTCGCCGCCACCAAGAAGGCCGTCAACGCCGCCACCCTCGGTGGGCTTGGCGACGCCTTCGCCCGCGAGCGCGCCGGACAGTCGCTGCTGCTGCGGACCGAGGACGTCGCGGAGGGGATGAAGGCGTTCGCGGAGAAGCGACGCGCGGACTTCCAGGGTCACTGAGCCTCGTAGGTGGTCGAGCAGCGAGCGCAGCGAGCGATCAGTCGAGACCCGTCGGGGAACGCTTAGCGACGTGCTTCCTCGGGCAACGGGATGCGACTGACTCCGCCAAGCCTGCGATGGAAGCGCACGTGCTCGGCGTACGAGTCGAGCACCCGCCACAGCGCTGCGTGTGCGGCCCAGGGCAGTGGCTCGTCCCCTTTGTGCCAGCTGGCTCCGAAGCCGATCCACACCGGCGCCCAGTCGCCGGCGATGTCCCACTCTCCGCGGTGTTTCATGAGCAGCTCCCGACGGATCTGGAACGCGCGGCGCGGGCCGTCCTCGCAGATCGGCGCGGTTGCCACCGGCCACACCCTCAGATCGAGCGCCATCACCGCGAGCTCGAGGTCGGCCAGGACGCGAGGCTCGACCAACACGGTCGCAACGTTCTCGTGTGGAGCGCGTCTCACGGGAGGCTCGCTGACCCGGCCCTCAGGCGACGCTGACGCCCGCGTCGCGCATCTCGGCGAGCGCCCTCTTGGTCGTCTCGGGAGCCACGCCGGCGCACAGGTCGAGGAGCAGCCGGGTGGTGAAGCCGCTGCTGACCGCGTCCAGGGCGGTGGCCCGCACACAGTGGTCGGTCGCGAGACCGCACACGTCGACACGCTCGACCTCGTGGCTGCGTAGCCAGTCGGCCAGGCTGACGCCTTCAACGGTGCGGCCCTCGAAGCCGGAGTAGGCGCCGGTGTGCTCGCCCTTGAAGAAGATCGCGTCGAACGGTTGTGGGTCGAGGTTCGGGTGGAAGGCCGCACCGTCGGTGCCGACCTTGCAGTGCACTGGCCAGGAGTCGGCGAAGTCCGGCTCGCTCGACCAGTGCGCGCCGGGGTCGATGTGATGGTCCTTGGTCGCCACCACCACGTCGTACGACGGCGCCTTGGGGTCCTGGCGCGTCCAGTGGTGCAGCAGCACGGCGATGTCACTCGCGACCCGGGCGCCACCGGGGACGGGCAGGGAGCCGCCTTCGCAGAAGTCGTTCTGCACGTCGACCACGATCAGTGCCTGCTTCATGCTCTGGAGGCTACTCACCCGCGAGAGGGTCTGTCAGCGGTCGTGCGCCGACCCGCCGGGTCAGCCGTTCTCGAAGATGGTCTCGATGACCGGATCGCCGCGGGAGAGCTGACTGGCCGTCATGGGGAGCTCGGTGCGCGAACGCAGGTGGCGTTCGCGAGCGGCCTCCAGCGACTCACGCCCGACCACTTCGCCGGATCGGACCAGCGGGACCAGCAGCGAGCGGTCGTTGCCGTCGTCGTGCGCCGGGCCTCCGATTCCGAGTACCTCGGCCTCGGCGACCCCCTCGGGCGACAGGCGGCGCAGGGCGTACTTGCGACCACCGACCGAGATCTTGTCCTTGCTCTTCTTCGCGACTCCCACGACCTTCCCGCTCTCGTCCTCACGCGCCACCAGCTTGTAGACGAAGCCACAGGTGGGGTGACCGCTGCCGGTGACCAGCTCGGTACCGACGCCGTAGCCGTCGACCGGCGCCGACGCGAGCCCGGCGATGGCGAACTCGTTGAGGTCCGAGGTCACGAAGATCCGGGTCTTGGTAGCGCCCAGCTCGTCCAGCTGCGCACGAACACGGTGGGCGAGGACGCCGAGGTCCCCCGAGTCGATCCGCACCGCGCCCAGCTCCGGGCCGGCGATCTCGACACCCAGCCGGACTGCCTCGGCGATGTCGAAGGTGTCGACGAGCAGGGTGGTGCCCTTGCCCAGGGACTTCACCTGGGCACGGAACGCTTTCTCCTCGGAGTCGTGAAGCAGGGTGAACGAGTGCGCGCTGGTGCCGGCGGTCGGCACGCCGTACTCCATGCCGGCGCTGAGGTTGGAGCTCGCGACGAAGCCGGCGATGTACGCCGCCCGGGCGCAGGCCACGGCCCCACGTTCGTGTGTACGCCGCGAGCCCATCTCGATGCAGGGCCGGTCACCGGCGGCCGACGTCATCCGGGAGGCGGCGGAGGCGATCGCGGCGTCGTGGTTGTAGATCGAGAGCAGCACGGTCTCGAGCAGCACTGCGTCCGCGAACGTCGACTCGACGACCATCAAGGGGGAGTAGGGGAAGTAGGTCTCGCCTTCGGGGTAGCCCCAGATGTTCCCGTGGAACTGGTAGTCGGCCAGGAACGCCAGGGTGGCCTCGTCGACGACTCGCTTCTCCCGGAGGAACTCGATCTCGGCATCGGTGTACCGGAACGACTCGATCGCGTCGAGTGCCCGGCCGACGCCGGCCACCACGCCGTACCTGCGACCCGGCGGCAGCCGCCGGGGAAACAGCTCGAAAACCGACCTACGGTCCGCTGCGCCCGAGATGATCGCCGACTGGAGCATCGTCAGCTCGTAGTGGTCGGTCAGCAGCGCCGTCGACCCGCCCATGGAGTGGCTCACCGGATCACCCTAGTGACCAGTAGTGAGTGCGGTCAGCGTGCTGTGCACAATGTCCGTGTGTCCACATCCCCGGTCGAGCTCGAAGAACCCGAGGTCGACGACGTCACCGAACTCGCCACCCCCTGGGTGACGATCGTGTGGAACGACCCGGTCAACCTGATGTCCTATGTCACCTTCGTCTTCCAGAAGTACTTCGGCTACGCCAAGAAGAAGGCTGAGAAGCTGATGATGGAGGTGCACGAGGACGGCCGGTCGGTGGTCTCGACGGGCACGCGCGAGGCGATGGAGCGCGACGTACAGGCCATGCACGAGTACGGCCTGTGGGCCACGATGCAGAAGTCCGATGCCCCATGAACGGGTTCAAGCGGCACCGCCGCAGCGGCGCCAGCGTCGCCACCTTCACGGCCTTCGAGGCCGACCTGCTGCGTTCGCTGGCGGGTCAGCTGATCGAGCTGTTGCGCAACGAGTCGGCGACCGCCAAGCACCAGCAGGACCCGCTCGAGCAGCTGCTCGACTTCTCGGGCCCTACCACCGAGCCCGATGACCCGGTGCTCGCACGGCTGTTCCCGACGGCGTACCCGGACGACGAGGAGGCCGCTGGCGACTTCCGGCGGTTCACCGAGAGCACCCTGCGCGACGGCAAGGCCGCGGCGGCCGCCGAGATCATCGACGCCCTCGAGGAGGCGGGCCTGACCACCGAGCCCGAGGACGGCACGTTCATCGACGTCGAGCTCGCCGCCGATGCGGCCCTGACCTGGATGAGGTCCTTCACCGACATGCGCCTCGCCATCGCGATCCGGCTCGGTGTCGAGGAGGGCGACGAGGACTACTGGTTCTCGTTGCCAGATGACGATCCGCGTGCCCAGGTCCACGACATCTACGACTGGCTGGGCTACCTGCAAGAGACCCTGGTCGAGTCGGTCCACTGACGTGCCGTCTCGGCCTAGGTTGCGGGACGTGGTCTCGACTATTCGCTCACTTCGTTCGCTGCTCGACCACCTACGTGGTTGCTCCCGGCTCAACACCAAGGTCGGCGCACACGCGGCGGCGATCAACCCGTAGGTGGTCGAGCAGCGAGCGCCAGCGAGCGGCCAGTCGAGACCACCGACCGTGACGGCGGCGTCGGCCTCGACCGGCGACCCCCCGAGCTTGCGGTCGGTCGCGTCCGTTGCGGGACGTGGTCTCGACTATCCGCTCACTTCGTTCGCTGCTCGACCACCTACGTGGTTGCTCCCGGCTCAACACCAAGGTCGGCGCACACGCGGCGGCGATCAACCCGTAGGTGGTCGAGCAGCGAGCGCCAGCGAGCGGCCAGTCGAGACCACCGACCGTGACCGCGCCGTTGGCCTCGACCGGCGACCCCCCGAGCTTGCGGTCGGTCGCGTCCGTTGCGGGAAGTGGTCTCGACTGATCGCTCACTTCGTTCGCTGCTGACTCGAAAATAGGGGCCGGCGTGGGCAGGCGGCAGCATCCGGCGAAGCCGGATTCTCGGTGATGCTCGTGGGTCAGGCGGCTTGGTCGGGGCGTGGCTGGAGGATGACGCGTTGTCCGGTCAGGTTCTCCAGCTGCCGGGTGAGGTCGCGTTCGCGGCGTCGTCGGTTGATCCCCGCGTGGTAGTAGTCCGCGCCGAGGTCGTGGTAGGTGGTGTCGGGGTCGTTGAGTAGGTGCCACACGATCACCAGGACTGAGCGGCCGACTGCGACGATGGCGCGTTGTTTCCCGCGCCGTCGGACGAGGCGTCGGTAGCGCTCGCCGAGGAAGGTGTCGGTGCGGGCGATGGCAGCCACGATCTCGCCCAAGGTCGCGCCCAGCCAGGGATTGCCCTTCCCGGTGGTGGCGCTCTTCGCCCGGTTCGCCGACTGCCGGTCGATCGGGGCGAACCGGGCCCAGGCGGCGAGATGATCCGCGGTGGGGAACCGGCTCATGTCCACGCCGATCTCGGCGATCAGCTCTTGGGCCGACTTCGCCCCCACCCCGGTGATCGCGATCAGCTGGTCGACCTGGTGACGAAAGGGCTCGATCGACCTCTCGATCCGAGTGGTCAGGTCCTCCTCGGTGCGGTTCGCCGCGTCGATCCGCGCCAGCATCGCTGCGGCCAGGAACGCGTGATGGTCCTCAAAATGTCCGGTCAACGCCTCTTCGAGGACCGCGATCTTCGAGCGCATCCGGCTCCGCGCCATCTGCGCCAGCGTCTTCGGGTCGCGCTCCCCAGCGATCAGCGCCTCGATCATCTCCCGGCCCGAGACACCCATGATGTCGCTGATCACACTCGACAGCTTGATCTGGGCATCCTCCAACAGATCCTGGAGCCGTTGCACCTCCCGGGTCCGGTCCCGGACCACACTGCGCCGGTACCGGGTCAGGTCACGCAACTGACGAATCGGCTTGGGCTGCACCAGGCTCGGGCGCACCATCCCCCTCTCCATCAGCTTGGCCAGCCACACCGCGTCCAGCCGGTCGGTCTTGGCTCGACCCGGCACGTTCTTGACGTGTCTGGGATTGAGCAGCCACACCTCGAAACCCTCGGCCTCCAGCAGGTAGTACACCGGCTTCCAGTAGTCCCCGGTCGCCTCCATCCCGACCAGCTCAACCTGCTCAACCCGCAGCCAATCGGCCAGATCCAACAACGCCGGGGTCAACGTCGAGAACTCCCGAACCGACTGCAACCGCCGACCCACACGCGCCTCGTCGGGAACCCGCACACACGCCACCAACGACGCCTTCGCGATATCCAACGCCGCCACCCGCGAGACCAGCGGACCCTCAACCACACTCTGGGGCGCTTCACCACGCCCACCAGCTACATCGTGATCTGACATATCTCTGCTCCCTTCCTCACCCAGACCACACCAACCAGCTGCCCCAGGGAGCCAGCGAGAACGAACAACAGGCGGACTCGCGCGCTCGTAGCGCAATACAGGACTCTTCAACGACTCCCAGTGCCAGACTCGACCCCGGCCTCAGGACCAAGCAGCGACGACCTCAAGGGGCAACCCCCCGATTTTCACCCCGACAGGGGACGTCCCGCCAGGGACACCGAAGACTCGACCACCTACGCGGTTGCTCCCGGCTCAACACCAAGGTCGGCGAGCACGCGGCGGCGATCAGCCCGTAGGTGGTCGAGCAGCGAGCGCCAGCGAGCGGCCAGTCGAGACCACCGACCGTGACCGCGCGTCGGCCTCGACCGCGACCCGCGCTTCGTCGGCCGTCCGTTGCGGGACGTGGTCTCGACTATTCGCTCATTTCGTTCGCTGCTCGACCACCTACGTGGTTGCTCCCGGCTCAACACCAAGGTCGGCGAGCACGCGGCGGCGATCAGCCCGTAGGTGGTCGAGCAGCGAGCGCCAGCGAGCGGCCAGTCGAGACCACCGACCGTGACCGCGCCGTTGGCCTCGACCGGCGACCCCCCGCGCTTGCGGTCGGTCGCGTCCGTTGCGGGACGTGGTCTCGACTATCCGCTCACTTCGTTCGCTGCTCGACCACCTACGTGGTTGCTCCCGGCTCAACACCAAGGTCGGCGAGCACGCGGCGGCGATCAACCCGTAGGTGGTCGAGCAGCGAGCGCCAGCGAGCGGCCAGTCGAGACCACCGACCGTGACCGCGCCGTTGGCCTCGACCCGCGACCCCCCGAGCTTGCGGTCGGTCGCGTCCGTTGCGGAAAGTGGTCTCGACTATCCGCTCACTTCGTTCGCTGCTCGACCACCTACGTGGTTGCTCCCGGCTCAACACCAAGGTCGGCGAGCACGCGGCGGCGATCAACCCGTAGGTGGTCGAGCAGCGAGCGCCAGCGAGCGGCCAGTCGAGACCACCGACCGTGACCGCGCCGTCGGCCTCGACCCGCGACCCCCCGCGCTTGCGGTCGGTCGCGTCCGTTGCGGAACGTGGTCTCGACTATCCGCTCACTTCGTTCGCTGCTCGACCACCTACGTGGTTGCTCCCGGCTCAACACCAAGGTCGGCGAGCACGCGGCGGCGATCAACCCGTAGGTGGTCGAGCAGCGAGCGCCAGCGAGCGGCCAGTCGAGACCACCGACCGTGACCGCGCCGTCGGCCTCGACCCGCGACCCCCCGCGCTTGCGGTCGGTCGCGTCCGTTGCGGAAAGTGGTCTCGACTATCCGCTCACTTCGTTCGCTGCTCGACCACCTACGTGGTTGCTCCCGGCTCAACACCAAGGTCGGCGAGCACGCGGCGGCGATCAACCCGTAGGTGGTCGAGCAGCGAGCGCCAGCGAGCGGCCAGTCGAGACCACCGACCGTGACCGCGCCGTCGGCCTCGACCCGCGACCCCCCGCGCTTGCGGTCGGTCGCGTCCGTTGCGGGACGTGGTCTCGACTATCCGCTCACTTCGTTCGCTGCTCGACCACCTACGTGGTTGCTCCCGGCTCAACACCAAGGTCGGCGAGCACGCGGCGGCGATCAACACCGTAGGTGGTCGAGCAGCGAGCGCCAGCGAGCGGCCAGTCGAGACCACCGACCCGTGACCGCGCCGTCGGCCTCGACCGGCGACCCCCCGCGCTTGCGGTCGGTCGCGTCCGTTGCGGGACGTGGTCTCGACTATCCGCTCACTTCGTTCGCTGCTCGACCACCTACGTGGTTGCTCCCGGCTCAACACCAAGGTCGGCGCACACGCGGCGGCGATCAACCCGTAAGGGTCGAGCAGCGAGCGCTGGCGCGGTTGTCCGCGACGGGCGGCTTGATCCCGGCCTTCGGTCCGCCGGGGAGTACGCCGCCCGGCTCACCTACGCTTGACGGCGTGCTCACCATCTCCTCGGCGACCCGCGACGCGATCGTCGCCCACGCCAAGCGGGACCACCCGGACGAAGCCTGCGGGATCGTCGCCGGGCCGGAGGGCAGCGACCGTCCCGAGCGGGTCGTGGAGATGATCAACGCAGCCGGGTCGCCCACCTTCTACGAGTTCGACTCCGGTGAGCTGCTGGCGCTCTACAAGGAGATGTGGGCCAGGGACGAGGAGCCGGTGGTGATCTACCACTCGCACACGGCTACCGAGGCCTATCCCAGCCGCACCGATATCGGACTGGCCAGCGAGCCCGGAGCGCACTACGTGCTGGTGAGCACACGCGAGCACGGGAATAGTGACGGGCCGGTTGAGTTCAGGTCCTACAGGATCATCGACGGCGAGGTGACCGAGGAAGAGGTCGAGGTGACCGGCCCCGAAAAAGTCACCGTCGAACCTGCCCAGAAGCAGAACCAGCACAACGAGAGTGAGTGACGTCCATGGCCATCGAGGTCCGCATCCCGACCATCCTGCGCACCTACACCGACGGTGAGAAGTCGGTCGAGGCGACGGGTGCCACCCTCAGTGAGCTCATCGAGAACCTCGAGAGCAACCACCCCGGCATCAAGGCCCGGCTTCTCGAGGACCAGGGCGACCTGCGTCGTTTCGTGAACCTCTACGTCAACGACGAGGACGTGCGATTCACCGGCGGCCTCGACACCGAGCTCTCCGACGGCGACCAGGTCGTCGTACTGCCGGCCGTTGCCGGAGGGTCTCGACTGGGCTCGACCGCCCAAAACTGATGCGCTTCGACAACCTCCTCGACTCGGTCGGCGGTACGCCGCTGATCGGTCTGCCGAGGCTCTCGCCCTCTCCGGACGTGCGGCTCTGGGCCAAGCTCGAGGACCGCAACCCGACGGGTTCGATCAAGGACCGCCCCGCGCTGAAGATGGTCGAGCAGGGGGAGAAGGACGGGTCGCTGCGTCCCGGCTGCACCATCCTGGAGCCCACGAGCGGCAACACCGGCATCTCGCTGGCGATGGCCGCCCAGCTCAAGGGCTACCGCCTGGTCTGCGTGATGCCGGAGAACACCTCCGAGGAACGGCGCCAGCTGCTGTTGATGTGGGGCGCCGAGATCGTCTCCTCGCCTGCCGCGGGAGGTTCCAACGAGGCGGTGCGAAAGGCCAAGGAGATCGCGGAGGAGCACCCCGACTGGGTGATGCTCTACCAGTACGGCAACGAGGCCAACGCGCTCTCCCACGAGGAGGGCACCGGCCCGGAGATCCTCGCCGACCTTCCGGAGGTCACGCACTTCGTGGGCGGCCTCGGCACGACCGGCACCCTGATGGGGGTCAGCCGCTTCTTCCGCGCGCACAAGCCCGGGGTGAAGATCGTCGCCGCCGAGCCACGCTACGGCGAGCTGGTCTACGGCCTGCGCAACATGGACGAGGGCTTCGTCCCTGAGCTGTACGACGAGTCACTGATCGACTCCCGCTTCTCGGTCGGCCCCCGTGACGCCGTACGCCGCGTGCGGGAGCTGCTCGAGGCCGAAGGCATCTTCGCCGGCATCTCGACCGGTGCGATCCTGCATGCCGCGCTGGCCCAGGCGGCCAAGGCGGTCAAGGCGGAGGAGCGGGCCGACATCGCCTTCGTCGTGTGTGACGGCGGCTGGAAGTACCTCTCCACCGGCGCCTACGAGGGCACCATCGACGAGGCCGAGCAGCGCCTCGACGGCCAGCTCTGGGCTTAGCGGTCTAGGGTCCTGTCCTTGTGATGCGCCTCCTCCAGATCATCATCGCCACCGGGTGCCTGCTCAGCGCGCTCTGGCTCGTCGTGCTCCTCGTCAGGAACCGCATCCCGGACCGGCGACTGCTCAACCTGATGCTGGCGCTCGAGGTCCTGATCGTCGTCCACCTCGTCGTCGGCATCGTCCGGGTCACCAGTGCGCCAATCGGAGTCGCGGTGTGGGAGTACGTCGGCTACCTGATCGGGTTGATCCTGGTCATTCCCGCGGGCGTGGTCTGGTCCTCTGGCGAGCAGAGCCGCGGAGGCACCGCCGTACTCCTCGTGGCGCTGCTCGTCGTGCCGTTCATGTTCGTGCGCCTGGCCGACATCTGGGCTGCCGGTGGCTGACCGGTTGGCCACTCGCACAGGTACCGGCACGGGACGCGGGTTCGGCCGCGTCCTCGTGTTCGTCTACGGCATCTTCGCGCTGGCTGCCACCGGCCGCTCCACGCTCCAGCTGGCCACCGAAGCCGCAGAGGCCCCGCTTCCGTACTCCCTGAGCGCGTTCGCCGCCGTCGTCTACATCGTGGCGACCTTCGCCCTCGCCACCGGCCGCCGGGCCCTGGCACTCGCGGCCGTGGGCATCGAGCTCGTCGGCGTCCTCGCCGTAGGCGTCACCAGCCTGGTGCTGCCCCAGGAGTACCCCGACTCGACCGTCTGGTCGGACTTCGGTGCCGGCTACGGCTACGTTCCGCTCGTGCTGCCGCTGGTCGGGCTCTGGTGGTTGCTGCGCGGAAGCAAGTGACCCAAGGACCTGCGTGAGTTGAGTCGCTAATCGACCCTCACAGCGACGTTCGCCATTAGCCTGCTTCTTGTGACTGACGCGCCGATCGGGATCTTCGACTCGGGCTTCGGTGGGCTCACCGTCGCTCGTGCCGTGATGGACCAGCTTCCCCACGAAGCAGTGGTCTACCTCGGTGACACCGCGCGCCAGCCGTACGGCCCCAAGCCGATCCCCGAGGTCCGCGAGTACGCCCTGGAATGTCTCGACCACCTCGTCGAACACGGCGTGAAGGCGCTCGTCATCGCGTGCAACTCCGCCAGTGCCGCCATGCTCCGCGACGCTCGGGAACGGTACGACGTGCCGGTGGTCGAGGTGATCCTGCCCGCCACCCGACGGGCAGTCGCCGCCACCCGCAGCGGTCGCATCGGGGTCATCTGCACGCGAGCCACGGCCGATTCGCTGGCCTACGACGACGCCTTCGCAGCGGCTCCACAGGTGACCTTGTCGACTCAGGCATGTCCGCGCTTCGTGGAGTTCGTCGAGCAGGGGGTCACCAGCGGCCCCGACCTGCAGGCCGCGGCACATGAGTACCTCGACCCGTTGATCACGGCCGACGTCGACACCGTCATCCTCGGCTGCACGCACTACCCGTTGCTGACAGGCGTCATCTCGATGGTCATGGGAGATGGCGTCACCCTGGTGAGCAGCGCGGAGGAGTGCGCCAAGGACGTCTATCGGATGCTGGTGCAGCACGGCATCGAGCGCATGCCCGGACTGCCGCCCGCGCACCGCTTCCTGACGACGGGCCAGCCCTCGGAGTTCGCGACGACCGGTCGTCGGTTCCTCGGCCCTGAGCTGGACCGGGTCACGCAGTTCGTTGGTGGCGTCTGGGCGGTGGAGGCAGGATGATCACCGCGCGCCACAGCACCGCAATCTCTCGGGGCCCTGAATGAGACTGACCGTCATCGGCAACTCCGGGTCCTACCCAGGACCCCAGTCGTCGGCGAGCTGCTACCTCGTCGAGGCCGAGCACAACGGCCGTACGTGGCGGGTGCTGCTCGACATGGGCAACGGCTCCCTCGGCTCCTTGCAGCGGTACGCCGACGCCACCGCGATCGACGCCGTGTTCCTCTCCCACCTGCACGCCGACCACTGTCTCGACCTCTGCGGCTTCTACGTCATGCGCAAGTACCACCCCGACGGCGCCTTCCCGCGGATCCCGGTGTGGGGGCCCGTCGACACGGCCCGGCGGATGGCCAAGGCCTACGACCTCGACGAGAACCCGGGCATGACCGAGGAGTTCGAGTTCAAGACCTACGGTCCCCAGGCGGTGGAGTACGGCCCGTTCAGGGTCACCGTCCGCAACGTGGTGCACCCGGTAACGGCGTTCGCAATGCGCGTGGAGGCGGCCGGCCGCACGCTGGCGTACTCAGGGGACAGCGGTGTCTGCCACGGGCTCGAGGACGCCGCGCGCGACGCTGACCTGTTCCTGTGTGAGGCGTCGTTCCTCGAGGGAGCCCCCAATCCTCCAGACCTGCACCTGACCGGCGCCGAGGCTGGACGCACCGCGACCGTCGCGGGATCGCGGCGGCTGCTGCTCACGCACATCCCGCCGTGGCACGACCCGGAGAAGGTGCTCGCCGAGGCCGTTGGCACCTACGACGGGCCCGTGGAGCTGGCCCGGCCGGGCACGACGTACGACGTCTGACCAGTTACGGAGCGTGCCGGTGTCGGAACCCATGGGTGTGTTGGGCATGATGAGCGAATGATCACGATCGAGAACGTGACGAAGCGCTACGGCCAGTTCACTGCGGTGGACGACATCTCCTTCGTCGCACAGGCAGGAAAGGTCACCGGGTTCCTCGGCCCCAATGGCGCCGGGAAGTCCACCAGCATGCGCATCATGGTCGGGCTGACCCCGCAGGACCACGGTCAGGCGCTGATCGGCGGGCACCTCTTCTCCAATATCCCGAACCCCTCGCGCCACGTCGGCGTCCTGCTGGACGCATCAGCCCAGCACGCCGGACGCACCGGCCGGGAAGTGCTCCGGCTCAGTGCCGAGACCATGGGCATGAAGCCCGACCGCGTCGAGGAGATGCTCGAGCTGGTCGGGCTGTCCGACACCGAGGCGAAGCGACGAGTGCGCAACTACTCCCTCGGCATGCGCCAGCGCCTCGGCATCGCCAACGCCTTCATGGGGGAGCCCTCCGTGCTCATCCTGGACGAGCCGGTCAACGGCCTGGACCCTGCCGGCATCCACTGGATGCGCGGCCTGCTGCGCGCGTTCGCGGCTCGCGGCGGGACGGTGCTGCTCTCCTCTCACCTGCTCCACGAGGTCGAGATGATCGCCGACGAGATGGTGCTCATCGGGCGGGGCAAGATCCTGGCCCAGGGCACCAAGGCCGAGCTGCTCCACACGGCCGGGACCTACGTGAAACCGGAGGACCCCGACGCGCTTCATCGGGCAATGGCGGCGGCTGGCATCGAGGCGATTCCGTCGGGTGATGGTGGGTTCCGGTCCGACTCGGATCCGGTCGATGTCGGCCGGGCGGCCGCGGCCGGTGGCGTCGTACTCATGGAGCTGCGCAAGGCGGAAGGTGCCGGGCTCGAGGAGATGTTCCTCCAGCTGACCTCCGACGACAACCGCGACAGCATCACCCCCGAAGGAGTGCAGGTATGAGCACCATCCCGGTGGACCCGAGGGTGCATGTCGGCAGCACGCTCGACATCTCCACTACCTCCAAGGTGCCGTTGGCGCGTCTGATCAAGGTCGAGATGCGCAAGATGCTCGACACGCGCTCGGGTCTCTGGCTGATCATCGCGATAGTTGCGATCACGGCTGCGATCACGGTGATCTTCTTCTTCGCCGCGCCCGACGACGAGCGCACGTTCCTCAGCTACATCGGGATCATGGCCACCCCCCAGGGCTTCCTGCTGCCCGTGATGGGGATCCTGCTGATCACCCAGGAGTGGACCCAGCGCACCGGCATGGTGACGTTCACCCTGGAGCCCCACCGCGGCAAGGTGATCGGGGCCAAGGTCGTGGCTGCACTGATCTTCGGAATGGTCGCCGTGGCGCTCGCCTGCACGATTGCGGCGCTGGCCACTGCCGTGAGTGGTGCCCCCGGGGCCTGGGACAACATCGGGGGCGACGACTTCGCCAAGTTCGCGTTGCTCCAGGTCACCGGCGTCGTGCAGGGTCTCGCCTTCGGTTTGATCCTCCTCAACAGCGCGGCGGCGATCACCTCCTTCTTCGTGCTGCCGATCGCGTTCTCGATCGTGGCCTCGCTTTGGTCGGCGCTGGCCGATGCGGCGCCCTGGGTCGATCTTGGCACCTCGCAGCAGCCGTTGTTCAGCGGACAGAACCTCACTGGTGAGGAGTGGTGGCAGATCGTCACCGGTACCTTGATCTGGGTGGTGCTGCCCTTCGTTGCCGGACTCATCCGGGTGCTGCGCGCCGAGCTGAAGTAGCGGGCACACTGCCGACTGCAGGGATCGTCGTACGTCGTCGGTAGGGTCGCGCCATGACTTCCTCACGCGCCGACGGCCGCGCCGACGACGAGCTCCGGCAGATCCAGATCACCCGTCACTGGCAGGACCATCCCGCAGGTTCGGTGCTCGTCGAGTTCGGTCGCACCCGGGTGCTGTGCGCCGCCTCCGCGTCCGTCGGTGTGCCTCGCTGGCGCAGGGACTCCGGCCTGGGCTGGGTGACGGCCGAGTACGCCATGCTTCCATCGGCCACCAACACCCGCTCCGACCGCGAGTCGGTCAAGGGCCGCATCGGCGGGCGCACCCACGAGATCTCGCGCCTGATCGGACGGTCCCTGCGTGCAGTCATCGACTACAAGGCTCTTGGCGAGAACACGATCGTGCTCGACTGTGACGTGCTCCAGGCGGACGGTGGCACCCGCACGGCCGCGATCACCGGCGCCTACGTCGCGCTTGCCGACGCCGTCGCACACCTGCGCGGCCAAGGCGCCCTGAAGGGCGACCCGCTGACCGGGTCGGTGGCGGCGGTCTCCGTGGGCATCATCGACGGCGCCCCGCGCCTGGACCTTCCCTACGAGGAGGACGTCCGCGCGGAGACCGACATGAACGTCGTGATGACCGGTGTCGGGAGCTTCGTGGAGGTCCAGGGCACGGCCGAGGGTGCCACGTTCGACCGCGCCGAGCTGGACGCACTGCTCACGATGGCGGAGAAGGGCTGCGCCGATCTGACCCGCATCCAGCTGGAGGCACTCGACGGTGCCTGAGCGATCGGACGCCGGGCCTGTCCGTCGCGTCTTCCTGGCCTCCCGGAACCCCAAGAAGATCGAGGAGATACGCCGGATCCTTGGCGAGGTGCTGGAGTCGGGCGGGCCAGGCATCGAGGTGCTCGGGCTCGACGACGTCCCGGCGTACGACGAGCCGGTGGAGGACCAAGCGACGTTCGAGGGCAACGCCCTGCTCAAGGCGCGGGCCGGGGTGCGCGCGACGGGTCTGCCCTCCTTGGCGGACGACAGCGGACTGTGTGTGGAGGCTCTCAACGGGATGCCGGGCGTGCTCTCGGCCAGATGGGCCGGGCAGGCCAAGGACGACCTCTCCAACAACCGGCTGCTGCTCGAACAGCTTGCCGACGTGCCCGACGAGCGGCGGGCCGCGGTCTTCCGGGCCGTGGTGGCGTTCGTCCACCCCGCCAGCAACGGGGCGCTCACCGAGCACGTTGTGCACGGCGAGATGACCGGCCGGATCATCCACGAGATGCGCGGTGACGGCGGGTTCGGCTACGACGTCGTGTTCGTCGCCGACGACCAGGAGGGCGCGCTCACGACGGCGGAGATGCCAGCGGGGGACAAGGACCTGATCTCCCACCGTGGCCGGTCTCTGCGCGCGATCGTCCCCGTGGTGGCCGACTGGCTCAGGACGTGACGGTCGCCCGCGAGCGGCGCGCGACGTACGTTCCCCAGAGGCTGGCGAAGACGAACATGAAGAGGGAGTAGACCGCAGCCGGGATGGAGATCTCGGTCTCGTCGAGCACCTCCACGGCAACGAAGATGGCGAGCGTCGCGTTGTGCACCCCGATCTCCATCGACGAGGCGATCGCCTGGTCCTCCTGGATGCCGGCCGCCTTTGGTACGACGTACCCGAGGACCAGGCTGATGGCGCAGAACAGACCGGCCGCCAGCCCGACATCGGCGAGGTACTCGCCGACGTTCTCGCGCTGGTCGAGCAGGATGCCGACCACGAGCACAGCCAAGATCAGTGCCGAGCCGATGCGCACCGGACGCTCCATCCGCGCGGCGAACGACGCGGCGTGCGCGCGCACGACCATCCCGATCACCACCGGGATCAGCACGATGGCGAAGACCTCGAGGACCTCCACGAACGGCAGCGCGACGTCGTCGCCGCGGTCGTAGTACCCGATGGCCAGACCCGCGACCAGCGGGAGCGTGAACAGCGCGATCACCGAGTTGATGGCGGTCAGGGTGATGTTGAGCGCCACGTCGCCACGGAAGAGGTGGCTGAACAGGTTCGCGCTCGTCCCTCCGGGTGACGCGGCCAGCAGCATCATGCCGATGCCGAGAAGGGCGGGCAGGTCGAGCAGGACGACGAGCCCGAAGCAGATGGCCGGTAGCAGGAGCAGCTGGCACGCCAGCGCCACCGCAACGGCCCGGGGATGGCGCCCCACCCGACGGAAGTCGTTGAGGGTGAGGTCCAAGCCGAGCCCGAACATGATGATCGCGAGAGCGATCGGCAAACCGACCGTGGTGAGCGCGGAGTCCATGCCCGGACTGTAGGGGCTGGGTACGCCGCGTGCGGCTGAACTACTGGATGGGCACCCAGTTCTCGACCGAGGTGCTGATGCCCCCGAAGACCTGTCGGGTGTGATGCCCGGCCACGCGATGGCCGTCCACCGTGCCCCAGGCCCTGCCGTGCGGCCACATCTCCCAGTGGTCCAAGAACCCGTTCGGGGTGCGCGTTTGGGTTACGGGGCGTCCCCCCTGCATTGTCAGGTCGATCCGCACGGTGCCGAAGGGGGGACTTGAACCCCCACGCCCGAAGGCACAGGTACCTAAAACCTGCGTGTCTGCCAGTTCCACCACTTCGGCTTTGCGGCGCTAGTGTCCCGCAAACCACCGCCGAGACGGCGCTAGTGTCCCGCAAACCACCGCCGAGACGGCGCTCGTGTCTCGGAAACCACCGCCGAGACGGCGCTCGTGTCCCGCAAACCACCGCCGAGACGGCGCTTTTGTCTCGCAAACCACCGCCGAGACGGCGCTTGTGTCTCGCAAACCACCGCCGAGACGGCGCTCGTGTCCCGCAAACCACCGCCGAGACGGCGCTTTTGTCTCGGCGCAGGTGAACATTGGCGCCGTTTCGGCGGGTTCTGGTGGAACATTGGCGCCGTGTCGGCAGGTTCTGGCGGGACATTGGCGCCGTGTCGGGGGGTTCTGGTGGGACATTGGCGCCGTGTCGGCAGGTTCTGGCGGGACATTTGCGCCGTGTCGGCGTTACTGGTCGAGGCCGAGGTCCCGGCGGAGCTTGGCGACGTGGCCGGTGGCCTTGACGTTGTACTGGGCCAGGGCGACGGTGCCGTCCTCGTCGACCACGATGGTGGAGCGGATCACGCCCTCGACGGTCTTCCCGTAGAGCTTCTTCTCCCCGAAGGCGCCGTAGGCGTTCATCACCGCCCTGGCCTCGTCAGCGGCGAGCACGATCGTCAGGGAGTCGCGCTCTCGGAACTTCGCCAGCTTGGCCGGCTTGTCGGGCGAGATGCCGACAACCTCGTAGCCCGCGCCATGCAAAGACTCGAGGGAGTCGGTGAAGTCACAGGCCTGCTTGGTGCAACCCGACGTCATCGCAGCTGGATAGAAGTAGATGATCACCTTGCGACCTCGCAGGTCGGACAACGAGAAGTCATTGCCGGTGTCGGTGGGCAGCGTGAAGTCCGGCGCCTTGTCGCCCACAGAGAGGCGGGAGGGCGGCTGAACAGCTGTCTGGCTCTCGGTCAATTTGGGGAACGCTCCAATCCGTTGAGGCACGTTGTTGCGAACAACTTGCAACAACGTAAGGTGACTGACATGCACGTTCCCGACGGCTTCCTCGACGCCCCGACGTCCATCGCCACCGGTGTCGTCGCAATCGGTGGCCTGGCGCTGGCACTCCGTGGAGCACGCAGAGAACTCGACGACCGTACCGCTCCCATGGCCGGTCTTGTCGCGACCTTCGTCTTCGCCGGACAGATGATGAACTTCCCCGTCGGCGCCGGGACCAGCGGTCACCTGCTGGGTGGCGCACTGGCCGCGGTGCTCGTCGGTCCGTGGACCGCCGTGCTGTGCATCAGCACGGTCCTGATGGTGCAGGGGCTGTTCATGGCCGACGGCGGGATCACCGCCATCGGCACCAACATCACCCTGATGGGTCTGGTCGGAGTCGCCGTCGGCTGGCTGGTCTTCCGTGGCATCCGTGCGGTCCTCCCCGACAGGCTCGGGGTGGTGGCGCCGGCGGCAGCCGTCGCAGCGCTGGTCAGTGTCCCGGTTGCAGCGTTCGTGTTCTCGCTCCTGTTCTCTGTCGGAGGCACGGCTCCCGTCGCAGCGGACAAGGTGATTATCGCGATGGTCTCGTGGCACCTGGTCATCGGCATCGGCGAGGCCGTGATCACTGCACTGGTGGTGGCCTCCGTGGTCGGCGTACGCCCTGATCTCGTGTACGGCGCGCGCTCGGCCCTGCGCGCACGCTCACTCGAGATCCGGCAGCCGGCCCGCGCAGGAGAAGTCGCATGAGCACCCGCCGCTTCTTCGCCGTGTTCCTCGTGACTGCGCTTCTCGTGGCGGGTGTGGCGAGCTACTACGCCAGCTCGCACCCCGATGGGCTCGAGTTCGTCGCCAGCGACACCGGCTTCCTCGACCGGGCGGAAGACTCGCCCACGGCGGACAGCCCGCTCGCCGACTACTCGACGAAGGGAATCGACGACGTCCGCGTCAGCGGGGGAGTTGCGGGCGTCGTCGGTTCCCTGCTCGTCCTCGCCCTGTCCGGCGGCCTGTTCTGGGGACTGCGGCGGCGCAGCGAGCACGCGGTCGAAGCACAGGACAACAGCGCGCAGTCAGGGGTCTAGAGGTGGGTGCCGGGCACGGCCACCGCCTGCACTATCACGGCCACAGCGTGGTCCACCGGGCTCCGGCACACCTGAAGCTGGTCGTGCTCGTGGCGTTCATGCTCGTCGTGGTGTCCACTCCCCGCGAGTGGTACCCCGTGTTCGGCGGCTATCTGGCCCTGCTCTGCGGCGTGGTTGCGCTCAGCGGCGTCCCGACTGGCTACCTGGCGAAGCGGATGCTCATCGAGACGCCGTTCGTGCTGTTCGCAGTCGCCGTGCCCTTCATCGCCCAAGGACCGAAGATCGAGGTCTTCGGGCTGTCGGTTTCCGAGCCGGGACTGTGGGCGGCCTGGGGTCTGCTCGCCAAGGGCTCGCTCGGCGTACTGGCCTCGTTGACGCTCGCCGCAACGACGGATCAGCAGGACGTACTGGCCGGCCTGCGCCGACTGCGGCTGCCGGACCTGATCGTGCAGATCATGGGCTTCATGCTGCGCTACCTCGACGTGGTGACGGCCGAGATGGGCCGGATGATCACGGCCATGAGATCGCGCGGCTGCGACCCCAGGTCCCCTCGCCACTGGCCATTGCTCGCACGCTCGCTCGGCGCCCTGTTCATCCGGTCCTACGAGCGAGGGGAGCGGGTGCATCTCGCCATGCTCGCGCGGGGGTACGACGGAAGCCTGCCCAGCCAGCAGACCGCCGAGAAGCTGGGGGCGCACTGATGGCGGTCCCCGTGCTCGACGTACGCGGGCTGGCGCACGCCTATCCGGACGGTCACCAGGCACTGTTCGGCGTCGACCTGCACGTGCACGAGGGGGAGCGGGTGGCGCTGCTCGGCCCCAACGGCGCCGGCAAGACAACCCTCGTGCTGCACCTGAACGGGATCCTCACCGCCGGCGCTGGCACCGTGTCGGTCTCCGGAATGCCGGTGGAGAAGGACAATCTCAAGGAGATCAGGCGCCGCGTCGGTGTCGTCTTCCAGGATCCCGATGACCAGCTGTTCATGGCCTCGGTGCGTCAGGACGTCGGGTTCGGCCCTGCCAACCTCGGCCTGCGCGGCCCTGAGCTCGAGCGACGGGTGATGCACGCGCTGGAGCTGGTCGGGATGGCGGAGTACGCCGACCGCCCACCGCACCACCTCTCCTTCGGCCAGCGCCGACGGGTGGCGGTTGCGACGGTGCTCGCAATGGAGCCCGAGATCCTCGTGCTGGACGAACCCTCGTCCAACCTCGACCCGGCGTCGCGACGCGAGCTGGCCGACATCCTCCGCTCGCTCGACGTGACGGTCCTGATGGTCACGCACGACCTGCCCTACGCCCTCGAGCTGTGCCCGCGCTCCGTCGTACTGCACGACGGGCAGGTGGTTGCCGACGGCGCAACCTACGACCTGCTCACCGACCCCGAGCTGATGCGCCGCCACCGGCTGGAGCTGCCGTTCGGGTTCGATCCGGCGACCATCCCGGGCATTGGTAGCCTTCCTGCCTGACGGCCGCCCCGCCCCGATGGCATCGGCTGCACGCGTCACGGAGAAGGAGCCAAGGACTGTGTCCGACAAGGTGAGGTCCCTCGAGAACGAGATCGAGCAGACTCGCGAGCGCCTCGGCGCCACGATCGACGAGCTCGTATACCGAGCCAGCCCCAAGACCATCGCGCGACGCGAGATCGCTGCCGTGAAGGGCTTCTTCATCGACCCCAGCGGCGCCCCTCGCCAGGACAACATCCTCAAGCTCGCCGGCGGTGTGGCCGGAGCCGTCGCGTTGCTGGTGATCTTGCGCAAGCTCGTCAAGTGAGCGGAAGCGGCCGTGGGTAAGGGTGTCGCGCAGGTCACCGAGCCGACCGGGGAGAAGACCCCGATCCGGATGCTCCATGACCGCGTGCTGGTCGCCGTCGACAAGGAGCAGGGCGAGCGCCGGTCGAGCGGGGGCATCCTGATCCCCGCCACCGCTGAGATGGGTGCTCGTCGTCTGGCGTGGTGCCGGGTGGTTGCCGTCGGGCCGCACGTGCGATCCATCGAGGTCGACGACCGCGTCCTGTTCGACCCGGAGGACAAGGCGGAGATCGAGGTCAACGGTGAGCTCTACGTGGTGCTGCGCGAGCGCGACGTACATGCCGTGGCGGCTGAGCGGCTCGGGGACAGCAACACCGGTCTCTATCTCTAACGGGACTCCGCGGCCTGTTCGGGCTGCTGTTCGGGCCGCTGGGCAACCTCGTCCTGCTGCGACGGTCTGCGCATCCAGCAACGGCACGATGAAGGTGAACGTCGTGCCTTCTCCGGGCGTCGACTCGAAGTCAATGCGACCGTTGTGTGCCTCGGCGATGGACCGGACGATGTGCAGTCCGAGCCCGGTGCCCGGGATGGCGTGCTCCGTGGCGAGGGAGGAGCGGAAGAACCGGCGGAACAGGCGCCCTTGCTCCTCGAGCGGGATGCCCATGCCGGTGTCTGCGACCTGGAGCTCGGCGACATCGCCTCCGACGCTGAGGCTGAGAGTCACCGAACCTCCCTCTTTGGTGAACTTGATCGCATTGCTGGCCAGGTTGAGGACGAGCCGTTCCAGGTAGGCAGGGTCGCCATCGAGCAGCACCGGCTCGGGCGGGACCTCGACGTACACAGCGACGCCCTTAATCTGCGCAGCGTGGGAGACCACGTCGGTGCCGTGCCGCACGGCCTCGCGCAGGTCAGTCGAGACGCGGTTCAGCACGAGGTTGCCGTCCTCCATGCGGGCCAGGGTGAGCAGGTCCTCAACGAGGTGCAGGAGGCGGCCGCCGTTGCGTTCGATGCGCTCGACCAGCACGTGTTGCTCTTCGGTGAGGTTGGCGGAAGTGTCGTCGCCGAGCAGCTCGGTGTAGCCGAGCATGCTGGTCAGGGGCGTCCGCAGCTCGTGGCTCACTGCCGAGACGAACTCACCCTTCGCGCGATCCAGCTCGAGCATCCGCTGGTTGGTCTCGCGCTCCTTGTCCAGCGCGAACACGAGCGCCTGCTCGGCGGCCCGTCGGTCGGTCACGTCACGCACGACGCTGAGGTAGCTCAGTGACTGCCCGTCCTCATCGCGCACAGCCGTCACGCTGACCGACGCGGTCAGTCGGCTCCCGTCCCTGCGGACATACGTCCAGTCCCGGGTGTCCTGTTCGGCGCCCTGCTCGACCACGTGGGTCACCGCGGCGTAACCGCCACTGATCCCGAGCTCGCTTGCTCGGGAGAGGAGCTCGCGGCTCTCGTGGAAGGGCATCGGGGTGATGCGGCCGACCACCTCCTCGCCCGTGTAGCCGAGCAGCAACTCGGCTCCCGGGCTGAACCAGGTGATCAGCCCGTCGAGGTCGGTCGCGATGAACGCCGTACCGCTGGCGGAGTCGAGGAGCTGGCCAAGTTGCAGCTCGTTCTCCCGAATCCGGCGCAGCGAGTCGCGCAGGTGCCCCATCGCCACCGAGAAGGCGACGGCCGTGACGGCGCTGATGGCCACGAAGGTCTGGGAGCTGGCCGCGATCGCCAGCACGGATGACTCAGCGGTCACGTCCGAGAAGGGTCCGCGATCCAGGGCAGTGAGCGCGGCCATTCCGATCGACACCGCAAGGACCTCGATGCTGACCCAGGTGGGGGAGAAGCGTGCAGCTGCCCACATCAGCAACGGCAAGAGGAGGAAGGCAACCGGCTCGGACCTGTCGGCGTTCAGGCAGGCGAGCGCGCAGAGCCCGATCAGGACGACATGGCTGGCGATCTCGATCGCCCTGACCTTGAAGTGGTGACTGGGCCGGCGCATGAACAACGGCAGCGTCACAGCCAGGGCGCCGAAGTGAGTGAGGGCGACCCAGAGCATCGGTCGCCACAGCTCCTCGCCACCAGCAAGACCGATCGTCACGGCGGTGATCGATCCCGCTGCGCAGCTCGCGACCGCGATGCCGAGGAGCCAGCGACGGTAGTCGAGCCACGTACGCAGCTCTGGGCGCTCCACGTCGAAGCCGGTGAGCCAGCGGAGGACGAGCATGGCCTCGACGCCGTTGGCGAGTGCGAAGCCGACCGAGAACACAGGGCCACGACCTGTGATCAGGCAGACGGCCAGGAGGAGAAGTACGGCGAGTCCGGCGACGACGCGCGTGTACCGCGACGGAAGCAGCAAGAGGACGACGGCTGTCAGAGCCGTCGCCGGCCACGCCTGTGCGACCAGCTCCGGGTCAGGTGTGACGCGCAGGGAGCGCACGGCAAGCAGCAGCCCAGACGTCGCCAGACCTGCTGCGAGCAGGGCGTTCGAGCGTGAGGCTTGCAAGGTCGTCCTTGTCGTCGGAACCGTCGGGCGAGCGACCACCCAGGTTCCGGGCAGCCTGCCGGTATGACGTTAGGTCAGGACAGACCTGTTTGAGGGCGAATGCCCTATTTATTCGTGAAGCCATTCAGAGCCCATCGGTGGCTCCCGATGCTCAGATCCGGTCGCCCCGCTCCTGTTCGTGCACGGTCCCGGGCTCCTTCGGGTCGCCACGATGGCTGGGCGCGCGGTCGAGGTCGGGCTGGTACTCCGAGGTGCTGTGGTCCACGTCCGGGTCGAGCCGGTCGGCCTCGCGAACCGCGTCCTCCTGCTGGGCACGCGTCATGTCGTAGGAGGTGCGCTCCTGCTCGGCTCGGGCGTCGAGCTTGTCAGCCTGGGCGCGGGCTCGCTCCGCCTCGGCCTCCGCCTCGCGGGCGCGGGCCTCCTGCTCCCTCGTGGTGGAGGCGGTCTGCGCCGCGTCCGAACGCAGCTCGCTGGCACGTTCGCGTGAGACGTGGTCCTTCTTGCGCTTCATCGCCGCTGCGATCATCGCAACCGCGACCAACGCGGCCAGGACGATCAAGATGATGATGACCCACTTCATGGCTTGCTCCCTCCTTGCGACGCCGGCACTGCACAGGCGTCTGCACTACCGTGCACGTAGTACCCGGCGCCCCGGGCGTCGAAACCGGCTGCTCATCCCAGCGCGGGCTCGAGGACCTCGCCACTGAGGGCGACCTGGTGGACGTGGAGGTCCTTCGTTGCGGGCAGGACGGGTCGCGTGGCAGACTATTACTGACCGATCGGTCTGTAAATGTCGGAGGATCACATTGGCGAGGCCACAGATGACGCCCGAGCTCGCGCCCGAAGTGCAGGCAGAGCTGTTGGCTGCGTTCGAGGAGACCATCGCCCGGCACGACCGGATCGAGCCGCGCGACTGGATGCCGGAGAAGTACCGACGCACGCTCGTGCGTCAGATCGCCCAGCACGCCCACTCCGAGATCATCGGCATGCAGCCGGAGGGCAACTGGATCACCCGGGCTCCCTCGCTGCGCCGCAAGGCGATCCTGCTGGCCAAGGTCCAGGATGAAGCCGGTCACGGGCTCTATCTCTACTCCGCCTGCGAGACGCTCGGTACGTCGCGACGAGAGCTCACGGAGATGCTCATCGAGGGCCGGCAGAAGTACTCCTCGATCTTCAACTACCCGACGCTGTCGTACGCCGACGTCGGCACGATCGGATGGCTGGTCGACGGCGCTGCGATCTGCAACCAGGTGCCGCTGTGCCGGACCTCCTACGGCCCCTACGGCCGTTCGATGATCCGGATCTGCAAGGAGGAGTCCTTCCACCAGCGGCAAGGCTACGAGCTGCTGGCGACGATGATGCGCGGCACCGACGAACAGCGCGCCATGGTGCAGGAGTCGGTCGATCGGTTCTGGTGGCCGGCACTGATGATGTTCGGCCCGCCCGATGCAGAGTCGCCGAACACCGCGCAGTCGATGGCCTGGGGGATCAAGCGCGACACCAACGACGAGCTTCGCCAGAAGTTCGTCGACATGTCGGTGCCGCAGGCCGAGGCCCTCGGCGTCAAGCTTCCCGACCCGCAGCTGAAGTGGAACGAGGAGCGCGGACAACATGACTTCGGCCAGCCTGACTGGGACGAGTTCGCCACCGTGGTGAAGGGCGGCGGGCCGTGCAACTCACAGCGCCTTGCCCACCGACGCAAGGCCCACGAGGACGGCGCCTGGGTCCGCGAGGCGGCGGTGGCCTTCGCCCAACTAGGTGGTCGAGCAGCGAGCGAAGCCTTGCGTCGAGCAGCGAGCGCCAGCGAGCGGCCAGTCGAGACGAGCGATCAGTCGAGACCACGCACCGCAACTTCGACGGAGCCAGCATGAGCGAGATCAAGGACGAGTGGCCCCTCTACGAGATCTTCGTGCGCGGCAAGCGCGGCCTCAACCACGTGCACGTGGGCTCGCTGCACGCAGCCGATGACGAGATGGCGCTGCGGCACGCGCGCGACGTCTACACGCGGCGCAACGAAGGCGTGAGCATCTGGGCCGTGCGCTCGGACGCGATCGCCGCGTCGAGTCCGGACGAGAAGGACCCGTTGTTCGCGCCGAGCGGCGACAAGGTCTACCGGCACCCGACGTTCTACGACATCCCCGACGACGTCCCCCACATGTGAGACGTGCACCCCACGAAATGCCAACGGTGACTGATGACTGACCACACCCACGACGACGACTTCCACGACTCGGCGTACGCCGGGCTGCTAGACCACCACACCTTGATGGACGACTCGCAGTGGGCCTTCGGCGCTGCACACCCCGACCTGCAGGGCGATGACCCGCTGGCCGGTGTGGACACGACCATCCCCGATGGGGTCGACCACGCTGCGCTGGCGGCGTACTGCCTGATGCTGGGTGACGACGCGCTGATCCTGTCCCACCGACTCTCGGAGTGGTGCAGCCACGCACCCGACCTCGAGGAGGACATCGCGCTGGCAAACATCGCGCTGGACCTGCTCGGCCAGGCGCGGCTGCTCTTCGCCCGGGCGGAGGCCGCGGATCCGTCCGTCGTACCAACGCTGCCTGCTGACTCCCCGGTGCCGACCGAGGACGCTCTCGCGTTCTTCAGGGCGGACCGCGACTTCCGCAACGTGCGTCTGGTTGAGGCGGAGAACGGCGACTTCGCCGTCACCATCGTGCGGCTGCTGCTGTTCTCGACCTGGCGGCTGGCCCTGCTGCAGCGCCTGGTCGCGTCCCGTGACCAGGTGCTGGCCGCGATCGCCGTCAAGGGCGTCAAGGAGGTCACCTACCACCGCGACTACGCGGGTCGGTGGTTCGTCACCCTGGCCCAGGGCACCGCAGTCTCACGGGAGCGCCTGCTCGCCGCCGTTGACCTGGTGTGGCGGATGAGGGCCGAGCTGTTCGTGCCGACTTCGATCGAGTCCGCACTTGCCGCTGCTGGTGTCGGTGTGGACCCGGCGACGGTGGCCGATGAGGTGGCCGCGGTACTGGCGCCGGTGTTCTCTGCCGGCGACGTCGACCGCCCGGACGTGCCCCAGGTGGGGCCGGTGAGCGGCGGCATGGGTCGCGACGGCCGGCACACCGAGGCCATCTCGCTCCTGCTTGCCGAGATGCAGTCGGTCGCGCGTGCTCACCCGGCCGGACGGTGGTAGCGGTGGTCGAGCTCATCGAGACCGCGACTCGTAGGTGGTCGAGCAGCGAGCGGAGCGAGCGGCTAGTCGAGACCACTGCCGAAACCCTCGAGCGGGCCCGGTCCATCGCTGCTTCGGTCACCGATCCCGAGATGCCGATGCTCACGCTCGAGGATCTCGGCGTACTCCGGTCGGTGGCGTTGGAGGACGACGGCGCGGTCATCGTGACGATCACCCCGACGTACTCCGGCTGCCCTGCGATGGCCACGATGCGGGACGACCTGGTGCACCGGCTTGCCGACAACGGACTTCGCGCCACCGTACGGGTGAGCCTCACGCCCGCCTGGTCAAGCGACTGGATCACTCCCCGAGGTCGGCACGCTCTGGCTGAGCACGGCATCTCGGCCCCGCTCGCGGCTTCCGGGGCAAGCGGTCCTGTCGCGATCTCGCTGCTGCCGACCCGTCGCGAGCTGACCTGCCCGCGCTGCGGGGGCCACGCCGTCGAGCTGACCTCGGAGTTCGGGCCGACGGCATGCAAGGCGATGTACCGCTGCACGTCGTGCCTCGAGCCGTTCGAGCACGTGAAGGAGATCTGATGAGCTCGACCGCTGCACCCGCGGCGACGCGTCCGACGCGAGGGGTCTTTCACACGCTCACCGTGGCCGGGCTCGAGCGCCTGTGCGACGACGCGGTGGCCGTGACCTTCGACGTGCCTGAGGAGCTGCGCGCGGAGTACGCCTTCGAGGCCGGTCAGTCGCTGACCCTACGACGGATCATCGATGGGCAAGACCACCGCCGCGACTACTCGATCTGTGCGCCGGTGGGGGAGCGGCCGCGCGTGGGCGTCCGGCTCATTCCCGGTGGCAGGTTCTCGGAGTGGTTGGTCAACGAGGTGCGGCCGGGTGACCACGTGGAGGTGCAGACGCCGAAGGGCAGCTTCCGCGCTGCGGCCGACGGCGGCCGACACCTGTGCATCGCGGCCGGTTCGGGGATCACCCCGATGATCTCGATCGCCGCCACGGTCCTGACTCATCCGTCGTCGCGGCTGACCATGCTCTACGGCAACCGGACGACCGGCTCGGTGATGTTCGCCGAGGAGCTCGCAGACCTGAAGAACAGGTACGGCCCACGCTTCGACCTGGTGCACGTGCTGTCTCGTGAGCCCCGCGACGTGGAGCTGTTCTCCGGCCGGCTCGAGGCCTCGCGGCTGCGCCGCCTGCTGTCGACGCTGGTACCGATCGGCTCGGTTGACCACGTATGGCTGTGTGGGCCCTTCGGGATGATCGCTGATGCTCGCACCGTGCTGGAGGAGCTCGGGGTGCCGCGGGAGCGGGTGCACTTCGAGCTGTTCTACGTCGACGAGCCGCCGCCGGAGCTGGTCCGGCCCGACGAGGTGGTCACCGGCGAGACGAGCCGCGTGACCGTCGTACTGGATGGGCGGAGCACGACGTCTCCGATGCCCAGGGACCAACCGATCCTCGACTCTGCCCAGACAGCGCGGGCGGACCTGCCGTTCGCCTGCAAGGGCGGTGTGTGCGGCACCTGCCGGGCGCACCTGACCTCCGGCGAGGTCGACATGCGCCGCAACTACGCGCTCGATGAGGACGAGGTCGATCGCGGGTTCGTGCTGACCTGCCAGAGCCATCCGGTCTCCGACGAGGTCACCGTCGACTTCGACGCCTGAGGCTCCGATCTTTCAGGGAGAGCCATGACCGAGGAGGGTGCCATGACCGAGGACCCCGACGACCTGGCCCGCCGCTGCGCCGACGTCATGTGGTCGGGTGACGCGGCCAGCCGGATGCTCGGCATGTCGATCCTCGCTGTGGGACCGGGGTCGGCCACCGTCTCGATGACCGTCCGCGAGGACATGATCAACGGCTGGGGACTGGGCCAC
Source organism: uncultured Actinomycetota bacterium (assembly GCA_963759525.1). Classification (GTDB taxonomy): domain Bacteria; phylum Actinomycetota; class Actinomycetes; order Propionibacteriales; family Nocardioidaceae; genus Marmoricola. The sequence continues at coordinate 244,868 of CAVWZO010000008.1, read as the reverse complement.
GGCGGCCTCGTCGCGTCGCTCGCCGACAGCGCCTTCGCGGTGGCCTGCAACTCGCACGGCACCGTGACCGTCGCCTCGGGCTTCGACGTGAGCCTGCTGGAGGCGGCGCGCCTCGGCGACGAGCTGGTGGCGGTCGCCGTCGAGCGGGCCGTGCGCGGCCGCTCAGGGGTGTACGACGTGACGGTGACCCGGACCTCCGACGGCGCTGTGATCGCCGAGTTCCGTGGCCGCAGCCGCTCGACCGGCCGCCCCATCACCCCATAACCGGCCGCCCCATCACTACCCGGGGGTGGTGGCGGACGGCGGTGGGGACCAGCTGCTTGTCTTCAGCCCGTCGAAGGCCAGGTCCACGATTGACCTCGAGAGGTCCTGGACGGTCACCGGGCCGTCTGGGCGGTACCACTCGACCAGCGAGTTCACCAGGCCGAAGAGCAGCCGGCTGATCAGCTCCGGGGGGATGTCCGCGCGCAGCGAACCCTCGTCGACGGCCGCCTGCACCAGGCTCGCCAGCTTGTCGTCGATGACCCGCCGCCGCTCGAGGGCGACGAGCTCGACCGCGCTGTTCCCGCGGACACGCAGGAGCAGCGTCACTGCGGGCAGGTGGGCAGCCAGGATCTCGACCGAATCGCGGACCGCGGTGCGCAACCGCTCGTAGGCAGTGGTCTCCGGGTCCGCGTTCGTAGCCTGGTCGATCGCAGCCGAGAGCCCGTCGAGCGCCTCGTCGAGGGCGGCCGCGAGCAGCGCTTCCTTGCTGGGCACGTGGTGGTAGATCGCCGACTTCGTGAGCCCCAGCTCGCGGGCCAGGTCACCGATGCTGGTGGCCTCGTAGCCCTGCCGGATGAACACCTCGATCGCCCGCCGCAGCACCGTCGGGGCGTCGTACCCCGGGCGACCTCGGCGGGGCCCCGCTTCTCCCGTGACGTCGTGCGCCATGGGCTCATCGTGTCACGGCGTGCGCCACGCCAAAGTCGCCTGTCATGGCCATCCATAGCCGCAAATAGCCGATTGCGTCCGTTTTAGTACGAAAAAGGGGGTTGCGCACTACTGTGATGTCAAGTAATAACCTGATATGTCATTGAAATGGGTCACAACATGTTTCGTCGGCTGACGCGCCTGTTCGTCACGGTGCTGTGCACCGTGCTGCTTCTGAGCGTGTGCACCACGACCGCTGAAGCCCGTCGGGGCAACAAGTCCAACAAGGTCTTCGGCATCAGCCGCGCCGGGCAGGACTGGTACAACTCCAGGCTCCTGGTCAAGTGGCGGGCCGTCCGCGGAGCGTCGTACCAGATGCGCGTGGCCTACCACCCCTCGAAGCTCGGGTACGCCACGCTGATCAAGTCGGGCACCTCCGGCGGGACCTACACCGGCAAGCTCGACCGCGCCAAGACCTGGTACGTCCAGGTGCGTTCGGTCAAGAGCGGCCGCATCGGCCCCTGGTCCGCAGCCCGGGGACTCACCTTCACCAACTCCTGGCCAGGGGTGCCCGTACTTTCTCGTGCGAGCCTGCCTGGTGCCGTGCAGTTCAAGTGGGGCTACACGCCGTACGCCTCGCGCTACCGCGTGCGCTGGTCGGCCGCCTGGTACGGACAGTGGCCGAGCGCTGCGACCTACGTGAACCGCACCACCGGCGGCTGGGTCGGACAGACGGCCCGCCAGTCGACGTACGTCGTTCCCTCGAGGCCCGCCCCCGGCGACAACTACCTTGCCGTCGACTACGCCAACCCGGTCTTCGGCCAGGTCGAGGCCAGCAACGGCTACCGGGCGGGGGCCAGCCAGCGCTCGAAGTGGGTGGCGGTGTTCCCGACTCCGGCTGCTCCGGCGGCCGGTGACCTGGTGCGCATGGGGACCTACAACGTCAAGCTCTTCCCGACCGGGGCCCGGGCGGCGCAGATCGCGAGCAACATCAGCAGCCACGGCGTCACCGTCGTCGCCCTGCAGGAGGCCAACACCGCCACCGCAGACTCGCTCCTCGGCTACCTCGGCTCTGCATGGAGCAAAGCCCCGTCGGGTACGGGCACGGGTCAGCAGATCCTCTTTCGCGACGACAAGTTCAAGCTCCTGTCGAGCGGCAAGTTCAACGTTCCGAACCCGAAGGCCCCCTCGTCACCGCTTGCGACGCCGTACGCCCGCCTCGGCCACGTGAACCCGGTGCAAGGCAGCCAGAACTTCCACGTCGTGTCGGTCCACTTCTCCGAGGACGCACGCAAGTCCAAGCTGCTGCAGAACAGGGACACCGGTCTGGCCGCGAACGCCGCGATGAACGCCATCAACGGCTTCTCCGCCAGCGAGCCCGTGATCGTCGCGGGCGACATCCGCTACGGCCGCGAGCCGTACGGCGACCCCTCCGGCTACGTGGCGGCTCATCCCACCCTCGTCCGCGCCGGGTACTACGACGCCATGGCGGCGGTGTCCAAGACCAACACGGCGTACTCCGTGGTCAACGCCGGCGCGCACCAGGTTCCGCACCCCTCCGGGCTCGGACCGCGCTCCGACCACATCCTCAGCAAGGGGATCCGCGGCAGCCTCAGCTACGTCAACGTCGCCAACTGGTCCTCAGGTGGTTCGATCCCCTCGGACCACAACCTGGTGTACGCCGACCTGCGAATCCCGCGCCGGTAGGCAACAAACTGCCTGGTTCTGTGAAGGCGACTCGTCAGCGCCGCTGGTAATGCACGCCCAGCGCGCCGTCGGGCAACGTCGTCGACGAAGCCAGGTTCCAGCCGCCGGACACGCCGTCTGGCAGCAGGCGCAGCCCGCCGCCCAACAGCACAGGTATGACGGCCAGCCGCAGGTCGTCCACCGGGTCGGCAGCAAGCAGGGACTGGATCAGCTGCGCGCTGTTGAGCACCAGGATGTCGCGCCCGGGCTCTTCCTTCAGTGTTGCGACCGCTTCGCCGGCGTCCCTGAAGACCCGGCTGTTCTCCCACGTCGCCTCCGACTCCGCGAGGGTCGTGGACACGACGCCCTTCTCGACCGAGCACAACCAGCGGCCGAGGTCGCGCGTGCGGGGATCGGTCGCCGGGTCCTCGGTGATCCCGGGCCACACGCTGTGGAACCCGACGTAGTTGTTGCGACCCATCAGGGTCGTGCTGCAACCGCGCCAGATGTCCTCGAAGTACTCGCCCGTCGCGGGCTTCATCGCGTGCTCCTGGAGCCACGTGTCGTGTTCGGGACCTTCGGGCCCGCTGGAGTATCCGTGGATGGAGACCGAGCAGTGAACCATCACTCGTCGTTCGCTCGTGAGAGTTCTGACCGGCTCCTTCTCTCGGAATCATCGCTGAACTGGACAGTAGCCCCTGCGCTCCCTTCGAAACCGCTCGTGGACGCAGCGTCCGTCCTGGTCGCGCGTACGCCGATCAGCGACTGGGCGTCGGGCGCGACCAGCCAGTCCTGACCGGCAAGCGTCACTTCGAACAAGCCGTCCTGGCGTTGCTGGACCGCGGCCTCGCCGAGGTCGGCAGCCGCAGACCTGATGGCTGCCTCCAACTCGTCAGGCGTCGCAGCGCGCAGCTCCGCAATCGAGGCATAGGACCGCTTCACCCGAACCGTCAGGTGGGCGCTCGAAGCGTCCCACGTGGCACGAAATCCACCGATGTCCACGGGCGGGCCCTGCTCCCGCGTCGGAACGTGGAGCTGCGGGTTTGGGCGACGCTTGAATCGCGACCGGACGCCGGACTTGACCTGCGACCACGTTCGCTCGCGATGAATCGTCGAGTAGCCGGTGATCACATCCCGGTGTGGGGAGAGGATGAGCTGGAATCCCTGTCGCGCCAGGCGGAGGTAGTCACTGCGAGAGGTCTGCTTCGCTGACTGGACGAGAAAGTCCTCCAACATGCTTCGCAGCTCGACCTCTGCAGCGATGGCGTCACCTCCATGGTGGAAGCGGAAGCTGTCCAGCGCCGTCCGCGATACCCGGATGACTTCCACGTCGTCGATGTCGAGATCGCCTACGGCCATGTCTCCCGACTCGCGGATGTGCTTCGCGGTGCCGTGGGGTGCACCCAGGGACTCAGGACCCCAGTCCTGCTCGGGCCGCTTGAAGCCAGGGCACTCGGGGGAGCGGCACCAGCCGTCTGCGTAGTCGGTTTCGTTCGGGCACGGGGAGCCGTCCCGGCGAAAGCGAGTGCACTGCCTCATGGCCTCATGATGCGGGCACTTGCCTACTACAGGACGTGCAGGGTGCCGATTCTCGAAAGGATGTCGGCTGAAGTGTGGTCCAGTGGACGTTGCTTTCCTTCGACCCGGCGTCAGGCTCGCTCACCCAGCGCCACGAGGTGCTCGGGCAGCCGCCGGCTCCACCCGGAGTTCCGTGGGAGGGAGCTTGCGTTTCCCTCTAGCGCCGCGGGTATCTGCTGCGCCAGCATCGGATCCGTCACGAGAGCGGCCGGTGTTCCGTCGGTGGCGCCTGATGGAAACGGGGAAGGCGAAACGATGACAGTAATGCGCGGCGTGTTGTTGGCAATCGGCGCAAGGACACATTCCCAGCTGACCCAGATGACCTGGGAAGACCAACGCAACACCCTGATCGTCGAGCTCTCGGGTCGGACCAGTGAGTCGGTCGCCCACTATCAGGCGATGGACAACGCGACCCTCGAAGGCGTCGGAGCCGTGTATGCCTTCATGTTGGCCGGCGGAATCCGCACCCGTGACCAACTGCGCACCATGAGTGACGACGGATGCCGAAACACTCTCATCGTCGAACTCGACGGGCAGACGCATCTGGGCGCCAGACTCCAAGGACACAGCAACCTCCAGCTGGTCCTCATCGGACTGGGGAGCCTCGTGGATTCGCAGCAACTGGGGACGCCGGCGTCGTTCATCAGAGGCGTGCTGCTCGCCGGGGGGTTCCGTACTCACCAACAGCTGAACGCGATGTCCCATGAGGCCCAACGCAACACGCTCATTGTCGAGCTGACGGGGCGAACGAACCAGGCGAACTACCAGTCCTACGACGACCGCGAGCTGGCAGGAGCCGGGGCCCTTCTCGTGTTCCTCAGGAAGGCCGGCATCCGCACGGACGCCCAGGTGAAGACGCTGACGGCCGACGACATGCGCAACCTCGTGATCGTGGAGATCGACGCGCAGACGGGCCATGGCAAGAGCCTGCAGGGTTGGCAGAACATCGACCTCGTGCGGGTTGGGCTGGGGGTGGACCAGGCGAAACTCGTGAATCGATCGCTTCCCTTGGGGGCGCAGCCAACCACTGTCCACTTCAAGTCTCTGCTCCCCATGTCGGATCAGCGGCATGGCTACCTGCTTCGTCAGTTCGTCGCCACGTACGACCTGTTTCAGCCGCGTGTTGCCGTCAGCCTGGGGTCGTTCCAGGACTTGAGCGGTCGGGCGAACGCAGCGCTGCTGAAGGTGATGGACGTCGGCGCGTGCACGGCGACACAGGGCATGACTTCGGACCAGACGACGCTGTACGCCGAACGGGATGGTGTGGGCACCAACGACGTCGTGGTGTACCTGGTGACGAGTCTCGTGGACGGAATCAGCGCCACGAACCTCGTCGGCTGTGCCTCCCACCCCGCCGGTCAACCGGGTTGCGCAGTCGTCGAGGGCGTCGCCGAATGGCTGGTAGCCCACGAGGTCGGACATGTCCTCGATCTGGTGCACGTTGACGCCACGGTCGCGGCCAACAGTCGGTTCCTCATGTGGCCCAATGTCGGATGGACGGGTCTTCCACCGGACATTACTGAGGACGAGTTCAAGAAGATGATCGCCAGCAGCCTGACACCGGTCGTCTAGGGAGATCACGATGAAAACCTACGAAGAGGTCGTTTCCGCACTCGGCAGGATCGAAGGGGGCGCGAGCATGTACGACGGATTCGACGAGTCTGACGTACCGCATCTGCAGAGGCTCCTCCAGGAGGGGGCGGACTGGCAGGCGGCCCGCGCCGTCATCGGCCTCCAGCGAGTCGGCGGACAGGTGGGTCATCAACTTCTGACCGAAGCAGCAACGGACTCCAGAGACCAAGTGCGCGTGGCCGTCGCCCTGTGCGCTCGCAACCTTCCGGCTGAGGTCTCCGACGCCGTCCTGGAGCGGCTCGTCCAGGACGACGATCCCTCAGTGAGGAAGGTTGCCGTTCAGAGTGTGTCTGAATCGTCGGGGCCGGTGGTCCGTGACCTGCTCTCGTCGATGGTTGCGAGTGAGACCCACGATCAGCTTCGCGTCCTCGCTCAGGAACGGCTCGCCGAAATCTGAGCCGCGAAGGTTGTTTCGGAGTCTGGAGCTGGGCTCAAGGCGGCGTTGCCGGGCCGTCGCGGAGTACGCCGCGCACATGGTCGAGAGAGAGCCCTTCGGGGTCGAACTCGGTCAGCCACCACGTGGCGCCCGCCCGGGCGTAGGGAGCCGCATCTGTTCCGGGTGGCAGGGCGACGGCGATGTCGTACGGCGCGGCCGGGTCATCGCGCATGTCGCTGATGGTGGCGACGACCTCCTCCACCTGGTCGGGGTGGTCGAGGTTGATCGGGAAGAACCCGTCGCAGCGCGCGGCCCGGCGCAGGGGCCTGGTGTTTCGAGGGAACCCCGCAGCCCAGACCGGTACGCGTGGCCGTTGGCGTGGCCGGGGGAGGAAGCGGATGCCATCGACGGTGTAGTGCTCGCCGTGGTGTCGTACGGGATCACCGGACCATGCGGCTGTGAGGATCTGCAGCGCTTCATCGAGCATCTGCCCCCGGCGCCGGTCGTCGAGCTCCTCGCCGGTCTTGGACAGTTCCTGGCCGAAACGGTCGCTGCCGAGTCCCACCCCCAGGGTCAGGCGACCGTTGCTGAGTCGGTCGAGGGTGGCGGTCTCCCGCGCCAGCTTCGCGGGCCGGCGGCGGGCGAGCGCCGTGACCATCGGACCGATTCGCAGATGCTCTGTGGTGGTCGCCATCGCCGCCAGCGCGATCCATGGGTCCGCGACCTGCCGCACGGGCGAGCGCCAGCGCAGGTGGTCCCAGACGAACATGCCGTGCCAACCCTCGGCCTCGGCCTCGGCTGCTAGCCCGGCGACCGATCGAGGATCAGCGAGCTCGTCGAAGAGCGGCAGCCAGAGAGCCGAACGGAGTGCTTGCATGGCGACGACGCTAGGTCTGGCCAAGCATGGTGAAAAGCGATTCTCTGCGATGGTAATGATCGCATTCGACGATCGTCAGGCATACCCTCGCAGAGTGCCTCATGTGGAGCTCCGTCACCTCGTTGCACTGGTCGCCGTTGCTGATGAACACACATTCGGCAGGGCAGCCGATCAGCTCGGCTACACACAGTCGACGGTCAGTCAGCAGATCGCGGCTCTTGAGAAGGCTCTCGGCGGCTCTGTCTTCGACCGGCCCGGTGGGCCGAAGCCGGTCCGGATCACGCCGCTCGGCACCCTGGTTCTGGCGCACGCACGCGACCTGTTGGCGAAGGCGGAGACGATGGGCGTCGCCGTGGATCGGTTCATGGCGGGCGGCGGCAGGGTGGACATCGGCACCTTTCAGAGCGTGACCAACGCGATCCTTCCGGAAGTCGTGAGCAGGCTTCGCAAAGAGCAGCCCGAGTCCGACATCCGGTTGTTCGAAGAGGAGACCGACAAGCCGGAGGTGTCCGAGCTCGACTTCATGTTCTTCGACGGCCGGGTGGAGGGCGAGGTCGTGCACCGCAAGCTGCTCGACGACCACTACTTACTCGTCGCTCGCCGCGGTGACCTCCCGAAAGGTCCGGTCAGGTTGACCGAGCTCGATGGTGCACCGTTGGTTGCACACCCCCCGATCTGCGACCAGGCCCGCATGGAGGAGGCGCTGGCCCGCAAGGGAGTTCAGCCACGCGTCATCTTCCGCACGGTCGGCAACGACGCCCTGCTCTCGATGGTTCGGGCCGGCATGGGCTGGACCGTGCTGCCGTGGTTGGCCGTCCATGGGGCCGACGCCCGATCTGATGAGGCCTTGCGCATCCATCAGTTGGAGCCATCTCTCCTGGCCCGGGAGATCTACCTGCTGTGGCAGGCCAAACGCACGCATTCGCCACTCGCCTCCCGTGTCATCGAGATTGCGCACGCCGTGGCCGATGACCTCGCCGGGATCATGCGCTCCGAATCCTGAGGAGCCTCCGCCGCGCCCACATTGGGCTAGACCATTTCAGCCGAAGGGTGCTCGAGGTTGCCGGAAGACTGGTCACAGCCAAAGCGTGCTCTCAGGCTGGTACCTGGCTTTGGCTCGTTGTGGACGAGGACATCTGTCCAACACCTTGTCGGGAACCTGGAGGTAGGGATGACCAGTCGCGGTGACTTGCCGGCCGGCAGGACAACCACATCGGGCATACGGGCGCGGCGCGTCGTCGGCGGTGCGGTGGCGGCGGTGGGGACCGCAGTCGTCGGTGTGGTTGCCGCCGACTTCTACCAGGGAACACGAGAGTCTCTTGGAGCACCCCTGTCAGTGCAGGTTGCCTCGGAGTCGAGCTGCCCCGCCGGCAGCTTTGTGGTGCCGCGAAGCGCGCTTCCGAAGCGAGCCGAGCCTGGGACGGTTCACACTGGTTGGGCTTATTCCAAGGGCGGACTGGACTTGAATCCCTTGTACTACCTGACGGTCCAGGGCGACTCGGAGGAAAGCGTTGTCCTGCACTCGCTCTCGGTGGTCGACGTAAATCGCGTCTCACCCCCACCGGACGCGGTGGCGTTCAGGACTTGCGTGGGTGGGGGCGATCTGTACCGACGACGCTTCGACCTGAAGGTAGGCGAAGCTGGCAGCTCGGTGGAGGCTGTCTCCGGCGACAAGGACGAGCCCAGCGACGGTGCTGATCCGGCGCCGAAGTTCCCCTACAAGGTCTCCTCTTCGGATCCGGAGGTGTTCTGGTTGATGGTGAAGACCCAGTGCTACTGCGAGTGGAAGCTGCGTTTGAAGTGGACCAGCGGATCGCGGTCCGGATCCGCTGACGTCACTCTGGACGGGCGCTCCTTCCGTACGGGCCCGACCTCTGGCGGCCCTGCGACATCCTTCGGCCTCACCCCAAGGGGCCGCGTAGTACAGCAGGACGGTTGACCGTCGCTGAGAATGGCTGGGTGGTGCTGACTCATCGCGTTGCGACTCTCGGGGACCTGGAGGCGCTGTCGGTGGTGATGGACGCCGCTATCGCTGAACTCCAGGTGGAGTTCCTGACTCCCGAGCAGATCGAGTCGAGTCGGACGATCATGGGTATCGACACGCAGCTGGTGAGGGACGGCACCTACTTTGTCGTCGAGTGCGACGGGCAGATCGCTGGCTGTGGTGGCTGGAGCAAGCGAGCGACGTTGTACGGCGGTGACCAGACCCCGGGTCGTGACCCCGAGCTGCTGGATCCGTCAGCGGATCCCGCGCGGGTGCGGGCGATGTACACCAGTCCGGCTTTCGCGCGGCGCGGAGTCGGCCGGCTCGTCCTCTTGCTGTGCGAGCAGGCGGCCGCAGCTGAAGGGTTCACGAGGCTCGAGCTCATGGGCACGATGGCGGGCGAGCCGCTCTACCGCGCGCACGGGTTCGTGCCAGTCGAGCGCCTCACCGACGACAGGGGCGGCGCCGCCGTGCCGCTGGTGAAGATGGCGAAGGACATCTCCGCCTAGTGTCGTGGCATGGTGCGCGGTTCCGGGGAAATCGTCGCGTTCCGGCTCTGGCCGCCGGTCGCGATCGGCACGCCCCTGCTGGTCGGCTGGCTGGTCACGCTGCTCAGGGGTGACCCGGTCGACCTCGCCGGCTGGCGGGTTCCGCTCGGCTGGGCGCTGGTGCTGATGTTCGTCGGTTGGAACGGCTGGGCGCTCTGGCTGTTCCGTCGGCACGAGACCGGGCTACTGCCGGGGCAGGCGACGCACGCGATGATCGAGGAGGGGCCGTACCGTCTCTCCCGCAACCCGTTGTACCTCGGCCTGCTCGCGCTCTACCTCGGGCTGGCGTTGCTGGCACCCACGTTCTGGGGCCTCGTGCTGTTCCCGGCCGCGGTGGTGCTCGTCCTCTGGGGCGCGATTCACCCGGAGGAGCGGTTCCTGCACGAGCGGTTCGGTGCGCCGTACGACGACTACGCGCGGCGGGTGCGTCGCTGGCTGTGAGCAGCTCCCTCGAACTCAACACGTTTCCGGGTGTCGAGAATCGGGCGCTGGCTCCGTCCCGGGTTCAACAGCGTCCACGAGAGGCCGCACGCGGATGAAGGGATGACCATGCAACCGACCGAAGTCACCGAGGTTCTGAACCGACCGATCAGCCAGGAACTGTTGGCCCGCGACATCACACGTTTGGCGTACGTCGCCAAGGACGGCACACCTCGCAATGTCCCGATCGCGTTCGCCTGGAACGGCTCGCAGATCGTCATGTGCACCGCAAAGAACGCACCGAAGCTCCCGGCCCTGAGCAACAACCCGACGGTTGCCCTGACGATCGACACCGAGGTGCACCCACCGAAGATCTTGCTCATCCGCGGCCGGGCCGAGCTGGACTTCGTCGACGGCATCCCGGACGAGTACCTCCAGGCGACCAGCACCTACGAGATGACCTCCGAGCAACGGGTCGAGTGGGAGGCGGGCGTGCATTCGCTCTACTGCGACGGAATGGTCCGGATCGTCGTGACCCCGACGTGGGCGAAGCTGATCGACTTCGAGACGACAATGCCGAGCGCGGTCGAGGAACTCGTCCGGCAGCAGGCCGAGCGTCAGCGCGCGTGAGGTCCTTGAAGTCCGCCAGAAATGTCGCGGTGGCATGTCGAGAACCCGAGCCCGGCTCCGTCCCCGCAGTGAACACGGCCAGAATGGGCCGAACCGCACCAAGGAGAAGATGATGGCCAAGTACCTGCTGCTCAAGCACTACACGGGTGGCCCGGCCCCCACGGTGGACTATGCGCCGATGGACCAGTGGACGCCGGACGAGGTGGACGCGCACGTGCAGTTCATGCGCGACTTCGCGGCCCGGCTGGAGGCGACGGGCGAGTTCGTCAACACCGAGGCGCTGGCGCCCGGCGGCGCGTTCGTGCGGTACGACGGCGAGGGGCGGCCACCGGTGACCGACGGGCCGTTCGTCGAGACCAAGGACCTGATCGCCGGGTGGTACATCCTCGACGTGGAGTCGTGGGACCGCGCGGTACAGCTGGCGGGGGAGCTTTCGGCGGCCCCCGGGCCGGGTGGCAAGCCGGTCTGTGAATGGCTGGAGGTTCGGCCGTTCTACGGCTCGCCCTCGACCATCACGGAGTGACGCTCGGTGGATGAGGCCCTTCTGCGGAACCTTGCCCCCACCGTGATCGGCACCCTGGTCCGTCGCGGAGCTGACTTCGCGGCGGCCGAGGACGCCGTGCAGGACGCCTTGGTCGAGGCCGTGCGCGTGTGGCCGGACGACCCGCCGCGGGACCCCAAGGGCTGGATGGTCACCGTGGCCTGGCGCAAGTTCCTCGACGCCGCCCGCTCCGATACCTCCCGGCGGCGGCGCGAGCTACGCACGGAGGGCGAGCCCTTGCCCGAGCCGGGCGAGGCGGTGGACGACACGCTCCAGCTGTACTTCCTGTGCGCTCACCCTTCCTTGACACCGGCATCGTCCGTCGCGCTCACGCTGCGTGCGGTCGGCGGGCTGACCACGCGTCAGATCGCGCAGGCCTACCTCGTGCCGGAGGCGACCATGGCGCAACGGATCAGCCGGGCCAAGCGGACCGTCTCGGGCGTCCGGTTCACCCATCCCGGTGACGTCGCCACGGTGCTGCGCGTGCTCTACCTGGTCTTCAACGAGGGCTACTCCGGCGACGTCGACCTCGCCGCCGAAGCGATCCGGCTCACCCGCCAACTGGCGGCCAGGATCAACCACGAGGAGGTCGCGGGGCTGCTCGCGCTCATGCTGCTGCACCACGCACGGCGCCCGGCACGGACCAGTCCCGACGGCAGGCTGGTGCCCCTGGCCGAGCAGGACCGCAGCCTGTGGGACACCCGCCTGATCGCCGATGGCGTCGCCGTGCTCCAGGCGGCCCTCGCCCGAGACCGCCTGGGCGAGTTCCAGGCCCAGGCCGCCATCGTCGCGCTGCACGCCGACGCCCAGACGGCCGAGGAGACCGACTGGGTGCAGATCGTCGAGTGGTACGACGAACTGGTGCGCCTCACCGACAGCCCGGTGGCCCGCCTCAACCGAGCCGTTGCGGTCGGCGAGGCCGCCGGCCCGCGGACCGGCCTGGCCGCTCTGGCAGAGCTCGACCCCGCCCTGCCCCGCCACACCGCCGCCGCGGCGTACCTGCACGAGCGTGACGGTGACCCTGAGACCGCGGCACGGCTCTACGCCGAAGCCGCCCGATCAGCGCCCAACCTCCCCGAACGCGACCACCTCACGCGACAGGCCGCACGGCTCAACGCGCAGCTGCGCAGTTGAGCGGCCGGCAGGGCCGTGCGGCCAGCTGACCTGGAGTCACTCCAATTCGCGGAAGGACCACCCGTCGTCGTTGCTGTCGATCTCCGTGACCAGGGTCGCCCCATCGGAACCGACCGACACACTGGCATACAGCCGACCCGCCGAGCCGGACTCCACCCGAACCTGGAACCGCACCACACCGGTCCCGGAACCCGGCACGGGCTGGCTGGTTGGCGTGACCTCGACCCCGTCGGGCGGCAACACCTGCACGTCACCGCTCCAGCCCGCCTTCAGACAGACGAAGAACTCGCCCGGCTGGTCGAACCCGTGCTCGGCGCCCGTGTAGTGGAGTGCCACGCCGCCGAATCCCGGGAGATCGCCGCGGGGGCCGGGTTCGTGGTTGCACTGCTCGAAGCTCGAGGGCGTCGCCACGTCGTCCTCGCCACCGCATGCCGAGAGCGCCACCACCAGGGCGGCCCGGACCAGCAGGCCAAGAATTCGCGAACAGCCGACCGGAAGGCGTGACCCCGGCCTGGCGTGCGCCACACCTTGCTCCCGAGGCGCGGATGCTGCAAGGACCGGATTGCTGGCTTCCCAGCTCGGGCACAGCCGGCCGTCGATGACCCAGGACGTTCTCATGGGCTTGCCCCCGGAGAATATTGTTTTTGTCGAGCATAATCGAGGCAGGTCTTGAGGTTGAAGTTCACCCGGAGCTCAAGGCGACATCGGATCGTCGAGCGCACGTGATGCATGTGATCAGCTCGGTCGAGCCAGACGTCACCGCGAACGACCGAGGTGAGGATGAGTACCTCTGGGTGGGAGCCGATGACAGAGGCGTAACTCTGGAGATCGCGGCGATAGTCGTCGAGGACGATTTGCTGCTGGTTCTCCATGTGATGCCTCGCAGGTACAGGAGGAAGTGATGGGCAAGTACGTCGATGCCGGTGACGTGGACCTGGACAAGGAGGACGTGCGTCGCAAGGACGGTTCGCGCATCACGGAGGCGGATACGGCTGAGCAGGGAAAGCGGATTGCTCGACGCGGCCGGCCTTCGCTCACGGGGAAGGCGGAGACGTCGCCGCAGATCGGAGTTCGTCTGTCGCCGGATCTCAACAAGCGGCTGAGGGATCGCGCATCGCGCGAGGGCAAGAAGCCGTCCGAGGTCGTGCGCGAGGCACTGGAGCAGTACGTCTGAGGACCAAGCGTGCGATTGATCCAGCAGAACATTGAGCACGGCCTGCCGTCGATGACGCTGGGCGTCTACATGGGCAGGCGCGCGGTCGACTCCCAAGCGTCGGTTGCCTTGGAAGCCGCGTTAAGGGACTTGGCCTCTGCGGGCGAAGACAATGGCAAAAACAATGGCCAATGAAGAAGGCCAGACACAGTGATGGTGTCTGACCTGCTGGTTTGTGCGCCATCAGGGACTTGAACCCCGAACCCGCTGATTAAGAGTCAGCTGCTCTGCCAATTGAGCTAATGGCGCGCGAAGCGTTGGAACCTTAGCAAGGATGGGCACGCCCACCAAAACGGACCAGCCCCACGCGCAGAGGGCGCGCGAGGGGAAATATCCAACATTCAACTAGTGTTGAACCAGGCATACCCGTGACCACCGGAGGTGCACGATGCCAGCCGTGACTGTGGACAACCTGACCGTCCTGGAACGCCTGCGCGCTCCCGGGCTCGGTGACACCGTGCGCCCGGTCAGTCAGCTGATCGACGCGCCCAAGGGCTACGAGGGCGAAGGCTTCCCGGTACGCCGGGCGTTCGCAGGGGTCGACCTGCGCGACCTCGACCCGTTCGTGCACATGGACCAGATGGGCGAGGTCGACTATGCGCCGGGCGAACCCAAGGGCACCGCATGGCACCCCCACCGCGGCTTCGAGACCGTCACCTACATGATCGACGGCGTCTTCGACCACCGCGACAGCCATGGTGGCGGCGGATCGATCACCAACGGCGACACCCAGTGGATGACCGCCGGGTCCGGAATGCTGCACATCGAGACGCCCCCCGAGTGGCTGGTGCAGAGCGGTGGCCTCTTCCACGGCATCCAGCTCTGGGTCAACCTCCCTCGCGACGCCAAGTGGAACCCGCCCGCCTACCAGGACATCCGCGGCGGACAGGTCGGGCTGGCCACCTCCGCCGACGCGGGCGCGCTCGTCCGCGTCATCGCCGGAGACGTGGGTGCCACGCAGGGTCCCGGGACGACGTACACCCCGATGACCATGGTGCACGCCACCCTCGAGCCCGGCGCGCGGCTCGACCTGCCGTGGCAGGTCGACTACAACGCACTCGTGTACGTGCTCTCCGGTCAGGGGAGCGTCGGCGACGAGCAGACCCGCGTACTGACCGGCAACCTCGCCGTGCTCGGCGCGGGTGACTTCGTCACGGTCCGGGCTGCCGAACACCGGGACAGTCGTACGCCGGCCCTCGACGTCCTCGTCCTCGGCGGCAAGCCGATCCGCGAGCCGGTCGCCTGGGCCGGGCCATTCGTGATGAACACCAAGGCCGAGGTGCTGGCTGCGTTCGACGACTTCCAGAAGGGCAAGCTCGGCACCATCCCGAGCGTGCACGGCGCCCCGACCACACCGGTGAGCAGCGAGGACTGAGACCAAGGTCACGAGGCGACCGACGCGCTCTGCTCCACAACTTTGTGAAGAACTACCAGCCACAAAGACAGAGCGCCTAGGGTTGCCGCATGTCGCTTCCCCGCAAGGTGCTTCGCCGCATCAGAACGTACAACGAACCGTTGCCGCTCGAGGACTTCGAGGGCTACGACGGCTACTGGGAGGGGCGGGAGCGTGGTGAGGACACCGCCACCGTCCTGCCGCGCTGGCGGATCGCCGCGGAGAAGATCCCGGACGGGTCATCCGTGCTCGACGTCGGGTGTGGCTCAGGAGGCTTCATGAGGTATCTCCTGTCCCAGAAGCCGAACTGCACAGTTCGCGGGACCGACATCAGCGACCATGCCGTTGCGCTCGCCGCGGCACATGGCCTCGACACCTTCCAGGCGAACCTCACCACCGACAAGCTCGACCGGGAGTACGACTACATCACCGGCTTCGAGATGATCGAGCACATCCATGAGGCCGAGAAGGTGCTTGTCGTGATGCGTGATGCCATGCGCAAGCAGCTGATCTTGTCCCTGCCGAACACGGGATACATCGAACACCGGGCTCGCCTCGCACTCTTCGGCCGGTTTCCCAACACGCAGATCAAGTTCCACGCCAAGGAGCACATCCGGTTCTGGACCGCGAAGGACTTCCGGGACTGGGCAGAGCACTTCGGCCTGCGCGTGGTCGACGTCCAGGGCCAGTGGGGGTTGCACTTCTTCCCCTGGCGCAGCCACCCGAAGCTGTTCTCGCCCCAGCTCGTCTACACGCTGGAGCGCGCTTCGGCGTAAGGGTCTGTAGACCCACAGGTTCAGACTTTCCGTCTCTGGGTATGGTCGTCCACGCCCACCCGGGTCCCGAGCCTGATCGGGACATGCCCAGGCCCTGATCGAGACGGAGTGACATGGCGCGCCGACCGGACGGACCGTTCCCGTACCACCAGCCCGACGGCGACGCGATCACGACGTACGCCGATGAACCCGATCATCACGCGGTGACGCTGACGAACCTCGCGAGCTCCCTGAACGACGATGAGCGCGCGATCGCCACCCAGGTCGAGGGAGACATCACCGGTGACATCCAGGTCAACCCGCGAGAGGCGGGCCGCACGGCCGGCGACCTGGGGCTGGCGGGGCAGTACGCCGCTGGCTGCCTGAGGATGTTCGGAGAGGCCGTGACTGCGCACAACAAGACGGTGCAGAACCTCAACGTGCGCTACCAGAGCCAGGTCAGCGCTGCCCAGGACGATCCCGAGCGGACCCCGGGAGACGGGTCGGTCGCCGATGCACGCGGGGCAGCGCGGGCCTCGCTCCAGGGTGAGTACAACGTCGCCCTCGTCCAGCTGGAAGACGACGCCGAGGGCGTGGCCGGCATGCTCAGGGAGGGCCCCAACGCGACCAATGTCCTCTCGCTAACCGCGGCAGGTCTGATGCCGATGGAAGCGTCGAACGGCTACAGCAGTCTCCAGGCGGAGATGAACGACCTGCTGAAGGAGTGGTTCGGCGCCGAGTTCGGCAACATCTTCGGCAACGCCGAGGACTTCCCGCTCATCTCGCTGTCCATCGCAGCAGGGAAAATGTGGCGGATGGGCCATGGGGTCGCTCCGATCTTTCAGACCGGCATCGTCGGGCGTTACATGCTGGACAAGATGTCCGGCATGGGTGGTTCGGCCGGTCAGTTCGCCCGCTGGATGACCAGCGCTCCCCGGCACAGAGCCATGCCTGGCAGCCTGCTGAAGCCACCGGGCTGGACGCGGCTTAGCGGAGGTCGGGCCGGTTGGGGCCCTCTGATGAGATCGTCCGGCGGGCTGTACGGCATGGGCGCGATGCGCACCCTCGGGGTCGTGGGCGGAGTGGCCAACACTGCGATAGGCGTGCACGACCTGGTCCAGCAGGGCAACCCGGTCGAGGCGTTCAAACGGGAGGGAGCCGGATACGTAGCAGACGTGGCGGAGACCGCCTTCAGCGCCTCGACCACGGCCTTCCTGGTGGCCCCCAACCCGATCACCGCAGGTCTCGCCGTCGGGACCGGGCTGGTGTGGGCCGGTGCTGAGGTCGTCGACCATTGGGACGAGATCTCCGACACCGCCTCCGACGCCTGGGACGGCGCGACGGATGTGGCCTCAGACGTGGGTGACACGGTGTCCGGATGGTTCTCGTGACCGACCCCCACGATTGGACCAAGACGGCACTCGCCGGTGTTTCCTGGGGGCCGGCGCAGTTCGTCAGTACATCGGTTGACCTCACGGTCAGTGTCGGTGAGGGCCGACCGGTGACGCTCACGTGGTCGGGGATGAAAACCGATCGGATCCTCCCGCACGGCCTCCTGGAGCAGGGGACGCCCGTGCTGCTGGACGGGGTTCGAGTGGCCACGGCCCTGGCCACGTCGCGCGAAACGCGGGCCCTCGTCAGGCCGGGGAGGATCCGCATCGAGGGCGAGCGCTCGGAGTTCGTGACGCCGGGGCTGCGGCTGAAGGGACACCTCCTGCCGCAACGGATGACCTTGGCCGACGACGAGGGCAAGCTGGTTTGGTCGCGTGCGCTCTCGGGGGCGTTGAACCTTCGGACAGGACCGCTGTTGCTGGTGCCGCCGAAGGTCGGTCCTCGGGCCCAACCTGAGCACATCGCGTTGTGGTTGGCTGCCTGGTTGATGTTCGAGACCGGCTACTGAGCCCAACCTGATGCAGATGGTGTTGTCGTTCGCCGCGGGCGAGAAGCTATCGGGATGGTTCTCGTGATCGGGGAGGCGAAGCCGATCTCGTCCTCTTTCGGTCGCGCCGACTGGGGCCCGGCCACGGTCGACGGGACCGGGGATGGTCTGGCGGTGAGTGTTCCGGGGGGAGAGCCGGTCAGGATCACGTTCCGCGGCTTGAACAGAGAACTAGCTGCCGCCGGCCCACTGACCTATCTCCGCCAGGGCACGCCGATCCTGCGTGCGGGTGCACGGGTCGCGACCGCGCGGGCGGGGAACTGGAGCTCCCGGAACCTCGTCAAGCCGGGGAAGATCCGCATTGAGGGTGAGGCCTCGGAGTTCGTGACGCCGGGGCTGCGGCTGAAGGGACACCTCCTGCCGCAGCGGATGACGTTGGCCGACGACGAGGGCAAGCTGGTGTGGTCGCGGGCGCTCTCGGGCATGCTGAACCTCCGGACGGGACCACTGCTGCTGGTGCCCCCGAAGGTCAGCCCGCGAGCCCAACCCGAGCACATCGCGTTGTGGTTGGCTGCCTGGTTGATGTTCGAGTCCGCCTACTGAGCCCCTCGCAGCTAGCAAGTTCAACCCAATCTCGCAAGACGCCCGGAAAGCCGTGATGACCTCCCTGAGCCCCAACCTGATGCAGATGGTGCTGTCGTACGACGACCTGCTGCAGCTCGCTTCCGTCCACTCCGGAGAACTGGCTCCGGGCGAGGCGCCCGAGACCCTCCGCCAGGCCGGGATCGTGACTCCCGACGGCGCACATCCCGTCGCCGGCAGCCTCGTGGAGGTGGCGGTCGCGCCGGCCCGCAGCATCGTCGTGGAGCGCTTCGACGGAGCCCGGGTCGACCCGATGTTTGTGGGCTGGCTGCCCGACGGCCGGACCACCATGACAACCACCGACGATGCGGGCGCGGCGCAGATCACCGCCACGGACCTCTCCCTGCTGCGCCACCTGTTACGGCAGTGGCTGGTGCTCCTCGACCGGCCCACACCGCAGGACCGACGCGTCGTACGCACTGACACCGAGGTCATCGACGCAGCATGGCCGGCAGGTGGGGGCGACCCGACCGGGGACCCTGCGCTCGACCTGATCCTCGGCAGCTGGCGGCTCGCGTGGCGCGCCACCGGCAACTGGGCCGAGCGCCCGACCGATGGCACGTTGACTGTTGTCGACGCGGGTCCCAACGGCTGGTGGAAGGTCGAGCACGAGGACGTCCCCCGCGGTGGAGGACGCGAGGAACCGGTCATGATCGCGCTGGTGCCGATGACGCTGGCCGACCTGCTGGACGCCCTCGGCGACGTCGTGACCGGGCGTGCGGCTGGCGCCTCGCCTACATGAACGCCGGGCCGCTCGAGCATCCCGACCTGCCCCGGTTCCTGAAGATGCTGGAGGGCCGCAGCAAGCGGCCGGACGGGATCGCCGGGTTCGTCAACCAGGTCGGCGCTCGGGGTGTCGTTGGGGTGCTCGCGCAATGCCTCGCGGGACCAGGGGTTCCCGAGCCCGGCGTACGACGAACGCTCGCGGAGCTGACTCGCGAGTCAGTGCGCCAGGCGGGTCACAGTGTCGAGCTCGAGACGGACACCTTCGCCGCCGACGTCGGAGCGATGCTGCGCAGCGTCGACGACGACCTGCGGGTGACGTGCGGAGTCATCGTCGAGTACCTCCTCGAGGCGCCGGGGCACCATCCGCGCCTGCTGGGCGCGCTGTCAGCGACGATTCCACCTGACCCGCCGGGCCAGAGCGAGAATCTCAGCCTGGGCGCGTTTCTGGTGGACCGTCCGGTCGAGCCGCAGCCGCGGGCGGCCCTCGCGCGTGCGCTGAATGACGCAGAGGGACCCCGGTAGACGCGAAGAACGGCCCTCCCCGAACAGGGAGGGCCGTTCTTCAGGCATCAGCCGCCGTACACCGAGCGCACACCTGCCCCGTCGGAGCTGGTGAAGCTCAGGTCGGACGATGTCCCGTTGCATTGCGGGTAGTGCATGATCGACGCGCTGTCGTACGGCGTCAGGGGTCGCCAGTTGTTGTCCTCGAAGCACGTGCCGGCCTCGGGCCGGGTGTGCTCGTGGCGGAATCCGAGCGCGTGACCGAGCTCGTGGCCAAGTATGTTGCCCGGCGTCCAGGAGCCGGAGTTCATCAGTGACGATGCGTTGACCAGTACGTTGCGCTGCGAGTCGCTGCTGCTGGGGAAGAACGCTCGAGCGATGTACTCCGTGGTGCTGGTCGGCTCAACCGAGAACAGCACAGCGTTGTTGCTGGTCCGGCAGTTGGAGTTGGCGGACGAGACATAGGTGAAATCCACGCCCGAACTGGCGTTCTCCCACAGCGCGGCACCCTGGTTCATCGCGTTGATCACGTTGCTCTGCTGCGAGCCGAAGGCGGTGCTCACGCAGTAGGTCAGGTTCTGGGCCTGGGACGAGTCCCAGAGGTCATCACTCCCGAAGACGGTGTTGACCACGAGGCCGTTCTCGTGGGTGCTGCCGTCGTCGGTGCTGACCATCCGGTCGTAGTAGGCACGCAGCGCCTTGCGGTTCTTGATCGCCTCGTCGCCGTTCACGATGTACTGCCCATCGAAGTCCCGGTAGGTCGACGCCGCGAACTCCTTGAAGGTCGGTACGTCGGCCCGGTCGGTGCCGTTCGTACTGGGTGCTGCCCCGGCCGGCGTTGTGGACACACCGGCCGCCAGGACGCAGGTGGCGGCCACCGCCAGCAGACAGATTCGACTGCGCTTCATCTGTTTTTCTCCTCCATCGATCGCGCGGACGATCTGCCCGCGTCGGAGGCCCGAGACCGGTTGGTCACTCAGGGCCAGGGAGGCGCATGTCGCTGCGGGCCCGAGTGACCGTGCGGGAGGGATGCGCCAGTTGTCCAACATCATCCGCATCTGGCGCGGAGTAAAGGAGCCTCTAGGTTCAGGAAGGTGCAGTGCAAAGAACCGCAGGCCGGGGGATCCGGCCTGCGGTTCTTCACGTGGGGTGAGTAACGGGACTTGAACCCGCGACATCCGTCCACCACGTTGGGCAGAGTCTCGGCGGCCAGGAGAAACTGCCCGGAGACGGCCACGAAGCTGCCCGCTGGCGGACATGAGAACTGCCCGCTGACGGTCATGGGATCTGCCCGACACGACGTCGTCTGCCTCGCCGCGCTGCGCGGTTGAGGCCCCTTCCTCGGGTGGGATGAGCGGTGCTGATGCGCCCTATCGCTCCCGAGGAAGGGATGAGTTGAAGTCTGCCGAGGAGATCATGGAAATGTTGGATGCCTACGACCTGACAGGGTCGTTGCGTGATGCCGGGGAGCTGGCCGGCTGCTCGCACCACACGGTCAAGCACTACGTCGAGCGGCGTGCTGCGGGTGGCGAGCTGGACCGGGCCGCGGCCCGGCCGAAGTTGATCGATGAGTTCTTGCCCAAGGTCGAGGAGTGGGTCGAACGCAGCCGCGGGAAGGTCCGCGCGGATGTGGCTCACGAGAAGCTGCTCGCCCTGGGTTACAAGGGCTCTGAGCGCACCACCCGCCGGGCGGTCGCGAAGATCAAGAGCGACTACCGCGCGGGGAAGGTGCGGGTCCACCGGCCCTGGGTCACCGAGCCGGGGATGTGGCTGCAGTACGACTATGGCGACGGCCCGGTGGTCGACGGTGTGAAGACGGTGCTGTTCGTGGCGTGGCTGGCCTGGTCGCGGTTCCGGGTCGTGCTCCCGATCAGGGACAAGACGATGCCCTCGGTGTTCGCGGCCCTGGACGTGACGTTCCGGCGGTTGGGTGGGGTGCCGACCTATGTGCTGACCGACAACGAGAAGACCGTCACGGTCGAGCACATCGCCGGGATCCCGGTGCGCAACCCGCAGCTGGTGGCGTTCGCCGAGCACTACTCGGTGGTCGTGCACACCTGTGTCCCGGCCGACCCGGCGTCCAAGGGCGGCACCGAGTCGTCGGTGAAGATCAGCAAGGCCGACCTGGTCCCCAAGGACACCAACCTGCTCGAGGAGTACGCCTCGTTCGCCGAGCTCGAGGCGGCGTGCGTGGAGTTCTGTCAGAAGGTCAACACCCGCCCGCACCGGGTCACCCGGCGGCCACCGGAGCAGATGCTCGCTGAGGAACGCGTTCGGCTGCACCCGGTCCCAGCTGACCCACACACGGTCGCGTTCGGCACCACCCGGGTGGTGCCGTCCAACACGCCGATGGTGACCTTCGAGTCCGGCCAGTACTCGGTCCCACACCGGTTGCTCGGTGCGACGGTGTGGGTGCGTGCTCACGGGGTTGGGGACCAGGAGTGGGTCGTCATCGTCCACGTCGACCAGGACGGTCCCCTCGAGGTCGCCCGCCACCGCCGGGCCACACCCGGCACACCGAAGATCGACGACGAGCACTTCCCGCCCCAGCCTGCTGGGCCGCTGGAGCGCCAGCCCCGAGCCAAGAACCCGGCGGAGTCGGAGTTCCTCGACCTGGGCGAGGGCGCGAGGTTGTGGCTGATCGAAGCCGCGGCCGCGGGCACCACCAAGATGCGGGTCAAGATGGCCGAAGCACTCGCGCTGGCCAAGCTGTTCGACCCCGTCGAGGTCGACTGGGCACTGGGACACGCCGCCGTGCACGGCCGGTTCGCCGAGGCCGACCTGTCCTCGATCCTGGACCACCACGCCACCCGACCAGCCGATGGTGAGCACCGGGCCAGCGAGGACTCCTCGCTCACCCAGGGCACCAGCGCCTGGGCACGACTCGGCCAGCGTGACCAGGACGACGAGGTGGCGCGATGACGACCAGAAGCACCACTGTGTCGACTGGGTCCGCGCCGCCCCTGCCGGCGGACCTGGAGGACCTGCTGCGCAGGCTGCGGCTGCCGCACATCCGTCGCCACGCACCCGAGGTGGTCGCGACCGCGAAGGCCCAACGCTGGGAACCGGCCGAGGTGTTGAAGGCGCTGTTCGCCGAGGAGGTCGCCGGCCGGGAACGCTCCGCGCTGGCCACCAGGCGAGCAGCGGCGGGGTTCCCGACCGGGAAGACGTTCGATGCGTGGCAGCCCGAGGCCTCCTCGATCCCGGCGCCGACCCAGCAGGCGCTGCGGACCCTGGAATGGGTGCACCGGCGGGAGAACCTCGTGGTGTGTGGCCCGTCGGGGACCGGGAAGACGTTCCTGCTCGAGGCGCTGGGCCAGCAAGCCGTCGAGGCCGGGTTGAAGGTCGCCTGGTTCACCCTGGAAGACCTCGGGGTGCTGCTGCGCCGGCACCGCGCCGACGACACCGTCACCAAGGCCATCGCCCGCGTCCTGCGAGCAGACCTCGTGGTGGTCGACGACATCGGGCTACTGCCGGTCGCCGCGGATGCCGCCGAAGGGCTCTACCGGCTCGTCGACGCCGCCTATGAGAAACGGTCGGTCGCGATCAGCTCGAACCTGCACCCATCCGGGTTCGACGAACTGATGCCCAAGACGCTGGCCACCGCCACCGTCGACAGGCTGCTCCACCACGCCCACGTCTGCCAGACCAGCGGAGACAGCGTGCGACTCACCCAGGCACTCGCCGGCCAGGGGGTGAGCACGTTGAGCTGAGCACCCCTGGTCGGTGGTGGCCGCAGCCCCCTTGGGCAGATCCCACGGCCACCACCGGGCAGTTCTCGTGGCCGCCAGCGGGCAGGTCCCACGTCCCGTCCTCGGGCAGGTCCCGCTGTCCCTTGACAGCCGGGATCCGGCCTGCGGTTCTTCACTTGGGGTGAGTAACGGGACTTGAACCCGCGACATCCGTCCACCACGTTGGGCAGAGTCTCGGCCCGGGAGAAAGCAAACCGCAGGCCGGACGGGATCCGGCCTGCGGTTCTTCACTTGGGGTGAGTAACGGGACTTGAACCCGCGACATCCGTCCACCACAAGGCCCGCGACATCCGTCCACCACGTTGGGCAGAGTCTCGGCCCGGGAGAAAGCAAACCGCAGGCCGGACGGGATCCGGCCTGCGGTTCTTCACTTGGGGTGAGTAACGGGACTTGAACCCGCGACATCCGCCACCACAAGGCGGCGCTCTACCAGCTGAGCTATACCCACCATGGATTCTTGCGAGGCAAGAGTGTAGCGGTTCCTCAGCCGTTCTCAGACACCGGCCGGGCACCCGTGAGCGAGCCCTGGTACTTGGCTGCGATTGCCTTCGCGCCGGCGGAGTCCGGGCCGGGGGAGCGCACGAACACCGCCTCGCGGTAGTAGCGAAGCTCCTCGATGCTCTCGCGGATGTCGGCCAGCGCCCGATGGTTCCCGCCCTTGGACGGGGCGTTGTAGTACGCACGGGGGAACCAGCGCCGCGAGAGCTCCTTGATCGAGGAGACGTCGACGATCCGGTAGTGCAGGAACTGCTCGAGCCCGGGCATGTCCCGGGCGAGGAAGGCCCGGTCTGTCGCCACGGTGTTGCCGGCCAGCGGAGGCCGGCTCCCGTCCGCACAGTGCTGCTTCACATAGGTCAGGACCTGGGCCTCCGCGTCCCCCAGGGTCGTACCCCCGTCGAGCTCCTCGATCAGGCCGGAGTTGACGTGCATGTTCCGCACGAACTCGATCATCTGGTCCATCGCCTCGGTCGGGGGCTTGATCACGATGTCGACGCCCTCGCCCAGCACGTTGAGGTCGAAGTCAGTCACGAGCGCCGCAACCTCGATCAAGGCGTCCGCAGCGATGTCGAGGCCGGTCATCTCACAGTCGATCCAGACGAGTCGGTCAGTCACAAGAGCTGAGCCTACCCACGAGCCTCTGGCGCATGAGCCCTCGGCGTGCGCGCAATCTCCATAAAGTGGGGGCATGTTGCGATGGGCAGGCCTGGTTGCTCGGCTCGTCGTCGGGGGCGTCTGGATCTGGGCCGGGGTGATCAAGCTCCCTGATCCCGAGTCGAGCGTGACCGCTGTCCGCGCCTACCAGCTGCTGCCGCTGGGTCTCGCCGACGTCGTCGGTCGCGTGCTCCCCATGCTCGAGGTCGTGGTGGGGGTCTGCCTGGTGCTGGGGCTGCTGACCCGCATCAACGCTGCGGTCTCGGCCCTCCTGCAGATCGTCTTCATCGTCGGCATCATCTCGGTGTGGTCGCGTGGGATTGCGATCAGCTGCGGCTGCTTCGGCGACGGTGGCCCGGACCCGGACGCGTTCGAGAAGTACCCGTGGGAGATCGCGCGCGACTCCGGCCTGCTGCTCCTGTCCGTGTTCCTCGTCTGGCTGCGGCACACGCCGTACGCCGTGGACAACGTGCTCTTCACCTATCGAACCGAGGCTGTTGATGTCGAAGAAACTGCGTGAGAGCAACCGGGCTGGTCGGGCGGCCGCCATCCAGCACGCGCAGGTCAAGCAGGAACGCACCCGACAGCTCCTGATCACGCTCGCGGTGGTGGCAGTACTCGCGGTCCTCGTCCTCGCGGGTGTCCTTCTCACTGGCGGCGACTCGTCAAGCCCCGAGGCCACAGGAAAGGTCCCGGTGAAAGCCGAGGGACAGGCGCTGGTCCTGGGCGACGACCCCGCAGCACCAAGGGTCGTGGTCTACGAGGACTTCCTGTGTCCTTACTGTCGCGAGTTCGAGGCTGCCTCCAGCGAGCTGTTGCGTGAGCGCGCCTCCAGTGGCAACGCGATCGTCGAGTACCGCCCCTTCAAGCTCCTGCAGGACCCGTACACGGTACGCGCGCTGACGGCGTGGGCGGCGGTCCTGGAGGGCGGCACCCCGCAGCAGGCCCTGAAGTTCCACGACCTCCTGTTCGAGAACCAGCCGTATGAGAACGCGGACGAAAAGCCCGGGGTCAAGGAGCTCACCAGCCTGGCCAAGGAGGCGGGCGTCGACGACCAGGATGTACTGGACGCCTTCAACAAGCCGAACCCCGAGTTCCTCGACGCCAGCACGCGAACAGCTCGTGACTCGGGTGTCCGGGGGACCCCGACAGTCTTCGTGGACGGCAAGGAGCTCGAGCTCGAGTCCGTGCCCAAGATGGTGAGCAACCTCGAGGAGCTGCTCGCCGACTGACCCGGCGTACGCGACCACCGCGGCGCGCACTCCGCTCCTAGGGTGGACCCATGCCCGTTCCCGCGCCCACCTCGGGATCCCCGGATGACGGCGGGCCGGCGGACCGCAAGCGCTGGCTGCTCATGGGCCTCGTCGCCCTGGCCGCGCTGTCGGCAGTGATCGCGGGGGTGGTGATCGTCTCCAGCGGAGGCTCGGGGAGACCGGCTGAGAGTCCGGAGGCGCCGGTGCGCACCAGCGGGGAGTCACTGATCGTGGGCCGGCCCGATGCGCCGGCGAAGGTCGTCATCTTCGAGGACTTCGGAAGCGCACCGAGCAGGGACTTCGAGATCGCGTCGCGGGACTTTCTCGAAGTGGAAGCGGCGAAGGGGGATGTGCTGGTGGAGTACCGCCCGTTCCATCTGACTGAGGGCTACTCCAGGCGTGCACTCGAGGCCTGGGCAGCTGTTCTCCAGCGCGGCAACGCCCATGAGGCGATGAGGTTTCACGAGCTGCTCTTCGAGCGCCAGCCCGGCACATCTGCGCCTGCTCCCAGCGATGCCGAGCTGGATGCGTGGGCTGTCGAGGCCGGCGCCGACGAGGGTGTCGTGAGGGCGGGACTCGAACACCCGGACTCGGCGTTCCTCGAGTCGGCACGCGAAGCCGCCCGCGCCGCCGGTGTGGTGCTGCCGCCGATGGTCTTCCTGGACGGGAAGCGGCTCGACCTCGGGAGCGGCGTCGAGGTGGCGGACCTGCTCCAGCGGTGGATCCTGCGGGGCTGACATGCTGAGCGTCATGTCAGCGCTCGCCGGTTTCATCTCTCGCCTGCCCAAGGCCGAGCTGCACGTGCACCACGTGGGCTCGGCGTCGCCCCGCATCGTCTCCGAGCTCGCCGAGCGGCATCCGGGCGTCGTACCCAGCGACCCGGAGGGGCTTGCCGACTTCTTCGCCTTCCGCGACTTCGCGCACTTCGTCGAGGTCTACCTGGCGGTGGTGGACCTGATCCGCACACCTGACGACGTCCGGCTGTTGACCTACGAGATCGCGCGCGAGATGGCCGAGGTCCAGCAGGTGAGGTACGCCGAGCTGACCTGTACGCCGTTCACCTCCGTGGCTGTCGGCGTACCGATCGAGGGCTACACCGAGGCCATCGAGGACGCCCGACTGTCCGCCGAGCGCGACCTCGGGATCGTGCTGCGGTGGATCTACGACATCCCGGGAGAGAGCGGGCTGCCGGCAGCGGACGCGACGCTCGACTACGCGTTGAACCATCGGCCAGAGGGGCTGATCGGCTTCGGGCTCGGCGGGCCCGAGATCGGCGTACCCCGGCCGCAGTTCAAGCCGCACTTCGACGCGGCCCGGGCCGCGGGACTGCGCAGCCTGCCCCACGCAGGGGAGACGACCGGACCGGAGACTGTGTGGGACGCGTTGCGCCTGCTCGGTGCCGAACGGATCGGTCACGGCACCTCGTCGGCGGAGGACCCGGCGCTGCTCGAGCACCTGGCCTCGACCGGGATCCCGCTGGAGGTGTGCCCGTCCTCGAACATCGCCACCCGGGCGGTCGCCTCGCTCGACGAGCACCCGCTCCGTGCCTTCCGCGACGCCGGGGTCGTGGTGACGATCAACAGTGACGACCCGCCCATGTTCGGCACCACGCTCAACCGTGAGTACGAGATCGCCGCCGGGCTTCTCGACCTCGACGAGACCGGCATCGCGGAGCTCGCGCGCACAGCCGTACAGGTCTCGTTCGCTCCCGAGGAGGTCAAGGCGCGGATCCTGGGGGAGATCGACGCGGCCGCAGGTTTCCCCGGCTGACCGGGGATACCGGTGGTTGTACGGCGATGCTTCGGCCGACAACGACCGGGATTGCACGACAACCCGGCCCGATTCGTTCCAGTTGCGGCGGGCGGGCCTGGGCATGCGTAAGGCCCTGGAAGCTCATACCTTCCAGGGCCACACCCTTTGTACGACAGGCCAAACAGGTGTCCGGTGAGCGACACGCGTGGGTCGTGAAGAGGATCACCAGGTGACGTCTCGGGATGTGAGCCGGAATTGGGGCGAGCCGGTTAGTCCCGCACGTTTGGCAGGTCCAGGTCCGCGTTTCGCATGCCGATCGATCGGGATTATCCGGCTTACGTAGGCTCACGCCATGACCGATCGTCCCGAACCGCTCGAGGGATGGCACCGCGTCTTCGAGTCCCGTGACCCCGCGCTGCTCGACGACCTCCTGGCCGAGACCTGTGTATTTCGCTCGCCCGCGGTGCACACGCCACAGGAAGGGAAGGCGCTGACGATGAAGTACCTCAGCGCCGCGATGCTCGTTCTCGGCCCCACCCTCCGCTACGAGCACGAGTGGTGGGACGAGGGCTCGGCCGTCCTCGAGTTCATCGCCGACCTCGACGGGCTCACTGTGCACGGGATCGACATGATGCGCTGGGACACCGACGGCCGCCTGGTGGAGTTCACCGTCATGGCCCGCCCGTTCAAGGGACTGACCCAGCTGATGACGCTGATGTCGGCCGAGCTGGAGAAGCAAGTCACCTGAGCGCGCCCCCGGCGGTGTGCTGGCACATCGGATTCACATGTCTCAAGACACAGGCAAGACCGTGCGCCGGCAGGCGACGGCCCAATGCACGTCCGCGCTCACGCGACTACAACGGTTGTTCGTGACACCGGCGCACACGCGCTGGAGTCACGATCCGTCCGCTTCGGGTACTCCGTCCGGGTTCTCGGAGGTCGGGCGTCGGGGCAACACCTCTTGAACAGAGATGGTGTGGACTTTGAGTCACCTGGTGACCCAAAGTCCACACCATCTTGGTGCTGCGAACCGCTGACCTGCGGTTTGGTAGCGCCCCCGGCAGGACTCGAACCTGCGACCTAGAGATTAGAAGGCTCTTGCTCTATCCAGCTGAGCTACGGGGGCGGGGGATCGGAAGCTGCGTCGGAATCTCGGGAGGTCGACGATGTTCTGAGCCGACTCCGATCTGACCCGCAGCCGAGTATGCCGCAGCCAACTTGCTGCATCCGCTGTGCCCCGGGATCCGGATGCGATCGCACTCTGGCGTCCTCAGAAGTGTCCGCCGTTCCCGGCGGGCAGATAAGAACGGGGGAGGCTAGCAATATCCGCGTTCGCCGGTATCAGGCGCAGGGATGACCCAAGGTTGGGACTGCGGCACCGCACCGCACTCGTCGCTCAGACACGCGGTAGCCGGCCCTTCCACCCCTGAGGACCGCACGTGCCCACCATCTCGTTGCCTCATGCATCCCTGTATGCCACGTCCACGAGGGACACGACCGCGCTCCGGCGGCTGACGTCCGGGTTGGTGGTCGTCCTCCTTGCGGTGGGTGGCGCGACGCTCGCGGTCCCGTCAGCCCAGGCGGACTCCGGTGACGGCACGGCCCTCGGCTGGGGTAGCAGCCCGGCAGTTCCCGGCTCGCTCGCAGGCAAGGACGTCATCGCCATCAGCTCCCAGGACGGCCACAACGTGGCGCTGACCTCCGATGGGCTGGTCACCGCGTGGGGTGCCAACGACTGGGGCCAGACCGACGTACCTGCATCTTTGACGAATGTCATTGCCGTCGGGGCCGGATGCAGCCACACCCTCGCGCTGACCTCCGACGGTCACCTCACCGCGTGGGGCGACAACTCCGCCGGTCAGAGAACGGTTCCTCCCTCTCTCGCCGACAAGACAGTCACCGACATCTCGGTCGGTTGCGGCCACAACCTGGCGCTGACGTCCGACGGTCAGATCACCGCATGGGGCGGCAACACCGACGGACAGACCACACTCCCGCCCTCGTTGTCGGGCAAGACCGTGACCGCCATCGATGCCGCCTGGGGCCACAGCATGGCGGTGACTTCTGACGGCGTCGCACATGCGTGGGGACGCAACAGCGAAGGACAGTCCACCATTCCTGCGGCGTTGACCGGCAGGACCGTGACCGACGTGGCGGGCGGGTTCTTCCACAGTGTTGCCCTGACCTCCGACGGTCAGGTAACCGCCTGGGGCGACAACAGCCGCAACCAGACAGCTGTCCCGAACATGAGCGGCAAGATTGTCATCGACATCGAAGCCAGCGTGTGGCACAGCCTCGCGCTGACGTCCGACGGCAAGGTGTTCGCCTGGGGCCACAACGGGCAGTGCCAACTGTGTGTCCCCGGGCTTCCAGGCGGGACGGGTTACACAGCGATCTCCGTCGGGCACCTGCACAGCGTGGGCGTGCGGGCCCCTCTTGCGATCAACTTCACGACGGGTACGACGGCCCTGATCGCGGGCTCGACGCAGGTCGGGCAGACCCTGACTGCGCTTGACGGTGACGTATCTCCGGCCGCGACGTCCCACAGGTACCGCTGGTTCGCCGACGGGGCGGCGATCTCGGGAGCCACCGGATCGGATCTCGTGCTCACGTCGGCGCAGCAGGATGCCATGATCACGGTCGAGGTCACCTCGCTCAAGCACGGGTACAACGACTCGACCAACACCTCGGAGTCGGCCGGCCCGGTCGTCGGAGTCACCATCACCGGAACCACGACGGTCGGGCGCACCCTGAGGGGGAACTCCTCAGAGATCACCATGTACGGCGCGGAGCCGCTGATGAAGCAGTGGCTGCGCGACGGAGCCCCGATCACGGACGCTGACGAAGCCACCTACGTGCTGACCAACGCGGATGCCGGCTCCACCATCGCGTTCCAGGTGACCGGCACCCAGAACGACATCACCGATGCACCGGTGATCTCCGCAGAGGTGGGACCGGTCAGCGGCGGCGTGATCACGCTCCCGACCCCGATCATCACCGGCACCCCGGTCGTCGACGGAACCCTGAGCGCTGCTCTTCCCGAGGACGAGCTCGACCCGGCTGACGCCGACGTGACGTGGGAGTGGCTCCGCGGCGGGTCGCGAGTCGGGACGGGCAACACCTACACCGCGGACGCGGATGACGCGGATGCGGTGCTGAGCGTTCGGGCGACCGCGACCAAGGACTACTTCAACCGCGTCTCGCAGTCCGCGGACACCGAGACGGTTGCCCTGGCCACCTTCGGCACCCTCCCTGTCGCGACGATCTCGGGCACGGTCAAGGTCGGTGAGGTCCTGAGCGCAGGCGCCGGACCGGTCGCTCCCGCTCCCGACGACCTCGCCTTCCAGTGGTACGCCGACGGAAGCCCGATCGTCGGTGCGACGGATCCGACATTCACCCTCACACCGGCACAGAGGCACACCTCCGTCACCGTCGAGGTGACAGCCACCCGGGACGGGTACGAGGACGCCAGCGACCTCTCGGACCCCACCGCTGACGTGGCGACGGATCTCGCGCCGGACCTGCAGCTCGACGTGGGTGACTCGACGCTGCGCCGCGGACAGTCCACCATGCTCACCTGGAGCTCGGCCGAAGCCGACACGGTCACCGCCTCCGGCGCCTGGTCGGGGTCAAAGGCCATGTCGGGCTCGACGTCCGTCAGCCCGACCCAGCTCGGAGACAGCACCTACGTCCTCGAGGCGAGGAACGACAACGGCAGCACGACGACCCAGGTTGCCGTCACGGTGACCCGAGAGGCGAAGGCCTTCGTCGTGACCACACCGAGCGGACTGCACCGGGCAGGCGGCGGCGTCACGGTCTCCGGCCGTGGCCTCGATGCCGGCGAGGGGTACACGATCCGGATCGAGGGGGCCCAGGTGGCGACCGGAATCGCCACCAGCTCCGGTGCACTCACACGCGCGGTGACGATTCCGTCGGGCACCAGGGACGGGATCGCCACGGTCACGGTGACGGGCTCGGAGTCCGACCGCATCGGAACGGCCGGCACCCGCGTCATCACGAACAAGACCCTGGGACTCCGTCTTGCCTTTGGGACTGTGCGGGTCCGCAACCGCCAGTGGGTCGCTGTCACCGGTCTCGCCAGTGGCGAGCAGGTCACTGTCAGGTACCGGGGCACGCGCGTCTCGCCGCAGAACGCCCGTGCGGACGCCAGCGGCACCTACCGGGTCGACTTCACCGTCGGCAAGCGCCGTGGACTCAGGATCGTCACGGCGACCGGACAGATTGCCGGCCGCAACGCAAGCGCGACTTTCTGGGTGCGACGACGCTGACCAGGCTCAGTGCCGCTTCACCCGGGCGGTGCGAGCCGAGAGCGCGACCGCGGCGCGTACGCCGGCGCGGGAGGCGACGACCCGCACGCTGAGCCGCTTGCGAACGTCGGCGCGGGTGAGCCGGTAGGCAGACTTCGTAGCGCCCTTGATGACGGCACCGTTGCGCAGCCACTGGTAGCGGATCCCGGTCGGAGCCAGGTTCCAGCGACCCGCGCTGGCCCGCAGGATCCGGCCCTTCCGAGCGGCACCGTGCACGACCGGCGCACCGGTAGTGGTCAGGCGAGTGACTGCGGCGGGTGCCGGGGTTGCCGGCCGCGGGCCGACCGGCAGCACGAGGTCCTCGACGTTGCGACGTTCGTTGGGAGCCATGTTGATGTAGAAGTTGGGCTCGGCGACGCTGCCGCCGCCCAGCCAGGCCCAGGCTGCGTCGTCGTGGCTGACACCCATGACGCCTGTCTCGTGGTTGGCAGGCAGGATCACCGTGTAGGCACCGGAGGCGGAGGTTTCGATCGGGGCAGCTGTCAGCGGGCGGAGCCCACCGTCGTTGTTGATCGAGGGGACGACCACTGCCGACATCGGCACTCCGGCGCGGTTCGTGACCCGACCCGTCACGTACGCCGGCGCGGGCGCGTCCAGGTCGACTCCGGTCAAGGTCGCGCCGCCTGCGGCCTGGACGGTCAGGGCGGTTTCCTCGCCGAAGCCGTCGCCGTACCAGTAGCCGTAGTCGTACTCGCCGTAGCTCACCCGGAGCTTCACCGGCTCTCCGCCCGGCGCCTGCACCCGATACTTGCCGTCGGTTGCGGCCTCGGTCTCGCGCGTCTCGTCCTCGACCCAGGTCCCGTCGACCTCACGGAAGAGCTCGATCGTGCGGTCCGGATCCGCTTCCTGGAAGCTGACCGTGCCGGTGATCACCGCGTCCCTGTAGCCCGCGTCCGCGTTGGCGGGGAGCCCGGTGAGGGTGAGCCCGATCGTCAGCGGCAGGAGCAGGGTCCAACGCAGGCACCTGGTCGGGTGCGCCGCCCGAGTTCGGGGTGAAAGCGACATACTCGGAGGTTAGGTGCCAATTGTGATATCGGTCGAACACCCCAAGAAGGCTGTCTAGTCAGGTAAGTACCTTAAATCCGGACATAACCACTAATCTAGCGACAGCAGGTTTAGGGGTGTGCTGGAGCGCCTCTCAGCCGCGCAGCTGCGCCATCCAGGCCTCGATCTCCTCGGGCCCGCGGGGGAGCGCCTCGGAGAGGTTGCGAACGCCGTCGGAGGTGACGACGACGTCGTCCTCGATCCGGATGCCGATGCCGCGCAGCTCCTCGGGGACCAGCAGGTCGTCCTCCTGGAAGTAGAGCCCCGGCTCGACCGTGAGCACCATCCCCTCCTCCAGCTCACCACCGGGGTAGATGCCGGTGTCGGCCGCGGCGCAGTCGTGCACGTCCATGCCGAGCATGTGGCTGGTGCCGTGCAGGGTCCAGCGCGCATAGACCCGGCTGTTGGGCGAGAGCGCCTCCTCGGCCGAGACCGGCAGCAGCTTCAGGTCTTCCAGCCCGTGCGCGAGCACCGACATCGCCGCCTCGTGGGGCGCACGGAACCTCGCCCCTGGCCGTACGGCGTCCAGGCCGGCCTGCTGCGCTGCGAGCACCAGGGAGTACAGGTCCCGTTGCACCGGGCTGAACGTCCCGTCGACCGGCAGCGTGCGGGTGACGTCCGCGGTGTAGAGCGAGGATGCCTCGGCGCCCATGTCCAGCAGCACGAGCTCGCCGGGGGTGATCGGCCCGGAGTTCTCGATCCAGTGCAGCGTCGTGGCGTGCCGGCCTCCGCCGACGATGGAGTCGTAGCCGATGTCGTTGCCCATGGCCCGGGCCCGTCGGAAGAACGTGCCTTCGACCCAGCGCTCGCCGTACTCGAGCACCCGGTCCCATTCGCGGACGGAGTCCTCGAACCCGAGCGTCGTGATGTCGCAGGCGCCTTGCAGCTCGCCGAGCTCCCACTCGTCCTTGACCAGCCGTAGCTCGGAGAGGACGCGCCCGAAGTCCGTGTCCTGTCCACTGTCTCCGGACACCTGCTTGTCCACGCGGGCGTCCACACCGCGGAGGACCCGGGTCTTGGCCGACCCGGACAGGTGGGAGGGCAGGTCGTCGATGTGCAGGGTCCGCACGCCGAGGGAGTCGGAGATCTCGCGGAGCGAGGGCCGACGGCCGGCCCACAGGGCGCCGTACTGCCGGTCCCGGAAGAACTCGTCGGTCTCGCGCGAGCTGCCCGGGCGGGCGTACAGGACCGCCTCGCCGTCCTCGATCACGAGTACGGCGTCGCTGGTCTGGTTGCCGCACAGGTAGGTGTGCGCGGTCTCTGAGCGGAACCGGTAGTCGGTGTCGTTGGCCCGGGGCTTGAACGCACCCGAGGGGATCACCAACCGCTCCCCGGGGAACTGCTCGCTGAGCCGCTCGCGGCGCGCCTTCGCCCAGTCGGTCACCGGATGCGGCTCCACCTCGAGCTCCCGCTCGGCCCACCCGGTGCGCATGAAGGCGGCGTACGCCTCGGGCACCTCGAGATCATGGCTCTCGGTGTGGCTCCCCGTATCGCTGCCCGGCTGGGCTCCCGTGGTGGGTTGGCCGCTGGCCTCAGGGGCCGTGTTCTCGCTGATGTCCATCGCGTCAGTCACGGTGCCACTCTACGACCGGTGCCTCGTTACGCTACGCGCATGCATGGACGCCGCAGCTCGGCCGCTTTCACCATCGTCGTCACGGTGGTGATGCTCATCGGGGCCGCCCTGATGGGCGTGGTCCTGCTGATCTCGGGTGCCCCTGGTGCTCTGGTGGTCGGGCTGGTGCTCGCTGCCCTGCCGGTCGCGCCACTCATCAGCACCTACATGTGGCTCGACCGCTACGAGCCGGAACCGCGGTCGCTGCTCGTCCTCGGGCTGGGTTGGGGCGCCTTCGTCGCGACCTCCGGCGCACTGCTGCTGCAGCTCTTCGACAGCGTGATCTTCGAGTCGGACGACACCTTCACTGCGGCGGTGGTCGCCCCGGTCACCGAGGAGGCCGCGAAGGGGCTGTTCATCCTGCTGCTGCTGTTCTACCGCCGGCACGAGCTCGACGGCGTCCTCGACGGCCTGGTGTACGCCGGGATGGTGGGCATCGGCTTCGCCTTCACCGAGAACATCCTCTACCTGATGTCCGCCTACATGGGCGAGGACGGCCAGACCGGTGGGTTCGGCGGCGCGGTCGGGCTGTTCATCGTTCGCTGTGTCTTCAGCCCGTTCGCGCACCCCTTCTTCACCGCCTTCATCGGCATCGGGATCGGTGTTGCTGTGGGCGCCCGGAGCAAGGCGGTGCGCGTGCTTGCGCCGGCCATCGGCTACCTCGTGGCCGTGGGCGCGCACGCCGCGTGGAACGGCTCGCTCATGCTGGACGACGGTCGCAACGCGCTTGCGACGTACTTCTTCCTGATGGTCCCGGCGTTCCTCCTGCTGACCAGCTTCGCGATCTGGTCTCGCCGGCGCGAGGGTGCGGTGCTCACCACCGCGCTCAGTGACTGCGCGCAGCGCGGCTTCCTCGACCCCGCCGAGATCCCGTGGCTCTCGCGCATCCCGGCGCGGCGCTTTGCCCGTCGGTACGCCGAGAGGGCCGGCGGCAAGGCGGCCAGGCGCACGATGGTCGCGTACCAGAACGAGGCGGTCGAGCTCGGGTTCCTGCACAGCCGCTTCCTGCGCGGCGTACCCCCGCCAGACTTCGCCGAGATCGGACAGGGCCACGTCGAGCGGATGCGCGCCCTTCGCCCCGGGCTGCTCTGGCCCCAGCCGACCGGTGAGGGTCGACCCGCGCAGATGCCGATCATCCCCGGCGCCGGCCGGGGCAGTGGGGCACAGCAGTGACCCACGCCGGGCACTCGTCGGGCCAATCGTCGGGCCAATCGTCGGGCCAATCGTCGGGCCAATCGTCGGGCCAATCGTCGGGTGAGCCGCCCGGACGCCGCAAAGGGGGTGGCAACGGCTCTGCCCAGATGCTCACCACCCTCACCGCGCTGCGTGAGGCGCTGAAGCACGCGCGGCTGCCGCTGGACATCCCGGGAGTGGAGGAGAGCCGCGCCGTGCGCGCGGAGATGATCGACCAGCTCGAGGACTACGTGCTCCCACGGCTCGTGCAGATCGACGCACCACTGCTGACCGTCGTGGGTGGGTCGACCGGAGCCGGCAAGTCGACGCTGGTCAACTCCCTGGTCGGGGAGCGGGTCAGCGAGCCCGGCGTACTCCGTCCGACGACGCGGTCACCCGTGCTCGTCCACCACCCCGACGACGCACGCTGGTTCGACCAGCAGCGCATCCTGCCCGAGCTCGAGCGCACCACCCGAGCGACCACAGACCCCGGGGCGCTCAGGCTGGTCGCGTCGACGGCGATCCCACAAGGTCTGGCCCTGCTGGACGCACCCGACATCGACTCGGTCGAGGAGCGCAACCGGAGCCTCGCGGCCCAGCTGCTCGCCGCGGCCGACCTGTGGCTGTTCGTCACCTCCGCGGCGCGGTACGCCGACCAGGTGCCGTGGGGCTTCCTCAAGCAGGCAGCCGAGCGCAGTGCCGCCGTGGCCATCGTGCTCGACCGCACCGCTGCGAAGGCGATCCCCGAGGTGAGCGGCCACCTCGCGCGCATGCTGGTCGAACGCGGGCTCAAGGACTCGCCACTGTTCACCGTGGCCGAGGAACCACTCGATGAGAACGGCCTGCTGCCTGCCTCCTCGGTGAGCGACATCCGCACCTGGCTCGGCGCGCTGGCCGCAGACGTGGAGGCCCGCAACGGCGTGGTCCGGCAGACCCTCGACGGGGCGGTGAGGTCGATCGCGCGGCGTACCCATGACCTCGCCGATGCCTGCCGCGCGCAAGCGGACATGCAGGCGCGGCTCAAGCGCGACCTGGACGCCTCCTACGACCAGGCGCTGGCCGACATCGACAAGGGGTCGGCCGACGGCACCCTGCTGCGCGGCGAGGTGCTCGCCCGCTGGCAAGAGTTCGTCGGCACCGGCGAGCTGCTGCGGAACCTGGAGTCGAGGGTCGGCTGGCTGCGCGACCGGATCACCAACGCGATCAAGGGCAAGCCACAGCAGGCAGAGAAGGTGACGGTCGCCGTCGAGTCCGGGCTGCAGACGCTGATCCTCGAGCACGCCGAGGCGGCGGCCGAGCGGGCTGATGCCTCCTGGCGATCGGTTTCCGCGGGCACCCAGGTGCTCGAGGAAGGCGGGGTGGACCTGTCCCGAGCATCGCGCGACTTCCGCGCCCGGTCCGAGCGGATGGTGCGGGACTGGCAGTCCGCGGTGCTTGACCTCGTCCGCAGCGAGGGGGCCGACAAGCGCTCGACCGCACGGTTCCTCGCCTACGGCCTCAACGGGCTCTCGGTGGCGCTGATGGTCGTGGTCTTCGCCTCCACCGGCGGGGTCACCGGCGCGGAGGTCGGCATCGCTGGCGGGTCGGCCGTGATCGGTCAGAAGCTGCTGGAGGCGGTCTTCGGTGACCAGGCGGTACGCCGGCTCGCGCTCAACGCCCGCCGGGACCTCGAGGTGCGCGTCCAGGGACTGATGGACCAGGAGCGGCAGCGCTTCATCGACCGGCTCGATGCCCTGGAGCTGCCGACCGACTCCTCCGAGCAGCTCCGGGTGCTGGCCCGGAAGGTGGACGACCTGCGCTTCGCCACAGCGCGGAGCGGTTCATGAGCGGCCTGGTCGCCGGCGCCCGGAACGTGGTCCTCGGTCGCGGGGCACCCCTCGACAAGCGGATCGGCGGTCTGGAGCAGGCAGTCGAGGGTGGCCGCGGGCGGCTGGACGACGCCGTACTCGGGCCTGCCGCTGAGGTGGTGGAGCGGGCAGGCGCCCGGTTGCGCCTCTCGCCC
Source organism: uncultured Actinomycetota bacterium (assembly GCA_963759525.1). Taxonomy (GTDB): domain Bacteria; phylum Actinomycetota; class Actinomycetes; order Propionibacteriales; family Nocardioidaceae; genus Marmoricola. The sequence continues at coordinate 207,373 of CAVWZO010000008.1, read as the reverse complement.
GAGCACACGGTGGTCGCGCTGGCCGGCGCGACGGGCTCCGGCAAGTCCTCGACGTTCAACTCCCTGATCGGGCTGGACCTGGCCGCGGTCGGCGTACGACGCCCGACGACGTCGTGGGCCACCGCCTGCATCTGGGGGACCGATCCCGCGGCCGAGCTGCTCGACTGGCTCGGCATCCCGGAACGCCACCGGGTGCTGCGCGACTCGATGCTCGACCGGGGCCACAGTCGCGGCAAGGAGAAGCCCCTCGGCGGGCTGGTGCTGCTGGACCTGCCCGACCACGACTCCACCGAGGTGAGCCATCACCTCGAGGTCGACCGCCTGATCGGCATGACCGACCTGATGGTCTGGGTCCTCGATCCGCAGAAGTACGCCGACGCCGCGATCCACGACCACTTCCTCAAGCCCCTGTCGACGCACAAGGGCGTGATGCTGGTTGTGCTCAACCACATCGACGAGGTGCCCGCCGACCGCCGCGACACCATGCTTGCCGACATCCGACGGCTCCTCGAGCTCGACGGGCTGGGCGGTGTCCCGGTGCTCGCCACGTCCGCCACGACGGGGGAGGGCATCGACGAGCTGCGGCGAGCCATTGGCAAGCGCGTCGCCGACAAGGCGTCCACGCGCACCCGCCTGGCCGCCGACATCTCTGATGCGGCAGCCCGGATGACTGCCCACAGCGGGGATGCCGAGCCGCGTGAGCTCGCGACCAAGGACCAGCGCGAGCTGGTGGAGGCGCTCACGGGAGCGGCGGGAGTCCCGATCGTCGTCGACGCCGTACGCCGGTCCACCACGATCCGGGCGCGCCGCGCCACCGGCTGGCCGCTGACGGCATGGGTTTCCAGGCTGAAGCCTGATCCACTCCGGCGGCTACACCTCGACCGGCGTACCTCCGGCAAGGACCTGATCACCGCTGCTCGTTCCTCCATGCCGACGACCGACCAGGTACAGCAGGCGCGCGTGGAGACCACGGTTCGCGACCTGTGCGACGACGTCTCCGAGGGGCTGGCCCAGCCGTGGATCCGTTCGGTGCGGCACGCGTCCACGTCGCGGTTCCAGGATCTCGGTGACCGCCTCGACCGCGCGGTCACCACCACTGACCTCGGTGTCTCCGGGACGCCGCTGTGGTGCCGGGCCGTTCGGGTCCTGCAGTGGGTACTGCTCCTCTCGGCGCTGGGCGGTGCGCTGTGGCTAGGGGTGCTGGCCGGCACGGCGTACCTCCAGATGCCGGTCCCGGACACGCCGGACTACCGGGGCTTCCCGGTGCCGACGCTGATGCTCGTGCTCGGCGTCGCCGCGGGGATCGTGCTGGCCCTGCTGTCGCGCTTCCTGATCTCGCTCGGTGCGAAGTCCCGGGCTCGCCGGGCCGACAGGAGGCTGCGGGCTGCGGTCGCGGAGGTGGCCGAGGAGCTCGTGATCACCCCCGTGACGGCCGAGCTGGCGGCGTACCGGCAGACCTGGGAGGGCCTGCGCACAGCCCGCGGTTGACCGTTTCGCGTCCACAGCCTCTCCGCCCGGGCCGGCTGTCCACAGCCTTGTCGTCGTACGGCCGGGACTGTCGCCGTCAGCCGGTGGACTGTCTCCACGAACGATCGAGGAGGCAACGGATGAACGAATCGTATGTGACCTTTCAGGGCTGGGTCGGAGGAGACGTGAATGTGCGCGGCGCGGGGGAGACCCAGTGCGCGTCCTTCCGCGTGGGCTCGACACCGCGCTACAACAAGGCCGGCACCTGGGTGGACGGCCAGACGTCGTGGTTCACGGTGAACTGCTGGCGCGGGCTGGGCAAGAACGTCCTCGACTCGATCAAGCGTGGTGACGCCGTGGTGGTGCACGGTCGCGTCCGGGTGGATGTCTGGGAGCGTGAAGGCCAGCCCAACACCTTCACGTGGATCGTGGATGCGACGTTCGTCGGCCACGATCTCAACAGGGGCACGAGCAGGTTTGCGAAGACCGCCCGGGCCGACCCTGCCCCGCTCGACCAGGCCGGCGAACCCGTCAACCCCGCTGCCTGAGGGGCCGCCCGCCGGCCTGCAGCCCCGAATCGCTCGCACGGGATTGGCCCCGTAGGCTTGGGGAATCATGGCCGAATATGTCTACACACTCCGCAATGTCCGCAAAGCCCATGGCGACAAGGTCGTCCTCGACAACGTCACACTCTCGTTCCTGCACGGAGCCAAGATCGGTGTCGTCGGACCCAACGGCACCGGCAAGTCGACCCTGCTGAAGATCATGGCCGGGCTGGAGAAGGCCAACAACGGTGACGCCTTCATCGACCCCGGGGCCACGGTGGGGATGCTGCAGCAGGAACCGCCGCTCACCGAGGGCACGACCGTGCTGGAGAACGTCGAGGAGGCCGTCGGCGAGATCAAGGGCAAGCTCGACCGCTACAACGCGATCTCCGAGGAGCTGGCCCACCCTGACGCCGACTACGACACCCTCCTCGCCGAGATGGGTGACCTGCAGACCGACCTCGACCACTCCAACGCCTGGGACCTCGACAGCCGGCTCGACCAGGCCATGGATGCGCTGCGTTGCCCCCCGCCGGACGAGCTCGTAGACCACCTCTCCGGTGGTGAGCGCCGTCGGGTCGCGCTGTGCAAGCTCCTGCTCCAACAGCCCTCGCTGCTGCTGCTCGACGAGCCCACCAACCACCTCGACGCCGAGTCCGTGCAATGGCTCGAGGGTCACCTGGCGTCGTACCCCGGCGCCGTGCTGGCCGTCACTCACGACCGTTACTTCCTCGACAACGTGGCCAGCTGGATCCTCGAGCTGGACCGGGGCCGGGCCCACCCCTACGAGGGCAACTACTCGACGTACCTCGAGACGAAGAAGGACCGGCTCAAGATCGAGGGCCAGAAGGACGCCAAGCGGGCCAAGATGCTGGAGCGCGAGCTCGAGTGGGTGCGCTCGAACGCCAAGGCCCGCCAGACGAAGAGCAGGTCGCGACTGGCGCGCTACGAGGAGATGGCTGCCGAGGCCGACCGGATGCGCAAGATCGACACCTCCGAGATCAACATCCCGGCGGGTCCGCGCCTCGGCGACATCGTCCTGGAGGCTCACGACCTCACGAAGGGCTTCGACGACCGCACCCTGATCCACGACCTCTCGTTCACGCTGCCACGCGCCGGGATCGTCGGGGTGATCGGACCCAACGGCGTCGGCAAGACGACGCTCTTCCGGATGATCACCGGCCAGGAGACGCCGGACGACGGCGAGCTCAAGGTCGGCGCCACCGTGAAGATCTCCTACGTCGACCAGAGCCGCGGCGGCCTCGACCCGACCAAGAACGTCTGGGAGGTCGTCTCCGACGGCCTGGACTTCATCAAGGTCGCCAACTTCGAGATGAACTCGCGCGCGTACGTCGCGTCGTTCGGCTTCAAGGGACCCGACCAGCAGAAGAAGGCCAACGTCCTCTCCGGCGGCGAGCGCAACCGGCTCAACCTCGCGCTGACGCTGAAGATGGGCGGCAACATGCTGCTGCTCGACGAGCCGACCAACGACCTCGACGTCGAGACCTTGTCCTCGCTCGAGGACGCACTGCTCGACTACCCCGGCTGCGCCGTGGTGACCTCGCACGACCGGTGGTTCCTCGACCGTGTGGTGACGCACATCCTCGCCTGGGAGGGCGATGACGAGGACTCCGGGAAGTGGTTCTGGTTCGAGGGCAACTTCGCCTCCTACGAGGAGAACAAGATCCAGCGTCTCGGCGCCGAGGCGGCGCGTCCGCACCGCGTCACCCACCGTCGCCTGACCCGCGACTGAGCCTGAGGCCAGCCCGTGAAGACTGCGGGCCGGAGAGTGCTAGCGGATGTCGGCGTCCTCGGGCATGTCCTTCATCAGCCGGTCGCTCACCTCGTTGAAGATCCGGCCCAGGGCCGCGAAGTCGTCCCGGTGGGCGACGTCGACGAGATGCTTGCGCACACCCCTGACGTGAGTCGGAGCCGCCTCGACAAGCTTGCGCCGACCCTCGTCGGTCATCACCGCCTCCACGCCTCGGCGATCGGACTCAGCGGCGTGGCGAAGGACGAGGTCTGCTTTCTCCATGCGGGCGATCGTGTGCGTCACCCGGCTCCTGGAGTGGGACATCGCATCGGCGAGTAGCGCCATCCGCATCCGGCCCTCGTCGGTTTCGGAGAGGCGCACCAGGATCTCGTACTCGCTGAACGAGATTGCGTGCTCCTCGCGCAGCTCCCGGTCGAGCTGATGCTGCAGCAGCTCGGTACCCATGACGTAGGCGCGCCATGACGCCTGTTGTTCCGCGTCGAGCCATTGCACGTTGCCCCGAGACCCCATGTCTGGAGTTTAGGGGCAGCGGTTCTCGAAATTTCTGCACCTGCGCGGAATATTCTGCAGGAGGAGTTAGTTGAAGATTCTACTACTGCAGGTGCGATCGGCGCACCGACCCAGACCATGAGGACTGATCACATGAGCATCACGACTGCAACCGACTTCAGCACTGACCTTGTTGCCGGCACCTGGACGATCGACCCGAGCCACTCCGAGGTGGGCTTCACCGTTCGCCACCTGATGAGCAAGGTGCGCGGCCAGTTCACGAAGTTCGAGGGCACCCTGAGCACCGGAACCTCTCTCGAGGACACCCGCGCCGAGGCGACCATCGACCTGAGCTCCGTCGACACCCGCGACGAGCAGCGCGACGGACACCTGCGCTCCGCCGACTTCTTCGACGTGGAGAACAACGGCCCGATGACCTTCCGGGCCAGCGCCTTCGACGGCACCACCGCCGTCGGTGAGCTCACCCTCAAGGGCGTCACTCGCACCGTCGAGCTCGACGTCGAGTTCCTCGGCCTGGCGCAGGACCCGTGGGGCAACCAGCGCATCGGCTTCGAGGCCAGCACCGTGATCAACCGCAAGGACTTCGGCTTGACCTTCAACATCCCGCTCGACGGCGGCAAGCTGATGGTTGGCGACAAGGTCAACGTCCACCTCGCCGTGGAGGCCGTGCTCAACCAGGCCTGACAACAATTTCGCCGAGACGGCGCTTGTGTCCCACCGTTGAACGCCCAGACGGCGCTTGTGTTCGCGTATCAACGTGCACAAGCGCCGTCTCGGCGTTTCTGACCGGGACACAAGCGCCGTCTCGGCGTGCTGGTCAGGCGACGCGCTCCAGGATGATCGCCATGCCCTGGCCGCCGCCGACGCACATCGTGATCAGGCCGGTGGACTTGTCGTGCCACTTCAGCGAGTTGAGCATGGTGTTCTGCAGCCGCGCGCCGGTCATGCCGAAGGGGTGACCCACGGCGATCGCGCCGCCGTTGATGTTGAGGCGGTCCAGGTCGATGCCGAGGTCCTGGTACGACGGCACCACCTGGGCCGCGAAGGCCTCATTGATCTCTACGAGGTCGATGTCGGCGATGCTCATGTTGGCGTGCTTCAGGGCCTGCCTGGTCGCCTCGACCGGACCCAGGCCCATGATCTCCGGGGAGAGACCGGTGACTCCTGTGGAGACGATCCGCGCGAGCGGGGTCAGGCCCAGCTCCTTGGCCCTGGTGTCGGACATGATGATCACCGCGGCGGCACCGTCGTTGAGGGCGCAGCAGTTGCCGGCCGTGACAACGCCGTCGGGCCGGAAGACCGGCTTCAGCTCCGAGATCGCCTCGTAGGTGACGCCGGCACGCGGTCCGTCGTCGGTCAGGACCTGGGCTCCGTCGGGCGCGGTGACCGGGGTGATCTCGTTGGCCCAGAAGCCGTCGTTGGTCGCCTTCTCCGCGAGGTTCTGGCTCCGTACACCGAACTCGTCGAGCTCCTTGCGGTCCAGGCCGCGTAGCCGCGCAACGTTCTCGGCCGTCTGGCCCATCGCCACGTAGACGTCGGGGAGCTTCCCGTCCTCACGCGGGTCGTGCCAGTCCTGGCCACCCTGCGCAAGCTCCTCGGTCCGCGCGGCTGCTTCGTCGAACAGCGGGTTGCCGGTGTCGGGGAGGTGGTCAGAGGTGCCCTTGGCGAAGCGGGACACGGTCTCGACGCCGGCCGAGATGAACACGTCGCCCTCCCCGGCCTTGATGGCGTGGAAGGCCATCCGCGAGGTCTGCACCGAGGAGGAGCAGTAACGGGTGACCGTGGTGCCGGGGATCTCGTCGTAGCCGAGCAGCGTGGCAACGACGCGGCCCATGTTGCGGCCCGACTCGCCGCCGGGAAGTCCGCAGCCGAGGATGAGGTCGTTGATCGTGGTCGGGTCCAGCTCGGGGACCTTCTCGAGCGCGGCCTTGATGATCAACGCGCTGAGGTCATCCGGGCGAAAGTCCTTGAGCGAACCCTTGTTGGCGCGTCCGATGGGGGAACGTGCCGCCGAAACGATCACTGCCTCGGGCATGTGCATCTCCTGGAGTAGACGGGTTGTCGATGAGGGAAGGCGAGAGGCGCCTCCATCGGCACAGGTCAGAATAGACCGGGTGTACGGGCCTCCTCGCCTGGGGTTCGTACGCCGAAGCCGGCCCGCACTGAGACGATCTGCGGGTGCCTCACACCTACGAGTGCCCCTTCGCTGGGCCGACATGGACCTGCTGGGACACGTCAACAACGTGGCCTACCTCGACTATCTGGGCGCGGCTCGCGAGAACCTCTTCGCCGGACACCCGGCCGCGACGGCCGGAGTGGTTCGCCACCAGGTGGAGTTCGTCCAGCCGCTGGTCTTCCATCGCCATCCGGTGCTGGTCGACACCTGGGTCACTGCGATCGCTGACGACGAGGTGACGCTCACCCAGGAGGTGTACGACGACCCGGCGGTCGGCGAGTCGCAACGGACGACGTACCTGCGCGCGACCACGGTCCTGGCGCACCGGCTCAACGACGCCGAACGGGCCCTCGCCGAGCAGACACGGGGACCCGCCCTCGACTGGCGGCCAGTGATCGCCGACGAGCGACAGGTCGGCGACGTGATGCCGCTCGCCAGCCCCCGCGCCGACGTCGATGCGCGCGAGCAGGCGCGTTCAGGTGTGTTCTTCGAGTACTTCCAGGAAGCGCGCCTCCAGTACCTGATGAACATGCACGCCCGTGGCGAGCGGTGGAGCCAGCACGTCGTCGCACGCACCGACATCGACTTCCTCGCGCGGATGCTACATCGACAGGAGCCGTGCACTCGTGGGTCAGTCACCTCGGCAGCCGGTCGTTCACGATCAGCGCGGAAGTGCGAGACGGCGAGCGCGTGCTCGCCCGGTCGGCCGTCGTCATGGTGACCTACTACCTCGAGACCCAACGCACCACCGAGATGGCCGAGCAACAGCGTGTCCGCCTCGAGCGCGAGCTCAGCGGCGCGTAGCCCGACCCTGACTCCGACAGGCGACTAGGCCGTGCTCGGACTCGGCTCTTCGAGCGTGTTGATCATGAACTGGGCGGCGTGCGTGACGTACTCCCAGAACTGCGCGTGCTGCTCCGGCGTCAGGTCAGCCTCGTCCAGGCCGACCCGGAAATGCGCCAGCCAGTGGTCCCGCGCAGTGGGGGTGACCGCGAACGGGGCGTGCCGCATTCGCAGCCGCGGATGGCCGCGCTGGTCGGAGTACGTCGTGGGCCCGCCCCAGTACTGCTCGAGGAACATGGCGAACCGGTCCTCGGCATCGGTCAGGTCGGCCTCCGGGTACAGCGGCCGCAGCACCTCGTCCTCCGCGACGCCTGCGTAGAAGCGCCTGACGATGCCTCGGATCGTCGGGCTGCCCCCGATCTCGTCGTAGAAGGTGCTCATCGGCCCATTGTCGCAACCGGTCCTCAGCGCAGGGCGGTCAGGTAGCGGTGAGCGGTCTCGATGTTGCGCCGCCGCGCTTCCCAGGTGACGCCAACGAGCAGCAGGACCAGCCCGACCCCACCGAGTGAGATCCAGCGGGGGACCGCGTCGGCCACCGGCTCCAGGTGCCGCACGGCAAGGGCGCCGGTCGCCAGGGCACCGATCACGAAGGGCGCGGCCACTCGTTGCTGTACGCCGGCGGCCAGGACCAGCACGCTGCCGGCAGCGATCAGCGCGCCCCGCAGCGAGACCGGCTCATCGAGGGCGAGCAGCAGGCTGGGCAGGAGGGCCAGGGTCACACCGCTGCCGAGCATCGTGAAGCTGCTCGTCTCGGTGTCGCTGCGCAGCCTCCAGGCGCCGAAGGCCATGAGCACGGCAGCGGCGGGCAGCGTGTAGAGCTCCGGTGCCCGAACTTCCTCGACCACCCGGATGGCCGTGGCGCACGCCAGCACCCCAGCTCCGGCCCAGCCCAGCAAGGCCCGGTCCCGGGTGGTCACCGCCACCAGGCAGATCGCGGTGCCGACGATGGTCAGCACCATTGCGGTTGTCCGATCGTCCGTGGAGGAGAGGGCGGCGGCGATCGCCACGACAACCGCTGAGCCCTCGATGGTCACCCGCGTGAGGGCGTGGCGGGTCAACGGCGCGGCAACCAGGCCGACGAGGCCGGCGTACACCGCGAGCGCGAAGGCGCGGGAGTAGAGGTCGGCCTCCATGTAGTCGGCCCACCCGACGAGCGCCCAGCCACCGGTGACTGCCGCCAGCCCCGCCGTGATCGCGGCTGAGATAGCGGCGCCCACCTGCTCGCGCAGCGCGGAGGCCGCTCCGAGTGCCAGGAACAGGGTCGTTGCCGCCAGCGCCGTCAGCAGGTCGGCGGCGAGTGCTGCGTAGAGCGTCACGATGGCGAGGTACGCCGTGGCGCCGCTTCCAACGGACGCGGCGAGCGTGTGGTCGCGAGACCACCAGGCTGCGCCGCCGGCGACAGCGGTCGCGAGCACTGCGGTGAGCACCCCCGCCCACAGCGGCGGCTCGAGCTCGAGCATCAGGACCAGTCCCCCGAGGGCCAGGGTCGCCGGCGCGACAGTGCCGACGGCTCGCGTGGCTGCTGCACGCATCGAGGCCGGGACGTGCCTGAGCAGGCAGACCGCGGCGATGACGATGGCCAGTGCAGCGACAACGGCCGACCACGAGGCGGCATTGTCCTGCTGCGCAAGCATGGGCGCGTCCAGGTCGCTCGCACCGTCCGCCTCGAGGGTGGAGAGCACCGTCCACGGGCCGAACATCAGCCACAGCCCCAGGGCCGCGGTTCCGAACCACGTCAGCACCGCTGCAGCCTGGGCCCAGGCCTTCATGGCGAACGCGCTGATGATTGCGAGGACCACGAGGGTGGCGCACGCCACGAGCAGGTCGCGGGTCGGGGTCTGGTCGGTCTCCGGACCGTTCGCCAGCAGCACCAGCGGCACGAGGGACAGTCCCGCAACCACGGCGCGGGCCCGGTCGGGAACGACCCGAAGATGGACGACGACGGCCCCGATCACCGCTGCGGACAGCAGCGGCCATCCGCGTACGTCGGCCCACCAGTCGCCAAAGGTCGCGAACTCCAGCGCACGGTCCCAGCCGACCTGGAGCAGAACCAGCCACGTGAGGGCTGCCAGGCCGCCGAGGCCGTACGCCGCCAGCGGCACCAGGCGCCGCAGGAGCACGAACGAGCCGGCAAGCAGCGGGATCGCGACCGTCGTGGCGATGGCCGGGTTCGCGGCGCCCCATGCGTTGCTCAGGCAGAGCGTCAGACCACCGATCACGGCAACGGTCTCCGCGCCGTACAGGCGACTGACGGGCTGGCTTCGCGCCCAGAGGCCAACTCCAGTACCCATGGCCAGTACGGCGCCGCCCACCATGGCGCCCGTGCCGCGCCACGACAGCGCGTCCAACCCCAGGAGTCCTGCCGACTCTGCGGCGAGCAGGTCGAGCATGAGCATTCCAGCCACGATGATCCAGAACGTCTCCGCCGCACCACGCAGGCCCCGGCGGGTCAGGATCACGGCGACAACGGCGAGCGCGCTGGTGAACCCGAGCAGCACGAGGGTGCGGCCGGTCAACCCCAGCATCTCCCAGGTGACCGCGATGAATACGACCGCTGCGACCAGCACGCAGAGCGCCCCGAGCGACAGCAGCACGACGGGGACGGAGGCAGCCGGCAGGCGCCTCGGTGGCGCCGGTGCGCGGGGTGTGGACGCGGGAAAGCTGGGGAGCGGTCCACCAGGAACTGCGGTCGGCGCGGGAGCAGCTTGCGTCGACGGCGCCTGACGGAGCTGCTCGATGAGCCGATCGGCCCCGACCATGAGGATCCACAGCTGGTTCGCGAGTGGCCCCTTGACCTGGAGACCGCACACGGTGCAGGTGGCGCTGGGGTCGAGCGCCCCTCGGCAGTCGGGGCAGATGGTGGAGTCGACGAGTCTGCTCATACTGCGATAGTCCCGTGCAGAGGGGGTTCGCACGTCCGTTTCGCGACTCAGTCGCCCTGAGTAGTTCTACTCAGGTGCAGGGGCCCCCGAAGTGTCGGAGGCCGGATTGGCCGTGGGGTCGCGCTGCCAGACAACCCGCTGGGGGAGGACCATCACGATGCCCTCGTGGTCGAAGCGGGCCTTGATCCGCTCGCGCATCTCACGCGCGACGTTCCACTGCTCCATCGGTGCGGTCTTCAGGGTCAGCCGTACGACCACGCCTTCGGGGGCGAGGTTCTGCACGCCCCAGACCTCGGGCTCCTCGATGACGATGTCCCGGTAGTCCTCGTCGTCCCACAGGCTGTGCGCCACGTCGCGGAGCACCTCGCGCACGCGAGCCAGGTCCTCGGAGTAGCTCACGCTGATGTCGAGAACGGTGCGGGCCCAGTTCTGGCTCTGGTTGCCGACCCGCAGGATCTCGCCGTTGCGGACGTACCAGACCGTGCCGTCGATGTCGCGCACCCGCGTGACCCGCAGACCCACGTTCTCGACGGTGCCGATCGCCTCCCCGAGGTCGACCACGTCACCGACGCCGTACTGGTCCTCGATCATCATCATCACGCCCGAGAGGAAGTCCTTGACCAGGTTCTGGGCGCCGAAGCCGATCGCGAGACCGAGCACTCCGGCGCTCGCCAGGATGGGCGCCACGTCCATGCCCAGCTCGGAGAGCACCATCACGAAGGCGATTCCGAACACCACGGTGGTGGTGATGCTCTTCAACAGGGTGCCGAGGCTCTTCGCGCGCTGGGCACGACGGTTGAACGCCTGACGTGCGGCCGGCAGCGTCGCCGTCTCGGCTCGCGCGACCACCCGGTCGATGGCCTTCGACGCGACCCAGCGGATGACCATGGCGCCGACGACGATCACCACGATCGCGAGGGGTTTCCCGATCAGCCAGGTCGCACCGTGCGCCAGAGTTTCGTTGCCGGTCCACTCGTAGACCGCCGCGCAGGTCCAGCTGTCGCTTTCCTGGCAGGTGCTGGGCATGTCGACCAGGCCCGCGAAGGTAGATGTCAGAGAAAGCATGTGAGGGAGGCTACGAGGGTTCGGCGAGGCGGACCAAGCCAATCTGGCTATCCTTGGTGTGTGTTCACTCACGACTCGGTCAAACAGGTCCTTCGAGCGCTGCTGACTCTCGCGGTTGCGTGCTCGCTCGTGATGGTCGGGGCGCTCCTCGCGCCCGCCTCGGCCGCAGAGCCCGAGGCATGGAAGGCGGCGCCGGAAGTGTCGACGCTCAGCTTCCTGCTGGTGCTGGTGATCCTCCCGCTCGGTGCTGCGGCGGTGATCTCGCTCCTGGCGTTTCTGCCGTCGCTTACCAGCGACAGTGGCTACGAGCCAGGGCAGTCGTGGCGTGGCGAGGCCCAGTGGTTCGGTGGACCCACGAAGGGCGTGAAGTCCGCCGACCAGGTCACCCCGGAGCAGATCGAGGCCCGCTCGAAGGACACCGGGGGCACCAGTGCCCGGTGGTGACGTCTTCTCCACGGCGCAGGAGGCGGAGATCGACCGGGCGATCCGGGGAGCCGAGACCACCTGTCGTTTCGAGTTCTCGGTGTACGTCGGGGCCGTCAGCGGCGACGTACACGCCTACGCCCGCCGTCTGCACGCCTCCCTGTCCTCACCGGACCGCAGCGTGCTGATCCTGGTCGATCCCGCCGCCCGCGCCCTCGAAGTGGTCACCGGGGCCGTCGTACGCCGCTCGCTGCCCGACGAGGCCGTCCGCCTGGGCGTCGCCGGCATGCAGTCGTCCTTCGGCGGAGGCGACCTCGTCGGCGGGATCAAGCACGGAGTCGGCCAGCTGGCAGACGCCGCCCGGCAGCCGCAGAGCTTGCACGAGAAGTAGGCCCGGAAGACCCGATCAGCTGAAAACAAGAGCTGAGGCGTCGGAAATTTCACGGGGGAGCGAAGCGGAGGAGTGAAATCTGCGACGCCTCGGCGAGCCAACAGGCAGCGCCGAACATAGGAGTGAAGCCGAACCGAAGCGGGTTTGTCTGAAACCGCAACCAGAGCCGATCTGTGTCAGCCCCGAGCGTCTTTTGCTTGGCCGGCCAAGTAACGCTCTACGTCGGCTGCGCCTTCTCGGACGTAGCGCTTGGCGGCCGGGTTCGCCTTCGACTCCTGCAGCCAGGCGTTGACCTGGTCGAGGAGCTCCTGGGAGGCAAGTGGCCTCGGGAACAGCCACTCGAGGGCGGTCGAGGCGCGCTGGGTGCCCTTCTCCTCCCACAGCGTGTCGGCGACTTCCAGGTACTTCGCGACGTAGGGCCTCAGGATCTCCTGTTGGCCGGGCTGCATGAACGAGAGCACCACGCTGCGTTGCGTCTCGTTCGGTACGTCGTCGCGGACGACAGCGGTCTCCCAGGCCTCCGCCTTCGCCTCGGCGGTGGGCCGAGAGGTACGCGCGGCGGATGCCCGTTCCTGTCCCGAGATCGTGTTGTCCCGACGCAGCTCCGCGTCGATCCGCTCCCCGTCGGCACGACCCGCGCGGGCGAGCCCGTTGAGCAGCGTCCAGCGCAGGTCGGTGTCAACGATCAGGCCGTCGATCACCAGGGAGCCGTCGAGCAGGCCCTCGAGCTCGTCCAGCGCCGGGTCACTGTGGGCGGCCGCAGCGAAGGACCGCACGAAGGTGAGCTGGTGGTCGCTGCCCGACTCGGCCTCGTCGAGCAGCCGGCGCAGACCCTGCTCCCAGGTCTTGCGCAGTGCGGCGCGGTTCGCCGGTGCCGAGAAGTTGTGGACGGCCTGGGCGGCGTACCCGGGGATCCGCGAGGAGCCGAACGCGTCCGTCTCGCTCGCGATGTTGCCGAGAACGAGGGTCACGAAGTCGGTTGCGCTCAGCTCGGCGTCACGGGTCATGTCCCAGGCCGCACCCCAGCACAGCGCTCGGGCAAGGGAGTCGTCGAGCCGGGAGAGGCCGCCGATCACGGTCGCCAGAGAGCGCTCGTCGAGTCGGATCTTGGCGTAGGTCAGGTCGCGGTCGTTGAGGAGCAGGAGGTCGGGCTGACGAGTGCCGACGAGCTCGGCGATCGGCGTCGACTCGCCGTCGACGTCCACCTCCACGGTCGTACGACGGACCAGGCGGTCGACGCCCTGCTGGTTGGCCTCGATGTCGTAGAGGCCGATCGCAATCCGGTGCCGGCGCAACGTCGGGTGCTCGACGGCCGCGGTCTGCAGCACCGAGAACGAGGTGTAGCTGCCAGCGTCGTCAACCTCGAACCCGGGTGTGAGTGTGTTGACCCCGCTGGTCTGCAGCCACTCCTTGGCCCACGAGTCGAGCTCGCGCCCCGAGGACTCCTCGAGAGCGTTGAGCAGGTCGCTGAACTCGGAGTTGCCGAAGGCATGGCTCTTGAAGTAGCTGCGCAACCCGACGAGGAAGTTCTCCAGCCCGACCCACGCGACGAGCTGTTTGAGCACCGAAGCGCCCTTGGCATAGGTGATCCCGTCGAAGTTGACCTCCACCGCCTGGAGGTCGTAGTTGTCCGCGGCGATCGGGTGGGTGCTGGGCATCTGGTCCTGACGAAGCGCCCAGTTCTTGCGGGCGTTCGTGAATCCGGTCCACGACTCGTCGAAATCGGTCGCCTCGACAGCCGCGTGGTAGCAGGCCCACTCGGCGAAGGACTCGTTGAGCCAGAGGTCGTCCCACCACCGCATGGTGACGAGGTCGCCGAACCACATGTGCGCCATCTCGTGCAGGATCACCGAGCAGCGGAACTCGTAGAAGGAGGCGTCCTGGCGGCTGCGCGGGAGGTACTCGTCGCGCAGCGTCACGGCGCCGGCGTTCTCCATCGCGCCCATGTTGTACTCCGGCACATAGAGCTGGTCGTACTTGTGGAACGGGTAGGGGAAGTCGAAGGCTTCCTCGAAGAAGGCGAAGCCCTGTCTGGTGAGCTTCACCAGCTCCTGGGTGTCCATGTGGTCGACCAGCGACTGGCGGCAGTAGTGGCCCAACGGGATCTCGCCGTGCTTGCCGCGGTAGGTGTCGAACTCGGCGTGGTACTCGCCGGCGACCACGGCGGTGATGTACGTCGACATCCGCTCGGTCGCCGGGAACCTCCACAGTGCCTTGCCTTCGCCGATCGACTCGGGCTCCGGCGTCGGGGCGTTCGACACGACCACCCAGTTCTCCGGCGCGGTCACGTGGAAGGTGAACACGCTCTTGAGGTCGGGTTGCTCGAACGTCGCGTAGACACGTCGGGCGTCAGGTACCTCGAACTGTGTGTACATGTAGACGCGGTCGTCTGCGGGGTCAACGAAGCGGTGCAGACCCTCGCCCGTGTGTGAGTAGGGGCAGTCGGCGCTGACCACGAGCTCGTTGTGTTCCTGGAGTCCGCCGAGCCGGATCCGGTTGTCTACGTACACCTCGGCCGGGTCCTGCGCGGTGCCGTTGAGGGTGATCTCGTGGACGGTCGCACCCACGAGGTCCGCGAACGACTCGGCACCGGGTTCGGTGCAGGTGAAGGCGATCGTCGTGGTGGTCGAAAAGGTCTTCTCGCTCGTGGTGAGGTCGAGCTCCACGGTGTAGGAGTCGACGGCGAGCACGCGAGCGCGGGTCTGCGCCTCGTCGCGGGTCAGGTTCGTTCCAGGCATGTTCGGCATCATTGCACCGAACTCGGGAGGGATCCCAACCTGATGTGGCCGATGTGGCGGGGGGTGAAGGTGCAGAACGAAGGCGGCCGGATCCGCGAGGTCCTCTGGGTCTTCCTGCGGCTGGGCGTGGTGGCGTTCGGGGGGCCGGCAGCCCATACGGCGATGATGCGGGAGGAACTGGTACGCCGCCGGGGCTGGGTGAGCGACGCCCGCTTCGTGGACCTGATGGGTGCCACGAACCTGATCCCGGGCCCCAACTCCACGGAGCTCGCGATCCACCTCGGTCACGAGCGCGCACGCTGGCGGGGGCTGCTGGTCGCCGGTCTCTGCTTCATCCTTCCGGCTGCCCTGATCGTGACCGGGCTGGCCTGGGCCTATGTGAGGTACGGCGACACCCCGTCCCTCCAGCGAGTGCTGTACGGCGTGATCCCGGCAGTGGTGGCGATCGTGGTGTGGGCCCTGGTGGGACTGCTGCGGACCGTCGTGAAGACCGTGTGGCTCGGCCTGCTCGTGGTGATCGCGCTCGTGGCTTACCTGCTCGGCGTGAACGAGCTGGTGGTCCTGTTCGGCGGGGCCGTTGTCGCCGTACTGGCGAGAGGCGTGCGCAGAGCCGCGGCCGGACCCTACGGGCTGGTGGCGCCGCTGCTCCCGCTGTTCCACGACCCGACGACCGACCAGCTCGCCAGGCTGTTCTGGACGATGCTCAAGATCGGCGCGGTGCTCTATGGCAGCGGTTACGTGTTGATCGCCTTCCTGGAGCGTGACTTCGTCGACCGGCTCGGCTGGATCACGCAGGCCCAGTTGTTCGATGCGGTCGCCATCGGGCAGGCGACGCCCGGCCCGGTCTTCACGACTGCGACCTTCGTCGGCTACCTCGTGGCCGGGCCGCTCGGTGCGTTTCTCGCCACGGTGGCGATCTTTGCTCCCTCCTTCCTCTTCGTCGGGCTGCTCACCCGGCTGGCCGAGTGGATGCGGGCCTCGCCCGGGACGTCCGTGCTCCTCGACGGAGTCAATGCCACGGCGTACGCCCTGATGGCGGCGGTGAGCTGGCAGCTCGGTCGGGAGGCGCTCGTCGATGCCTGGACCGCGGCCATCGCGGTGGTGACCCTGGGGCTGCTGTGGCGCACCCGCCTCAACAGTGCGTGGTACGTGCTGGGGGGAGCAGCAGTTGGTCTGGTAATCGGGCCATAAGGGAATGAACCGGCGGGTGCCCAGTGTTCGAATGGGTATGACGACGACGAAAGCCGACTTCTGGTTCGACCCACGCTGCCCCTTCGCCTGGATCACCTCTCGCTGGATGCTCGAGGTCGAGAAGGTGCGCGACATCGAGGTCCGCTGGCACGTGATGAGCCTGTCCTACCTCAACCGGGACAAGGACGTCTCCGAGGAGTACCGCACGCGTGCCCAGCTGGGGTGGGGGCCGGTGCGCGTCCTGATCGCCGCCGAGCACAAGTACGGCAGCGAGGTGCTGCTGCCGCTGTACACCGCCATGGGCACCCGGCTGCACATCGAGAAGCAAGAACTCTCGCGAGAGCTGATCGAGGCGTCGCTCCGCGAGGCCGGCGTCGCCGTCGAGCTCGCCGACGCGATGGAGGACAGCTCCCTGGACGACGCTGTCATCAGGTCGCACCGCCAGGGCATGGACGCAGTCGGCGACGACGTGGGCACCCCGACCATCCATGTGGACGGCGTCGCCTTCTTCGGCCCGGTGATCACCAAGGCACCGCACGGCGAGGAGGCCGGGAAGCTCTGGGACGCGAGCGTGACGCTCGCGTCGTACCCGCAGTTCTTCGAGCTCAAGCGCACCCGCACCGGAAAGCTCGACTTCAGCTGACCCTCAGGCTCAGCTGCCGCCGGCGGTGGCCGCGGTGGTGGTTGCGACAACCGCCGCGGTAATGGCCGCCTGAGCAGCGGCGATCGAGTCCCTGACGGCCTTGGCCGCCCAGTCGCCCTCCGCGACAGCCTTGGCTCGCTTCTTCACCTCGCGGGCCGAAAGGCCCTCACGGTCGATGACCTTGTGCGCGAGGTCAAGCGCGGACAGCACGGCAATGAGGCCGGCAGTGCGCTCCACGGGTCGGACCCCACGGATGAGCACGTCGCCCAGCTCGCGCCGTACGGCGGACACGTGCGTGCTGTCGACCGTCGGCCAGCGCTGGCGTGAGATCAGCCCGAGTACCCGGTCCTCACGCTCCACGAGGATGCCGCGCTCCCGGAGCCTGCCGAGCAGCACGTCGCGGCGCTTCTTGCCGAGGCGAACAACCAGGTCCTGGGCGCCGCGTTCCTTCGCGCGGACCAGTTCCCACGCCTCGACGAGCACCGGGTCGGCGGGCGGTGGGGTGTGCGTGGGCAGCACCATCGACCGCCGCCACAACCCGGGTCTCCTGACGACCTCGACGCAGCCGGCCAGGGCCAGCTCGACGAGCACGGCGCCACCGATTCCGGTGTCGAGGTAGCTGGCCGAGGTGAACTTGCCCGACTCGTCGTCCAGCAGCAGGAGCAGCAGGTCCTCGGCGATCAGCGTGGTCATGGCCAGAGGTTAGTCGGGGCGCGCACGGTGGTCTCGACTGATCACTCGCTTCGCTCGTTGCTCGACCACCTACGTGGTTGCTCGCTGGCGCTCGCTGCTCGACCACCTGCGGCGCGGGGCGAGAGCTGTGACCAGATCCGCCGAGACGGCGCTTGTGTTCCAGCCAGGCCCGTCGAGACGGCTGGTGTGCACGGGGCGGATGAACATTGCGGCCGTCTGGGTGATCGTTTCTGGGACACGCGCGCCGTCTCGGCGGTCCTTCTCGGGTGGTGGCTACCGCTCGCTAGATTTGCGGAGTCCCTCATGCACGTGTGGTGCGTGCTGTACTCCGCTGATCGGTTTTGCGGAGGGGCTCGACTGATCGCTCGCTTCGCTCGCTGGTCGACCACCTACGGTGCGGCGCGCACTGTCGGCTGCGAAGGGTGGACTCGACTGATCACTCGCTTCGCTCGCTGCTCGACCACCTATCTGGTGGCCCTCCCCGACGTGCACACCCCGCTCGCACCTAGGATCACGCCCATGACCAGAGTCCTGTCCGCTGTCGCCTGGCCGTATGCCAACGGTCCGCGCCACATCGGCCACGTTGCCGGTTTCGGCGTGCCCTCGGACGTGTTCAGCCGGTACATGCGGATGGCCGGCCATGAGGTGCTGATGGTCTCCGGCACCGACGAGCACGGCACCCCGATCCTGATCGCCGCCGACGAGGAGGGCGTGGCCCCGCAGGAGCTCGCGGACCGGTACCACCGCCAGATCGCGGAGGACCTCGCGGCGCTGGGTGTCTCCTACGACCTCTACACCCGTACGACGACGCGCAACCACACCGCAGTCGTGCAGGGGCTGTTCACCGGCGTCCATGCGAACGGCTACTTCATCGAGAAGACGACCAAGGGCGCGATCAGCCCCACCACCGGCCGCACCCTGCCAGACCGTTACATCGAGGGCACCTGCCCGATCTGCGACTACGAGAGCGCGCGCGGCGACCAGTGCGACAACTGTGGCAACCAGCTCGACCCGGCCGACCTGTTGCACCCGCGCTCGCGGATCAACGGCGAGGTCCCGGAGTTCGTGGAGACCCAGCACTTCTTCCTCGACCTCCCGGCGCTCGCCGACGCGCTGCGGCTGTGGCTCGACGAGCGGGAGGCCAGCGGGACGTGGCGGCCAAACGTGATCCGGTTCAGCCAGAACATCCTCGAGGACATCCGCCCGCGCGCGATGACCCGCGACATCGACTGGGGCATCCCGGTGCCGCTGGAGGGTTGGATCGACAACCCGACCAAGCGTCTCTACGTGTGGTTCGACGCGGTCATCGGCTATCTCTCGGCGAGCGTCGAGTGGGCGCGTCGCACGGCCGGTGCCGACGGCGACCCCGAGGCCTGGCGACGTTGGTGGAACCCCGCACCCGACTCTGGGCCCGACGCTGGGGAGGAGTCCCTGTCCTACTACTTCATGGGCAAGGACAACATCACCTTCCACAGCCAGATCTGGCCCGCGGAGCTCCTTGCGTACGCCGGCAAGGGAGACCGGGGCGGAAAGCCCGGACAGTTCGGCGAGCTCAACCTGCCGACCGAGGTCGTCTCCTCGGAGTTCCTCACCATGGAGGGCAAGAAGTTCTCCTCGTCCCAGCGAGTGGTCATCTACGTCCGCGACCTGCTCAGCCGCTACCAGCCCGACGCGTTCCGTTACTTCGTCGCTGCCGCCGGTCCCGAGAACCAGGACTCCGACTTCACCTGGGCCGAGTTCGTACGCCGCACCAACGACGAGCTCGTCGCCGGTTGGGGCAACCTGGTCAACCGCACCGCCAACATGATCGCCAAGAGCTTCGGTGAGATCCCGCCCTGCGGTGAGCTGACCGCCGCCGACCAGGCGCTGCTCGACCATGTCGGCTCCACCTTTGACACGGTCGGCGACCTGATCGCCCGCCACCGGCAGAAGGCCGCGATCGGTGAGGCGATGAGGGCCGTCTCGGAGGTGAACAAGTACGTCTCCGACTCGGAACCGTGGAAGCTGAAGGCTGACGACGAGCGCGAGCGCCTCGGGACGATCCTGCACGTCATCGCGCAATGCGTCGCTGACCTGAACACCATCCTGTCGCCGTTCCTGCCGTTCTCGGCCAACTCCGTGGACGCGATCCTCGGCGGTGCGGGCGACGTACAGCCGATGCCAGAGCTGCGGGAGGTCGACGACCTGGACGGGGGAGCGGGCTACCCGATCCTCACCGGCGACTACACCGGGGTGGCCAGGTGGGAGCGCCGTCCCGTCGTACCGGGCACCCCGATCTCCAAGCCGACACCGGTGTTCACCAAGCTCGACCCGTCGATCGTCGACGAGGAGCTTGCCCGACTCGCGTCGCCCTGACTCCGCTGCTCGATGAGTGACCGGGCAGGATGAGCGCATGACCGCCGCGATGCACCTTCCCCAGTTCTTCGTCAAGCAGAAACTGACGATGATGGTCAACCGCTACGAGATCAACGAGGCCAACGCGGACGGCTCGGTCGGGGCGCTGATGGCCGTGGCACAGCAGAAGCGGATGGCCTTCAAGGAGCAGGTCACCTTCTTCCGCGACGACGCGCGCACCGAACCTGTGTTCTCGTTCCAGGCGCGACAGAGGATGGACCTCAATGCCGGGTACGACGTGCGCGACGCCGGCGGGGCCCCGCTCGGCGGCTTCCGCAAGGACTTCGGACAGAGCCTGCTGCGCTCGACCTTCCACCTCAGCGCACCCGGGCTGGAGGCGACGGGGCAGGAGCGCAACCAGGTCGTGGCGATCCTGCGGCGGTTCGTCGACTTCCCGTTCGCCTTCCACTTCGACTTCAAGGACCAGGCCACCGGAGCCATCGTGATGAGCTCGGAACGCCAGATGTCGTTGCGCGACCGCTACGTCGTGACCGTGCCGGACCCACGGCTGGACTTCCGCCTCGCCGCCTCGATGGCGGTCGGACTCGACGCTCTGCTCGCCCGCTGAGGACCGATAACCTCTGCGCATGCGCGTGCACCTCGGCTCCGACCATGCCGGCCTCGAGCTCAAGGACCACCTCGTCGGCTGGCTCCGCGAACAGGGCCACGAGCCCGTCGACCACGGTCCCTTCCAGTACGACGCGCTCGACGACTACCCGGTGTTCTGCCTCCGCGCCGCCGAGGGAGTCGTCGGCGACCCGGGCAGCCTCGGAGTGGTCATAGGCGGGTCCGGCAACGGTGAGCAGATAGCCGCCAACAAGGTCCGCGGCGTCCGTGCCGCCCTCGCCTGGAGCGACGACACAGCCGCACTCGCGCGCGAGCACAACGACGCCAACGTCATCTCGATCGGCGGGCGGATGCACTCGCTCGAGGAGATGACACGCTTCATCGCGATCTTCCTGAGCACCGACTTCACCGGTGAGGAGCGACACACCCGCCGCATCGCGATGCTCGCTGACTACGAGTCGACCGGCGATCTCCCACCCCTCCCGGACTCCGCACGCGTCCACGATGCCTGAGGGCCACACTCTCCGCCGACTGGCTGCAGACCTCGACTCCGCATTCGCCGGTGGCCCCGTCCGCGTCAGCAGCCCTCAGGGCCGGTTCGCCGCCGACGCCGCCCTGGTCGACGGGCAGACCCTGCTGGGGGCCGAATCTGCTGGCAAGCACCTCTTCGTGGAGTTCCCCGGCGACCGGTTCATCCACGTGCACCTGGGCCTCATCGGCAAGTTCGACGTGTACCCCGCGCCGGTGACCCTCCCGGTGGGACAGGTCCGACTGAGGCTGCAGAACGAGGCGTGGTACGCCGACCTCCGCGGGGCCATCCAGTGCGACCTGATCGGACGCGAGCAGCACGACACGGTGATCGGTGCACTGGGACCCGACCCGCTCCGAACCGACGCCGACCCGATGGTGGCCTGGGCGAGGATCCGGCGCAGCAACCGGTCGATCGGTGACCTTCTCCTCGACCAGGGAGTGCTGGCCGGCGTCGGCAATGTTTATCGGGCCGAGGTCCTGTTCCGGCACCGGATCCACCCGCTCCGGCCCGGCAGAACACTGCGGGTTGGCCAGTTCCGGGCCCTCTGGGATGACCTCGTGGGTTTGATGCAGGAGGGGGTGCAGACCGGGCGGATCGACACCGTCCACTCAAGGCACACTCCCGAGGCAATGGGTCGGCCACCACGTGTGGATGACCACGGTGGCGAGGTCTACGTCTACCGGCGTACGGGGCAGCCGTGCCTGGTCTGTGGAGCGAAGGTGCGCACCCGAGAGCTCGCGGGTCGCAATCTGTTCTGGTGTCCGCGTTGTCAACCCACGTTCCGCTCGCGCGCCGTAGGGTAGGCGATCCAGCAGGAGGGAACGGGAAGACGTTGGCGAACAGCTATGCGCCCTCTTGGCGAGGCATCTCCCTGCGTTTCAGGCGCGAGATGTCGGTCTCGGACCGACCCTCCCTGTTGTTCCTCGTCCTGCTCACTGTCCTGAGCACGCTCCTCGCGCTCGTCTACCCGGACGTGGTCCCGTCGACCGTGCTGCTGCTGCCGATGTTCATCGGCAGCCTGTGGCTCGGGCCGCGAACGCTGCCGTGGTTCACCGTGTTCGTGTGCGCCTGCTTCTGCGTGCTCCTGGTCGACCAGCCCACAATCAGCCTGCGCACCATCGCGCGAGCCGCCGTGACCTTCGCGATCGCGCTGCTGATCATGGTCACCTCCTTCCGTCGCAGCCGACTCGGCGTCTCCGGCCCTCTCGGGGAGTCGATATTCGTCGACCTGCGAGACCGCATCTCGCAACAGGGCAACCTGCCGGAGCTGCCGGCGGGCTGGTTGGTGGAGTCGGTGGCGAAGTCGGCCGGTGGCACCTCGTTCGCCGGCGACTTCATCGTCGCCCAGCGCTCCGCGGACGACAGCCTGGACCTCGTGGTCGTCGACGTGTCGGGCAAGGGCGTCGAAGCGGGTTCCCGGTCGCTGTTCCTCTCCGGAGCCTTCAACGGCATCGTCTCCGCGCTCCCGGGCGACCAGTTCCTGCCCGCGGCCAACAGCTACCTTCTCGGACAGAACTGGGGTGAGGGTTTCGCCACGGCGATCCACCTGCATCTCGACCTGTCCACCGGTGACTTCGAGCTCCGCAAAGCGGGTCACCCGCCCGCCGTGTGGCTGCGCGCCGGCTCGGGCCGCTGGTCGGTCCTCAACTCCGACGGTCCGGTCCTGGGGCTGATGGAGGAAGCCGAGTTCGACTGCATCTCCGGCCACCTGGCGAGGGGCGACGTCCTGCTGCTGTTCACCGACGGTCTCGTCGAGACCGCCCAGCGCGACATCTCCCTGGGCATGGACAAGCTCGCAGGGCTCGCCGAGCGCCTCTACCAACGAGGCTTCGACGGCGGCGCGCAGCTGCTCATCGACCGGATGGAGCAGACCAACGACGATCGCGCCCTGGTGCTCGTGCACCGGCGCAACGGGGCGCCTGCTCACTAGCAAAGGCGCGTGAAGGGCGTCCGTCAGACCTGCCAGTTCGTGGACGCCGGGTCCGCTGTGGCACGATGGTCCCCGCCCTCATTGAGGGCACATTCGCGGATGTAGCTCAATGGTAGAGCCTCAGTCTTCCAAACTGAATACGCGGGTTCGATTCCCGTCATCCGCTCTCAGGAGCCTCGAAAGAGGCCTTCTGGCGGGGCGTAGCGTAGTGGCTAGCGCGCCTGCTTTGGGAGCAGGAGACCGCAGGTTCGAGTCCTGTCGCCCCGACATTGCACAGTCCGCACAGCCCACCTGCACCAACCCCGAACATGAGGAGATACCTGTGAAGAGCGCCGTCGAGACGTTGAGCCCGACCCGGGCCAAGATCACCGTCGAGGTGCCCTTCGAGGAGCTCAAGCCGAGCCTCGACAAGGCGTACCAGTCCATCGCCAAGCAGATCAACGTCCCTGGCTTCCGCAAGGGCAAGGTTCCGCCGCCGGTCATCGACCGCCAGGTCGGCCGGGGCGCCGTGCTCGACGAGGCCATCAACGACGCCCTGCCCGGGTTCTACGTGCAGGCGTTGCAGGACAACGAACTCCAGCCGCTGGCCCAGCCGGAGATCGACGTCACCAAGCTCGAGGACAACTCGGTGTTGGAGTTCACCGCCGAGGTCGACGTGCGCCCGAGCATCACGGTCCCGGCGTACGACGCCCTCACCGTGCAGGTCGAGGACGTCGCGGTGTCCGAGGACGACATCAAGGAGCAGGTCGACGCGCTGCGTGAGCGGTTCGCCACGCTCAAGGACGTCGACCGCCCGGCGCAGGACGACGACCTCGTGACCATCGACCTCAAGGCCACCCGCGACGGCGAGGAGGTCGATGGCGGCGAGGTGAACGGCTACTCCTACAAGGTCGGCTCCGGCGACATGCTCGAGGGCATCGACGACGCACTCCGCGGCCTCAGCGCCGGCAAGGACGCCACGTTCACCTCCCAGCTGCTCGGCGGCGGCCTCTCCGGTCAGGACGTCGAGGTCTCGGTCTCGGTGACCGCGGTCAAGGAGCAGGAGCTCCCGGAGCTCGACGACGAGTTCGCGCAGACCGCCTCGGAGTTCGACACCATGGATGAGCTGCGTGAGGACGTCGCGACCCGCCTGGAGCGTGGCAAGAGGCTCGAGCAGGCAGCAACGGCCCGCGACGCCGTGCTCGAGCAGCTGCTCGACGCGGCCGAGATTCCGCTCCCGGACGGTGTCGTGGCCGAGGAGCTCGCCGGTCGTCGTCAGGAGATCGAGCAGCAGCTCACCTACGCCGGCATGACGATGGAGCAGTACCTCGAGAACGAGAAGCAGACCGTTGACGAGTTCGAAGCCGAGCTCGAGAAGCGCGTGCGCGACGCCATGGCCTCGCAGTTCCTGCTCGACGAGATCGCCCGCGCCGAGGAGATCGGCGTGGAGCAGGAGGAGCTCACCCAGCACCTGCTCCTACGGGCGCAGCAGTCGGGCCAGAACCCGGACGAGTTCATGAAGCACATGATGGAGCACAACCACATCCCCGAGATGGTGGCCGAGGTCGTGCGCGGCAAGGCGCTGGCCCGCATCGTCGAGGGTGCGACCGTGACCGATGCGTCTGGCAACGCCGTGGACCTGAAGAACCTGCTCCCGGACGGCAGCATCGGTGACCCCGAGGCCAAGGACAAGGCCGAGGACAAGGCCGAGACCGCGCCGGCGCCTGACGCCCAGATTGCGCAGCCGGTCAACCTGCAGCAGGATTGACGCTCCGGCGCGGTTCGTTGACCGTCCAGCCGTTTCAGTGAACACTCGTTCACTGTGACTGCGAACGATGCGAGTGTGCTGGATGCCGCGGCATTGGCGGCCGAGTACGCCGAGGCGCTGATCGTCGGGACGGTCCGTGACGTCCATGGTGCGGTCTCGAGCCGGGTGCGAGCAGTCACGGGGCGTGCGACGACCAGCCACCGGCTCCACGGCGGGGTCACGAAGGTCGTCTACACCAGCCTGAGTGCCAGCCTGAGGGCAACGGCTCGGGGACTCAGGGTCGCCGGCGACGCCGGGGTCGGTGCCGAGATCGAGGCAACTTCTCGTGGCCGGTTCGTGAGGGCGGCCGTCAACGGCCTGATCGGTGACCGACTGCGTGACGAGGGGTCGAGGTTCGCCTTCGACATGGGAGTCCGGGTCAACGGCCGCGACGTCGTACTCGATCGCGAAGGTGTGGCCGCGGCGTTCCCCGATGCCACGGACAGGCTCGTGGTCTTCGTCCACGGCCTCAGTGAGAACGAGGCCTACTGGAACCGCGCCGCCCGGCCGAGGACCGACGCGCGCCGCGAGCATCCCGACAGGCGCAGCTACGGCGACCGTCTCCTCGAGGACGGCTGGACGCCGGTCTACCTGCGCGTGAACACCGGGCTGCCGATCGCCGAGAACGGGTTCGCGATGGCGGCGCTGCTGGACCGGCTCGTGGACGCGTGGCCAGACGCCGTACGCCGGATCGCGCTCGTGGGCCACTCCATGGGCGGTCTGACCACGCGAGCGGCGTGTGCCGTTGCCACCGACAGTGCAGCGTCACCTGGATTCGGGCCCTGGACCGACCTGGTCACCGACGTCGTCTGCCTCGGCACCCCGCACCTCGGTGCGCCGCTGGAGCGGGTGGTCAACAAGGGCGTGAGCGCGCTGGGCAGGCTACCCGAGGCGGCCCCGTTCGGTCGCATCCTGGAGTACCGCTCGGTCGGCATCCTCGACCTCGCCCACGGTCTCGCTCAGGACGTGCAGAACCTGCCCAACGCGCGCTACCGCCTCGTCGCCGCGACCCTGACGCGGTCACCTCGCTCGGTCACGTCGAGCACGATCGGCGACTACCTGGTGCCGTACGCCTCGGCCATGGGTCGACGGCCCGGTGGCGAGGAGATGTTCCCGGGTGCCGAGACCCTGCACGTCCCGTCGGCCCACCACTTCGACCTGCTCAACCACGACGACATCTACGCTGCCCTTCGAGAGTGGCTCCGGGACCGCTCTGACCCGCCCACGAGGGAAGTGAGCCCGACGGCATGAGCGAGCGCAGCGAGCTCATCATTCAATGAAGCGCGCATCGAGCCTCATGCGTGCACGGAGCGAAGCGAGTACACGCATGAGCGTTCCGGCACCGATCTCGGCGACCGTGGAGATGAACGCCGGACCCGACGAGGTGTGGCGGGTGGTCTCAGACCTCGCCCGGATGCCGGAGTTCAGCCCGGAGCTGCGCAAGGCCTTCGTGCTGGGCCGGCCCGGGCTGGGCGCGAACGTCATCGGCATCAACCGCCGCAAGGCCGTCGTCTGGCCGACCAGCTCGAAGGTCGTCCGCTGGGAGCCCGGTCGCGCCGTGGCGTGGAAGACCCGCGAGAGTGGCGCCACCTGGATCTACGAGCTCGAGCCGACCGCCACCGGCACGGCGGTCACTTGCAGGCGAGAGCTGCCGAGGGTCACCGTGGCGACGTACCTGCTTGGCCCGGCACTCGGCGGCGTCAAGGGGCACGACACCGAGCTGGCCGCCGGCATCCGGACAACGCTGGAGCGCATTCGGGCAAGCGTCGAGGCGTCCTGAGATGAGTAAATCCAAGGGATCGTGCGTCGCGTAGCGTGCGAGACCTTGGATTTAGTCATCTGAGTCATCTGCGAGTCTGCTGTGGGCGAACACTGGCCCATACGCATGGATTTGTCGTGGCCGCCGTCTAGGGTCGGACCCGTGACTGAGAACTCCAACCCGACCCTTCCGCAGATGAACGGTGGCCAGTCGTCGTACGGCCTCGACGACCACATCTACCAGCGGCTGCTCCGCGAGCGCATCGTCTTCCTCGGTTCCGAGGTGAAGGATCAGAACGCCAACGCGATCTGCGCCCAGCTGCTGCTGCTCAGCGCCGAGGACCCCGAGGCCGACATCTTCCTGCACATCAACAGCCCGGGGGGCTCGGTCGACGCCGGCATGGCGATCTACGACACGATGAACTACATCCCCAACGACGTCGCCACGGTCGGCATGGGCCTCGCCGCGTCGATGGGTCAGTTCCTGCTGTGCGCCGGCGAGAAGGGCAAGCGCTACGCCCTCCCACACGCCCGGATCATGATGCACCAGCCCTCGGGTGGCATGGGCGGATCCGCCTCGGACATCAAGATCCAGGCCCAGCAGTCGCTGCACATCAAGAAGGTCCTGTTCGAACTGATCAGCAAGCACACCGGCCAGCCGCTGGAGCAGGTCGAGACCGACGCCGACCGCGACCGGTGGTTCACCGCCGTGCAGGCCAAGGAGTACGGCTTCATCGACCACGTGGTCACCAGTGCCCGCGAAGCAGCCGACGAGGGTCGGCCCGCCCGCTCCAAGTGACCAACCGCTGCGACCAGAATCGAGACCTCAGATGAACTACTACATCCCCCAGTGGGAGGAGCGGACCTCCTACGGCGTCCGCCGCATCGACCCCTACGCCAAGCTGTTCGAGGACCGCATCATCTTCCTCGGCACCCCGATCAGTGACGACATCGCCAACGCGGTGATGGCCCAGCTGCTGTGCCTGGAGTCGATGGATCCCTCACGCGACATCCAGATCTACATCAACAGCCCCGGTGGCTCGTTCACGGCGATGACCGCGATCTACGACACCATGCAGTTCATCCAGCCCGACGTACAGACCGTGTGCCTGGGCCAGGCCGCCTCGGCGGCTGCCGTCCTGCTGGCCGCCGGCGCCCCGGGCAAGCGACTCGCCCTGCCGAACAGCCGGATCCTGATCCACCAGCCCTACACCGAGGGCACCTACGGCCAGTCCTCGGACATCGAGATCCAGGCCAACGAGATCCTCCGGATGCGCGAGCTGCTCGAGAAGCTCATCGCCGAGCACTCGGGCAAGACCCCGGAGGAGGTCAACCTCGACATCGAGCGCGACAAGATCCTCACCGCGGACGCTGCCCTGGAGTACGGCCTCATCGACTCCATCCTGGAGTCTCGTAAAGCGGTGACCGTCACGGCCACCGGGCGATAGGTTTCGCAGCCGTCGTGTCCTCCCACGCGAAGAGGGATCTCAGAGTACGGTCGTAGAACCTGTCGTGAGCAACCTGTCGGGGGCATCAGCATCTCGGACCACGGTCCGACCAAGAGAATGAGGGACGGATGGCACGGATCGGTGACGGAGGCGACCTCCTGAAGTGCTCGTTCTGCGGAAAGAGCCAGAAGCAGGTCAAGAAGTTGATCGCTGGTCCTGGCGTCTACATCTGCGACGAGTGCATCGACCTGTGCAACGAGATCATCGAGGAGGAGCTCAACGAGACCACCGAGGTGGGCCTCGAGGAGCTGCCCAAGCCCCGCGAGATCTTCGAGTTCCTCAACTCCTACGTGATCGGCCAGGAGACGGCCAAGAAGTCGCTGGCCGTGGCGGTCTACAACCACTACAAGCGCGTGCAGTCCGGTGTCTCCGTCGCCCCGAGCAAGCACTCCAAGGAGGACGTGGTCGAGGTCGCCAAGTCCAACATCCTCGTCATCGGCCCGACCGGCTGTGGCAAGACCTATCTCGCCCAGACCCTGGCGCGGATGCTCAACGTGCCGTTCGCGATCGCCGATGCCACCGCCCTCACCGAGGCGGGCTACGTCGGTGAGGATGTCGAGAACATCTTGCTCAAGCTGATCCAGGCCGCCGACTACGACGTGAAGAAGGCCGAGACCGGGATCATCTACATCGACGAGATCGACAAGGTGGCCCGCAAGGCGGAGAACCCGTCGATCACCCGGGACGTGTCGGGCGAAGGCGTCCAGCAGGCCCTGCTCAAGATCCTCGAGGGGACCACCGCCTCGGTGCCACCCCAGGGGGGTCGCAAGCACCCGCACCAGGAGTTCATCCAGATCGACACCACGAACATCCTGTTCGTGGTGGGCGGCGCGTTCGCGGGACTCGAGCACATCGTGGAGCAGCGCGTGGGGAAGAAGACGCTCGGGTTCACCGCGGAGATGCGCAGCTCCAACGAGACCGAGTCCGACGCGATGTTCGCGCAGGTCCGGCCCGAGGACCTCGTGAAGTTCGGTTTGATCCCGGAGTTCATCGGCCGGCTGCCGCTGATCGCCAGCGTGAACAAGCTCGACCAGGCTGCCCTGGTCCAGATCCTCACCGAGCCGCGCAACGCCTTGATCAAGCAGTACCAGAAGCTGTTCGAGATCGACGGAGTGGAGCTGGAGTTCAGCGACGACGCGGTCGAGGCGATCGCTGACAAGGCCATGGAGCGCGGCACCGGCGCCCGGGGCCTGCGCGCGATCATCGAGGAGGTCCTCCTCAACGTGATGTACGACGTCCCCTCCCGCGAGGACATCGGCAAGGTCGTGGTCACCGGAGAAGTGGTCTCCGACAACGTGAACCCGACCCTCATCCCCCGTGAGGCAGAACCGAAGAAGAAGAAGTCCGCGTAGCGACACCTTGGTCCTTAGAACTAGACCAGTACGCCGCTTTTGTAGACCACCGCACATCTAGGGCGATTTGCCCATATTCTTGTGGAACTTGTCGCGCGCGTGCCCGTACCACGCGCCTCCGGGGGAAACCATGATGACCGCAGAACACCGGAGGCCGCTCGCGGCCCTTTTGCTGGTGTTCGCTGCAGCCGTGCTGATCGTGAGCAACGGACTTCGCACGCAGGTCGTCGACGTGCTCATCAGCGCAGGAGCACCGCGCGAGCTGATCATCGCGATCGCGCCGGACATGGTGCTGGGCTACTCCCTGAACAACGCGCCGGCGGCCCCGGAGACCCCGCAGGTGAGTCCAAACGTCTCATCCGCGCCCGAGACCTCGATCGACGTGGACCTCCAGCCCGACTCGGTGTCGCAGGCCTCTGGCCAGGGTGGCTCGCGACCCGCGACCAACCCTCGTCCGCGACAAGATGGTGCCCCGGCAGGTGGCCCGGTCGCGCCTGGAGTCATTCCCACCCCGGACCCGCAGCCTGAGCCCACTCCGCCGCCAAGTCCGCAACCGGGTCTCGTGCCGAGGGTGGTTGAACCAGTGCTTGACCTGCTGCCCGGAAGGGGGCTGACCGACCGCGGTCACGACTGGGACTCCGGTAGCGGAGATCACAGGAAGCGCCACCGCTGGGACGACGGCCGGGCCGAGGAGCGGGGCGACCGCAATCCTTGGGATCGCGACCGAAGTGACCGCGGTGAGGATCGCGGGGACGATGCGAGTAACGGGGGTCACGACCGCCGGGCACATGACCGCCAGGCTCAGGACCGGGGCGACCGTGGCGCCGACCGCGGTCGCGACTCGAGGAACCCGGGTGAGAACACCAGTGACCGTGACCGCAACGAGTCGCGCGGGCACCACTCGAGCAACGAGTCGCGCAACGAGTCGCGCGGGCACCAGTCCAGCAACGACCGCAACGAGTCGCGCAACGAGTCGCGCGGACACCAGTCCAGCAACGACCGCAACGAGTCGCGCAACGAGTCGCGCGGACACCAGTCCAGCAACGACCGCAACGAGTCGCGCAACGAGTCGCGCGGACACCACTCCAGCAACGACAACCGCAACGACCGCAACGAGTCACGCGGACACCACTCCAGCAACGACAACCGCAACGAGTCGCGCAACGAGTCGCGCGGACACCACTCCGGCAACGACAACCGCAACGACCGCAACGAGTCACGCGGACACCACTCCGGCAACGACAACCGCAACGACCGCAACGAGTCACGCGGACACCACTCCGGCAACGACAACCGCAACGACCGCAACGAGTCACGCGGGCACCACTCCGGCAACGACGACCGGGACGGCCGCGGCCGCTCCGGACACGGCCACTGACGCCCTTCTCAGGTCACCTTTTCGGCGGAGGCTCCCCGAGCACGGCGTCCACGCGGACCTCGCTGTCCTCGGCCACGACCAGCTCGAGGTCACCGGTGATCGAGCCGACCGCACGCAGGTCGCTCTCCGCGCTGCGGATGGCCTCGAGCGCGCTCTCCGGCCCGGTGATGGTCGCCCGCAGTACAGGCGTACGCATGCCGACCTTGGCAGTCGACTTGGCTCCACGGACGCCCGCGAGAACGGCGGCAACGGCATCGAGCACAGCCGGGTCGTCGGACGACGCCCCGCCGAGGTCGCCGGCTGTGGGCCATGCCTGCAGGTGCACCGAGCCCTGCTGCCACCACGACCACACCTCCTCCGTGGAGTAGGGGAGGAACGGGGCGAACATGCGCAGCTGCACATGCAGGGCGGTGGCCAGTGCTGCTCGCGCTGACTCGGTGGCCGTCGGCGCCTCATCGTCGGCGCCAGAGTCTCCGTCGTCGCCGTACGCCCGCTCCTTGACCAGCTCGACGTAGTCGTCGCAGAAGTCCCAGAAGAACTTCTCGGCCTGCTCCAGGGCGGTCGTGTAGTCGTGCGCCGCGAACGCCGTCGTCGCCTCGTCCACGGCGCGGGCGAGCTTGCCCAGCAACGCCCGGTCGACGGCCTCGGTCACGAGGTCCGGGTCCACCGTGGTGGCGCCGACGCTGCCGAGCACGAACTTGGAGACGTTGAGGACCTTCAGGGCCAGCCGACGGCCCACCTTCATCTGCGTCTCGTCGAAGGGGGAGTCGAGTCCCGGCCGGGCCATGGCGGCCCGCCATCGGACGGCGTCGGCGCCGTACTTGTCGAGGACATCGGTCGGCACGACCACGTTGCCCTTCGACTTCGACATCTTCTTGCGGTCGGGGTCGACAATGAACCCGGAGATCACGGCGTGGGACCACGGGGCGGTGTGGTTCTCGAAGTGCGCCCGGACAATGCGCGAGAACAGCCAGGTGCGGATGATGTCGTGCGCGTTGGTGCACAGGTCCATCGGGAAGACGCGTTCGAACAGGTCGGGGTCCTCCTCCCAGCCGCCGGCGATCTGCGGCGTGAGCGAGGAGGTCGCCCAGGTGTCCATCACGTCAGGGTCGCCGATGAATCCGCCCGCCTTGCCGCGCTGGTCCTCGCTGTAGCCCGTGGGGGCCTGGGTCGATGGGTCGATCGGGAGCTCGTCCTCGCGCGGGAGGAGCGGGTGCTGGTAGTCGGGCTCACCCTCGGTGTCTAAGGCGTACCAGACCGGGAACGGGATGCCGAAGAACCGCTGCCGCGACACCAGCCAGTCGCCGTTGAGGCCGCCGACCCAGTTGTCGAAGCGGTGCTTCATGTGGGCCGGGATCCACTCGACCTCGGCGCCCCGGGCGAGCATCTCAGCGCGAAGCTTCGGGTCCCGCCCGCCGTTGGTGATGTACCACTGGCGGGTGGCCACGATCTCGAGCGGCTTGTCGCCCTTCTCGTAGAAGTTCACCATCCGCTTCGTGGGCGTCGGCTCGCCGTCGAGGTCGCCGCACTCGCGCAGCTTGGCGACCATCGCCTCGCGTGCGCTGAACGCGGTCTTTCCCTTGAGGTCCTCGTACGCCGCTGCGGCGGGCTCGCTCGACAGCCACTCGGGCGTCTCCCGGGAAAGCCGGCCGTCGCGACCGATCAGCGTGCGCACCGGCAGCTGCAGCTCGCGCCACCAGGTGACGTCGGTGAGGTCACCGAAGGTGCAGCTCATCGCGATGCCTGCGCCCTTGTCGGGCTCCGCGGCCGGGTGGGCGAGCACCGGGATCTCTACGCCGAACACCGGCGAGGTCACGACCTGCCCGAACAGGTCCTGGTAACGCCCGTCGTCGGGGTGCGCCACCAGTGCGACGACGCTCGGGATCAGCTCGGGCCGGGTGGTCTCGATGTAGACGCGAGCGCCGACGTCCGAGCTCCTTTGGTCGCCGTCGCTGCGGTGGAAGGCCACGCGGTGGTAGTGGCCGGCGTACTCGCGGGCCTCGAGCTCGGCCTGCGCGACCGCCGTCTGGAAGGTGACGTCCCACAGCGTCGGAGCCTCCTGGAGGTAGGCCTCGCCCCGGGCGAAGTTTCGCAGAAACGCACGCTGGCTGACCTTCTGGGACTTGGGTCCGATGGTCGTGTAGTGCTGCTTCCAGTCCACCGAGAGCCCCAGCGTGCGCCACAGGTCCTCGAAGACCTGCTCGTCCTCCTCGACGAGCTGCTCGCAAAGGTCGACGAAGTTGGGCCGGCTGATCGGCACCTGGCGCTTGGGATCGGGCTCCTTCGGCGGCGTGAACTCGGCGTCGTAGGGCAACGAGGGGTCGCAGCGCACACCGAAGTAGTTCTGGACCCGGCGCTCGGTCGGCAGTCCGTTGTCGTCCCACCCCATGGGGTAGAACACCGACCTGCCCTGCATCCGCTGGAAGCGCGCGATCAGGTCGGTATGGGTGTAGGAGAAGACGTGGCCGACGTGGAGTGAGCCCGACACCGTCGGCGGGGGAGTGTCGATCGAGTAGACCTCGCTGCGTGGGCGGGTGCGGTCGAAGGCGTAGGTGTCTTCGGCCTTCCACCGTTCCGACCACTTGGCCTCGAGGCCCTCGAGTGCGGCCCGGTCCGGTACGACGGCCGCAGCGGCTGCGGTCGTCTCACTGGACACGGTGTTCTCGGGGGCGTCACTCATGCACCGAATCCTAGTGAGGGCCAGCCACGACCTAGACTGCGCCTCGATGGACACCTCCCCTGAACGTGATGTCTCTGCCCCTCAGCAGACCCCCGACACCGCGACACCCGCCCGCCTCGCTGAGACCTATGCCGAGGTCGAGGACGCCCTGCTGAGCCGGTGGCCCGAGACCAAGCTCGACCCAACGCTGGACCGCATCGAGGCGTTCATGGAGCTGCTCGGTGACCCCCAGCGCGGTTACCCGGTCATCCATCTCACCGGTACCAACGGCAAGACGTCGACCGCCAGGATGATCGAGACGCTTGTGGCGACCATCGGGCTCCGGGTCGGGCGGTTCACCAGCCCCCACCTCGAGTCGATGACCGAGAGGATCAGCCTCGACGGCGAGCCGATCAGCGAGGAGGCGTTCGTCACGGCCTTCAACGATGTGGCGCCGTACATCGACCTCGTCGACGCCGAGCACGACCACCCGCTGTCGTTCTTCGAGACCATCGTGGCCATGGCGTACGCCGCGTTCGCGGATGCCCCGGTCGACGCGGCCGTTGTCGAGGTCGGGATGGGTGGGACCTGGGACGCCACCAACGTGATGGACGCCAAGGTCGCCGTGCTGACCCCGGTGGCGGTGGACCATGCGAAGTACCTCGGCGAGACGGCCGCCGTCATCGCCCTCGAGAAGGTCGGCATCATCAAGCCCGGAGCCACCGTGGTGACCGCCGTGCAGCAGCCCGAGGTCGCCCAGGTGATCCTCGAGCGATGTTCCGAGGTCGGCGCGACCGTGGTCCGCGAGGGGCAGGAGTTCGGCGTGACGAGCCGGGTTCCGGCGGTCGGTGGCCAGATGATCAACCTGCAGGGTCTACGGGGGAACTACGAGGAGGTGTTCCTCCCGCTCTACGGCGCCCACCAGGCACAGAACGCGGTCCTTGCGCTGGCAGCCGTGGAGGCGTTCCTGGGCGGCGAGGACGCGCTGGACGGAGACCTGGTCAGGGAGGCGTTCGCCGAGGTCACCTCACCGGGGCGCCTCGAGATCATCAGGCGCTCGCCCACGATCGTGCTCGACGCCGCGCACAACCCGCACGGAGCTGCCGCGCTGGTGGCGACGCTCGAGGACTCGTTCATGTTCTCCCCGCTCATCGGCGTGATCGGCGTGATGGCGGACAAGGACTACGAGGGCCTGCTCTCGGAGCTCGAGCCGATGCTGGCCCACGTGGTGTGCACCCAGAACTCGACGCCCCGGTCGATGCATGCCGACGACCTGGCCGAGGTCGCGTTGGGGATCTACGGACAGGACCGTGTGAGCGTGGCGCCTGCGCTCGCCGACGCCATCGACCAGGCTGCTGCGCTGGCCGAGGCCGGGGGTGCGCTCGGTGAGGCGATCGGTTCGGGCGGCGTACTCGTGACTGGCTCGGTGGTGACCGTCGGGGAGGCCCGGGCCATGCTTGGCTCGCGACGCGAACCCGGCGCCCGGTCGGACGGCCCGGCGAGGGAGCGCTGATGCAACGCCGGCTCTGCGCAGCGATCCTGTTCCTCGAGGCGATCGCGTTCGGGCTGAGTACGCCGGTGCTCATCTCGATCGCAGGTGTCTCCACGGCCACGGCACTCTGGATCGGGCTCGGCCTCACGGGCGGGTGCATCGTCGTAGCTGGGTTGCTTCGCTTCGAGTGGGCGTTCTGGCTGGGCTGGGGACTGCAGGTGGGAGCGATCGCCCTCGGGTTCGTGGTCACCGCCATGTTCGTGCTCGGCGTCGTGTTCATCGCCCTCTGGGCGGCGGCCTGGTTCCTCGGGCGAAAGATCGAGGTCGAGCGCGCCGAGTGGACAGCACGGGGCGACTTCCCGGGCCAGGCCGAGGCGGGGACGGCTGAGCACTAGTGTGTGCGCCATGTCCGATGGCACCCAGCGCACCCTGCTCCTGCTCAAGCCCGACGCCATCCGGCGTGGGCTCGTGGGCAACATCTTGTCCCGGTTCGAGGCCAAGGGCCTCAGCATCGTCGCGCTCGAGCAGCGGCTCATCGACGCCACCCAGGCCGACACGCACTACGCCGAGCACGTCGAGCGCGACTTCTACCCACCTCTGCGCACGTTCGTGACGAGTGGGCCGCTCATCGCCGCCGTACTCGAGGGGGAAGCAGCGGTCGACGTGGTTCGCGCCATCAACGGTGCCACTGACGGTCGCAAGGCCGCACCGGGCACCATCCGCGGTGACCTGTCCCTGTCGAACCGCGAGAACCTCGTACACGGCTCGGACAGCGAGGAGTCCGCGGTCCGCGAGATCGCCCTCTGGTTCCCCGACCTGGCCTGAGCTTCCAAACGGCGGACGCCCCGCTGCCGACGGGCCCGACCGGCCCGCCGAGATCCACAATTGTTGGGTTCGGACGTCCCGATCGCCGGTCTCGACGTCCCGATCCAACATTTGTGGGGTTTGGTCCATGACAGTCTCGTGAGGCCGCCGAGATCCACAATTGTCGGGTTCGGACGTCCCGATCGCCGGTCTCGACGTCCCGATCCAACATTTGTGGGGTTTGGTCCATGACAGTCTCGTGAGGCCGCCGAGATCCACAATTGTTGGGTTCGGACGTCCCGATCGCCGGTCTCGACGTCCCGATCCAACATTTGTGGGATCCGGACGGCGATCGCGACCCGACACTTCGATTTGGCGCCGCCTTCGCAGGTAGGTACGGAGGCGGCACAGTGGCCCGCGGAAACCGCCGGCCCGCTCCCGCCGCGTGTCTGCGCGGCATGGGGACGTTTCGCTCATACGCTGCGGTGACGGGTGGGGCGCGTGGTGCGCCAAACCCCTTCCCCCCAACACTGCACCCGCGAGGCGGAACGGATGGCCAACAGTCTCATCGGCCGCGACATGGCGGTCGACCTCGGCACGGCGAACACACTCGTCTACGTCCGCGGGAAGGGCGTCCTGGTAGACGAGCCGTCCGTGGTCGCGATGAACGAGCAGACCCACGAGATCCTCGCGGTCGGCCACGAGGCGAAACGGATGATCGGCCGGACCCCCGACGGCATCACCGCCATCCGGCCGCTCAAGGACGGTGTGATCGCTGACCTCGACGCGACCGAGGAGATGCTGCGGCACTTCATCCAGCAGGTGCACAAGCGGCGCTACTTCGCCAAGCCCCGGATGATCATCTGCGTACCGAGCGGCGTGACCGCGGTCGAGCAGCGCGCGGTGAAGGAGGCCGGCTACCAGGCTGGCGGCCGCCGCGTCTACATCATCGAGGAGCCGATGGCGGCGGCGATCGGAGCAGGGCTACCGGTCCACGAGGCCACCGGCAACATGGTGGTCGACGTCGGTGGTGGCACCACCGAGGTGGCCGTGATCTCCCTCGGCGGGCTGGTCACGACCCTGTCGGTGCGCACCGCTGGCGACGAGCTCGACCAGGCGATCGTGACCTGGATGAAGAAGGAGCACTCCCTGATGCTGGGGGAGCGCACGGCCGAGGAGATCAAGATGACCCTCGGCTCGGCCTTCCCGCTGCCCCAGGAGCGGCAGGCCGAGGTCCGCGGGCGCGACATGGTCTCCGGCCTGCCGCGCACCGTCACCGTCTCCAGCCCCGAGATCCGCAAGGCGCTCGAGGAGCCACTGCACGCGATCGTTGACGCGGTCCGCACCACGCTCGACCAGACGCCACCCGAGCTGGCCGGCGACATCATGGACCGCGGCATCGTGCTGACGGGCGGCGGCGCCCTGCTCCTCGGTCTCGACGAGCGCATCCGGCACGAGACCGGCATGCCGGTCCATGTCGCCCATGACCCGCTCACCTCCGTGGCGCTCGGCGCAGGCAAGTGCGTGGAGGAGTTCGAGGCACTGCAGCAGGTACTCGTCTCGGACCACAGGCGATAGGCGTGGCGAAACAGCGGCTGCGCTCGAAGGTGGGCCCGAGGATGGGCCCGAGGATGGGCAACGTCAAGGGTCCCTCGCTCGGGCGTCCCCTGAGCGACGACGGCGGCCGCACCGGCTTCGGCCGGGATCGCGGGCGTTCCTCGGGGATGGTGGTCGGGCTGATGGTGGCCGCCTCACTAGTGGTGATCACAGTCGACGCCGCCAGTGGGGAGAACTCACCCGTTGACCCCGCAAGAGCGGTCGTGGGGAGCGTCATCGGCCCGGTCGAGGCCGGCACGGCCAGAGCGGTCCGACCCTTCCGCGAGACCTTCGCCTACCTCGGCTCGAACGACGACCTCCGGGCCGACGTTGCCAGGCTTTCCGCCCAGAACTCCCGCCTCCGGTCCGAGGTCGAGCAGATGCCGCTCGACCGCAACCGGCTCGCCGAGCTCGACGGGCTGACCGGCACCGCCAACCAGACCGGCTACGCCCTGGTCGCCGCCCGCGCAGTCGGGATGGGGCCGATGCAGTCCTTCTCGCGCACGGTGACCATCGATGCCGGTACGTCGTCGGGCATCCGTCAGGACATGACCGTGCTCAACAACGACGGGCTGGTCGGCCGGGTGATCAGCGTGACCCGGTCCACCGCCAACGTGCTCCTCGTCGTCGACACCGACTCGGTGGTCGGCGCGCGCCTCGGCTCCAACATGGAGATCGGCTTCCTTCGCGGACGCGGGGTCACCGGCGAGCGAGATCGCCTCGACCTCGACCTCGTCGACAACTCGGTCACCCCAGCCAAGGGAGACGTCGTGGTCACGTGGGGGAGCCAGAACGGCGTGCCGTACGTCGCGGGCATCCCGATCGGGAAGGTCGAGTCGGTGTACTCCACGCCGCGCGAGCTGGCCAAGCACGCGGTGATCGACCCGTTCGTGGACTTCACCTCACTCGACGTGGTCGGGGTCGTCGTACCCCGCAAGACGAAGGGCGATCGACTCGTGATCAACGGAGCGGAAGCCGGAGGCGAGCGATGAACTTCTCACGTACGGGGGTCGTCGGCGTCGTCATCCTGCTCGCGGTCCTCATGCAGGTCGCGGTGTTCAACCTGTTCTCGGTCAACGGTGTGGTGCCCAACCTGGCACTTGTCGTGGTGGTCGCGGCCTCGATCGCCCGCGGCCCCCAGTTCGGCGTGGTCGTCGGGTTCGTCGCGGGCTTGCTGCTCGACCTCGCTCCTCCGGCCGACCACGTGGCCGGCCGGTGGGCCCTGGCGCTCGTGCTCATCGCGATCCTGGCCGGACGGGTGCGCTCCGACGCTCGCCGCAGCCCGCTCGCCGGGCTGGCCACCGTCGCGGTCTGCTCATTCGTCGCGACCTCGATCTTCGCGCTCAGCGGCACCGTCCTCGGTGACCACGCCCTGCCCGCCGGCGAGATGATGCAGGTGATCGGCATCGCGCTGCTCTGGGACGTCGTGGTCGCCCCGCTGCTGCTCCCCGGTCTGATGGCACTGTTCGAGCGGACCCGACCGGCCGAATTGGTCTACTGATGGCCGCTGTCCTCATCCGGCCCAACGCCTCGGAGAAGAGCCGCCTCCGGCTGCTCGTCGTACAGGCCCTCGTCCTGTCCCTGTTCCTCACGCTGTTCGCCCGGCTCTGGTACATGCAGGTGCTGACCGGAGACGGCTACCAGGCCCAGGCCGCCGAGCAGTCGGTGCGTGACGTCGTCGTGCAACCGGCCCGGGGCCTGATCGTCGACGACATGGGGCGTCCGCTCGTGGCCAACCGGAGCAGCTGGGTGGTCACCATCGACCGCACCCTGCTCGGCAAGCTGCCCGCCGATGTCCGCGCATCGACGCTGAAGAAGCTCTCCCGGGTGGCCCACGTCTCGCTAGCGGAGATCGAGGCCCGCATGGTGCTCTGCGGACAGCCCGGCTCCGAGCGCGGCACGTGCTGGAACGGCTCGCCGTACCAGCCGGTCCCAGTGGCCCGAGACGTCCCGCAGAAGATCGCGGTCAAGGTGCTGGAACGGGCCGAGGACTACCCAGCCGTGCTGGCGCAGCAGGAGAACGTGCGCGCCTACCCCTCGCCGTACGGCGTCAACGCCGCGCACCTGCTCGGCTACCTCAGCCCGATCACCGAGGGCGAGCTCGACGAGGCCGAGAGCGACGACGACACCTCGGTCAACGGCGCCTCGGTCGTGGGTCGCGCCGGCGTGGAGAAGGGGTACGACGCGTGGCTGCGCGGGCAGCCCGGGTACAAGAAGGTGGCCGTGGACTCGATGGGCCGGGTGCTCGGCGACTCCGGCGAGATCGAGTCCAAGCCAGGCAATACGCTCGTCACCTCCATCGACTCCAAGGTCCAGGCCTTCGTGGAGAAGCAGCTGCACCAGACGATCCAGACTGCCCGCAACACCACGGACACCGTCACCCACCGCAAGTACGCCGCCGACAGCGGTGCGGCCGTCGTGCTCGACGCGAAGACCGGCCGCGTGGTCGCGATGGCCAGCCAGCCGACCTACGACCCTGAGGTCTGGTCCGGCGGCATCACCAGCAAGCAGCTGAAGCGGTTGTACTCCGAGCGGGCCGGGACGCCGTTGCTGTCCCGGGCCACCCAGGGTCAGTTCGCGCCGGGGTCGACGTGGAAGCCGATGATGACTGCAGGAGCGCTGGAGAACGGGTTCAGCACAAGTAGCGCCCTGGCGTGCTCCTCCGGCTTCCAGGTCGGCAACCGGGTCTTCAAGAACTACGAGTCCGGCGCCTACGGCTACATCGGCTTCACCAAGGCGCTCGAGGTCTCGTGCAACACGTTCTTCTACCGGGTCGGCTACCACTTCTGGCAGAAGTACGGCACCGACAAGGCGGATGTGAACGCCAAGGACCCGCTGGTGAGCATGGCCAAGAAGTTCGGGTTCGGGAAGACCACCGGGATCGACATCCCCGGCGAGGCCACCGGACGTATCGCCGACCGCAAGTGGAAGCTCGCCTACTGGAAGTCCATGAAGCGTTACTACTGCAAGGTCGGCAAGGAGGACGGCAGCGACTTCCTGCACCGGTTCGCGCGCGAGTTCTGCGTCGAGGGCTACCTGTACCGCGCCGGCGACGCCGTGAACTTCGCGATCGGTCAGGGCGACACCGTGGTGACGCCGCTCCAGCTGGCTCGCGCCTACGGTGCGATCGCCAACGGTGGCACGCTCTACGAGCCCCGCGTCGCGAAGGCGATCGTCAGCCCCGAGGGCAAGCTGATCAAGTCCTTCCCGCCCAAGGTGGCGGCCAGGGTTCCCGTCAAGAAGGACTACCTCGCCTTCATCGACAGCGCTCTGAAGGGTGTCGCCAGGCAAGGCACCATGGCCTGGCGGCTAACCGAGTTCCCGCTCGACAAGGTCACGGTGCGGGCCAAGACCGGTTCGGCCGAGGTCTACGGCAAGCAGAGCACCTCGTGGGTGGCGTCCTACACCAAGGACTACGTCGTGGTGATGATGGTCAGCCAGGGCGGGACCGGATCGGGCACCTCCGGGCCGGCCATCCGCAAGATCTGGGAGCACCTCTACGGCATCAAGGGCATGGACGTGAAGCCCTCGAACGCGGCGATCCCCGGAACCACGACGCCACGCAAGCTGCCGACCTTCGCCCGCGACGGGTCGATCCTGCCTCCGTCCACGAAGGGGTCGCAAAGGTGACCCGGAAAAAGGTGACCCGGAAAAAGGTGGCTGAGCGATGACCGTCCTGCCCATGGGCCGCCTTGCGGCGAGCCGCACCCGGGTCGCCGTACCCCGCCTGGACTGGGTGCTGTTCGGGTCTGCCGCAATGATCCTCGTGATCGGCACGCTGCTCGTGTGGTCCGCGACGGCCAGCAACGACCTGCTGACCAGGGGTGAGCCGACGGCGTACCTGCATAGGCACCTGGTCAACATCTTGATCGGCCTGGTGCTCGCGGCCGCTGTGATGGCCACCGACCATCGGTGGGTGCGCATCGTGACGCCGGTTGTCTACGTCGGCTCGATCATTGGCCTGGTGCTCGTGCTGGTGATGGGTACGACGATCAACGGGTCGCGTTCCTGGCTGATGCTCGGCGGACTCTCGGTCCAGCCCGCGGAGTTCGCGAAGCTGGCCGTGGTGATCGGGATGGCGATGATCATCGCCGAGCGCACCGAGAACTCCCGCCAGAGACGCGTTGGCCTGGTCGACGTCGCCCTGATGGGTGTGATCGCGGGGATTCCGGCCGTGCTGATCATCTTGCAGCCCGACCTCGGCACCATGCTGGTGCTCGCTGCGACCGTCTTCGGCGTACTCGCGGTCGCGGGTGTTCCCCGCCGGTGGCTGGTCTCGATCTTCACGACTGCAGTGGCCGTGGCGGTCCTGGCGGTCTCGCTCGGCCTGCTCAAGCAGTACCAGATCAACCGGTTCATGGCGTTCACCGATCCCGGCCTCGATCCCCGTGGGGCCGGCTACAACACCACCCAGGCACGCATCGCCATCGGCAACGGGGGCCTCTTCGGGCAAGGACTGTTCGAGGGCTCGCAGACCCGGTCTCGCTTCGTGCCCGAACAACACACCGACTTCATCTTCACCGTCGCCGGCGAGGAGCTCGGTCTCATCGGCGCAGGAGTGCTGATCCTGCTCTTCGCGGTGCTCCTGTGGCGCGCGCTGCACATCTCCCTCCACGCCGACGACATGTTCGGCCGGGTGGCGGCTGCCGGAATCGTGTGCTGGTTCGCCTTCCAGACCTTCCAGAACATCGGCATGTGCCTGGGCATCATGCCGGTCACCGGGGTGCCGCTGCCGCTGGTCTCCTACGGCGGGTCGTCGATGTTCGCCTCGATGATGGCCGTCGGGCTGCTGCAGAACATCGCCATGCGCGGGAGCGCCATTTCGCGAGCAGGTAGGCCTCGGGCAAGGTAACCCGAGGGCTCAGGCCTCGGGCAAGGTGAAGGTGAAGGTCGAGCCGCCCTCCGGGTTGCTGCGGGCCGACAGCGCGCCGCCGTGCAGCGCCACGATGCGCCGAGTGAGGGCCAGGCCAAGACCCGAACCAGGGGAGCGCCCTTCGACCGGACCGCGGTGGAACTCCTCGAAGATCAGGTCTCCCTCACCCTCCGGGATCCCAATGCCTCGGTCGACCACGTGGACCCGGACCCATCCCGGCTCCGCGTCGCGTTCTGACCTGATCTGGACCCAGGGTGCCTGGTCGGCAGCGGTGTACTTGATGGCGTTCCCGACGAGGTTGTCCAGGAGCTGGCGGAGCAGACCGGGGTCGGCCTCGACGCTGTGGCTGAGATCGAGCAGGAACCGGGGCTCGGCACCGTCGGCCAAGTTGGCCCGGCCACTCTCCACGATCTCGCTGGCGACCTCCGCGAGCTTGACCGCGTCGGGCCGCAGCTGGCCGTTCTGGATGACGGTGTAGTTCAACCAGTCCTCGATCACCCGGCGCATCCGTTGGCTGGCGTCGCGGGCCTTGGCCACGGCGTCGACGATCGCGAACTCGTCGCCGATGACGTCTCCGTCCTGGACCACCTCGAGCCAGCCGTCCAGGACGGTCAGCGGCCCGCGCAGGTCATGGGCCACCATTCCGGCGAAGTTGCTGAGCTCGCGCAGGCGCGCACGCTGGGCGGTTACGTCGTGCAGCAGGACGATCGTCGAGAACTCCGTGGCGGTCCCGAGCGGCTGCGCGGAGACGTCCAGGATCCGGGCGGCGTCGCCGTGGCCGACGTAGACCTCGAGGGTCTTGGCGTGGGTGTCGCCCGGGGGGACGTACAGGCCTGCGGCCAAGGTGTCGTCGTCGAGCCTGGCTCCCTTGGCGTCCGAGAGGTCGAAGGTCTCGCCCCACGACTCCATCTGGCCGGCCGGAATGGGGCGACCGAGCAGCTGGCGTGCCGCGCTGTTGTACATCGTGACCTCGGCGCCGTCGACGATGACGACGCCGTCCTTCATCGAGTCGAAGACGGTCTCGAGGACCTGTCGCTGCTTCTCAGACTCCACGCCCTTGCGGTCGAGCTCGTGGATCAGCTCGCCGCGCTGTTGACGCATCAACGTCAGCAGCAGGGCGAAGGTGGTGCTTGCGATGACCAGCAGGTCCACGATCAAGGAGGGCGGCAGAAGCCCCCCGTACCCGAACTCGTTCTGCGGGAGGTAGGTCATGGTGGCTGCGAGCAGGCCAACGATGAGGGCGACGTAACAGCCGCCGCGGACCGTCAGCGTGAGCCCGCCCCACACGCTCGGGACGATCAGCAGCCACGACAGGGGCAGGGCCGGGTCGTTGTAGGTGCCGTAGACGCAGAGCAAGGCACAACCGAGCAGGCCGATGCGGTTCAACCACGAGCTGGTCGGCAGGATCGTGGATCGTCGACCGTAGAAGAACACCAGGAAGGTCGCGCCACCGACGAAGCAGAAGACCGCGTTGCGCAGCACCCACCACAGGAGCACCTCGGAGGGCAGCTCGTCGGGTGAGAGGAAGGGGAAGCCGCCCACAAGCCCGAGCAGGACCGAAGACCCGATCGCGGCGTACAGGAGGGCAGCGACGTCGCAGGGGCTGTCCGGAGCCCATTCGGTGTGCTCGATTCGCCTCCGGTAGAGCCAGATCATCAGCAGGGGCTGGCTGACACCGGTCAGGGCCAGCCACAAGGCAACGTGTGGTGCCAGGTCGGCCGCCACCGCCGAAACGACGAAGACGGCAACCATCAGCGCGATGGTCGCTCCGAGCACCCGGCGGCCGGCGAACCAGACCGTGGTGAGCAGCACGAAGCCCACACCACCGGTCGGCCACACCTCGGCTATGCGCGGGTCCACCTCGAAGCTGTCCAGGCCCAGCCAGGGGGAGAAGAGGTAACAGACGAACGCGAAGGCGAAGCAGGCAGCGGTCCGGCCTCGGGGCATGCCTGTGGAGGCGCCCGCACCCGTGAGTGGAGGCGCCAGCGCTGGTCCCTCGGATACAAGTCGCATTTATCCCTTATTTCCCCCGGATAAGTCTAGAGACGAGCCGCGCGTGCGTCTCGACAATGCGTGGATTCGCGAGCGGCGCCGAAAGCGCTCAGACGACGCCGGGGAGGCTCAGCATGATCGTGGTGCCGGGGCCTTCGTGGCGCTGGGCGGTGATCAGCCCGCCGTGCCGAAGGACGATGCGTTTGCACAACGCGAGGCCAAGACCCGAACCCTCGTAGGCCTCCACGGTCGAGGCGCGACGGAAGGGTTCGAAGATCTCTGTCTCCTCACCCTCGGGGATGCCGATCCCCGCATCGACCACATAGAGCACGACCCAGGCCCGGTCGCTGTCGGAGAAGCTGCGGATCCCGATGGAGGGCCGTTCGCCCGGCTGGGTGTACTTCACGGAGTTCTCGATGAGGTTGACGAACAGGTGCCGCAGCAGCGTCGGGTCAACCGTCACGGTGTCGGGGGTGTCGATCGCGAAGTCCGCGTCGGGATAGTTGGCGGCGAGCAGGTCCAGGTAGGGCTGAAGGGCGACGGGCTCCGGCCGTACGACGCCTTCGCGTGCGACGTTGTAGGCCAGCCAGTCCTCGATCTCGCGCGACATCCGGTTGGTGGCGTGACGTCCGCGCTGCAGGGCTTCGACGGCCGCGCCGGTCTCGCCCTGGAGGGCATCCTGGGCAACCTCCATCCATCCCTGGACGGCCGCGAGCGGGCCCTTGAGGTCGTGTGCAGCAACCGCCGCGAAGCTGGACAGCTCCTCGATGCGTCGCTGCTCTGTGGTCACGTCTCTGACGATCGCGACGACGCTATCGGACCCGGCGTA
Source organism: uncultured Actinomycetota bacterium (assembly GCA_963759525.1). GTDB lineage: Bacteria > Actinomycetota > Actinomycetes > Propionibacteriales > Nocardioidaceae > Marmoricola. Next base: position 162,582 of record CAVWZO010000008.1, on the reverse strand, counting down.
CTGCACCGGGGCGAGCCGCACCGCGAGCACCCGCTGCTTGCTCTCCGAGCCGTCTGGGTGGAAGGAGTAGATGAACGTGGGTCGTTCCGTCATCCGCTGCAGCCAGACACGGGGCTCGGTGAGGAGCTTCGCGCTGCCGAGGATCTCGGCTGCCGTGCCGTTGTGCAGACGTACGACGCCCTCGGTGTCCATCAGCACCAAGGCCTCGTTGATCGACTCGAACACCGCGCCGAGCAGGCCAGTCTGGTCGACGGGCTCCTGGCGCCGACCCTGGACCTGCCCGGTGAGGTGGGACCGCTGGTCACGCACCAGGGAGAGGAGCAGCACGACGAACACGAACGAGGCCATCAGGCTGTCGAGCAGCAAGATGTTGGGCATGTCCGCGGCGGTGTAGTCGTCGTTCAGCGCGGGGATCGCCTGAGAGGCAATCACCGCCAGGGTGCCGGTGAGGCTGTACGCCGCCGAGGTCCAGGGCCCCAGGCTGAGCCCGGCCCAGATCGCTGGCAGGAACACGATCCACTTCAGCGGGAGGTCGTCGTAGATGAGCACCACCGCGAGGCACACGCCGACGGCCAGGAGCTGGACGAAGACGTCCAACAGCTGGGTCGGGATGGCCTCGGTGCGTGGACGTCGCTTGACGAGCAGCATGATGCAGGCGCTGCCGACGAAGACATAGGAGGCACTCAGCGCGGTCCACCAGAGGATCTCGAAGATCGGGCTGGTCAGCCAGACACCGGGAGCCAGGCCGAGCGGCATCACGACCGCGGCACCGACGATGCTGGAGAGCATCAGGTCGACGATGTCGCTCGGTCGGTGCGGGGCAAGGTTGTCGTCGCCGAGACGCCAGCGATAGCAGGCGAGAGTCACCCCTGCCTGCACCACGGTGGCCGCGGCCAGCCTGGTCGCGTCTGACACGTCCCCGTCCAGCGCAACGCTGGTCAGGACCTGGACCCCGAAGGCCAGACTGCCGGTCACGACCAGAATCCGGTTGCGGAGACGGCGGACCGGCCAGAGCCATGCGAGCACCAGCCACAGGAAGACGACCAGGCTGACGACGCGGAAGTAGCTGATCATGCCGACCTGGAGACTCGTGATGCTCTGCAGGGCCCGCGCCCCAGGCGTCAGCGCAAGGCACACCAGCCACATCACCCACAACGTCCTGACCGAGAGGCGTCGCGAGAGCTGCGAGGCCATGACGTGTTCAGCGACCACCCTGAACCCCTTAGTCTCGGGCGGGCAAGTATCCAAGCAAGCACGTACCCTGTTACGTCTTCAAGTATCGGAAGGTTCGTGCATGCCCGTCCACACTGGTGAGTCAGTTTTCGCCGAGCTCGAGCCACATCTGGCCCGGGTCCAGAAGCCGATCCAGTACGTCGGCGGCGAGCTCAACTCGGTCACCAAGCCCTGGGCGGAGACGGACGTCCGGTGGGCCCTGATGTACCCCGACGCCTATGAGGTGGGGTTGCCCAACCAGGGCGTCCAGATCCTCTACGAGGTGCTCAACGAGCGGGACGGCGTTCTGGCCGAGCGCACCTACTCGGTGTGGCCCGACATGGAGCAGGTGATGCGCGAGCACGGCATCCCGCAGTTCACCGTCGACGGACACCGCCCGGTGCGAGGCTTCGACCTCTTCGGGTTCTCGTTCTCGACCGAGCTCGGCTACACCAACATGCTCACCGCTCTCGACCTGGCCGGGATCCCGCTGCACTCCGTCGACCGCACCGAGGACGACCCGGTGGTCCTGGCCGGTGGCCACGCCGCGTTCAACCCGGAACCGGTCGCGGACTTCTTGGACGCCGTCGTCCTCGGCGACGGCGAGGAGATCGTGCTGGCGATCACCGAGGTGTTCCGGGAGTGGAAGGCCGAGGGGCGTCCGGGTGGGCGTGACGGAGTGCTGATGCGGCTCGCGGCGAGCGGCGGCGTCTACGTGCCGAAGTTCTACGACGTGGCTTACGGCCAGGCCGAGGAACAAGGGGGTGCGCTGCTCAGTGTGCGGCCCAACCGGCCCGGCGTACCGGAACGGGTGCGCAAGCACACGCTGATGGACCTCGACGCGTGGCCCTACCCGCGCAACCCGCTGGTGCCGCTCGCGGAGACGGTGCACGAGCGGTTCAGCGTGGAGATCTTCCGAGGCTGCACCCGAGGGTGCCGGTTCTGCCAGGCGGGGATGATCACCCGACCGGTGCGTGAGCGCTCGATCACCACGATCGCGGACATGGTCGAGAACGGGATCCGCAAGTCGGGCTTCGAGGAGGTCGGCCTGCTGTCACTTTCAAGCGCCGACCACTCCGAGATCGGCGAGGTCGCGAAGGGTCTCGCCGACCGCTACGAGGGCACGAACGTCTCGCTGTCGCTGCCCAGCACCCGTGTCGACGCGTTCAACATCACCCTGGCCAACGAGTTCTCGCGCAACGGCCGGCGCTCGGGGCTGACCTTCGCCCCTGAGGGTGGGTCGGAGCGGATGCGCAAGGTGATCAACAAGATGGTCACCGAGGAGGACCTGATCCGCACAGTCGCTGCGGCGTACTCCCACGGATGGCGGCAGGTGAAGCTCTACTTCATGTGTGGCCTGCCAACCGAGACTGACGAGGACGTCCTCGCGATCGCGGACCTCGCCAAGTTGGTGATCGCCAAGGGGCGGGAGGTCGCCGGCCACAACGACATCCGCTGCACGGTCTCCATCGGTGGGTTCGTCCCCAAGCCGCACACCCCCTTCCAGTGGGCTTCGCAGCTCGACGTGGAGACCACAGACGAGCGGCTCCGCAAGCTGCGCGAGGAGGTGCGGTCTGACCGGAAGTTCGGCCGCGCCATCGGCTTCCGCTACCACGACGGCAAGCCAGGCATCATCGAAGGACTGCTGTCACGCGGCGACCGCCGGGTAGGGCGGGTCATCGAGCAGGTATGGCGCGACGGTGCCCGGTTCGACGGCTGGAGCGAGCACTTCTCCTACGAGAACTGGGTGTCCGCGACCGAGAGCGGCCTCGCCGGCACTGGTGTCGACCTCGAGTGGTTCACCACCCGCGAGCGCGACTACGCCGAGGTGCTTCCCTGGGACCACCTCGACTCGGGCCTGGACAAGGACTGGCTCTGGCAGGACTGGGAGGACGCACTCGACCCCGACTCTGTCGACGTCGAGGACTGCCGCTGGACCCCGTGCTACGACTGCGGCGTGTGTCCCGAGATGGGCACCGATATCCAGATCGGCCCCACCGGCCAGCAACTGCTGCCGCTTTCCGTGGTCTGACGCTCGCGGCCGCACCCTTGGGGCGGTTCGCCACACATCGATCGGCTAACACCTCGGTGCGGGCGCTTGACACCACTCCGCCTCCTTGCCAACCTCAGCGGCACCGACCGTGGCGCACGTCATGGCTCGCCAGTCCGGGGGGGCAGGAGTTCAATGCTGACTGCTCGAAATCTGGAAGTCGTGTACGACGACGTGGTCCTGGCCCTCCGTGGGATCAGCCTCAGCGTCCCTGACGGCCAGATCATCGCGCTGCTCGGGTCCAACGGCGCAGGCAAGACCACCCTGCTGCGCACCCTGACCGGGCTGCTCAGGATCCACGATGCCGAGATCACCAAGGGCAAGGTCATCCTGGACGACAAGCCGCTGACCCGGATGCGTCCCGAGCAGATCGTGCGGCAGGGCATCCGCCAGGTGCTGGAGGGCCGTCGCGTCTTCGTGGAGATGAGCGTCGAGGACAACCTCAAGGTCGGCGCGCACACTGCCCGATCCGAGCTCAAGCAGAACATCGAGCGGGTCTTCGAGCTCTTCCCGATCCTGGCGGACCGTCGGACCCAGACGGCCGGGTTCCTGTCCGGCGGCGAGCAGCAGATGCTGGCCATGGGCCGCGCCATGATGTCCAACCCGCGGTACCTGCTCCTCGACGAGCCCAGCCTCGGCCTGGCTCCCAAGCTCGTCGACCAGGTCCGCGACGTCATCGTGACGATCAACGAGGCAGGAACGTCGGTGCTCCTCGTCGAGCAGAACGCCACGATGGCGCTGAGCATCGCCACCCACGGTTACGTGATGGAGACCGGCCGGATCGTGCTGGACAAGCCGGCCGCAGACCTGCTCAGGGACGACGACGTACGCGAGTTCTACCTCGGCCTGCACCCCGGCGGCGACGATGTCGGGGGACGCCGGTCGTTCCGGGACGTCAAGCACTACCGGCGCAAGAAGCGGTGGTCCGCGTGAGCCAGCGCCCCGACCCGGTCGCGAGCCTGCGCGACGTACACCTCTCGTTCAAGGGGGTGAAGGCGATCAAGGGCGTCAGCTTCGAGGTCCACCCAGGCGAGCTGTTCGCGATCATCGGGCCCAACGGCGCCGGCAAGACCTCGACCTTCAACGTGCTCTCCGGCATCTACCGCCCGCAGGAGGGCAGCGTGCAGCTGCTCGGCGAGGACATCCTGGGCCGCCGACCCTTCGACATCGCCGCGATGGGGCTGGCCCGGACCTTCCAGAACATCGCCCTGTTCGAGCACCTCACCGTGCTCGACAACCTGATGCTCGGCCGGCACCAGCACATTCACTACGGACCGATGGCAGCGTTCGCATGGCTGGGAAAGGCACGCAAGGAAGAGCTGGCGCACAGGCGGTACGTCGAGGAGATCGTCGACTTCCTGGAGATCGAGCAGTGGCGCAAGCTGCCCGTTGGCCTGCTGCCGTACGGCGTGCAGAAGCGGGTCGAGCTGGGCAGGGCCCTCGCCATGGAGCCGAAGCTGCTGCTGCTGGACGAGCCGGTGGCGGGCATGAACCTCGAGGAGACAGAGGACACCGCGCGCTACATCCTCGACATCCGCGACGAGCTGAACGTCCCGATGATCATGGTCGAGCACGACATGGGGCTGGTGATGGACCTGGCAGACCGGGTGATGGTGATCGACTTCGGTACGCCGATCACCACCGGCACTCCTGACGAGGTGCAGCAGCACCCCGACGTGGTCCGCGCCTACCTCGGCGAGGCGGCTGCGCCGTGAGCCACCCAGCGCCTAGCCGATCCGCGACCGGTCCTTCAACCACCGACACCCGGACACCGGTGACCAGGATCCGCGACCGCGCCGCTGAGTCGCCGTCCGCAGTGGCGATGCGGGAGAAGGACTTCGGGATCTGGCACGAGATCACCTGGGCGGACTACTGGGACCAGCTGCAGTCCGTCGGGCATGCGCTCATCGACCTCGGCGTCGAGGCCGGCGACCGGGTCGCGATCCACTCCGAGAACTGCCCCGAGTGGCTCCTCGCCGACATGGGCGGCCTCGCCGTACGGGCCTCCAGCGTGGGCATCTACCCCACGAACCCTGCTGCCGAGGTGAGGTACATCCTCGAGAACTCCGGCGCCAAGGTGCTGGTCGCGGAGGACCAGGAGCAAGTCGACAAGGCGCTCTCGGTGATCGGGGACTGCCCCGACCTCAAGCACATCGTGTTCCTGGAGCCGCGCGGCGTGCAGGGGCGCTACGACCATCCGGCGCTGATGTCGTGGGAGGAGTTCCTGGACCGCGGACGTCGGCACCGCGACCAGAATCCGTCCGCCGTCGAGGAGCGGATGGCCGCTACGGACCCCGCTGACATCGCGACCCTGATCTACACCTCGGGGACGACGGGCCCGCCCAAGGGCGTCATGCTCTCGGTCGCCAACGTGGAGTTCGCGATCAGGGTGCTGATCGAGGAGGGCGCGTTCACCGACCCGCCGCCGAGCTCCAAGGACCTGTTGCTCTCCTACCTCCCGTTGAGCCATGTCGCGGAGCGGATCTTCAGCACCTGGTTCAACGCCGCCGCCGGCACCCAGGTGAACTTCGCGGAGTCGATCGACACGGTCCCGCAGAACCTCCGCGAGGTGCAGCCGACCATCCTGTTCGGGGTCCCGCGCATCTGGGAGAAGCTGCTGGCCGGGGTCGAGACCAGGCTGAACGGCGCCACCAGGCTCAAGCGCGCGCATGCCCGCTTCTGGCTCCGGATCGCCGACCAGATCGGCGAACAGCTGGCGAGCACCGGGGGCAACCACACGACGCGGACTCGCATGCTCTACGCAGTCGGCTGGCTGCTCTGCTTCCGGGCGCTCAAGGAGCGACTCGGCATGCGCCACGTGCGGTACGCCGCTTCCGGAGCCGCACCAATCGCGCCCGACGTCCTGAAGTTCTTCATGGGCATCGGTGTGCCGATGCACGAGGTCTACGGCATGACCGAGAACACCGCGATCGCCACCGGCAACCGTCCCGGCCGGGTGCGACTCGGCACGGTGGGGGAGGTGCACGACGGGATCGAGGTGAAGGTCGACGAGGACACCGGCGAGATCCTCACCCGGCACGGTGGGACGTTCGTGGGTTACTGGCGCAACGAGGAAGCCACCGCGAGCACGATGACCGCGGACGGCTGGCTGCGCACCGGCGACGTGGGCACCTGGGTGGACGGCACCCACCTGAAGATCACCGACCGGATGAAGGACATCATCATCACCGCCGGTGGGAAGAACGTGTCCCCGTCGGAGATCGAGAACGCGCTGAAGGCCTCGCCGTACATCAAGGAGGCCATGGTTTTGGGTGACGGCCGCAAGCACCTCGCCGCCCTGATCGGCATCGAGATGGACACCGTCGGCGAGTGGGCGCAGCGCAAGCAGATCGGCTACAGCACCTACCGCGACCTGTCCGAAAAGGCCGAGGTGGTCGAGCTCGTCGGCGGGATCGTGAAGTCGGTCAACGAGAAGTTCGCCAGCGTCGAGCAGCTGAAGGCGTTCCGGCTGCTGCCCAAGGAGCTCGACCACGAGGACGGTGAGCTGACCGCGACCCAGAAGGTCAAGCGCTCCGCGATCGTGGACGCCTTCGGTGAGCTGGTCGACTCGATGTACGGAGGGAAGGCATCGTGATCGAGCTGCTCGAGTCGATACTTCGCGGGCTGGGCACCGGATCGGCGTACGCCCTGCTGGCACTGGGGTTCGTGATCATCTACAAGGCAACCGGGGTGGTCAGCTTCGCCCAGCCGGCGATGATGCTGTCCGGTGCGGTGCTGATCAGCTACCTGTCGCCGGTGCTCGGCTTCTACCTCGCGCTGGTGGTCGGCGGGTTCGCGATCGCCGGGCTGGGCCTCGGTGTGGAGCGCGCGTTCATCCGTCCCATGGTGGGGCGTCCGGTCTTCGTGGTCGCGATCATCACCATCGGCATCGACATCGCCGTGCGGGTGGTCGCCAACGGGTTCATCGGCCTCGGCGCACGGCCGATCGGCGACCCTTGGGGGCTGAGCAGGTTCACCGTGGGTGGGCTCGCGATGCAGTGGCGCCACGTGGCGATGATCGTCACGGCCACCCTCGTGCTCTCTGTGCTGTTCTGGTTCTACCGGTTCACCCGGCACGGTCTGGCCATGCGGGCGACGGCGTTCGACCAGGAGGCCGCGATGACCCAGGGTGTCAGCGTCGGCTCGGTGTTCGCGATGTCGTGGGCGATGGCCGCCGGTCTCGCCGCTGTTGCCGGCGCGCTGCTTGCCACGGGCGCGGGCGTCGACCAGCAGCTGTGGATCATCACCCTGGTGGCCCTGCCTGCGATCATCCTCGGCGGGCTGGACTCCCTGGAGGGCGCGGTCATCGGCGGGCTGGCAGTCGGCGTCGTGGAGTCCCTGGTCGGTAGCTACCGAGGTGAGTTCGCCCCCTGGCTCGGCAACAACTTCGAGTCCGTGTCGCCGTACCTGTTGATGCTGCTGGTCCTGCTCGTCCGCCCCTACGGCATGTGGGGAACTCCCGAGGTGAGGCGCGTATGACCCAGCATCTCGTGCCCGACGCGACCGAAGCCGTCGAGGCGAAACCTGAGACCGGACGGGTGCACCCGACGCGGAGCCGCCTGCTTGGGCGACCGGCGTTCTACCGCAGCTACGGCCAGGAGCTGGCGCTGTTCAACACCCGGCCCAAGCTGGTGGGCGTCGGCCTGATCGTGGTGGCTGGGCTGTTGACCCCGTTCGTCGTCACAGATCCCATGCTCGAGACGCTCGCGATCGCGTTCGTGATGGCGATCGGGGCGTTGGGTCTCAACATCGTGACGGGCATGGCTGGCCAGGTCTCCCTCGGCCACGCGTTCTTCATGGGGGTCGGCGCCTACACCGCGGCTGCCATCTCAGGAGAGACCGACGGCCGCACCATCGGTTACGGCATCACCTTCCTGCCGGTGTGGCTGCTCGCGGCGGGCGTGGTCGCGGGCGTGGCGGGAGCGGTCATCGCGCCGATCGCGTCGCGGCTGCGAGGGCTCTACCTGGCGATCGTCACGCTCGGTTTGGTGTTCCTCGGCGAGCACATCTTCAAGGAGTGGAAGGAGCTCACCGGCGGGTCCGGTGTCGGACGCGCGGCCGCGGAGCCGGTGATGTTCGGCTATGCCTTCGACCAGGACAGCGCCTTCCTCACCAAGGAGCAGAACCTCTACCTGCTGATGTTCGTGCTGCTGCTGGTCTTCGCGCTGTTCGCGCGCAACCTGGCTCGGTCCAAGATCGGCCGCGCTTTCGCCGCCGTACGCGACCGGGACGTTGCCGCGGAGATGATGGGCATCAACCTTGCTCGCGCCAAGGTGCTCGCCTTCGCAGTTTCCTCGTTCTACGCCGGGTGTGCAGGAGCGTTGCTCTACACGATCATCGGCTTCTTCGACCCGAGCTCCTTCAACCTGTTGCTGTCGGTGCAGTTCATCGCCATGGTGCTCATCGGCGGCGCAGGCACTGTCTCGGGAACGATCATGGGCGCGCTGTTCATCTCGATGCTGCCAACCCTGACGCGCGAGATGCCGAACTACATCCCCCTCATCAGCCGACAGGTCACCGACACGCCGAACGTCTTCCAGGTCGAGTCGATCCTCTACGGGCTGCTCATCGTTGCGTTCCTGTTGTTCGAACCTCGAGGGCTGTTCGGCATCTGGGTCCGGATCCGCACGTACTGGAAGAGCTGGCCGTTCAGCTACTGAGCACCGCCAACTACTGGGCACCACCAACGAAGGAGAAGCTGGTCATGAAACTTCAGAAGACATGCGCCCTGATTGCGTGCGCTGTCCTGGTCCTGACGGGTTGTGGTCGCGGAGGAGGGGAGGAGGGAGACGGTGAGGTCTCCGCACCGGGCGTGTCGTCCGATCCTTGCCCCGACGCCGTGAACAAGGACAACGGGTGCATCTACATGGGCCAGATCTCCGACCTGACCCAGGGGCCGTTCGCGCCGCTGGGTGTTCCGATCACCGACTCCATGAAGGCGTTCTGGCAGCGGGTCAACGAGGACGGCGGGATCGGCGGTTACGACATCGACGTCACCAAGTACGTGCGTGACAACCTCTACAACCCCGAGACCCACCGAGAGGTCTACAACGAGATCGAGGGCGACATCCTCGCGCTCGCTCAGACCCTGGGCTCGCCGACCACGTTTGCGATCCTCGAGAACCTCAAGAGCGACGAGGTACTAGCCGCACCGGCCTCGTGGACCTCGCAGTGGGACGTCGAGGACAACATCATCGAGTCGGGTGCGCCGTACTGCATGGAGTCGATGAACGTCGTCGACTACGGCATGAAGGAGTACGGCGCGAAGAGCGTGATGTCGATCGGGTTCCCCGGTGACTACGGCGGTGACTCTGCAGCCGGTGTCAAGATCGCCGCTGAGGCCAACAAGCTCGACTACGAGAACGTCGAGACCACGCCGGGCCAGGAGGCACAGTCCGGAGCGATCAGTGCCGTGGTCAAGAAGAAGCCCGACCTGGTGGTGCTCGCCGTGGGACCGACCGAGACCGGCGTGATCGTCGGCCAGGCGGCTGCCCAGGGCTACAAGGGCAAGTTCATCGGCATCGGCCCCACGTGGAACCCGGGCCTGCTCAAGAGCCCTGCAGCCCCGGCGCTCGAGGCGCTGTACATCCACTCCGGACCCTGGGGGAACTTCAGCGAGGACACGCCCGGCCACGAGGCCATGCGTGAGGCGGTCGGCGACGTCACCCCCTCGGACGGGTACACCGCCGGCTGGGTCTGGTCCTACACGCTGAAGGCCGCTCTGACGGAGTGGCTGGACGGGGACTACGACAAGACCCGTGCAGGCCTGATTGAGGCTGCGGCGACGCTGAAGACGGTCGACTACGAGGGGATGCTCCCTGAAGAGGCTGGCAACTACGCCGACGAGCCCAATGACGCCGTGTTCCGGCAGACCATCTTCGAGAAGGTGGACAAGGCCGCACCCACGGGCATGACCAAGGTCGCGGACTTCGCCGAGGGCCCGACCGCCAAGGGCTACGAGTTCTCGGGGTCCTGCTTCGAAGGCTGACAACTGACCGAGCGGGTGCGGGCCCCCAGGGTCCGCACCCGTTCGTCATGATCGGCGCAGCTCGTCCTCGACGTACGCCGGCCGCGACACCGCCAGCCCCAGCAGCAGCTGCGGGACCGTCACCACCAGCAGGGCGAGCAACGGCAACGTCCAGCCGCCGGAGACCTCGCGCAGCAGCCCGATCGTGAACGGGCCGGTGCCGGCGATCAGATAGCCCGTCGACTGGGCGAACCCCGAGAGTGCGGCCGTCCCACTCGGGGTGCGAGCGCGAAGCCCGATCAGCGTGAGGATCAACGGGAACGTGGTCGTTCCGGTACCCACGAGGATCGCCCAGACCACGGCACCGGAGTGCGGGGCGAGGATCAGACCGACGTAGCCGACCGGGTAGCACGCCATCACCGCGCACATCAGCGCGGTCTGGTTGTGCGTCCGCGCCACGATCGACGGGATCACGAACGAGAGCGGAATGCTCACGCCGGTGATCACCCCGAGCAGCAAACCGGCTGTGTGGGCGGAGAAGCCGGCGTCGCGGTAGAGCTCGGCGAACCAGCCGAAGATCGAGTACGCCTGCAGCGCCTGGAGCCCGAAGAAGAGGGCCATGAACCAGCCCAGACGCGTGCGGGCCACAGCGAGCAGTCCGATCGGGCCCGTCACCTCCTCCGGCCTCCGGTCGTGGCCGATCAGCGCGAGCCAGGGGAGTACGGCGATCCCGGCGGTGAGTGACCACACCAGCAACCCCGAACGCCACCCGTCCCGGGCCTCACTGACCGGCACCGTCAGTACCGACGCCGAGGCGAGCCCGATTGCCAGCGCCGTCGAGTAGACCGACGTCATCAGGCCCACCCGGTCGGGGAAGTGCAACTTGACCAGGGACGGCAGCAGCACGTTGGCCGAGGCCATCCCGGCGAGCGCAAGGAGCGAGAGTGCGAGGAAGACCGGCACCGACGACACCATGGACCGTCCTGCGAGACCACCTGCGAGCAGCAGCAGCGAGACGAGCGTCAGCCGATGTAGCCCGATCATCCGGGCGAGGCGAGGCGCGATCGCCCCGAAGATGGCGAACGCCAGCACCGGCAGCGACGTCAGCGCACCGGTCTCGGCCGCGGACATGCGCAGGCCACTGCTGATGTCCCCGAGGATCGGTCCCACGCTGACCGCGGCCGGGCGCAGGTTGAACGCGAGTACGACGATCCCGACCACGACCAGGCCGCGCTGCAGCAGGGCGGCACGGCGCTCGGGACTCACCATTGCATGGTGTCGCAGCGCCGCGACCGGCTCAGGGGCGGGTGGCGGCGGTCCGAACCCCACAAATGTTGGAACGGAGCGTCGAGATCGCCCCTGCCAACGTCACAAGCCAACAATTGTGCGTTCCGGGTCGGTATCGAGCCGGGATGGCGGGTGGCCGCACGCCCGAACTCCACAAATGTTGGCACGGAGCGTCGAGATCGCCCCTGCCAACGTCACAAGCCAACAATTGTGCGTTCCGGGTCCTTCGAGGCGGCCGTCCGTGTCAACCCGACCGTCCGTCTGGAGGCAGGCTGGCCCGCACCGGGTGTCGGTGGGGACTGGCACGATCGGTTCATGCGGACGATCTCGGAGGAGCAGCGTCGCGCCCGGCTGGCCACGCGGCACCGGCTCGCGATCCGGGCGGGTTCGGTGGAAGAGACGGTCCGGGCGATGACCTGCCTACACGCCACTGAACCGGCGAGTGTCTACCTCTCGGCCTTCGCCCGGGCGGAGGTCTCCCTGGCCGACATCGACAAGGCGCTCTACGAGGAGCGGTCGGTGGCCAAGCAGCTGGCGATGCGGCGGACCTTGTTCGTCTTCCCGCGCGACCTGCTGCCGGCGGCGTGGGGAAGCGCCTCAGAGCGCGTCACCAAGCAGCTGCGTCCTCGCCTCGTGAAGGAGTTGGAGGTCGCCGGCATCGCCAAGCGTGGCGACGCGTGGCTCGGCCGCACCTTCGATGAGGTGCTGCGCACCCTCACCGAGGACGGCGCAGCCACCACGGCCGAGCTGCGCGAGCGGATTCCTGACCTCGGCATCCGGATCGAGCTCGCTCCGGGGAAGAAGTACGGCGGGGAGTTCCCGATCGCGCCGCGGGTGCTGGGCACGCTCGGGGCGACCGGCCAGATCATCCGCGGCGCCAACTCCGGCGACTGGCGAAGCTCCCGGCCGCGCTGGACGATTACCGGGGAGTGGCTGGGTGAGCCGGTGGTGCGCACCGACGAGGCGACCGGGTACGCCGAGCTGGTCCGGCGCTGGCTGCGTACGTTCGGACCCGGCACCGAGGCCGACATCGTCTGGTGGCTTGGCGCCACCAAGACCGCCGTACGGCAGGCTCTCGGTGACGTGGGTGCGGTGGAGGTGGGCCTCGCCGAGGGCTTGGGATACCTGCTTCCGGACGACCTGGACGACGTACCCGAGCCGGAGCCGTGGGCGGCGCTGTTGCCCACTCTCGACCCGACCACGATGGGCTGGAAGGAGCGCGACTTCTACCTCGCGCCCGAGGACAAGCCCTACCTCTTCGACACCAACGGCAACGGTGGCACCACCGCCTGGTGGGGCGGGCGCATCGTCGGATGCTGGGTTCAGGACGAGGAGGGCACGGTTCAGGTGGTGCTGCGCGCCGACGTCGGCTCCGAGGCAAACGCCGCCCTGGACGTCGAGGCGCAACGGCTGACCGAGTGGCTCGCTGGCACCCGCGTGCTGTCGGTGTACTCCTCGCAGCAGATGAAGTCTGCCCGCCTCCCCTGACCCGTCCGGGCCGGCGAACGTCATACGAAGTGGCGGCTATGGCGACCACCTCGCATGACGTTGCGCGGGACGTCATACGAGCTGGCGGCTATGGCGACCAGTTCGCATGACGTCCCGGCGAACGTGCGTGGGCGCACCTCGTGGCTCCGTATGATGATGGGTCCGGCCGAGCCGACACCTCCGCTGCGCTCACTTGGGGGACCTGCCATGACAACACCGAACGCCAAGCCGAGGCCGACGCGGCGGCGCGTTGCGTGGAGTGCTGTCGCGGTGCTTGTGGCCGTGCTGATCAGCGGTGGGTTGGGGTATGCGATTGGCAGCAGCGCTGAGCCATCGGGCGCGAAAAAGCAGGCCGACAAGGATCCCGCCCCTCCCGACGGAATGGTGCGTGTTCGCCACCTGACAAAGGACAGGACCACCTACCTCACCAGTCAGCTGGAGGACGAAGGCTTCGCGGTGCGCTACTACAGCTGTGGTGGCCTGGTCGGCCAGTTGGGGGTCCGGGGGCTCGAGGACGACATATCGTCCGTCGGCGCCTACAAGGTGATCGGATCCTCACCACCGGCCGGTACCGAGGTCAAGAAGGGCGCAGACATCGCGGTGTATCTCGAGCTCCTCACCGGGAGACCCGAGACGTGTGACCACGACCGCACGGGCTGATGGCACGAGCCGCCGGTAGGGTCCGCTCGTGCCGGGCCACCAGAAACGCAGTCAGCCAGAGCAGCAGGCACCGCCTGTGCAGCGGCTGCGGATCCGGTACGCCAAGCGTGGCCGGCTGAGGTTCACCAGCCACCGGGACTTCAGCCGCGCCTTCGAGCGAGCGGTGTTCCGGGCCCGGATCCCGATGGCGTACTCCTCGGGCTTCAACCCGCACCCACGCATCTCCTACGCGGGTGCCGCGCCCACCGGTTCGGCGAGCGAGGCGGAGTACCTCGAGATCGCCCTGGCCGAGGTGATCGACCCCGCACGTGCTCATGCCGACCTCGACGCAGCGTTGCCCGACGGGCTCGACGTCATCGAGGTGGTACAGAGCGCCGGGGGCTCGATGGCCGACCGGCTTGAGGGCTCCTGGTGGCGGATCACGCTGCGGGACACCCCGGCTGACGACGCGCTCCGGGCCGTCGAGGCGTTGCTCGCCACCGACGAGATCATCGTCGAGCGGATGACCAAGAAGGGCGTCCGCAGCTTCGACGCCCGGGCGGCGATCACGTCGCTCGTGCTCGCTGATTCGCCGGCGGAAGAGCCGCCGTGTGCGATACTCGACGTGGTCTTGCGACACGGCTCGCCGTCCGTGAGACCCGACGACGTTCTCGCCGCTCTTCGCGAAGCTTCGGGTCTTCGTGTCACCGCAGCCCTCCAGCAGCGGTTGGCACAGGGACCCTTGGATCTTGAAGGCGGCACGGTGGGTGATCCATTGACACCCGACCGCGACGCGGCTGGTCAGTGAAGGTGACAGCTTTCTGACGTAACGGCCCGGCGACCGCGGTTGGTGCCCGAAGGCCAATCCACTCGACGCGATGGCGCGGAGGATGTCGCCGCCGACCGAAGGCTTTGGCGTACGCCGCAGCGGAACCTCGCTGGCGCCGTACACCCGACCAGCACCGCAGCGAGGGTCACAGCCCGGACGAGGTGCATGAGGAGCTCACCAGTGCTCGACAACGACCAAGACAACAGCCCAGACAACAACCAAGACAGCAGCCCAGCGAACAACCCAGCGAACAACCCAGCGAACAACCCAGCGAACACCACCAACGACGCCCCCGCAGAGGCCTCGGCACAAACCCCCGCCGAGACCGCCCCCGCTGAGAGCGCGCCCCAGGACACGCCGCCCGACACGCCCGACACGCCCGCCGCCGACACGCCCGAGACTGACACCAAGGGCGCTGCCCTGAAGCCCGCGAAGAAGACCGCGGCCAAGAAGGCCGCCAAGGCTCCGGCCAAGAAGGCCGCCGCGAAGAAGACCACAGCAAAGAAGACCGCCAAGGCGCCGGCCAGGAAGAAGGCGGCCGCCAAGCGTGCGGACTCCGAGGAACCGCTCGGGGACACCGGCGACACCACCGGCGACACCACCAGCCACACCACTGGCGACACCACTGGCGCCACCGCTGGCGACGGCGGGTCCGACGACTCCGCCGAAGCCGCAGCCTCCGCGGCCCCCGCCGCTCCGATGGTGCTCTTCCAGGCGCCCGAGCCCACCACGGGGTCGACCAGGGCCCCGGCGCGCAAGAGGACCGCGAAGAAGGCGGCCGAGCAGCCGGCCGAGCCCACGGACAAGGCGGACAAGGCCGACGACCGGACGAATGACGGCGACGAGTCCGCGGACGGGGCCCAGGGGGCCGGCAAACGCGGCCAGGGAAAGAGCCAGGGCAAGGGAAAGGGCCAGGGCCGTCGTGGCCAGGCCAAGGCCTCCGACACCGACGACGCAGACAAGCCCGACGACATCCCCACGGACGACTCCGACGACGACGCCGGGGACGACGGGGACGGGGAGGGTGGCGCACGCCGTCGCCGTCGCCGTGGCGGGCGTCGCCGCCGCAAGCCTTCCGACGGGGAGGGCGGCGAGAGCGCCGACGACCAGTCCGACGACTCCGATGACTCCGACGACTCAGGTGACTCTGGCGACTCTGGCGACGACGCAGACACCGACAGCAGCGGCTCGCGCAGGCGGCGCCGGCGTCGTCGGCCGGGCGAGAACGGTGAGGGTTCGGGCGACCCGGAGAACACCACTTCCCGGGTGCGCAAGCAGCGCAATCCTGAGGACGAGATCACCAGCATCGGCGGGTCGACCCGTCTGGAGGCCAAGAAGCAGCGCCGACGCGAGGGCCGGGAGGCCGGCCGTCGCCGGGCTCCGATCGTCAGCGAGGCGGAGTTCCTTGCCCGGCGTGAGTCGGTCGACCGGGTGATGGTCGTCCGGCAGGAGGACGACCTGACCCAGATCGGCGTACTCGAGGACAAGGTGCTCGTCGAGCACTATGTCGCCCGGGAGTCGCAGACCTCCCTGATCGGCAACGTCTACCTCGGTCGAGTGCAGAACGTGCTGCCCTCGATGGAGGCGGCCTTCATCGACATCGGCAAGGGTCGCAACGCGGTCCTCTACGCCGGCGAGGTCAACTGGGCGGCGGTCGGCCACAAGGACGGCCAGCAGCGCAAGATCGAGTCCGTGCTGTCCTCCGGGCAGACGATCCTGGTGCAGGTGACCAAGGACCCGGTCGGTCACAAGGGCGCCCGGCTCACTGGCCAGGTCAGCCTGCCGGGCCGCTTCCTCGTCTACGTCCCGGACGGCAACACCTCCGGCATCTCGCGCAAGCTCCCCGACACCGAGCGCAACCGCCTCAAGACGCTGCTCAAGCAGATCGTCCCGGACACCGCGGGCGTCATCGTGCGGACCGCCGCGGAAGGCGCCTCGGAGGAGGAGCTCACCCTCGACGTCGAGCGACTCACGGCCCGGTGGTCGGACATCGAGGAGAAGGTCAAGGGCGGCAAGTCGCCGCAGCTGCTGTACGGCGAGCCGGACCTCACCCTGAAGGTCGTCCGCGACCTGTTCACCGAGGACTTCGCCAAGCTGGTGGTCCAGGGCGACGACGCCTGGGACCTCGTCGACGGCTACGTCTCGCACGTCGCCCCCGACCTGCAGGACCGCCTCGAGCGATACGAGCCCGGGGACAACGGGAAGGACCTGTTCGCGAGCTACCGCGTCGACGAGCAGATCGCCAAGGGTCTGGACCGGAAGGTCTGGTTGCCCTCGGGCGGGTCGCTGATCGTCGACCGTACCGAGGCCATGACGGTCGTCGACGTCAACACCGGCAAGTTCACCGGCTCGGGCGGCAACCTCGAGGAGACGGTCACGAAGAACAACCTCGAGGCCGCGGAGGAGATGGTTCGCCAGCTCCGGCTGCGCGACATCGGCGGCATCATCGTCATCGACTTCATCGACATGGTCCTGGAGTCCAACCGCGACCTGGTGCTGCGTCGTCTCGTGGAGTGTCTCGGTCGCGACCGGACCCGTCACCAGGTCGCCGAGGTGACGTCGCTGGGCTTGGTCCAGATGACCCGCAAGCGGATCGGCACTGGTCTGCTCGAGGCGTTCAGCTCCGACTGTGAGCACTGCAAGGGCCGCGGCGTGATCGTGCACGACCACCCGGTGGAGTCCGCCGCCAGGTCGGAGGACGACGACGGGCGCGGGCGCGGTCGAAGCCGAGGTGGCCGCAACCGCGGTCGCGGAGGCGGCGACAACAGCGGGAACGGCTCGAACGCCAGCCCTGCGCATGCCAAGCCCTCACCGGCCGACCTCGCCAAGTCCAGGCCCCCGGAGAAGCAGGCCGAGGAGCCCGAGGATGCGGCCGCCGAGGCTGCTGCCGGCTCCGACAGCGCGGTCGCGGTGGCCGAACAGGCCGTCATCGGCAGCCCGACGCCGTCCACGCACGAACCCCAGCACCTCCTGTCCCAGTCCACCCCGGCCGACGAGCCACCTGCTGCGAGCGTCGAGACAGCTGAGGAGCAGCCGGCACCCGAGGCGGCACCCGAGCCGACACCCGAGCCGACACCTGAAGCGGCACCTGAGGCACCACGTGTGGTCACCAGCACCCGTCGCCGTACGGCGCGCCGCCCGGCCGGTCCACCGAGCCCGCTGAACGAAGTCGCGCCGCCCTCCGGTGCAGGCAAGCAGGCGCCTCCTGTCGCGGAACCGGTCGACATCCCGGTCGAGCCCGCCGGACCGGGTCACGCGCCCGACCCGACGGCCAGCCCGACCTCCACTGAGGACCCCATCGCCGAGCCGGACCCCCGGGCCGACGAGGTCACCGAGAGACACGATGACGACGGCTCGGGCAACGGGTTCTCCCTGCAGCACGTGCCGGTCAAGCGGAAGGGATCTCGCAAGCGTTGATCTGCACAGAGGCGGTCAACGCGGCCGTTTTGACCCTGCGACCGGCGTACCAGTAAAGTTGATCCTCGGTGTGCTCACGCACACCCAACCATCTGCGCGGATCGCGCCCCCCGTCTACGAAGCGGGTGGCGACTGCGCCGACGCAGAGCCCAAAGACTTTACGAAGCAGACCCGAGGAGAGTGAGTCCGCCGTGTACGCAGTTGTGCGCGCTGGCAGCAAGCAGCAGAAGGTTGCTGTTGGCGATGTCATCGAGATCGACAAGATCGAGACCGGCGTCGGCGAGTCGCTGACCCTTCCCGTGGTGATGGTCGTCGACGGCGACCAGGTCACGGCAACGGGCCTGGACAAGGCCGGCGTGACCGTCGAGGTCCTCGGCGCCACCAAGGGCCCCAAGATCGTCATCCAGAAGTTCAAGAACAAGACCGGCTACAAGAAGCGCCAGGGTCACCGCCAGAAGTACACCCAGGTCAAGGTCACCGACATCACCGTCTGACTCCCGGTGGTCGAGCTCGTCGACACCACCTCCACCACGAAGGACTACAGCTCATGGCACACAAAAAGGGTGCAGCCTCGACCAAGAACGGTCGCGACTCCAACTCCCAGCGGCTCGGCGTGAAGCGCTACGGCGGTCAGCTCGTGAACGCCGGAGAGATCATCGTCCGCCAGCGTGGCACGCACTTCCACCCCGGCACCGGCGTCGGTCGCGGCGGTGACGACACCCTGTTCGCACTGATCGCGGGCAACGTGGAGTTCGGCGTCAAGCGCGGCCGTCGTGTCGTCAACATTGCGCCGGTGGGGGAGTAACGCTCCCTAACCGGTTACTGATCCACCAACGAGGGCGTTCCTGAGACCATCGGGAGCGCCCTTTTTGTTTCCGCTCGGTCGAGTGTGGTTTCGAGACACTCGCTGATGCTCGTTCCTCAAGGACCGAAGAAGAAAGGACAGACGATGGCAGTGCCGACGTTCATCGACCGCGTGACGCTGCACATCGTTGCCGGTCGCGGGGGCAACGGGGTGGCTTCGGTGCACCGCGAGAAGTTCAAGCCGCTCGGCGGCCCCGACGGTGGCAACGGCGGCCCTGGTGGGTCCGTGATCCTGCGCGTGGACCCCGACGTGACCACGCTCATCGACTACCACCACAAGGCCTTGCGCACCGCCCCGCACGGCGGTCACGGCGCGGGCGGACACCGCAACGGGTCCCACGGCGAGGACCTGGTCCTGCCGGTGCCCGACGGCACGGTGGTCACCGACGAGACGGGCGCGGTGCTGGCGGACCTCGTGGGTCCCGGAACCGAGATGGTCATTGCCCAGGGTGGTCGCGGAGGCCTCGGCAATGCTGCGCTGGCCTCGTCCAAGCGCAAGGCACCCGGCTTTGCGCTTCTCGGAGAGCCGGGCGACGACCTCGTCGTCGGCCTCGAGCTCAAGGTGGTCGCCGATGTCGGCCTCGTCGGCTTCCCCAGCGCCGGCAAGTCCAGCCTGATTGCTGCGCTCTCGAGGGCGCGCCCCAAGATCGCCGACTACCCGTTCACCACGCTGATCCCGAACCTCGGTGTGGTGAAGGCAGGCGACACCACCTTCACCGTCGCCGACGTACCCGGGCTCATCGAGGGCGCAAGCGAGGGACGCGGACTGGGGCACGACTTCCTGCGCCACATCGAGCGCTGTGCAGCGATCGTCCACGTGGTCGACCTCGCGACCCTGGAACCGGGCCGGAACCCGCTCGGTGACCTCGAGGTGATCGAGCAGGAGCTCCAGCGGTACGGCGGGCTCGAGGACCGGCCCCGCCTGGTCGCACTGAACAAGGTGGACGTGCCGGACGGGCGCGACATGGCCGACCTGGTGACTGAGGACATCGCCGCCCGTGGGTGGAAGGTGATCTCCGTCAGCGCTGCGAGCCACGAAGGCCTCCGTGAGCTGATGTTCGCGATGGCGGGCATCGTCGCCGCCCGACGCGCCGAGGAGCCAGTCAAGGAGACGACACGCATTGTGATCCGCCCGCGCCCGCTGACCGGGGGCACCGAGTTCACCGTGAAGGCGGTGCACCTCGATACGGGGGGCGAGGGCTGGCAGGTTCGCGGCGAGAAGCCCGAGCGCTGGATCCGGCAGACCGACTTCAGCAACGACGAAGCCGTCGGGTTCCTGGCCGACCGGCTCAACCGTCTCGGTGTGGAACAGCGCCTGGTCGAGCTGGGAGCGATGGAGGGCGACTCGGTGCTCATCGGCGACCCTGCCAACGCGGTCGTGTTCGACTTCAAGCCCGGGATTGACGCCGGCGCGCAGATGCTCGGCCGCCGGGGCGAGGACCAGCGCTTCACCGAGGACCGGCCTGCTGCGGGACGGCGCCGTGCCATCGACGAAGCCATGCCCGAGCGTGGAGAGACCGAGGTCCGGGCCGATGTGGCGCGCCGCCTCGACCTTGGCCTGACCGCCGACGGCGAGGGCGAGGACGACGCGTGACCCGCGAGGCTGTCACCCGAGCCGCCCGTGTCGTGGTCAAGGTCGGGTCTTCGTCGCTGACGACTGCCGAGGGAGGGATAGACCCGGAGCGGGTGCGCGATCTCGTGGACAGCCTGATCGGCGTACGCGAGCGTGGCGCCGACCTGGTGCTGGTCTCCTCGGGTGCGATTGCGGCCGGGCTCTCACCGCTGGCGTTCAAGCGCCGGCCACGTGACCTGGCCCGGCAGCAGGCTGCCGCGTCAGTGGGACAGGGCCTGCTGGTCCACCGCTACACCGAGGAGTTCGCCCGACACGGCCAGGTGACCGGTCAGGTGCTGCTCACGCTGGACGACGTCACCCGGCGTAGCCACTACCGCAACGCGCAGCGCACCTTCGCCAAGCTGCTCGAGCTCGGGGTGGTCCCGATCGTCAACGAGAACGACACCGTGGCCACCTCCGAGATCCGCTTCGGCGACAACGACCGGCTCGCCGCGCTGACGGCACACCTCGTGCACGCGGATCTGCTCCTGCTGCTCTCCGACGTCGACGGGCTGTACGACGCCCCGCCGGCGCTGGCCTCGAGCCGGTTGATCCACGACGTGGCCGACAGCAGTCAGCTCGATGGCATCCGCATCGGCAAGGCCGGAGCCTCCGGAGTCGGCACCGGCGGGATGGAGACCAAGCTCGAGGCGGCCCGGATCGCCACCGGCGCGGGCATCCCCGTGGTGCTCACCGACATGGCCGGTGCCCGGGCGGCGCTGACGGGGGAGCAGACCGGGACCCTGTTCCACCCGACCGGTCGGCGTCGGCCGACCCGGTTGCTCTGGCTGGCGCACGCCACCGAGCCCAAGGGCCGGATCGTGCTGGACGAGGGGGCCGTACGCGCGGTCGCCGAGCGGCGCGCCTCGTTGCTGCCGGCCGGCATCACGGGGCTGGCAGGCAGGTTCGTGGCCGGCGACCCGGTCGACCTGGTCGATGAACGGGGCCGGGTGGTGGCCCGCGGCCTGGTCAACTACGACGCCGAGGAGCTCCCCGGGTTGCTGGGCCGATCCACCCGTGACCTGGCCCGAGAGCTGGGTGCGGCGTACGAGCGTGAGGTCGTGCACCGCGACGACCTCGTCGTGCTCTGAGAAGCCATCAGGAATTTGCCGGATTCGCTTCGCGAACCCGTCCACTTCGTGGACACTTGCGGTCACGGGTGAGCAGAGCCCGGCACGCCGAGGGGGCTTGAGTGAACAAGGCTGTACGTCATTGGCATGTGACCGTGACGCTCTCGGGGGAGAAGGTGGAACCTCTCATCGTCCGCGGTGCCATGCAACGCCTCAACGACGAGCGCCCGTTCCTGGACTCGGTGATCTCGAACGGCAAGTCCGTCGAGATCCAGTTCTGGGACCAGGGCGAGAACATGCTCGACGTGGCCTCGCTCGCCATGCGGCTCTGGAACGAGCACCGCGAGTCCGCCAGGCTCCCCAACTGGGAGGTCATCGGTCTCGAGATCGTGGAGAAGGACCTCCGCGAGGCGCGCGCCGCACTCGGGCGACGCGCCTGAGTCCAGCCAGAAAAGGTCGGGCACAGCAAGAACGATCGCCCACCTACGGGGGACCCTCGCGACCCCAAAGCTTGATCTGCGGAGTCTGTCGTGCGCCTGGAGGCTGTAGCGTTTTTGGCGGTGTAATTTCGGCCGGCCGGACGATTTGCGCGCGAGATCTGGGTGACTGATTTCGCGACAGCCTCCGGGTGCGCGCTGGACTCCACTGATCCTGCTCGTCGGTGGTCTCGACTGGCCGCTCGCTGGCGCTCGCTGCCGACCACCTATGAGCTGATCAGCGGGGGCGCGTCGAGGGCGCCGCATCCGGCTGTGAACACGCCGGTGGCCCCGCCGGGGATGGTTTCGGCGGGGTCCGGGGCGGTGTGGCTAGTGGTCGGGTGGGTCGGCGAGGCAGGAGGTGTCGGCTTTTCGGGGTGGGGGCCGCTTGGGGGTGACGTCGCGGGTGCCTTCGTGGTCGGTGAGGAACTGGTAGCCGTAGGGGCTGGACCACAAGAACGACCCGGGTTCCAGGACCGAGCGCAACCAGCGCGGACAGCAACCACACCTCTCGATAAACCCACCGTGAGAACAGGTGGCCGCGAGACGGCCACCGGCAGTGCGTTACGGCTGCCTCTTGCCTTTCGGCAGGTGGTCTCGACTGATCGCTCGCTGGCGCTCGCTGCTCGACCACCTACGATCGGCGGCCGCTGTCGGCTTGCGGAGGGTGGTCTCGACTGATCGCTCGCTGGCGCTCGCTGCTCGACCACCTACGATCGGCGGCCGCTGTCGGCTTGCGGAGGGTGGTCTCGACTGATCGCTCGCTGCGCGACCACCTACGGGGGTCAAGCACTCGTTGACATCGCTCGGTCAGCGCAGGATTCTGTGACGGGGAAAAGGCTTGAGAGGGGCCGGGATGGACGATCCGGTATTCGAGCTCGTCCGACCCGCCGACCTCTTGGTTGCACGCATCACCTTGCACAATCTGACGTTTCGTCTCGATAGCCTCGTACGTACGCTCGCAGGCGCGGACGCAAGCATCGTCATCACTTTCCCTCCACAGCACTACCGCGAGCAGATCCCGGGGTCGAACCCACCACCCCTTCTCGCCGCAGCGGCGCCAAGCAGTCTCGTGTTCACGGTTCCTCCGGAGATCGCTGAGTTGCCTTTGGGGCCGGACGGCGTGTGGGGGGTGTGCGAAACCCTTGAGCTGTCCGACGCGACCCAACTCGCAGTTCCGGCGCGTGTCGACCTCGCCCCTATCGACGCCCGCTGGATGCTCGACCCGAAGCCGCACACGCTGAGTTCCGGCACCGACCTGTGGCGGGGCCGACTACGGCCACGTGCCGATGGGACGACCGGTGCCCTGTTCGTGATCCGGACCGTGCATGAGTCCGACTTCCCACAGTGGACAGTCCTGCCCACCCAGGAGCAGCTTCGGCAACGGCGAGGCGGGATCATGGCCGCCTCCCGGTTCGACCTGTCCGCCCTGGGGGCGACGGCCCGGCTGAAGGGCCCGATCGACTTCGACCCAAGCATCGTCGACCCGGCCTCCGTTGTGGGGCTGCTCAACAGCTACCAGCACGAGATCGACTTCGGTCGCGACTCCCGGGTCACGGTGGTCACCCACGGGCACCTGACCACTGGGCATCCGGCGACCTTGATCGAGGTTTCAGAGCGCATCTTCGACACCTCCACCAACCCCGAGATCTGGTTCTTCCAAGGCAGCATGGCCTTCTTGAGGTTGACCAGGATGCTCGTTGTTGACGAGCCACTGCTGTCCGTCGACGCACTGAAGGCCGCCTACGGGGGCCTGGACCGTGACATGCCGTTCCGCACGCTGCGGCTCGTGACCACTGCGGTCTCTGCGCTCGTCGACGTGCCCGATACCGGACCGTTCTGGGTCCGGCGCAGCGACGGCGATGTCCGCTTCGCTTTCGAAGCCACCGACTGGTCCGGACGCGCATGCTCCTTCTCGCTACCACTGATCTTCATCCCGGACGGACAGTTCGACTTCGACCGGTTCTTCGCCATTCGCGACATCGACAACCTGGCACGGCACCAGGCATCCCTTGCCGGCTCCATCGTGACCCTCGCTGACGGCCGCGGGAGGTCGGACGCAGCCGCAACCGCGGCGGTCGACTTCGTGCGGTTCAACGTGACACCACCGGCTGACGTGTCCGTCTCCGGCTTCGTCACCGCAGCACCGTTGCTTACGTTTGTCAGCAGGCTCGGCGTCGTGCTCGACGCCGTCACCCAGGTCACCGGCACCCGACACGTTCTCGAGGCGACCTGGCACGACACCTACCGCTCGGTCGGCCTCGACGACGCCAACCCGCTCGGCGTCTACCTGCGACTGATCAACCCCCAACCCCTGTCGCTCGACGCCCAGCGGGTCGGTGCCCTTGCCAAGCCGGACATGGTCCTCGGTGCGATCACCACCGCCAAGGGGGCAGTGCCCGCCGGATTCGAGCTCGACGCCACACCCGACGCGGCGACCATCAAGGACCTGTTCGCCGGTGCCCGCATACTCGGCATCGACCTCACGGAAGTCATCGACCTCACCAGCCTCAAGCCACCCGAGATGGTCACCCGCGCAAACCCGGAGCTAGTCGAGGTCCGGTACGTATGGCACGCCACTCTGAAACCAAACACCACCGTGCTGCTGAAGGCCGACCCCCAACCTGCGTCCCTGACCCTGACCAGTACCACCACCCGTCGCATCGCCGACGGGCAGACGACTGGCATCATCACCGGCCAGCTCACCAACGTCGCCCTCGACTTCGCGGGCATGGTGAAGCTCCACTTCGACAGCCTTCGGTTCACCTCGGAGCCCAACCGCAAACCCGAGGTCGTCCCGTCCGGGATGCGCCTGGACTTCTCCGGAGAGCTCGCCTTCCTCAATGACCTCCGCACGGCCCTGGAGTCGACCGGCCTGCCCACTGGAGCATCCGTCGATGTCACCACCGACCGGATCACAGCCGGCTACACCGCGGCGCTTCCCACGCTCCCGCTCGGCATGCTCACCATCACCAACCTCGCCGTAGTCACCCGACTGACCATCCCGTTCGACGGGGCTCCAGTGGCCTTTCGGTTCGCACTGGCGGACCGGTACACGCCCTTCGGGCTGAGCTACTCCGGCTTCACCGGCGGTGGCTTCTTCGCCCTGGAGCTCGACACGACAGGGATCAGGCGCATCGAGGCCGCCCTGGAGTTCGGCGGATCGTTGGCCCTGGACCTCGTCGTCGCCCGCGGTGCTGCGCACGTGATGGCCGGCATCTACTTCATGTACGACGCGGTGCTGGACAAGGTCATCATCGCTGGCTACCTGCGCGCGGGCGGCCAGCTCGAAGTCCTCGGCATCATCAGCATCTCGGCCGAGTTCTACATGCAGCTGAGCTACGACCCCTCGACAAAGCGGGTCAACGGCTACGCCAGCCTGACCATCGGGATCAGGGTCCTTTTCCTGTCCAAGTCGGTGACCTTGAGCGTGGAGCGCAGCTTCGTCGGCTCGGCAGTCGACCCCTCGTTCAGCGACTGCTTCGAGCTCGATGACTGGGGGGACTACTGCCGTGCCTTCGCCTGAAAGCCGTCGCCAGACGGTCACCTGGGTCCCGCTCCCGCACCGGATCTCCGAGGACGGGCGACTGGTGCTGGCGGTGTACGTCGCGCCGGCACTGTTCGCCGACGACACGGGGGGCGCTCCCACCCTGGCCGACTTCCCGGACTGGCTGGACTGGCCGGCCACGCTCGCCACCAACTTCACCGTCGAGTTCCGCATAGGAGGCAGCTCGAGCGTGGTGGAAGGTCCGCTGATGGCGGCCGACGAACGCTCGTCCGAGCTGTGGCGCCAGCTGTTCCCGCCAGAGACCCGAGTCACGCCCTTCGAGGCCACAGACGACCTCACGACCCGACCCGTGATGACGTTCTCGGCCTCAACCGTGATGGACTCGCTGCGCCGCTCGTACACCCAAACTGCACTCGACGCTGTCGACGACCTGCCACTGATCGCCCCACCAGCGGCGGGGTTGGGAGCCGAGGACAGACCGTTCGCTGATGTGTTCCAGGCGATCGCCGACCCGGCAAATGCGTTCCTCCTCAGCGGCGACGACCAAGAGTTCACCAACGGTTTCACGACCTTGCTTGCCAACGCACGCCGAGCCGGCCGCGAGGGCATGACCGAGCTGCTGCCCGCCGGCACCCCAGCGGCCGAGATCGCCCGAGCTGTCGCGTTCCACCGAGGACCACAGACCGCTCCACCGCCGAGGGATCCCGACGCTGATGCTGACCGGCAGCGTGCGGTCCGCGAATCCCTCGACTTCCATCGGACCCTGACCGCAGTGAGCGAACACCCCGCCCTGCTGCGGAAGCTCGGACTGGTCGTCGACATCGAGATCCCCGCCGGTTCCCTGGAGCCGAGGTCAGGCGTCGTGCAGGTCCTGGGGGACTGGACACCGCAGCTCGGACCGGACGCGACCGTCAATCGTGGACTATGGGTCGCGTGGCGGCTCGATCCGCAAGCCACACGTCCGTTCGCCGCCGGCTCCGCCGGACCGCCGGGCATCCTGAATGTCGGACCGAGCAGCAGCTACCGGATCGAACAGGTCGCCGTCGACAGCGCCACACTTCAAACGGTCAGCATGGCCGCCAACCTCCCACCAGAAGGCCAGCGGTCTGCGCCGCCGGCGCTGGCGACCGGAGGGCTGATGCTGCTGCACGACGGGCGTGCCGCCGCGGTTCACGCTGACCTGGCCGCCGCCGTGAGTCTCCGCGGCAGCACCCCAGAGGAGCCGCTGCGCGCTGAGGACCTGATCCGCGGCTACCGGTTCGATGTCTTCGACACCGAACGCGCCGCCTGGTTCAGCCTGCACGAGCGCACCGTCAGGTACCTGCGTGACGGTCGAGAACTGATCGAACCCGTCCGGGAAGAGGGAGCGCACCATCCGTCGTTGACCAGCCCCTACCGCGAACCGGGAACAGAGCATGGTCCCGACGACCCGATCTTCCTGCACGAAGGGTTCGTGAAGTGGGACGGGTGGAGTCTCTCGGCGCCCCGCCCGGGCCGAAGCCTGGCCGCCCAGCTGAGCGAGTCCGACCTGGCCTCACCCGCAGACATGACCGAGCGCGTCACCAACGACCCGCTGACGACGGCCGGGATCAGCGTCGAGACAGCGGTGGCCGCGGGCACCCTGCCCCGGCTCCGGTTCGGAGCGACGTACCGGATGCGTGCGCGCACCGTCGACCTCGCCGGCAACGGGCTCACCCGGGCCGAGGCAGACGAGCTCTGGACGCGTCCCACTCTGGCTGGCGGCGACGGTACGGCGCCCAGGCCAGAGGATCTCGACACCGAGCCGATAACCTTCCGCCGCTTCGAGCCCGTGCCACCGCCCACCGTCACCAACAGCAATCCGAAAGACGAGAGCGCGTACCAGCTGGTGGTGCGCACCGGCCTCGACGACGACGTCAGCTCGCTCGTCGACACCACCACGGCCGACAAGATCCAGCTGTACGCACCCTCCGGCAGTGTGCAGCTGGCCGAGTGGCACGGCAGGTTCGATGACGCGATCGGATCCAGCGAGACCTCCAGGCACCGCACCAGCTACGACGTCGCCGCCCGTGACGGCCGGCCGTTGCCGCCGACCGGTTCCGAGAACGTCCCGTATCTGCCCGACCCCCTGGGCGTGGGCTTCGCCCTGGCCGACACGCCCGGGACGCCGCCCGGCATCACGTTCCTCCGCGCCTGGGACGCGCAGCCGTGGCACGACCCGCGACCGGTGACCCTGCAGCTCCTCGCCAACGACGAGGCCTTTCAGCCCGCGCCGGACTACGACCCCGCCACCCGGACGCTGACCATCAAGCTCGACCCCGCCAGACGGTTTCCCATTCGGCTCGGCTCAATGCTTCCGCGCAACCCGCCGATGGCGTTGCTCGACTGGGTTCAGCAGTCAGCGGTCTTCGACGAGCAGCAGGTGGCGCGCATCGTGAATGTGGCCGTCCCGCAGAGCAGGCACTGCATGTTCACGCCATGGCAGGACCTCGAGCTCGTCCACGCGGTCCAACGGCCCCTGAAGGCCCCTGACCTGCGGGCCGAGTCCGCTGTCATCAGGCATCCCGGTGACTCGCGTTTCCAGACCACGGCGTCGTTCATTCCGGAACCGTTCAGCACTGGGACCGTGTTCCTTTCGGCCTCCTGGACAGACTTTGTCGACGACCCCACACAGCCGTTGGCGGTGCCGGCAGCCGGTCAGCCCCCACCCTGGACTCGGCGCGTCGACACCGTCGTTGGAAATGTCGCCCTCGCGGAACCGAAGCTGCAGAACGGGGTACCCCCGGTCTTCGACCGCACGGACCTGTACTTCGAGGGCTCGACCATGCCGGAGCTCGAGTTCGGCGACACCAAGCACCGGGTGGTGACATTCACCGCCACCGCCGTGTCCAGGTTCGCCGAGTACTTCCCGGCCACGCTCGCAGCCGAACCCGGTCGTCTGTCACGCACCGGGGAGTCCGTGGACTACATCGCGCTCAACACCGGACGACCGCCACCCCCGGTCGTTCTCGACATCGCACCTCTGCTCAAGCGGAGCACCGATCCCCAGGACCTGAGTGTCAGGGTCCGAGAGGGCGGTTGGGTGCGGATCAGGCTGGCTCGCCCATGGTTCGTCACCGGAGAAGGCGAACGCCTGGGAATTGTCGTGCTGGATCCTCAACCCAGTGCGCCACCGCGGCACGCGGTGCAGAACTCCGTCGCGAGCCTCCTAGGTCAGGACGGCGCCTTCCGCTCCGACCAGATCACGATGGCGCCCGAACGTGTACTCAACGCTGCCGGCACTGAACAGACGCAGTTGAAGGAGACCGCCGGGTCGTTGCCGGACCTCAACGCAACCGTGCTGACCTTCGACCCGGAGTTCGACCAGGACCGACAGTGCTGGTACGTCGACGCGCACCTGGACATCGGCGAGACCTACATGCCCCTGGCCCGACTGGCCCTGGTCAGATACCAGCGCAGGTCGGTCCCCGGCGAGGGAGAGGCCGTGGGCTACTACGCGGCCTCGGACGTCGTGGCCACCGAACCCATCCCGCTGTTGCCGACCCGGCGACTGCGCGTGCGCCCAGACCCGAACGAGATACTGCCGCTCGAGCAAAGGTCGCTCCGCATCTCACTTGCAGGACCGACCTACCGACACGACCCCGGCACCGACACCGACACGATGGCCGGAGCCCCGGCTACCGTCACCGCGCGTGCCCAACGGCGCCTCCACGTGCCCCTGACCGGTGGCGATGACGCATGGCAGACGGTCGCCACCTTCGGGATGGGGCGAAGCCCGGACGGCGGAAAGTGGACCAGAGAGATCGTGATGTCTGACCTCGTTGACGTCGACCGGCTGCTCGTCGTCGAGGAGGCCCGCGTTCCGCAGGACCCCGCCGTGCCGCAGCAGAGCGGCACCGCCTCCCGTGTCGTGTACGCCGAAGCAGTCGACGGCCCATTCGTCCTCTTCCCTCCCGATGACGGGGGGCCAGACGAACCCCCGCGTCCGGTCGAGTGATGAGCCGCGCACTCGACGCAGCGTGACGTCTGGAACGCCCATCGTCGGCGGACGGGGGCGGGCCGCGACAATAGGGTGGTCAGCGTGAGCGATCTCCCCGTCCTGGACGCCAACGATCAACGCATCCTCGGCGCCCTGCTGGAGAAGCAGACGACGGTGCCGGCGACTTATCCCCTCACCGCGAACGCGCTGCGCTCTGCCTGCAACCAGTCCAACAATCGCGACCCCGTCCTCGACCTGGACCTGGAGACCGTGGAGCAGACTGCGCGGACGCTCAAGGATCGGGGTCTGCTGCGGATCGTGTGGGCAGCCACAGGTCGGCGGACGCTGAAGTACCACCAGATCCTCGATGAGGGGCTCGGGCTCGGGCTCGACGAGCGGGCGCTCCTCACCGTGCTGCTGCTCAGGGGCGCGCAGGCGCCGGGGGAGCTGCGCACCCGCACCGAGCGGTTGCACGGCTTCGCCGACCGCGGTGAGGTCGAGGCGTGCCTGGTTCGGATGTCGCAACGCCCTGAACCGCTGGTACGCGAGCTCGAACGACGTCCCGGGCAGCAGGATCCTCGCTGGGTCCATCTCCTGGGCCCGGTCCCTCACCAGGCCGCCGCCGCTGTGCCAGTTGATCGCGACGCGGTGATCGCCGGGGGAGCGGACCTTCGTGACGAGCACGTCCGGTCGTCGTACGACGCCGTCGCGACTGCCTACGCCGACCACCTGGTCGATGAGCTTGAGGGGCTGCCGTTCGAGACCTGGCTCCTCGACCGAGTGGTCGCCCACGCTGCCGGGCAGCCTGTGGTGGAGGTCGGATCGGGTCCGGGACATGTCACGGCGTACCTGGCTGACCGCGGAGTCGACGCAAAGGGGATCGACCTCTCAGCCGCGATGGTGGCCGAGGCCCGCCGACGATTCCCGGG
Organism: uncultured Actinomycetota bacterium; assembly: GCA_963759525.1. GTDB lineage: Bacteria > Actinomycetota > Actinomycetes > Propionibacteriales > Nocardioidaceae > Marmoricola. The sequence goes on along the minus strand of CAVWZO010000008.1, from coordinate 132,276 downwards.
TCGGGCCTTCGAGGAGGGCGACCTGCGTCGGCTGACCCGTCCTGCGGCGAGCTCGGGGTGGGCCGCAGTGCTGGGGTGGTACTCGCTCATCCACCTCGCGCCTTCCGAGATGCACGACGCGGTCGCAGCGCTGGCCCAATCGCTTGCACCCGGCGGATGGTTGGTCCTGGCCCTGCATGCCGGCACCGAGATCCACCACCTCGATGAGTGGTTCGGGCACGAGGTCGCTCTCGACTTCGTGCTGCACGATCCGGCAGACGTCGTACGGACAGTCGAGGCCACCGGACTCGTAGGCCTCGAGTGGTATCTCCGCGGGCCGGTCACCGCCCGCGGTGAGACCACGAATCGGTTGTACGTCGTGGGTCGCAAGCCCGCCTAGCCAGCGTCGACACCCGGTTGTTCTCCGGCGAGAACGTCTCCTTGCTGCCTGGATTCTCGGGCCCCAGGTCAGCGGGTCGTTGACAAATGGCCCTTCTGCTGGATTGACTGGTCCGTCAGCTATCACGATCGCGGGGGACCAGCGTGCCACGGGTAAGTGTCGAGGTTGAGCGCAAGGAGGAGATCCTCAGCGCTGCCTGCGAGGTGGTGTCGGAGGTCGGCTTCAAGTCCCTCCGTGTCGCCGATGTTGCCAAGCGCGCCGGGATGAGCACGGGGTCGGTCCACTACTACTTCGACACCAAGCGCGACCTGATGCACGCCGCCTTCGAGTGGAACTTCAAGCGGTCGATCGAGCGCCGGCGTGACCTGCTCGAGAGTGGCGAGGCGCCTGCCCGTCGACTCCGGTCCTTCATCGAGTCCTACCTCCCGCGCGACGCGACCACGGTGGCCGCCTGGCGCGTGTGGGCCGAGCTGTGGGTGGAGGCGCTGCACGACCCTGACCTGCAGGAACTCAACGAGCAGGTGTACGGCGAGTGGCGCCGTACCGTCGCCGCGATCATTCGCGACGGTCAGGCCCAGGGGCAGTTCCGCGACGGCGACGCGGTCCAGCTGGCCAACGGCCTGGTGGGCATGATCGACGGCTTGAGCCTGCAGGTGCTGATGAACTCTCGAGCGATGACCGTGGAGCGGATGCGTGAGGTGTGTGAGCTCTTCGTGACCATGGCGACCTCGCCCGACTGACCAGACGGGCCAGACTCTTTGGCCAGACTCTCGGGCCGGACTCTCGGGCCGGAGGGGCCGGCGGAGCTCTCCGCCGGCCCCTCGTTGGGAGACAACCTGCTCGGAACCGTTGACAAGGACACGTGACCTCGATCACGCTAAGCCCCATAAATAACTGACGCACCAATCAAGTTTGAAAGGTCGGGCCACGCATGAAGCGGGTTCTCACTTCAGGAATCGTCGCAACGAGCATGCTTGCGCTGGCGGCGTGCGGCGCCGCGGGTTCGGGCTCGTCATCCGGTGCCGGGGGTGAGATGACGATCGTGATGTGGGGAGGCGCGGACCAGAAGACCCACGTCAAGGCCGCCGTCCAGCCCTGGGCCGACGAGAACGAGGTCTCCCTCAAGCAGGACTCGCCGAGCGACTACGCCAAGTTCCGCGCGCAGGTCGAGTCCGGCAAGGTCAGCTGGGACGTGGTGGAGGTGGAGCCCAACTTCGCCCACACCGCGTGCGAGAAGGGCTGGGCCGAGAAGCTCGACTTCGACAAGATCGACGCCAGCCTGCTCAAGAAGGAGATGGTGACCGACTGCGCCATCCCCGTCCTCGAGTACGCGTTCACCATCGGCTACAACACGAAGACCTTCGCCAAGGATCACCCCACCACGTGGGCGGAGTTCTTCGACGTCGAGAAGTTCCCCGGCAAGCGCGGCTTCTGGAAGTACGCCACCGGCGCCATGTTCGAGGCTGCGCTGCTGGCCGACGGCGTCGCTCCCGAAGACCTGTACCCCCTCGACATCGACCGTGCCTTCAAGAAGCTCGACACGATCAAGGACGACATCGTGTTCTACGAGACCGGCGAGCAGCAGCAGCAGCTCGTTGCGAGCGGCGAGGCCCCGCTCGTGCAGGCCTGGAACGGTCGCATCTACTCCGCCGCCAAAGAGGGCCAGCCGGTCGCCAACGAGTGGGGCGAGCACCTGCTCTCCTATGACCAGCTCGTGATCCCCAAGGGCTCGGAGAACGTCAAGACCGTCGAGAAGTGGGTCGCCTGGTTCGTCGAGCACCCGGAGGCGCAGGCCGGCTACAGCAACGAGACGGGGTACAGCCCGGTCACCGAGGGGGCCATTGACCTGATCGACGACAAGGTGCTGCCCTACCTGCCGAGCGCGCCCGAGAATGCCGCCAAGCGCGCGGCGATCATCGACTACTCCTACTGGGCCGAGCACTACGACGAGGTGTCGGAACGGCTCAATGAATGGGCGGCCGGGTGAGCTTCAGCACGACCGAGTCGCAGCTGCAGTCCAGCACCCCAGCGGAGCCGGAGGCACAGCCCTCCGGCCCCGGCCCCGGCCTCGCGGCTGGACTGTGGCGCGCGATCACACCGGACCGCTGGGGCTGGTTGATGGCGCCACTGCTGGTGTTCCTGCTGCTGGTGTTCGTGACGCCGCTCGTCATGATCCTCGCGCGCAGCTTCACCGATCCCGAGCCGGGGCTGCAGAACTACGGCGACTTCTTCGGCTCAGCCGTCTACTTCGACGTCCTGGTCAACACCTTCCGTATCGCCGGCTTCGTCACCCTGCTGACCCTGCTGCTCGGCTTCCCCTACGCCTACCTGATGACGATTGCCACGCCGTTCTGGCGCGGGGTGCTCCTGGTTGCCGTGCTGGTGCCGTTCTGGACGAGCCTGCTGGTCCGCACGTTCGCGTGGGTGCTGATGCTCAACAACACGGGCGTCGTCAACGAGTTCCTCCTCTCGGTCGGTCTCATCGAGCAGCCGCTGACCCTGATCCGTAACCAGACCGGCGTCATCGTCGGCATGGTCCAGGTGATGCTCCCGTACGCCGTGCTGCCGATGTACGCCACGATGCGAGGCATCGACCGCCGGCTGGTCCAGGCCGCGGAGGGCCTGGGCGCTCGCCCCATCTTCGCCTTCTGGCGGATCTTCGCCCCTCTGACCGTTCCCGGCGTCGCTGCGGCGTCGCTGCTGGTATTCATCTCCTCCATCGGCTTCTACGTCACGCCGGCCCTCCTGGGCGGCCCGAAGGACATGATGATCGGCGAGCTCATCGTCCAGCAGGTCTCTGCCGTGCTGCGCTGGGGCTTCGCCTCCGCGCTGGCCGTCATCCTCCTGGTCGTGACTGGCCTTCTGCTCCTGCTCGTTTCCCGCGTCGTCAACGTCGGCAAGTTCCTCGGAGGTGGCGAGCGATGACGACCAGGTTCCTGTGCCGCGCCGGTCTGGTGGGGCTGGCGGTCCTGACCGCGATCTACCTCGTCGCGCCGGTCTTCGTCGTGGTGCCCACGTCGTTCAACAGCAGCTCGTTCCTGGAGTTCCCGCCCAAGCAGCTGTCAATGCGTTGGTACGAGTCCTTCTTCACCGACCCGGCCTGGGTCAACAGCGCGCTGAACTCACTCCAGATCGCCTTGTGGGTCACCCTGCTGGCGGTAGTCCTGGGAACCGCGGCCGCGCTGGCGATGGTCCGCGGGCGCTACCCACTCCGCGCCGCGGTCGGTGCCCTGCTCCTCGCGCCGATCCTCGTGCCGTACGTCATCCTCGGCCTGGGCGTCTACGCCCTGTTCCTCGAGCTGGGGCTGACCCAGACCATCCTTGGCTTCGTGATGGTGCACACCGCCCTGGCCGTGCCGTTCGTGGTCATCAACGTGAGCTCGGCCCTGGTGAGCTTCGACGAGCGGCTCGAGCTGGCGGCAATGAGCCTGGGGGCCAACCGGCTCACCACGTTCCTGCGGATCACCCTGCCCAGCATCCTGCCGAGCGTCGCCGCGGGCGCGCTGTTCGCGTTCATCACCTCCTTCGACGAGGTCGTCACGAGCATTTTCCTGGCCGGCCCGGACGTCAGCACCTTGCCGGTGCAGATGTGGAGCGGCGTACGGGTGCAGATCGACCCGACCGTCGCGGCGGTCAGCACGATGCTCCTCCTCATCACCCTCGCCCTCTTCTCCACCGCCGCCCTGGTGCGAGCTTTTGGCACCCGCCGTACGCAGAAGGCCCTCGCGGCAACCGAGGACGCCTGACCGTCCCCGACCACCCCGCCCTCCCGACCCCCACGAACGGAAGCACCATGGCCAACACCACAGCCCAGCCGCCAGTCATCGCGGGCACTGCCCTCGCCGGCACCGGCGTCTCGATCGAGATCGAGGGCGTCGTCAAGCGCTACCGCAACGTCACCGCCGTCGACCACGTGTCCCTCACCATCGAGCCCGGCGAGTTCCTGACCCTGCTCGGGTCCAGCGGCTCGGGCAAGTCGACCGTGCTCAACATCATCGCCGGCTTCATCCCTGCCGACGCCGGTCGGATCTCCGTCGGCGGGCGCGACCTGACCAAGGTGCCGCCGTACAAGCGCGACCTCGGCATGGTGTTCCAGCACTACGCGCTCTTCCCGCACATGAACGTGTGGGACAACGTCGCCTTCCCGTTGCGCCGCCGCAAGATCACCAGGGCCGACGTTGCCGAGCGGGTGCAGCAGGCGCTCGACGTGGTCGAGCTCGGTCAGCTCGCCAAGCGTCGTCCCGACCAGCTTTCTGGCGGTCAGCAGCAGCGAGTCGCCCTCGCCCGGGCGCTGGTCTTCCAGCCGCATGCGCTGTTGATGGACGAGCCCCTGGGCGCGCTCGACAAGCGGCTGCGCGAGCAGCTGCAGGTGGAGATCAAGCGCCTGCACCGCGAGCTGGGCACCACCTTCGTGTTCGTGACCCACGACCAGGAAGAGGCTCTGGCGATGTCGGATCGCATCGCTGTGCTGCGCGACGGCCGTCTGGTCCAGGTCGGCACCCCGGTCGAGCTCTACGAGCGCCCCATCAGCCGCTACGTCGCTGAGTTCCTCGGGGAGTCCAACATCTTCACGGGCAGGTGCGCCGGCGGCACCTTCGTCGACGAGGTCTCCGGCTCCTCCTTCGCGGTCGCGGACCACCATGTCGGCGACGCCCTGGTGGTGCGCCCGGAGCACGTCACCCTGGCGCCCGTGGGCGGACCGATGCCGTCCGGCCACAACGCCGTCGACGGGCTCGTCCGCGAGGTGACCTACCTGGGCACCGGTCTACGCGTTGACCTGGACCTCCCCGACGGCCGCCGGATCATCGCCCGCACCGGCACCCGCAACGTCCACGTGCCACAGGTCGGCGAAACCGTCGTCGCCCACTGGGACCCCGACCACGCGCTCGCCGTCACCGACGACGTCGTACCCGCGGCCCCCACCGCGGCCGCATGACCTACCCCGCGACCCCACTCCCGAACGACCAGAAGGACCTCACACCATGACGCACACCCTTCGCGACGGGATCGAGCTCTCCGAGGAGCAGCGCGAGTTCGTCACCCTCGCGCGCGACTTCGCACTCAAGGAGATCCGGCCACGCGCCCACGAGGTGGATGAGGCCGACGTCGAGAGCCCGCTCGACCTGTGGCAGAAGGCCGCCGAGATCGGCCTGGCGTCGTACATGCTGCCCGCTGAGTACGGCGGGGGCGGCGTCACCGACCTCGTGACCCAGTGCCTCGTGCAGCAGGAGCTCTGCTACGGCGACATCGGCATCGGCAACTTCCTCACCTCCAGTGCGTTCTTCGCCGGCCCGCTCGAGGCGATGGGCACCGACGAGCAGAAGAAGCGCTGGCTCACCCCCCTGACGAGCAGCACGCCGCCAGTAACCGCTGTCGCCGTCACCGAGCCCGGGGTCGGCTCCGACTCCGCCGCACTGCAGACGAGGGCCGTCCGCGACCGCGACGACTACCTGCTGAACGGCCAGAAGACGTGGATCTCCAACGCGCCGTACGCCCAGTGGATCCTGGTCTTCGCGACCGTCGACCCCGATCTGCGCTCCAAGGGCGTGACCGCCTTCCTGGTCGAGCGCGACATGCCCGGCGTCACCATCGGCCAGCCGATGCGCAAGATGGGCCAGCGCGGCATCGTCAACGCCGAGGTCTTCCTCGACAACGTCCGGGTGCCGGCCAGCCACCGAATCGGCGAGGAGGGCAAGGGCTTCTACGGCCTGATGCGCACGTTCGACGCCTCGAGGATCCTCATCGGCGCCGGCGCAACCGGCCTCTCCAGGGCTGCCCTCGACGCCACCGTGAAGTACGCCCAGGAGCGCACCCAGTTCGGCAAGCCGATCATCGAGCACCAGGCGGTCGCGTTCCGGATCGCCGACATGGCCGCCCGTACAGACGTCTCGCACCTGGTGACCATGCGTGCCGCCCGCCTCTACGACCAGGGCGAGTTCGTGGCCCAGGAGTCGGCGATCGCGAAGCTCGTGGCGTCCGAGAACACCACGTGGGTGACCAACGCCGCCCTGATGAGCCACGGCGGCTGGGGCTACAGCCGGGAGTTCCTGGTCGAGAAGTGGGTGCGCGACGCCAAGCTCGAGGAGCTCGAGGAGGGCACCAGCGACATCCAGCGACTGATCATCTCCCGGTCGGTGGGCGCAACCCGATGACCGACCTTTCCGTCTTCAGCGACCCGCGCTCGGTCGCCGTCGTCGGCGCCTCAGCGGACCCCGCCAAATGGGGCTACTGGCTGGCGCGCGGCGCGCTGCGAGGCCGGGAGCGCCGCGCGGTGCACCTGGTCAACGCCAAGGGCGCGATCATCGAAGGAGTGCCCTCGGTCACCTCGCTCGCGGAGCTGGACTCCACCCCCGAGCTGGTCGTGTTGTGCGTGCCAGCAGCGTCGGTCCCGGCCGTGGTGGAGCAGGCGCTCTCAGTCGGTGTGAAGGGGTTCCTCGGCATCACCGGCGGAATCGACGACGCCTCGGGCGAGCCCGACCTCGAGCGGCGGCTGGCCGCCCGCATTCGGGAGGCCGGCGCCCGACTCGTCGGTCCCAACTGCCTGGGCCTGTACGACGCGGCCAACCAGCTGGAGCTGGCGTGGGGCACCTTCACGCCCGGCAGTCTGGCGATAGTTTCCCAGTCCGGCCAGCTCGGCCTTGAGCTCGCGGGGCTGGCCGCGCACGCTGGCCTCGGTGTTGCTCGATTCGTCTCCGTAGGAAACCAGGTCGACGTGACGGCCGCCGAGCTGCTCGACGACCTGGTCGACCATGCCGAGACGCGGGCGGTGGTGCTGTACCTGGAGAGCTTCCGCGACGGGCGCGGGCTCGTCGAGACGATGGGACGCTTGCGCGAGGCAGGCAAGCCCGTCGTCGTCCTGACGGTCGGTGCCAGCGAGGCCAGCCGCGCGGCCGCCCGCTCGCACACCGGTGCCCTCACAGCTGCCACCGACGTGGTGTCCGCGGCGTGCCGTGCCGCCGGTGCCGTGCTGGTCGAGACGCCGGCCCAGGCGATCGACCTGGCGCACCTCCTGGTGGGCAGCCCGCTGCCCACCGGCCGCCGAGTCGCCGTGGTCAGTGACAGCGGTGGCCAGGGTGCCATCGGCGCGGACACGATGGCGCGGCACGGACTCCAGGTCCCCCGCCTCACCGAGGGCACCCGGCGGCGCCTTGCCGGACTCCTGCCCGCTGCCGCTGCGGTCGCCAACCCCGTGGACCTCGCGGGAGCTGGGGAGCAGGACCTCTCGACGTACGCCCGCGTCGTGGACGCGATCGCCCGCAGCGGCGAGGTCGACTCGGTCGTGATGTCGGGCTACTTCGGCTGCTACGGCGCCGACACCCCCGAGCTGGAGGAGCGCGAGCTCGAGGTCGTCCATGCCCTGGCCGGCGTCACCCGGGACCATGGCGTGCCCGTCGTGGTGCACAGCATGAGCCACGACTCCCCGGCGGTGCGCTCGATGCGAGCCCAGGCCGTGCCGACGCTGCACACCATCGATGCGGTCGCCCGCTCGGTCGAGCTGGCCGCACGGCTGGCGGAGACATCGCCGTTGGGGCTGCGCTCCGTCGCGGCGACCCCGGCCGCGGCGGGGTCGCCGGCCGAATACATGGTGGGCCGCGAGCTGCTGGCGTCGTACGGCATCGCCTACCCGGCCGCCGCCGCGGTCCGTACTGCCGACGACGCGGAAGCCGCAGCCTCCGCGCTGAGCGGCCCCTTCGTGCTGAAGGCCGGCTGGATCGAGCACAGGACGGAGGTGGGCGGCGTTGTGGTCGGCCTCCCCGACGTGGACGCGGTGGTCGACGCCTTCACCGACATGCGGTCCCGGTTGGGTGACGGCGCCTACGTGCTCGAGGAGATGGACGGGCGGCACGACGTCGCAGAGCTGATCGTCGGTGCACACCGCGACCCGTCGTTCGGCCCGGTCGTCCTCGTCGGCCTCGGCGGCGTGCAAGCCGAGCTCTACAAGGACGTCCAGGTCGCCCTCGCCCCCGTGGAGGAGGGCGAAGCCCTGGCGATGATCCGGTCGCTGCGTTCCTATCCGCTGCTCGACGGCTGGCGTGGTCGGCCGCGGGTCGACGTCGAATCCGCTGCCAAGGCGGTTGCCGCGCTGTCCCGGCTGCTGGCCGAGCGGTCCGACGTCGTGGAGGCGGAGGTCAACCCGCTGCGCGTCGGCCCGGCCGGTGCGGTCGCCGTGGACGCGCTCGTGGCCCTGACCGAGCCTCCCGAGACTCCCCCGACCGACGCGGTTGCGGACCACACCGAGCTGACCGGAGTCAGCCGATGATCGGCCAGACGACCGAGACCGCGCTCATGACCGGGGGCGAGGCGCTCGTCGCCGCCCTCGTCGATCATGGCGTCGAGCTGGTCTTCGGCATCCCCGGCACCCACAACCTCGAGATCTACAAGCACCTCTCCTTGCAGGGTGTCCGGCACGTCAGCACCCGCCACGAGCAGGGGGCCGGCTACGCGGCCGACGGCTACGCCCGGACCACCGACAAGGTCGGCGTGGCGGTCGTGACCAGCGGGCCCGCCCTGCTCAACGCCGCCACCGCCGTGGCGCAGGCATGGTCCGACTCGGTGCCGGTGCTGGTGGTCTCGCCGGGCCTGCCCCTACGCCACCCGGCGACCGGCAACGGCCTGCTCCATGAGACCCGCGACCAGGGGGCGGCCATGCGCGCCCTCTCGGCCGCGAGCCTCCGCGCGACCGGCGTCGCGGAGATTCCCACGACGGTCGCGCAGGCCTTCGCCCTCATGACGTCCGGCCGCCCCCGTCCGGTGCACCTGGAGGTACCGCTCGACGTCCTCGAGGAGACCGCCGAGGTCACCCGCGTGGCCCCGCTGTTGCGCGCGACCTCCCTTCCATCTGAGCAGTCGCTGGCCGATTCCGCCGCCAGGCTCGAGGGCGCCCGACGCCCCGTCATGCTCGTCGGAGGTGGTGCCAAGCGGGCCGCAGCCGAGGTGCGTGAGCTGGCCGAGCTTCTCGGCGCGCCGGTCGTCACCACCACCAACGGCAAGGGGATCCTGCCCGAGGACCACGAGCTGGCGCTGGGCGCCGGCGTACACCTCCCCGCCGTGAGGGCCCTGGTCGAGGAGGCCGACCTGGTGGTGGCGGTCGGCACCGAGCTCGCGCCCGCCGACCTCTGGTACGGCGAACTGCCCGTGGCCGGCAAGCTGGTCCGGATCGACATCGACCCGGTCGGCGCGGTCACCAACGCCGCCCCTGCGGTGGCGCTGGTGGGCGACGCCGCAGCGACTCTTGGCGAGCTCGCCAAGAGGGTCAGCCGCCCGCCCGCCGGCCTCGATGTCGAGGGATGGCGAGAGCGCAAGCGTGACGACTCCCGGCGCGAGGGCGCGGAGTGGACCACGCTGGTCGGCGCGATGGCCGAGGCGCTGCCGCGCGACGTGATCCTCTCCACTGACAACGCCATGGCCTGCTACTACGGCGCGATGGCCAACGTCGCGTCGTACACGCCGGCGTCGTTCCTCTTCCCCACGGGCTACGGAACCCTCGGCTACGGGCTCCCGGCGGCCATCGGGGCCAAGCTGGGCAACCCCGACCGGCCGGTCGTCGCCATGCTCGGAGACGGCGGCATCATGTTCACCGTCCAGGAGCTCGCCACTGCCGCGGTCCTCGGCCTCGCCCTGCCCGTCGTCGTCGTCGACAACAACGGCTACGGCGAGATCCGCAACGAGATGGTCGAACGACACGACCCCGTCCACGCCGTCGACTTCCCGGCCCCCGACTTCGCCGCCCTCGGCCGGGCCCTCGGCTGCCGCGGCGTGACCCTCGACGACCCCGCCGAGGTCACCGCCCACATCCGCGAAGGGCTCACCGCCGACCGACCCACCGTCATCCACGTCCGGATGCCTTGAGACGCCGACCGGTAGGTGGTCCAGCAGCGAGCGCAGCGAGCGACCAGTCGAGACCCCTCCGCAACCACCCTCCGCAACCCGAGGGGCAGCCGAGACCAACAGGCGGTCGATCGTCTGCGAACAACCCGGGAGGGACCGCCGAGACGGCGCGTGTGTCCCGGAAACAACCGCCCAGACGGCTGCAATGTTCATCCGCCCCGTGCATACCAGCCGTCTCGGCGGGTCTGGGTGGGACACAAGCGCCGTCTCGACGCGACTTGTCAGCGCCGGCAGCCCGGACCGTAGGTGGTCGAGCGGCGAGCGAAGCGAGCAATCTGGTCGAGGCACCCTGCGCCTGCTCTCCGACGCCCTCCCCAACTGAACTGACAAGATTTCCGGATAGTCCGAGACGCGTCCGTTGCCCTGAAGGCGGTATGACGACGGGAGCGTCGCGGACTATCCGGAATTGGTGGGGCGTGAAGGTCAGCGGGCACGTGGTGCCGGAGTGGGCGCAGCCTGGCGTCGGGGGCTCTGGATACTCTGAACGCATGCCCGACTCGGCCTTCACCGCCGTGGCCGTCCGCGCACGAATGGCGTCCACGGAGCTCGCGCTGGCTACGCGAGCTGCCAAGGATGCCGCGTTGGAGGCAATGGCCACAGCACTCCTGGCAGACGCCGACCGGATCCTCGCTGCGAACGCGAGGGACGTCGAGGCGGCCGTCTCGTCCGGCACCCCCGAGCACCTCGTCGACCGGCTCCGCCTCGACGGTTCCCGCCTGTCCGGGATGGCCGCGGGCATGCGGGAGGTGGCCGGCCTGCCTGACCCGGTGGGTGAGGTGCTCCGCGGCTCGACGCTGGCCAACGGGTTGCAGCTGCGTCAGGTCAGGGTGCCCTTCGGTGTCGTCGGCATCATCTACGAGGCGCGGCCCAACGTCACCGCTGATGCCGCCGGCATCTGCCTGAAGAGCGGCAACGCGGTGCTGCTTCGAGGATCCTCCAGCGCCCTGCACTCCAACACTGCGATCGTGGCGACGCTCCGGCGGGCGGCCTGGAAGTCGGGTCTGCCCGAGGACGTGGTCCAGCTTGTCCCGGGGGAGGGCCACGAGTCGGTCAAGGAGCTCATGCAGGCCCGTGGCCTGGTCGATGTCCTCATTCCCCGCGGCGGAGCCGGCCTGATCGCCTCCGTGGTCGAGCAGTCGACGGTGCCGGTGATCGAGACGGGTGTCGGAAACTGCCACGTGTACGTCGACTCCGCGGCCGATCTCGACATGGCCGAGCGGATCGTGATCAATTCCAAGACGCACCGCACGTCGGTGTGCAACGCAGCCGAGTCGCTCCTCGTGCACGAGAGCATCGCCCCGGAGTTCGTGCCGCGCATCGTGCGGTCGCTGCAGGAGGCCGGCGTGACCATCCACGGCGACAAGGTGTTCGCCGGTCAGGAAGGAGTCGTGCCGGCGACTGAGGAGGACTGGTCGACCGAGTACCTCGCGCTCGAGATCTCCGCGGCCGTCGTACCCTCCCTGGACGGGGCGATCGCGCACATCCGGCAGCACTCGTCCGCGCATTCCGACGCGATCGTGACCGACTCGCAGGCCAGCGCCCGGCGCTTCGTCGCGGAGGTCGACTCGGCCGCGGTCCTCGTGAACGCCTCGACGAGGTTCACCGACGGCGGCGAGTTCGGGTTCGGTGCCGAGATCGGCATCTCGACCCAGAAGCTGCACGCGCGCGGCCCGATGGGCCTGCCGGAGATGACGTCGACCAAGTACGTCGTCACCGGGGACGGCCACATCCGGTGAGGTTGCTCTGGCTGACGTTCGGCTTCGGTGTTGTCTCTGCCGTTATCCCGATCTTCAACATGGAGGCCTACATCTCGGTCTTGTACGCCAACACCAAGGAGCACTCGGCTCTGAGCATTGCGTTCATCGGATCGTTCGGGCAGAACATCGGCAAGCTGGTCTGGTACTACCTGTCCCTGGGCGCCCTCGACATCCCGTGGCTCAAGCGCCGGATGGACACCCCCAAGCGACAGGCCAGCTTCGAGCGCTGGCGCAGCTACGTCAACGGGAGGCCGGCGATGAGCGGAGCCCTCACGTTCGTCTCGGCTGCGATCGGCATTCCACCGTTCTTCGCGATGGCCATGGTGGCGGGCACCCTGCGCATGAACGTCGTCGTGTTCTTCTTCGCCGGGCTGATCGGCCGGACCCTGTTCTTCTGGGCCTGGCTGACCGGTGTGGGCTTGATCTTCAACTGAGTGGGCTCTGAGTTCGCACGGGGCCGGTCGAGGCCGATCCGGCTGCAACGACACCGGCCTCAGCGAGGAACTGTGGGTATCTTGCGGTTAGGCTGTCGGCCATGCCGAGTCTCCTCCTGCTGCCACTGCAAACCCACGAAGGCCCCGGGATGACGCCGTACGTCGTCGGCGTCGGCACCCTGCTGCTCTTCGCGGCCCTGATGGTCGCCCTGCTGGCCTTCGGCAAGGGACGCGATCACTCCTGAGCCCGACATCTGCCAGTCACGCTGACGAGCCCGTGGCGCACGCCACTCGCCGTCGGGTCGGCGTGATGGGCGGAACGTTCGACCCGATCCACCACGGTCACCTCGTGGCTGCGAGCGAGGTGCAGGCGTGGTTCGACCTCGACGAGGTCGTCTTCGTGCCCACCGGGGAGCCATGGCAGAAGTCGGACCGGGTGGTCTCGCCCGCCGAGCACCGCTACCTGATGACGGTCGTGGCCACGGCGTCCAACCCCCGGTTCACGGTCTCCCGTGTCGACATCGACCGCGGCGGCCCGACGTACACGATCGACACCTTGCGGGACCTGACCGAAGCGCTCCCCGACTCTGACCTCTACTTCATCACCGGAGCTGACGCGCTGGCCGACATCTTCACCTGGCGGGACGCGAAGGAGCTGTTCGCGCTCGCCTGCTTCGTGGGCTGCACCCGTCCCGGCTACGAGATGAGCCCCGGCACCCTGGACGGGATTCCCACGAACCGGGTGACGATCCTCGAGATCCCCGCCCTTGCGATCTCCTCCACGGAGTGTCGTCAGCGCCGGGCCAAGGGTGAGCCAGTGTGGTACCTCGTTCCCGACGGCGTGGTGCAGTACATCGCCAAGCACGACCTCTACTCGACGAAAGCGCAGACCGCATGACAGCTACCCCCCACGCCATCGACCTGGTGCACCAAGCCGCACGCGCGGCCTCGGACAAGCTGGCCGAGAACATCCTGGCCTTCGACGTCAGCGAGCAGCTCGTGATCACCGACGCCTTCCTGCTGTGCTCGGCAACCAACGAGCGCCAGGTCAAGTCCATCGTCGATGAGATCGAGGAAAAGCTGCGAGAGAACGGAGCGAAGCCCGTACGCCGCGAGGGTGAGCGCGACGGCCGCTGGGTGCTGATCGACTACGCCGAGATCGTGGTGCACGTGCAGCACACCGAGGAACGCGAGTTCTATGCCCTCGAGCGACTCTGGCGCGACTGCCCGGTCATCCCACTTCCGGCGGACGTGACCTCCGGCCGTGGGCGCTGAGTTGCGCCCTCTCCCGACCACCGGGCGGAGCCGTCGCGTCGTCCTGGTCCGGCACGGGCAGACCGCCTGGAACGCCGAGGGTCGGGCCCAGGGGCACACCGACATCGGGCTGGACGAGACCGGACGGAGCCAGTCCGAGGCGATGGCGACAGTCGTGGCCGGCCTCGACCCGTCGCTGCTCGTCACCAGCGACCTGGCCCGCGCCCGGGAGACCGCTGCGTTCCTGGAGAAGCAGACCGGGCTGAGCGCCGTCGAGGACGCGCGCTGGCGGGAGTTCGACCTCGGAGAGCGCACCGGCCTGACGCTGGCCGAGTTCGGCGAGCACCTGGGAGTGGCGTTCGACGGCTGGTGGGATGTCCACGCCCACGTCGAGGTGCCCGGTGCGGAGACGCCCGACGAGCTCGCCGCACGCGTGTTGCCAGCGTTCGAAGAGGTCCTGGAGCGGCTCGGCGACGGCGAGACCGCGGTTGTTGTCACCCATGGGGCGTCACTCCGGGTGGCCATTGCCGGCATCCTCGGCTGGCCCCTGGATACCGCTGGTGACATCGAGGCGATGAACAACTGTGGCTGGGCGACGCTGGCCGAGACCGGAGCCGGAAGACTCCGCCTCTCGGCGTACAACCTCACGGTCGGGGTGGCGTCCCTCGATTAGCGTCGCCGGACGGCGTTGGCTAAGATTCCCCGCGTTGCCCGGATGCGGGTGATGGGGCTGTGGCGCAGTTGGTAGCGCACTTGCATGGCATGCAAGGGGTCAGGGGTTCGAATCCCCTCAGCTCCACCCAGTATGAATTTCAGGCGTCGGCGCGGCGCAGTTGGTAGCGGCGGTGTCGTTCGTGGCATGGCATACAAGGGGTCAGGGGTTCGAATCCCCTCAGCTCCACCCAGTATGAATTTCAGGCGTCGGCGCGGCGCAGTTGGTAGCGGCGGTGTCGTTCGTGGCATGGCATGCAAGGGGTCAGGGGTTCGAATCCCCTCAGCTCCACCCAGTATGAATTTCAGGCGTCGGCGCGGCGCAGTTGGTAGCGGCGGTGTCGTTCGTGGCATGGCATACAAGGGGTCAGGGGTTCGAATCCCCTCAGCTCCACAAACAGATCGAATGCCCGATACTCCGAGACGTTTCCCTCCTCATTTGAGGCTGACGGGAACGGAAGCGTCTCGGACTACCGTGAGCCTGGGGGCCCGCTCCACCCATCGAGTCTCAGTTCCACGCACAACGTCCCCTCGGCTAGACGTCGGCCGGCCTCAGGGCACTACCTGGGTCCCGGCTTTGCCCGCGACAACGGCGGCGACCTCCTCGAGTGAACCGATGGCCGCTCGGTTGCCTGTCGCCTTGACGAAGCGACACACCGCGTCGACCTTGGGACCCATCGAGCCCGACGGGAACGCCATGGCTCCCAGGTCGTAGAGGCTGACCTCATGCAACGGACGCTGCTGCGGGGTGCCGAAGTCGACCATCACGGCGGGTACGTCGGTCAGGATGACCAGGAGGTCAGCTCCGAGATCCTCCGATACGTGGGCTGCGACGAGGTCCTTGTCCACCACGGCTTCGGTGCCCGCCAGACCGTGGGGACCTTCGATGACAGGGACGCCTCCGCCACCGGCCAGCACGACGGTCACGCCGTTGCGCAGGAGCAGCTCGGCAGTCGAGGTCTCCACCACGCGTTGGGGGAGGGGTGAGGCAACGACGCGACGCCAACCCTCGCCGTCCTTGGAGAACGTCCAGTCGTGTTCACTCGCCACCTGTTTGGCTTCGTCCTCGGTGTAGACCGAGCCGACGAACTTCGTGGGGTCGTGGAACGCGGGGTCATCCGCGTCGACGACGGTCTGGGTCACCAGCGTGACGACCGGGGTGGCCAGATGCCGGGACAGTGCCTGCTGCAGCCAGTACCCGATCAGACCCTGGGTCTCCGCCACGAGGTCACCGAGCGGGTAGGGCCGGGTCAGGGAGGCGTCGGCGGCGCTCTCCAGCGCCAACAGTCCAACCTGGGGCCCGTTCCCGTGCACGACCACGACCTCGTGGTCCCGGGCGAGCTCGGCGAGTGGCCCGGCTACGTGCGCCACCTGGTCGAGCTGCGGTGCGGCATCTGGCCGCTCGCCTCGTCGTAGCAGAGCGTTTCCGCCGAGGGCGATGACAACGCGCATGTGCTCAGCTTCCGAGGGTGGCGACCATGACGGCCTTGATGGTGTGCAGCCGGTTCTCTGCCTGGTCGAACACGATGGAGTGCTTCGACTCGAACACCTCGTCGGTGACCTCAAGAGCCTCGAGGCCGGTGCTCTGGAAGAGCTGTTCCCCAACCGCTGTCTCGCGGTTGTGGAAGGCCGGGAGGCAGTGCATGAACTTCACGTCAGGGTTCCCGGTCTTGTCGAGCAGCGCCGAGTTCACCTGGTAGGGCAGGAGCAGGTTGATGCGTTCCTCCCACGTATCTGCCGGCTCTCCCATGGACACCCACACGTCGGTGTAGATGAAGTCAACGCCGTCCACGCCCGCTCCGGGGTCGTCGGTGTGCGTGATCCGGGCACCGGTCTGTTCGGCGATCGCCCTCGCCGCGTCTATCACCTCGGGCGGGTTGAACAGCGACTCCGGTGCCACCATCCGTACGTCCATGCCGAGCATGGCGCCCGCGATGAGCAGCGAGTTGGCGACGTTGTTGTGGGCATCCCCGACGTACGCGAAGGCGATCTCGCCGTCAGGTTTGTGGGCGTGCTCGCGCATGGTGAGCATGTCGCACAGGGACTGGGTCGGGTGCCACTCGTCGGTCAGGCCGTTCCACACCGGTACGCCGGAGTGCTCGGCCAGGGCTTCGACAGTGGCCTGGGAGGCGCCGCGGTACTCGATGGCCTCGTACATCCGGCCGAGCACCCGCGCAGAGTCTTTCGCGGACTCCTTGTGGCCCATGTGCGACCCGGACGGGTCGAGATAGGTGATGTGAGCTCCCTGGTGGTGAGCAGCGACCTCGAAGGCACACCTTGTGCGAGTTGACGCCTTCTCGAAGATCACCGCGATGTTGGCCTCGGCAAGCCGTCGGGGTGCGTGCCCCGTGCGATGTTCCAGTTTCAGGTTCTGGGCCAGATAGAGCAGGGAGCACCACTCATCGACGGTGAAGTCGAGCTCGCGAAGGAAGCTTCGGCCCTTGAGGTTCGTCGTCATGATCAGATCACTGCTTCTCTCTCGATGGGACACGTCATGCATCGGGGGCCGCCACGCCCGCGACCGAGCTCCGAGCCGACGACAGGGAGGATCTCGATGCCTTCGTCGGTCAGGTAGCGGTTTGTGGTGGTGTTCCGCTCGTAGCCGAGGATCACCCCGGGGGAAATGGCGAGGAAGTTGTTGCCGTCGTCCCACTGCTCGCGCTGGGCGCCCATCTCGTCGATCGGCGTGCGGAGCACGCGAACCTCGTCCAGGCTGAGGGCCTCGCCGACGGCGCGGAACAGGTCCGGGTTCTCCGCCAGCAAGAAGTCCCCACCTGCGCCCTTGGCAGTCATGGTGAACGAACGCAGCTCCGCGGGCAGATAGGGATAGACGCTGAACGCGTCCCGATCGACCATCGTCATCGCCGTGTCCAGGTGCATGAAGGCACGCTCACGGGGCAGTTCCACGGCGATCACTGTGTCGACCGACCCGGCCACGAACAGGCTGCGGGCCAGCGTCTCGAGCCCTTGTGGCGTCGTACGCTCGCCCATGCCGATCATCACTGCCCGGTTGCCGATGACCGTGACGTCGCCACCCTCGACCGTTGCGGGCTCGTGGGACAGCGAGTCGTTGCCGTACAGGAACGGGATCTGGGCTTCCCGGAACATCGGGTGGAAGTTGTAGATCACCCGCGAGTTGATCGTCTCGCGCTTTCGGGCGGGCTTGGCCATCGGGTTGATCGAGAGGCCGTCGTAGATCCAGGCCGCGTTGTCCCGCTGGAACAGGTGGTTGGGCAACGGCCGCAGCAGGAAGTCGTCTGCGCGCAAGTAGTCCATCAGCAGGCTCGGATCATGCAGCCGGTCGCTCACGTCGGACTTCAGCACGCCGCCGATGAGCAGCTCTGCGAGCTGGTCTGCGGGCGTCGAGGCGACCAGGTCGTCCAGCGGCTTGTCCAGAGCCGGTCCGAACCTGGTGGCGGTCGTCAAGCGGTCCTGGAGGAACTCCCTCGCTCCCGGCTCGTTGAGCGCCTCGGAGAGCAGAGTCGCGAAGTGGTGGACGATCACGCCTCGTGACCGGAGCTGGGCGACGAAGGCATCGTGCTCTTCCCTGGCACGCTCGGCCCACATCACGTCGTCGAAAAGCAGCTCGTCGACGTTGCCGGGCGTCAGCCGGGCCAGCTCGATACCCGGTCGGTGCACGATGACCTGCTTGAGCTGGCCGACCTCGGAATCCACATGGAACGTCATGGTCGTCTGCTCTCTCACTTGTACTCGGGCGCGGGGGCGGGTTCGGTCATCGTCTTGCGCTGGGAGAGGTACACCGGGATCCCGAGGAGTGCAGCGCCTCCCGCCATCAGGAACGGCCCCCACACGACGTACCAGTCGGCGCCGCTGTTGCGCGAGTACCAGACGAAAGCGGCCGACATGACCAGCGCGACTGTTGCGACACCAACGTCGAGGACGAAGTGGGGGGTGTGCCCCTTCTGGTTGTCAGTCAGCCGCCACTTGAGCTGGGCGAGTGCGGATGCGGCGTACGGGATGGCGGAGGTGATGCCGGTCATCAGGACCAGGGTGGTGAAGACCGTGGCGCCGCTCGAGCCGAGGTAGCTGATCACGACTGCCACGGAGGCCAAGGCCGTTGAGGAGATGATGCCGAACGCGGGCACGCCGTTCCTTGACAGGGATCCGAACATCTTCGGGAAGAGGCCGTCCTTGGCGGCTGCGAGGGGCATCTCTGCGCAGATCATCGTCCATCCGTTGAGCGCCCCGATTCCGGAGATGATCACGGCGATGGCGACGAGGTAGCCGAGCCAGCTGCCCCCGGCGATGGAGTCCGCTGCGGCTGAGTACGAGGCCTTGTTGCTGTCCTGGGCAAGCGTCGCGGCCGGCAGGATCCCGAAGACCGCGATCAGGGAGAGCAGGTACACGACGGCGCTTGCCAGCGTGCCGTAGATGGTCGACTTGGGCACGTTGCGCTGCGGGTTGCGAACCTTGCCGGCAGCGACGGCAGCCGTCTCCACGCCGAGGTAGCTGAACAGGCAGATGGCCATGGCCGCACCGATGGCGGACAGGTTGGTGTCACCACTCGTGTTCCACGGCGTGAAGTTGCCCGCCTTGATGAACAGGAGACCGACCGTGGCCATCAGCGCCAAGGGGACGAACTTCAAGACGGTGCTCCAGAGCTGGAGCACGCCCATGTTCCGTACGCCGGTCAGGTTGACTGCCGCCGGGATCCAGAGGCCCACCAGGGCGATGACGATCGACCCGGCGGTGCTGCCGCCCTTGTTCACGAACTTCTCGACATAGAACACCCAGCCGACGACGATGGCGGCGTTTCCTGCCCAGGCGGTGATCCAGTACAGCCAGGCCTGGCTGAACCCGAACCCGTTCCCGAAGGCGGCTCGGGCGTAGGCGTACGGCCCACCCTCGGCCGGGACTCGTCGCGAGAGCACCGCGAACATCAAGGCGAGAGCGACGGCGCCCACGGTGGCCAGGGCCATGGCCACCAGGCTGATCGGGCCGTAGGAGGCGATGGCGTAGGGAAGGCTGAAGATGCCCACCCCGATGATGCTCCCCATGACCAGGGCCGTGGACTGCGGCAGTCCCAGCAACGTCGGTGCGGTGGTGCGCGGGGGCGTACGGCGCTCGTCGAGCTGTGTCATGACTGCTCCTCGGTGTCTGTCTCATAGGACCGCGGCAGAGATGTCGCGAACACGGTCGCGGGGCCCGAACCTGTCGGCCAAAGGTCCCGAAGTCGACAGCGGAGCTGGAGGACGAGTCAGGTGCGGTACTGCGCGGTGATCGGGCACTCGAAGGGCCCGCGGGCCTGGATGCCGACGTTGTTGAGGTAGCTCACGACGATCCCGTAGGACTCGAACAGCCCCACCTCGGCGTACGGCACAGAGTGCTGGGCGCAGTACTCACGCACCACCGGCCGCACGAGCTTGAGGTTGGGTCGGGGCATGCTCGGGAACAGGTGGTGCTCGATCTGGTAGTTGAGCCCACCCATCGCGAAGTCCACCAACGGCCCGCCCCTGACGTTGCGCGACATCAGCACCTGTCGGTGGAAGAAGTCGATCCTCGAGGTGGGCGGAACGATCGGCATGCCCTTGTGGGCGGGCGCGAACGACCCACCGAGGCAGAGTCCGAACACGGCCATCTGGACGGCGAAGAACGCCAGCGCCTTCGTCGGCGGCAGCAGGACCAGCAGGGCTGCGACGTACGACGTGAGCCGGACGGTGACCAGGGTCAGCTCGAGCCTGCGGTGAGGTACGCGCCCCGGTCGCAACAGCCCACGCACGCTCTCGGCGTGCAGGTTCAAACCCTCGAGGGTCAGCAGTGGGAAGAACAGCCACCCCTGGCGCTGTACAAACCAGCCCGCGAAGCCGGACGTGCGGGCATCGACGATCGCCGGCGTGAAGGCGATCGCACCCGGCCCGATGTCCGGGTCGTGCCCCTCGCGATTCGGGGCCGCGTGGTGGCGGTTGTGCTTGTCCCGCCACCAGGCGTAGCTGAGCCCGGCGAAGGCGCCGGCGAAGATTCGCGCGGCCCACTCGTTCCACGCGGGGGAGCGGAACATCTGCTGATGAGCAGCGTCGTGGCCGAGGAAGCCGAACTGGGTGACGATCACGCCAAAGACTGCGGCCAGGATGAGCTGGAACCACGAGTTGCCGAGCAGTACGACGCCCCACCACACCAGCGCGAACGCCGACACCGCAAGGGCGATCCGGCTCCAGTAGTAGTCGTAGCGTCGATGCAGCAGACCAGTCTCGCGGATCATCTGTGCCAGACCCGTGTACAGGCTCTGGTCGATCCCGCCCGACCTTCCGGCGCCGCGACCCTTCGCGAGGGATGGTGACGACATCTGCCTGCCCCAATCTGGTGCGGCGTTCGCGGATGGGTTCGGTGAAGACGCGATGCGCACTGCCAAGGTCTGGGGCAGATCTCTCTCCTTCCAGTGAATCACGGCGAGACGAGTGCCGTCATGAGAAGAGCCACCGCCGGTGGTGTCCGACGGTGGCTGTCTCATCGCGATCAGGCTTCGATCGCTGACCTCTCGCTGTCCGTGGTGTTCTGGAGCTGGATCTTGCGGGGCTTCGCCCTTTCCGCGACCGGCACTGTCAACCGGACGACGCCGTCCTCGTAGCCGGCCTCGATGCGCTCGAGGTCGAGGTTGTCGCCCAGGACGAGCTGGCGGCTGAACCGTCCGCGCGGGCGCTCCGAGGCGAGCATCTCCCAGTCTCCGTTGCGGGCGACGCGTTCGGCGCTGACCGTCAACACGTTGCGCTCGACATCGAGGTCGATGCTCTGCGGGCTCACGCCGGGGAGGTCGAACTCGATGATGAAGCGGTCACCCTCACGCCAGGCGTCCATCGGCATCACCACTGGGCGGTTCGTGGTGCCCAGGAGTTGCTGGGCCAGGCGGTCGAAGTCACGGAACGGGTCGGTGTTTCGCAGCAACATGGTTGTCCTCCTGATCCTTGGCTGCTCGTGCCCGAGCCCGTCAACAACCGGGGTCGTCAGGGCACGATCTATATTTGTGGTTACAGGTTTTGTATAGTGCAGAGAAGAGTCGATTTCAAGTCCCGCAACCGAGAATCTGGAGGTCGTATGGCGGACCGCACGACTGGAGTCTTCGGCATCTCGGTGGCCGCGGAGATGTTGTCGATGCAAGTGCAGAACCTGCGCGTGTACGAGCGCCACGGCCTGGTCGATCCGGACCGTACGCCGGGCGGCACCCGCCTCTACAGCCGCGACGACCTCGACGTCCTCGCTCGGGTCCGCGACCTGCTCTTGGAGGGCCTCAACCTGGCCGGCATCGCCCGCGTCCTTGCCCTCGAGGCCGAGGTGGACCGGCTCGCGCGTGTGAACCGGCGGCTGCGGCAGCGACAGCAGGGCCGCTGATCGACCCGAGCATCAGGTGGCGGGTTGCATACCCGGCGCGGATGCGGGGTAGTTGGCACCGGAGCAGCAACTCCAGGAAGCGGGAGAGATGACGACCGACGCCCGCGCTCTCCTGGGTGCCGACGTCGCCGAGGTCGATGCGTAGGAGGATCCGCGTTCGCCGGCCCGCTCAGCCGGGTGCCTTCATGGTGGTCAGCAGTTCGCGGCCCTTCTCGGCGTACTTGTGCTCGACCAGAACCTCGTAGCGTGTGGCGACCACCTGGCTCACCGAGGTGAAGTCACGCCGCCCGCGCGTCGCGGCGTACCCGGCAAGCGCCCATGCCAGACCGAAGATGGCGCCGAACAGCATGGTGGAGCCGATGACCGCGAGGGCCCCGCCCGTGCCGAACAGGGAGACGATGAGCCCGACGAACAGGCCCAGCCAGACGCCGGAGAGCAGTCCGCCCGCAGCGACCTTGCCGGTCGTCAGCCGCCCCGTGACCCGCTCGACCTGCTTGAGGTCGGTGCCGACGATCAGGCAGTTCTGCACCGGGAACTCGTTGTCGGAGAGGAAGTCGACTGCCTCCTGCGCCTGCTCGTAGCGCTCGTAGACGCCGAGCGAGAGCGGGTACTCGAGGGTCAGGGCCGACGTCGGGACGCGGGCGCTCTGCTGCTGGCTCATGTTTTCAGTCTGGCAAACGACTGGGCGCGTCGAGCATCTTGGGCGGCTGGTGCGAACGTGGGCGCGAGTAGCCTCAGGCCATGCTGATCGCCGCGTGCGTCTTCGCCGGGCTCGCCGCCGTCGTGCACGTCTACATCTTCGTGCTCGAGTCGGTGCGCTGGGAGCACCCGGCGACCCGGCGGGCGTTCGGTACGACGGCGGAGACCGCCGCCCTGACGCAGCCATTGGCCTACAACCAGGGCTTCTACAACCTCTTCCTCGCCATCGTGACCGGCATCGGCGTTGCCCTGGTCGGCCCGGAGCGCGAGGCCGCCGTTGCTCTCCTGCTCGCGGGACCGGGCTCGATGGTGGCCGCCGCCCTGGTCCTGATCACCTCCGACAGCAGCAAGGCACGGGCGGCCGTCGTACAGGCGTTGTTCCCGGCCCTTGCGCTGCTCTGCCTGCTGATCTGGGCACTCGCCTGACGCACATGTCTTCGTCTTCTTGAGCCCGGAAGTCGAAGAGTTCCTGGGGCCCGTCCTCCCCCGAACCGGATAGTCCGAGACGTTTCCGTTGCTCGTCGGCGTCATCCGCGACGTTTGCGTCTCGGAGTACCCGGTCTTCTGGATGGCGTCACCGACCACCTAGCTCGTTGCGGTTCTGATCTGCGCATCCTTAGTCGCTTGTGAGCTGTCTTGGTGGCGGGGTCGGCGTTTTCGGGAGCACTGTTCGGGCTCTCCTTGTCACCGTGGGCAAGGATCGGCTCATAGGTGGTCGAGCAGCGAGCGCCAGCGAGCGGCCAGTCGAGACCACCATCCTTGACCGCGGAGGTGGGTCTCGATCTGCGGTCTTGTGCGATCTCGGGTTGTGGCGTGCGTTGCGGAGCGTGGTCTCGACTTTTCGCTCACTTCGTTCGCTGCTCGACCGCCTAGGTGTGCACGGTTCGTCCGGTCCACCCCAGACATGGCGCAGACGCGAACGACATGACAACATAGTTGTCATGATTCGACTCGACACTCCTGGTCTGGTCGCCGCCGGCCGCCTCGCGTTTGCCGACATGGTCGACGCGTTGGACGAGAGTCAGATGTCCTCCCCGACCCTGTGCGAAGGCTGGGACGTCCACACCTTGACCGCGCACATGCTGCTGCCGTTCGAGGTGACCTTCGCCAGGTTTGCTCTGGCCTCCCTGCGTCATCGAGGGAACACCGCCCGTACGGTCGATGCCCTTACTCGCCGCATCGCCACCAGTCCCGCAGCGGATCTCGTGGCCGAGCTGCGATCGCAGGCCCACACCCAGGTCGCTCCTCGCCGGGTCGGGCGGGAGGCCCAGCTGGTCGAGACCGCCGTCCACCTGCGCGACGTGGCTCGGCCCCTCGAGCTGGGCGCCGATGTGCCGCTGAAGCACTGGCGGGCGGTTCTCGACTATCTGGTCTCGCCAAGCGTCGCGCCGGACGTGATGCCCCGCGGTCGACTGGACGGCCTGGCCCTTACGGCCACCGACCAGGACTGGCGCCGCGGGCACGGCAAGGGACTCGAAGGTACGTCGGAGGCAATCGCGATGGCCCTCACCGGACGGGCCGTCGCTCTCGACGACCTTGGCGGCCCCGGCCGCGCCGTCCTCGCTGGGCGACTGTCGTGAGCGACTCGGAGGTCAGCGACGAGGGTCGGGCCGCTTACGAAGTGCTGCGCCACGTGCGGCCGCTGACCATGCAGGCCGCCCGCGCAGTAGCGGCCACCTTGCAGGGGCAGCCCATGACCATGGCGACCCGGGCCCTGATCGAACGACTCGATGACCAGGGCGCGCAGACAGTCCCGCAGGTCGCTGCCTGGCTCGATGTGAGCCGTCAGGCAGTCCAACGGGTAGTCGACGACGCAGGCACCCTCGGCTACGTCGAAGTACGCGACAACCCTGCCCATCGCCGTTCTCACCTGATCGCGGTCACCAGCAGGGGACAGGACGAGTTTCATCGACTCCACACGGACGAGCTCGCCACGCTCGCCGACGTCGCGGCAGGCATCGACCGCGCGGACCTCCTGACGTGCGCGGCTGTTCTCGAGCAACTCACCGACGCACTCATGCGGCGAACCCACGTGACGGTTTGACCTTGCCCGGCGTCAGCCCTTCGACTCGATCCAAGCCGCGATCAGCGCCCGAAGGGCGGGGGTCTTGGCTCGCAGGTCCTCGGCACTGTCGAAGCGCGCCACTCGCGAGGTGTCGCCCTCGCCGTCGAGGAGGTCGTCGGGGTCGGGCAGTGCCGCTCCGGTGTGGAACATCAGCGAGACGTGCTTGCTCGACTTCGGGTAGAACGAGGCGATGTTCCCGGCGTAAATGAAGGTCGGCGCCTTCCACTTGATCGCCTCGGTGACCCTCGGGTCGCAGTCCAGGATGACGTCGCGGACCGCCTGCACGAGGTCCTTCTGCGGGTTCTCGTAGGACTCGAACCAGGCGTCGACCTCAGGGTTGCGGTTGCCCATCCAAAGACCCTAGTTGCACTCCGGCCGCCCGGATCAGGTGATCGTCATCCCGCCGTCGACAGCCAGCGTCTGACCGGTGATGTAGCCGGCGGCGTCGGAGGCCAGGAAGACCGCGGTGGCGGCCAGCTCGCGCGGGTCGCCCTTGCGGCCGACGGGGATGCGGGCCTGCTGGCTGTCCAGGTAGCCCGGCGGGTAGGAATCGGTCATCTCGGAGTCGAAGAAGCCGGGTGCGATCGCGTTCACGCGGATGCCCTTGCGGCCGGTCCACTGCTGGGCGAGGTCGCGGGTCAGACCGATGAGGCCGGCCTTGGACGAGGCGTACGCCGCCTGGGGGAGCCCGGCAGTGGTGATGCCGAGCACGGAGGAGATGTTGATGATGGAGGAGCCGGGCTTCATCACGCGGCCGCACGCCTGCGCCATCCAGTAGCAGCCGTTGAGGTTCACGTCGATGACCTGACGGAACTGCTCCGGGGTCTCGTGGGTGGCAGGCACCGCGGTGCCGATGCCCGCGTTGTTGATCAGTACGTCGACCCGACCGAACTCCTGCACAGCCGCCTCGACCAGCGCGGTGCACGCCTCGGGGGAGGCAACATCGGTGGCGACGCTGATCGCGCTCCGGCCGGCTGCCTCGACGAGGTCGGCCGTCTCGCCGAGACGCTCGACGCGGCGTGCACCGAGCGCGACGTTGGCGCCCGCTTCGGCGAACGCCTGGGCGAACGCGACACCGAGCCCCGAGGAGGCACCGGTGACGACGGCTACCTTGCCGTCGAGTGAGAACAGGTCAGTGATGGTGGTCATGGGGTGATCATGCCGTAGGCGTTCCTGAGGTGGCTTGCGGCATGTGGTCTCGACTGATCGCTCGCTTCGCTCGCTGCTCGACCACCTACGAGTCGGCTTGCGGCGTGTGGTCTCGACTGATCGCTCGCTTCGCTCGCTGCTCGACCACCTACGGTCGTCGGCTTGCGGAGTGTGGTCTCGACTGATCGCTCGCTTCGCTCGCTGCTCGGCTACCTACGAGTCGGCTTGCGGCGTGTGGTCTCGACTGATCGCTCGCTTCGCTCGCTGCTCGACCACCTACGGTCGTCGGCTTGCGGCGTGTGGTCTCGACTGATCGCTCGCTTCGCTCGCTGCTCGACCACCTACGGTCGTCGGCTTGCGGCGTGTGGTCTCGACTGATCGCTCGCTTCGCTCGCTGCTCGACCACCTACGGGTCGGCTTGCGGCGTGTGGTCTCGACTGATCGCTCGCTTCGCTCGCTGCTCGACCACCTACGATCGTCGGCTTGCGGCGTGTGGTCTCGACTGATCGCTCGCTTCGCTCGCTGCTCGACCACCTACGAGTCGGCTTGCGGCGTGTGGTCTCGACTGATCGCTCGCTTTGCTCGCTGCTCGACCACCTACGAGTCGGCGTACGTCGTGGACGGTCTCGACTGATTGTGAGACCCCCTAGTTGGAGGCTGCCCGGCGTGCTTCCCAGGCAGACCGCACCATGCCTTCGAGCGTGTGCCGGTTGGCCCAGTCCAGGTCGCGCGCCGCGAGCTCCCCGGTGGCGACGATCCGGTCGGGGTCGCCGGCCCGGCGCGGGCCGATCTCGGGGTTGAAGTCAATGCCGGTCACCTCGCGGATCGCGTCCATGATCTCGCGGACGGACGATCCGGTGCCACTGCCGAGGTTGTACACCGGCTCCAGGCTCTCGCCGGCCGCGAGGTGCTGGGCAGCCACGACGTGCGCGGTGGCCAGGTCGGCGACGTGCACGTAGTCGCGCACACACGTGCCGTCCGGGGTGTCGTAGTCGCCTCCGTGGATCCTCGGCGTCTTGCCGTTGAGCAGCATCTCGAACACGATCGGGAACAGGTTGTGGGGACTGGTGTCGTAGAGGTCGTTGCTGCCTGACCCCACCACGTTGAAGTAACGCAGCGAGGAGTGCCGGAGCCCCGTCGCGCGAGCCTGGTCACGGATCAGCCACTCGCCGATCAGCTTGCTCTCGCCGTACGGCGACTCGGGGAGCGTGGGGGTCTCTTCGGTGACCAGCTCGGTGTCCGGGGTGCCGAAGGTCGCAGCGCTGGAGGAGAACACCATCGACTGCACCCCGGTCTGCTCCATCGCCTGGAGCAGGTTCACCGTCCCGGTGACGTTGTGGTGGTACGTGTGCAGCGGACGACTGACGGAGACCCCGGCGTACTTGAACCCCGCGAGGTGTACGACGCCCTCGACCTCGTGCTCCTGCATCGTGCGGACCAACAGCTCGGTGTCGACGATGCTGCCCTCGACGAACGGCACCTCGGTCTGCACGAACTCGCGATGACCGCTGGACAGGTCGTCGATCACGACCGCAGGGAGGCCGACCTCCTGGAACGAACGCACCACGTGGGCGCCGATGTAGCCAGCCCCTCCGGTCACCAACCACGACATGCTGATCCTCCAGAACTCGAACAAACTCTTGACCGTTTTGACGGGCCGCCGGGGAGTAACGTGCTTCACGGTCCGATCCGAACCGATTCCGGGAGGCTCGATGGTACTGGCAGCTGACACGCTCCGGCTGGACGCGAACTGGGTGGACTACCTGCTGGTCGCGCTCTACTTCGCGTTCGTGCTGGGCATCGGCATCATGGCCAAACGTTCGGTCTCGACCAGCATCGACTTCTTCCTCTCCGGGCGCTCGCTGCCGGCGTGGGTGACCGGTCTGGCGTTCATCTCCGCCAACCTGGGCGCGGTCGAGATCATGGGCATGTCGGCCAACGGCGCCCAGTTCGGCATCCCGACGGTGCACTACTTCTGGATCGGTGCGGTCCCGGCCATGCTGTTCCTCGGCGTCGTGATGATGCCGTTCTACTACGGCTCGAAGGTGCGCTCGGTCCCGGAGTACATGCTCAAGCGCTTCGGCCCCGGCGCCCACCTCGTCAACGCGATCAGCTTTGCGACAGCGCAGCTGCTGATCGCGGGCATCAACCTGTTCCTGCTCGCCAAGATCGTCAACATTCTGCTCGGCTGGAACCTCTACCTCTCCCTGGTCGTGGCCGCGGTCATCGTGTTGTCCTACATCACACTCGGCGGCCTGTCGGCGGCGATCTACAACGAGGTGCTGCAGTTCTTCGTGATCGTTGCTGCGCTCCTGCCGCTGACCCTGGTGGGTCTGCACAAGGTCGGCGGCTATGGCGGACTCAAGGACAAGATCACCGCCGCGGGTGACGGTTCGGCCCAGCTCTCGTCGTGGCCCGGCACCAACCTGACCGCGATCGAGAGCCCGTTGCTCTCGGTGATCGGGCTGGTCTTCGGTCTGGGCTTCGTACTGTCCTTCGGCTACTGGACCACGAACTTCGTCGAGGTCCAGCGAGCCATGGCCTCGAGCTCGATCTCGGCAGCCCAGCGCGCGCCGATCATCGGCGCGTTCCCCAAGATGTTCGTGCCGTTCATCGTGATCTTCCCGGGCATGATCGCGGCCGTGGCGATCTCCGAGGTGGCCGACGCCAAGGCCTCGGCGGACCCCAACTTCGACTACAACAACTCGCTGCTCTACCTGATCCGTGACTTGCTACCCAACGGCATGCTCGGCATCGCGATCGCGGGTCTGCTCGCCTCGTTCATGGCGGGTATGGCCGCGAACATCTCGGCATTCAACACGGTGTTCTCCTACGACCTCTGGCAGGACTACATCGTCAAGGACCGCGACGACCACTACTACCTGAACGTCGGGCGCATCGCCACGGTCGGGGCGACGGTGGTGGCGATCGGGACGGCGCTCATCGCGCGGAACTACGAGAACATCATGGTCTACCTCCAGACCCTGTTCGGGTTCTTCAACGCGCCACTGTTCGCCACATTCATCCTCGGCATGTTCTGGAAACGAATGTCCGCTACGGCTGGCTGGACCGGTCTGGTGGCCGGGACACTGGCCGCGGTCCTGGTCAGCGTGGTCAGCACTGACGTGCTCGGTCCGTTGTCGCTCGACCTGATCAGCCTCTCGGGCCAGGGCGCCAGCTTCGTGGCGGCCGGCGCGGCGTTCGTCGTCGACATCCTGGTCAGCGTGATCGCCACTGTCATGACGAGCCCGAAGCCGGAGTCCGAGCTGCGCGGGCTCGTCTACTCGCTCACCCCGAAAGCTGACTTCCACGACGAGAACGAAGGCGAGCTGGCGTGGTTCCAGCAGCCGACCAGGCTCGCCGGCATCGGTTTCGTGCTCGTCGTCATCCTCAACGTCCTCTTCTGGTAGGGAGTCACCATGGCCGAGAACGAAGCACCCCGCCGCGCTGGTCTGTTCGACATCCGCGTCATCATCGGGGCACTGATCGGGCTCTACGGGGTGATCCTGGTGATCACCGGCTTCTTCACCAACGACACCCAGATCGCGAAGTCCGATGGGCTGAACATCAACCTCTACGCCGGGATCGGGATGGTCGTCGTCTCGGTCGCGTTCGTCGTGTGGGCGCGGGTTCGGCCGATCGTGGTAGTCCCGAACCCATCGGGTGACGACGACGAGGGGGCTGATCGTCCCGTCCACTGACTCTCGGCCCTCCGCTCTCCTGGGCGGCCTTGCGCCGGCTCGCCGCCGGCTCGTACTGCTGGCGCTGGCGGGCGTGGCTCTCGTCCTCGTAGCGGGAATCGGCGCGCTGATCGTCAGCCGAGTCGCCGACAGCGGCAGCGCCGACCAGTCGCGGCCCGGTCCGGTGCTGGTGGTCCCTGGGTACGGCGGAGCCGATGCGGCGCTCGATCCGCTGGTCGCCGAGCTGCGTCGCAAAGGACGGGAGACGGTCGTCTACGAGCCGACTGACGGAGGCACCGGCGATCTCCGGGTGCAGGCGCGGCGGCTCGGCGAGCTCGTTGACCGAACGATGGAAGGAGCCGGCACCGACTCGGTCGACATCGTCGGCTACTCGGCCGGGGGAGTGGTGGCGCGGCTCTACGTGCGCGACGAGGGCGGTGCGTCCGTCGTACGAAGGGTGCTGACGGTTGGCTCCCCGCACCACGGCTCCGACCTGGCCTCGCTGGCGGCGGAGGCGGCCGGCGGTTGTCCGACGGCGTGCAAGCAGCTGGCCACAGGGAGTGACCTGCTGCGTCGACTCGCCGCCGGGGACGAGACTCCGGACGGCCCACGATGGATCACCGTGCGGACCGCCGATGACCGCATCGTGACGCCCAGCGACTCTGCGGTCCTCGACGGGGCGCTCAACATCGAGGTGCAGGAGCTCTGCGCGGCGGCAACGACCTCCCACGGCGCACTGCCGGGTGACCCCGTGGTGCTGGCGACAGTTCGAAGCGCCCTGGCCGCCACGGCGCCTCGGGTCCCGCGGAACGTCACCTGTTGATGTCCTTGCTCGCGAAGTTCGCCCAGGCCGCCCCTGCGAACACGACCAGGTAGGCCAGCTGCGTGAGCGTGCCGTTGATGACATCGCCCCACCGGATGGGATCACGGAACAGGTCGACGAACGCGAGCCAGTGGCGCGTGACCAGGTAGGGCTTGATGGAGTCGGCGGCATCGAGACCGAGCAGCACTGTCGAGGCGACCAGGAACCCGATCGTGCCCAGAGCGGCGGCCACGGCCGAGTCGGTCATCGTGCTCAGCATCAAGGCGATCGCAGCGACGCCGAGCATGGCGAGTACGACGTACACGAACGCCATCACCGTGCGTTGGAACATCTCGGCCTCGGTGAGCGTCGAGCCCGAGATACTCACCACGCCAGTGGTCGGGGCGTCGCCCAGCAGCAGGCGACCCTCCACGTAGGCAACGAGTGCCACCACCAGCGTCGCCAACGCCACGAAGACCACCACGCTCGTGAGCTTCGCCACGAGCAGCCGCGCTCGGGACACGGGCCGGACGAGGAGGTAGCGCAAGGTCTCGGACTGCACCTCCCCGGCGATCGCGTCGCCACCGACGACGGCGACGGCGACCGGCAGGAACAGCGGCAGCACGATGCCGAGGGCCGCAAGCGGGAACAGGGTTCCGTCGGTGAGGACAGCCGAGAGGAACGGCGGGCCTGTCCCGGGGCGCGGCCCCAGGTCCGTGAGGGCCAGCAGTACCGCCACCAGGGTGGGCAGCGCGTTCAGTGCGGCGATCGTCACCCAGGTCAGTGGCCTGCGCAGCATCTTGGCCAGCTCGACCCGGATCACGGTTGGTCTCCGCTCTCGGAACCTGAACTGGCGGCGAGCACGATCTCCTCCAGCCCCCGGAGCAGAGGGCCGATCTCCGCGACCCGCACGCCGGCCGAGACCAGATGCTGGTTCAGCGCGGCCGGGTCGTCGGCACGCACCAGCACGAGGTCGGCGTCGCGGTGCTCAACCCGGCCGTCGAGCAGCGCGACCGCGGCCACCACGTCAGGCGTCCGCACCCGCACCAGACCGGTCGGGGTCTTGAGCGCAGACATGTCCTCCTGCAGGACGAGCCGCCCGCGGTCGAGGACGCCGACCCGGGTGGACATCTGCTCGATCTCGGCGAGCAGGTGGCTGGACAGGAAGATCGTGGTGCCCGCCTCGTTGAGCTCGACCAGCAGCTCCCGGATGTCGCGGATGCCCTGGGGGTCGAGGCCGTTGGTGGGCTCGTCGAGCACGAGCAGCTCCGGACGCCGCATCAGTGCCGCAGCGAGTCCGAGACGCTGGCGCATCCCCATCGAGTACGCCTTCGTTGGCCGTTTGTCGGAGGGGTCCAGCCCGACCTGCTCGAGCACCTCGTGGATGCGCGCGCGTCTCTCGCGACGTCCGCCCCTAGGACCCGCGGCCGAGTCGAAGATCGAGAGGTTGGCATGACCGCTGAGGTGCGGGTAGGCGCCGGGTCCCTCGACGAGCGCGCCGACGCGCGGAAGGACCGACATTGCCGCCCGCGGCATCGGTTCACCGAAGAGCTCCGCCTCGCCCGCCGTCGCCAGCACGAGGCCGAGCAGCATCCGCACGGTCGTGGTCTTCCCGGACCCGTTGGCTCCGAGGAAGCCGTAGACGTCTCCCTCACGGACGTCGAGGTCGATGCCGTCGACGGCCTGCACGCTCCCGTAGGTCTTTGTCAGACCGCGCGTCCTGATCACCTTGTCCGCCGTATGTCGCGCAGGAGGTCCGTGGCCGCCTGGCTCAGCGTTTCGCGCGTCACCGTGCCGGTGAGCAGGAAGAATGTGCCCCCGTCGTCCACCAGCCGGACCGAGATCGGCCCGACCTCGAGTGAGATGCTCGAACCCGTCTCCAGCGAGTCACGGCTGCGAGCCAGTTGGTCGTGCAGCCGCTCGGCCACCCAGGGCCGCAGGGGTACGGCGAGAATTGCCGTGGGGCCGCGGCCGTAGACCCCCACAGCACCGAAGTCCAGAGGTTCACCCCGTCGGGCAAGGCCGGCGACGCGTTCCGGCGGCACGAAGGGTGCGAACTTGGCCGCTCCCGCGGCTTCGTCCAGCGCGACGCCTCGCGAGAAGTCGAGGTGGGGCGCGAGCCGGAAGGTTGCCTTCGCGCGCTCCGGCTTCACGAGAGTGAGCGTCGTGAGCTCTGTCTCCAGGATCGGCACCTCGCCGCGCGGTTCGCCGTACACCTCGACCCGGAGGGGAAGTCCCGAGGCGACGTCCGCCCAGACATCGACCTGCGAGATGGTCGACCGGGCGTCGCTCGGCACCAGCCGCAGGCCTGCAGCCGCGCGTCCGGCCACGCGTCGCGAAGGCAATCTGGAGAGCTCGTCGGGGTGGGCACCCCCGAGCAGGCGAGCCGCGAGTGTGGAGGGGACCACATCGACGTCGTCAGGCAGCCGGATCTCGGAGTACGGCGTGAAGCGGACGCGGCTCTCCTCGTAGTTGAAACGCACCATCAGGCCGCCGTCCCGTACCGAGTCGGACTCGCCGGTCGTCCGGATGCGGTCGATCCGCCAGTTCTCGCGGTCGAGCCACCAGACGCGGAGGTGCGTCTCCTCGCCCAGCAGGCGGGCGATCCCCCCGAACGTCGACCCGGTCAACGGGACCCGCAGCGACCCCTGCGATCGAACCTCGCCCGACCACCCGAGGTCGGCCGCACCCTGGATCCGGTCAGCCAGCCGGGTGGCACTGATGTTGCTCTCGCGCACGGGCAGGGCCTCGGTGACGAGCGGCGCCGATGCAACCCCGAGCGCGACAACCGCCACAGCGAGCCAGCGCGCCCTGGGGACCATGTCGCCACGGTACGACGCAACCGTGAAGGCATCACGCTCTCGACAGCGCTACCATGGCCTCGTGGAACAGGTCCTGCTCCTTCTCTAGCCGCGCCGTTGCGACGACGCGGCTGCCCCTCGCGCGCGGGGGGCATTTCTGTGCCCAAGGATGACCGGCCAGAGAAACGGGCCGGTGCCGGCAGGACGAGATCAGGAAGTTGCGGGAGATGAGCGAACAGGACCAGAGCCAGAGCGTGGGCTACGACGTGCACGCCACCGAGGCCAAGTGGCTGCCGGTGTGGGAGAAGCTCGACGCCTTCCGCGCCGACGACGACAGTCCGCGCGAGAAGCGCTACGCCCTGACGATGTTCCCGTACCCGAGCGGTGACCTGCACATGGGTCACGCCGAGGTGACAGCGCTGCACGACGTGATCGCGCGCTACTGGTGGCAGCGCGGCTACGAGGTGCTCAACCCCATCGGCTGGGACTCCTTCGGGCTGCCGGCCGAGAACGCCGCGATCCAGCGCAACGAGCACCCGGCGACGTACACCTACGCCAACATCGAGACCCAGGCCACGTCGTTCAAGAAGTACGCCGTGTCCTTCGACTGGTCGCGCCGGCTGCACACCAGCGACCCGGAGTACTACCGCTGGACGCAGTGGCTGTTCCTGAAGCTGCGTGAGCGGGGGCTGGCCTACCGCAAGTCCAGCCCGGTCAACTGGTGCCCGAACGACCAGACGGTGCTGGCCAACGAACAGGTCGTCGACGGATTCTGCGAACGCTGCGGGGCAGAGGTCACCAAGCGCGAGCTGACGCAGTGGTACTTCAAGGTCACCGACTACGCCCAGCGGCTGCTGGACGACATGGAGGACGTGGCCTGGCCGGATCGCGTGCTGACGCTGCAGCGCAACTGGATCGGCCGCTCTGAGGGGGCGTACGTCGACTTCGAGGTCGCCAACGACAACGACGTGATCCGCAAGGTCTCGGTGTACACAACCCGGCCCGACACCTTGTTCGGGGCGACGTTCATGGTGGTCGCCGCTGACGCGAAGCTGGCCGGGGAGATCGTCTCGGACGAGCGGCGTTCGGCGTACGAGGACTACCTGGCGGAGACCCGCAAGGCATCCGACATCGACCGGATGGCCACCGACCGGCCCAAGACCGGCGTGTTCCTGGGCGCGCACGCCGTCAACCCGGTCAACGGGGAGACGGTGCCGGTGTGGGCGGCCGACTACGTGCTCGCCGACTACGGCACTGGCGCGATCATGGCGGTTCCCGGCCAGGACCAGCGCGACTGGGACTTCGCGAAGACCTACGACCTGCCGATCGTGCGCACCGTGCAGCCCCCCGAGGACTGGGAGGGCGACGCGTACGTCGGCCACGGAGCGGCGATCAACTCGGCCAACGAGACGGTGTCGCTGGACGGCATGGGAATCGACGAGGCCAAGCGCACGATCATCGCCTATCTGGAGGACCAGGGCACCGGCCGCGGCGCGGTGAACTACCGGCTGCGCGACTGGCTGCTGTCGCGTCAGCGGTTCTGGGGATGCCCGATACCGGTGATCCACTGCCCGACCGACGGTGAGGTCGACGTCCCGGAGGACCAGCTGCCCGTCGTACTGCCCGAGCTCAAGGGTGCCGACCTGAAGCCCAAGGGCGTCTCGCCGCTGGCTGCCGCCGAGGACTGGGTGAACGTCGAGTGCCCGAAGTGTGGAGGGCCGGCGAAGCGGGACTCCGACACCATGGACACGTTCGTGGACTCCAGCTGGTACTTCCTGCGCTACTGCTCGCCGCACGACGACACGCAGGCCTTCGACCAGGACAAGGTGCGCCTGTGGATGCCGGCTGAGCAGTACGTCGGCGGGGTGGAGCATGCCGTGCTGCACCTGCTGTACAGCCGTTTCTTCGTCAAGGTCCTGCACGACATGGGCCTGGTCGACTTCACCGAGCCGTTCACCGCGCTGCTGAACCAGGGCGTCGTGATCAACCAGGGCAAGAAGATGAGCAAGTCGCTGGGCAACGGCGTCAGTCTGGGGGACCAACTTGCGGACTACGGAGTGGATGCCGTTCGTCTGACGCTGGTCTTCGCCGGACCGCCCGAGGACAACATCGACTGGGCCGACATGTCGCCGGCCGGCTCGCTCCGGTTCCTGCAGCGGGCCTGGCGCTTGTCCGGTGACGTGACCTCTGCACCCGGCACCCCGCCGGAGGAGGGCGATCGCCCGTTGCGCAAGGTGACGCACCGGGCGCTGCACGAGGCTGCGGCGCTGGTGGAGTCGCACCGGTTCAACGTGATGGTCGCCCGGATGATGGAGCTGGTGAACGCGACCCGCAAGGCCATCGACTCCGGATGTGGGCCCGATGACCCTGCTGTCAGGGAGGCTGCCGAGGCCGTGGCGATCCTGCTGTCCCTGGTCGCGCC
The DNA here is from genome assembly GCA_963759525.1 of uncultured Actinomycetota bacterium. GTDB lineage: Bacteria > Actinomycetota > Actinomycetes > Propionibacteriales > Nocardioidaceae > Marmoricola. The sequence continues at coordinate 96,891 of CAVWZO010000008.1, read as the reverse complement.
GTACACCGCCGAGGAGATGTGGGCCCGGCTGGGCCACCAGCCCACGGTTGCCCGTGCCGGCTGGCCGGTCGTCGACGAAGAGCTGCTGGTCGAGGAGTCCGTGACCGCCGTGGTGCAGGTGCAGGGCAAGCTGCGCGCCCGGCTGGAGGTCTCGCCGGACATCAGCGACGCCGATCTCGAAGCCGCGGCCCTGGCCGACGAGGCGGTGCAGCGAGCCCTGGAGGGCAAGCAGGTGCGCAAAGTCGTCGTACGCGCGCCCAAGCTGGTCAACGTGGTGGCCGGCTGAGGCTGACGCCGGGTGGTTGTGTCAGTGCCTCCGCCTAGGCTGACTGGCGAAACCGGACCCCGACGGAGGTAGCCATGACATCGCTGGAGAACCGACCCAAGACGGCCCTGCTCGTCATCGACGTGCAGAACGGCGTCGTTGGGAAGGCCTACGAGCGAGACAGCGTGATCGCCCGGATCCAGACCCTGGTGGACAAGGCCAGAGCCGAGAACGTCCCGGTGGTCTGGGTCCAGCACTCCGACGACGAGATGCCGAAGGGCTCCCAGGACTGGGAGTACGTCGCCGAGCTCAAGCTATTGGACAGCGAACCCGTCGTGCACAAGAACTACGGGGACTCCTTCGAGGCAACGGACCTGGAGGACCTGCTCGCCGAGCGGGAGGTTGGCCGGCTGGTGGTCACCGGCGCGCAGACCGAGGCGTGCGTCCGCTCGACCCTGCACGGTGCTCACGTGCGCGGGTACGACACGACGCTCGTCTCCGACGCGCACACCACCGAGGACATGCGCCAGTGGGGTTTCCCGGTCGCCCCGGAGCAGTCGATCGCGTACACCAACTTCTACTGGGGTTGGGCGGAGTCGCCCGGCCGCAAGGGCACCGTGACGCCGACCGACGAGGTCGACTTCTCGGTGGCTTGACCCGGGGTGCCAACAACCAGGTGTCCAGGCTGCCGCTGTGCTCACTCTCCGTGACCTGAACCGCACGCTGCTGCGACGCCAGCACCTGCTGGAACGCACCGCGATGCCCGCCCTGGACATGGTCGAGCACCTGATCGGCCTGCAGGCCCAGGAGAACCTGCCGCCGTACCTCTCGCTCGCGGCCCGCATCCAGGACTTCGACCCGCAGGAGCTGTCCAAGGCCCTCGAGAGCAAGGAGGCGGTGCGGTTCCTCACGATGCGAGGCACCATCCATGCGCTGGTCCCCGACGACGCCGTGTCACTACGGCCGTGGGTGCAGCGCGCCCTCGACCAGCAGAGCGCCTCGAACCAGATGAGCCGTCCCGCCCGCGGCGTACCGGTCGACGACCTCGTCGCGGCCACCCGACGGCTGCTGGAGCCAGGACCGCTACCCGTCAAGGAGCTCGGTGACCAGCTCGCGACGATCTTTCCCGGGATCCCGACGAGCGCCCTCAACAACACTGCGCGCGAGCGGGTGCCGATGGTGCAGGTCCCACCCCGAGGGCTCTGGAAACGCTCAGGCGGCGTGGTCTACCAGACTGTCGAGAGCTACCTCGGCCGGCCGATGACGGAGATCGACGTACCCGAGCTCGTCCGCCGCTACCTGCGTGCGTTCGGTCCCGCCACGGCGGCGGACATGACGACATGGTCGCGGATCACCAGGCTCGGCCCTGTCTTCGAGACCATCAAGGACGAGCTGGTCGTCGTCGAGTGCGAGGACGGTCGCCGCCGCTACGACGTGCCGGACGCGCCGTACGCCGAAGGGGACACGCCTGCGCCAGTCCGGCTGCTCGGCTCCTACGACAACGTGTGGCTCTCGCACGCCAACCGAGACCACATCGTGCCTGTCGACGTGCGTTCCCGGTGGGCGGGAACCAACGGGGGAGTCGGCAGCACCATCTTCGTCGACGGTTTCATGGCCGGCCTCTGGTGGGCGCGTGACGACCGCGTCGTCACCGAGCTCTTCATCCCGCTGTCGAAGTCGCAGAGGTCCGAGCTCGAGGCGGAGGTCGCGGGAGTCGAAGCGCTGCTCTCGTGCTAGGGGTCATGACCGCAAGTTCGTCGAGGGTAGCCGTGGTCCGGGTGCGTGCAGCGCAAGGCGGAGGAGGGATGTCGTAGTTGACCTCCTTCGACCGACTCCAACGCAGCGATGTGCGTGCCTGGGCTGCGGGGACCCCGACGAACTTAAGGGAATGACCCCTAGACGGGTCAGAGGCTGGCAACCGCCTGCTTGACCGGTACGTCGCCACCGAGCAGCTCGAACGTCTTGCCGATCGTGTTGTCCGCCTCGATCACCTCGGCCAGCACGTGGGCAACGTCCCCGCGCGTCACCGAACCGCGCTCGAGCTTGCCGACCCGGACGCGGCCGCCGGGGACGTCATCCGTGAGCCGTCCGGGCCTCACGATCGTCCAGTCGAGGTCACGGGAGCTGATGTCGTCGTCCGCAGCCTTCTTCGCGAGGAGGTAGACGTCCCACACGTCGCTGGACCCGGGCTTCGCGGTGTCGGTGCCCATCGTGGAGACCATCACGTAGCGGCGTACGCCGGCAGCCTCGGCCGCGTCGGCGAGCATGATCGCCGCGCCCTTGTCGACGGTCTCCTTGCGCGAGGCGTTGCCGTCCGGCCCACCTCCCGCTGCGAACACGACGGCGTCGGCGCCCCGCACGATCTCGGTCATCGCTTCGACGTCGGTGTCCTCGAGGTCGATCAACGCCGGCTCCACACCGTCCTCCTGGAGATCAGGGATGTGCTCGGGCCGGCGAATCATGCCGACGGGGTGGTGCCCGGTCGCGGCCACGAGCCTGCCGAACTGACGGGCGATCTGACCGTGGCCTCCGGCGATGACGATGCGCATCTGTTCTCCTGCTCGACGGTTTGCGGGTGCGTCACCACGACGGTAGCGACTGCTCCTTGATCGCATGCAGGCGGATAGCGTGGCACGGGGTCACCGCTGAGCCGATCAGCGGAGTCCAGCACGCGCGCCTGGAGGCTGTTGGGTTTTGGCGGTGTCATTTCGGCCGGCCGGAAGATTTGCGGCAGCTGGTGGCTGGATGGTGATCGGGTCGTGTGCCCCACGCGCGCAATGGCGTGTCCTGAGGCACCCGACCCGGCGATTTCGTATGGTCCACCGCAAGATTTGCGGCGCGAGATCTGGGTGACTTCATTTCGCGACAGCCTCCTGGTGCAGGCCAGACTCCGCTGATCCGCGGGACGGGTCTGCCCAGGGTAGAGACGGGCCGGGGAGGAACCACGTAGGTGGTCGAGCAACCTTGCGTTGAGGAGCGAGTGATCAGTCGAGACCGTCCACCCTCCGCAACCGATGCGACAAACCTCGACCACACGCTGCAGCCCGTCAGGGCCGACGTTGCGCCACGGTCGGTGGTCTCGACTGGCCGCTCGCTGGCGCTCGCTGCTCGACCACCTATGAGGACAGACTCCGCTGATCCGCGGGACGGGTCTGCCCAGGGTAGAGACGGGCCGGGGAGGAACCACGTAGGTGGTCGAGCAACCTTGCGTTGAGGAGCGAGTGATCAGTCGAGACCATCCACCCTCCGCGACCGATGCGACAAACCTCGACCACACGCTGCAGCCCGTCAGGGCCGACGTTGCGCCACGGTCGGTGGTCTCGACTGGCCGCTCGCTGGCGCTCGCTGCTCGACCACCTATGAGGACAGACTCCGCTGATCCGCGGGACGGGTCTGCCCAGGGTAGAGACGGGCCGGCGAGCAACCACGTAGGTGGTCGAGCAACCTTGCGTTGAGGAGCGAGTGATCAGTCGAGACCATCCACCCTCCGCGACCGATGCGACAAACCTCGACCACACGCTGCAGCCCGTCAGGGCCGACGTTGCGCCACGGTCGGTGGTCTCGACTGGCCGCTCGCTGGCGCTCGCTGCTCGACCACCTATGAGGACAGACTCCGCTGATCCGCGGAACGGGTCTGCCCAGGGTAGAGACGGGCCGGCGAGCAACCACGTAGGTGGTCGAGCAGCGAGCGAAGCGAGTGATCAGTCGAGACCACCCACCGTGACCTCGCCGTCGGCCTCGACCGGTCGCCGCCTGCCCGGTTGGCCGGATCAGCGGAGTACAGCACGCACCAGGTGCAGGCCAGACTCCGCTGATCGCCATCGACGCGATGTGCGTGTATGGACCGCGCAGGCCCCGACGAACCAACGACAGATGGGCACTAGCGTGGCGCGGGTGGAAGGAGCGAGCTCGGGGTCTGACGCCGAAGCGGCCGAGCACCATGCGGCCCGGTGGCGCGCACTCGCGGTGTGCCTGGTGGCTGGCGGCATGTGCCTGCTCGACGTCAGCATCGTCAACGTCGCGCTGCCCTCGATCCGCACGGGACTGACCGCCGACGACAGCGACATCCAGTGGGTCGTCGCGGGCTACTCGCTGGCCTTCGGCGTCGCCCTGGTTCCGGCAGGAAGGCTGGGTGACGCGCGGTCCCGGCGGGCGATGTTCATGGCGGGCGTCGCGATCTTCACGCTCGCCAGCGCAGCGTGTGGCGCCAGCCCGACCGCGTTGTGGCTCTCGGTGGCGCGGGTGCTGCAGGGCATCGGCGGCGGGATGATCACGCCCCAGGTTTCGGGTTTCATCCAGAACCTCTTCAAGGGCCCGGAGCGTGGCCGTGCGTTCGGCGTCTACGGTGCCACGATCGGGGTCTCCACCGCGATCGGCCCCCTGCTCGGTGGTCTGCTGGTTCAGCTGGGTGGCGCGGACCTCGGCTGGCGGCTTGTCTTCTACGTCAACCTGCCGGTCGGCCTGCTGCTGCTCGTCCTCGCCTGGAAGTGGCTCCCGGTCGCAGCCGAGGGTCCGCGCCAGTCGCTGGACCCGGCCGGTGTGCTGCTCTTCGCCATCGCGACCGTGCTCGTGCTGCTGCCGGTCGTCGAGGGCAAGCAGGGGGAGTCGCTGTCAGAACGGCCGTGGTGGCTGCTCGGTGTCGCTGGTGTCATGTTCGCGTTGTTCTACCTCTGGGAGCGGTTCTGGACCGGCCGCAACAGGGAGACGCTGCTCGATCTGTCGTTGACCAAGGTGCATTCCTACGTGTACGGCGCCGGCCTGGGCAGCCTGTACTTCGCCGGCTTCACCTCGATCTTCATCATCCTCACGCTCTACCTGCAGAACGGGTTGGGCTACACCGCCCTGCAGGCGGGCCTGACACAGATGCCGTTCGCGGTCGGGTCAGCCGTCGCGGCGCTCGTGGGAGGTCGCATCCTCGAGCGCTACGGGCGGGCGCTGGTCATCGCAGGGCTGGTCGCTGTCACCGTGGCGCTCGTGGCCATCGACATCGCCGTTCCTCGCATCGACGGCGATGTGGGCCTCAAGCTGGCCCCGCTGCTGCTGCTCGCGGGAGCCGGTGGTGGTCTCGTGATCGCGCCGAACATCACCCTCGCCCTCGACGAGGTCGACCCCGCCAAGGCCGGCGCCGGCGGTGGGTTGTTGCAGACCTTCCAGCGCGTCGGGTCTGCCATCGGGGTGGCCGTGGTGCTCGCCCAGTTCTTCGACGGGCTCGTCTCGAGCCGCGGGGACTCCGTCGAGGCGTTCTCCGTCGCGCTGCACACCACCATCGGGCTGATCGTGGCGGCGCTGCTGCTCGGCCTCGCGGACCTGAGACGTCGTCGAGGAGTGTCACTGGCGCGGCGATAGCCTTCGCCCATGTCCGTTGCGCTGGTCACCGACTCGACCGCCTCACTCTCCGCACAGACAGCTGCCGAGCGCGGTATCACCGTGGTCCCGCTGCAGGTGGTCATCGGCGCGACGTCGTACGACGAAGGCGGCGACGGCGACTCCATCACGCCACAGATGCTGGCGGACGCCCTCGAGGAGTGGACCCCGGTCAGTACGTCGCGGCCGAACCCCGAGGCGATACTCGAGACGTACGAGAAGCTGGCCGCCGACGGAGCCGAGTCGATCGTCTCGGTGCACATCTCCGGTGAGCTGAGCGGCACCTTCGAGTCGGCGCAGCTTGCCGCACGCCGGTCGCCGGTCCCGGTGACGCCGGTCGACTCCCGGCAGGTCGGGATGGGCACCGGCTTCGCAGTCCTCGCGGCGGCGGATGCCATCGCCGACGGCGCCGACGCGGCCACAGCCGGGGCCGCCGCCCGGACCCGTGCGGCCAACACCACCTCGCTGTTCTACGTCGACACCCTGGAGTACCTCCGCCGCGGAGGGCGCATGGGTGCTGCGGCCGCCCTGCTCGGATCTGCTCTGGCGGTCAAGCCGATCCTGAGGGTGGAGGACGGCCGGATCTGCCCGTTCGAGAAGGTCCGCACGTCGACCCGGGCGCTGTCCCGGCTGGAGGAGCTGGCTGTGGAGGCGGCCCTGGACGCCGAGGTGGACATCGCGGTCGCACATCTGGCCAGCCCTGAACGGGCCGCCGAGCTGGCCGAGCGGCTCTCGACCCGGCTCGAGAACGGGCTGGGGGAGCGAGAGGTCTGGCTGGGCGAGATCGGGGCGGTTCTCGGCGCCCATGTCGGACCAGGGATGGTCGCCGTCGCGGTGTCGCGGCGCAGCTGAGAAGTCCACACGCCCCCGCTGCCTCACAGTTGTCCACAGGCCCGCAGATCGTCCTTTCCCCGGCCGCTAGTGCTTCCTAACGTCGGGGCATGCACAGGCAGTCTCAGCAGGAAGTCGCGGCTGCGGCTCGTCGTCGCCTCGAGCTGTTGGGCCGTGAGCTCGACCAGGCCGGGCTGCGGCGCGTCGACGACCCGGTCGAAAGTGAGGCGCCGGACCCCTCGCGCGCAACCCTGCCGGAGCCATCGACGGTTGCTCCCGCCGGGAGGCACCTGAGGCCCGGGCGTCCGGGAGCGGCCCGCCGGATGGGCGGATGGCTGGCTGACCGGATGCCGGAGACCTTCCGTGGCCGCGTCGGACTTGACCCGGGTCCGGTGCTGCTGGTCGTCGCGCTCGTGGCCGTTGCGGTGACCGCGACCGCGCTCGTCGCGTTCCGGATGGGTGGGGATGCCGAGGCCGTTCCTCGCGTGCCTGACCGCTCCAGCTCGTCCGGATCCCCGTCCGCGCTCGTGCCCGTGAGGTCCTCGCCGACGACCGGTGCCGCCTCGCCCGGAGCGGCGACCAGCGTCACGGTCGACGTCGCAGGGAAGGTACGCCGCCCAGGAGTCGCGACGCTGCCGGCCGGGTCCCGTGTCGTCGACGCTCTCGAGAGGGCCGGAGGTCCCCGTGGCCGGGTGGACCTCAGCGCGCTCAACCTCGCCCGGGTCCTGGTCGACGGCGAGCAGATCCTCGTCGGTCGGTCGTCCAGGCGTGGTGGACTGGCGGCCAGTGCCAGCGCGGCCGCACCGGACCCGGCCGGGGCACTGGTCAACATCAACACCGCGACCAGCGAACAGCTCGACACCTTGCCGGGAGTAGGACCAGTCACGGCCCAGAAGATCCTCGACTGGCGTGGAGCCAACGGCGCCTTCTCCTCGGTGGACGAGCTGCTGGAGGTCGACGGCATCGGTGAGAAGACACTCGCCGACCTGGCGCCGCACGTCACGCTGTGACTGCACCGGCGACCTCGAGCGTCGACCTGCGCGCGCCCGTGCTCGGTGGTGTCGCCTGGGCGGCCGCGCTGACGGCCCTGCTGGCACCTCCGTGGGTGAGCGTGCTCGCGCTCGTCCTCGGCTGCCTCTGCCTCGTACAGCGTCGGCGCCGGGGCAAGGAGGTGCTGAGCGGGCTGGCCTGGCTGGTGGCCGCCGGTGGAATCGCAATCTCGGTGTCGGTACGCGACGCGGCGGTGCACGACAGCGCGGTCGAGGCCCTCGCCCGGCAGCGCGCAGCCGTCGACGCGAGGATCGTGGTGACATCGGACGCGATGCTGCGGCACGGGCAGTTCGACCACTACGTCGTCCTCCGCGCCCGCATCGAGCGCCTGACCGGTCGGGGACTGCGTCACCGGGTCCGGGCGCCGGTGCTGCTGATCGCCGATGAGCGGTGGCAGCGGCTGACTCCCGGCACGCGGGTGCAGGTCTCGGGCCGGCTGCAGCGCTCGAGCACACGCGATCTTGCCGGGGTGCTGCGCCCCCGGGGACCTCCGGTGGTCATCGACCGCCCCGGTCCGTGGTTGCGCGCCGCCGACCGGCTGCGAGCCTCCATCCGGGACGCCGTGGCCGGCCAGGACGCCGGGCCGAGGTCACTGGTGCCCGCGCTCGTGGACGGCGACGACAGCGGCATGCCGGACGAGCTGAGCGAGGCGTTCCGCACCTCCGGGCTCACGCACCTGCTGGCGGTCTCGGGCACCAACCTGACGATCGTGGTCGGCTGCCTGCTGCTGGTCGCCCGTTGGGCGGGCGTGCGCGCCCGCGGCCTGGTCGTCGTCGGGGCCCTCGGAGTCGTGGGGTTCGTGCTGCTGGCACGCACCGAACCCAGCGTCGTGCGGGCAGCGGCGATGGGGTCGGTCGGGCTGATCGGGATGGGCCACCACGGGCGTCGCCGCGGCACCCGAGCGCTGGGTGCGGCGGTGTTCCTGCTGCTCCTGGTCGACCCATGGCTGGCACTGTCGATGGGCTTCGCGCTGTCGTGCCTGGCCACCGCCGGGATCCTCTGGCTGGCACCGGGTTGGCGCGACCGGTTGATGCGCTGGCTTCCACGCTGGGTCGCCGAGGCGGTGGCGGTGCCGCTGGCCGCCCAGATCGCCTGCACGCCGCTGGTGGCCGCGATCTCCAGCCAGGTGAGCCTGGTCGCGGTCGCGGCGAACCTGATGGCTGCACCCGCCGTCGGGCCGGCCACCGTCCTTGGTCTGGCCGGTGGTGTTGTCGGCCTCATCTCCGAGACCCTCGGCAGGATCGTGGCGACGCCCGCGGCCTGGTGCGCGCAGTGGATCATCGCCGTGGCGGTGCGCTGCGCTGACCTTCCGGTGGCGGCGGTGGGTTGGTCGGCAAGCGCGGTCGGCATCGTGACCCTGACCGCGCTCTCTGCGGTGGTGGCGCTCGTGCTGGGCGCGGTTCTGGCCCGTAGAGCCACGACCCTGTGCCTCGGCGCGCTGATGGTGTGCGTCCTGCTCGTCCCGCTGCCGACGCCGGGTTGGCCGCCCACCGGATGGGTGATGGTCGCCTGCGACGTCGGTCAGGGCGACGGACTGGTGCTCAACGCCGGCCGCGGCAGTGCCCTCGTCGTCGATGCCGGCCCGGACTCGCCAGCTATGGGCCGATGCCTGCGACGACTGGGCATCGAGCGGGTGCCGCTGGTGGTGCTGACCCACTTCCACGCAGATCACGTCGACGGGCTCGAAGGAGTCCTGGACGGCCGAACGGTGGGCGCCATCGAGGTCACGTCCCTGCCGGACCCGGTCGCGGGAGTCCGGCTGGTGGAGGCGGTGGCCGCGCGTGCCCGGGTGCCGGTGCGACTCGCGGCGTACGGCGAAACACGGCGACTGGGTCCGCTCAGCTGGCAGGTGATCGCGCCTTCACGTCCACCGTCTGCAGCGTCGGGCTCACCGCCCAATGACGCCAGCGTCGTACTCCTCGTCGAGACGCGTGGCATCCGGATCCTCCTGATGGGCGACGAGGAGGTGGTCTCGCAGGCACAGCTTCGGCGCGAGACAGGCGGGCTGCGCGCCGACGTCCTCAAGGTGGCCCACCACGGCAGCGCCAGCCAGGATCCTGGTCTCGTCCGCGGGCTCGGTGCGCGGCTCGCGGTGATCTCGGTCGGTGCCGGCAACGACTACGGTCACCCGGCCCCCTCGCTGACGGCGCTGCTCCACGAGTCGCGGATGCGGGTCGGGCGCACCGACAGGCACGGCGACGTGGCAGTCGTCGTGGACCACGGCCTGCGAGTCGCACACCGTGGAAAGGTCGGCACCGGTAAGTGACAGGGTGGGGCCGTGACGACGTACTCCTTCTCCCAGGTCGACGTGTTCGCTCCCAGCCCTCTGACCGGTAACCCGGTGGCGGTGGTGCATGACGCCGACGGGATCGACGACGAGCAGATGCAGGCGTTCGCGCGCTGGACGAACCTCTCCGAGACGACCTTCCTGCTGTCCCCGACCGATCCGTCGGCGGACTATCGGTTGCGCATCTTCACCCCGGCCGAGGAGCTGCCCTTCGCCGGACATCCCACTCTCGGCAGCGCCCACGCCTGGCTCGGCCGCGGAGGTGTGCCGGCTCGCGAGGGACGCGCCGTCCAGGAGTGCGGCGTCGGGCTGGTGGAGCTCCGCCTGGACGACCACGGCCTCGCCTTCCGGGCTCCGGACCTGCTCCGCGCAGGTGAGGTCGACGAGGAGACCTTGGCGCGTGCGATCGCTGCGCTGGGCGTCGCGCAGGAAAGGGTGTTGCGCGCCAACTGGATCGACAACGGGCCGGGGTGGCTCGGGGTGCAGCTGGCCAGCGCCGACGACGTACTGGGCCTGCGACCCGACTTCGTCGCGATGAGCGGGCTCGAGGTCGGTGTCATCGGGGAGCACGACGCGCAGCGGAGAGAGGAGATCGGCGCTGACCACGAGGTGCGCGCCTTCTGCCCGGAGTTCGCCGTGCCGGAGGACCCGGTCACTGGGAGCCTGAACGCGGGTTTCGCCCTCTGGCTGACCCGCGAAGGGCACCTGCCTCCCGCCTACGTGGCCCGTCAGGGCACGGCAATGGGACGCGACGGCAGAGTGGTGGTGGACACCGACGACGAAGGCCAGGTCTGGGTCGGCGGGGCGTGCCACTCCCTCGTCGAGGGCACACTCACCCTTTGAAAGCTGCTGTCCGAGGCGCGTGAGAAGGTGCCTGCATGGATCCGCAGCCGCACGACGTGCTCGGCCGGATCACCCTGGTGACCGGGCCCGAGGAGTTCCTCGGGGAGCGCGCCATAGCCGGCGTCCGGGCGGCAGTGCGCAGCCACGACGCGGAGGCCGAGTTCTCCGAGACGAGTGCGGCTTCGCTGACTATGGCCACGCTCGGCGACATGGCGGCCCCGTCCCTGTTCTCCTCGACCCGGTGCGTCGTCGTACGCCGGCTCGAGGACCTGCCTGAGGAGTCAGCCCCCGGCCTCCTCGACTACGCGGCGGCGCCGGCCGAGGAGGTCGCCCTCGTACTGGCCCACAGCGGCGGCCCCAAGGGGAGCGGGCTGCTCACCAAGCTGCGCAAGCTCCCGTCAGTCACCGAGGTGAAGTCCGCGCCACTGACCGCACGGGAGTTCCCGGGCTTCGTGGTCAACGAGCTGCGGTCGCGCGAGGTGCGCATCGACCCGGATGCAGCGGCCTTCCTGGTCCAGGCGGTCGGTCAGGACCTGCGGTCGCTCTCGGCGGCCGCCAGCCAGCTCGCCGACGACTTCGAGGGCCAGCCGCTCACCGTTGAGATGGTCAAGAAGTACTTCGGCGGCAGGGCGGAGGCCAAGTCCTTCGCGGTGGCGGACCACACCATCTACGGCCAGGCGGCCAAGGCGCTCGAGGAGCTGCGCTGGGCGCTCGACCGTGGCACCGCCCCGGTGCTAGTGACGAGCGCCATGGCTGGGGGCCTGCGCAGCCTCGCGAGGTTCATGTCGGCCCCACGCGGCATGCGCAACAACGACCTGATGCGCGAGGTCGGGGTGCCCGCCTGGAAGCTGGACACCTTGCGTCGCCAGGCCCACGGCTGGGACGACGACGGCCTGGGGCGGGCGATCCGTACGGTGGCGCGGGCGGACGCCGACATCAAGGGACAGGCCAGCGACCCGTCCTACGCGCTGGAGAAGATGGTGCTCGACGTCGTGCGGGCACGCGCCCAGCGTTGAGGGCTCAGCGCTGAGTAGGCAGCAAGAAGGCGCCGGGCCCAGTGGGCGCGACGCCTGTTGCGAGGGCTGGTCAGCCCGGAAGACTGATCAGAGCGAGGAAGCCTGCTTGTGCAGGGCCGACTTGCGGTTGGCGGCCTGGTTCTTGTGGATGACGCCCTTCGAGGCGGCCTTGTCGAGTCGCTTGGACGCGTCAAGTGCTGCGGCCTTCGTCTCGTCGGCGTTGCCGGCCTCGGCGGCCTCGCGGAACTTGCGGACGGCCGTCTTCAGCGCGGACTTCACGGCCTTGTTGCGCTCGTGTGCAGCGTCGTTCTGCCGGTTGCGCTTGATCTGGGACTTGATGTTCGCCACTGCAGGGTCGCCTCGATTGTGTGGAGATCAGATTCGGGGGCGTCCGGACACGGTCCAGACACGAAGGGAAACGATATCAGCGCGCGGCAGTCGCGCCCAAATCGGCGGCAAGGCAGCGCCTGCTGTCGTCGTACGGGCGGTGGTCTCGACTGGCCGCTCGCTGACGCTCGCTGCTCGACCACCTAGAAGTCGCTAGCGAGCCAGCGCTTGAGGCAACGGATGATGTTGGCGTCCCTTCGCTCGCTGCTCGACCACCTAGAAGTCGCTTTAGCGAGCCAGCCGGGTGATCTCGCCGGCTCCGATCGTGCGCGTGCCCGGCTGACCCCGCCCGGCCTCGTGGATCATCGCCCTCGCCACGTCCTCGGCACGGGTAGGCCGCAGCTTGCCCAGCACGGGTGCGAGCGCGCGAAGAACGACCAGGCCCACCTGCTCGGCGGGTCGCGACTCCTCGCGGTCGCCGTCGAGGATCGAGGGCCGGAAGGCGACAGTGGTAGCAATCCCGACCGCCGCGACGTCTCGCTCCGTCTCGCCCTTCACGCGGTTGTAGAACACCCGCGACCCGGCATCGGCGCCCATCGCCGTCACGTGCAGAAAGCTTTGGGCCCCGGACCTCCTGGCCGCCTGTGCCAGTGCCACCACGGCGTCTTGGTCGACGGACCGGAAGGCGGGCTGGCTGCCCGCCTTCTTGATCGTGGTGCCCAGTGCGCAGAAGGCGTCGTCGACGGCAGGCAGGTCGCCGATGTCGGTGAGGTCCAGGATGCGTTGCTCCAGCTTCTCGTGCCGTACGTCGACCTCGCGCCGACCGACGCTGACCACGCGCTCCCACCGCGGGTCATCGAGCAGAAGTCGCAGCAGGTGACTCCCCACAAGGCCGGACCCGCCGGCCAGCAAGGCAACTCGTGTCTCGGGATCCATGGCGATCAGGCTAGGCGGCACGGACGCCGGCCCGCGCAAGGCGTTGCGGATAACCGGTGGCCGGGCGTGTCCACGATGCTGCAACCTCGGGGACATGGCTGAGCTGACCCGTCCTCACGCCCGGTTCCGGGCGTCCTTCATCGGCGCGATGGAGGAGTTCGTTGCAGAGCGAGGCAGAGGAGAGGACTCGATGCTTGGCAGTGAGCTGACCAGGTTCGGGTCCACCTGGGCGACCGAGGCGGGCTTCGTCGCGTACGTCGAGCAGCTGCTGGGTGAGTCCGAACGCCCCAGCCAACCCGGATTCGTCTGCCAGATCATGTGGTGGTGGACCGAGGGCAATGACTACCTCGGGCGGATCTCGCTGCGGCACGAGCTGACCGATCACCTTCGGGAGGCGGGCGGCCACATCGGGTACTTCGTGCGCCGCAGTCGGCGCCGAGAGGGCCACGCGACCCGAATGCTCGCTGCAGTCCTCCCGGAGGCAGCGCGGCGAGGCATTGATCCGGCTCTGGTGACCTGCGACGTCGACAACGTGGCCTCCCGCAAGGTCATCGAAGCCAACGGGGGAGAGCTCGAGGACCAGCGCGGTGTGAAGCTGCGCTTCTGGCTGCCCACATCGTCCGGTGGTTAGCGTGAGCGCATGCCATTCGCCCATCAACAGGTTTGCCGGGTCACCGGGCTGGAGGGCGAGGCGGCGGCGCTCTGTGGAGCCGTCACAGTGGCGCTGTGCGGGCACTGGGAGCACGAGGGGCCGTGCCGCTGGCCGCACCACACCGAGACCCTCGCCGACGGCGACGAGTGGCAGGCGACGGTTCGCTTCGACGCACCGGAGGATGAGCTGGACTCGGTCCGCTCGACCATCACTCGGGTGCTTGCATCAGGCTCAGTCGTCGGCCCGGACGGGCGGCGTACGACGTGGGGTGGCGAGCGTGCGGGAGGCGTGCCTCCGTTCGGGTAGAGGCGTCGAGCGTGGGAGGATGGGCGCCTGCCGAAACGCCTCCCCGGAAAGCAGTCCGTGTCCCTGAACGCCGCCGCGCCCGTGCCGGGCCGGACCGACCCATCGATCATCCGGAACTTCTGCATCATCGCCCACATCGACCACGGGAAGTCCACGCTGGCCGACCGAATGCTGCAGCTGACGGGCGTCGTGGACGAGCGGGCGGCGCGCGCGCAGTACCTCGACCGCATGGACATCGAGCGCGAGCGCGGCATCACGATCAAGAGCCAGGCCGTGCGGATGCCGTGGACGGTGAAGCCGGACAACGACGCCATGGCGGAGCCGGACACCTACGTCCTGAACATGATCGACACCCCCGGACACGTCGACTTCACCTACGAGGTGTCACGTTCGCTCGAGGCGTGCGAGACGGCAGTGCTGCTCGTGGACGCCGCACAGGGGATCGAGGCGCAGACGCTGGCCAACCTCTACCTCGCGCTCGGCGCCGACCTGCACGTCATACCGGTGCTGAACAAGATCGACCTGCCGAACGCCCAACCGGAGAAGTACGCCGCAGAGCTGGCCGGGATCATCGGCTGCAACGTCTCCGACGTACTCCACGTCTCGGCGAAGACCGGCCTGGGCGTCGAGCACCTGCTCAACGAGATCGTCGCCCAGACGCCCGCCCCTGAGGGCGATCCGGACGCGCCTCCCCGTGCGCTGATCTTCGACTCGGTCTACGACATCTACCGCGGTGTGGTCACCTACGTCCGGGTCTTCGACGGAAAGCTCTCCCACCGCGACCGGATCAAGATGATGTCGAACGGCGTCGTCCACGAGATGCTCGAGGTCGGTGTGATCAGCCCCGAGCCGGTGAAGGCCGGTGACCTCGGGGTCGGCGAGGTCGGCTACCTGATCACCGGGGTGAAGGACGTCCGCCAGTCCCGCGTCGGTGACACGGTGACCAGCCAGCACCACGGCGCGCAAACCCCGCTCGGTGGCTACAAGCACCCGAACCCGATGGTCTACTCGGGGCTCTACCCAATCGACGGCGACGACTACCCGACCCTGCGCGACGCCCTGGAGCGGTTGCAGCTCAACGACGCGGCGCTCGCCTATGAGCCCGAGACCTCCGGGGCGCTGGGCTTCGGCTTCCGGTGTGGCTTCCTCGGCCTGCTGCACATGGAGATCGTCCGCGAGCGACTGGAGCGGGAGTTCAACCTCGACCTGATCAGCACCGCACCCAACGTGGTCTACAGCGTGTTGATGGAGGACGGGACCGAGCAGGAGGTCACCAACCCCAGCGAGTACCCGAACGCAGGCAAGATCGCTGAGGTCCGCGAGCCAGTCGTGAAGGCGACGATCCTCAGTCCCAGCGAGTACATCGGCGTGATCATGGAGCTCTGCCAGTCCAAGCGCGGCCAGCTGCAGGGGATGGACTACATCTCCGAGGACCGCGTCGAGATGCGCTACACGCTGCCGATGGGCGAGATCGTCTTCGACTTCTTCGACCAGCTGAAGTCGAAGACCAAGGGCTATGCGTCCCTGGACTACGAGCCCACCGGCGAGCAGGCGGCCGACCTCGTCAAGGTCGACATCCTGCTCCAGGGGGAGACCGTCGACGCGTTCAGCGCGATCGTGCACCGCGACGCGGCGTACGGCTATGGGGTGATGCTCGCCGGCAAGCTGCGCGAGCTGATCCCGCGGCAGCAGTACGAGGTGCCCATCCAGGCGGCGATCGGCGCCCGCGTGATCGCGCGCGAGACGATCCGCGCGATCCGCAAGGACGTGCTCGCCAAGTGCTACGGCGGCGACATCACCCGCAAGCGCAAGCTGCTGGAGAAGCAGAAGGAGGGCAAGAAGCGGATGAAGATGGTCGGTCGCGTCGAGGTGCCCCAGGAGGCCTTCATCGCCGCGCTTTCCACGTCCGGACCCTCGTTGAAGGACAAGAAGTAGCACTCAGCCCATCGGCGGCAGGTCGAAGTCTTCCGCCATGAGGTCCTGCAGCGCAGCGACTCCCGCCAGCATGCCCGCGGAGGCTGCGTTCAGGACCGAGGCGAGCGGCATCGGGTACGACGCCTGGTGGGCGAGGTCGCCCGCGGCGTACACGCCGGGACGGCTGGTGCGACCGAACGGGTCGACCTCGACGCCACCGCTGGGCAACGTCGTGAGCCCGAGCGCCGCGGCAAACGGCGCGCTCTGCTCGAGGGTCCCGGCGACGAAGAAGCCGTCGATGGGGATCGACGTCCCGTCGTCCAGCGCGGCGACGGCGCCGTCGCCCTCGGCCCGGAGCGCGACGAGCCGGCTGATGCGGACCTCGGCGCCGATCCTGGCCAGTTGGTCGAGCTCGGCGGCCGTGAACTCGTAGCCGTGCGCCAGGACCAGGAGCCGCCCCGCGATGGGTGCGAGCATCGCGGCCAGCCTGGGGGAGTGGGGCCCTCCCTGGATGGCGAGCGTGCCTCCGGCGAGCTCATGGCCGTGGCAGAACGGGCAGTGGGCCACCACGCTGCCCCACAGGTCGGAGATCCCGGGTACGTCGGGCAGCACGTCGCGTAGCCCCGTCGCGAGGACGATGCGCCGAGTCTGGTGGATGGTGCCGGTGTCCGTCGTGACCGCGAAGCCGGTCTCCGTCGAGACAACATCTTGCGCCGCCTCTTCGACCAATTCGACGGTCGCGTATCCGGCCAGGTCCTTGCGGGCTGCCGTGCGGAACTCCTCGGGAGGCGTCCCGTCATGGGTGATGAAGTTGTGCATCTCGCGTGCTGGCGAGTTGCGGTAGTCGCCCGAGTCCAGCACGAGACAGCTCCGGTGCATGCGGCCTAGGGTCAGTGCTGCTTGGAGGCCGGCCGGGCCGCCGCCGAACACGATGACGTCGTACATGTTGCTCCTTCGCCTTGTGGTTCCCCCCAGTGTGTGACTTCATGTCAACATGAAGTCAACCCTCTGGTCCGTAGGCGATGTTGCAGCCCGGTTCGACCTGCCGACCAACGTGCTCCGGCACTGGGAGACGGTCGGGTTGCTCGCGCCCGCGCGTGACTCGGCGGGGCGGCGGCGGTACTCCCGCGACGACGTGGGCCGGGTGGCCGTCGTCGTACGCAGCAAGGCCGCCGGCATGAGCCTCGACCAGGTCGCGCACCTGCTCGATGCCGGGTCCGAGGGTCGCCGTGACGTGCTCACTGCCCACCTCGCGGACCTCGACCGGCGGATGGAGGAGATGCGGATCTCCCGGGACATGACCCAGCACGCACTTGACTGCCGGGCCCACGACGTGACCACGTGCCCCAACTTCCGCAAGCGCGTGGAGGACATGTTGGTGGGGTTCTGACGGGGCACCTGCTCAAACGGCAGCACCCGTCGGTGGGACCATCGCCGGGTGACTTCCCCCCGCCTTCCAGACGGCGTACTCGGAATGGCGAGCCGGGGACCGGACTGGGCCGAATGGGTGGAGCGGTTGCCGGCGCTCCTTACGGGACTCCTCGAGGAGTGGGAGCTGAGCAGCGACGGTGCGATGATGCACGGCTTCGTCGCCCTCGTGGTGCCAGTGCGTACGGCGGGCGGGCGCCCGGCGGTGCTGAAGGTGAGCTTCCCCGACGAGGAGAGCGAGCACGAGCACCTCGCACTGCAGCAGTGGGGCGGCCGCGGAGCGGTCAAGCTGCTGCGCGCCGACCCGCACCGCGCCGCGATGCTGCTCGAACGACTCCATCAGGAACGCCTCGACGAGGTGTGGGACCTCGAGGCGTGCGAGATCGTCGCCGGCCTGTACTCGCAGCTCCACGTCCCGGCACTGCCCCAGCTGCGCCCGCTCACGTCGTACGTCGACCGCTGGGCCGGCGAGCTGGAGCAGCTGCCCCGCAACGCGCCACTCCCGAGGCGCCTCGTCGAGCAGGCCATCTCGCTGTCGCGTGACTTCGTGACCGACCCGGCCAGCACCGGGACGTTGATCCACGGCGACCTGCACTACGAGAACGTGATGGCAGCGGACCGGGCGCCGTGGCTGGTGATCGACCCCAAGCCGATGAGCGGGGACCCGCACTACGAGCTGGCGCCGATGCTGTGGAACCGGTTCGAGGAGCTCCAGGCACCCCACAGTGGGCTGAGTGTCCGCAACGGCGTCCGCCGGCGCTTCCACGCCCTCGTCGACCACGCCGGACTCGACGAGCGCCGGGCCCGCGACTGGGTCGTCGTACGGATGATGAACAACGCGTGCTGGCAGCTTCAGGACGACCCGAGTGCGGCTACCCCGACGAGGACTACCTGACGGCGTGCATCGCCGTCGCGAAGGCAGTTCAGGACTAGCTCTAGCTCCTATGACGGCAGCCGGTCGCGCCGCCCGCCCAGGAACTGCCGTTCGGCCTCGTTGCCGGCGAGCTCGATCGCCTTGTCATAGGCCAGTCGTGCCTCGTCGGGGCGATCGAGTCTGCGGAGCAGGTCGGCGCGCGTCGCGTGCCACGCGTGGTAGGTGTCGAGGGCGAGCGGCTCGACCAGGGCCATGGCGACCTCCGGCCCGTCGATCTCGGCCACGGCGACTGCGCGGTTCAGGGCAACCACCGGGCTGGGAGTGATGGCGAGCAGCTGGTCGAAGAGCTGGACCACTTGCGACCAGTCGGTCATCGACGCGTCGACCGCATCCGTGTGTACGGCGTTGATCGCGGCCTGCACCTGGTAGGGCCCGGGCCGGTTCAGGGCCAGGCACCCCCGCACCAGGCGGTGTCCCTCGTCGATCATGGCGGCATCCCAGAGCGTTCGGTCCTGCTCGTCGAGCGGAACGAGGACACCGTCGCGAACCCGGGCGGTCGCTCGCGAGTCGATCAGCAGCATCAGGGCCAGCAGTCCCTCGACCTCGGGCAGCGGTCCCAGCGACGGGGTCGCGCGGACCATCTCGCGCAGCTGCCGTGTGAGCCGGATCGCCTCGGCGGTGAGGTCGGTTCGGAGGGCCTCGCCGGAGGAGCCGAGATAACCCTCGTTGAAGACCAGGTAGAGCACCGCGAGCACGCCGGCGAGACGCTCCGGCAGGTCCGCCGTGCTCGGCACCCGGTAGGGGATGTGCGCTGCCTTGATCTTCTGCTTGGAGCGGGTGATCCGTTGCGCCATGGTCGTCTCCGGCACCAGGAAGGCGGCGGCGATCTCCGCGACCGTGAGCCCGCCCAGCATGCGCAGGGTGAGCGCGACCCGGTTCTCCGGCGCCAGGGCCGGGTGGCAGCAGGTGAAGACCAGCCGGAGCCGGTCGTCCTCGACTGGACCGGTGGGTTCGGGTGTGCTGTTGTCGATTCGTTCGTTCATGCGCGCGACCTCCGCGTACTTGTCGTCGCGACGCTTCTCGCGGCGGATCCGGTCCAGCGCCTTGTTGGCGGCCACGGTGGTCAGCCAGCCGCCCGGGTTGGGTGGCAGCCCCTCGACCGGCCATCGCTCGACCGCGACGAGCAGGGCCTCGCCCGTGGCCTCCTCGGCCAGGTCGAGGTCGCCGAAACGGCGGGTCAGGCTCGCCACGACCCGGCCGTGCTCGGCACGGAAGACTGCCGCGAGCTCAGCTCCCGGATCGACTTCCGCGCCGACCGGCGTCGTCGGGTCGCTCACTCGGCCTGGAAGGGGCGGATCTCCACGGCGCCCATGCAGGCTGCGGACGCCCGCTTGCCCAGGTCCAGGGCCGCGTCCAGGTCGGCCGCCTCGACGACCCAGAAGCCGCCGAGTTGCTCCTTGGTCTCGGCGTACGGGCCATCCGTGACGAGGACGTCCTTCCCGCTCGCGTCGACGACGGTCGCGCTGGACGGCGGCTCGAGTCCGCCTCCGAACACCCAGTTGCCGTTGTCCATGAGCTCCTTGTTGAAGGTGTCCACCTTCGTGAAGACCTCCTGGATGTCGACGTCGTCGGGAAACTCCGGGCCCTCTTCGGGGTGGATGACGGAAAGCATGTACTGCGTCATGTCGTGCTCCTCACGTGATGTCCTGCGCTCGAAGGCGGTACGTCGCACCGCCCCATCATGTCGACTACTCCACGAACGGGCAGCGCCGGATACGACAGTCCGGGCACATCTATGTGGTTTCGAGACGGGCGCCGGGGCGCCCTCCTCAACCACCTGCTGCCAGCCATCGCACTGCGCTGCATGGAGGAGAGGGACGTGTGTTTCGCGCAGAAGCAGCAACATGATGTGGTTTCGAGACGCGCGCCGGGGCGCCCTCCTCAACCACCGAGGTGTCGGTGGTTGAGGAGCGAGTCTCTCGAAACCACTCCAAGGAGGTCCGGTGACGCCGATCGCCAGGGCCTTTGGTTGCGGCCGACTTTCGGCTTACTGGGTTTCGAGACGCGTCGCTCGGCCCCCCTTCGTCGGGTCCGAGCCGACGCTCCTCAACCTGCGGCCTGTCGGCGCCCTCGCACGCTCGGTCGCCGGGACCTGCGGTTGAGGAGCGAGCGTCAGCGAGTTCTCGAAACCCTGGTCGCCCGGTCGCTTAAACCGACAATTGCCTCAAGTCCTCCCAATAGAGTTCGAACGCCTCCATACTTCGTGCGTGAGCACTGCGACGACACCGACCCAGGCGCCCGGCTGGTATCCAGACTCCTCCGGCGGCTTGGGTCAGCGCTGGCACGACGGTCAGGGCTGGACCGGGGAGACGTCGTACGCCAAGCCGACGAAGCCCCTCGGTGCTCCATATGCGCGGCTGTCCGACTGGTTGACGCGGCTGCTGGTGCTCTGCTGTGCGAGCAGCGTCGTCTCTGTCTTCTTCGAAGGATGGAACTACCTCGAGCCCACCCGAATGGCGCGTCTACAAGCCACCGGAGAGTTCGACGTGCCGCGCATGGTGGATCTGGTGTCGGCGGTCCTCCAGTGGCCGATCGTGCTCACAACGGTCGTGCTTTGGCTCTTTTGGCAGCGTCGCCTCGCGGTGGCCGCTCCCGTCGCCCTGCGTCGCTCCCCCGGGATGCACGTCGGGTCCTGGTTCATCCCAGTCGTGGCGTTGTGGTTCCCGAAGCAGAACATGACCGACCTGTTCCGCGGCTATGACACGGCAGGACGGCAGCCCGGCACGGCCCCGCAGCCCCCACCTCTCGCGCTCAGCGCGTGGTGGGCTGCTGGTGTCTCCTCTGGCTCCTCCCCATCCTCGCGTTCGGCTCGGCGTCGCGCGTCGTGCTCGGCACCGCCAGCCCGGAGACTGAAGAGCTTCTGAGGTTGACCTACTTGCTGACGCCGTTGCTCTCCGTGCTTGGGGCTGTCTGCGCGGTTCGGGTTCTCCGCAACCTGAGCTGGAAGGCCCTGCACTTCTACGCCACCTGAGACGGCCGTTGGCAAGGTTGAGCCCGGTCTGGATCAGACCAGTACGTGACCAATCCCAGCATTCGTCCGGGATCGTTGCTCCTGCCGGGCAGGCCGACGTACCTTTCGAACAAGTTCCTGTACCCGGGGGGTCATGATGTTGTCCTTGGCGCGCCCACGCCGGCTCATCGCCGCACTGCTGGTGTGGCTGCTGCTGGCCGCGCTGAACCTGGCCGCGCTGAACACAGTCGTCACCACCTCGCCGGCACACGCGGCCGAGTCGCCGGTGTCCGTCCCGTCGAACGGCGAGACGGCTCCTGTGTTCCACTCCGGAGACGCCATGGACGACCCGGCGATCTGGGTCCATCCCACTGACCCGTCCCGGTCGCTGCTGATGGGGAACGACAAGGGTGGAGGGTTCGAGACCTACGACCTTGACGGCAGCCTGGTGCAGCGGCTGTCGTTCAGCACGCAGTTCTGGGGCAACGTGGACGTGCGCCAGGGTGTGACGATCGGTGGTCAGACTCGGGACATCGTCGGTGTCATCCAGCGGGGCGCTCGCTTCTACAACGTCAACCCGACCACCCGGCTGCTTTCGTCGACGACCGAGGGCGCCGCACCCATCGGGGTGAACGGCGAGGGTTTCTGCCTCTACGAGAGCCCCACCACGCACAAGGTCTACGGCATCTCGATCACCATCGGCGGCACGGTCAACCAGTTCGAGCTCCTCGACGCGGACGCCGACGGGCTGTTGGAGAGCAACACGGTGCGGACCTTCTCGGTGGGGTCCGAGGCCGAGGGATGCGTGGCCGACGACGACACTGGGGCGCTCTACATCAGTGAGGAGAACGAGGCGCTCTGGCGCTACTCCGCCGAGCCCGACGACGGCACCACTCGCGAAGCCGTTGACATCCTGGCCGGCGCCGGTGGTCATCTGGTCAATGACATCGAGGGCGTAACGATCGTGGACCAGGGCGAGGGCACCGGGTACATCATCGTCTCGGTGCAGAACGCGCCCGACCCGAACGCGTCGTACCTCAGTGTCTACCGGCGTGAGGCCGGCAATGACTTCGTCAACACCTTCCGGGTCGCCAACGGCGTCGACTCCGACGACTGTGACCGCACCGACGGCATCACCGCCACGACGGCGGACCTCGGGACGGCCTTTCCGCACGGCATGTTCGTGTGCCAGGACAACAACAACGACCCTCCCGGCACCATTGGGAACCAGAACCTGAAGATGGTGCGCCTCGAGAACGTGGTGAATCTGGACGGGGACGCGCCCCCGACCGGCACGATCAGTTTCGTCGGGCGATCCACGACCAACGAGAACGCCCGCAGCTTCACCGCTCAGGTGCCGGACGCGACCCGACCCGGTGACGTGCTACTGCTGTTCGTCGCGCACGGGGGCGCGACGACGCTGAGCGAGCCAGGCGCCGGTTGGTCGCAGATCGGCCGGCTCGACGACATCGGCCAGATCACGACGGTGTGGCGCAAGGTGGCCACCGCGGGCGACGCAGGCACCTCAGTCAGTCTCGCGGCCGGTGCCGACTACAAAAAGGTCGGACTCACTCTCGCGGCCTATCGCGGCGTGGACAGCTCCGAGCCGGTGGCCACAATCGTCGGTGCACCAGGAACCGACAGCTCCTGGTCGCACACCACCCCGCTCGTCGAGAACAACGTGGAAGGAGCGTGGCGGGTGTCCTTCTGGGCGGACAGGAACAGTGCGACGACGAGCTGGACCGCGCCGCAAGGAGAGATCGCACGGGCGACGTCGACCGGGGAGGGCGGCGGGCGCATTGGCTCGCTGCTCACCGACCCGGGCACAGCTCTCGTCGCAGGCACTCCGGCAAACACGGGCGGCCTGACGGCAACCACCGACGCCGTAGCCAGCACCGCGACCAGCTGGACGATCCTGCTCCGACCAGCTACCTGAGGTTTCCCGTGCGCCGTCTCTCAGTCGCTGAATCTCGGTCGCTGGGCCGGGCGGTCCCCTGAGAGGATCGAGGCATGGCACAGGTGGTCTCGGTCAACGTCGGCACGCCGCGCGAGTTCGCGTGGGCGGGCATCGGGCGAACCTCCATCGACAAGCAGCCGGTGAGCGGAATCGTCCCGGTCGGCGTGCTGGGGGTGGAGGGGGACCAGGTCTCCGACACCAAGCACCATGGCGGCATCGACCAGGCGGTCTACGCGTTCGCTCGTGAGGACCTCGACTGGTGGGAGAAAGAGCTGGGTCGTGAGGTCCGGGACGGGCAGTTCGGCGAGAACCTGACCATCCGCGGGATCGACGTCAACGAGGCCGAGGTTGGGGAGCGGTGGCGAGTGGGCTCGGCGACCCTCGAGGTCGCGATGGTGCGTACGCCGTGCAACGACTTCAAGAACTGGCAGCGGATCAACGGCTTCGACGACCGGGGGTGGGTCAAGAGATTCGCCCGGGTCGGTCGGCCCGGGGCCTATCTCAGAGTCATCCAGGAGGGTGAGCTGCAGGCCGGTGACGACCTGACCGTCGTCCACCGGCCCGGGCACGGCGTGACCATCTCCACGATGTTCCGGGCACTGATGCACGACCACTCGCTGCTGCCTGAGCTGCTCAGGATCGACAACCTGGCAGCTGCCGCGCGGCGCAAGGTCGACGCGTTCGTCGCCCCTGCCCGGTAGGTGCGCACCAAGTGAGGGACCCAGCTCGTCGTCGGGTTCCCACAACTTGCATAATGTCGATAGACTTAGAGTATGAGGCGCCGCCCCCCTGACTTCTTCCTGATCGGTGCCCCCAAGGCGGGCACCAGCGCCTTGCACGCAGCGCTTGCCGTGCACCCGCACCTGTTCCTGAGCAGGGTCAAGGAGCCGAAGTACTACATGTGCGGCGACTCCCCGCCCCCGGCGTACAAGGGCCCTGGCGACGCGCACAGCAACCAGGAGTGGATCTGGCAGCGCGAGCGCTACCTCGAGCTGTTCGACCGGGCACCCACGGGAACGCTGCGGGGGGAGAGCACGCCGTTCTACCTCTACAACCGGGACGCCCGGCGTCGCATCGCGGCTGACCGCCCGGACGCGAAGCTCATCGCCGTGCTCCGGGACCCGGTCGACCGCGCCTACTCCAACTGGATGCACCTGTGGATGGACGGGCTGGAGCCGGAGTCCGACGTCGTGGAGGCGGTTGCGCGCGAGCAGAAGCGCGTGGACGCAGGGTGGGCGCCGTTCTGGCACTACTCCGGCCTGGGGATGTACGGCCGCCAGGTCGCCGACCTGTTCAGTCACTTCCCTCGGCAGCAGGTGCTGCTGTTGCGGTACCGCGAGCTCGTGGACAGCCCCGACCAGACGCTGAACCGGGTGTTCGGCTTCCTCGGTGTCGAGGGCGCCGACGTGGAGACGATCCCCCCGGACAACTCCCGGGTCTTCGTCCGAGACGGCGTTCGCGCTCGCACGGTCGGCCCGGTCATCCGTGCCGGCGCGGCGATGGGTCAGTTCGTTCCGCCGCAGGTCTGGCGCGCCGTCAGCAAGCCGCTGATCAGCCAGCTGCACAAGGGTGGCGACCCGTCGCGGCCGAAGCTGACGCCCGAGCAGCGTCAGCTCCTGCTGGCACCGCACCTCGATGACATCGCGCTGCTCGAGGACCTCACCGGCGAGTCGTTCGACCAGTGGCGGACCTACCGTGAGCGCAGCTCGTTCGAGAGTCGGCGCAGCTCTGCCAGGCGGGACGTCAGGCAGGACTCAATGTCGTGACCAGGTCGTGGGCCCCGTCGGGCCGGGCCAGCTCGAAGTAGAACCGGGTGGACCCGTCGGGCTGGCGCACGGCGCTGGCATAGCGCAGCGCGCCGTCTGAGTCAGGTGACCGGAGCACCGCGGCGTCAGGGTCTGCATGCAGCTGGCCGGTCGCGTCACCACGGGCCACCGAGGTGGTCTCGTGCCAGTTGTCCTCGGCCCGGGCGCGACCGTCGTACAGCACAACCAGGGGGTCGTGGGAGAGCACTGCGGTGACCCGGGCGCCGCGCGCGTCCCAGCTGCCCGGTCGGGGCTCGAGCACCGTCCCGTGGCGGGTCCAGGAGAGGCCGTCGCTGCTGGTGAGGTACGACGTGGACATGCGGTCCTCAGCGCCACGCTCGGTCAGGGGGTGCTCGCAGAGCCACATCTCCCATTGGCCCTCGCGGAGGGTGATGACCGGGTCCTTGACCGCGACGTGCTCGTCCCCGGGGAGGACGACCGTACGGCGGCCAGTCGGCAGGTCCTCGGGGCGGTCGGCGTCCAGGGCCTCGATCCACCAGTGCTTGGATCCCGGCGTCGCACACGAGAGGTAGAGCCGCCAGCCGCCGTCGGCGCGCTGCATCACGACGGGACGCTCGAACGACTCGGCACCGAAGTCCTCGCGGTGAACCTCGCACACGCGCTCGAAGGTGATGCCGTCGGAGGAGCGGAGGACCGCTGTGGCGACCCCACGACCCTGGGCCAGTGGCCGGCGCTCCCGATAGGTGAGGTAAGTGACCCCGTCGACGAGCTCGGCGGAGGCTGCACCGGCCCAGTTTCCGGGTCCGGCTCCTGGCGCGGGTACGACGACGTGGGGGTCGTCCAGCGTCGGGAGTGGGGTCTGAAGGAGGTTCATGCACTTAGTCTACTAAATGACTCGGATTTTCGTTGGTTGCGCGGGTCCACCAAGTCGCGGCCGGCTCTGGAGGAGAACCATGCGTCGGATCTGAGCTTCCGGAGGGGCTGGGGGTGTCAGACGGTGCCTTGTGATCTAGGTTACGTACCAGTCACTTACCCCTCGGTCGATCGACCGGACTCGAAAGCCACCCAGGAGCAAAACACATGTCGCCCGTCACCATCGACACCTCCTTCATCGAGAACCGCGCACGGAACGTCGCCGTGCAGTTCCGCGACCGGGTCGCACAGTCACCCGACGGTGAGGCCTACCGCTTCCCGGCCGGGGACGGGCAGCCCTGGACCTCGTTGACCTGGAAGGAGACTGGCGACAAGGTCGAGAAGCTCGCCGCCGGGCTGCTCGCGCTGGGCATCGAGTCCGAGCAACGAGTCGGCATCGCATCGAGCACCCGCGTCGAGTGGATTCTCGCCGACCTCGCGGTGATGTGCGCCGGTGCCGCCACCACGACGGTCTACCCCTCGACGATGTCCGAGGACGTCTCCTACATCCTGTCCGACTCCGAGTGCCGCATCGTGTTCGCCGAGGACGACGAGCAGGTCGGCAAGCTCAGGAAGCACAAGTCGGAGCTCCCCCACCTGGAGAAGGTGGTGGTCTTCGACGGCATCGCAGACGGTGACTGGGTGATCGGCCTCGACGACCTCAGCGCCCTGGGTGAGAAGCACCTCGCCGCGAACCCCGACTCGGTCACCAAGGCCTCCGAGGCAGTCGAGCCGGACCAGCTCGCCACACTGATCTACACCTCTGGCACCACTGGGCGACCCAAGGGTGTGCGCCTGCGCCACTCGTCCTGGACCTACCAGGGCGCCGCGATCCAGGCCCAGCAGATCCTGAACGAGAAGACCGACCTGCAGTTCCTGTGGCTGCCGATGGCGCACTCGTTCGGCAAGGTGCTGCTCACCAGCCAGCTCGCCGTCGGCTTCCCCACCGCAGTCGACGGGCGGGTGGACAAGATCATCGAGAACCTGGCCATCGTGAAGCCGACCTTCATGGGCGCGGCGCCTCGCATCTTCGAGAAGGCGTACGCCCGCATCGTCACGATGCAGGCGGCCGAGGGCGGCGCCAAGGAGAAGATCTTCAACAGCGCCTTCGAGGTCGGTAAGAAGGTCAGGGCCCTCGAGCGCGAGGGCAAGTCCGTCCCGCTGCAGCTCAAGCTGCAGTTCGCGTTGTTCGACCGGCTCGTGTTCTCCAAGATCCGGGAACGTTTCGGCGGACGCGTGCGGTTCTTCATCTCGGGTGCGGCGGCCCTCAACCGCGACATTGCCGAGTGGTTCCACGCCGCGGGGATCTTGATCCTCGAGGGGTACGGCCTGACCGAGTCGTCGGCCGGTTCGTTCGTGAACCTCCCCGACAACTTCAAGTTCGGCACGGTCGGCCCCGTCACACCCGGCACCAGCGTGCGCCTCGGTGAGGGCGACGAGATCCAGATCAGTGGCCCGGGCATCATGGACGGCTACCACAACATGCCTGAGGAGACTGCTGCGACGCTGACCGAGGACGGCTGGTTGCACACCGGTGACAAGGGTGCGCTCGACGCGGACGGGTTCCTGACCATCACCGGGCGCATCAAGGAGCTGTTCAAGACCTCGGGCGGCAAGTACATCGCGCCCCCGGCGATCGAGGCCAAGTTCAAGGCCGTGTGTCCCTACGCCAGCCAGTTCATGGTCTTCGGCGCGGAGCGCAACTACTGCGTCGCGCTCGTGACCCTCGACCCCGATGCGATCGTCGGATGGGCCGCGGAGAACGGCCTGGAGGGCAAGTCCTATGCGGAGATCGTCGCCGCCGACCAGACGCGCGAGATGGTCCAGTTCTTCGTCGACCTGCTCAACGGTGAGCTCAACCGCTGGGAGACGATCAAGAAGTTCGAGCTCCTCGACCACGACCTGACCGTCGAGTCGGGCGAGATGACCCCGTCGATGAAGGTCAAGCGCAACGTCGTGGAGGACAACTACTCCTCGCTGATCGACAAGCTGTACGCCTGAGAGGGCGTGGGGTTACAGGGACCGTCAGGCGGGGCACAGCCGACTCACAGGGTTGCGCCCGAGAATCAACGCATGACTGATCTGCACGACCACGACCGTGGCCTCTCCCACGACCTGCCCCTGATCGTCCAGCGCGGCATGGGCAGGCGCGGCCTGCTCGCCCTCTTCGGCGGCGTCGGCGCCGTGGCGATCGCCGGCTGTGGCACTGACGATTCGACAGGGACCGACACGGCGGGTGGCGCCCCGGACCAGGGCCCCGGCGGTCGACCCGACGGTGGCGGGAGCGAGTCCAACGTCTCGGTCGCCGAGGGGGAGATCCCCGAGGAGACCGCGGGACCGTACCCCGCCGACGGCTCCAACGGCGTCGACGTGCTCAGCGAGAGCGGCATCGTGCGCAGCGACATCACCGGCAGCTTCGGCTCGGCCTCCGGCACCGCCGAGGGGGTGCCGCTGAGGATCAGGATGAAGGTGTACGACCTCAACGGCGACGACGCGACCGTCATCAGCGGCGCGGCCGTCTACCTGTGGCACTGCGACCGCGAGGGCGCCTACTCGATGTACTCAGAAGGCGTCGAGGACCAGAACTACCTGCGCGGCGTACAGGAGACCGACACGAAGGGGTACGTCGAGTTCACCAGCATCTTCCCGGGGGCGTACGCCGGGCGGTGGCCGCACGTCCACTTCGAGGTCTACCCGAGCCTGGACGACGCGACGAGCGGGTCGAACAAGCTACGCACTTCTCAGATGGCCCTGCCGGAGGACGTGTGCGCCCGCGCGTACGAGGCGGATGGCTACGACGCGAGCATCCGCAACCTGTCGCAGACCTCCCTGGACTCCGACAACGTCTTCAGCGACGGCTACTCGCTGCAGATGGCCAAGGTCACCGGCAGCAACGACGACGGGTACATCGCCACGCTGAACGTCCCGGTGTGAGGGTCTCGACTGGTCGCTCGCCTCGACTGGCCGCTCGCTGGCGCTCGCTGCTCGACGCAAGGCTGGCGCTCGCTGCTCGACCACCTATCGGTGCTCAGGGCCTGACCCGGTTGATCCAGTACCTGGTCGTCGGCGTGGGCGGGGTGGAGAACCGCGCGTTGGGCAGGTACAGGGCGGAGCGGAACCTCGCGATGGTCGTCGGGAAGTCGAAGCCCGGTCGGCGCAGCGCACGGACGAAGTGTCCGAACCTGCCGTCCCCGCCGATCCGGAGCACAGCCACCTTGTTGAGCGCGTTCTGGGCCACGTAGAGGGTGCGACCCCGGCGGAGCAGCCCGTCACCGTTGGCCAGCGAGTAACCGCCGAGCCTGACGACCGCAACCCGCCCGGTGCGCGGGTTGACCCGGAAGAGCTTGCCGGCGAACGAGTCCACGACGAGCAGGGCGCGGCCGTTGGGCGTGGTGGTGATCCCGTTGGCGTTGAACTCGTTCTCGGTCTGGTTCCACGGGCCGGTGAGCGGCACCCTGCGGATCCGTGCGTTCGCAGGCCTGCCCTTGATCGACGACACCTTGTAGAGCACCGCTCGCCGGGAGTCGGTGAACCAGGCCGCACCCTTGTAGAGCACGACGTCGTTGATGAAGATCGGTCCGGTCGTCGCACCCGCGAGGTCGTAGGTGGCCAGGGTCAGTCCAGTTCGGGTGCTCACGACCTTGGCGCTGCCGCCCGCACCACCGGCCACCCACAGGCGGCCCTTGGGGCCGAGCTTCAAGCCGACAGCCTGACTGCCGGCGACGCCCTGGTGGATCACCCGTCCGCCACCGGTGCGCAGGTTGGCGCGATAGATGTCGCCATCCGCGAGCGAGCCGAGGTAGGCGAAGGGACGTCGGCCGATCGCGATGCCCTCGGGCCTGAACCCGTCGGGGAGGTTGATTCGGTGGGGCCAGCCGCGGGCCCCATCGCCGGGGGCTGCCGTGGCGGGGGTGGGAGCGGTGATGGTCAGGCCCGCGACGAGCACGAGCGTGAGCAAGTTTCGAGTCGAGCGTCCGAGAGGCGACATGTGAGCTCCTTTCGTTGCTGCTGAAGGTACCCCCGCAGGCGCCTCGCAAGCACCTTGCCGGTGTGACACTTGTGCCGTGTCCCCTCAGATTCCTGCAGGTGTGCCGTTCGGCGTCTATGTGCACGTGCCGTTCTGCGCCGTGCGCTGCGGGTACTGCGACTTCAACACCTACACGGCCACCGAGCTCGGCGGAGGCGGGTCGCAGGCGGCGTACGCCGGCCACGCGGTCGCGGAGGTGGAGTACGCCGCGAGCGTGCTCGGTCCGAATCGGCCCGAGGTCTCGACGGTGTTCTTCGGTGGCGGCACACCGACCCTGCTGCCCGCGGACGATCTGACCCGGATCCTCGCGGCCATCGGCTCCACCTTCGGCCTCACGCCGGATGCGGAGGTCACCACCGAGGCCAACCCGGACAGCGTCACGCGCGAGAGCCTGGCGGCCCTGCGCGCGGGCGGCTTCAACCGGGTCTCGTTCGGGATGCAGTCCGCAGTGCCACATGTGTTGCGGGTCCTGGAGCGCACCCACGACCCGGCCAACGTCGTCCGCGCGGTCGCGTGGGCGAGGGAGGCGGGGTTCGAGCAGGTGAGCCTTGACCTGATCTACGGGACTCCGGGGGAGTCGGTCGACGACTGGCGAGCCTCCGTGGAGGCGGCGCTGGCGTGCGAGCCGGACCACCTCTCGGCGTACTCGCTGATCGTGGAGGACGGCACTCGGCTGGCTCGCCAGGTGCGCACGGGTGCGATCCCCGCACCCGATGAGGACGACCTCGCCGAGAAGTACGTCGTCGCCGACGACGCCTTCGCCGCCGCAGGCTTGCACTGGTACGAGGTCTCGAACTGGGCTCGCAACAGCGCGGCCCGGTGCCGTCACAACGAGCTCTACTGGACCAGCGCGAGCTGGTGGGGCATCGGTCCCGGGGCGCACTCGCACGTTGCGGGGGAGCGGTGGTGGAACGTCAAGCACCCCAGCGCGTACGCCGCCCGGATCAACGCGGGCGAGTCGCCGGCCCAGGACGGCGAGGTCCTCGACGGGGACACCCGCGCCCTGGAGCGGGTGCTGCTCGAGATCCGGCTGCGCGACGGGCTGGCGCTCGACCTCGTGGACCGCACGCGGGTCGAGGAGGTCGTCGGCCGTGAGCTCGGCGTACTGAACGACGACCGCCTGGTGCTCACCCGCCGGGGCCGCCTCCTCGCCGACGCGGTGGTGCGCGACCTCGTCGACTGATTGGTACGGCGCTGACCAGACCCGCCGAGACGGCGCTTGTGTCCCACGCAGACCCGCCGAGACGGCTGGGATGCACGGGGCGGATGAACATTGCAGCCGTCTGGGCGGTTGATTCCGGGACACACGCGCCGTCTCGGCGTGTCAACGAGGGTTGACAACGCCGACGCGTCAACCTAGATTGACACCCATGACCACCGAGTCAGATCTCGCCACCGCCGCCAGTGCTGCGGATCCGAGGACCGGCCTGCGCGCCGTACGAGCTCTGCGCCGCCTGCTCGAGGAGCTCGAGCGCACCCAGGTACGCCGGGCCCGCGCGCAGGGGTGGTCGTGGCAGGAGATCGGCGAAGCGCTGGAGGTCAGCCGACAGGCCGTGCACAAGAAGTACCGCCGAGACTGAGGGGCACACCGATGTTCGAACGATTCACCAAGCCGGCCCGACGCGTGGTCGAGCAGGCGGCAGTGCTCGCGGCCGAGGTTCGGGCCACCCAGGTGCGGCCCGAACACCTGCTGCTCGCCCTCGTGGACCACAGGGAGAACCTGGCCGTCCGGGTGCTCACGGACCTCGGGGTCTCGCCTGACCGGCTGCGCGAGGAGCTCGAGCAGCGCCGAAGCCGCTACCTCGATGGGCTCGGGGACGAGGACGTCGAGGCGCTGGCCACGATCGGCATCGACCTGCACGAGGTGCTGCGCCGCATCGGTCGAGGCTCTGGCGAGGGGCGCAGGCGCGGTCGTCCCAAGTTCTCTCGCGAGTCCAAGAAGGCCCTCGAGCTATCGCTGCGGGAGGCTCTCGCGCTGCGGCACAACTACATCGGGACCGAGCACATCCTGCTGGGCCTGGTGCGCGGTGGAGACCCCGCCGTCCAGGACACCATGAAGGCTCTCGACATCACGTCTGCGGTCTTGCGTATGGCCGTGGCTGACGCGGTGCGCAAGGCAAGCTGACGCGGCGTTCGGGCGGTCAGTCCTGGGTGACGAAGTCGATCAGCTGCTCGACCGGGCCGAGCAGCGCCGCGTCGAGGTCCTGGAACCCGCGGACACCACCGAGGATGTGCTTCCAGGCGCGGGCGATGTCGGCCTGGTCGCGGTGCGGCCAGCCGAAGCTCTGGCACACGCCGTGCTTCCACTCGACGTTGCGCGGGATCTGCGGCCACGCCTTGTGACCGAGGCGTTCAGGCTTCACCGCCGCCCAGATGTCGATGAACGGGTGGCCGACGATCAGGACGTGCTTGCCGACCGGCGACTTCGCGACGGCCTGCGCGATCCGGCTCTCCTTCGAGCCGGGCACCAGGTGGTCGACGAGTACGCCGACCCGGCGCTCGGGACCCGGACCGAAGTCGCGGAGGTGTTCGCCGAGATCGTCCACGCCCTCGAGGTACTCCACGACGACACCCTCGATCCGGAGGTCGTCGCCCCACACCTTCTCGACGAGCTCGGCGTCGTGGCGGCCCTCGACGAAGATCCGGCTGGCCCGGGCGACCCGGGCCTGCACTCCCGGCACGGCAACCGACCCTGACGCCGTGCGCGTCGGTGCGGCCGGGCCCTTGCGGGTGGGCGCGACGAGAACCACGGGACGCCCCTCGAGCAGGAAGCCGGGGCCGAGCGGGAAGGCGCGCCGCTTGTTCCGGCGGTCCTCCAGCGTGACCGTGCCGAGGTCGCGCTCGACCTTGACGATCTCGCCGCACCAGTCGGTGGTCACCTCTTCGACGACCAGGCCGAGGTCGGCGTCGATCTCGACGGCGCGGCCGTTCTTCGGCGTACGCCAGTCGGTGGCCAGTACGTCGGACCCGTAGCGGTCGAGTGGATCGGGGGAGGGGTCACCGGCGCGACGCTACGGCGATGGCCCGGCTGCCAGGAGACGGCGCGCCCAAGACCGCCCCTGACTACCCGAAAATTGGGGTTGTGTCGCGAGTGCTCGCGATATATCGTCGACCTATCGAGACTGTGTCGGTGAGCCCCAATCAAGAGGAGGCACCGACACCAGCATGAAGGGAGGTCTCGACATGGGACACGGATGGACACCAGATTTTGAACCGACCCGCAGCCAACGCGGGCGAGGGCGACACGGCGGCCACGGTCAAGGGCCGTGGGGCGGACACTGGGGCGGCCCCTCAGGCGGTCCGCCGCCGTGGGTCGCCCAGATCTTCGGACCGGAGTTCGCGGGCAGCCCCCGCGGCGGTGGCGGCCGACGGCGGCCGCGGGTACGCCGGGGCGACGTCCGCTCGGCCATCCTCGACGTGCTGCACACCTCGGCGGAGCCGGTCAACGGCTACCAGGTGATCCAGCAGATCGCCGAGCGCACGGACGGTGTGTGGAAGCCGAGCCCCGGCTCGGTCTACCCGACCATCGCGCAGCTCGAGGACGAAGGCCTCGTCGAGGACGCGCCCACGGGCCGCAAGGCCATCCAGCTCACCGAGAGCGGCACGGCGTACGTCGAGAACCACCCGGAGGAGATGGCGGCCGTCTGGGCGCCGTTCGCCGAGGAGGAGGACGACGCGGAGGCGGTCGGGTTCAAGCAGGTCATCGGCCAGACCGTCGGGGCGATCATCCAGGTCGCGACGAACGGCACGCCGGACCAGCGCGAGAAGGCCCTCGAGATCCTCGGAGACACCCGGCGCCGGCTCTACGGGCTGCTTGCCGAGGGACCTGAGGACCCTGAGGACACCGCCGACTCCTACGAGGAGGAGTGATGGACACCCTGCGACTCAGCGACGCAGACCGAGAGGTGGCGGTGGAACGGCTCGGTGAGCAGTACGCCGTCGGCCGGCTCACCAAGGACGAGTTCGACGAGCGCAGCGACGCGGTCTGGTCGGCGAAGACCAAGGGCGATCTCGTCCCGATCTTCGACGACCTCCCGTCGCGCGCCCGTACGGCGACCCCCACCCGTTCGGGCGGGGGCCAGCGCGGTCGCTCCTGGCGGCCACCCTTCCTGCCGGTGCTGTTCGTGCTGGTCGGGATCGCCATCATCGCCAAGGCGCCGTGGCTGCTCTTCGGGCTGCTGTTCTGGTTCTGCTTCGCGCGACCGCGCTGGCAGGGCGCCCGGCAGTGGAGCGGGCACAGCTCGCGGACGAGGTAACCGCGATACACCTCGCGGACGGGCCGATCTAGCCGCAACCTCCACCCGGTCCTAGCGTTGACTCACTTTCTCGGAAGGGGAGTCATGACGCACACCACGACAGCAGATGTCCAAGAGCGGGGTCTCGCCCGGTTCGCACAGCGCCTTGCCGGGTGGACCGAGAAGTGGTTCCCCGACGCCTACGTCTTCGCCCTGATCGGCGTCGTCCTGGTGACAACGGCCGCCCTCGTCAACGGTTCCAGCCCCGAGGCGGTGGCGGGCGCCTTCGGCGGGGGCTTCTGGGACCTCGCGGAGTTCACGCTGCAGATGGCCATGGTGGTGCTCACCGGTTACATCGTGGCCACCTCACCTCCAGTGGCCAAACTGATCGCCCGCATTGCCCAGGTGCCCAACACGGCACGTGGCGCGGTTGCCTTCGTCTCGTTCGTCTCGTGCAGCGTTTCGTTGCTCAACTGGGGCCTCAGCCTGGTCTTCGGCGGACTGCTGGCTCGCGCGATCGCCCGTCGATCCGACCTCGAGGCCGACTACCGGGCGCTCGGCGCCGCGGCGTACATGGGGCTGGGCGCGGTCTGGGCGCTCGGGCTGTCGTCCTCGGCCGCCCAGCTCCAGGCCACGCCGGAGTCGCTCCCGCCGGAACTGCTCGAGATCACCGGCGTACTCGACTTCGGCGAGACCATCTTCACCTGGCAGTCGTTGACCATGGCGGCGATGCTGATCGCCCTCACGGTGCTGATCTCCTGGGCCTCGGCTCCTCAGGGGGAGTCGATCCGGACCGCCGAGGCGATGGACGTGGACCTGGACGACAGCGTCGACCCCGCGCCGAGCAGCACGAGGCCGGGGGAGTGGCTGGAGAGGTCCGCGATCCTGCCGGCCGCGATGGGCCTGCTCACGCTCGTGTGGCTG
This sequence comes from uncultured Actinomycetota bacterium, assembly GCA_963759525.1. Classification (GTDB taxonomy): domain Bacteria; phylum Actinomycetota; class Actinomycetes; order Propionibacteriales; family Nocardioidaceae; genus Marmoricola. The sequence goes on along the minus strand of CAVWZO010000008.1, from coordinate 61,967 downwards.
GTCTACCAGCTCATCGACAACCCGATCCTGACCGTGGTCAGCAGCCTGGACACCTATCTGCTGGTCTTCGTCGTCCTGGGGCTGGTGCTCCACGGAACCCCGCGTGCCTTCCTGGACGCCACCACGAAGGCTGTGCCGACGACCGCGGGCGTGCTGGTGCAGTACCCGTTGTACGCCGCCATGGCGGCCGTGCTGACCCGGGCCACCGGGCGCGGTGGCGCCACGGTGTCCGAGCATCTGGCGGACTTCTTCACGAACGTTGGAGGGAGTGGCGGCTTCGCCGTCGTGATCGCGCTCTACACGGCGATCCTCGGAATCCTGGTGCCGTCCGGCGGTGGCAAGTGGCTCGTCGAGGCCCCCTATGTGATGCAGTCGGCGGCCGACGTCAACATGCACCTCGGCTGGACCGTGCAGATCTACAACGCAGCCGAAGCGCTGCCGAACCTGGTCAACCCGTTCTTCATGCTGCCCCTGCTGGCCGTTCTCGGACTGCGCGCACGCGACCTGATCGGGTTCACCTTCCTCCAGTTCATGTTCCATCTGCCCGTCGTGCTGTTGTTGTTGTGGCTGCTCGGGCTGACCTTCGACTACGAGCCGCCGGTGATGCCGTGACCCCTGGTACGGCGCCAGGGCACCGCAGAGATCAGATGAGCGGCAGCCGCTTCGCCATCCGGGGCAGCTGCTCGTACGCGCGGCGTACTGCGTCACCGAGGGCCTCGGCCGGGTAGGGCCACTCGGTCGCCCCGAGCGCTTCGTCCAGCGGTACGCCGCGACCCGCGAGATCGCGGATCGTCTCAGCCACCACCCCGATCGAGGCTCGCTGCTCGGTCACGAAGTCCCGGTCGACAGGAGCACCGTGGCCGGGCACGACCACGGTGCTTGGCCCGATCAGGCTGAGGGTCAGGTCGAGCGAGAGCGGCCACTCCATCGGGAAGCAGTCGTCGCCGTACGCCGGCGGGCCGGACTCCTCGAGGAGGTCGCCGGCCAGCAGGACCTCCGCGTCCTCGATGCGTACGACGAGATCGCCGGCCGTGTGCCCCCGACCGGGGTGCACCAGCTCGACCACCCGATCCCCGAGGTCGACCGCCGTGACGGAGGAGAACGTCGTGTCCGCAGGGACGATGGGGGTCTCCACGATCTCCTGCCCCCTCGGGTCCGCTCTTGTGCGTTCAGAGCGCTGCGCGTCCTCGCCCGTTGCCACCGTGGTTGCCGCCGTGGTCTCGTGCGCCCGGATCGGTATCTCGCCGAACTCCTCGCGGAAGGCGGCATTGCCGAAGGTGTGGTCGAAGTGGTCGTGGGTGTTGACCAGCCCGATCACCTGCCGTGTGGAGACCTGGCGCAGGTCGTTGATCACCTCGCGCGCTGCCTTGCTCGACGAGTGCGTGTCCACCACGAGCACTCCCGCCTCGCCCTCGATCACGGAGACGTTGACGTCGTACCACTCGTAGCGCGCCACCCACACGCGCTCACCGACCTCCGTGAACTTCGACACGCGCGCGAGCCTACGTCGCCCCAGGCCGCGTCTGCTGATCCCTGTCCTGCTGCGCGCCGCCCCACGCGCACCTCGCTTCGTTGTCGTCAGTCGCCGTGGCTCCGCCACGGCTCCCTCCTCCGCCTTGCGATGCACTCCGTGGGACGACGCTCGCGACGGACGAGAACCGGCAGGCACGGCCTAGTACGCTTGGCACTCGGAGCAACTGAGTGCCAGACCCCGGCCAGAGTCGAGCAGAGACGGGGAGATTTCGCGAGGAGGCGAGATGCAGGAGGACCGCAAGCTCGCGGTGCTGCGCGCAATCGTCGAGGACTACGTCTCGACCCGCGAGCCGGTCGGCAGCAAGGCCCTCGTCGAGCGGCACCGGCTGGGCGTCTCGCCCGCGACCGTGCGCAACGACATGGCCGCCCTGGAGGAGGAGGGGCTGATCGCCCAGCCCCACACCAGCGCCGGGCGGATCCCCACCGACAAGGGCTACCGCTTCTTCGTCGACCGGCTGACCCAGATCAAGCCGATGTCGGCCGCCGAACGCCGGGCCATCTCCAGCTTCCTCGAAGGGGCGCACGACCTCGACGACGTGATCCAGCGCTCGGTCCGGGTGCTCGCGCAGCTCACCCAGCAGGTTGCGATCGTGCAGTACCCAAGCCTCGCCCGTTCCACCGTCCGGCACATCGAGCTCGTGGCGCTGTCTCCCACGCGGCTGTTGCTCGTCCTGATCCTCTCCACCGGACGGGTCGAACAACGCGTGCTCGAGCTTCCGGTGGACGTCGACGGGGAGTCCCTGGCCGAGCTGCGCTCACGGGTCCTCCAGGCCGCTGTCGGGGAACGGATCACCGAGGCGGCCACCGCGCTCGGAGGGCTGGCGGAGCAGGTCAGTCCCGGCGACCGCACCCAGGTAGCCCTGATCGCGGCCGCACTGGTCGAGGCGATGTCCAACGAACGGTACGACGAGCGCGTCGTCGTCGGCGGCACCGCCAACCTCGCCCGGTTCGGTGACGGGTTCGACCTGTCGATCAAGCCGATGCTGGAGGCCCTCGAGGAGCACGTCGTACTCCTCAAGCTGCTCGGCGAGGCGACCTCCTCGGACTCCATCACCGTGCGGATCGGCCACGAGGGTCCCTACCAGGAGCTGGCCACGACCTCCGTGGTCGCGACCGGCTACGGTCCGGGTGAGGAGGCCGTGGGCTCGCTTGGCATCGTGGGTCCCACGCGCATGGACTACCCGGGCTCGATCGCCGCCGTCCGCGCCGTCGCCCGCTACGTCTCCAACATCCTTGACGAAGCCTGACTGCACCCCGATTCCTGAACACCAGCAGACCCGTACCCAGCCGAAAGGCGAAACGTGAGCAAGGACCCCTACGAGATCCTCGGTGTCTCCCGAGACGCCGAGACCGAAGACATCAAGAAGGCCTACCGCCGACTTGCCCGCCAGCTCCACCCTGATGTCAACCCCGACCCCGAGACCCAGGAGCGCTTCAAGGAGGTCTCGGCGGCGTACGACGTGCTCTCGGATCCCGAGAAGCGCCGGATGTACGACCTCGGCGGTGACCCGTTCTCGCGCATCGGCGCCGGGGGGACAGGTGCGGGGTTCTCGTTCACCGACATCATGGATGCCTTCTTCGGTGGGCAGGCCGGGGCACAGACCGGTCGTGGGCCGCGACCGCGCACGCGCCGCGGGCAGGACGCGCTTGTACGGCTCGAGATCGAGCTGGCCGAGGCTGCGTTCGGGCTGACCCGTGAGCTCAAGGTCGACACCGCTGTCCTCTGCTCGGTCTGCCACGGCAGCGGCGCAGCAACCGGTTCGCGGCCCGTGACCTGCGAGACGTGTCACGGGCGCGGCGAGGTGCAGCAGGTGCAGCGTTCGTTCCTCGGGGAGATCCGCACCCTGCGGCCGTGCGCGGCGTGCCGGGGCTTCGGCGAGATCATCCCCGAGCCGTGCCGAGAGTGCTCCGGCGACGGCAGGGTGCGTTCGCGCCGGTCGATCACGGTGAAGATCCCGTCTGGTGTGGACAACGGCACCCGCGTCCAGCTCCCGCACGAGGGCGAGGTCGGCCCCGGCGGCGGACCAGCCGGCGACCTGTACGTCGAGATCCACGTAGCGACGCACCCAGTGTTCACCCGCGACGGCACCGACCTGCGCTGCCACGTCACCGTGCCGATGACCGCTGCCGCGCTCGGTACGACGATCCAGCTGCCCCTGCTCGAGGCCGACGTGGCCGAGGCCGACTCGGACATGGAGCTCTGGGTCGACCTCGAGATCCGCCCCGGCACCCAGTCGGGAACCGAGACCAGACTGCGTGGGCGCGGCGTGCCGCACCTGCGCTCGCAGGTCCGCGGCGACGTCGTCGTCACCATCGACGTGGAGACGCCGGGCCGGCTCGACGACCAGCAGCAGGAGCTGCTCCGCGAGCTGGCCAAGCTGCGCCACGAGGAGTCCCCGGACGGCAGGATCTCCTCGCCGCAGAAGTCGGTGTTCGGGCGGCTCAAGGACGCCTTCAACCCCCGATGAGTCGCGGGTAAGGCACGTGACGCTGCCTGTCTTCCTCGGCCCCGTCACCGGGGTCGCGGTCGGTGACAGCGTGGTCGTCGAGGGCGACGAAGCGCGGCACGCGGTCGTGGTCCGGCGGGTCCGGGTCGGCGAGCGGGTGCTGCTCGTCGACGCGCAAGGGACATCGGCGACGTGCGCCGTGACCTCGACGTCCAAGACGTCCCTGTCCGCGGCGGTCGAGCAGGTCACCGTCGAGCAGCCCCCCAGCCCCTCGGTCACGGTCGTCCAGGCGATCCCGAAGGGTGATCGGGGCGAGCTCGCCGTCGAGGTGCTCACCGAGATCGGGGTCGACCGCATCGTGCCGTGGGCAGCCGCCCGGTCGGTCGGCGTCTGGCGGGGCGAGCGAGCGGCCAAGGCGCTGGGCCGTTGGCGGTCGACCGCCCGGGAGGCGGGCAAGCAGTCGAGGCGGTCCTGGCTGCCTGAGGTGACTGACATGGCGACGACCGCTGGGGTTGCTGCTCTCCTCGAGGAGGCCGACCTTGCCGTCGTGCTCCACGAGGCGGCGAGCGTCCCAATCTCCGCGCTGTCCCTCGACGGGGTCCGCTCGATCGTCGTCGTGGTCGGACCCGAGGGCGGCCTCACCGACGAGGAGGTGTCGGCGTTCGGCGGTGGGCACGTCGTACGGATGGGGGAGTCGGTGCTCCGTACGTCGACCGCAGGCGTCGCAGCCGTCGCCGCCCTGCTGTCCCGGACCGCTCGCTGGGGCTAGTACCGCGGCCGCCAACCTTCGCCCCGGCGAGCGTCGTCCAGTGCGTGCGATGGCAAGGCGCCGGTTCGAAGGCAGACTGGGCGTCTTTCGAGCAAGCCAGCGGCCCTTGGGCCGCGTCGTGGGAGCAGAAGATCGGGGCGGGGTTGTGGGCGGCTGGTTGGGGGTCGAGGCTGGGTTCGTGGCGGTTGCGGTCGACCCCGAGACACTCTGGTGCCCTGAGCCCGTTTTCGAGCATGGTGGCGGAGGACCCCACGGGAACCGTGGATTGTTGCTGGTGAGCACGCGTAACAGACTTCAGATCTGTCAGTCCTCCCCGTGGCCGTCACCCGGTCCGCGATCTGCTGGTCCGGCCACGACTGGCCATGGGAAGGGGCCTGATCATGGAGGAACTACATCCTCGGTGCGCGGGGATCGACATCGGCAAGAAGTACGCCAAGGTCTGTGTCCGGACTCCGGGTCCGGATCGGTCCGGACGCGCGAAGGTGGACCGGGTCACCGAGGTGGTCACCACCTGGGGGTCGATGACCAGTCAGATCCTGAGCCTGCGTGAGCACCTGGTCGACCAGCAGGTCAGCTGTGTGGTGATGGAAGCGACTGGGGACTACTGGAAGCCCTACTACTACCTGCTTGAGGATCTCCCCCGGTGTCAGGTGATGCTGGTCAACGCCCGGCACGTCAAGACTGTCCCGGGCCGCAAGAGCGACGTCAACGACGCGACCTGGTTGGCCCAGCTGGGTGCACACGGACTGGTCCGGCCCTCGTTCGTGCCGCCACCGCCCATCCGGGAGCTGCGGGATCTGACCCGGACCCGGACCGCGGTCACCCGGGAACGGTCCCGGGAGATCACCCGCCTGGAGAAGCTTCTCGAGGGCGCCGGTATCAAGCTGTCCTCGGTGGTCAGCGACCTGGCCGGGGTCTCCGCACGACGGATGCTGCTGGCACTGGCCGAGGGGGAACGCGACCCCGAGCGGCTGGCCGCGCTGGCGCACTGGTCGATGCGCGGCAAGACCGGGGCCCTGATCCAGGCCCTGACAGGGCGGTTCACCGATCATCACGGCTTCCTGGTTCGCACCCACTTCGACCTGATCGACCACCACGACCAGGTCATCGCGCAGCTCACCGCCCGGATCGAGGTGATGATCGAACCCTTTCGCGGATTCCGCGACCTGATCTGCTCCATCCCCGGGATCAGCACCCGTGCCGCGGACGTGATCACCGCCGAAACCGGCGCCGACATGACCCAGTTTCCCAGCGCCGACCATCTCGCCTCCTGGGCCGGGGTCTGCCCCGGCACCAACGAGTCCGCCGGGAAGGTCAAGTCGACCAAGACCCGCCACGGCAACGCCCACCTCAAGGGAGCACTCGGAGTCGCCGCCCTGGCAGCCGGGACCCGGACGAAGAACACCTACTTCTCGGCCCGCTACCAGCGCCTCCAGAAACGACGAGGTGGCAAACGCGCCCTGGTAGCGATCCAGCACGACATTCTCACCGCCATCTGGCACATGGCCCAGACCGGCGAGCTCTACAACGATCCCGGCGCCGACTACTACATCCGCCTCGACCCCGCACGCGCACGACGTCGAGCGATCGCCCAACTCCAACACCTCGGCTACGAGGTCCAACTCAGCCAAGCCAGCTAAGCCACCAGGGATCTTCGTAACAGCGTCGGCAACACCGCCAGCGTGCGTCATGGGCGGCGCGTAGCGGGCGAAGGTTGGTGGTCGGGGTACTTTGCCCGACCGCGAGCCACGCCGTCGTCTGGTGGCCTTCCCACTAGCGTGTCGAGGGTGAGCGAGCTGCGACCACGGCTGGAGTCGGAGTACGTCGCGGACACCGTCGCTCGCCTCGAGGGTCGGATCCGGGCCCGGTTCCCCGACCGTCGCCTCGGCAACGTCGCGGCCGAGCTCGGCTCCGCGGTGCCAGAGATCCACGACGGCTTCGAGGAGTCGAAGGCGAGGCGTCGCCAGGTGCGGTGGTTCTCCCGCGTCGCGAGCCTGCTCATCGTGCTCACCGCCCTGGGGGCGCTGGGTTTCGCCCTGCGCGACGCCATCATCCGGGGAACCGAGAACTCCTTCGACTGGGTACCCCTCGCCGAGAGCCTCATCAACGACGTGGTGTTCGCCGCGATCGCGGTGTTCTTCCTCTGGGCCATGCCGGAGCGGCTGGAACGTCGTGGCCTCCTCGACCTGTTGCACCGGCTCCGCTCCCTGGCCCACGTGGTGGACATGCACCAGCTCGACAAGGACCCCGAGCAGGCCCGGGCCGACTACACACCGACGTCCGCGAGCCCCGAGCGGCGGATCATGAACGCCGAGGACCTGCACCACTACTTCGACTACTGCAGTGAGCTCGTCTCGCTGATCGCGAAGACGGCGGCCCTGTGCGCCGAGCGGACCTCCGACCCCGTCGTACTGCACACCGTCAGCGAGATCGAGACCCTGGCCGCCCAGATGTCGCAGAAGATCTGGCAGAAGATCTCGCTGCTGCCCGGTCACTGACACCCGGTCCCACCGCTCAGTCGAGGTCCGCCAGCCCTCTGCTTTGGGAGTCCTGCGGCCCGAGCGCCTACGATGCCCGCTGGCGGGCGTCTCCGGGAAGGCGGACAAGTTGATCGCAGAGAGATACACCCTCGAGCGTGAGATCGGGCGCGGCGGGATGGGCGTCGTCTGGCTCGGCCGCGACGAGATCCTCGGCCGTGCCGTCGCCCTCAAGCGCATCGGGATGTTCCCCGGCGGGACCCGCCCCGACCTGGAGCGCGCGGTGCGCGAGGCACGGCTCGCTGCGACGCTGAACCATCCCCATGTCGTCGCCGTGTTCGACCTCGTCACCGACCGGGACGATCAGTGGCTGGTGATGGAGTACGTCGAGGGCGTCACCCTCGCAGGACTCGTGCAGCGCGACGGCCCGAGGACCCCCGACGGGGTCGCCAGCGTGGTCGGTCAGACCGCCGACGCCCTCGCGGCGGCGCACGCCGCGGGGATTGTGCACCGCGACGTGAAGCCCTCGAACATCCTGGTGACGCCAACAGGTCAGGCGAAGATCACCGACTTCGGCATCGCGCGCGCCGAGGCCGACGCCTCCCTCACCCAGACCGGGCTGGTCACCGGTTCCCCCGCCTACCTCGCGCCCGAGGTCGCCTCCGGGCACCCCGCGACCGGTGCCAGCGACGTGTGGTCGCTGGGGTCGACCATGTTCTACGCACTCGCCGGCCGCCCGCCGTACGACGTGGGCGAGAACGTCTTCGGCGCGCTCTACAAGATCGTCAACGAGGAACCGCCCAGGCTGAGAAACGCCGGATGGCTGACACCGCTGCTCGAGTCGACCATGGCCACCGACCCCGCCGACCGCTGGTCGATGGAGCGGGTCCGCCAGTTCCTCGCCTCCCCGCCGGACACGACTCCCCGGCACGCTGCCACCGAGACTGTGCCCGACCCGCCGGACCGGACCAGGGAGCTTTCCCGCACGCTCCCTGCGGTCGCCGAGGACCGGACGACGCGTCAGCCGGTGGCTGAGCCGACTCCTGGGCCACCTCCTGGGCCACCTCCTGAGCCACCTCCTGAGCCCACGCCTGCACCCACTCCGGCACCGCGACAACCCGGTCGGGCGCGGCGTCCGTGGCTGCTGCGGGTCGTCGCCGCTGTCGTGGTTGCCGCGCTGGTGGGGCTGGTCGGCTGGGCGGTGATCCGCGGCATGACCGACGAGCCCGGAGCGGGAAGCAAGTCCGACGGGAAGTCGTCAGCGTCCGCCCCGCAGCCTGACGGCCCCACTGAGGAGGACATGACGTCGTTCGTCGAGGACTACCTCGCGACCGTGACCACGGATCCTGCCTCGAGTTGGGAGCGGCTGACCCCTGGGTTCCAGAAGGAAAGCGGTGGGCTCGCCGGCTACGTGCGCTTCTGGGGGACCATCCGTTCGGCGAGTCCGACCGGCATCCGAGCCGATCCTGACGCGATGACCGTGAGCTACTCCGTCGTGTATGACGCGAAGAACGGCAAGACCTCCACCGACGAGGTCACGCTGACCCTCGTCGAGGGTGAGGACGGCGCGCTCCTGATCTCCGGAGAGCGTTGACGGCTAGTTCACCGTGATCTGTTTGGTGTCCTGGCTCGTGCCGACACCCTCCCCGTCGGACTCGTCGGTGTCGTGGACCACCAGCGTGTACTTGCCCGGGGGCGCCGTCACCGTGAACGAGTAGTAGGAAAGGGTGCAGCACGCGGCAGCGGTGGTGAACCCGTGGCGCACGACCTTGTCGCCCTGCTTGAGCTCCCAGACGACGTTCGCCTCGAACGTGGCCGCCTGGCCCTCCACCTGGAAGCGGGTGTTCACGGTCTGCCCTTCGCCGGGGCTGTTGATGATGACCGGCGACGCAATGTCGTCGAAGTTACCCGCGGGAACGGGTGCGCTCGTGTCGATGCCCAGGAGCTTGGGAACGGGTGCCCCGTTCACGGTGAACTCCACAGGCGCCTTGGTCTCGGCGGCCGTCTGCGCGGTGGCGACGAGGGACTGCAGCATCGCGGTGGCCTCCTGGTCGCTCATCCCGGGGGGACGTCGCAACACCTCTGAGACGTCGATCGTCAGGTGGCCGTCCTTGAATTCGGCATCCGCCGTCAGGCCGTCAGAGGGCGTCCAGCTCCGGAAGTCGGGGTCGAGGGGCGGTCTCCCGATCGCTGCCTGGACGGCGGCCTCGAGGTCGGTACCGCGGACGCCGGTGAAGGTACGCACCTCGGGAAACAGCCGTGGTCCCACAGCGGTGTCGCCGACATAGAAGACGTAGAGGGTCGCGGTGCGTTCCGGGCCTGCCAGGGGGGTGCGTGGCTGCGGCGCGGACACCTTGGGTGACCCCGGCTCTGCGGCCGGGGGGTCCGACGGCTCACGCTGGGCGAGCCACCCGGCTCCGCCGATCACGGCCACGGTCGCGACGGCCGCCGCCAGCGTGAGCGGCACCCAACGCCCTGACGAGGTACGTCGGCCTCGGGCACGGATCTGTTCCGTCCCGCCCTCGGGGTGTACGTCGGACACGGCGTCGTCCAGCAGCCGGCTCAGCTCGAGGTCGTCGGTGGGTGGGCCGGTGGGTGGGCCGGTGGGTGGGAGGGTCATGAGTTCTCCTCGAGCAGTGTGGACAGGTGGCGACGCAGGGCGGCGGCCCCACGCGAGGCATGGCTCTTCACGGCGCCTTGGCTGATCCCCAGCGCGTGCGAGATCTCACGCTCGGAGAGGTCGAGGTAGTAGCGCAGGGCGATCACCTCCCGTTGTCGACGGGGGAGCCGGGCCAGCGCTTCGATCACCGCCTGACGTCGTACGCCGTGCATGAGCTCGTTGTCGGCGCCTGGCCCGTCCGGCAGGACCTCCGAGGGGTGCTGGGAGACGACCCTGAGATGGCGCAGCACCGAACGTGACCGGTTGACCACGGTCTGCCGGAGGTACGCCGGAACATCTGCTCCGCCCAGCTTGTCCCAGCGCTTGTAGATCGCGACGAACGAGTCCTGCACGACCTCCTCGGCGCGGCCCACGTCTCCCAGGAGGAGCACGGCGAGCCGGACCAGGCGGACGTAGTGCTCGTCGTAGAGCTGCTCCAGGGCAGCATCTGCTCCTGGGTCGGCGTCGATGCGCACCCCCTGGGCCGCGGGGCCAGACTGGTGGTCGGGCAAGATGATGGTCACGTTAGTAGGACGCTTGGGTCTCTCAGCTGGTTTACACGCCGTGGGGTCCCATCAGGCATGCTGGACTCATGAGCACGGAGCGTGAGACCGAGGGAAACGCCGCCGAGGACTGCCTCTTCTGCAAGATCGTCGCCGGCGACATCGACGCCGACCTGGTCCACGAGTCCCCGACCACGGTCGCCTTCCGGGACCTGAACCCGCAGGCGCCCACGCACATCCTCGTCATCCCGCGCAGTCACTACCCCAACGCCGCGTCCCTCGCTGCCGGCGAGCCCGACACGGCAGCAGACCTGTTCGCCGCCGGTGGTGCAATCGCCGAGAAAGAGGGCCTGGGCGAGGGGTACCGGCTCGTGTTCAACACCGGTGCTGCGGCGCACCAGACCGTATTCCACGCGCACATGCACGTTCTCGGGGGTCGCGCCATGACCTGGCCGCCGGGATGACTCTGCTCGCCTCCCCTCGTCGTACGGCCGGTCTCGCAGTTGCAGCAGCCGTGGCCCTCGTCCTGTCCGCCTGCGGTACGAACGACTCCGATCGTCCCGACGCCGAGAGCCCGCCGAGTCCGAAGGCGACGCCGTCCGAGGCGGCCCACAGCTCCCACGCCCCGGAGGCCGCCGCCGCTCCCGTCCGGCACAAGCCGCTTCGCGCAGGTGAGCGCAGGGTCACGGTGGAGATGCCGGAGGACTACACCCCGTCGGCACCGACCGGGAGTGGCACCGACGACTACCGATGCTTCCTGCTCGACCCGAAGGTGCCGCGCGACCAGTTCATCACCGGGTTCAACGTGCTGCCGGGCAACCCCGACGTCGTACACCACGTCATCCTGTTCCGGGTTCCGACGGACGTGGTCGACGAAGCAGAGCAGAAGGACGCGTCCACCCGGGGCCAGGGCTGGACCTGTTTCGGCAACACCGGTCTGGGTGGCGGTCTCGAGATCGACAACGCACCGTGGCTCGGGGCGTGGGCGCCCGGCGGGGCCGAGCAGATCTACGGCAAGGGCTTCGGCGCACGCTTCGACCAGGGGTCCCGCGTGATCATGCAGGTGCACTACAACCTGCTGGCGGGCAAGAGCCCCGACCGCAGCTCTGCGGAGCTGCGGATGGCACCGGTCTCCGAGAAGATCCGGGAGCTCCAGACCCGGCTGCTGCCGGCTCCGGTCGAGCTGCCCTGCCGACCCGAGCACAGCGACGGCGCCCTCTGCGCCCGGCCCGCCGCCATGGCGGACGTGAAGAAGCGCTTCGGGGAGCTCCCCGGCTCGACCGCCGACATGCTGCACTACCTGTGCGGTGGGATCAAGGCCGGTCCCGTGCAGTCGTGCTCCCGGACGATCATGAAGCCCGAGACGGTGCGCGGCGTCGCGGGGCACATGCACCTGCTGGGCAAGTCGATCAAGATCGAGGTCAACGCGGGCACGCCCCAGGCCCGAACGCTGCTGGATATCTCGTTGTGGGACTTCGACAACCAGGGCAGCAGGCCGATCAAGCCGGTGGCGCTCAAGCCCCTGGACACGGTCAAGGTGACCTGTCGCCACTCCCAGGACCTGCGCGACCAGCTGCCGGCCTTCGAGGGACAGCCGGACAAGTACGTCGTATGGGCCGAGGGCACCACCGACGAGATGTGCCTGGCCCTCCTGCTGGTCACTCGGCCGTAATCTGCGACGCCTCAGCGGGGTTCGGGCCGCAATCTGCGACGCCTCAGCGTGGTTGGGCCGTAATGTCCGGAACCCGGGTGCGCCTGTTCGGGTGCCTGCGTAGCATTGACCTGCCAGTACCCCCCAAAGAAGGGCCGCCCACACCGGGCATCCATGACTGAGACCGGCAAGACCGCCACCGTCGGCAACGGCACAGGATCCACCGCCAACCGGGACGAGACCCAGCACATCGTGGTGGTGCCCAACAGCATCAACATGGTCTCGCTGCTCGGACCCGGTGACGAGCACCTCGCACTGATGGAGAAGGCCTTCGCAGCCGACCTCCATGTCCGCGGCAACCAGGTCACGCTGCGCGGCGAGCCCGCCGAGATCGCACTCGCCGAGCGCATGCTCGACGAGCTGGTCACGATCATCCGCACCGGACAGGGCATGACCACCGAGACCGTCGAGCGCGTGATCACGATGCTGCGCGCCGAGACCACCGAGCGCCCCGCCGACGTGCTGTCGCTGAACATCCTGTCCAACCGCGGCCGCACGATCCGGCCCAAGACGCTGAACCAGAAGAGGTACGTCGACGCGATCGACAAGCACACCGTCGTGTTCGCGATCGGCCCAGCCGGCACCGGCAAGACCTACCTCGCGATGGCGAAGGCCGTGCAGGCGTTGCAGGGCAAGCGGGTCACCCGGATCATCCTCAGCCGCCCGGCGGTCGAGGCGGGCGAGAAGCTCGGGTTCCTGCCCGGAACGCTCAGCGAGAAGATCGACCCCTACCTGCGCCCGCTGTACGACGCCCTGCACGACATGATCGACCCCGAGACGATCCCAAAGCTGATGGCCGCGGGCACCATCGAGGTCGCACCCCTCGCGTTCCTCCGGGGCCGGACGCTCAACGACGCGTTCATCATCCTCGACGAGGCGCAGAACACCTCACCGGAGCAGATGAAGATGTTCCTGACCCGGCTCGGCTTCGGCTCCCAGATGGTGGTCACCGGTGACGTCACCCAGGTCGACCTGCCAACCGGGATCAAGAGCGGCCTCCGGGTCGTCGAAGGCATCCTCGAGGGCATCGAGGACGTCTCCTTCAACCGGCTGACCGCCCACGACGTGGTGCGCCACCGGTTGGTCGGCAAGATCGTCGCGGCGTACGACGCCCACGACGCCGAACGACACACTGACGCCCGCCGCGAGCGCAGATGAACCCCAGATGAGCCCCAGATGAGCCCCAGATGAGCATCGAGATCCAGAACGAGTCCGGTGTCGAGATCGACGAACGCCGGGCCCAGCGGCTGGCGCGTTTCGTCATGGACCGGATGCGGGTGCACCCGCTCGCCGAGCTGTGCGTGACCGCGGTCGACGAGGAGACCATCGCCGAGCTGAACGCGAAGTGGATGGACAAGGAGGGGCCGACGGACGTGCTCGCCTTCCCGATGGACGAGCTTCGCCCGGGCATGGTCAACGAGGAGCCCGAGGAGGGCGTACTCGGCGACCTCGTGCTCTGTCCTTCCGTTGCCGTAGTGCAGGCGCAGGCCGCGGGGCACTCGACCAGCGACGAGCTCGACATGCTCACCGTGCACGGCATCCTGCACCTCCTGGGCTACGACCACGCGGAGCCGGAGGAGCACAAGGAGATGTTCGGCCTCCAGGCGCGGCTTCTCGGGGAGTGGGTCGGCCACGAGGCCGACCGCCCGCCCACCGAGCAGTCGTGAAACGCAGATGAGCGGAGACAGCCCGGGCCTGATCGTGCTGGTCGTGGCCTTGGTCGCGCTCGCCGTGTCACTGACCACGATCGAGGCCGCGCTCTCCGCGTTCTCGCGGGCGAGGGCGCTGGAGCTCGCGCACGAGCAACGACCGGGCGCGATCCGGCTGCTGCGCCTCCTCGACGACGCCGCACACCACCTCAACGCCCTGCTGGTCCTGCGGCTCCTGACCGAGACCTCGACGGTGGTACTGACCACCGCGATGGTGCTCGACGTCCTCGGTCCCGGCCAGTGGAGCTCGGTGCTGGCCGCGATCGGACTGATGTTCCTCGTGCTGTTCGTGGTCGTCGGAGTCGGGCCGCGCACCATCGGGCGACAGCACAGCGAGTCGATCTCGTTGGCCAGCTCAGGTGTCGTCCTTGCCATGGGTCGGGTCCTCGGGCCACTGCCGAAGCTGCTGATCATGATCGGCAACGCGATCACGCCGGGGAAGGGTTTCTCGGAGGGTCCGTTCTCCTCCGAGGCCGAGCTGCGCGAGATGGTCGATCTCGCTGAGGCGTCACGGGTGATCGAGTCCGGCGAGAGCAAGATGATCCACTCGGTCTTCGAGCTCGGTGACACCTACGTGCGCGAGGTGATGGTCCCGCGCACCGACGTCGTCTACATCGAGCGGACCAAGACCCTGAGGCAGGCCATGTCGCTGTTCCTGCGCAGTGGCTTCTCCCGGGTCCCGGTGGTCGGGGAGGACCTCGACGACATCGTCGGTTTCGCCTACCTCAAGGACATCAGCAAGCGGGTCTTCGACCGACAGGCCGCGCAGACCACCGAGCACGTCGACTCGATGATGCGGCCGGTGTTCCACGTCCCGGACTCCAAGCCCGTGGACGACCTGCTGCGCGAGATGCAGGCCCAGCGCCGTCACATCGCGGTCGTCGTGGACGAGTACGGCGGCACCGCGGGCCTTGTGACCATCGAGGACATCCTCGAGGAGATCGTCGGGGAGATCACCGACGAGTTCGACGCGGCGGAGGAGTCCGTCGAGGAGCTGGCCGACGGGTCTCGACGTGTGCCGGCGCGCTTCCCGGTCGACGACCTGGACGAGATCGTCGGCGTCTCGATCGACGACGACGAGGTCGACTCGGTCGGTGGCCTGATGGCGAAGTACCTCGGCAAGGTGCCGATCCCGGGTTCCACCGTCGAGGTCTCCGGTCTGCGCTTCACGGCCGAGGAGGCCAAGGGTCGGCGCAACCGCATCGGGACCGTGCTGATCACGCACGTGGTCAAGCCACAGACCTGGTCACCGTCGAGCCCGGTCTCCGGTGACTCGGAGCGGGCCAGCCACGCACGCACGCAGCGCGCGCCCCACTAGGCGCCATCTGTTCGACCCGCTCTAGACTCCCCGACGTGAGTTCGCTGCCACCTGAGGACAACAAGCTGGTCGTCCTGGCCAAGGCGACCCGAGCGCGCACTGGGGCCGCCGAGGGCGCCGCGCTCCGTGACCTCGACGGGCGAACGTACGCCGCCGCGACTGTCGACCTCCCCTCCCTGCGGGTCTCCGCGGTCGGGGTGGCCGTCTCGATGGCGGTGGCCAGCGGGGCGAAGGGTGCCGAGGCCGTCGTGGTGCTCACCGACGGCGAGATTGCCGCCGCCGACCTCGACATCGTGCGTGAGTTCGCAGGCAGCGGTGTACCGGTACATCGAGGGAGTTTCGCCGGAGAAGTCCAGGGCGAACAACTGACATGACATGGGCCTCCCGACCCTGACAGGATCGGGAATGCAGTGGCTGCAAGCGTGGTTGTGGCGGGCAACCGGAGTCGGAGGTAGACACCGAAGTTGAGTGGGATCGTGCAACACCAGGAGGCCGTACGACGCCTGCGCGCGTCGTACGACGCCATCCCGCCCGGGTCACCCGTTCGGCTGGCCAAGCGCACGTCCAACCTGTTCCGCCCCCGCGACCGGGTCGCCACCGCGGGCCTCGACGTCTCCGGACTCAACGGCGTGATCAGCGTGGACCCGGTTGCCAGGACCGCCGACGTACAGGGGATGTGCACCTACGAGGACCTCGTCGACGCGACCCTGCCACACGGCCTGATCCCGCTCGTCGTACCCCAGCTGCGCACGATCACCCTCGGCGGTGCGGTCACCGGCCTGGGCATCGAGTCGACGTCGTTCCGCAGCGGCCTGCCGCACGAGTCGGTGCTGGAGATGGACATCTTCACCGGTGGCGGCGAAGTGGTCACGGCCTCACCCGTGAACGAGCACGCTGAGCTGTTCGCGACGTTCCCCAACTCCTACGGCTCGCTCGGCTACGCCACCCGGCTGCGCATCGAGCTCGAGCCGGTGCGCTCGCACGTTGCTCTGCGACACGTGCGGTTCAGCGACACCGAGACCCTGCAGCGCGCGATCACGACGGTCACCGACACCGGTGAGTGGCACGGCGAGCACGTCGACGCGATTGACGGGACCGGCTTCGAACCCGGCGAGTACTACCTGACCCTGGCGCGGTGGGTCGACGCACCCGCGGGCGACGGGTCCGACTACGCCGGGCAGCAGATCTACTGGCGTTCGATCCAGCAGCGGGAGATCGACCTGCTGACGACCTACGACTACCTCTGGCGCTGGGACACCGACTGGTTCTGGTGCTCCCGCGCGTTCGGCGCACAACACCCCGTCGTGCGCCGGATCTGGCCGCGTCGCCTGCGGCGGTCGGACACCTACCACCGCCTCGTCGGGCTCGACCGTCGCTTCGCGATCATGGACCGGATCCACCGCCGCACCGGCCGACCGCAGCACGAGCGCGTGGTGCAGGACGTCGAGGTGCCCGTCGAGCGGCTCGGTGAGTTCCTCGACTGGTTCGACGCCGAGGTCGGAATGCGTCCGGTCTGGCTCTGCCCGCTGCAATTGCGGGACGACACCGAGTGGCCGTCGTACCCACTCAAGCCGAGGCGCACCTACGTCAACGTCGGCTTCTGGGGCGCCGTAGCAGTCGGCGAGGACGCGCCGAACAGCCCACTGAACCGCGCCATCGAGGACAAGGTGGCCCAGCTCGACGGCCACAAGTCGCTGTACTCCGAGTCCTTCTACGACCTCCCTACCTTCGACCGGCTCTACGACGGCGCCAACCTCGCATCTGTGAAGAAGCTCTATGACCCCGATGACAGGCTGACCAGCCTCTACGACAAGGCGGTGCAACGACGATGACGCAGCTGAAGGACATGACCTCCACCCAGGCCCCGAGGCTGACTCTCGCGGAGATCTTCGAGACCCTTCTGGCCGGGCCCGCACCGATCCGGTTCACGGCGTACGACGGCAGCACCTACGGGCCCGAGGACGCGCCCATCGGTCTGAACCTCAAGAACGAGCGCGGCCTTGCCTACCTCGTGACAGCGCCGGGCGACCTCGGCATGGCGCGTGCCTACGTCTCCGGCGACCTCGACCTGGTGGGCGTGCATCCCGGCGACCCCTACGAGGGGATGCTGTCGTTGCTGCGGGCGATGCGGTTCCGCCGTCCCTCGCCGACCGACGCGCTCGCCCTGATGCGCTCGATCGGCCTGAGCCAGCTCGTCCCGCCGCCACCGCCGCCGCAGGAGCACCTGCCGCGCTGGCGTCGGGTGGTCGAGGGCTTCCGGCACTCTCCGGTGCGCGACGGCAAGGTGATCCAGCACCACTACGACGTCTCCAACCGGTTCTACGAGCTGGTGCTCGGCCCGTCGATGACCTACACCTGTGCTCTCTTCCCGACCGGTTCGGAGACCCTCGAGGAGGCGCAGCACGCGAAGTACGACCTCGTGGCGCGCAAGCTCGACCTCCAGCCCGGACAACGGCTGCTGGACGTGGGGTGTGGCTGGGGTGGCATGGTGCGGCACGCCGCCCGCGAGTACGGCGTCCGCGCCCTCGGCGTCACCCTGTCGCGCGAACAGGCCGAGTGGGCCCAGCACCGGATCAAGGAGGAGGGTCTCGAGCACCTCGCCGAGGTCCGCCACCTCGACTACCGCGACGTGCGGGAGACCGGCTTCGACGCGGTCAGCTCCATCGGCCTGACCGAGCACATCGGCGTCGACAACTACCCGGCCTACTTCGGCTTCCTGCGCGACAAGATGCTGCCGGGTGCCCGGCTGCTCAACCACTGCATCACCCGCCCGGTCAACAAGCCGACCCAGACAGGTGCGTTCATCGACCGCTACGTCTTCCCGGACGGCGAGCTGACCGGCTCCGGCAAGATCATCACCGAGGCCCAGGACGCGGGCCTCGAGGTGCAGCACGAGGAGAACCTCCGGGTCCACTACGCCAAGACGCTGGCCGGGTGGGGGGCCAACCTCCAGGAGCACTGGGACGAGTGCGTCGCCGAGGTCGGCGAGGGGACCGCACGGGTCTGGGGCCTCTACATGGCCGGCTCCAGGATGGGCTTCGAGCGCAACGAGATCCAGCTGCACCAGGTGCTGGCCACGCGGACGGACGAGGACGGCGTCAGCGGCTTCCCGCTGCGACCCAACTGGATCTCCTGAGACGTTGCGGCGTTTCCGTGCGGCTCGGGGCGAGCCGGGAGATAGTTTCACCATCTCTCAAGGCACCCCGGGAGCCCCGCCATGCACTCCGCACGGTCCCTTCTCGTCCCACCGCTGATCCTGGTCCTGGGCGCGGCGCTCCTGCTCGCGGCGCTCGGTCCGGTGGAGACGGCCTCGGCCCGCAGCGTCTTCCAGGACGGCTCCCGAGACTATTCACGCGACGGGCGGCCCACACCCATCGGCAGCGACAAGTTCGTCAAGGGCCGCCTCTACCGCGGTGACTTCCCCGACCCGGCCATCGTGCGGTCAGGCAACACGTACTTCGCCTACTCAACGACCATGTCGTCGCTGAACCTGCCGGTGATGAAGTCGACCGACCTGGTGCACTGGCGCGTCGTCGGCGAGGGCCTGCTCAACCCGGCACGCTGGGCACTGTCCCGACGAGTCGGGAATCGCCGCGTCGCCAAGACCTGGGCGCCCACGGTGGCCCGGTTCGGGAAGCGCTTCGTACATGCCTACGCGACACCCGCGCGCGGCGCCGGTGACCACCGGATGTGCATCTCCATCTCCACCTCGCGCCGGCACTGGCGTGGCTTCGTGGACCGCACCCGCAGGCCCTTCGTGTGCCCGGCCAACCGCGGTGCCATCGACCCGGAGTTCTTCACGGCACCGGGTGGTGCCCGCCACCTGCTCTGGAAGAGCGAGCAGACCCCGACGTATCCCAGCCAGCTGTGGAGCCACCGGATCTCGGGAACCGGGACGCAGCTCTACTCCACCCACGGCCTGCTGCTCACCACCCGTGAGCCGTGGGAGGGTCGCGTGATCGAGAACCCCTCGATGATCGTGTACGCCGGCCGCTACTACCTCTTCTACTCCGGCGGCGACTGGGCAAGCTCGTCGTACGCCACTGGATATGCGGTGTGCAGTACGCCGCTCGGTCCGTGCACCCGGGCATCTACCACGCCACTACTGGCGACGGGCGGGAAGGTCGCCGGCCCCGGCGGGGCGACGGCCTTCCTGGGCGCCTCGGGACGGCTCCACCTCGCCTACGCGGCCTGGGACTTCGGGAACACGGGCTACCCGAAGTCGAAGGCGTGCCTGCGCACCGTCAAGGGCTGTGCCCAGCGACGGTTGCACGTGGCCACGCTCAGGGCGAACCCTGACGGCTCGCTGGTGGTGACCTCTCGTGGCTAGCCGTAGAGGGAAGATCGTCGGCGGAGCCATGCTCGCGATGTTGGTCACGGCATCGAGCCAGGCACCCGCGACCGCTCGACCGGAGCGCCCGGCTCCTGTCGGGAGCGACCCGTTCGTCGCCGGCCAGCCCTACCGTGGCGACTTCCCGGACCCGACCGTGTGGCGGGTTGGCGCGCGCTTCTACGCGGCGTCCACAACCGTGGCCGCCCTCAACCTGCCGACGATGACCTCGACCGATGTGCGTACCTGGACCGCACGACCCGCGAGCGACCCCGCGAAGCCCTGGCTCAACGACGCGATGCCGGCTCCCGCTGCCTGGGCCAGGCAGAACCGGACCTCCGGCGGACGACCCTGGGCGTCGACCTGGGCACCCTCGGTGGCGCGGATCAGCACCGGCACCTCCGTCCTCGCGTATGCCGTACCGCGGGCAAGCGATGGGCGTCGATGCATCTCACTGGCCCGCAGTGCCTCGCCGCTCGGGCCGTACGTCGACTCCAGCAGGGGTCCGCTGAGCTGTGGGGCAACCGGGGTGATCGACCCGCAGATCTTCCTCGACCGTGGGGCGATCTGGATGTACTACAAGATGGAGGGCGCCCCCGACCGCATCCTGGTGCGGCGGATGAACAAGTACGCGACCGGCTTCGCCGTCGGCAGCCGCAACTCCACGTTGCTCATGCCACGCGCCGCGTGGGAGGGCTCGGTCGTCGAGAATCCTGCGATGTTCCGGTATCGCAACCGGCTCTATCTCTTCTACTCGGCGAACACCTACACGACAGCGCGCTACGCGACCGGCTACGTCCGTTGCCGGACTGTCGTCGGTCCCTGCAAACGGAGAGCACGGCTGCTCTTCACCGGGCGCTACCTGGCAGGTCCCGGCGGTGCCACGCCGTTCCTCGACCGCGCCGGCCAGCTCCGCCTGGCCTACCACGCGTGGCCCGTCGGCAACGTCGGCTACCCGCGCACCACGTCCTGCCTGAACACCGCGAAGGGCTGTGCGCAGCGGCGGATGTACGTCGCCACGCTCGGCCCCGGCAGGAAGGGCCGCCTGCTCGTCCGCCGCTGGTTCTGAGCGGGAGCCGGGGCCGCAGGCTTCCCCGGCCGACCGGGGAAACCGGACGTCGTCGGCTGATACTTCGGGCCACAACGACCGGGGTCGCCCGACAACCACACCCGAATTGCCCAGTGGGTACGACGGGGCGCGCTCCCGGCCGCCTGCGACTACTAAGACCGTTGGAATGACCACTATTTCTGAGCCACCCGGGCGGCCCACTAGCCTTGCTCGGGTGACCTCCCGAACCCCAGTCGACGCCCGCGTGCGCGAGCGCACGGTGCTCGGCGAGCACCTGGTGCGCCTCGTGCTCGAGGCACCTGACGGGTTCACTTCGACGCAGATCCCAGACGAGTGGGTGGCACTCACTGTCCCCGGCCAGTTCCAGACGCGCTACTACACCGTGCGGTCCCTGGTCGACCGCCTGCTCACTCTCGACGTCGTGATCCACGAGCACGGCTTGGTGACCGAGTGGGCGATGACGGACTGCGTGGGCGATGTGGTGGGGCTCTCGGCGCCCAGGGGCTCATTCCTGGTGCCCGACGACGCGTGGTGGGTCGTCCTGGCCGGAGACCTCACCGCTCTGCCAGCCATGGCACGCATTGCGGAGAGCGTCGACTCGCTTCCCGTACAGCTCCACGCCGAGGTGCCGGACGGGCCGATGCCGGACTACATCGCCGCGCCGGTGACCCCATCGGTGACCCCATCGGTGACCCCATCGGTGACCCCATCGGTGACATGGCAGCACGCCGACTTCGGGACGAGCGGGCTCGCTGCGACGGTCCGGGAGATCGACTGGCCGGAGGGTCCGGGGTACTTCTGGATGGCCGGTGAGTCCGCCCAGATGCGCGAGATCCGCCGCCACGCGCGCCATGACCTCGGCTGGGACACCCACCACTACGACGTCATGGGCTACTGGAGCGGCAGCCGCGGCCGGCAGGCGCGCCAGGTGGACCCCGGACCCATCTACGCCCGCGGCCGGGCGCTGGGCTACTCCGACGAGCAGATCTGGGCCGAGTACGACGCCGCCAGGGAGCGAGCATGAGCGAAGCTCCGAACTACCGGTCCGGCTTCGCCTGCTTCGTGGGGCGGCCCAACGTCGGCAAGTCCACACTGACCAACGCGATCGTGGGCACCAAGGTGGCGATCACGTCCTCGAAGCCGCAGACGACCAGGACCGTCGTACGCGGCATCGTGCACCGCGCCGACGCCCAGTTGATCCTGGTGGACACCCCGGGGTTGCACCGGCCGCGCACCTTGCTCGGCGAACGGCTCAACGACCTGGTACACGGCACATGGTCCGAGGTCGACGTGGTGGCGGTGTGCTTCCCCGCGAACGAGAAGCCGGGGCCCGGCGACCGGTTCCTGGTCAACGAGCTCGCCAAGGTCCGTCGTACGACGAAGATCGCCGTGGCCACCAAGTCAGACCTGGTCACCCCGGCTGCCCTCGGCGAGCACCTGCTCGCGATCGACGCACTCGGCCGCGAGACCGGGACCGACTGGGCCGAGATCGTGCCGGTGTCGGCGAGGAACGGCGACCAGGTGGGGTTGCTCACGGACCTGCTCATCGACCGGATGCCGGAGGGGCCGCAGCTGTACCCCGACGGCGAGCTGACCGATGCGCCCGAGGAGGTGCTCGTCGCCGAGCTGATCCGGGAGGCCGCGCTCGAGGGTGTGCACGACGAGCTGCCGCACTCGATCGCCGTAGTGGTCGAGGAGATGGCGCTCAAGGAAGGCCGCCCGGCCGACAAGCCGCTGCTCATCATCCACGCCAACCTGTTCGTCGAGCGCGACTCGCAGAAGGGGATCGTGATCGGCCACCACGGGGCGCGCCTGCGTGAGGTCGGCACCGAGGCCCGCCAGCAGATCCAGGCCATGCTCGGCACCCCGGTCTACCTCGACCTGCACGTGAAGATCGCGAAGGACTGGCAGCGCGACCCCCGGCAGCTCCGCCGCCTCGGCTTCTAGTTGTCCCGCCAACCCGCCGAGACGGCGCTCGTGTCCCGCAAAACACCGCCGAGACGGCGCTCGTGTCCCGCAAAACACCGCCGAGACGGCGCTCGTGTCCCGCAAAACACCGCCGAGACGGCGCTTGTGTCCGGCGCATTGGGACATTGGCGCCGTCTCGGCGGGTGCCCGCGGGACATTGGCGCCGTCTCGGCGGGTGCCCGCGGGACATTGGCGCCGTCTCGGCGGGTGCCCGTGGCGCCGTCTCGGTGGGTGCCCCTGGGCGGGGCGGGCAGTAGCGTCGGGGCGTGACCTGGGACGAGCTGTACGACGTCGCCTCCCGTGAACGCCTGGTCGAGGAACCCGCCAAGCGCGTCGACGCGCCGGAGCGCACCCCGTTCGAGCGCGACCGGGCCCGCGTCGTCCACTCCGCGTCCCTGCGCCGGCTGGCGGACAAGACCCAGGTGCTCGGTCCGCAGGCCGACGACTTCGTGCGCAACCGGCTCACCCACAGCCTCGAGGTCGCGCAGATCGCCCGCGATCTCGCGCACCCCCTCGGCTGCCACCCCGACCTCGCCGAGACCGCGGCGCTGGCCCACGACATGGGCCACCCGCCCTTCGGACACAACGGCGAGGTCGAGCTCGACGTTCTCGGTGCTGACTGCGGCGGGTTCGAGGGCAACGCGCAGACGCTGCGGATCCTGACGCGGCTCGAGGCCAAGTCGGCGGACGCCGAGGGTCGGTCGGTCGGCCTGAACCTCACGCGCGCCACCCTGGACGCCTGCACGAAGTACCCGTGGGGGCGCGAGGTCTCGGGCAGTACCCCTGCCGGCGCGAAGTTCGGTGTGTACGCCGACGACCTGCACGTCTTCCGCTGGCTGCGACAAGGCATCGCTGGGCCGCGACGTTGTGTCGAGGCGCAGGTGATGGACTTCGCCGACGACGTCGCCTACTCCGTGCACGATCTCGAGGACGGCGTCGTCGGCGGGAGGATCGACCTCGGACTGCTCGACCACGCGGAGGAGCGCGCCGCGACCTGGCTGACCGTGCGCGAGTGGTACCTCCCCGACGCCGCCGACGAGATGCTCGACGAGGCGCTCGGCAGGATCCGTGCCGTGACGTCGTGGCCCGGTTCGCCGTACGACGGGAGCAGGGCTGGCCTCGCCGCCCTGAAGAACCTCACCAGTGACCTGATCGGGATCTTCTGTGGCAGCGTCCACCGCGCCACCCAAAGGGAGTACGGCGAGCGACCGCTCGTGCGGCACGAGGCCGACCTCATCGTACCGACTGGGACGATGCAGGAGATCGCCGTCCTCAAGGGGATCGCGGCCCACTACGTAATGCGCGCCCAGGACCGCGTCGACCTGCAGGAACGGCAGCGCACGCTGCTGAACGAGCTGTTCGAGGCAATGTGGCGCCGTGGGAGCGAGGCGCTCGACCCGGCTCTGCGGGACGACTTCTCCGAGGCCGGTGACGACGCCGCCCGGACCCGCGTGGTGATCGACCAGATCGCGAGCCTCACCGACGGCTCAGCTGTCACCCGGCATGCCCAACTGGTTCTCGGCACGAGCGAGGCCCGCGAGAGGCTGGTGCCATGACCAACTCTGGAAGCACATCCGGGAGTACATCCGGCCCCTTGGTATGGCTGCCGTTCGACCCCGACCGGCTCGGAGAGATCCCGGGTTCGCTGCGCTACGAGCACGTGGATCCCGACGACCTCCCCGCCAGCGGCGACGACGTCGCGTTCTACGTCCTGCCCTACCGGTTCCGTCCTGCCGACGGGGAGGTGCTCGCCCGACTACCGAAGCTCAAGACCGTCCAGACGATGTCGGCCGGGTTCGAGCACATCCGCCGCTTCGTCCCTGACGGAGTGCAGCTGTGCAACGGCCGGGGCATCCACGACACCTCGACCGCGGAACTGACGATTGCCCTCATCCTGGCGAGCCTGCGAGGAATTCCGCGGTTCGTGAAGGCGCAGGACCGTTCCGAGTGGAGCCCTGAGCGGCGCGAGTCCCTGGCCGACAAGGAGGTACTCATCGTCGGGTACGGGCAGATCGGTGAGGCGATCGAGGCGCGGTTGTTGCCCTTCGAGGCAGTGGTCACGAGGGTCGCGCGCAGTGCGCGGGACGGCGTACACGGGATCGAGGAGCTGCCGGACCTGCTCCCGGCAGCCGACGTCGTGGTCGTGATCGTTCCCGGCACAGCGCAGACCGAAGGGCTCTTCGACGCAGAGATGTTGGCGCACCTGAAGGACGGAGCGTTGCTGGTGAACATGGCGCGCGGGCCGGTCGTCGACACGGACGCGCTGCTGGCCGAGCTGCGTAGCGAGCGGATCCACGCTGCCCTCGACGTCGTGGACCCCGAGCCGTTGCCCTCAGAGCACCCGCTGTGGAAGGCCCCGAACCTGCTGATCGTCCCGCATGTGGGCGGCGCCAGCAGCGCGATGTGGCCACGGTCCTACAAGCTCGTCCGCGAGCAGCTCCACCGCTTTGCCGCGGGGGAGCCACTCGCGAACGTGGTCACTGGGGACTACTAACCCAGGGGTTGCTGACTCAGGGCAGGTTGCCCTTGGGGCCGGCGTTGTCCTGGAACACGGTGCTCTCCGGGTTCAGCTTGTCGGCCGGGTCGCTCGAGCCCGTGACGGACCTGACCTTGGCCGAGGCTGCATCGGCGGCGTGGGTGACCTTCTCCTTGACCACAGGTGCCTTCTCCTTGGCCAGGTCGGCCGCCTGGTGCGCCTTCTCCTGCACCCGGGGGTCGTCCTTCACCTTGTTGAACATGCCGCGGAGCTGCTCGTAGCGCTGGCGACCAGCCTTGGTCCCGAGCACGTAGCCGACCCCGCCGGCGACGAGCACCAACAGCTTCTTCATTTGTCCTCCTCCTGGGAGCTTCTCTCCCGATCCGATGTGCTGTTCGCGGCCTGACGGCGGATCCGTCGACCCAGCGCGACGTCCTTCTCCCGCTTTCTGCGGGCCTTCTTGATGTTGCGCGTGTCCCGAGCCGGGAGCTGGATCTCCTCCTCTGCCGCGATGCCTGCCTGCAGCTCGCGACCACGTTCGAGCTCGGCATCCAGCTCCCCACCGAAGAGTAGGGCCAGGTTGGTGATCCACAGGAACAGCAGCGCGACGACGACACCGGCCAGCGATCCGTAGGTCTTGTTGTAGTTGGAGAAGTTGGCGACGTAGAAGGAGAAGCCGACCGATGCGAGCACCCAGATCAGGATCGCCACGGCGGCGCCGACCGAGATCCACCGGAATCTGGGCTGCTGCACGTTGGGCGTCGTGTAGTAGAGCAGCCCCACGACCAGGACGACGATCAACGCCAGGACTGGCCACTTCGCGATCGTCCACGCGGTCAGTGCGGCGTCCCCGAGTCCGATGACGTTGCCGATGGACTCGGCGATAGGTCCGGAGACGATCAGCAGCAGCAGCGCGACGGCGGCCAGCAACACGGCCACGAGCGTCAGCAGCAGCATGGTCGGCCGCAGCTTCCAGAATGGGCGGCCTTCCTCGATCTCGTAGATGCGGTTCATCGCACGGCCGAACGCGCCGACGTACCCGGAGGCCGACCACAAAGCCGCCAGAACACCCAGGACCAGAGCCAGTCCAGCGGCGTCCGAGCTGGCGATCTCTCGCAGCGCTGGTTCGATGGTGCCGAGCATCTTCTCGGAGACCAGCGGACTGAGCGTTTCCACGACCTTGTCCACCGACTTGTCGGCCTGGCCGATGACACCGAGCACCGAGACGAGGGCCAGCGCGGCGGGGAAGACCGCAAGCACCGCGTAGTAGGTCAGCGCAGCCGCGAGGTCGGTGCACTGGTCCTCGGTGAACTCGTGGTAGGTCTTGCGCAGCACGTAGAACCACGAGCGCTTGGTCAGGTCCGACGGGCTGTCGGGCTTGCGCGGGTCATCGGGGGCGGGCATGGCCTCCTCGGTGCGGTGCTCGCCCTGCCCCGCGGAGCTGTGCTCGCCCCGCCCTTCTCGTTCCTTCGACGTAGTCATCGCCGACGCCGTAGCCAGACCACCAGAGCCAGCCCCGTCACCAGGGCCACCGCGACACCGAGCACCTCGGGCCGGGGCTTGCCGTCGTCCGTGGTGCTCCGCTCCTTGACGTCGTGGACCTTGGCCTTGGTCTGGGCCTTCACGTCGAGCTTGTTTCCCAACTGGTCGACGGTCTGGGCCAGCTGCTCGCGCTGGCGCTCGATGTCAGCCTGGATCTCCTCAGGGGACTTGCTCATGCGCGTTCTCCCTTCACGGTCGCGATGTCGTCCTTCACGCCCTCCATCGCCCTCTCGGGCGCCATGGGCGTCGCTTCCTCCACCTGGCTCTTGCCGGCCAGGCCCATCACCGCGGCCGCGGCAAACAACACAATGGCAACGATCAGAGCAGCGAGCCAGGCGTCCATGACGAGCGCGAGTGCGAGGATCCCGGTTGCGATGAGCGTGCCGAGGCCGAAGAAGGCAAGCAGCCCGGCCGCGCTGAACATGCCGATCCCGAGGCCTGCCCGCTTGCCCTTCTCGGCCATCTCGGCCTGGGCCAGCCGGAGCTCGGACCGGATCAGCTCCGGCACCTGGGTGGTCAGCTGGTTCACGAGGGCACCGAGCGTCGGGTCGGCCCCGGGGGTGCGGGTCACGGTTGGTTCGGTCATGTCCTGCAGGTAGCCATTTTGGACGCCTTCAAACCTCGTCGTCCCGCGCTCGGTTCGATGGAGACGAACATCTCGCCGGCCGGTTCGGCGTTGTGGAGGGACCGCGGATGCCGTTCCAACCCCCCGTAGACTCCGAATCGTGGCGGGCCGGATCAGGGAAGAGGACATCGCGGAAGTACGCGAGAAGGCGCGCATCGACGACGTCGTCTCTTCCTACGTGACCCTGCGCAACGCGGGCGGCGGCTCGATGAAGGGCCTGTGCCCCTTCCATGACGAGAAGTCCGCGTCGTTCCATGTCACCCCTTCGCGCGGTTTCTACCATTGCCTCGCCGGTGAGACCGAAGTCCTGACGTACGACGGCGTCCGGCCAATCAGCGAACTCGCAGGCGGGACCCACCGGGTCCTGGGCATCCGTGCTGACTGGGTTGACGCTCCGTTCAAGTCGTACGGCGTGCAGCGGCTACTGAAGATCACAGTGGGCCGCAACCGACAGGCCAAGGAGATCTTCGCAACCGACGAGCACCGATGGTTCGTGCGCAGTGGCAAGTATGGGGAGAAGCGCAGAGAGGTCCTCACGAAGGACCTGGTGGCCGGAGACCGACTTTGCTACACCTATCCCCGCAACGGCATCCGCCGTACCACGCCTTCACCGTTCGGTATCGCCCACGGGTTCACCTTTGGCGACGGCACCCGCCTCGACAAGGGTTCCGTCGCCAAGATCTGCCCACCCAAAGACACTGCGATGCTCAAGTGGTTCCCCAACTCCATGACCACGGCATCCGAGGGCAACCTGCTGGTTCACCACCTTCCGGCCTTCTTCAAGGAACATCCCCCCTTGGACGAGTCCCCGTCCTACCTCTACGGCTGGCTGGCGGGCTACTTCGCCGCGGACGGCTGTGTGGCCGCGGACGGGACAGTCATCCTGAACTCGGCTCACAAGGAGAACCTGGAGCTCGTCAGGGCGATCTGCACCCGGCTCGGGATCGCCACCTACGGGATCACCGAGCAAATGCGTGTGGGCTTCCCGGGAAGGGATGCAGGCGCGATCTTCCGCGTGCACTTCGTCAATGAGGACCTGACTGATGAGTTCTTCCTCATTCCCGATCACCTCGAACGCTTCCAGAAGGCTCACAAGTTGTTCGCCCGCCGCGGTTGGGTGGTCAAGTCGGTCGAGGAGACCGAGCGCGTTGAAGAGGTCTTCTGCGCTGAGGTGGAGGACGGCCACGCCTTCGTGCTCGCGGACAACATCCTCACGGGAAACTGCTTCGGCTGCCAGGCTGGCGGCGACGTCATCAAGTTCGTGATGGAGATGGACGGGCTCGGGTTCACCGAGACCGTCGAGCGGCTCGCCGAGAAGGTCGGCGTACAGCTTCGCTACGAGGAGGGCGGGGTCGCGCGTCCTCGCACGGGCGGCCCGCAACGACCGCGGCTGATCGAGGCGCACAAGCACGCCGGGGAGTGGTACGCCGACCAGCTGGCCACCCCCGAGGCCCTCGCCGCCCGCCAGTTCCTCGACTCGCGCGGCTTCGACGCAGACGCGGCGTCCGTCTTCGGCGTCGGCTTCTCGCCACGCGGGGGAGAGGACCTGCTCAAGCACCTGCGGCAGAAGGGGTTCAAGGACGACGAGCTGGTCACCAGCGGCCTGATCGGCGAGGGGCGTGGACTCTACGACCGGTTCCGCGGCCGGTTGATGTGGCCCATCAGGGACAGCAGCGGGGACACGATCGGGTTCGGCGCCCGCCGCATCTTCGACGACGACCGCATCGAGGCCAAGTACCTCAACACCCCCGAAACCCCGATCTACCACAAGGGCCAGGTCCTCTACGGCATCGACCTCGCCCGCCGCGAGATCGCCCGCGCGAGCCAGGCCGTCATCGTGGAGGGCTACACGGACGTGATGGCCTGCCACCTTGCCGGCGTGAAGACGGCCGTCGCCACCTGTGGGACCTCCTTCGGTGACGACCACGCCCGGGTGATCCGCCGCCTGCTGCACGACCACGACGAGTTCCGGGGCGAGGTGATCTTCACCTTCGACGGGGACGAGGCCGGACAGAAGGCGGCACTGCGCGCGTTCGAGGGCGACCAGATCTTCGCCGGCCAGACCTATGTCGCCGTCGAGCCGACCGGGCTCGACCCGTGCGACCTGCGGCTCCAGAAGGGCGACGCCGAGGTGCGCGAGCTGGTGGCGCGCCGGGTGCCGCTGTACCGGTTCGTGCTCGCCAACGTCGTACAGCGCTACGACCTCGACCGCGCCGATGGCCGCATCGACGCCATGCGCGAGGCCGCAAAGCTGGTCACGGCCATTCGGGACCGGTCGAAGGTCGACGCGTTCTCACGCGAGCTGGCCGGAATGATCGGCATCGATCCGGTGGACGTGCAGCGTCAGGTGCGGAGGACCGCCTCCCGCAGCGCCGCGGCGCCTGTGCCTGCGCAGGTCCGTCCCGCTTCCGAGCTGCCCGACCCGCGCGACCCGAGGCTGATGCTCGAGCGCGAGACGCTGAAGCTGGTCGTGCAGTACCCAGAGGCCGTCGGGCGCACCGCGCGCGAGGTCGGCGCAGAGGACTTCACCCACGGGGCCTACCGGGCGCTATGGGCAGGGATCGAGGCGGCCGGGGGACCGACAGCAGCGGATCCCCAGTGGGCCTCCACCCTCCGCGACGCCCAGACCGACGAGAGGCTGCAGTCGCTGATCAGCGCGCTCACGGTCGAGCCGCTCCTCTCGGCCAAGGAGCCCGACGACGCCTACGTGGGCCAGCATGTCCACCGCCTTCGCGAGCTGACCGCGATGCGTCGCATCGCCGACCTGAAGTCACGCCTGCAGCGCACCAACCCGGTGGAGCAGGCAACCGAGTACAACCGGATGTTCGGTGAGCTGGTGGCGCTCGAGCAGCATCGCCGCAGCCTGCGCGAGCGGGCGCTGGAGAGCCAGTGAAGCTCTTCGAGCGACGTGGGGGTGTCCCCGCGGAGCTCATCGCGCGCGCCGACCTGCCTCGCGACGAGAAGGTCCTCGCCCACGCCCCGGCGGTCGACGGCTCCTGGGTGCTCGGGACCCGACGGTTCCTGGTCCTCGTTCCCTCCGGCGACAGCGCCCGCCGGATCCCGTGGGAGCAGGTCGAGGACGCCGCATGGGACAGGGAGGCCTCCCGGCTCAAGGTCACCGAGATCGGGTCGTACGGCGAGCAGCGCCCGGCGTACTCCTTCGACATGAGGGACCCGGCGCTGCTCCTGCAGCTGGTGCGAGAACGCGTCACCGCCAGCATCGTGCTCCAGCGCTGGGTACCCGTGCGTGGCAAGCAAGGGCTGACCGTCATCGGCCGGCGCAGCCCCGCCGGCGGCCCGGTGACCTGGATGCACGCCTACGACGTTGGCCTCGATCCGGCCGACCCGGAGGTCGCCGCAGCCGC
This sequence comes from uncultured Actinomycetota bacterium, assembly GCA_963759525.1. Classification (GTDB taxonomy): domain Bacteria; phylum Actinomycetota; class Actinomycetes; order Propionibacteriales; family Nocardioidaceae; genus Marmoricola. The sequence continues at coordinate 31,466 of CAVWZO010000008.1, read as the reverse complement.
CGAACAGGCGCTGCTCGCCGCACAGGCCGAGATCGGCGACCCGGCGGACGAACGTTCGTGACGAGAAGCGCCGCAGCGGCTCCGAGAGTGGTGCACCTGGTCACGATCGCCGGGCTGCACGGCCAGCTGCGCTCGATTTAGCGGTTCCCCGCCGAGTTGCTAGGGTTTGCGGGCGCGCGATCCCCCGTAGCTCAATTGGCAGAGCATTCGACTGTTAATCGAAGGGTCGTTGGTTCGAGTCCAACCGGGGGAGCACGGGAAGGGCCTGACCTGCGGATACACAATCCGCCCGTCAGGCCCTTCGAGATTTGGACCAAGTACCAAGACGGGCCACAAACCGTCCACAACCTCCATGCTCCCCGGCCACTGTTCCCAAGCGCGGATCCGTGCGAGGCAACCACCGAGCGCGACGTCGCGCAGGCCGATGGTCTCGCCCTGCCGGTGGTGCTCACTGTTTCCTAGCAGCGGGCCACCGGAACCCGGTGGAACGCCTACGCCGAGCCGAACTCGTTCTTCGCCCACTGCGCTTCGACAGCGCCGAGGCTCGGGCGGCTGCCACCGTGCGCATACTCGGCCGGGCCACCAGCGACCAGCATCCGGCTGCCCGTGACCGGGGCGTGATGACCAAGGCCTGCGGCCTTGCCGTCCGCCACGGCTTCGTCCCGCTCGAGGACGGCGGGCTCGGCCTGAGCCGGGTCACGACGTACGCCGCTGTAGACAACCTCGCCTCAGGACACGTGATCGAGTCGGTGGGCTCCGGCAGTACGGATTCGAGCGGCGCGGAGTGCGCAACAATGAGGGCGTCCTCTCGGACCTGATCTGCCACGACCTGCTCGTCGAGGACTTCAGCAGCCGGTGACCAGTGTGTTCAGCCGACGTTCAGGAACCGCTCACTACCCTATGACCGTCAGGGAGAGGGAGCCATGGGCGTCACGAGCCGGACCGGACCAGCCACGGAACCAGAGCCGGCGACCAGGACGATCGCGATCGAGGCCAGGGGCCTGCGCAAGACGTACGGCGACCGGGTGGCTGTCGATTCCCTCGACCTCGAGGTCGAGACCGGGACGGTGCTCGGTTTCCTCGGGCCGAACGGCGCCGGCAAGACAACCGTCATCCGGATCCTCTCGACGGTCCTCCGGCCTGACCGGGGTGACTTCGAGGTCGCCGGGATCCCCGACACCCGGCCGATGGACATCCGCCGTCGCATCGGCGTGCTTCCCGAGGGCGCCGGGTATCCCCCCGCACAGACCGCCGAGGAGTGGCTGACGTACCACGCACGTTTGTTCGGAGCGAGCCGTCGCGCCGCGGGCGACGACGCCCGTCGCCTGCTGTCCGAGGTCGGGCTCGGCGGGCGGGCCGGCTCCAGGATCTCTTCGCTGAGCCGGGGCCTGCGTCAGCGGCTCGGCATCGCCCGGGCCATGGTCAACAACCCTGAGCTGGTCTTCCTCGACGAGCCCACCCTCGGGCTCGACCCCACCGGCCAGCGACAGGTGCTGGACCTGGTGGCCAGGATCGCACGCGAGCACGGAGCAACGGTCCTGCTCAGCACACACACACTGACCGAGGTTGAGCAGATCTGCCACCGGGTGCTCATCCTCAACCGCGGGCGGGTCGTCGCCGACGGCACTGTCGGCGAGATCGTACGGCGTGCCGCGGCACCGAGGCGGGGCGCCGTCCAGGTCCCGGTCGAGCAGCGGCCCCGAGCGGTCGAGGTGCTGGCCGGCCAGGGGATCGAGGCGTCGGCGGCGCACGATCGTCAGGACGAGGTGGAGCTTGTGCTTCCGGCCGACCTGCCACCGGAGGAGTCTTCCGCTGCTGCCCTGAGGTGCCTGCTGGATGCCGGTGTGCCGGTGCTCGGTCTCACGTTGGAGGGCGGCCGGCTCAGCGACGCCTTCCTGGCCGTGACGGGAGGAGCGTCGGATGACTGACGTGCGCGTCGCACCGACCCGTTCCGAGGCCCCGGCCTGGACGGTTGTCGCGGGCCGTGAGCTGCTGGACCTATGGCTGTCGGGCCGCGGCCTCGTGTTGATGCTCGCTCACACGGCCCTGCTGAGCACCACGACGTATCTCGTCGCGAGCAACCAGGAGCTGAACTTCCTGGAGCAGCGCGAGGCGGTCAGCCTCACGCTCCAGGTGGCGGTCGCGGTCGGCAGCCTCCTGGTCGTGCTGGCAGCAGCCGACGCGCTGAGCGGCGAGCGCGAACGAGGAAGCCTCGAGAGCCTGCTGCTCACGCCTGTCCCGCGACACGCTCTGATCGTCGGCAAGGGGGTCGCCGCGTTCTCCCTCTGGCTGGGCGCATTCGCGCTCGCATTGCCCTACCTGTGGTGGCTGGGACGGGACGTCGGCACCTTCGGCACCGCTGTCGCCGGCGGCCTCCTCGTCGGCTCATTGCTCGCGTTGGCGCTCACTGGACTCGGCCTGCTGATCAGTGCGTTCTCCACCTCCAACGCCGCGAGTGTCTCCCTCAGCTTCTTTCTGCTGTTGGCGTTGTACGCGCCGACACAGATGCCCACGGCCTCGCAGCGTGGATGGGCGGGAGAGCTGCTCGTCCGCGCGGACCCCTTCACGAGCGGTCTCCTGTACCTCGAGCGGTTGCTCGTCAACTCGCACTCCTTCGGCCAGAACGCCGGGCTACTGCTCTCGCCGGTCGTCGCAGCCGTGGCTGCACCCGTTGTCGTCGTGCTCATTGCCGCCCGCGTCGCGCTGCTGCCCAGGGAGCGGCCATGAGAGGGTGGTTCGTGGCGATCCTGGTCTTGTTGTGGGCGTCGGTCCCGTCCGCGGCAACTGGTGCCCCCCACCAGCGCCAGGCTGCGCTCGAGTCCACCTCTCCCCTCACCGTTGCCCTGGACCAGACGGAGCGCCCAGCGGGTCCCGGGGAGCAGATCCGGTTCGAGTCCACTGTCCGCAACACCAGCGACCGGGCGGTCTCCGGCCTCGTCGCTCACGTCGCCATCCAGACCAGCGACCCCGACGTGTACGTCGACCCGGAGGACTGGTCTGCGCGGCGCACCCAGTACGTCGACGAACTGGCCCCCGGGGACGAGACGAGCCTCACCTGGAACGTGCAGGCCGTGACCGCAGGTCCCCTGATCCTCTACGTCGCCGTCACGGATCCGGGGACGGACACCGTTGCCGTGAGCGGGCCGCTTTACATGACAGTGAGCGGGCGCCGCGTCGTCAACTCCGCCGGAGTTCTCCCCCTCGTGGTCGGCATGCCCGCTGCTGTCCTCCTGCTGTTGGGGCTGACCGCCGTTCGTCGCCGCAGCCGGAGTGACCGGATTGGCAGAAACAGGGGGTAGTCACATGGGTCGTCTGGCATTGGCCGCGGCCGCCGTTCTGGTGCTCGCCGGAGCAGCGGCGTGCAGCGGCGAGACCGCAAGCGAACCGGTGGACGTGGAGTCGCCATGCGCACCGTCGGGGACCGGCGTGGCCGGGGCGAGTGAAACGCAGCACCCGGACGCCAAGGACTTCCATCCAGGCCTCTTCGAGTCCGCCGCCCGGGTCTCGAACGGCTTCTACCCGTTGCGGCCCGGCACGCGATTCTTCTACCGAGGCTCGTCGCTCGAGGAGGGCGAACGCCTGCACCACACGGTCGACATCATCGTGACCGATCTGACAAAGGTGGTCGAGGGAGTGCCCAACGTGGTCGTCTGGGAACGGGACTACACGGCCGGCCAACTCGTCGAGACCGAGCTCGCGTTGTTCGCCGCAGACAAGCACGAGAACGTCTGGCACATGGGCGAGTACCCGGAGGAGTACGAGGAGGGCGAGTTCGTCACGGCACCGGCCTGGGTCCACGGCCTCGAGGGTGCGTGCGCGGGCGTCACGATCGCCGGTCAGCCGAAGGCTGGAAGCCCTGACTACGCCCAGGGCTGGGCTCCGCCCCCGATCGGCTGGGCCGACCGCGGCCGGGTGTACCAGACCGAGAAGAGAACCTGCGTGCCCGCGGGTTGCTACGAGGGCGTCGTCGTCATCGAGGAGTTCGAGCACGGTCTCCCAGATTCATTCCAGGACAAGCACTACGCGCCCGGGGCTTGGTGTGGTGCGCGTGGGGTGGCGGGGGTCGAAGGACGAGTCGAAGGAGGTGCTGGAGCTCGTCCGGGTAACGCGGCTGAACCCCTCCCAGCTGGCTCGCATCCGCACCCAGGCGCTCGAGCTCGAAGATCGTGCCTACTCGAACAGCAAGGATGTCTGGGCGAAGACAGAGCGGGCACGCTAGCCAGTGTCGACCCACCGTCCTCAGTCCCCCCGAGGCAATGTGACCACGAAGCGGGCACCCCCGCCGTTCTGCTGAGAGATCTCGATCGCGCCGCCGTGGCGGCTGACGATGTCATGAACGATCGCAAGCCCGAGGCCGAACCCACCTGATCCCGCGCCCGCGCCTCGTCCAACCGGGCGAACCGTTTGAAGACGGTCTCGTGGTGCTCGGCGGGAATGCCCGCGCCGTCGTCGGCCACCACCAGTACGCACGAGCTGTGCCTCTCCTGAAGCTCGAGCGTCACAGTCGAGGCGGCATGGCGTTCTGCGTTGCTGGCCAGATTGCGGATGGCCCTGGTCAGCTGACGCGAGTCACCGAGCGAACGTGCTGCAGTCACCGATCCCGCCGGACCCGTACCTCACCCCGCTCGCGCAGCCGCCTCGCCTCGGCGAGCACGAGGTCGTCCAGGTCCACAACCTCGGCAGGAGGTCAAGTGCGCCGGACTCCGAGCGGGCGAGGAACAACAGGTCGTCGACGAGCTGGTTGACTTGCTCGATGTCTGTGAGGAGGCCATGGTGCAGCGCCTCCTCCTCGACCGCGTCCGGGTGTGCGATCGCGATGTCCAATGCCGAGTGGATCCGCGTCAGGGGACCACGAAGCTCGTGTGAGGCATCCGCCACGAACCGCTGCTGCTGTTCAGTTGCCTCCTCGACCCGCGCGAGCATCCCGTTCATCGTGTACGCAAGGCGGGAGATCTCGTCGTACGAGCGCGACACCGGGACCCGACGGTGCAGCTCCGACCCGCTGATCCGGGCCACCTCTGCCCGGATCGCCTCCACCGGGTGCAGCACCCGACCCGTGAGCCACCAGACCAGGACGGCGAGCAGCAGGGTGGCCGCTGGGACAGCCACCGCGAGTGACCAGGCGAGGATGCGCACGCTTTCGTTGACGTCGTCGAGGTTCTGCGCGACGGCGAGGGTGACGCGACCGGTGCCCGCCTCAACACCACGCACCAGGACGCGGAACTGCTCCTTGCCACGGATGCCGGAGACAGATCGGATCTGGTCGTTCGCCCCTGGGTCGGCCGGGCGGCTCGCCGCGGGAAGGCCCTCCGCATTGGCACTCGCCGCGACCAGCTCCCCGTCCTGTCCGATCAGCTGGGTGAACCTGTCCTCCGGGTCGCCCTCACCGGGTAGCTCGCCGAACCTGCCCGCTGCGACGTCGCGCTTCGATGTTGTCCGCGCGCTGGATGAGGGACTGGTCTATGCCGTGGGTGAGCAGGCGTTGCTGCACGAGGATCAGGAACAAGGCGCTCACGCCGAGGACCGGGCGACGACGACCGTCGCGAGGAGGGTCAGCTTGGAGCGAAGAGTGCTCAGGCGCCGCTTCCGCGGCACCGGCTTCTGCTCATCCTCCACGGTTTGCCAACCTATATCCGGCACCGCGCACTGTCTCCAGGCTGCTCCCACCGAAGGGCTCGTCGATCTTGCGGCGCAGGCGTCGGACGTAGACTTCCACGATGTTGGGGTCACCTTCGAAGTCGTAGTCCCAGACGCCGTCGAGAATCTCGAGCTTCGAGTTGACGAGATCTGCGCGGCGCATCAGGTACTCGAGCACGAGAACTCGCGCGGGGTAAGCGTGATCTCCGTCTCGCCCCGCCAGCAGCGGTGGCGGGCAGAGTCCAGGCGCAGGTCGCCCACCTCGATCGGCGCCGGCTCACCGCGTGAAGTGCGGCGGAGCAGGGCCCGCACGTGCGCGACGAGCACGGGAAAGGAGAACGGCTTGGTCAGGTAGTCGTCGGCACCGGCCCCGAGTGCCTCGGTCTGGTCGGTTACGCCGTCCCGAGCGGTCAGTACGAGGATGGGCGTCCAGTTGCCCTGGTCCCGCAGCTTCCGGCAGATCTGGACACCGTCGCTCCCGGGCAGCATCAGGTCCAGGATGAGCAAGTCGTGCCGGAACTCCATGGCCCGCCACAGCCCGTCGTCTCCGTCGATCGAGACCTCGACGGTGAAGCCTTCGGCGTCAAGACCGCGCTTGACCATCGCCGCGATCTTCCTGTCGTCTTCGACCACGAGAATCTTCATGTGCCTGCCCTCAAAGCATCAACCGGTTCGAGCCGCGCGGCCCGGACCGCCGGGTAGGCCCCTGCCAGCAGCCCGGTGACCCCTCCGATCACCGGCGCGAGAAGCGGCACTAAGGGGTCGATCACCGGGGTCCAGGTCTGGTAGCCGGCCACGAGAACGACCACCACCATGCCGAGGCTCGCTCCGAGTACGCCGCCCAGCACGCCGACGGTGGCGCTCTCCAGCAGGAACTGTGCCGCGATGTGGCGGCGGGTCGCCCCGAGTGCACGACGCAGACCGATCTCACCGATCCGCTCCATCACCGACACCAGGGTGACGTTGGCGATGCCGATCGCCCCCACAAGCAGCGAGACACCGCCGAGCATGAGGAAGAGGACTTCAAGGTCGTTGCGCACACCCGCCCGTGTCGGTTGCGGCGGCTCCGGGGACGCGACCACCAACCCTTCGGGGACATCGGGCCGGAGGGCGTACGGAACCTGCTGGGACAGCAGGCCTGCGGCCCCCACCTTGGTCCTGACGACCAACGACTCGGGCGCCCGCAGGTTGTACACCTGGGTCGCGGTTCCCTCGGGCATGAGGACTGCGCTCATCAGACGGAACTTTGCCTCGACGCGGTCGAGGATGCCCACGACAAGGAATACCTCGTCCCCGATGCTGAGCGCCGGAAACTGGTCCACCGTCCTGATACCGAGCTGCTCGGCAGCATTCGGTCCCAGCACAACGACCCGTTCTGCCCGAAGGGAATGACCCTCATGGAGCAGCAGGCCCGTGCGCAGGCTGGCCCTCACGGTCGTGAAGATCTCCGGCGAGACGGCCGTAACAGGCAGCTTGAACCTGCTCTGCCGCTGTGGGTCGATCGTCGGCGACGATGTGACAAGCGCCTCGCCGACGTCGACGGTGCTCATGGTTCCTGCAGACTCGACGCCGTTGAGCTTGGCAACCCGACCGACAGCGTCCCAGGGCAGGTCGTTCGGAGGCGCGCCCTCCTCCGGAGCCTTGGCAGACACAGTGATCTCGGTCGCGGCCAGCTCGTCGAACCGGGCGATGATCTGGTTTCCGGCGGTGCGCGACAGCCCAAGCGTGGCCACCAGAGCGGCGAGACCGATGACGGTCCCGAGGACGGTCAGGAACATCCGGACCGGGCGGGCGAAGAGGCCGGCGAAAGCCTCGCCGAAAAGGTCCCGCAGCCACACGCGTGAGGGCTCGATGACCTCCCGCGAAGTCTGGCGGTCAAGCTCTGTCGGGGTCACTGCGCACCCACGATCACTCCGTCTGCGATCCGCACCCGACGGTCCGCCCACTGCGCTACGCCTGCGTCGTGGGTGATCATCACGATCGTGCGGCGCTCGGTGCGAAGCCCTCCGAGCAGCTCGAGGATGCTCGTCGTCGTCGTCGAGTCCAGGTTGCCGGTGGGTTCGTCACACAGAAGCAGCTCGGGTCCGTTCAGGAGGGCACGGGCGATCGCCACGCGCTGGCGCTCCCCGCCGGACAACTTCGTCGGCAAGAAGTCGTGGCGGCCCTCGAGTCCGACCGCTGCGAGCGCCGCGCGGGCGCGCTCGGCACGTCCCACCCTGGACCGCCGGCCGTAGACTTCGGCGAGCATCACGTTCTCGAGCACGCTGCGGTAGCTCAGCAGATGGAACGACTGGAAGATGAAGCCGAACTGCCGGCTCCGCAGCCCCGCACGCTGGCGGTCGGTGAGTCCCGCGATGTCGACGCCGTCGAGCCAGTACGACCCGGAGGTCTGACGGTCGAGACAGCCGACGATGTTTAGCAGGGTGGACTTCCCCGAGCCGGAAGCACCGACCACGGCCACACTCTCACCCGGGTGCACGTCGAGGTCGATCCCGCGCAGGGCTGTCACGGGGGCTTCCACGCCATAGTGGCGACTGACCCCGCGCAGCTTCACCATCGGCGTCACGGCGTCACCCTCCAGCCTGGGTGCGCGTCTCGAACCCGATGACCACCTGGTCCCCAACCGCGAGGGTGCCGCCCGTCGGCGTCACGGCGACGAAACCGTCCGCCGAGAGGCCCGCCTTCACCGGCACGTGGCTCAGCTCACCGTCGACGGAACGACGTACGCGCGACCCGCCGTCGGGACCGAGCGACAGCGCGCTGACCGGCACCGTCAGCATCGCCTTCACGGTTGACTCGATCGGCACCGTGATCCGGACCGACGCACCGACTAGCCCGGCGGGTGGGTCGCCGACGGTGACCCGGAACCCGACGTGGAAGGAGTCGGCCCCGTCCGTGCCAGGGCGGCTCGCAACCCGGCTGACGATGCCCGTGGTGGTGAGTCCGAGGCCCGACTCGTCAATCGCGACTTCCGTACCGGGCACGACCAGCTCTGCCTGATTGACGGGTAGCTGACCGTCGACGACCACATCCGACTCGGTGACTGTGAGCAAGGCTCCATCAGGGGCCGAGCCGACCCTGGAGAGGACATCCGTGACCCGGAGGCTGGCCTTCCGAACGAAGATGATCTCGTCCGCGGGCAGCTGGACGCCCGAGCCCGCCCTTCCATCGGCAACCAGTGCGGCCTCGGGCGGCCGGAGCTCCGCGATCTCCGCCTCGTCGGCGATGAAGGGCTCGAAGCCTTGGCGGCGGTACAGCGCCGCGACGGCCCCGCCCGTCGCTGCGTCGTACACACCGTCCACCGCACCCGGGCTGAGTCCGGCCCGACCGAGGGACCTCTCGAGCTGCGCCACATCCGCGCCGGACATACCAGGTCCGAGGTCACGGTAGGACGGCTGCGCGCCATGCATCAGGAACACCGGTCGACCGGAGATGGTCAGCAGCACATCGGCCTCGCGGACCTTCGTTCCGGTCTCGGGCACGCGAGTGACTATCCGGGGGGCCGACTTGAGGAAGGATGAGGTCACAGCCAGCTTGTGCGGTGATCGGTACTGCGCTGTTCCTCGCGCCACGACCTTGGTCACGAGCACCTTCTCCTCGACGGGGACGAGGATCGGCGTCGGTACGGGCGCCGCAGTGCGCGCTGCGGCCTCCGCTGGAGATCGGATCTGCTCGTTCGCCACCCAGGTGGCGAGCGAGGACACGAGCACGGAAGCGACGACCAGGATCAGGACGTTCCTACGCCTCATCCCTCCCACCTCCCGTTCTGATCGGCCGTTCTGATCGGCTGCGTCCCACCGTGCTTGACAGAGCCGGCGCGGGGCCAGGCTCACAGCGTCTCAGAGTGCGTCTGACAGGAGGCTGAACGCAGGTCGAGGTGTTGTCAGGTTGCGTTCAGCGTGGCAGTGGTCTCATTGTGCTTTGGCTCCGGTCCGGCGAGGAGGATCCGATGTTCGCGAGTGCGAGGCGACGGAGTGATGCGACGCGGCCGGCCTTGGGGTCAGGCGTCCTTGTCCTCGTTGCCATCTGTGCGCTTGCGGTGGCCGGGTGCGGAGGCTCGGGCACCTCGAAGGCTGACGCTGAGCTGCCTGGCACGAAGGAGTTCGGTTTCACTCCGGAGGAGTTCGCCAAGCACATCGAGGAGACCCAGACACTCATCGCCGAGTGCATGGCCGACGAGGGCTTCGAGTACATCCCCGTCGACGTGCAGACCGTTGAGGCGGCGCAGGCGAGGGTCCGCAGCGATCCGGGTGAAACCCGACGGATGTACAAGGAGAAGTGGGGCTTCGGTGTGACCACCCGGCTGGACAACCCGCCTCGCGACACCGGCCTGGGACCGAATCTGAGGATCCGCGACAGCCTGCCGGAGTCCCAACAGGATGCGTACTTCCAGACACTCTTTGGTGACGACTGGAACGCCGACTTCGTTTTCGCGATGGATGAGGAGGACTTCTCGTCCACCGGGGGATGCACGCGCAAGGCGGTGGAGCGGGCGTTCACGAAGGACCAGCTGCAGGGGACGTACGTGAACCCCAAGGACGTGCTCGTTGAGGAGGACCCCCGGATCATCGCCGCCACGAAGAAGTGGTCCGCGTGCATGCACGACCGCGGATATGAGTACGAGGAGGACCAGGACGAGATCATCGAGGAGTACGAGGAACGCCTCGACGAGCTTCTCGACGGCGACGACCCCGCGTCGCTGTCGGGCGAGCGGCTGACGGAGCTTGAGAAGCTGCGGCAGGAAGAGGTCGCGGCCGCCGTTGCCGACCTCGAGTGCCAGATCGTCCACACCGACGAGATCTTCCGTCAGGTGGAGTTCGAGGTTTTCGGCGAGCGTGTGAGCGGCTGACCTTACGACGGTTGCGCATGTCCCGCATACAGGGAGCCGTTCGTCCGGGATGGAATGCGCCCGCGTGCGCTCTCTTTGCATGGCCCTGACGGCGCCCCTGCGCAGGCTGCCAGTTATCCACTCGGGTGATGGCGCCTCGACGGTCGACGAGTGCAACTGCGGTCCTCGCCAAGACAGCAGCCGCAGGTCCCGGTTGACGACGGCGATCGCTGTACGGACCTAGGCGGCTGGGGCCGGCGCGAAGCGCTTGGCGTGTCCGAACCGGAGGTACAGCGACGGCAGGACGAACAGGTTGAGCAGCGTCGAAGTGACCAGACCACCGAGGATGACGATCGCCATCGGGTGCTCGATCTCATGTCCAGGAATGCTGCCAGCGACTGCAAGCGGGACCAGTGCCAGGCCGGTCGCCATGGCCGTCATCAGGATCGGGGCCAACCGCTCGGACGCGCCGCGAAGTATCAGCTCGGGACCGAAGACCTGGCCCTCCTCGGCCTCCAGCCGCTGGAAGTGGCTGACCATGAGGATTCCGTTCCGGGCGGCGATCCCGAAGACAGTCAGGAAGCCGACCAGGGAGCCCAGAGAGATCACCCCGCCGCCCAGCCAGACCGCGAGCGCCCCCCCGACCAGCGCCATTGGCAACAGCAGGAATGTCAGCAGGGCGAGGCGGAAGCTGCGGAATGCCATCTGCAGCAGGAGCAGGATCGCGATGGCAGCGGCAAGTCCGAACAGCATCAGCCTGCCCTGAGCGGCGTTCAGCTCGGTGGACTCGCCGAGGACCTCCACGTGGTACCCGCGCTCGAAGGCAACACCTTCCAGCCGGTCCTCGACGTCGTCGACGACAGCGGCGAGGTCACGACCCTCGACGTTCGCGCCCACGTCGATGCGGCGTGACTGTTCCTCGCGTTCGATCGCGTTCGGGGTTGGCGCCAGGCGGACATCGGCGACGTCACCGAGTCGGACGCGCCCGCCGTCGGGTGTGTCGATCGGGAGGTTGATCACGTCGGTCACGCTGTCGCGCGCGGACGGGATTGCTGTCACGTGCACGTCGTAGGCACGTCCGCCGTGGAAGATGTCGCCGACTTCCTCGCTGGCGATCAAGGTGGAGGCCTGCCGACGGATGTCGCCCGGGGTGATCCCCAGCCGTCGCGACGCGACGAGGTCTGGTTCGACGAGGATGTGTGGCAGGTCGGTCTGCAGCGACGCGTGCGCGTCGATGACACCGTCGACATCAGCGATTCGGTGCTGGATCTCATCCGCCTTCTCGCGCAGCTTCTCCAGATCAGGTCCGTAGATGCGTACGACGATTGACTCGCTCGTGCCGGTCAGCACCTCCTTGATGCGTTCACGGAGATAGGTCTGTACGTCCCGGTACAGGCCTGGGTAGCTCTCCACCGTCTCCTGAACCGATGCCAGCGTCTGGTCGTAGTCGACCTCGGGGGACACGCTGATCCAGTTCTCACCGAAGTCCACGCCGTATACCTCGTCGGCGAGCAGCGCCTGACCGATGTGTGAACCACAGTTCCGCACACCCGGGATCTTCCGCAGGTCTTGACAGCCTGACACCGACACCCTGGTCTCCTCAGCCGCGGATGTCCCCGGCTGGCTGAGCCAGTGCATGAGGAAGTCGCGTTCCTTGAAGTTCGGCAGGAGCTGGGTTCCGAGCGTCGGGTAGACCAGCAACCCCGCCAGGGACAACACCAGAGCCGCGGCGATCGCGGGCTGAGGCCTGCGGATCTGCGGTCGGAGCAGCTTGTGATAACCGCGCTTCAGCACCCGGAGCAGCGGCGACTCACGCTGGACGAACCCTCCCCGTGACAGGAGCAGCAGGCACAGCGCCGGGGTCAGCGTGAGAGCGACGATCATCGACACGAGCACCGCGAGCGCATAGGACAGCACCAGTGGCTGGAAGAACGAGCCGGACAACCCCTCGAGGAACAGGACGGGCACGACCGCGACAACGTTGATGACCGTGGCGTACGTGATCGCTGAGCGAACCTCCACCGAGGCTTCCAGGATCGTCGTGAACGTGGACACGTCGGTGTGCTCTGCGCGTGCTTGACGCAGCCGTCGTACGACGTTCTCCACATCGATGATCGCGTCGTCGACGACCACCCCGATGGCGACCACCAGCCCGGCCAGAACCATGACGTTGACGGTGACGCCGCGTAGGTCGAGCACCAGCAGCGCCGTGACCAGGGACAGGGGGATGGCAATCAGGCTGATGAACGCCGTGCGCCACTCAAAGAGAAACGCGATGATGATCAGCATCACGAGCAGGATCCCCAGCAGGATCGCGCGGGTGAGGTTGTCGATTGACTGCTCGATGAAGGTCGCCGGACGGAAGATGGTGGTGTCGACGCTGATGCCCGGCAGCCCAGGCGCAAGTGCTTCCATGGCCTGCTCGACACCGCGGGTGACGTCCATGGTGTTGGCCCCGCGGAACTTCTGCACCACCAGCATCAGACCGGGGCCGTCGTTGATGACCGCGTCCCCGATCAGCGGCCCCGAGTCGACCAGGACGTTCCCTAGGTCGGCGAGCCGAAGGGTCTTCCCGTTGCGCTCGACCACGGGCACCTGCGCGAGCTGTTCCGGGTCGAGGATCGGCTGGACGAGCTGGACGTTGAGCCGGCTGTCACCCGACGTCACGAACCCGCCGGTGCCGATCATCGCCCCGTCGGAGTAGCGGAGCAGGCCGGCGTCCAGGGCGTCGCCGGTGCTGTCCATCACCTGCCGCAGGGACACGTCGTTGGACTTCAGCTTGGCGGGGTCGACCTGCACATGTCGCTGCGGGAGCCGCTCGCCCCAGATCGCCACCTGCGCGACACCGGGCACGCGGAGCAGGCGTGCCCGGATCTTCCAGTAGGCGATGGTGGACATGTCCACCATGCTGACCTCGTCCGACGACATCCCGATCTTCATGATCCGGCTGGTCGAGGAGAGGGCGGGCATCATGAACGGCGGGCTTGCCCAGGTCGGAAGGGTCGAGGTGATCTCGCTGATGCGCTCGGTCACGAGCTGGCGTGCGCGCAGCTCGTCTGTCCCTCGCTCGAAGATCAGCTGGATCGAGGAAAGTTGGGCCACCGACTTGGAGCGGATCGTCTCCAGACCCTCGATCCCGCCCAGCTGGTTCTCGATGGGAACGGTGATCAGCTGCTCGACCTCGTTCGAGGAGTTGCCCAGGGCGATGGTCTGGATCTCCACGCGAGGCGGCGCGAACTCCGGGAAGACGTCGACCTTGGTGTTCGGGATCTGGGCGAACCCGAGGGCGAGCAGGACGCCGGCCGCGAAGACGACGAGCCATCGAAAGCGCAGGCTGCGGCTGACGATGCGGCGCATCACGCGGCCCTCACGGTCGATCATCAGTGACCGCCGGCGATGTCCAGCTCGGCGCCGTACACCTCGGTGGACCCAACGGTGACCACGCGGGTCCCGGGTGCGGGTCCCTCGGTGAGCAACACGACATTGTCGGCGACGCGGTCCACGACGACCTTTGCCCGCTGGAAGGTCAGGGGCGCGGGGTTCGTGTAGACCCAGGCCACCCCTTGGGGGTCGTAGATCAATGCGTCGTACGGCACCACGGTTCCGCTGGCAGTCGTTCGCACCTCGGCGGTGCGCAGCGAGACACGGTCGGCGCCGGCTTGGTCGAACGTCACCCGTTTGACGTCGAGACCGGCCACCTCCTCGACGGTGGCGGGCTGGTGAACCGGCGCCGGAGCGTCGTCGACCTCTTTGCAGCCGACGGCGAGCATTCCGACACTGAGGACGCCAGCCAGAAGTCCAACGGCTCGTGCTGGCGAGCCGCCGGTCCACGCGCCGCTCACTTGACTTTCTCTCTGTCCGGGTCGGCACGCCTGTTCGGGTACCCGTTCTCGTCATCTGTCGTCGCGGTTACACGCAGTTCTGAGCCCGCGTCCATCTCGGAGGCGTCGAAGCGAACGGCCGGTGCCAGATGCAGGTACAGGGCGGGTACGACGAACAGGGTCATCATGGTGGAGCTGACCACGCCGCCGAGGATGACCAGAGCCATTGGCTGGAGGATCTCCAGTCCCGGCCTTGACCCGAGCACGGCGAGGGGGAGCACGAGCGCGGCCAGGGCAAGCGCGGAGGCGGTCACCGGGGTCAGACGTTCGGACGCGGCCCGACGGATGGTCTCCCTACGGCTGATGTTCGGCATCCCGGCTTCCAGGGAGCGGAGCCTGGCGACGAGAACGAGGTTGAGACGCGACGCGAGCCCGAACACTGCCAGGAAGCCCAGCATCGACCCGAGCGACAGGTCGACCCCGTCGACGAGCCCGGTGAGCAGGCCACCGACGAGGGACAGCGGCAGCGTCACGAACACCAGGGCGGCGAGACCCCAGCTTCCGAACAACGCGTGCAGCAGCAGCAGGACCGCGATGGCGGACGCAACAGCCACGCCGAGAATCCACGGTCCGCCGATCTCCTCACCGGTGCCGCCGGTCAGCACCTCGGCGTGGTACTCGATCGGGAAGGGCACCTTCGAAAGCCGGTCCTCGATGTCCGCGGCAACAGAACTTACGCTGCGACCCTCGACCCCGGCCTGGATGTCGACGTACCGCGAGACCGCTTCGCGATCTATGACCGACGGGGATGGTACGACGCGCACGTCAGCCACCTGGTCGAGGCGCACGTGTCCGCCGCTCGGTGTGTCGATGAGCATGCGACGTACGCCCTCGACTCCACTTCGGGTGGCCGGCGTGCCCCGAACGATGACGTCGAACACCTTCTGCTCTTCGAAGACGCTGCCGACCTGGATGCCGTGCAGCAACGTCGCCTCGGTGCGACGTACGTGACCCGGGGTGAGGCCCAGCGCCTGTGCCTTCTCGAGGTCGACCTCGATCTGGATCGTCGGCTCCATGTCCGGGACCTCACCCCGGGCGTCCATGACACCATCTACATCGGACATCACGGCCAGGACTTGTTCCGCCTGCGTACGCAGCACCGCGAGGTCCTCGCCGTACACGCGAACGACGAGCGGCTGGTCGGCGCCGGTGAGCACGTCGAGGCCGGCACCCCTGACCGCGTTGTCGCCGGTGGTCAACGCACCCACGTCCCTGATCCTCTTCGCGGTGTAGGTGGCCACTTCGCCCTCGACGCCCGGCACGTCTCGCACTACCTCCGCGATCGCCTCGAAGGTCTCCTCGTGGTCAGCCTCGTCGTCGATCCTCACCCAGACGCTGGCGGCGTTGACATTCGCCAAGCGGTCACCGGTGATGGCTCGTCCCACGTGCGCCCCGACACCGTCCACACCCGGCAGGGCGGTCAACGTGTCGCTGAGCCCGGAGGCGGCGGAGGTCATCAGCTCGTTCGAGGTGCCCGGCTTGCCAGACAGTTCGACAAGTACGTCGCCGCCTTCGAACTCCGGGACCGGCGACGTCCCCGTGAACGGCAGGACCGCGAGCGCGAGTAGAGCGCACACCCCCGCCAAGGCCACCGGAGTGACACGGTTCCGGCCGACGCGCTCGAGCGCCGACTGATACCCAGCCCTCAACCGGGAATGCCTGGCTGGTACGGCCTGCGCCGGTTGCCACCGTGCCGTCAGGAAGGAGGTCAACGCCGGGGTGACCGTGAGCGCGACGACCGTGGCGGCCAGCACCCCGACGACGTACGCGGTCACAGCCGGACCGAAGAACGCTCCCGGCCGCCCCTCCATGACCACCAGTGGCGCGATCGCCAGCAGCGCGATCAGGGTGGCGTACGTGAGCGGGCGCCGTACCTCGGCAGAAGCCGCGGCGATGACCGACGTCCGCTCGGCATCAGCCGGGCGCTGCCGGAAAGCCTGTGTCACCCGGTCGGTCGCGACCACCGCCTCGTCGACCACGACGGCAATGGCGGCGGCGAGTCCGGCGAACATGATCGCGTTGAAGCCCTGCCCGAGGAGGTCGAGCACCAGCGCGGCGACCAGCAAGGACAGCGGCACGGCAACCAGCGCAACGATGAGCGATCGCCACCGCAACCGGCATGCCACCAGGGCCAGCAGCATCAGCACGCCGCCGATGAGCAGCGCGAGAGCGAGGTTGTCCAGAGCTCCGTCGAGGTAGTCGGCAGGGCTGAAGGCCGCAGTGTCCGTCCGAATGCCTGTCAGTCCGGGTCGCAACGTCTCGAGCGCATCCTCCACGCCTTCGGTGACCCGTCGCGTGTCGGCTCCAGGGAACTTCTCGATGACGAGCATCAGCCCGGGGCCGCCCTCGACCACGGCGTCCCCGATCAGCGGCTGGTGGTCGACACCGACGTCCGCCACGTCCGAGATGCGCAGCCGGCCGCCGGTTCCGGCGACGGGCACCCCGCCCAGGGCCACAGGGTTGGCTATCTTCTCGATCAGATGCCGGACCTGCAGGCGCTGCTGTGGGGTCTCGATGAAGCCTCCGGTACCGGGGGTCGATGCCTCCAGGAACGTCAGCGGCGAGACCACCTGGGCGTTGCCCGCCGACTCCACGACCTGGCTCAGGGTGACGCCTAGCTGCCGCAGCCGTTCTGGGTCGACCTGTACCTGTAGCTGCTGGTCACGCATCCCCCAGACCGCGACGTTGGCCACACCGGGGACACCGAAAAGCTTCGGTCGCAGCACCCACTGGGCAATGACCGACTGTTCGATGCCGGACAGCTCCTCCGACGAGAGGCCGATCATCATGACGCGGCTCGACGAGGACAGTGGCTGGAGCAGCGTGGGCGGCTTCGACACGTGCGGGAGTGCGTGCGCCTGAGTGAGCCGCTCCTCGATGAGCTGCCGCTCCCGGTAGACATCGCGGCCGGGCTCGAAGACCAGGACGATCGACGACAGGCCGGGCAACGACTTGGAACGGATTACGTCGACGCCCTCGACCCCGTTGAGCAGGTCGGCCTCCAACGGGACCGTGATGAGCTGCTCCACCTCCGCCGCGGACAGTCCGAGCGCCTCGGTCTGCACCTCTGCGTAGGCGGGCGTGAACTCTGGGAGTATGTCGACTGGCGCGTCTCGCAGCCGGAGAACACCGAAACACAGCATGCCCAGCGCCACGGCGAGCACGAGGACTCGCGTCCGCATGGCCCACCTAAGGATTGATGCCATCCCCCAACACCTCTGTCCCCCACAGGGTGTGACGTCTCCCCCGAGTGAGGTGCCCCCCACTAGCAGAGCGATCCTGGGCAGTCTCTTGGAAAGCTCTTAAGGATCGAAGCGTCACGCCCGGATCGTCTCGTGTCAAGCCTTGGGGGAAGATCACGTGCACAGTGACGCTATCCGGGGTTCTCGCCGTGGAGGGCGACACCAAGCTCGCCCCTTCGCTGCAACGCGGACTGGCGCTTGACGGATACCCGGTCGAGGTCGCAGGCACTGGTGACGAAGGCCCGGTGAGGGCCATTGACCCTCAGTTCGAGTCCTCAGTGCGACGGCACATTGAACGGCAATGGACATCGGCGAGCGGGCTGTCAGCCCGAGGCGCGCCGCGGCCGCGGCCTGGTTGACGGCGCTGGTGGTCCTGGCTGGGCTAGGTTCAGCCTGTCCCGGTTCGAGAGCGGCTGGGCAGCGATCCTGCTCGGGGTGCTCGCCATTGTGGCCGTCGGCGTCCCCCTCGCGCTCAATCGCAGCACACGCGAGCTTGGCACCGGACTCTGCCTCGGGGCCGTCGGTGGCCTCACGGTTGCCGTCGTGGTTGCTCTGGCGGTGTAGACCAGCGTCGAGGAACGACTTGCGGGATCGCGGGTGGTGGACCTCCAGACCCCGGGCTGCTTGCGTGAGTGCACCCGCCACATCGCGGGATTCGCGGGAGGGGTCTGACCTGGTCCGTCAGTACTCTCCGCCGCCATTCCCGGACATTCCTGCCGTCACATGGAGGCAAGCCGCTGCGTCACGTAAGAACACGTCGTTCTCGCGCGGGATGGGCGTACATGTCCTCTACCTCCTCGAACTTCTCCCGTGCTCTGTGAGTCAGGATCGGTCGGAGACTGGAGTCGTTTCCGGTGCCTCCATTCCGGGGTTGTTCGGAGTTGTGGCGAACCGCCTGGCGAGCGCCGTCTGAATCTCGAGGTGGCGCACCAGGAAGGCACGCTCGTCGTATCGCTTGCGCCGCAGCCATCCGGTGACTGCGTCGTTGCACTTGCTGGCATTGCATCAGCCGCAGGCGGGTGCGAGGTTGACGAGCGTGTAGCGCCCGCCCCGGGAGAGGGCCAGCACGCAGTCACGCTGGAGGCGCTTGTTGGTCGCGCCGCAGTAGGCGCAACCACCCCAAGCTGCTTTGAGTGCGGTCCACTGCTCGTCACTGAGGTCGTGCTCGACGCTTTCCATCCGACGCTTGCGTTTGCGGACGGCCCTCGCCTTACAACTACGGTTGACCGCCATCAGTCCAGCGTATGCACCCGCCGTCGTCCGCGTTCGAGTAGTCGGACCCCTGCTGGATGACTCCAGCGAACGCAGACGCCGCCGGCGAACGTGAATGCAGCGATGCTGGAGCTGACGATGATGAAGTGTCGGGCTGTCGAGTGCATGCGATGCCCCTTGCTGTGTCAGACGATCAGGGCACGGCTCCCCCGAGATGAGCCGATCCCTGTTGTCGCGTCGACGAACTCGGCTGCTCGCCGGCTAATTCGTTGATGTCGAATCGGCTCGCGAATCCCACAGCCAGCTGGGCAGAATCTTCGTATGCGATCGTCACCGGCGATCTGAGGGTTGGCCCCATTGAGGTCCTGTTGCCGTTCAGGAACGGGTTCGGGTGAACGTCAGATGCGTGACCCCGCTGGGTGAGGACGTGGCTTCGACCTTGTAGTCCTTCTCCAGGCCCTCGAGTCCTTCCCAGAGGCGTACGCCGCGGCCGAGCAGGATCGGGACCACGGCCGTGTGCAGGTAGTCGACCAGTCCAGCAGCCAGGAAGTTGCGGATCATTGTCGGGCCTCCGCCGAGGCGTACGTCCTGGCCGCCCGCAGCCTCGCGAGCCGTCTCGAGCGCCTCGGCGGGTGAGGCGTCGATGAAGTGGAACGTTGTGCCGCCCTCCATCTCGATCGACGGGCGCGGGTGGTGAGTGAGGACGTACACCGGTGTGTGGAACGGCGGGTTGGGACCCCAAGCGCCCTTCCATTGCGGGTCCTCGTGCCATCCGGGGTACCCGTACTTTCCTGCCCCCATGATTTCGGCCCCGATCCCGGGTTCGTGCTGCCGCACGAAGACGTCATCGACGCCGCCACCGCCGCCGGGTTGCCACCACCTAGTGCCGAACATCCATTGGTGCAGCCGGTCCCCAGCGTGACCGAAATGCAGGTCGCGGCTCTGACCTTCACCGGTGCCGAAGCCGTCGATTGAGATGGCGAAGTTGTGGACGCGGACGAGTGACATGTTGATGCTCCTGGTCATTGGTTGGCACGGCCCGGTCAGCCACGCCTCTAGCTGTGCCACGAACGAGGCGAGCAAAATACGACAGCACGCTGAGCTTAGGAAGCATCAGCACCCAGGTCGTACGTCGCAGCGACACTGTGGGCCCGGCTGATCCTCGGCTTGCGGAGCGTGGTCTCGACTGATCACTCGCTTCGCTCGCTGCTCGACCACCTACGGCACGGGCCGCCCGTCGTGGGCGGTGCCAACTCAGGGGTCAACTCATAGGTGGTCGAGCAGTGAGCGCCCGCGAGCGGCCAGTCGAGACCACCTGCGGCACGGGCCGCCCGTCGTGGGCGGTGCCAACTCAGGGGACAACTCATAGGTGGTCGAGCAGCGAGCGCCCGCGAGCGGCCAGTCGAGACCTACGGCGTACCGCACGCAGCCCCGACGGCACAATGAGCGGCATGGAGATTGGCGAACGGGTGGTCAGCCCGAGGCGCATGGCGGCTGCGGCCTGGTTGTCGGGGCTGGCGGTCCTGGCGTGGGTGCGGTTCAGCTTGTCCCGGTTCGACGGCGGCTGGGGAGAGGCGCTGCTCGGCGTACTCGCCATCGTGGCCGTGGGCGTCCCGCTAGCGCTCAACCGCAGTACCCGCGACCTCGGCACCGGAGCCTGCCTCGGGGCTCTCGGCGGTCTCACCCTTGCCGTCGTGGTGGCGCTCCTGGTGTAGCCGAGGAGCGCTGAGCCGAGCTAGTCGCCCCAGCCCATCGGGAACACCTCGAACGGTGCGGCCATGGCCACTCCCAGGCGCTGTCCGGTCGGGCGGGCGAACCCCTCGAGGAATTCCTTCGGATCCCAGTTCTCCCAGCCGAGGCCGTCGATGTACGCCGAGTGGGCCCTCAGCGACTCGACGCCGGCGTCGAAGGTGTCGGTGGTGTCGACGGCGTGCTTGGCCTGCGGAGACCCGAAGGCCCAGACGGCCCGGACGCCGCCCCACGGCTCGAGGTCACCCTCGAGCTGTTCGGGGAACACCCAGCGGTTGCCGGCGTCACGTACGGCGTCGACGACGGCCTTGCCGACGGCGATGTGGTCGGCCTGGTTCAGGTTCGCCCCGCCCCAGGTATCGCGGAAGTTGCCGGTGATCACGATGTCGGGTCGGTGCCGCCGGATCTCGGCCGTGAGCAGGCGACGCATCGGCACGCCGTACTCCAGCACCCCGTCGGGCTGGTGCAGGAAGTCGACGTTGTCGACGCCGACGATGCGCGCAGACTCGATCTGCTCGGCCTCGCGCACGGCCCGGCACTCGTCCGGATGCAGACCGTCGATCCCGGCCTCCCCGCTGGTCACCATCGTGTAGCCGACCCACTTGCCTTGTGCGGTCCAACGCGCCACAGCGGCCGCAGCGCCGAACTCCATGTCGTCGGGGTGCGCCACGATGGCCAGTGCGCGCTGCCAGGTCTCGTCGAGTGGCTCCCACGGTTCAGGTGACTCCATGCACCGAACCTAGACCCTGTCCGGTGATCACCGCGGGAGGGTGAATGAGAACTTGCTGCCGCCCGCTGGGTTGTCCTCCACCCAGATGCGGCCGCCGTGTCGTTCCACGATCTTTCGGCACGCGGCCAGGCCGATCCCGTGTCCGCGCTCGTTTCCGTCGACCCGGTTGAAGAGGGAGAACACCGACTCGCGGTGCTCCTCGGCGATCCCGGCAGCGTTGTCGGTCACGGTGACCAGCCAGTCCGCCTCCCGGGTCTCGACCTCCACCTTGCACAGCGGGGGCCGGTCCGGCGCGCGGTACTTGATCGTGTTCTGGATGAGGTTCTGGAGGACTTGGCGCAGCAGGCTTCCCTGGGCGAGTACGAGCGGCGGGTCGTTCGCCACCTCCACCTCGGCGCCCGACTCGTTGATCAGCTTCTCGAGGTCATCTCGGATCTCGAGGACCAGGTCGGTGACCGAGACCATCTCCCTGGTCAGCGGGCCGGCGCCGGTGACTGTGGAGAACTCCAGCAGGGAGCTCACCAGCTCGCCCATGCGGTCCGCGGCCTGTGTTGCTCGGGTCACCCAGTCGCTGGCGCTCGGGCCGAGGCTGTCGCCGTACTCGCTGGCAAGGAGCTCCATGTAGCCGCGGATCGTGGCGAGCGGGGCCTGGAGGTCGTGGCTCGCGAGCATCGCGAACGCCTCGAGGTCGGCGTTCGAGCGCTCGAGCCTCGCCTTCTGCTCGCTGAGCTCCCGGTTGATCTCCTCGACGCGGGCCTTGGCCTCGATCTCCTCGGTCAGGTCGGCGACGTGCGAGACGAAGTGCAGGGGATTGCCCCGGGAGTTGCGGACGAGTGCGACGGACACGTTCCCCCAGATCGGCTGGCCGTCGGCTCGCACGAAGCGCCTGCGCAGGCGGTAGCTGGCGATCTCGCCGTCCAGCAGCTGCCGCACGAGATCCAGAATCGTCTCGAGGTCGTCGGGGTGGGTCACACTCTGGAAGGTGCGCTCCTGGAGCTCGGCTGCCGTGAATCCGAGGATCTGGCACAGCGTCTCGTTGACCCGCATGATCTCGCCCTTGAGGCTCACCAGGGCGATGCCGACCGGGGCGTTGTCGATCGTGAGCCGCCAGCGTTCCTCTGCTGCGGCGACGTTGGACACCCAGCAATGCTATGGGGTTTGCCCGACAAGCCAGGGCTAGGCGAGGGGTGTGGCTGCCATCGTTTGGCTTCCTGCCCGAATAGGTGCAGCGCTCCACCGGCACTACGCTTGGCCGGTGAATGAGAGCAGTACAACGCCCCGTTTCGACGAGCTCGGGCTGGATCCCAAAGTCGTGCGCGTCCTGCGGGACGTCGGCTACGAAACCCCCTCGCCGATCCAGGCCGAGGCCATCCCACCCTTGCTCGCAGGGCAACACGTCGTCGGCCTCGCCCAGACCGGAACGGGCAAGACCGCTGCGTTCGCGCTTCCCATCCTCTCGCGCATCGACATGTCCCAGACATCGCCGCAGGTGCTGGTGCTCGCGCCGACACGCGAGCTGGCGCTCCAGGTCTCCGAGGCGTTCGGTCGCTATGCCGCCCACCTCAAGGGGCTGCACGTGCTCCCTGTGTACGGCGGGCAGGGGTACGGCGTACAGCTCAGTGCCCTGCGGCGCGGCGTGCACGTGGTCGTGGGTACGCCGGGCCGGGTCATGGACCACCTGGAGAAGGGCACTCTCGACCTGAGCGCACTGCGGTTCGTGGTACTCGACGAGGCCGACGAGATGCTCAACATGGGCTTCGCCGAGGACGTCGAGACGATCCTGGCCGGGACGCCCGAGGACAAGCAGCTGGCGCTGTTCAGCGCGACGATCCCCCCGCAGATCAGGCGGATCATCAAGAAGTACGCCCCCGGTGCCACCGAGATCACGGTGAAGTCCAAGTCGGGTACGGCGACCAACGTGGCCCAGCGCTACCTCAAGGTTGCGCACCCCCAGAAGCTCGACGCCCTGACGCGCATCCTCGAGGTGGAGAACTTCGACGGGATGATCGTGTTCGTGCGCACCAAGCAGGCCACCGAGGGTCTCGCCGAACGGCTGCGTGCCAGGGGCTTCGCAGCTGCGGCGATCAACGGTGACGTGGCCCAGGTGCAGCGCGAGCGCACCATCGACCAGCTGCGCAAGGGCAAGCTCGACATCCTGGTGGCCACCGACGTCGCCGCCCGAGGCCTCGATGTCGAGCGGATCAGCCACGTGATCAACCACGACATCCCCACCGACACCGAGTCCTACGTGCACCGCATCGGCCGCACCGGACGGGCCGGCCGCAGCGGACAGGCGATCTCCTTCGTGACGCCTCGCGAGACCTACCTGCTGCGCTCGATCGAGAAGGCGAACCGCACCACGCTCGACCAGATGAGCCTGCCCTCGGTGGAGGACGTGAACGCCTTCCGGGTCGCGAAGTTCACCGAGGCGATCGGGGAGGCACTGACTGACCCGCAGCTGGGAGTGTTCCGGGAGCTCGTGCAGTCCTACGAGCGGGAACACGACGTGCCCGCCGAGGACATCGCCGCCGCGATCGCCGTACTGGCCCAGGACGGTGAGCCGTTGTTCCTCGAGGACATGCCGGAGCCGCCGGCCCACGAACGTCGTGAGCGGCGCGAGCCCGCGGGGGGTCTGGTCCGCTGGCGGATCGCGGTCGGCAAGCGCCACCGCGTCGAGCCTCGCCAGATAGTCGGCGCACTGGCCAACGAGGGCGGTCTCAAGCGCTCCGACTTCGGGCGCATCGACATCAAGCCGAACTTTTCGCTCGTGGAGCTCCCGCCCGACCTCTCAGCCGAAACCCTGGGAAAGCTGACCGACACCCGCATCTCGGGGATCCTGATCGATCTTCAGCGCGACAAGGGCCCAGCTCCGCGCTCCGGACCGCCGAAGCGGTTCAGCGATGGCGGTCCCAGCCGCGCGCCGGGCAAGAAGCCGCGGCACAAGCAGCGCTGACTGCGCGGCTCGAAACGGATATTGCGGGCGCTTCCCCGGTGTCCGCTATGTGAACATTCGGGGGACATAGACACCTTTCTGAACCTATGATTCGGCGGTGTCTCGTATTTCGCGCCACCTCGCCCGCGGCCTCGCGCTCTTCGTGTTCATGGGGCTCCTCGTCGGTGTCGCTCCGGGCCAGGCCGCGGACTCCACGCCGCTCCGCGTACTGCTGACCGGTGACTCGATCGTGCAAGGTTTCCACGGCGACTACACGTGGCGGTACCGCCTGTACAAGGAGTTCGTGCGCCAGGGGGTGCCAGTTGACTTCGTCGGCTCGCGCACGCTCCCCATCGTCAAGCCCGGCTACTCGACTGCCCAGTACCTGGACCCGAACTTCGACAAGTTCCACTTTGCCCAGGGTGGGAGCACGCTGAACCATCACGCCAACTGGGTCACCGCGGAGGTCGCCGCCCAGCGACCCGACCTCATTGTGCTCTGCGCCGGTATCAACGACCTGCGCAACGGGGCCAGTCCCCAGACCACGCGCGATCGCCTGCGTGACTGGATCCTCGCGGTGCGAGCTGTGCGACCGACAGTCCCCATCGTGATCTCGCCTGTCCTCGAGGCCATCGACCCTGATCGAGCCTGGCTCTCGGAGCGGGTCACCACCTACAACGGCCTTGCCCGGGAACTGGTTGCAGCGCTGACCACCCCGCAGGCACCCATCACCGTCGCTGACACCACCAAGGGCTGGTCGGTGATCTCGCACACCGCCGAGAACCTCCACCCCAACCCCACGGGCGAGACACTGATCGCGCAGCGGATCGCGGAGGCGATCGTCCAGCTCGGCTACCTCCGGGGCCCGATCGACCTCTACCGCTGGACTTCGTGGAACCGCCAACCTCGGGTACGCGTCACCTTCAAGGGAATGCAGGCGGTGCTGTCCTGGGACGCCCAGGCGCTGTCCGGCGCCAGGATCTGGATCCGGCGGGCGGGGTATGCGGCGTACTTCCCGACTGGCGTGTACGGCGGCGGCTCGATGACCACTTCCGCGCTGGCGCCGCGAACCGCATACGAGTTCCGGGTTGCTCTCGTGCGCGGACGCGCGGTGACGCCGCTCGGTCCGGCCACTGTCGTCACTGCGCCCGGCACGCAGCGCCCGGCCGCTGTCTCCCGAGTCGTGGTCAATGCGCGGGGAGTCAGCTGGACCCGCTCGTCGCTCGCCACGAATTACGTCGTCAAGTTCCGCAAGATCCGCAAGAAGCGATGGATCACCCGGCAGACCACCAGCCTCTACATGGTGGCAAGCAGGGTGAAGACGGCTCGGGTGTGGGCCGTCAACTCCTCCGGCTACTCAGCGATGCGAGCCGGAGCTCGCTGAGTCCGGCTCGAGGTCAGTCGGTAGGCTCGGCGGCTCCGGGGGAGGTAGCTCAGTTGGTTAGAGCAGAGGACTCATAATCCTTGGGTCGCGGGTTCGAGCCCCGCCCTCCCTACGAAGGCCGTGTGTTTCGGATCATCGGCTCGGTTGCTGCCGGACACTCCCTGGCGGCGAAATGAGCTCGCAAATTGAGCCCACGAAGTGAACTGTCCGGCGCTTGGGCACCCAGTTGGCGACTAGAATCAGGGAGTGAACCACGTCTCGGTCATCGCCTACTTCCCGGACGACGCCACGCGCTCCTACCAGCTCGTCCAGTGGCTGCCCGTCCTTGACCTGCTGCACGAGCAGCACCCAGTGGGGATCGTCGCGCGCGACCCGGAGTCCGCGACCCTGCTGCAGGCCAAGACGTCGCTGCCTGTCTTCGCGGCTCATTCGTTCCCCGAGCTCACCGACCTGTACGCCGAGCTCGACGCCAAGGTCGTTCTCTACTGCAACAACTCCATGCTCAACTTTCAGTCGCTCATCGACGGTCGGATGTTGCACGTCCACGTCAACCACGGCGAGAGCGACAAGCACAGCATGGCGAGCAACAACGCCAAGGCCTACGACCGGATCTTCGTGGCAGGCGAAGCTGCGGTTCAGCGTCACGCTGCCGGTCTCCTCGAGTTCGACACCAGCCGCTTGGTGCGGACCGGGCGGCCACAGCTGGACCTCCGCCCGGAGCCGGTACTGGTCCCAAGCACGCGGCGGACGGTCCTCTACGCGCCGACCTGGGAGGGCGACGCGGAGTACAACGACTACACCTCCGTCGACACGATCGGTGTCGACATCGTCCGCGCCGTGCTGTCCGTGGACGACGCACGCCTCGTCTACAAGCCGCATCCCAAGGTGGTCACCAGCCTGAGTCCGGCTGTGCGCGAGGCGAACCACCGCATCCTGGACCTGGTGGAGCAAGCCATCAGGCGCGAGCCCGACGTCGGTCACCAGGCGATCACCCGGGGCGACATTCTCGCGGTCATCCCGGACTGCGATGCCATGGTCACCGACGTGTCCGCCGTTGGCCTCGACTGGCTCTATCTGCGCAACGAGTGCCCGATCTTCCTCACCGACAGTCACAACGACGCCGAGCGACTGCGCCGGGAGGTGCCGGTGAGCCGCTGCGCCGACGTAATCAATGGCGGCAACGTGGCTGGGCTGGCCGACGTCATCTCCGCCCGTCTCGAGCACGACGAACACCACCTGGCCCGGGTGGCCATGCGCCACCACTACTTCGACGACCTCCAGGTCGGCGACAGCACTGTGCGATTCCTTGCTGCAGTCTCTGAGATGGTGCAGCTGCGCGACCGGCTGTTGGGGGCTGCCGCGTCATCCGACGACGGTGCGGCCATCACTGCTTGAGTGGGGCGGGACTTGGCGAGCGGCCTCTCCCGAACGTGAAACGATTCCCCCATGGAGAACGTGCGGCCGATCGAGACCTGGCTGACCGACATGGACGGCGTCCTCGTCCATGAGGAAGACCCGATCCCCGGCGCCAAGGAGTTCATCGAAGCGCTGATTGCCTCGGGCAAGAAGTTCCTGGTGCTGACCAACAACTCCATCTTCACCCCGCGCGACCTGCGGGCTCGACTGCTGCGCAGCGGCATCGACGTCCCGGAGAACGCGATCTGGACCTCCGCCCTGGCCACCGCCGACTTCCTCTCCGACCAGCGACCCGACGGGAGTGCGTACGTCGTGGGGGAGGCGGGCCTGACCAACGCGTTGCACGAGATCGGCTACGTGATGACCGACCGCGACCCGGACTACGTCGTACTGGGGGAGACCCGGACCTACTCCTTCGAGGCGATCACCCGGGCCATCCGGCTCATCGAGGCCGGAGCGCGGTTCATCGCCACCAACCCCGACGTCAGCGGACCGAGTGCCCAGGGCCTGCTGCCCGCCACCGGCTCGGTCGCGGCCCTGATCAGTACGGCGACCGGCCGTTTGCCGTACTTCGTGGGCAAGCCGAACCCGCTGATGATGCGCAGCGCGCTCAACCGGCTGGAGGCACATTCGGAGACGACCGTGATGGTCGGCGACCGGATGGACACCGACATCATCAGCGGCCTCGAGGCGGGGCTGCGTACGGTGCTCGTGACCACGGGATCGACGCGCCCCGACCAGGTGGAGACCTTCTCCTACCGCCCGACACGCGTGGTCGACTCGATCGCGGACCTGGTTGAGCTCGCTGGAGAGCCCGCCGGGAGGATGTGAGTCCCGGATAGTCCCGATCATTCGGCACCTCATCCGGGCTCTTGAAGGAGCCGTTTGATCGGGACTATCCGGTCTCTGGGCCTCTGATCTCGTGTGGACCAGATTGCTGAGGGACCAGGCCTACGTCGACGGCTGCGGGACCTTGCACTTCACCTTGGGGTTCACGCCGACGTAGTTCAGCGGCCCGGCGCCGATGGTGAGCGTCGTGTCGCTTGCTGTCTTGCAGTTCACCTCGACGTTGTCACCGAAGTAGCCGCGCTGGTACGCCGCCAACGCACCGATCACGAGCCACACGACGACGATGACACCGATCAGCTTGCCCATGGTCCCTCCTCGATGAGCGGGGACGCGCGTCCCGTGACCATCGTGCCCCGTTCAGGGCAGTCGGAAACCGGGACGCGCGGGTGCTCAGGTGGCGGGACGGTACGACGGGGCCGTGGCCGACCCCCACCAGGACTCGCCCTTGTCGTTCCAGTGGTCGCCCTCGTCGACGTCCGGACGCTCCCGGATTGCAGCGAGCAGGGCACCGGGCGAGGGGGCATAACCGGGAGTGACCGAGGCGAGCAACGCCTCGTCACCCTTGGTGCGAGACATCTCGGGGGGCACGACCAGGACACACAGCTCCTGGCGGTCCGAGGTGGTGAGCACGACGACGTGGGTGTCGTCGTGCGGGTCGAAGCCCACCTTCACGTAACCGCGCGCGGTGGGTACCCGCTTCGGAGCGTCATCCCAGTCGGGCGGGGAGAACAGGACGCGCACGATCCGGCCCAGCTTGGCCGGGAAGTTGTCCACGAGGTCAGCAAGCTCGACGGTGAGGTCACGACTCTGTGGCCACCATCCGCCGTCTAGCGGTTGGGAGCCGGGCTCCTCGACCATGCGCAGCCGCAACGACTGACGAGCGGGTAGGGGAATGGAACTGTTCGACGTCGCCATGACGTCCGCCTCTCGGCCGCCCCGAAAGGGCTCCTAGCTGAAGGCTGCGTCCTGGGCGGTCCCCTCCAATCTACAGGTCAGGAGGCCGCTGGATGACCACTCGTACAGTCCACCCCCTCCCGAATGTCCAGCGCCGAGTGGCGAGAACCGCGCCATACGATCGCGACTGTGATCAAGTACCTCGGCTCCAAGCGGGTCCTCGTACCCGTGCTTGGTGACATCGCATCCGCGGCGGGGGCCGAGACGGCGGTCGACCTGTTCACCGGCACCACTCGGGTGGCGCAGGAGTTCAAGCGCCGGGGGATCGAGGTCACGGCGACCGA
This sequence comes from uncultured Actinomycetota bacterium, assembly GCA_963759525.1. Taxonomy (GTDB): domain Bacteria; phylum Actinomycetota; class Actinomycetes; order Propionibacteriales; family Nocardioidaceae; genus Marmoricola. The sequence goes on along the minus strand of CAVWZO010000008.1, from coordinate 2,368 downwards.
CGTGGCCTCCTACAGCGAGGTGCTCAGCGACTGCTACGTCGCCACTGACGCGGCGGCCATCGACCTCGACGCCCTGCAGTGCGAGATCGAACGGCTCAACGCCCTGCCGGGTAAGCCCGGCTACATGACGCGGACGTTCTGCGAGGCGTCGCGTTACTTCCAGCCCCACAACGGAGCCCGGATCGACGCGATCCGTGCGGCGATCGACCAGGACCACCCGGCTGGGCCGTTCCGGGCGATCCTGCTCACCGCCCTGCTGCTCGCCGCCGACCGGGTGGACTCCACGACCGGCCTGCAGATGGCGTACCTGAAGCAGTGGTCACCGCGCTCGCACCGTGACCTCGAGCTGCGCCTTCCCGAGCTGCTGCCCGGCCCTGGCCGGACGGTCCGCGGCGACGCGATGGAGACAGTCGACGCGCTCGACGCGGTCGACCTGATGTACCTGGACCCGCCGTACAACCAGCATCGCTACTTCACGAACTACCACGTCTGGGAGACCCTCGTGCGCTGGGACGAGCCCGAGCACTACGGGATTGCCTGCAAGCGGGTCGATGCCCGGGACGACCAGACGCGCAGCGTCTTCAACCGCAAGCAGGCGATGCCGGGAGCCATGGCGGACCTCGTCTGCCGGGCACGCGCCGACCTTCTGGTGGTCTCCTACGACGACGAGTCGTGGATCACGCCGGACGAGATGACCTCGGCGCTGCGCGAAGCCGGTCACGGCTGCGTTCAGGTGCTCGCCTTCGACTCCAGAAGGTACGTCGGCGCGCAGATCGGCATCCACGGGCCGACGGGAGCGAAGGTCGGCGAGGTGAAGCGGCTGCGCAACGTCGAGTACCTGTTCCTGGCCGGCGACCGCGACCGGGTGCTGGCAGCTGGGTCATCGGCTGGATCTTCGGCGGGGGCCATGGCCACAGCGGCGCGACTGGCCCGGTCATGACGATTGCGGCATCCGACATCGGGACGGAGGGGAGAACCTCCAACTGGGTACCGATGCCGGCTTGCTGGTGCTGGGCGTCCTGCTGTATTTCCTGCTCGGGGTGCTCGGCCGCTCCACCATCCATGAGGGTGAGGTGCTGAGCCTGGTCTGGCCGGCCGCCGGAGCGGCGATGCTGCTCTTCGGGCTCACCCGGCCGCGCCAATGGGTGCTGGTCTCGGCCCTCGTCGCACTCGCGACCGTCGTACTCAACCTGCTCACGGGAGCCACGTGGCCGCAGGTCGCGATCTTCGTCGTCTCCAACATCGTCCAGGGGATCTTTGCCGTGCTGATCCTGCGAGCCCTCGCGCCGCAGCTGCGCGGGGCGGGAGGGGACCGGCCGCTGGAGCAGGTGCGGGACTTCTGGCCGATCCTGACGGCCGCGGTTCTCGGCTCGCTCGTGGGGGCAGTCGTGGGGGGCATCGGGCGGGGCGTGCTGCTCGACAACTGGTCGTGGCTCGACCTCCTCGTCTGGTTCGGGCGCAACGTCGTCGGCTGTGTCGTCGTGTACACCACGGCGGTCCTGTTGCTGGCGGCGTGGCACCGGTTGCGCGAGCCCGGGGGAGGGGCGGAGCTGTTCGACTCACTCGAGAAGCTCGGAGCCGAGTTGGTGCTGGTCACCGCAGCAACGGCGGCCCTCTACCTTAGCGCGTTCGACTGGTACATCTCGCGGCCCGTTGCCTTCCCCCTGCTGCTGCCGACCGTGTGGATCGGGCTGCGCTTCAGCCCCGCGGTCGTAGCGGTGCACAGCCTGGCTGTGTGCACCCCGGTCGTCGTCTACACAGTGGTGGGTGCCGGCCCGTTTGCCGCGGCCGGTAGCTCGCCGAGACAGGTACTGGTCTGTCAGTTCTTCATGGCGCTCGTCTTCTGCCTCGGCATCGTGCTGGCGCTGAGCAGGACCGAGCGCCCACTCTCACCCGCACCATCACGGAGGCGAGAGCCAGCGCGGAGAACCAGGCCCGGCTGATGTCCACGATCATCGACTCGATGCACGACGGGGTGACCGTCCTCGAGGAGGGCGGTCAGGTGCTGAAACGCAACCCGGCCGGCGCGAGATCATCCGGAGCACGACGGACTCTGCCCTCGGCGTGATGGCCGGAAAGTTCGCCCTGGCGACGGACGGACAGCCGATGCCACCGGAGGAGTATCCGTGGGTGCGGGCCTTCACGGTGAGAACGTGGTCGACCAGGACATGGTCCTGATCTTCCACGACGGTTCGCCCAGCCGCACTGTCGCCGTCAGCGCCCGAATCCTGCCATCGCTCGACGGGGACGGCCCGAGGCAGGCCGTCCTCATCTACCACGACGTGACGCAGGAGCGGGCACAGCGCTCAGAGCTGGAGTTCTTCGCCGCGGTGGTCGCGCACGACCTCCTGGGCCCGCTGGCCGTGGT
>CAVWZO010000007.1:0-267047 GCA_963759525.1 uncultured Actinomycetota bacterium | reverse complement strand
AGCTCGCAGCCACCTGGCTCGGCCACGCCACCTGCCTCCTCGAGGTCGAGGGCCACTGGGTGCTCACCGACCCGGTCTGGAGCGACCGGGTCTCGCCGTCCAGGACGATCGGTCCCCGGCGCAACCACCCGCCGCCGGTGCCGCTCGAGGATCTCCCGCGGCTCGACGCGGTCCTGATCTCGCACGACCACTACGACCACCTCGACACCGCCACCATCGACTGGTTGCTCTCGACGAGCGCGGTTCAGGGAAATGACCAGAGCAACCCGTTTCCGTTCGTGGTCCCGCTCGGTGTCGGGCAGCACCTGAGCGGATGGGGCGTGCCAGATGCGCGCATCGTCGAGCTGGACTGGGACGAGTCGCACCGGGTCGGCGGCCTCACCTTCACCTGCACCGAGGCCCGGCACTTCTCCGGACGCAGCCTGGGCAGCAACACTACGCTCTGGGCCAGCTGGGTGGTTGCCGGCGCGCAGCGCAAGGTGTACTTCGGCGGCGACTCGGGCTACACGCCCTCCTTCGCCGAGATCGGCAAGCGACACGGCCCGTTCGAGCTGACGATGCTGCCCATCGGCGCGTACGACGCGCGCTGGCCCGACGTACACATGGACCCGAAGGAGGCGGTGCGCGCCCACCTCGAGCTGGGCGGCGAGGCGTTGCTCCCGATCCACTGGGCGACCTTCGACCTGGCCTTCCACGAGTGGGCGGACCCGGTCGAAGGGGTGGTCCGCGAGGCTGCCGAAGCCGGGGTCCGGCTGGCCCTGCCCGCACCCGGTGGCCGGTTCGAGCTTGCGAATGGCGACGACCTGCCGGTCAAGCCGTGGTGGCGGGCCTCCGTCTAGACGCTCTAGTTACACGGGCCCTGTCCCAGGATCGCGAGCCCTCGGCGGTCACCGGGACCGAGCTCGTCCTTCAACCAGCCGTTCGCGTTCATCACCTCGCGGCTGCCCGGGGCGTGGTCGAGACCGATCACGTGGCCCAGCTCGTGCAGGGCAATGAATCGCACCCGGTCTTGTCCGCTGCGGCTCTGAAGGCTCTCATTGACGTACTCCGAGTTCAGCGTCGCCTGGCCACTCACGTACATCACCACGCCGTTGACAACGGTGCTGGCGCTGCCGCCGAGCCCCGCGGTCGCTCCATCCAGCCGAGGCACTTCTTCGCGCGTGGCGAACGAGACGAGCACGGGCGAGCCGCCCACGACCCTGAGGATCTCCCTCGTGTCCCTGGGGCGTCTCCCGCTCGGTCCGGCGTACTGGAGCTGAAGGTGGGAGGCTGCGGAGATCTCGCCCATGGCACTGAGCACGACCGCCTGGCGGTGGCCTCGTCGTCGATACCGTCGGTGTTGATCTCGACCCGGATCGGTTTGCACGAGCTGTAGGTGATCGGCGTGCTCGGGTCGTCGGGCTGAGTCATGAGGAACCGGTAGCTCCCGAGGCCCCCATCGCCGGGCGCGGCATCCACATTCACGGCGATGACTGCGAGCGACACCGTCGTGGCGGCGAAGACCAGGTGCTTCCACACATCGCCCCCCAAACCACACTTTCCATGACAAACCTCCGTGATTCTCCCTCGAAGGGTGGCCAAGCGTCCGCCGAACGAGTAGGTCCGTAGCCGGACGGTGCAGGAGGGCGGTGACGGCGCTCACGTGACTCGGAACACCCGCTTGAAACTTGCATCAACACCCCCAACTCGGGAAGTGTGAAGACATCAGCGCGGCACCCCGGTAGCACCCCGCAGAACTCACCCACCGCCGCGCACCCCAGCCGCACCAGCCCGGCCGTCTCCCCCAAATCGGCCCGTGGCTTCGCAGTGCGCGCCGCACCCTCACCCGTCGCACGATCATTCGCCCGACCCGAGAGGCATTCCGTGTCACTGTCCCTGATTCGTCCCACCGTCCCCACGATCGGCCGTGTCGGCTCTTCGGAGGACGTGCTCGAACCTCGTCCCCGGATGACGTTGCGGCGCGAGATCATGGCGGTCGTCGTACCCGCCTGGGCAGAACCCGGCCGCGACATGACGGCGTACGCGCGGGCACCGCGCGATGTCGTCGGTGAGACTGCCGAGGAGCTCACCAAGCACCTGAAGGGCGACGAGGTCGTCACCGCGACCGACGACGGCCGGCTCGTGTTCCGGCTCCGGCACGAGGACCGTGCAGCGCGTCCGGTCCGGCTGCAGGAGATGGCCTACCACGTCGTCGAGGCCTTCGACCGGCTCGGCTTCCACGCCGGGGTCCTTGACCTCGGCGTCGGCTGGGCTCCGATCACCCGCAAGCACGAGCCAGAGGTCGCCCTTGAGTACGCCGACGCGGCAGCGCGCGAGTCAGTCCGACAGCGCGACCTCCAGCCGCTGGAGCTCGGTGAGCGCAAGAAGAAGCGTTCGCCGCGGATCGGGCTCTGGTCGTTCAGCCACCAGGTGCTGCTCGCGACCGTGGGCAGCGTCGTGCTGCCGTTCCTTGGTCTGCTGGCCGCCTATCTGCTCGGCACCGACCTCTCCGACGCCCTCTACTGGGGACTCGTCGGGACCCTGTCGATCACCGCGTTGATGATCTGGTCCGAGTGCTTCCGCGCCCTGGAGCCACCCGTGCTTCCTGACGAGCCGGCCGAGCCCGCGCCGCGTGCAACGGCCGTGATCGCGGCGTACCTCCCGAACGAGGCCGACACCATCGTGGAGACGCTCGAGGTGTTCCTGAGCCAGGAGTACGCCGGCGGCCTGCAGGTCGTGCTGGCCTACAACACGCCTGGCCCCATGGCGGTCGAGCCGCGCCTGCAGCTGATGGCCCAGAACAACCTGAACCTGGACGTGATCCGGGTCGAGGACAGCACCTCCAAGGCGCAGAACGTCAACGCCGCCCTGCGCGTCGCCGAGGGTGAGTTCGTCGGCATCTTCGACGCCGACCACCACCCCATGGACGGCGCGTTCGAGCGCGCCTGGCGCTGGCTCGCCAACGACGCCGACGTCGTCCAGGGCCACTGCGTGATCCGCAACGGCTCCGACTCCTGGCTCACCAAGCTGGTGGCCGTCGAGTTCGAGCAGATCTACGCCGTCGCCCACCCCGGCCGCGCCGGGCTGCACGACTTCGGAATCTTCGGCGGATCCAACGGCTACTGGCGCCGCTCGGCCCTCGAGCGGGTACGCCTCCGCGGGTCCTTCCTGACCGAGGACATCGAGGCCTCGATGCGCGTTCTCCAGGCCGGCGGCCGCATCGTCAACGACCCCGGGCTGGTCAGCCACGAGCTGGCCCCCGACACGCTCAAGACCCTGTGGCGGCAGCGGATGCGCTGGGCGCAGGGCTGGTTCCAGGTGTCCTGCCGGCACCTCGGCGCCACTCTTCGTTCGCCGTACCTCTCGCTGCGACAGAAGCTCGGTGCGACATACCTGCTGGGCTTCCGTGAGGTCTACGCGTGGATCTCGATGCTGACCTGGCCGCTGCTCGGCTTCCTGGCCTACCGCGACGGCGGCATCGACTTCACCTCGCCGATCTTCATGCTGCTGACGCTGTTCATCTCGGTCTCCGGTCCCGTCCAGACCCTGGCCGCCTGGCGGCTCGCGGCCCCTGAGCTGCGCAAGCACCCCGGGTGGTTCTGGTTCGCAGCCGTCGCCAACCTGTTCTTCTACACCGAGTTCAAGAACCTGATCGCCCGCGTGGCTCACCTCAAGCAGCTACGTGGCGAGCACCAGTGGGTCGTCACACCGCGCACCGCATCGAGCATGACGACCTCAGCTAGCGACCTGTCCGAGACCGTCCCAGAAGACCCCCCAGTGGAAGGCCCTGCGGACGGCACACCCGACGGAACCATTGGTTCCAAGCCGGAGGTGGCCGCATGAGCACGATCACCAGTACCCCGACCCAGACTTCGACCCAGACTTCGACCCAGAACTTCGACCCAGGCTTCGACCCACGCTTCTGCCGGGTCGGCGCCCAAGTCGACCAACCCCATCTACCCGCTCACCTGGCTGCGTGGCCTGGCCGCGTTGTGCGTGGTGCTCTTCCACGCCTACCAGCACAACCGCACTGGGCCCGACTCCGCGTGGCCGTGGTCGGGCGGCGCCCACCAGGCGATGCTCGGCACCGAGCTGTTCGTGGAGATGTTCTTCGTGCTCTCCGGCTTCGTGCTCTGGCTGCCGATCGCGCGTACCGCTCTGGAAGGGCGGGTCGGCCGTCCCGGATGGGTGATGCTCTTCCGCCGGATGGCCCGGCTGACGCCGCTGTACTTCGCCGTGGTGCTCGTGGTCTGGGCGCTGACCAACCCGTCGCTACCCGGGCACTGGCAGGACCTGGTGATGCACCTGACGTTCACCCACATCTACAGCGACCAGTACATCTTCTGGACGAACGGTCCGGCATGGTCGCTGGCCGTCGAGTTCCACTTCTACGTGCTGATGGCGCTCTCCGTGCCGTTGATCCATCTGGCCGTACGCCGGGTCGCAACCCGTCGTGCCCGGATGGCCGTCGTGCTCGTCCTGCCGGCGCTCCTCCTCGTCAGCGGGATCACCTACCTCACCTGGATCACCGTCTGGTCTCCCGTGGAGCTGGACAACTGGTCGGCGCTGTTCTCGCCGTTGTCCCGGGCCGCCGACTTCGGCGTCGGCACTGCGCTCGCGGTGATCACCGCAGCAGGCGTGCGCCTGGGCCGGACGGCCCGCATCGGTACCGCGATCGCGGGGCTGAGCGCGCTCGGCGTCCTGGTCGCGACCCGCTCGCACGACCTGGCCGGCGAGTGGTGGCACCCGGCGTACGCCGTCGCCATCGCTGTGGCCCTGACCTCGATCGTGCTGCACGACGGGCCTTGGCCGAAGGTGCTCGAGCTGCGCTCGCTCGCCTGGGTGGGCGGCCTCGGCTACGGGATCTACCTGATCCACGAGCCGGTGATGCGTCTGCTCGGCGACCAGGGACTGCTGCCGGAAGCGCGGCAGGGATCCTTCTTCCTCGTGACCGCCTTGATCGTGGCCGTGCCCTCGGTGCTGCTCGCCTGGCTCAGTTCACGCACCATCGAACGTGCCGGGATGCAGCTGACCTCCACCATCGACCGGGACGGGCGACCCAAGGACTACTACGCCCACATGAAGGAGCGCGAGGAGTCGACCGCCTGACCCGCGGGCCTTCCCACGGAGCGGGGTCTCGCTTAGGTTCTTCTGGTGCCTGGGATACCCCCGGGCTCCCGGGAAGGAACAACACATGCGACCCACTCGCGCTTACACCAGGGGGGTCGTCGCCGTTGCTGCGGCCACCCTCGCAGCCTCGGCCCTGGCGGGACCCGCCGGTGCCGGCTCCAGCGCCTCGAGCGCCAAGACGACAGGTACCGGCGATCCCGCCAGCTACGTGGTTCTCGCGAGAACTGCGGGTGGCGCCAAGGCCGTAGCGGCGAAGCTACGCAGTCAGGGCGCCACGGTGACCTCGGTCAACAACGACATCGGCGTGGTCGGCGTGCGCAGCGACGATGCCGCCTTCCGACAGCACGCCACCGCCATCTCCGGCGTCCAGGGCGTTGCGGGTGACCGCGCCATCGGGCGCGTACCCGAGGATCAACCGGCCCCGCCGCAAGGACGCCGTCGAGAAGGAGAACGCCTACGCGCTCGCTGCCGGCCAGAAGGCGAGCACGCTGAGCGCGCCGAAGAAGTCGGCCGCGAGCAGCCACCGCCGCCACTGACCCGCTCGACGGCCAGCTCTGGGGCATGCGGATGGTCAGGGCTGACCTCGCGCACGACAAGACGCTGGGCAAGCGCGCCGTGCGGATCGGTGTCATCGACACCGGGGTCGACGGCAGCCACCCCGACATCGCGCCCAACTTCGACTACGGCGCGTCGCGCAACTTCGTCCACGACATCCCGACCGACGAGCTCGGCCAGGTAGTCGACGGCCCTTGCGAGTTCCGCGGCTGCGTGGACCCGGCGAACTGGGACGACAACGGTCACGGCACCCATGTGGCCGGCACCATCGCGGCGGCCGCCAACGGCCTCGGGGTCAGCGGCGTGGCACCGAACGTGCGCATCGTGAACGTGCGGGCCGGGCAGGACAGCGGCTACTTCTTCCTCCAGTCGACCGTCGACGCGCTGACGTACGCCGGCAATGCCCACCTCAACGCGGTGAACATGTCCTTCTACGTGGACCCGTGGCTGTTCAACTGCACCAACAACCCTGCGGACTCGCCGAGTGAGCAGGCCGAGCAGCGGACGATCGTCACGGCCATGACCCGTGCCCTGAACTTCGCGCACCGCCAGGGCGTCACGCTCGTCAACTCTGCCGGCAACGAGCACCTCGACCTCAGCAACCCGCTGCCGGACGTGAGCAGTCCGGACTACCCCGCGGGCACGGCGAAGACGCGCATAATCGACAACGCCTCGTGCAAGTCGCTGCCGAACGAGGGTCCGCACGTCATTGGGGTCTCGGCACTGGGTCCGTCCGGGCTCAAGTCCGACTTCTCGAACTACACCAGCGACCCCGACGCCGGTGAAGTCGAGATCTCGGCTCCGGGCGGTTACTTCCGCGACTACTTCGGTACGCCGCAGTACCGCACCAACGAGAACCTGATCCTCTCCTCAGCCCCGATGAACGTGATGGTGGCCAATGGCAGCGTGGACGCCGACGGGAACGTCACCCCGGACGGCTGCGGCGGCTCGGGGTGCAGAAGGACTGCCCGGCTGCCGGGCCATGCGGCTACTACCAGTTCCTGCAGGGCACCTCGATGGCCAGCCCGCACGTCACGGGCGTCGCTGCGCTCGCGATCAGCAGGCATGGTCGCTGGACCCGCACCGGGTTCGGGATGAACCCCGACGCCGTACGCCGCCTGCTGCTCCGGACCGCAACCAACCGGCCGTGCCCGAATCCGGCGACGGTGGACTACCTCGACGAGGGCCGGTCAGCCGAGTTCAACGCGACCTGTGTGGGCAACGCCGCGCGCAACGGGTTCTACGGCGAGGGCATCGCGAACGCCTGGGGAGTCGTCCGCTGAGATAGACCGGCGACACAAGGCCGGCAGCACAAGTAGGCGCACGTCCCGGGCTCGGCCCGGGGCGTGCGCCGCTGTCATCCCCCGCACGTAGTGTTGGTCCAACATGACCTCGCAGTTCCCCCTCCCCGGCCTCCCGTCGGCTGAGCCCTCCGCCGAGACCACATCCGTTGTGGGCCTAGGACGGGTCCGGGTCCACAAGTGGACGGCGCCGGCGACCCTCCCGTGAGCAGCTCCTCGCCGGCCTCAACGAGCCGCAGCGCGAGGCAGTCGTCCACGAGGGTGCGCCGCTGCTCGTGGTGGCCGGCGCCGGCTCGGGCAAGACCCGGGTGCTGACCCGCCGGATCGCGTGGCTGATCTCCGAGCGCGGTGCGCACCCCGGCTCGGTCCTGGCGATCACCTTCACCAACAAGGCAGCCGCCGAGATGCGAGAGCGGGTCGAGGAGCTGGTCGGCGGCCGCGCCAAGATCATGTGGGTCAGCACGTTCCACTCAGCCTGTGTGCGGATCCTGCGCAAGGAGATCACCCAGCTGAACAAGGACGGGCTCAACAAGGACCCGGGTTTCAGCTTCAAGTCGAGCTTCACCATCTACGACGCTGCTGACTCCAAGCGGCTGATGACGCTGGTGTGCCGTGATCTGGACCTCGACGTGAAGCGCTACCCGCCGCGCGCGATCCTCAACTGGGTCAGCAACGCCAAGAACGAGCTCCAGGACCCGGAGGACGCCGCTGCGGCGCTGGCGTCGTCCGGGGGCAGCGACAGCCCGGAAACGACCTACGTCGCGGCGTACGCCGACTACCAGCGTCGCCTGCGCCAAGCCAACGCCCTCGACTTCGACGACCTGCTGATGATGACCGTGCACCTGTTCCGCGCGTTCCCGGATGTGCGCGAGAACTGGCGGCGGCGGTTCCGGCACGTGCTGGTGGACGAGTACCAGGACACCAACCACGCGCAGTACGCCCTGATCCACGAGCTGTGCGCCAACAGCCTGGAGGACCCGCTCGAGTCGGTGGTCGAGGACCACGCCGACGACAGGGTGGAGCCTGCCGAGCTGATGGTCGTGGGTGACGCCGACCAGTCGATCTATGCGTTCCGCGGGGCCAACATCCGCAACATCATGGACTTCGAACTGGACTTCCCCAACGCGCGGATCGTGATGCTGGAGCAGAACTACCGCTCCACGCAGACCATCCTGACCGCGGCGAACGCCGTGATCAGCCGCAACGAGGCGCGCAAGCCGAAGAACCTCTGGTCCGATGCGGGACCGGGTGAGGGCATCGTCGGCTACGTCGGAGACGACGAGCGCGACGAGGCCCGGTTCGTGGCCGAGGAGATCGACAAGCTCACCGACGCCGGCGTCGCGAGGGCAGGCGACGTGGCGGTGTTCTACCGCACCAACGCACAGTCTCGTGTCTTCGAAGAGGTCTTCATCCGCGTCGGGATGCCGTATCGCGTCGTCGGCGGCGTCAGGTTCTACGAGCGGCGCGAGGTGCGCGACGCGCTGGCCTACCTGCGGGTGCTGGCCAACCCGGCCGACTCGGTGTCCCTGCGCAGGATCCTGAACACGCCCAAGCGCGGCATCGGTGACCGTGCCGAGGCCTGCATCGAAAGCCTGTCGCAGCGGGACCGGATCATCTTCTGGGAGGCGCTGCAACGTGCGGAGGACGCGCCGGGGCTGGCCACCCGGTCGCTGAACTCGATCCGCGGCTTCGTCGACCTGATCGAACAGCTCCAGTCGATGGTGGCGGCGGGGGAGCGCGTGGACGTCGTACTCGAGCAGGCGCTGACGCGCAGCGGCTACCTCAAGGAGCTCGAGGACTCAGAGGACCCACAGGACGAGACCCGCGTGGAGAACCTCGCCGAGCTCGTCGCGGTGGCGCGCGAGTTCGCCGACGACCCGCAGGCCGGCCCGTCAGCGGACCCGGCCACGGTGTTCGACGAGGAGGGTGCTGCGGATGGCACGCCGCCCGAGCCGCCCGGTCTCATCGACTTCCTCGAGCGGGTCGCGCTGGTCGCCGACTCCGACCAGATCCCGGACGCACCGACTGATACACAGGAGGAGGGGTCAGAGGGTGCGCCGCCAGGGGTGGTGACGCTGATGACCCTGCACACCGCCAAGGGACTGGAGTTCCCGGTCGTGTTCCTGACCGGGCTCGAGGACGGAGTCTTCCCGCACATGCGGTCGCTGGGCGACAAGCCCGAGCTGGAGGAGGAGCGCCGGCTGGCGTACGTCGGCCTTACCCGGGCCCGCGAGCGCCTCTACGTCTCCCGCGCAGTCGTCCGGTCCGCATGGGGAGCTCCGCAACACAACCCCGCCTCCCGGTTCGTCGACGAGCTCCCGGCCGACCTCGTCGACTGGCGCCGCACCGAGGCCGCGATGACCTCATGGAACCGCCCCGCCTACGGCATGCCGCGGTCCGCGGCAGGCCCAACGCACGGGGCCCAAACTCACGGGGCGGGGCACCCCAGCGCCGCTTCGGTACGGCGACCGCTCGCTCGGACGCTGCCAAGAAGGCGAAGGCCGGCCGGCCGATCCCGTCCCTCGACCCCGGCGACCGCGTGCAGCACGACAGCTTCGGCCTCGGCACCGTGGTGGCGCTGGAGGGGGGCGGCGACAACGCGGTCGCCTCGATCGACTTCGGCTCCGAGGGCGTCAAGCGGCTGCTGCTGCGCTACGCCCCGGTTGAGAAGCTCTAGCTACGGGGTGACCCCGTGGAACGCGAGCGCCGAGAACGGGTCGACGGGGTCGCCGCCGCCGGGGCGGACCTCGAGGTGCAGGTGCGGGCCGGTGCTGTTTCCGGTGGAGCCGACGCTGCCGATCTGCTGGCCGGCGGTGACGGTCTCGCCGGGCGATACGTCGATCGAGGTCTGGTGGCAGTACCAGATCTCGGTGCCGTCGGCGAGGGTCTGAATGGTCTGGTTGCCGTAGGCGCCGGCCGAGCCGGTCTCGGTGATGACCCCGTTGGCCACGGCCACGATCGGCGTACCGGACGGCGCCGCGAAGTCGAGGCCGGTGTGGTTGCTCGCCCACATCCCGCCGGACATCCCGAACCGCGCGGTGAGGTGGTAGCCGCTCGTCGGGACCTTCCACTGGTTCTTGGCGATCTCGCCGGCGCGGGCCTCGGCCGCCTGGCCGAGTGACTTCAGCGCCGCGTTGCGCTCGGCAGCCTGCTGCTCCGCCGCCTTCTCCAGCTCGACGTCAGCCGCGTCCTGCAGGGCCTGGCGCTCCGAGTCACGGCTGATCGCACGCTCACGCGGACCGCCGACGTAGCCGACGGCGTCGGTGCCGGTCAGGGGCTCACCGTGGGAGGTGAGCAGGAACGCGTTCGACGTCGTGGAGGACTCGGCGTCGACCGACACGGCCCCCACACCAGCAGCGGCGAGGGCGGTGATGCCGATGATCGTCGGAATTGCGGGCAGGCGCAGGAGTCGCCGGGACCGGGCGGCAGGCACTGTTCGGCGGTGCCCCGGAACTGGGTCGGGTCCATCGACATGTTGCTGCCGGTGGCCACGATCAGCCCGGTGGTTACCCATGCGTATCCCTGTCAGTCGGTGTTTGTCGGTAGGTTTGTGTAGCGACCCGATACGGTAACGGGAAGGTCACGACAACTGAAATCGACCGAGTTGTTCCTGTGGACGAACGGTCGAATCCCCGCGTGGAACGGCTCCGTGCTGTGGTGAGAGTCACGCCGGCGCCGGGTCAACTGAGAAGTTGAACGGGCATCAAACGGGCTGCGGAGCGGGCGCAACGGATAGCCTGTAGCCATGTTGCGGATCGTGGTGGCCAAGCCGGGCCTCGATGGCCATGACCGGGGCGCGAAGGTGGTCGCCCGAGCCCTGCGCGACGCCGGCCACGAGGTGATCTACACGGGGCTGCACCAGACCCCCGAGCAGATCGTCGAGACCGCGATCCAGGAGGACGCCGACCTGATCGGGCTCTCCGTGCTCTCCGGGGCGCACATGACCCTGTTCCGCAAGCTGATCGCCCTCCTCGAGGAACGCGACGCCAGCGACATCGTGGTCTTCGGCGGCGGCATCGTCCCGGACGAGGATGTGGCTCCGCTGGAGGCGATCGGCGTCGCCAAGATCTTCACGCCCGGTGCGACCACTGGTGAGATCACCGGCTGGGTGAAGGAGCGCTTCGCGGAGTAGGTGTCACCCCTAGCTGCCGGTGGGTGAGCCGTGGCGTCGTACGAACGAAGCGAGCAGGTCGGCGAACTCGGCGGGGCGGGCACGGGGCAGATAGTGACCCTCGTCCACGTCCACCCGGGTCAGGTCGCGGCAGCGTGCTTCCAGCCCGGACAACGTGCCCGGGCCCAGGGCGGCGTCCCTGGTTGCCATGACCAGCAGCACCGGTAGCGAGGTCCGCCACGGAACCGGGCGCCGCAAGCGCGGGACCACGTTGGCGCGATAGAGGTCGATGCTGCCGGTCGCGTTGCGCCGCACGTCCGGCCCCCATGGGAGCAGGTCGATGGTGGGGTCGAACCGGCGCGACAGCGCGTGCATTGGCCTCTGGAAGTACGCCCAAAGCTTCTCGGGCAGCCACGGCAGCAGGAACAGCCAGACATACCAGCTGCGCAGCGCCTGCGGCAGCATCCGCAGCCGCCCGCGCCAGCTCCCGGTCATGCTCCCCAGATGGTCCAGGGGAGGCCCGCAGCAGGAGGTGTACGACGCCAGCCGCCCCTCGAGGCGGGGGTCCCACGTCTCGGCCGCGACCGCGTCCCACCCGGCGATGGACCCCCAGTCGTGGCCGACCAGGTGCACCAACTCATTCGGTGGCAGCGTCGCGTCGAGCACGGCGATCAGGTCCTCGACGAGCAGCTCGAGCCGATAGGAGTGGCGCCCCTCCGGACGCGAGGAGTGCCCTGATCCGCGGAGGTCGTAGGTGATCACGTGCCAGTCCGCAGGCAGGGCCGCCGCCACCTCCTCCCACATCCGCTGGTCGTCGGGAAAGCCGTGCAGCAGCAGCATGTGCGTCGAGGAGGTCCGGTCGCCGTACTCGGTCACGGCGATGGTGACCGGTGGCGAGACCCGTGGCGTGACCTTCGTCTCGAGTCGTTCCACGATCGCACCCTACGTGGCCGGGTCGGGCCCCTCGGGTCTAAGGTCGGGCGGTGCGGACGTCGGCTGGCCCTGGGCGTCCCCGGACTCGAGCTCGGACCCAACGTCGGACCCAACGAATGGCAAGAAGGAGCGGTTGACCCGTGGACCTGATGGAGTACCAAGCGAAGGAGCTCTTCGCCAAGCACGGCGTCCCGGTGACGCTCGGAAAGACCGTCACCACCCCAGCCGACGCCAGGGCTGCCGCCGAGGAGATCGGTGGCACCGTGGTCGTGAAGGCGCAGGTCAAGGCCGGTGGCCGCGGCAAGGCCGGCGGCGTGAAGCTGGCCAAGACCCCCGAGGAGGCCGAGGAGCACGCCTCCAACATCCTCGGGATGGAGATCAAGGGCCTCACGGTGAACCGGGTGCTGGTGGTGCCCGCCGAGTCGATCGAGGAGGAGTACTACTTCTCCTTCCTGCTCGACCGTGCCAACCGGTCCTACCTGTGCATCGCCTCGGTCGAGGGCGGCGTGGAGATCGAGGAGGTCGCCAAGACCAACCCCGACGCGGTCAAGAAGATCGAGGTCCACGCCGGCACCGGGGTGACCGAGGCCAAGGCGACCGCGATCGTCGACGAGGCCGCGTTCCCCGACGCCTTGCGGGACCAGGCCATCTCGCTGGTCCAGCAGCTGTGGACGGTCTTCGTCGAGGAGGACGCCACCCTGGTCGAGGTCAACCCGCTCGCCAGGCTGGCCGGCGACAAGCTCGAGGCGCTCGACGGCAAGGTCTCCCTCGACGAGAACGCCGAGTTCCGGCACGAGGACCATGCAGCGTTCGAGGACAAGGACGCAGCCGACCCGCTCGAGGCCAAGGCCAAGGCGAAGGGCCTGAACTACGTCAAGCTCGACGGCGCGGTGGGCATCATCGGCAACGGCGCCGGCCTGGTCATGTCCACCCTCGATGTCGTCGCGTACGCCGGCGAGGCGCACGGCGGCGTCACCCCGGCCAACTTCCTCGACATCGGCGGCGGCGCCAACGCGCAAGTGATGGCCGACGGCCTCGACGTGATCCTCCACGACGAGCAGGTCAAGTCGGTGTTCGTGAACGTCTTCGGCGGCATCACCGCTTGTGACGAGGTCGCCAACGGCATCGTCGGCGCCCTGGACATCCTCGGCGACGAGGCGACCAAGCCGCTCGTCGTACGCCTCGACGGCAACAACGTCTTGGAGGGGCGCCGGATCCTCGACGAGCGCAACCACCCCCTCGTGACGATGGTGGACACCATGGACGGCGCGGCCGACAAGGCCGCCGAGCTGGCCAATTCCTAACGACACAGCGTCTGAGACGGAGAGAAGTATGTCGATCTACCTGAACAAGGACTCCAGGATCATCGTCCAGGGCATGACCGGTGGCATGGGCTCCAAGCACACCACCCTCATGGTCGAGGCCGGCTCCAACATCGTCGGCGGCGTCAACGCTCGCAAGGCCGGTACGTCGGTCGAGCTCGGCGGCAAGGACCTCCCGGTCTTCGCGAACGTCAAGGAGGCGATGACCGAGACCGACGCCAACGTGTCCGTCGTCTTCGTGCCCCCGGCCTTCACCAAGGACGCGTGCATCGAGGCCATCGACGCGGGAATCGCATTGCTCGTGGTGATCACCGAGGGCGTTCCGGTGCAGGACACGGCCGCGGTATGGGCCTACCTGGACGGCTCCACCAATTCTGGGAACACCCGGATGATCGGCCCGAACTGCCCGGGCATCATCACGCCGGAGGAGGCACTGGCCGGCATCA
Source organism: uncultured Actinomycetota bacterium (assembly GCA_963759525.1). GTDB lineage: Bacteria > Actinomycetota > Actinomycetes > Propionibacteriales > Nocardioidaceae > Marmoricola. Next base: position 253,270 of record CAVWZO010000007.1, on the reverse strand, counting down.
CCCCGCACACCATCGCGGGCAAGGGCCCGATCGGCCTGGTGTCGAAGTCGGGAACCCTGACCTACCAGATGATGTATGAGCTGAAGGACTACGGCTTCACCACTGCCATCGGTATCGGCGGTGACCCCGTCATCGGCACCACGCACATCGACGCGCTCGAGGCCTTCGAGAAGGACCCCGACACCAAGGCGATCGTGATGATCGGCGAGATCGGCGGTGACGCCGAGGAGCGGGCAGCGGACTACATCAGGGACCACGTGACCAAGCCGGTCGTCGGCTATGTCGCAGGCTTCACCGCTCCCGAGGGCAAGACCATGGGCCACGCAGGGGCCATCGTCTCCGGCTCCTCGGGCACCGCGCAGGCCAAGAAGGAAGCCCTCGAGGCGGCCGGGGTCAAGGTCGGCAAGACGCCGTCGGAGACCGCCCAGCTGACCCGGGCCATCCTTGAAGGGCAGGGCCTCGAAAGCCTGTAGTCAGGTCACGGCATTGCGGACGGAGTACGCCGGGTCGGCGTACTCCTCGTTCGCCATCACGACCTCCAGCCGCTCGACGGCGACCCGGACGTCGTCGAGCGTGTTGTAGAGCGGGGCGAACCCGAAGCGGGCGATGTCGGGATCGCGGAAGTCGCCGATCACGTCGCGCGCGATCAGCGCCTGCACGACGCCGTACGCCTGCTCGTGCCGCAGCGAGACCTGGCTGCCACGACGGGCGTGCTCGCGCGGAGTGACGATCTCGAAGACACCGGGCAGTCGCTCGTCGACCAGTGAGATGAACAGGTCCGTCAGCTCCAGGGACCGCGTCCGCAGATCGTCCACGCTGACATCGTCGAAGGCCTCGAGCGCCGCCTCGAGCGCGGAGAGCGCCAGCACCGGCGGCGTACCGGACGCGAAGCTGCCGATTCCCTCGGCCGCCTCGTAGTCGCGCGCCATCGCGAACGGGTTCGCGTGCCCCATCCACCCGGTGATCGGCTGGCGCGCCGACGCCTGGTGCCGGGGGGAGACCCACAGGAACGCGGGGGAGCCGGGACCACCGTTGAGGTACTTGTAGGTGCAGCCGACCGCCAGGTCCGCATCGGCTGCGGTCAGGTCCACGTGCACCGCCCCCGTCGAGTGGCACAGGTCCCACTGCATCAACGCGCCCCGCGCCTGCACCTCGGCGGTGATCGCGGCCATGTCGAACATCGCCCCGGTGCGGAAGTCGACATGGGTCAGGCTGAGCAGCGCCACGTCGTCGTCCACCGCGGCCAGTGGGTCCGCCGGGTCGCACCACCGCAGCTCGAGGCCCATCAGCTCGGCGACCCCGGCGATGATGTAGCCGTTCGTCGGGAACGTCGAGGGTTCCACCACCACAACGCGCCGGTCCGGACGCAGCCGCGCCCCTGCGACAGTGGTCTTGAACAGGGTCACGCTGGTGCTGTCGCCGAGGTGTACGTCGGCTGGCTGTGCCCCGATCAGCGGGGCGATGCGGCCGGCGATCCGGTTGCTCAGCTCCATCCATCGGGCAGCGTTCCACGAGCGGATCAGCCCCTCACCCCACTCCCGCCGGACCACGTCCTGGAGCCGCTCGGCGACCCCCACGGGAAGGGCGCCCAGCGAGTTGCCGTCGAGGTAGACCAGACCCGGCTCCAGCTCGAAACCGCTCATCCCGTGGCGACAGTCAGCTCGAAGAGGCGGTCGCGGGAGCGGGTGATCAACGCCTGGAAGGTGTCCTCGTCGACGTCGTTGGTTCCAACGGGGGTGAAGTTCACCTGAGCAACGTAGCGGCCCACCCGCGCCACGCCCATCCAGAACCCCACCGATGTTGTCTCGTTGATCTCGCTGTCCAGGCGCCACAGCGCGTACTCCGACCCCCGGTACCCGTCCGGCTGGACGACCTGGCTGCTGATCTTGGTGCCGAGGTCCCGTTTCTCGCAGCTCGCCATCTTGACGGAGATGCTTCGCACCAGGGCACGGGCCTTGGCCGGGGTGGCGAAGCGGCCGTACGTCTCGGTGATGCCGAAGCGCTTGGACAGCTTCGCCTGGGGGATCAGGAAGATCCGGGTCGCGGCGCGGGGTGCCCCGGCACGCACGAAGCTGGTCTCGTCGCAGGAGGTGGCGGCGACGTTCTGGCGCGCCGGGACCGGATGGGTCCCGACCCACGGCCGGTTGATCCGGCCGACGACCGGCAGGTCCGCGGAGGCCAGCGTGCCGGGTGTCTCGCCCGACGGTGGGGGCAGCACGGGCGCGGCACTGACCGACACCGGGCACGGGCCGGCCGGGTCTGCCTCGCACACGTTGCGTACGGCGGTCGTGAGGCCCTCGACGGCGCGGGAGATCTCGACCGGCCGGCCGTTACGCGTCTCCACAACCGTCGAGACGGTCACGGATCCGGTCCGGGCGAGACCGACGACATAGGTGCGGCGTACCTGGTTGGGGATGCGGAGCTTCAACAGCTGCGCCTCCTCGCCGAGGCCGCGCACCCGGTAGGTGTTGAGCAGCTGGAGCCGCGCCTGTTTGCACCCCGCGAACCAGCCCAGCGTCGTCCGGTATGCCTTCGCGGCAGCGTCCGCGTCGCGCGAGATCTCGAGGGTCTCGAGAAGGTTGCGCTCGGTGGCGCCGGGAGCGAAGTACCTGCGCACGAACGTGCCGCGGCCGCGGGGGTCGGCGAACCGGGTGGCCTGGCAGACCGTGTTGATGCCCGTGCCCGAGGTGTTGTCGGACGTCTCGAGCAGCTGCCACGTCTGGCCGGTTGCGAGCTGCCGCACCTGCTCCAGGCTCAGCAACATCTCTTCGGTCACAGGTCTCGACGTCCGCTGCTGGGTCGCGGACGCGGCTTGTCCGACACCGCCGCGGACGACGAACATGCCACCGAGGAGGGTGATCGCCAGGACTACGGCGACCCCGGCGACCGCGTGCAGCTGGCGGCGGCGGGCGCCTCCGCGGTGGATCTGGGCGGGCTTGGGGAGTGCTGCCGCCTCGACGACGGGGGCCAGGGACTCGATCGCGGTGAGCACCCCGTCCTGCGAGCAGTCGGTCTCGCGACAGAACGAGCGCGTGGCCGAAGTGAGCAGGTGCTCCACCTGTGCCGGGGTCTCGCCGAGCTCGCGACCGATCTCGGCGACCGTGAGGCCGGCGAGCTGCGCCAGCAGCAGCACCTTCCGCTGCTGGTCGGGCACGTGGTGCAGGGCGTCGAGCACTGTCTTCTGCTCCGCGGTGAGCCCCTTCTCGCGGCGCCACAACCGGGCTACGTGCCTGCGCTGGGCCATCGCCCAGGCACGCGGACGCACCCACTCCTCCGGGTCCGGCAGCTGTCCTACCTTGCGCCAGTGGTGGCGGGCGGCCACGAAGGCGTCGCCGACCGCGTTCCGGGCTGCGGACAGGTCACCGGTGAGGGCGTAGGCCTCGAGAACCAGCCTCCTTCGGCAGCCGTTGTAGAACGCGTCGAAGTCAGTGTCAGATGAACCGTTGGGCGTGGGCATGACAGAGCGAGGTTACCCGCGTGCCTCACGGTCCAACCCCACGTCCTGGGACAGGATGGGACGGCGATGACTGATCTGCTGAGCCGACCAACTTCTGCCAGCTCGTCCCGTCGTGCTTCGGGGCGTCTCCCGGGACGGCTCTGGGCACTCTCGGGCACGTCTCTGGGGGCTGTTGTTCCGACGACCCTCCGGGTCGTCCTCCGCGGGGGAGCCCGAGGGGCGGGCGCTCACCGTCGGTGCGGCGATCGCCGCACTCGGGGCCGCCGGGACCGCGATGGTCACCTGCATGGGTGTGGCGGTCATCGGCTGGTTCCTGGCCGACGCGGGAGCACACGGTGAGACCACCGATGCGCTTCGGGTCGGGGCCGATGCGTGGCTGGTGGGCCACGGAGCGCAGCTGACCGTGTCCGGCGTACCGCTCGGGATCATTCCGCTGACCCTCACCGCGATGATCGCGGTCGTCGTCTACCGGTCGGGCCGGTGGGCGGCCGCGACCTCTGAGCCGCCGGAGGACGACCGGACCGTCGTACTGGCGGCCACGATCCTTACCGGCCTCTACGTCGTGATCGCCGTGGTCACGTGCGTGGTGGTCTCACAGGACTCCGCGAGCCCCAGCCTGGGGCGGGCCATCGTCGGCTCCCTGCTGCTCTCGGGTACTGCCGGGACGCTCGGCCTGGCCTCCGGAACGGGTCGCCTGCGCGGCTGGGTCGAGCTCGTGCCCGGCTGGATCCGCGCGATGATGTACGGCGCCTCCGCCGCGTTCTTGCTGCTCGTCATCGCCTCGTCGGTGCTGGTGGTCGCCGCTCTGGTGGCCGGTTTCAACGAGGCAGCCACGGTGATGTCCGAGTTGCAGCTCGGTCCGGGTGACCACCTGATGTACGCCCTGGCGACGGTGGCCGTCGCGCCCAACGCAGTCCTGTTCGGCAGCGCCTACCTCCTCGGCCCCGGCTTCGCGGTCGGCACCGGGACCGTCGTGTCACCGACGGTGGTCGCGCTCGGACCCCTCCCCGCCTTCCCGCTGCTCGCCGCCCTGCCCGGCAGCGGGCAAACCCCCGAGTGGGCGATCGGCCTGCTCGCAGTGCCGGTGGTCATCGGCGCAGCGGGCGCGGTGCTCGCTCAGCGCGCCTACCGGGTGACGGCGTACGACTCGGCCGCGCTGCGCGGTTTCGGCAGCGGTTTCGGGGCGGCTGTCCTCACCGCACTCGCGGTTGCGCTGGCGGGCGGGCCCATGGGCACCGGCCGGATGGCCGACATCGGGGCTCCGGTGGGGGAGGTGCTCGTGGCCGCGGTGATGGCGATGAGCATGGGCGGACTGGTCGCCGGCGTGGTCACTGCCTGGTGGCAGCGGCGCTGAGGTTGGGGCGCGTTCCGCCCTAGGTAGCCTGTGCCGGTGCCCGCCGCCCGTCTTGTCGTCCTCGTCTCCGGCGCGGGCACCAACCTCCAGTCCCTGCTCGACGCCAGTGAGGACCCGGCGTACGGCGCTGCCGTGGTCGCCGTCGGCGCCGACCGCGACGGGACCCAGGGGCTGGAACGCGCCGACAAGGCCGGCATCCCGACGTTCGTGCGCAAGGTCAGCGACTTCACCAGTCGCGGCCGCTGGGACAACTCCCTGACCGACACCGTGGCGGCCTTCGAGCCCGACCTCGTGGTGCTCGCCGGGTTCATGAAGATCGTCGGGCCGGAGTTTCTTGGCACGTTCGCCGGTCGCGTGGTGAACACGCATCCTGCGCTCTGCCCCTCCTTCCCCGGTACGACGGGCCCGGCGGACGCGCTCGCCTACGGGGTCAAGGTCACCGGTGCGACCCTGTTCGTCGTCGACGAGGGCGTGGACACCGGCCCGATCATCGCGCAGACCGTCGTACCCGTGGACGACGGTGACGACGTCGAGTCGCTGCACGAGCGGATCAAGGTCGCCGAGCGCACCATGCTGGTCGACACCGTTGGCCGGATCGCCCGCGAAGGCTTCACCATCACCGACAGGAAGGTGCGGATCGGCAGATGACCGACCCCCAGAACGAGAAGAGCGCTGAACCCACCGTCGACCGGATCCCGCTCCGGCGGGCGCTGGTCTCGGTCTACGACAAGGCCGGTCTCGAGCACCTGGTGCGCGGCCTGCACGACGCCGGCGTGGAGCTGGTCTCCACGGGCGGGTCCGCCAAGCTCATCGCCGACCTCGGCCTGCCGGTGACCAGGGTCGAGGAACTCACCGGCTTCCCCGAGTGCCTCGATGGTCGGGTCAAGACCCTGCACCCGAACGTGCACGCCGGGATCCTCGCCGACCGGCGGCTGCCGGCCCACGTGGCGCAGCTGTCCGACCTGGGGATCGCGCCGTTCGAGCTGGTGGTCTCGAACCTGTACCCGTTCACCGAGACCGTGATGTCGGGCGCCACCCAGGACGAGTGCGTGGAGCAGATCGACATCGGCGGACCCTCGATGGTGCGCGCGGCGGCGAAGAACCACCCGTCGGTCGCCATCGTCACCTCGCCCGCGAGGTACGGCGACGTGCTGTCCGCCCTCGGTGAAGGTGGCTTCACCCTGGAGCAGCGCAAGCGGCTGGCCGCCGAGGCGTTCGTGCACACCGCGACGTACGACGTGCACGTGGCGAGCTGGATGGGCAGCGTGCTCACCGACACCTCGGACGGATCGGGTTTCCCGGCGTGGGTGGGTGGCACCTGGGACCGGGGATCGTTGCTGCGCTACGGCGAGAACCCGCACCAGCCGGCTGCGCTTTACCTCAACGGCTTCGGCACCGGCCTCGCGCAGGCGCGCCAGCTGCACGGCAAGGAGATGTCCTACAACAACTACGTGGACGCCGACGCGGCCCGGCGTGCGGCGTACGACTTCGACGAGCCTGCGGTCGCGATCATCAAGCACGCCAACCCGTGCGGGATCGCGGTCGGTGCTGACGTCGCCGAGGCGCACCGGAAGGCCCACGAGTGCGACCCGGTCTCGGCGTTCGGCGGGGTGATTGCGGTGAACCGGCCGGTCTCTGTCGAGATGGCGCGTCAGGTCGCGGAGGTGTTCACCGAGGTCGTCGTCGCTCCGTCGTACGAAGCAGGCGCGGTGGAGGTGCTGCAGGCCAAGAAGAACGTGCGCCTGCTCGAGTCTGAGCCGCTCACGCGCGGTGGCGCCGAGACCCGGCCGATCTCGGGCGGGCTGCTGATGCAGGTACGCGACGCGGTCGACGCCGAGGGCGACGACCCGGGCTCGTGGACCCTCGCGACGGGGGAGGCAGCCTCCGAGGAGGTGCTGGCCGATCTGGCGTTCGCCTGGAAGGCCTGCCGCGCGGCGAAGTCCAACGCGATCCTGCTCGCCAGCGGCGGTGCCTCCGTCGGCATCGGAATGGGCCAGGTGAACCGGGTCGACTCGTGCCGCCTGGCCGTCACCCGGGCCGGCGACCGGGCGCGCGGCTCGGTGGCGGCGTCGGACGCGTTCTTCCCGTTCGAGGACGGACCGCAGATCCTGATCGACGCCGGGGTCAGCGCGATCGTGCAACCCGGCGGCTCGGTCCGCGACGAGCTGACCATCGAAGCTGTCAAGAAGGCCGGTGTGACGATGTACTTCACCGGGACCCGGCATTTTGCCCACTGATCGGGGACTCGTCAGCGGACCCGATGATGGTGGTTGAGCAGCGACGCGGCTGAGCTCGCGAAGCCGTGACGGAGCGTGTCGAAACCCGGGACATGTGTGGAGGTAGTCCGATGACAGGATGGCCCGCGTGACTGCGCAGAAGCTGGACGGAACCGCCACCGCCAAGGCGATCAAGGCTGAGCTGACCGAGCGGGTGGCCAAGCTCCGCGAGCTGGGTGTGACCCCCGGCCTGGGCACGGTGCTGGTCGGCGATGACCCGGGGTCGATCTGGTACGTGAACGGCAAGCACAAGGACTGCGCCGAGGTCGGCATCGAGTCGATCCGTGAGGACCTGCCCGGCACTGCCTCGCAGGAGGACATCCTGGCCGCCGTACGGCGACTGAACGCCAACCCGGCCTGCACCGGCTACATCGTGCAGCTCCCGCTGCCCAAGGGCGTCGACGAGAACGCCGTGCTCGGTGAGATCGACCCGGCCAAGGACGCCGACGGCCTGCACCCGACCAACCTCGGGTGGCTGGTGCTGGGCAAGCCGGCGCCGCTGCCTTGCACACCCTTCGGCATCGTGACCCTGCTGCGCCGCCACGGCGTGGAGATCAACGGCGCTGACGTCGTGGTGGTCGGCCGTGGTGTGACGGTCGGGCGGCCGCTCGGCCTGCTGCTGACCCGGCGGTCGGAGAACGCCACCGTGACGCTGTGCCACACGGGTACCCGTGACCTCGCCGCGCACGTGCGCCAGGCCGACATCGTGGTTGCTGCCGCGGGCGTGCCCGACCTGGTCACCGGTGACATGGTCAAGCCTGGCGCCGCCGTACTCGACGTCGGCGTCGCGAGGGTCGACGGCAAGCTGGCCGGGGACGTGCACGAGTCGGTGTACGACGTGGCGGCCTGGGTCTCGCCGAACCCCGGCGGCGTCGGCCCGATGACGCGGGCGATGCTGCTCTCCAACGTGGTCGAGCGTGCGGAGGCCGACCTCGAGCTCGGTCTGGGTCTTCGGGCCGCGGAGAACGCCACCTCGTGAGCTCACCGCCGGAGCCGCGCCGGGTCCCGTCCACGTTGGGCGGGCTGGTGTACCTGACCGTCGTCGCGCTCAGCATCGTCGGTCTGGTGGTGGTCGCCGTCGGGCCGTGGCGTCGCGGCGTATCCCTGATCGGCGTGGCCATGCTGCTCGGCGCGCTGGCCCGCGCCGTCCTGCGGGACCTCGACGCCGGGATGCTCCGAGTACGCCGCAACCGCTGGGTCGACGTACTCACCCTCGGCGGAGTCGGGACCACCCTGCTCGTCCTCGCGAGCGTGATCCCCGACCAGCCGTCCTGAGTCACAGGAGTTGACAGGTTTCCCACGGTCCCGTGGGAAGCCCGCGCTTTCCGTACGAAACCTCAGCCTCCGGTGACCGTGTCGCGCCACAGCCGGGCGTACCGCTCCCCGTCGACCGCGAGGGCCACGTCGAGCGCCGCCGGCGCCTTGCCGTGCGGGTCGTGCGCGAGATCGCCGTCCCAGTCGCGACGGTCCACGATCGTCCGGCCACGCGACCAGGTGCCCGCCAGCTCGACACGCACCGGCAACCTCTGGGTGGTCAGTCCCTCGGGGTCGATGACCGCGCAGACCGCGCCGGCGTCGCCGATCGAGGCCGAGTCGGCCGCGTAGCGCTCGCACTGGAACGTGATCAGCCGCCCGGCGAGACCGGCCGGGCCGCTGTCGTGCCCGGCCGCGAGCGCCTTTGCCGCCTCATGGCTCACCCGAGGGCTGTAGAACACGTCGAGCCCGTACATCACCGTCTCGATGCCCAGGTCGGCGCACGCATCCAGGGTGATCGCGGCGGCCTCCGGGTCATGGAAGACGTTGAACTCCGCCGACGCCGTGGCGTTCCCGACGTGCGCCGCGCCGCCCATGAACACGATCCGACGGAGGCCGCGGGCCACCTCGGGGTAGGTACGCAGCAACAGTGCGATGTTGGTCAGCGGGGCCAGGGGTACGAGCGTCATCCGACCACTCTCCGGGCCATCGGCGGCCGCGAGCAGCACGTCCCGCATCAGCTCGACCGCATGCTTGCCAATGGCCTGATGGGGCGAGGGGGGCCACCCGAGGTCACCCATCCCGTCCTCGCCGTGCACGTGCCTCGCGTCGACCGGCTCCGCGAGCAGGGGCCGGGCAGCTCCTGCCGCGACCGGCACGTCGTCTCGGCCGCACGTGTGGAGGACGCTCAGGGTGTTGCGTACGACGTCAGCCAGCGGAGCGTTGCCTCCGACACAGCTGACTGCCTTCAGCTCGAGCGCCGGATGCAGGGCCGCCAGCAGCAGGGCACAGGCGTCATCCACTCCCGTGTCGACGTCGAGGACGACCGGCGTACGACGGACAGAGCTCATGGCGAACCCGCCGTGGGATACCTGGGACTCAGATGAGCCCGAGGCCCGTGACCGCGTCCCGCTCCTCGGCGAGCTCCTTGGTGGAGGCGTCGATCCTGGTGCGGGAGAAGTCGTTGATGTCGAGTCCCTGGACGATCTCCCAGTCCCCGTTGCTGGTGGTGACCGGGAACGAGGAGATCAGGCCCTCGGGTACGCCGTAGGAACCGTCGGAGACGACCGCCATCGAGACCCAGTCGTCCTCGGCTGAGCCGGAGAGCCAGTCGCGGGCGGCGTCGATGGTGGCCGAGGCTGCCGAGGCGGCCGAGGACGAGCCCCGCGCCTCGATGATCGCGGCGCCGCGCTTGGCGACGGTCGGGATGAAGTCGTTCTCCAGCCAGGCCTGGTCGCTCACCGTCTCGGCGGCGTTCTTGCCGCCTACCTCTGCGTGGAAGATGTCGGGGTACTGCGTCGCGGAGTGGTTGCCCCAGATCGTCATCTTCTTGATCTCGGTCACGGGCGCGCCCGTCTTGGCGGCCAGCTGCGAGATGGCCCGGTTGTGGTCGAGGCGGGTGAGCGCGGAGAACCGCTCGTTCGGGATGTCCGGGGCGTTGGTCATCGCGATGAGGGCGTTGGTGTTGGCCGGGTTCCCGGTCACGCCGATGCGGATGTCGTCGGCTGCCACCTCGTTGAGCGCCTTGCCCTGGGTGGTGAAGATCGCGCCGTTGGCCTCGAGGAGGTCACTGCGCTCCATGCCCGGGCCACGCGGCCGGGCACCGACCAGCAGGGCGAGGCTGACGCCGTCGAAGACCTTGTTCGCGTCGGCGCCGATCTCGACACCGGCGAGGGTGGGGAACGCGCAGTCGTCGAGCTCCATGACCACGCCCTCGAGCGACTTCAGGGCAGGCTCGATCTCGAGCAGGCGCAGCTCGATGGGACGGTCCGACCCGAGGAGCGAACCGCTCGCGAGACGGAACAAGAGGCTGTAGCCGATCTGGCCGGCGGCACCGGTGACGGCGACCTTGAGCGGTGTTGTGGTCACGAGAACTCCCTAGTGCGACTAGACGGACATCCAGACGCTAGCAGCGCTCTCGAGTGGGTTGTGAGTGGGATGGTCCCCTGACAGGCTGGCGGATGGGTCGACGGATCGACCTGCGATATCTTGACGTGAAGATAACCCCGAGAGCCCCCAGCAGGAGACACCGGTGACCGACTCAGCGATCATCTACACCCACACCGACGAGGCGCCGCTCCTGGCGACGTACTCGTTCCTCCCGATCATCGAGGCGTACGCCGCCAAGGCAGGTGTCTCGGTCCAGACCCGCGACATCTCGCTCGGAGCCAGAATCCTCGCGAGCTTCGCCGACCTCCTCCCCGAGGACCAGCGCGTCTCCGACGACCTCGCCGAGCTCGGTGCCCTGGCGAAGACACCCGAGGCCAACATCGTCAAGCTGCCGAACGTCAGCGCCTCCGCTCCGCAGCTCAAGGCGGCCATCGCCGAGCTTCAGGAGCAGGGGTTCGCCCTGCCCGACTACCCGGACAACCCGCAGTCCGACGAGGCGAAGGACGCGCGCGCCCGCTACGACAAGGTCAAGGGCAGCGCGGTCAACCCGGTGCTCCGCGAGGGCAACTCCGACCGTCGTGCGCCGGAGTCGGTGAAGAACTACGCGCGCAGGCACCCGCACTCGATGGGCGAGTGGAGCCCGGACTCGAAGACCAACGTGGCGCACATGACCGGCAACGACTTCCGGTCCAACGAGAGGTCCGTGGTCGTCGACAAGGCAGGCTCGCTGCGGATCGAGCTCGAAGCCGCAGACGGCTCGGGCACGGAGGTGCTCAAGGAGGCGGTGCCGGTGGAGGCCGGCGAGGTGATCGACGGCACCTTCATGAACACTGCCGCGCTGCAGGCCTTCCTCGGTGAGCAGATCCAGCGGGCCAAGGCCGACGACGTGCTGTTCTCGATCCACCTCAAGGCCACGATGATGAAGGTCTCGGACCCGATCATCTTCGGTCACGCCGTACAGGCGTTCTTCCCCAGGCTGTTCGCCGAGCACGGCGACCTGCTGCTCGAGGCGGGGCTGGACCCCCGAAACGGTCTCGCCAGCATCGTCTCGGGCGCCGAGAAGCTCGGTGGCGAGAAGGGCCAGGCGATGATCGACGCGGTCAAGCAGGGGATCGCCGAAGGCCCGGAGCTGGCCATGGTCGACGACCGCAAGGGCATCACCAACCTGCACGTCCCGAGCGACGTGATCGTGGACGCGAGCATGCCCGCGATGATCCGCACCTCGGGCCACATGTGGGACCCGAAGGGGCAGGAGGCCGACACCCTGGCCGTCATCCCGGACAGCAGCTACGCCGGGATCTACCAGGTCGTTCTCGACGACTGCCGCGAGCACGGCGCCTTCGACCCGGCGACCATGGGCTCGGTCTCCAACGTGGGCCTGATGGCGCGCGCTGCCGAGGAGTACGGCAGCCACGACAAGACGTTCGAGATCTCCCGGGCCGGTACGGTCCGCGTGGTCGACCAGGACGACAACGTCCTGCTCGAGCACGAGGTGTCGCCTGGTGACATCTGGCGTGCCTGCCAGACCAAGGACGTGCCGATCCGCGACTGGGTCAAGCTGGCCGTGACCCGCGCCCGGGCGACCCGGACGCCTACGATCTTCTGGCTCGACGAGTCGCGTGCCCACGACGCCAAGCTGATCGCGAAGGTCAACCAGTACCTCGCCGACCCCGCCGTCGTGGGCGACGCCGAAGGACTCGACATCCAGATCATGGCGCCGGTGGACGCGATCAAGTTCTCGATCGACCGGATCCGCAAGGGCGAGGACACGATCTCGGTGACCGGCAACGTTCTCCGCGACTACCTCACCGACCTGTTCCCGATCCTCGAGCTCGGCACCAGCGCGAAGATGCTCTCCGTCGTACCCCTGATCAACGGCGGTGGCCTGTTCGAGACCGGCGCAGGCGGCTCGGCGCCCAAGCACGTGCAGCAGCTGCTGAAGGAGAACTACCTGCGCTGGGACAGCCTGGGCGAGTTCCTGGCGCTGGCTGAGAGCTTCGGCAAGTACGCCGAGGTCACCGGCAACGAGCACTCCAAGGTGCTCGGCGCGACCCTGGACCGCGCGACCGGCACGTGGCTCAACGAGAACAAGTCGCCCGGTCGCAAGCTCGGCACGATCGACAACCGGGGCAGCCACTTCTACCTGGCGCTCTACTGGGCCCAGGAGCTGGCGAAGCAGACCGACGACGTGGCGCTGGCCGAGGCGTTCGCCGAGCTGGCCGACAAGCTCTCGGAGTACCAGGACAAGATCGCCGAGGAGATGCTGCTCGTGCAGGGCTCCCCGACCGACGTCGGCGGCTACTACCGCCCCGACTCCGAGAAGGCCTCCGCGGTCATGCGCCCCTCGAAGACCTTCAACGACCTGCTGGCCGCCCTCAACTGATCCCCAATTCCGGATAGTCCCGAACGTTCGGCACCTCCCAGACGCGGTTTCGGGTGCCGTTCGTTCGGGACTATCCGGTGCTTTGGGTGGGTCTGGGGAATCTTCACGGGCTCAGGGCGTTGGGGGAGGGGTGAGCACGAGAATTGACGAGACCCCCGAGCAGACCGCTGTCGCCCTGAGCGGCCGTGCCCGTCGGCACGAGGCGGCTCGTCGAGGCTCACCGCTGCAGATCGGCTTCGCGCTGGTCGCGCTGGCGATGGGCGGGTTCGCGATCGGCACCACCGAGTTCGTCTCGATGGGCCTGCTGCCGCAGCTCGCGTCCGGGGTCGGGGTGTCCATCCCGACGGCCGGCCACGTGATCTCGGCGTACGCCGTCGGCGTGGTGGTCGGTGCCCCTCTGATCGCGGTCTTCGGCGCCCGGCTGCCACGACGTGAGCTGCTGGTCGCGCTGATGGTGGTCTTCCTGGTCGGCAACGCCGCGAGCGCCCTGGCGACCGACTTCACCACGCTCACGCTGGCCCGCTTCTTCGCCGGCGTTCCGCACGGCGCCTACTTCGGGGTGGCCTCGCTGGTGGCGGCTGACCTGGTGACCCCGGAGCGCCGCGGCCGGGCGGTCAGCCGGGTGATGCTCGGTCTGGCCGTCTCCAACGTCGCTGGCGTCCCCGCGGCGACCTGGCTCGGCCAGCAGGCCGGCTGGCGGTCGGCGTACTGGCTGGTGACGGTCCTCGCCGCCCTGACTGGGATCCTCGTGCTCTGGCTGGTGCCGCACGTCGCGGCCAACCGCGGTGCCACCGGTCGCAACGAGCTGCGCGCGTTCAAGGACCCGCAGGTGCTGCTGACGCTGCTCGCCGGGGCGATCGGCTTCGGCGGCATGTTCGCGATGTACACCTACATCGCCCCCACGGTCACCGGCGTCGCCGGACTCTCCGAGGGCCGGGTCCCGCTTTACCTGCTCGCGTTCGGGATCGGCATGGTGCTTGGTACGCCGCTCGGCGGACGGCTCGCCGACTGGTCGATCTTCCGCTCCCTGCTGGCATCCTCGGTGGCGATGGCCCTGACGCTCGTCGTGTTCACCTGGACCTCGCAGTTCTTCGTGGCCGGCCTGCTGACCGTCTTCACGCTCAGCACGGTCAGCTCGGTGCTCGTGGTGAACCTGCAGATGCGCCTCATGCAGGTCGCGGGCAGCGCTCAGACCATCGGGGCCGCGATGAACCACGCCTCGCTCAACGTCGCCAATGCGCTCGGCGCCTGGCTCGGCGGGCTCGTGGTGGCAGCCGGGTTCGGCTACACGTCACCCAGCTGGGTTGGTGCCGGCCTGGCCGTCGCCGGGCTGCTCGTGCTGCTGGCCTCGGCCGGCCTGCACCGGCGTACCCCCTAGCTGGAGAGGTACTCCTCGGCCAGCTGGTCGAAGGCACCGGTGTCGACGTAGGTGCCGTCGGGCAACAACGTGCTGCGCCGCTCGGTCCCGAACCTGGTGAAGCCGGTTCGCTGCAGGATGCGGTGGGAGGCGGGGTTGTCGTCGGCGGCGTACGCCACCAGTCGGTGCAGACCCAGCCCGCCGTCCTCGGCGTCGGTGAACGCGTGCCGCACAGCCAGCCGGCAGGCCTCGGTGGCCACGCGGCGTCCGCGCGCGTCGGGGTGCGTCCAGTAGCCGATCTCCGCCTCGCGGCCCGGATGGATGCCGTAGATGACCACCGAGCCGAGGAAGGCATCGGTCGCGGCGTCCGCAACCGTCCAGGTGAGCGACGAGCCCACCGCGCTCTCCTCGAGCTGGTCGAGCTCCCGCGCACGGACCTTGCCTTCGTCGTACGGCGCGTGCTCGCGGATGCTCTGGCTGTACCGCTGCAGCACGGGGTCGTTGGTGGCTTCGACGAACCTCGCGTAGTCCGCGTCCACCGCGGCGCGCAACACCACCGACGCCGCCCGTGATCGTGGGCGTGCGCAGCCACTCGGTGCTCGGTGCCCTCGTCTCACCGCGACGCAAAGTGCCCACCCACGCGTCCGCCAGCTCGCCGCGTTGTGGCAGCCAGTCCCGCAGGGTCCCGTCGAAGCTGAAGCCGAGCTTCCAGGCGAGGCGGCGAGAGGCCCAGTTGCCACGTTGCGCCACCCAGATGACCGTCTGCAGGTCGCGCTCCGTGAAGCCCCAGTCCAGCAGCAGTCGCAGGGCCCGCTCCATCAGGCCGCGACCGCGCACCCACGGGTGCGCGCCGTACGCGATCTCGGCTCGACGGTCTCCCTCGTTGCGCAAGGAGATCGCGCCGGCGAAGCGGGGTACGCCGGCCTCGTCTCGCGCCTCCACCACGAACCCCCACTCTCGGTCGGCCTCCCAGCCGTCGGGGATGACGTGGCGCAGGTACCTGCGGGCGTCGTCGCGCGTGTAGGGCACCGGGATGGTGGTCCACCGCTGGCTGGCCGCATCCTGGCACTGCTCGTAGGAACCCTCGATGTCGTCCTCGGACGGAGCACGCAGGGTGACGATGCCGTCAGTGAGGGTGGGGACAGGAGGAGCCCCCGTCACGGGTAGGTCATGCCCATCTTGTCGCGCACCTCGTCGAGGGTGGCGTTCGCGATCTCGTTGGCCCGGTCGTTGCCGCGGCGCAGGACGCCGTCGACGAACCCCATGTCGGCCTCGAGCTCGGTCCGGCGCTTTCGCAGCGGCGCGAAGTAGGTGTTCACCGCCTCGGTGGCTCGGGACTTGAGCCCGCCGCCCCCACCGTCGCCGATCTCGGCCGCGACCTGGGCCGGCTCGGTGCCCTCGCACATGGAGATGACCTTGATCAGGTTGGCGACCTCGGGCCTGTTCTGCGGGTCGAAGGTGATGTGCCGGTCGCTGTCGGTCTTCGCGCCCTTGATCTTCTTCGCGGTCTCGTCCGAAGACATCCGCAGCTCGATCACGTTTCCCTTCGACTTGCTCATCTTGGTGCCGTCGGTGCCGAGCACGTTGGTCGCCTCGGAGAGCAGGGCCCCGGGCTCGGGGAAGGTGGCGCCGTACCTCTCGTTGAACCGTCGCGCCACGACCCGGGTCTGCTCGATGTGCGGGAGCTGGTCCTTGCCGACGGGCACGACGTTCGCCTTGCAGAACAAGATGTCGGCCGCCTGGTGCACCGGGTAGGTCAGCATCAGGCCGTTGATGGAGGTGATGCCGGCTGTGGCCGCCTCCTCCTTGACCGTGGGATTGCGCTGCAGCTCGGCGACGCTGACCAGGCTGAGGAACGGAAGCATCAGCTGGTTGAGGGCAGGTACGGCGGAGTGCGCGAACAGCGTGGCCCGGTCCGGGTCCATCCCGGCCGCGAGGTTGTCCAGCAGGAGGTTGCGCACGTTGCCGCGGATGTCGTCCGCGATCTCGCGGTCGGTGATCACCTGGTAGTCCGCGATCAGCTGGAAGATCTCGACGCCGCCGGCCTGCAGCTTGAGCCGGTTGGCGATCGACCCGAAGTAGTGCCCGATGTGCAGGGCCCCGGTCGGCCGGTCGCCTGTCAACATCCGCAGCTCGCCCGGGTGGGTGGCGATGCGGGCTTCGATCGCGGCGCTGCGTGCCTCCGCAGCGCGCAGTGAGTCGGTCATGTGCTCCTCCTGACGAGCGCTCACGCTACAGCCGCCCTGGCCACTAAGGTTCTCTGGTGCCCACCATCGGTGTCTCCCTCGCCGTTCCCGAGCCCTGGGGGACCGAGCTCCAGCAGTACCGCATCGCCGCAGGCGATGAGGCCGCGCGTCACATCCCAACGCACATCACGCTGCTGCCGCCGCATGAGGTGTCCGCGACCGACGTGGACAGCGTGGTCTCGCACCTTGACTGGGTCGCGACGCAGGCTGAGCCGTTCCGGGTGCACCTGCGCGGCACGGGCACCTTCATGCCGGTCTCCCCGGTGGTCTTCGTCGGCGTGGTCGAGGGGATCAGCCAGTGCGAGCAGCTGGCGGCCGGCGTACGACAGGGGCCCCTGGTGATCGAGCGGGTGTTTCCCTACCACCCACACGTGACTGTGGCCCACCACCTGAGCGAGCAGAAGCTCGAGCAGGCGTTCACGGACCTTGAGGACTTCGACGCGTCGTTCCACGTCGAGGAGATGTGGATGTACCTCCACGACAACGCCTCGGGCTGGCAGCCCACGCACGCGTTCTCGCTGGCCGCCACCCCGGCCTGAGGGTGGGCCGAGGGTGGGTCAATACCCGTGCCGGATAGCGTTCCGCAGGTCCTTGTTGAGCTGTGAGATCACGTCGAGCGGGATTCCCTTGGGACACGCGGCCGTGCACTCGCCGATGTTGGTGCAGCCGCCGAAGCCCTCGTGGTCGTGCTGGCCGACCATGCTGACCACGCGCGAGTCGCGCTCGGCCTGGCCCTGGGGGAGCTCACCGAGGTGGGTGATCTTGGCGCCGACGAACAGCGAGGCGGACCCGTTCGGACAAGCGGCGACACAGGCACCGCAACCGATGCAGGTCGCGGCATCGAAGGCGCGGTCTGCGTTGTCCTTGGGCACCGGCGTGGCGTGGGCGTCGGGGGCGGCGCCGGTGTTGACCGAGATGTAGCCGCCCTGCTGGATGATCCGGTCGAAGGCGCGGCGGTCGACGCACAGGTCCCGGATCACCGGGAACGCGTCCGCACGCCAGGGCTCGATCGTGATGGTCTCCCCGTCCTTGAACGAGCGCATGTGCAGCTGACATGTCGTGGTGACCTGGGGGCCGTGCGCCTCACCGTTGATCATCAGCCCGCACATCCCGCAGATGCCCTCGCGGCAGTCGGAGTCGAACGCGATCGGCTCCTCGCCCTCGGTGTTGAGACGCTCGTTGAGCACGTCGAGCATCTCGAGGAAGGACATGTCCTCGGAGATTTCCTCGACCTCGTAGGTGTGGATCGCGCCCTTGGACGCCGCGTCGGGCTGGCGCCAGATCTTCAGGGTCAGCTTCACTTGTAGCTCCGGGCCTTCATCTCGACGAACTCATAGGTGAGGTGCTCCTTGTGCAGGACCGGTTTCTCGTCCTGGCCCGCCCACTCCCACGCGGCGACGTAGGCGTACAGGTCGTCGTGGCGCAGCGCCTCGCCGTCCTCGGTCTGGGACTCGGCCCGGAAGTGGCCGCCGCACGACTCGCGGCGGTTCAGGGCGTCGATGCACATCAGCTCGCCGAGCTCGAAGAAGTCGGCAACCCGGCCGGCCCGCTCGAGCGACTGGTTGAGGCTCTCCGCGGTGCCGAGCACCAGCACGTTGCGCCAGAAGTCGTCGCGCAGGGACCGGATCAGGTCGATCGCCTTCTTCAACCCGTCCTCGGTGCGCTCCATGCCGCAGTACTCCCACATGATGTTGCCGAGCTCGCGGTGGTAGGAGTCGACGCTGCGGGTGCCCTTGTTGTTCATGAAGTGGTCGATCCGTGCCTGCACCGTCGACTGAGCCTCGACGACTGCCGGGTGGTCCTCGGGAACCTTGTCGAACGGACCGTCGGCGAGGTAGTCGCGGATGGTGTTCGAGAGTACGAAGTAACCGTCGGCGAGGCCCTGCATCAGCGCTGAGGCGCCGAGCCGGTTGGCGCCGTGGTCGGAGAAGTTCGCCTCACCGGTGACGAACAGCCCGGGGATCGTGGACTGCAGGTCGTAGTCGACCCAGAGGCCACCCATGACGTAGTGCACGGCCGGGTAGATCCGCATCGGGACCGTGTAGGGGTCCTCGCCCGTGATCTGGGCGTACATGTCGAACAGGTTGCCGTACTTGTCCTCGATCGCCTTGCGCCCGAGGCGCTCTGTGGCCTCGGCGAAGTCGAGGTAGACCCCCCGCCGTACGCCGTCGACCTCCGGACCCACACCTCGACCCTCGTCGCACATGTTCTTGGCCTGCCGTGAGGCGATGTCGCGGGGGACCAGGTTGCCGAAGGCGGGGTAGATCCGCTCGAGGTAGTAGTCGCGGTCCTCCTCCGGGATGTCGCGCGGGTTCTTGTCCGCGTCCTTGGCGTCCTTGGGCACCCAGATGCGGCCGTCGTTGCGCAGTGACTCGCTCATCAGGGTCAGCTTGGACTGGTGCGTGCCCGAGACCGGGATGCAGGTGGGGTGGATCTGGGTGTAGCAGGGGTTGGCCATGTAGGCGCCCTTGCGGTGGGCCCGCCAGGTCGCCGTGACGTTGCAGCCCATGGCGTTGGTCGAGAGGAAGAAGACGTTGCCATAGCCGCCACTGGCGAGGACCACGACGTCGGCGAAGTAGGTCTCCAGCTCACCGGTGACCATGTCGCGCACGATGATCCCGCGGGCGCGGCCATCGACGACGATCAGCTCGACCATCTCGTGCCGGACGTAGGTCTTGACGGTGCCGGCGGCGACCTGGCGCTCGAGCGCCTGGTAGGCGCCGATCAGCAGCTGCTGTCCGGTCTGCCCGCGGGCATAGAACGTTCGCGAGACCTGCACGCCACCGAAGGAGCGGTTGTCCAGGAGGCCGCCGTACTCGCGGGCGAAGGGGACGCCCTGGGCCACGCACTGGTCGATGATGTTCACGCTGACCTGCGCCAGGCGGTAGACGTTCGACTCGCGCGAGCGGTAGTCGCCACCCTTGATCGTGTCGTAGAAGAGCCGGTAGACCGAGTCGCCGTCGCCCTTGTAGTTCTTGGCTGCGTTGATGCCGCCCTGGGCGGCGATCGAGTGGGCACGACGGGGGGAGTCCTGGTAGCAGAACGACTTCACGACATAGCCGGCCTCGCCGAGCGTGGCCGCCGCGGAGGCGCCGGCCAGCCCCGTCCCGACCACGATCACCGAGAGGCGGCGACGGTTGGCCGGGTTGGCGATCCGGGCCTCGAACTGGCGGGTGTTCCAACGCTCGTCGACGGGCCCCCCCGGCGCCTTGGTGTCCACGAGCGGGTCGCCGGGGACGTAGTAGCCCGCGGCGTCGTCGCTCTCCTGCTCGCCGTCCCCGAGGTGCGAGGGCTCGGCGGTGGTGGTGGTGTCGGGCATGTCTGTCATGGCTCTACCTGATCCTTCTGGGCTGACCCACTAGTCGATGACGCCGGCAAGGACGAAGATCGGGACGAGTGAGAACCCGACGGTGATGATGAGAGCCACGACGAAGCCGAACACCTTGGCCCGGTCCCGCGCATGCTCGTTGTTGGTCAGGCCCAGGGTCTGCAGCGAGCTCCAGATCCCGTGGTGCAGGTGGGCACCGAGCATCAGCATGGCGAGGAGGTAGATCAGGGTGAGCCACCACGTCTGGAACGAGTCGACCAGAAGGTTATAGGGGTCGTTGGTCGACCCGCCGGTGACGTTGACCTTCCCGATGGTGAAGTTCAGCAGGTGCCAGACGATGAACAGCAGCAAGGTCACCCCGCCCCAGCGCATCAGGTGCGAGGCGTACGTCGAGTGGTTGTTCTTCTTCACGACGTACTTGATCGTGCGGGCCTTCTTGGCGCGACGCCACAGGGTTACGGCAGCCGCGACATGCACGAGCAGCGACCCGAGAAGCACCACCCGGAGGATCCAGAGGAACCCGGTGTGGGGCAGCATCGGCGCCCCGAACTCCCGGAGGTGGTGGGCGTACTCGTTGTAGGAGTGCTGGCCCGAGAAGGCCTTGAGGTTGCCGTACATGTGCGCGAGAACGAACCCGATGAAGATGATGCCGCTGACGGCCATGAGGAGCTTCAGCGCGATGGTCGAGCGCGTCGACCTGCTGTCCTTGACGAGAGTCGCAGTAGCCACAGAGGTCACCGTATCGTTCGGCGGGGCCACGGGAAGCCCCCCGGGGATGTGACATATCCTGCGATCCGGCATGACAGGTCTCCGGTCACAGAATGTGGCCCAAACCGTGCCGCGGAGGTGGCGATGGCGTCGACGGACGCAGGCGTACGTGGGCGCACGCGAGCCCGGATCGACGAGAGGACCCTGCGGTCCGACCGGTGGTGGCTCTATCCGCTGACCACGTTCGTGGTGTTCACCGCGTTCGTCATCTACGCGACGGTGCGTGCCTTCCAGGGCACGCACTACTACTCCAAGCCCTACCTCTCGCCCTTCTACTCGCCGTGCCTCGGTGACTGCGTCGAGGGCGCCTCGGACTTCGGCCAGCCGTTCGCGTGGTGGCCGCTGTCGGCGGCGCTGATCATCTTGATCTTCCCGCTGGGGTTCCGGATGACCTGCTACTACTACCGCAAGGCCTACTACCGGGCGTTCTGGCTCAGCCCTCCCGCCTGCGCCGTCGCCGAACCGCACATCTCCAACAGCGGTGAGGCGCGGCTCCCGCTGATCCTGAACAACCTGCACCGCTTTTTCTGGTACGCCGCCGTGGTCGTGGCCGCGATCCTCACCTTCGACACCGTGCTGGCGTTCCGCGACGAGAAGGGCGAGTGGGGCCACATGGGCCTCGGCACCCTGATCTTCATCGCGAACATCGTGCTGATCTGGCTCTACACGCTTTCCTGCCACTCCTGTCGCCATGCCGTCGGAGGTCGACTGCGCCACTTCAGCAAGCATCCGGTGCGCTACCGGCTGTGGACCTGGGTCTCGAAGCTCAACGTCCGGCACGCGGAGTACGCCTGGCTCTCGCTGTTCTCCGTCGCCATCGCCGACCTCTACGTCCTGCTGCTGTCCACCGGCACCATCACCGACCCGAGGTTCTTCTGATGAGTAGCCCGAGCGCCGGCGGCGAGGACCGGCACCCGATGACGGGCAACCGGATGTCCTCCGCCGAGTCCGTGGGCCACGGGATGGAGACCCACTCCTACGACGTCGTCGTCGTCGGAGCGGGCGGCGCCGGGCTGCGCGCCGCGATCGCGGCCCAGGAGGCCGGCGCGCGCACCGCGATCGTGTGCAAGTCGCTGCTGGGCAAGGCGCACACGGTGATGGCCGAGGGTGGCATTGCCGCATCGATGGGCAACGTCTACCCGGAGGACAACTGGGAGGTGCACTTCCGCGACACCATGCGTGGCGGGAAGATGCTGAACAACTGGCGGATGGCTCAGCTGCACGCCCAGGAGGCTCCCGAACGGGTGATGGAGCTCGAGGACTGGGGTGCGCTGTTCGACCGTACGGACGACGGGCTGATCTCGCAGCGTGACTTCGGTGGTCACCGCTACGCGCGGCTGGCGCACGTCGGTGACCGGACCGGTCTGGAGATGATCCGCACCCTGCAGCAGCGGGCGGTCGCTCTCGGGATCGACGTGTTCATGGAGTGCACCGTCACCGAGCTGCTCAAGGACGGCGAGAACATCTCCGGGGCCTTCGCCTACTGGCGCGAGACCGGTCGGTTCGTGGTCTTCGAGGCGCCCTCGGTGGTGCTCGCGACGGGAGGCATCGGCAAGTCCTTCCAGGTCACCTCGAACTCATGGGAGTACACCGGCGACGGCCACGCGCTGGCGCTGCGAGCCGGCGCAACCCTGATCAACATGGAGTTCGTGCAGTTCCACCCGACCGGCATGGTGTGGCCGCCGTCGGTGAAGGGGCTGCTGGTCACGGAGTCGGTGCGCGGTGACGGCGGCATCCTGAAGAACTCCGAGGGCAAGCGGTTCATGTTCGACTACATCCCCGAGTTCTTCAAGAGCGAGACCGCTGACAACGAGGAGGAGGCGGACCGCTGGTACGACGACAAGAAGAACAACCGACGCCCACCCGAGCTGCTCCCTCGTGACGAGGTGGCGCGAGCGATCAACTCCGAGATCAAGGCCGGCCGCGGATCACCGCACGGCGGCATCTTCCTCGACATCGCCTCCCGCCGTGACCCGGAGTTCATCCGGCGCCGGCTGCCCTCGATGTACCACCAGTTCAAGGAGCTGGCCGACGTCGACATCACCGCCGAGCCGATGGAGATCGGACCCACCTGCCACTACGTCATGGGCGGCATCGAGGTCGATGCGGACACCGAGCTGAGCGGCGTGCCTGGGCTGTACGCCGTCGGCGAGTGCTCCGGCGGGATGCACGGGTCGAACCGGCTCGGTGGGAACTCCCTGTCGGACCTGCTGGTCTTCGGGCGTCGGGCCGGTGAGTCGGCCGCGGCGTACGGCATGTCGCTCGAGGGTGAGCGTCGACCTCGCGTTGCAGTGGACGACGTACATGCCGCCGAGGACCTGGCGCTGGCGCCGTTCGAGGACAGCACCGGTAGCGAGAACCCCTACGGGATCCACACCGACCTGCAGCAGACCATGCAGGACCTGGTCGGCATCATCCGGACCGAGCAGGAGCTCACCAGCTCCCTGGAGAAGATCGAGGAGCTCAAGGGCCGGGCCGCGGAGCTCGCCGTCGAGGGGCACCGGCAGTACAACCCCGGCTGGCACCTCGCACTCGACCTGCGCAACATGCTGATCGTCTCCGAGTGCATTGCGAAGGCAGCGCTGGAGCGCCAGGAGTCTCGCGGTGGCCATACCCGCGACGACTTTCCCGGCCCCGACGACGGATGGGGCACCAAGAACCTGGTGCTCTCGCTCAACGACGGCGGTGACGGCGTGGAGCTGGTGCACCAGCCGTTGCCCGTCATGCCGGACGAGCTCAAGACATTCTTCGAAGCCAAGTGAACAAGGACGGGTAAGGGGCAGGACCATGGGTTACGAGCTGAAGCTGCGCGTCTGGCGCGGCAACCGGTACGCCGGCGAGCTCACGGACTACTCGGTGGAGGTCTCCGAGGGCGAGGTCGTGCTCGACGCGCTGCACCGGGTCCAGGCGACCCAGGCCGGAGACCTCGCGGTGCGCTGGAACTGCAAGGCCGGCAAGTGCGGCTCCTGCAGCGCAGAGATCAACGGGAAGCCCCGGCTGCTGTGCATGTCGCGCCTCTCCGACTTCGAGCCGTCCGAGCCGATCACGGTCACGCCGATGCGCTCGTTCCCGGTGATCCGCGACCTGGTCACGGACGTGTCCTTCAACTACGAGAAGGCCGAGGAGCTGCCGTCGTTCGCCCCGCCACCGCGTGACGCGGACGGCAAGCGGCGGATGGCGCAGGTCGACGTCGAGCGGGGTCAGGAGTTCCGCAAGTGCATCGAGTGCTTCCTGTGCCAGAACACCTGCCACGTCGTACGCGACCACGAGGACAACAAGCCGGCGTTCGCGGGGCCGCGCTTCTTCCTGAGGTACGCCGAGCTCGACATGCACCCCCTCGACACCCATGACCGGCGCGAGCTGGCCCAGGGAGCGGCCGGTCTGGGGATGTGCAACATCACGAAGTGCTGCACCGAGGTCTGTCCCGAGGGCATCAAGATCACGGACAACGCGATCATCCCGATGAAGGAGCGCGTGGTCGACCGCAAGTACGACCCACTGGTCTGGCTGGGCAACAAGATCGGCCTGCGCACCAAGGACAACGACGGGCGCACGGAGGTCTAGCGGGAACCAGATTGGGCTCTCAGGCTCCTTGAGTGCGAGAACGTGGCATCAGGAGCGGAGGTGGCATGTCGGATACCGGTGATCTGGACGCCCTGTACACAGCGTCGTACCGGCGGCTGGTAGTGCAGGTCTACGCCATCTGCGGCGACCTGTCCGACGCCGAGGACGCCGTCCAGGAGGCGTTCGTCGCGGCGCTTCGCAAGGGTCGCGAGCTCGACGGGATCGCGAACACCGATGCCTGGTTGCGCCGGGTGGCTCTGAACCGGTTGCGCGCGGGTTGGCGACACGCAGCGGTGGTGCTCAGGTACCAGGCCGCCGTACCCGGCCCGCAAGCACCGGTCGAGGTCGGGCCCGAGCACGTCGCGATCGTCACCGCGCTGGCGCAGCTCGATCCCAACCAGCGCCGGGTCATGGTCCTGCACCACCTGGCCGACCTCGGGACCGCCCAGATCGCCGACGAGCTCGGCATCCCCGAGGGAACGGTGAAGTCGCGGCTCAGCAGGGCTCGCACGCAGCTGGCCGGGCTGCTCGACGAGGAGGAGTCACGTCATGCCTGATCTCAACCTGCTTCGTGACCTCGGTGACGAGGTCCGCCCGCCCTCCCTGGACTCGTTGCGGGAGACCGCCAGGCGTCGCAACCGCCGCGCTGCGGCGTTCACCGTCACAGCGTGCGTCGCTGCCGTTGTCGCCGTGATCGCTGGGGGCGCCCAGCTGACGGGCGATGGGAACCAGTCCGCCCCGAAGCCGGCGTCGAAACCGACACCGACCGAGACCACCATCCCCGCGCCGGCCGAAGCGCACAAGCTGCCATTGCCGAAGCGGTTCGGCGACTCGACAGTCCTCGACGAGGGGCGGTACACGGTGCGGTTGCGGAACCTGCCGAGGGAACTCGACCAGGGCGGACTGCTCCTGGTCTTCGACATGGACGTCCCCGAGGGGTGGAAGGTCACGAAGCCGCTGATCCGGTGGCCGTACCCCATCCGTCCCGAGTTCACCCCCACCAAGGCTTCCGGCGGGCTCGGACGGCTCTCTGTCCAGCACGTCACTGGTGGCGCCTTGGTCGCGGGGAACATATGCCGTAACACATCTGCTGGCCCGTCCCAGCGCTCGGTCCGGGGGATCGCTGCCGCGATCGCCGGGCTGCCCAGGGTCGACGTGAGCACGCCGGCAGAAACCACCCTCGGCGGCCTGGACGCGCTGGCCCTGACCATCACCGTCGGCCCCGACGACAACCTCGCTCGCTGCCACGACCACGCCTACGAGTTGTACTCGGGCGGGGACCTCGGTGCCTCTCTCTACGAGACCGTGCGGGCCGACCAGCCTGGCGACGTGATCCGGTTGTGGATCGTCCAAGTCGCCGATGAGCGGTTCATCTTCACTGCCGAGACACCACCCGACGCCACCCAGGCCGACGTCGACACGCTCACGCGCATGGTCGAGTCGATCACGTTCCGCGAGTAGGCCTTCACCCTCGTCCAGGCAAGACTCACTCAGGCAAAAACATGACGTCGCAGGTGCGACTGATCTCCTCGAGCACCACCGGCTCGCCCTCCAGCGTGGTCGGGCGGTAACCCAGCTGCTTGAGCTCCTCGAACACCGCCAGCTCGTCGTTCCAGGCGGGGTGGCCCTTCGCGCCCCAGCCGATCTCGCACAGGATCGGGGGACGCGGGTCCCAGGTCCGGATCGCCGGGAGGAGGCCACGGAGGACGAGGTACTCCGCACCCTCGACGTCGATCTTGACCACAGACGGGACCACAGAAAGGCCGATCCCGTCGAAGCGGCGAACCTTGATCTGCTGCGGCGTCATGGACTCCGCGCGCTCACCGATCATCGTGTTCCAGCCGAAGTTGCCCTTGGTGTCGATGAAGATGTCGACGACGCCGTCGCTGTCGCTGAGGCCGTACTGGTGCACCGCGATCGAGAACTCGGCGTCTGCGAGCGTCCGGAAGCAGAACTGGGCCAGGTGGGGGATGGGCTCGAACAGGTGCGCCGTACCGCGGAAGCCAGTGCGCTTGCCGACGACCATGCTGAAGTAGCCGATGTTCGCGCCGATGTCGAAGAGCACCCCGTCAAGGTCGAGATGGGGGGCGATGGCGTCAGCGAGCTGCTCGTAGTTGGCGTGCCGCTTCTCGAAGAACCGGGTTGCTTGCGCGAACCCCACGTTGACGGCGTTCTTCCCGGGCCGGGCGGCCGGGGCAGGCGGGGCAGACGGGCCTGGCTGGGCGGGCACGACGCCCGGATCGAGGGCGCGCGCGCCCCACGACCTGGTGCGGGTGATGAGCTCGCGCGGCCCTCCCTGTTGCAGAGCGGACCATGCTGCTGCGGCTTTTCCCATGACCTGGAGCCCTCCGGAGTTCTTCGACTCGATGGCTGGTGTCCGCGGCGTCTGCCGTGCGGTGCACCAAGCAAGATGCGTGGACGCTAACACTCCGGACGCTCGCGCTGGTGCAGCCGCAGGGCCATGTCGCCGGTGCCGAGGCACCGCTGGCAGTACTCCCAGGGCAGGGGGCAGTCAGCCGATGGCGACGGTCCCCTGGCCGAGGGCGGTCGGGTAGTGCACGTCGACCAGCTCGGCGACCACGTCGTCCCATGTCCGGTCCGCGACGGACTGGCGGGCCGCAGCGGCCAGCGTGAAGCGCAGGTCGGGACTGGCCGCCAGCCGGGCCACCGCCCGGGCGAAGGACTTGCCGCCACGGTCGGTGTTCACGAGCAGACCGTTGTGCTCGTGCCGCACGGCGTCGGCAGCGGTGCCGCTGTCATAGGCCACTACGGGCACCCCGCTGGCGAGAGCCTCGCGCACCGTTGGCGCGTAGATCTCCTTCTTGCGTGGCTGCAGCAGCACGTCGAAGGAGGCCACGCACCGCGCTCGTTCCAGGCTCGTCGGGGCGGGGATCACCTTGGCGCCCGCGGAGCGCAGGCGCTCCGCCCCGGGACCGTCGCCAAGGGCGACCAGGCGAACCCCGGGCAGCCGGGCGACGCGGGCGAGTCGGTTGAGCACCTTCGTGCGCTCGAGCGGGCCGACGTAGCCGACCACCAACCGTCCCCCGTCGGGGGAGTGCACCCGCGCCCAGCGGTCATGGAGGTCCTGGTCGTGGAGGCCAGGGTGGTGATCGGCGAGGTCGACCCCCGGCCCCCAGGTCCGGGGGTGCAGCACCACGGTGGGTACGTCGAGCCGGTCGGCGGCCTCGGCGACCTTCAGGCCCAGCCGGTGCGGGTCGATGAGGTGGCACACGTCGGGACGGGACAGGGTCAGGGCCTCGCGGATTGCCGACACCGGCGTCATCCTGCTGGCCCAGAACACGCGGGCTCCCCCGAACGTGGCATGGCCGCGCCCTCCTGCAAGGACGACGACGTCGTGCCCGCCGTCCGTCAGTCGCGAGACGACCTCGCGGGTGACGTGCGCTACTGGTGCGGTGCTGGGCACGAACTGCTCGGTGACGAGTGCAATACGCATGGGGCCAGAGTCGCTCAGCCCTGTGTCGTGGCAGTGACGGCGATGTGAGCGGCGAGTGAACGACGTACTTGCTCAGGTGGAGTTCAGGGCGGTGACCGCCAGGCCGTGCATACAGACGTCGTGGCGCCGTTCGCCGCCGGCAGCGTCCGGGTCCCGGAGGGGAAGGTAGGCGCGCCGGATGCCCTCGCGTTCGAAGCCGGCGGCCAACGCCACCCTGCAGGAGGCCTCGTTCTCCACGCTGTGATCGAGCTGCACCCGTGCCAGCCGAGGTCCGTCGGGGTCGCTCGAGAGCCATCGGGTGAGCGTGCGGACCGCCCGGGTCGCGACCCCCCGACCGCGCGAGTCCGGATGGACGCTGTACCCGATGTCGGCGATGCGCAGCTTCTCGGGGACGTGGAACGCCCAGCCGACGTAGCCGAGGAAGTGGTCGGGGTCCTCGGCCGCAGCTATCACCAGGGTGCCCGGCTCAACGGCTGCGAACCGCACGACTGCTTCGGCCAGGCGCTCATCGAGCTGGTCGAAGGTCTCTGGCACCGGGATGAACGCGGGCATTCCGTAGCGCAGGCTGTCGCGATCATGCAGCACCTCGAGCCAGCGCGTGCGGTCGTCCGCGACCGGTACCCGAAGGACCAAGCCCTCGCCGGTGATCAATTCTTCGGCCACGTCCCCGCCGACTCCGCCGTCTTCGGATGCCTCACCGTCATGGCTCGAGCCTAGGTCCGGACGTTGGTAGACGGTCGAGCGAGCGAACGGCCGCCTGTTCTCGCCGTGTGTTCTTCGAGAGGTGTGGTTGCTGTTCGCTCTCGTTCCGCTGGTGTTTCCTGGCCGCTGCCTGTCGCGCACGGTCGCTTGGCTCGACCGCCGTGGTTGCGGCTTTCTCGTCTTCGAGTGAGGGCCGGCCAGCGTTCCGCGATCACCGCTCAGCCGAACAGCGGAGTCTTCCGCGCACCTGGTACGTGCTCGACTCCCCTAATCGTGCTTGTCGAAACGCCGGGCCCGATGCGTAGGTGGTCGAGCAGCGAGCGAAGCGAGCGATCAGTCGAGACCACGTGCAGTGAGGCGAGAGGCAGCCGCAACCCAACGCCGCATGGCGCCTCACGGCCGGCCCTTCTCACTGTCCCCTACCTACATCCGCCGCGGGTTGTCGACCGGTTGTGGCGGTCTCGACTGGCCGCTCGCTGGCGCTCGTCTCGACTGGTCGCTCGCTGCTCGACGCAAGGCTGCTCGACCACCTGTGAGTTGACCGACCGGGTGCTCGGACGGGCATGAACGAGCGTGGGATCAGGTCGGGTACTTCACAGCCACTGGTCGCAGCACGGCGAGGTCCATATGGTGAATACATGGGCACAGATGCGCACACCCCCCTGTCTCTTGCCATCGGACTGGAGCACGACGTCAGCGAGTGGGAGAAGGCCGCTGCCGCAGTGCTTCGCAAGGCCCGTCGGATGACCGCCGACGATCCCGACGACGTGGTGTGGGCCAGGCTCACGCGGTCCACGCTCGACGGCATCGACATCGCGCCGCTCGGTACTCCGGCGCTGGTCGCCGATCTCCCTGAGCCGGTCCGGCCGCCGGCCCGGGGCGATGGGTGGGACGTTCGCACGTTGCTGGCCGACCCGGATGCACAGGCATCCAACGCCGCAGCGCTGACGGACCTGGAGAACGGTGCGAGTTCGGTATGGGTGCAGGTGGGTGCGTCTGGCATCGACGTCTCGGACCTGCAGACCGTCCTGAAGGGTGTGCTCCTCGACATCGCCCCGGTGGTGCTGGACGCGCCGTCGGACCCGCTCGGTGCGGCGCGGGCGTTCGCTGCACTCGCGGACGGACAGGCGCTGGCGCCGGGGACCAACCTCGGGGTGGATCCGGTGGGTGCGCTGGTTCGTGGTTTCGAGACGCTCGCTGACGCTCGCTCCTCAACCACCGAAGCGGCAGTCATCACCGAGGCGTCGCAGATTGCGAAGGGGCTCGGTTGCCGGGCACTGGTCGTCGACGGGACGGCCGTGCACGACCTCGGCGCGTCCGACGTACAGGAGCTCGGCTACGTGCTGGCGCTCGGCGCCCACTTCCTGCGCGCCCTCGACGCCGCGGGGGTCCCGGTCGACGAGGCCGCCGGACTCATCGAGTTCCGGCTCGCGGCCAGTGACGAGCAGTTCGTGACGATCGCCAAGCTGCGCGCCGTACGCCGCCTGTGGGCGCGGATGCTGGAGCTGAGCGGCGCCTCGGAGGATCGCCGGAACATGACCCTGCACGCGGTCACCTCGCGTCCGATGATGACCAAGTACGACCCGTGGGTGAACATGCTGCGGACCTGCGTCGCGGCGTTCGCGGCCGGTGTCGGCGGAGCCGACTCCGTGACCGTGCTGCCGTTCGACGCGCGGCTCGGGCTGCCCGACGCGTTCGCCCGCCGCATCGCCCGCAACACCTCGACCTTGCTGGTCGAGGAGTCACACGTGGCCAAGGTCGCCGACCCGGCGGGAGGAGCCTTCGCGGTCGAGAAGCTCACCGACGACCTCGCGGTCGCCGGGTGGGAGGAGCTCGGGCGCATCGAGACCTCAGGTGGCGTCATCGGGGCCCTCGAGGACGGCTCCCTGCAGGGGCGGATCGAGGAGGTCGTGCGCGAGCGCGACCGGCAGGTCGCCAAGCGCGAGCGCGCCCTGACGGGACTGACCGAGTTCCCGAACCTGCACGAGACGTTGCCGGAGCGCAAGCCGTACGCCGAGGGAGCACTGCCGGTCCGCCCGTACGGCGAGCACTTCGAGGAGCTGCGCGACGAGCCGGCCGTGGGCCAGGTCTTCCTCGCGACGATGGGCACGATCGCGGCCCACACCTCTCGGGCCTCATTTGCCGCCAACCTGTTCGCGGCCGGCGGCATCGGCGTGGTCAACGCGGGGCGACACGACGACCTCGATGCGGTTCTCAAGGACTATGAGGGTCCCGACGGCGGCCAGCCCGTGGTGTGCCTCGTCGGGAACGACAAGGCGTACGCCGCCTGGGGCGGCGACCTCGTCGAGGCGCTGCGCAAGGCCGGTGCCAGATGGGTCGTTCTCGCCGGCAAGCCCGTCGAAGGCGTCGACGCCGACGACACCTGCGCGTTGGGAGTCGATGCGCTCGACTTCCTGCATCGGACAAGAGAGGAGCTGGCGAGATGAGCATCCCCGAGAGCTTCGCCACCCTGCCGCTCGCCGGCGAGGTCACCGCGAAGGAGCCCGTGGAGGGGGAGACCTGGGACTCACCCGAGGGCATCGGCATCCTGCCGATCTACGGTCCCGAGCACCTCGAGGGCCTCGATGCGCTCGACACCTACCCCGGCCTTACGCCGTTCCTGCGAGGTCCCTACCCGACGATGTACTCCACGCAGCCGTGGACCATCCGGCAGTACGCCGGCTTCTCCACCGCCGAGGAGTCCAACGCGTTCTACCGCCGCAACCTCGCCGCGGGGCAGAAGGGTCTCAGCGTCGCCTTCGACCTGGCGACCCACCGCGGGTACGACTCCGACCACCCCCGCGTGACGGGTGACGTCGGCATGGCCGGTGTCGCGATCGACTCGATCTACGACGCGCGCACGCTCTTCGACGGCATCCCGCTCGAGTCGATGAGCGTCAGCATGACGATGAACGGCGCGGTGCTGCCGGTGCTCTCGATGTACATCGTCGCCGCCGAGGAACATGGGGTGAAGCCGGAACAGCTCACGGGGACCATCCAGAACGACATCCTCAAGGAGTTCATGGTCCGCAACACCTACATCTACCCGCCGCAGCCGAGCATGCGCATCATCAGCGACATCTTCGGCTACACCGCGCAGAAGATGCCGCGGTTCAACTCGATCTCGGTCTCCGGCTACCACATCCAGGAGGCCGGGGCGACCGCTGACCTCGAGCTCGCCTACACCCTCGCCGACGGCGTGGAGTACATCCGCGCAGGCCTCGAAGCCGGCCTGACCATCGACGAGTTCGCGCCGCGGGTGAGCTTCTTCTGGGCGATCGGCATGAACTTCTTCATGGAGGTCGCCAAGATGCGCGCGGCCCGTGCCCTGTGGGCCCGGCTGGTCAGCCAGTTCGAGCCACAGAACCCCAAGTCGCTGTCGCTGCGCACGCACAGCCAGACCTCGGGCTGGTCCCTGACCGCGCAGGACGTGTTCAACAACGTCCAGCGCACCTGCATCGAGGCGATGGCCGCGACCCAGGGCCACACCCAGTCGCTGCACACGAACGCCCTCGACGAGGCGATCGCGCTGCCGACCGACTTCTCCGCACGCATCGCCCGCAACACCCAGCTGTTGCTCCAGCAGGAGTCGGGTACGAGGGACATCATCGACCCCTGGGCCGGTTCCTACTACGTCGAGCGGCTGACCCACGACCTCGCCGAGCGCGCCTGGGCACACATCCAGGAGGCTGAGGAGCACGGCGGCATGGCGAAGGCGATCGAGGAGGGCCTGCCGAAGATGCGCATCGAGGAGGCCGCCGCCAGGACCCAGGCTCGTCTCGACTCGGGCGCGCAGAAGCTGGTCGGCGTCAACACCTACCGGCTTGCCGACGAGGACCAGCTGGACGTGCTGCGGGTCGACAACGCCAGTGTCTACAAGCAGCAGCTGGCCAAGCTCGAGCGGCTGCGTGCGGAGCGCGACAGTGACGAGGTCGAGCGCACCCTGAACGCACTCACGCGGTCCGCCGAGGAGGGCCACGTGCACGGCTCGCTCGACGGCAACCTGCTGGCCCTCGGGGTGGACGCTGCCCGCGCCAAGGCAACGGTCGGTGAGATCTCCGAGGCCCTCGAGAAGGTCTACGGCCGCCACCGCGCCGTGATCCGTACCATCTCGGGTGTGTACCGCCGAGAGTCCGACCGGGACGGACAGACCAACGAGGCCATGGCCAAGGTGCTCGCGGCCACCGAGAAGTTCGCCGAGGACGAGGGGCGTCGTCCCCGGATCCTGGTCGCCAAGATGGGGCAGGACGGGCACGACCGCGGACAGAAGGTGATCGTCACCGCGTTCGCCGACATGGGCTTCGACGTCGACGTCGGGCCGCTGTTCTCCACGCCCGAGGAGGTCGCCCAGCAGGCCGTCGACGCCGACGTGCACATCGTTGGGGTCAACTCGCTGGCCGCCGGTCACCTGACCCTGGTCCCCGCGCTCAAGCAGGCGCTCGCCGACCTCGGTGGCGAGGACGTGATGATCGTGGTCGGTGGCGTGATCCCGCCGGACGACGTACCCACGCTGCTGGAGATGGGCGCTGCGGCCGTGTTCCCGCCCGGCACGGTGATCGCCGTCGCGGCCCTCGACCTGCTCGAGAAGCTCGCCGCACAGCTGGGCCACTGATTTAGTGGCTTCGACAAGCGCGACCAGGGTCGATGTCCAGACCCTCGTCGAGGGGGTACGCGCGGGGCGGCGCGCGGCCGTCTCACGGGCGATCACGCTCGTTGAGTCGGCCCGTCCGGACCACCAGGCTGCCGCCCGTGCCCTGCTGACCGAGCTGACCTCCAGCGGCCTCGGCTGTGTCCGGATCGGGATCTCCGGCGTGCCCGGCGTCGGCAAGTCGACGTTCATCGAGACGCTCGGCCAGCACCTCACGGCGAAGGGCAAGACGGTGGGCGTGCTCGCGGTCGACCCCTCCTCGGTGCGCAGTGGAGGTTCAGTCCTGGGTGACAAGACCCGGATGAGCGAGCTCTCGGCCAACCCCGACGCCTACATCCGGCCCTCACCCACTGCGGGAACCCTCGGCGGCGTCGCTCGCGCGACGACGCAGGCGATGGTCGTGCTGGAGGCCGCCGGCTACGACGTGGTGCTGGTGGAGACCGTCGGCGTGGGCCAGTCGGAGGTAACCGTCGCCGCCATGGTCGACACCTTCCTGTTCCTGACCATCGCGCGCACGGGCGACCAGCTGCAGGGCATCAAGAAGGGCATCCTCGAGATCGCCGACGTGATCGCGGTGAACAAGGCCGACGGTGACCGCGCGGCCGAGGCCCAGTCCGCGGCCAAGGAGCTGGCCGGTGCCCTGCGGCTCGTGCACTTCTCCGGTGGGGGCTGGGTGCCGCCGGTGCTCACCTGCTCAGGCCTGGAGGGCACCGACGTCGACAAGGTGTGGGAGCGGGTGCTCGCCCACCGTGAGTCGCTGGGGGAGCAGGGTCTCGCCGAGAAGCGCGCCGAACAGCAGCTGGAGTTCACCTGGGCGCTCGTCCGTGACGTTCTCGCCCAGAGGTTGCGCCGCTCACCCGGCGTACGAGCGATCCGGGACGACGTACGCCGTGAGCTGCTGGCCGGCAGGCTGACCGCACCGCTGGCGGCTGATCGCCTGGTGGGCGCGTACGACGAGGACCGAGTCGACGGGGACCGGTCCCCAGCCACAAGTTCGGACGGGTGACCTCGGAGGCATCCGTTGACCGGTAATCTTGTCGGTTGTGTCCACCCCCCTCATTCGGCAGGCCCTGGCCGAGGTCGGCCTGCTGGAAGCCGAGCTGATCGAGTTCCGTCGTGACCTGCATGCCCACCCGGAGCTGTCGTGGGCCGAGGAGCGCACTTCCGCCGTCATCGGCAAGCGGCTCGACGAGGCCGGCCTGAAGCCCAGGTCGCTGCCGCGCAACGGACTCCTGGTGGACATCGGCTCCGGGCCCGGCCCGGTGGTGGCCCTGCGGGCCGATCTCGACGCGCTCCCCGTCGAGGACCGCACCAAGGACCCCTGGGCCAGCACGGTCGCCGGAGTCGCCCACGCCTGCGGGCACGACGTACACGCCTCCTCGCTCCTCGGCACCGGTCTGGCGCTCGCATCCATCGCCGACGAGCTTCCGGGCCGCGTGCGCCTGATCTTCCAGCCCGCCGAGGAGATCATGCCGGGCGGCGCCCTGATGGCGATCGAGGCCGGCGCGCTCGATGGTGTCTCGCGGATCTTCGGGCTGCACGCCGACCCGGGTCTCGATGTCGGCACGGTCGGGCTGCGCGAAGGCCCGCTCACCGGTGCTGCCGACCACATCGACGTGCTGCTCGCGGGCAAGGGCGGACACACCTCGCGCCCGCACCTGACCGAGGACCTCGTCTTCGCCCTCGGCAAGGTGGTCACCGAGCTGCCAGCCGTGCTCTCGCGGCGCCTGGATCCCCGGGCGGGCGTCAGCGTGGTCTGGGGAATGGTCCGCGCCGGGTCGGCGGTCAACGTCATCCCCGCGACGGGCCGCGCCGGTGGAACCGTGCGGATGCTCGACGCCGTCGCCTGGGTCGACGCCGAGGAGCTGATCAGGGACACCATCGACCAGATCGTGGAGCCGTACGGCGTGGTGCCCACCGTCACCTACGTACGCGGCGTGCCGCCAGTGGTCAACGAGCACCGCTCGACGGTGCTGCTCGGCCACGCGGTGGAGCACGTCCTCGGCGAGGACGGCCACGTCGCCACCACCCAGAGTCTCGGGGGTGAGGACTTCGCGTGGTACCTCGACAGCGTCCCCGGCGCGATGGCCCGGTTGGGCACGAGAACACCCGGCGGCCCGACGTACGACCTCCACCAGGGGGACCTGCGAGTGGATGAAAGGGCTATTTCGGTCGGTGCCTCGGTGCTTGCCACCGCAGCGCTGATGTCTATGGTCACCGACGCATAACACTTGCGGGGATCGCCGTCGGGGCCGTAGGAGCGGGCATGCCGCTCGCATAAGGTGCCCGCATCACGTGCCATTGTGCGGCGCACCGAAATCGAGGAGGCATCTTGCGTGGCTTGAGCAAGATCGCAGCAGTAGCTCTGGTGGGCGCACTCGCCCTCACCGGTTGTGGCAGTGACAACGGAGGCGGCGGCGGTGGCACCAAGGCCGAGGCCGACTCCTGCAAGGCCGCCCAGGGTGACGGTCCGAAGGTCGGCCTGGCCTACGACGTCGGTGGCCGTGGCGACCAGTCGTTCAACGACTCCGCGTACAAGGGCATGGAAAAGGCGATCGACGAGGTCGGCGCGACCTGCACCGAGGCCAAGGCCGCCCCTGAGGAGAACGACACCATCCGCGCCGAGCGCCTGCGCACCCTCGCCGAGGGTGGCTTCAACCCCGTCATCGCGATCGGGTTCATCTACTCACCGGCCGCAGCGACCGTGGCGCCGGAGTACCCCGACACCAACTTCGCGGTGATCGACGGTTACAGCACGACGATCCCGAAGGCCCCGCTGGACAACCTCACTGACCTGGTCTTCTCCGAGGAGCAGGGTTCCTACCTGGTGGGTGTCGCGGCAGCGCTGAAGACCAAGGCCAAGCACGTCGGCTTCGTCGGTGGCACGCACGGCGACCTGATCAAGAAGTTCGAGGCCGGCTTCACCTCCGGCGTCAAGTCCGTGGACAAGACCATCAAGATCGACATCCAGTACCTCACCGAGGACCCGAACGACGGCAAGACCGGCTTCGAGAACCCGACGGGTGGCAAGGACGCCGCTTCGGCCATGTACCAGGGCGGCGCCGACATCGTCTACCACGCAGCCGGCAAGTCCGGCCTCGGTGTGTTCGACGCGGTCGAGGCGGCGGGCGAGGGCAAGTGGGCCATCGGTGTCGACTCCGACCAGTACCTCACCGTCGACAAGGCGCAGCAGCCGCACATCCTGACCTCGATGCTCAAGCGCATCGACACCGCGGTCTTCGACTACGTCAAGGCGAACGCGGACGATGCGACCAAGCCTGGTTTCGTCGGCTATGACCTCAAGGTCGATGGTGTGGGCTACTCCAAGTCCGGCGGTTTCGTCGACGACATCGCGGACAAGATCGAAGCGGCAGCCGACCAGATCAAGAGCGGCGAGGTCGTCGTACCCACTGACCCTGCCAAGGTCAAATGACCCGCTAGCAGCACCACCCAATGCCCGGGCCGACGCGCTAACGTGTCGCCCGGGCATTGGTGTCTCCCACAAAGGTCTCCCGGGGAGATCGCTAGTCAGGAGGAGTCGTGACGACGGTCTTCGAACCACCAGCCGACCAGCCGGCACCTGCGGCCTCGGGGCAGGCCATCGAGCTGAGGGGGATCGGCAAGCGATTCCCGGGTGTGATTGCCAACCATGACGTCGACATCACCATCCGCGCGGGCTCCATCCATGCGCTGGTCGGGGAGAACGGCGCCGGCAAGTCCACGCTGATGAAGATCCTGTACGGCGTGCAGAAGCCCGATGACGGCACCATCA
The DNA here is from genome assembly GCA_963759525.1 of uncultured Actinomycetota bacterium. Taxonomy (GTDB): domain Bacteria; phylum Actinomycetota; class Actinomycetes; order Propionibacteriales; family Nocardioidaceae; genus Marmoricola. The sequence goes on along the minus strand of CAVWZO010000007.1, from coordinate 216,598 downwards.
GTGTCAACGGGGAGCAGGTCACGTTCAGCACACCGGCCGACGCCATCGCGAGGGGCATCGGGATGGTGTTCCAGCACTTCATGCTGGCCGACAACATGACCGTGCTGGAGAACGTCACGCTGGGGGCCGAGAAGTTGCACGGCATCGGCGACGCGGCGAGTGCGGAGATCACCAGGATCTCCAGGCAGTACGGCTTCGGTCTCGACCCCGACGAGCTCGTCGAGACCCTGGGTGTGGGTGAGCGCCAGCGGGTGGAGATCCTCAAGGTGCTCTACCGCGGAGCCAAGATCATCATCCTCGACGAACCCACCGCGGTGCTGGTGCCGCAGGAGGTGGACGCCCTCTTCGACAACGTGCGCCAGCTCAAGGCCAAGGGCCACACCCTGATCTTCATCTCCCACAAGCTCGACGAGGTGCTCGCCATCGCGGACGACATCACCGTCATCCGCCGCGGCACCACGGTCTCAACCGTCAAGCCCGCCGACGTCACCTCACACAAGCTCGCCGAGCTGATGGTCGGAAGCGAGCTGCCGTCGCCCAGCACCGAGGAGTCAACGGTGACCGACCGGGTGCTCCTCTCCGTCCGCGACATCGAGCTCCAGGACGCAGCCGGCCGGACCGAGCTGGCCGACATCGGCTTCGACATCCATGCCGGTGAGGTGCTCGGCATCGCCGGTGTCGAGGGCAACGGCCAGACCGAGCTGGTCGAGACCCTCATCGGTATGCGACACCCGGTCTCGGGCACCGTCAGGCTCGGCGAGCAGGACATCAGTGCGTGGTCGACGCGAGAACGTCGCGAGTCCGGTATCGGCTACATCCCGGAGGACAGGCACCGCCACGGCCTGCTGCTCGACTCCCCGCTGTGGGAGAACCGGATCCTGGGTCACCAGACCCGGCCGCCTTCGGTCAAGGGCCACTGGCTCGACATCGGAGGCGCCCGCGGTGATTCGGAGCGGATCGTGGAGCAGTACGACGTACGCACCCCCGGGATCGACACCACCGCTCGGGCGCTCTCGGGCGGCAACCAGCAGAAGTTCATCGTCGGCCGTGAGATGAGTGGCGACCCCATCCTGCTGCTGGCCTCACACCCGACGCGTGGTGTCGACGTCGGGGCCCAGGCCCAGATCTGGGGCCACATCAAGCGCGCCCGTCGTGAGGGCCTGGCCGTGCTGCTGATCTCCGCCGACCTGGACGAGCTGATCGGTCTCTCCGACAGCATCCAGGTGCTGCTGCGGGGTCGGCTGGTGGCCGAGTTCGACCCGCGGACGGTCACCCCCCAGGAGCTCGGCTCCGCGATGACTGGAGCAGGGGACGCCGAACCTGGGCCCACTGACTCCACTGATTCCGGCCCACCGCCCGGCCCCACCCACCGGTCGGAGGACACGCCATGAACCTGTTGAAACGTGCGGCCCTCCTGGTGGCCGCACCGGTCCTGGCTCTCATCGTCGCCGGCATCGTCGCCAGTCTGATCCTGGTCGGCACGGGCGATGACGTCGCCGGCTTCTGGAGCACGCTGCTGAGCTGGCCCAAGGGCCGCAACATCGTCAACATCCTGAACGCCGCGTCGATCCTCTACATCTCCGGCGTCGCCGCGGCCATCGGGTTCCGGATGAACCTGTTCAACATCGGTGTGGAGGGCCAGTACCGCATCGCGACCTTCATGGCGGCCGCCTTCGCCGGCGCAAACTGGCTGCCCGGCAAGCTCAACACCCTCGCCGCCATCGTGGTCGCGATGGTTGCGGGCGCCCTCTGGGCTGGGATCGCAGGCATCCTGCGCACCACGCGCGGGGTCAGCGAGGTGATCTCGACGATCATGCTGAACGCGATCGCCGGCCCGCTGGTGGGCTATCTGCTCACCCGCCTCGGGGAGAGCACCGGCAACTCGCGCAGGACCAAGCAGATCGACGAGGGCAGCTGGGTCGGCGGCATCACGGTCTTCGAAGACAGCCCCACCAAGCTCTACGGACTGGCCCTGATCGCCGTCGTGATAGGTGTCGCGTTCTGGGTGCTGTTGAACCGGACGCGCTTCGGCTTCGACCTCCGGGCCGCTGGCCGCTCGGAGCCTGCCGCTGTCGCCAGCGGCGTCGACGTCAAGAAGATGATCGTGGCCTCGATGCTCCTCTCAGGTGCCGTGGCGGGCCTGATCGGCATGCCGACCCTCTTCGGAGACGCTCACAACTACGGCTCGTCGTTCCAGACCGGCATCGGCTTCCTCGGAATCGCCGTTGCGCTCCTCGGCCGGAACAATCCTGTCGGCATCGCCTTCGGCGCGCTGATCTTCGCCTTCCTCAGCGAGCAGGGCAACCTGCTGAACATCCTCGTCGGAGTCTCGCCGGACATCGTCGCGGTCACCCAGGGCGTGATCGTGATGGCGGTCGTGATCGCCTACGAAGTCGTGCGTCGCTACCGCGTGCAGCTGGAGCAGTCGGCCGTCGCCGAGCAACTCAGCGCGGACAAGCCGAAGGAGCCCGTCGCATGAGCATCGCCACACCTGCGGCGCCCGCGCCCGTGGAGACTCCAGAGGAGCACAAGCACCGCCGGAACCGGATCTACCTCTACGTGCTCGCCGGTTTCGCGGTGCTCTCGCTCGTCCGCGTGGTCAGCGGCGCCGAGCAGCTCACCTCGTCCGGCACGCTCACGGTCACGCTGACCGCCGCGATGCCCATTGCCCTGGCGGGTCTGGGTGGCCTCTGGGCGGAGCGCGCAGGCATCGTCAACATCGGCCTCGAAGGCATGATGATCCTGGGCACGATCGGGGCCGGGTACTTCACCTACCACTACGGCGTCACCGCCGGTGTGCTCGGCGCTGTTGTCTTCGGTGTGGTCGGCGGGGCGCTGCACGCCCTCGCCACCGTGGTCTTCGGGGTGGACCACATCGTGTCGGGTGTGGCCATCAACATCATCGCCGCGGGAGTCGCAGGGTTTCTCGCCGAGGCCTTCTTCAGCGGCCTCCCGGGGGGCGGGCCGACCCAGTCGCCGTCGCTCGATGCACCGCCGCAGATCGACATCGCCTTCATCGCCGATCCGATGAGCAAGCTCGAGGACAAGCACTGGTTCCTGATCAGCGACCTCGCCGCACTGGTCGAGATGTTCACCAAGGACCTCTCCGTGCTCACGTTGCTCGGACTGCTGCTGATCTTCGGCAGCATCTACCTGCTCTGGCACACCCGGTTCGGGCTGCGGCTGCGCTCGTGCGGCGAGGCACCCTCCGCAGCGGAGTCGCTCGGCGTCAACGTCTACCGTTACAAGTTCGTCGCCGTGCTGGTCTCCGGCGGGCTCGCCGGGCTGGGCGGTGCCTACCTGGCGCTGGTGTCGGCCTCGGGTTATCAGAACGGCATGACCGGCGGCCGCGGCTACTTCGGCCTCGCGGCGATGATCGCCGGAAACTGGCGGCCCACCGGCCTGCTCATGGGCTCAACGGTGTTCGGCTACACCCAGGCGCTGCCGCTCCGAGAGGGCACGGTCTCGGTGCACGCGCTGCTGCTCGTGGTGGCGGTGCTGCTGGTCGTCGTCGCGCTGGTGCAGTGGCGCCGGGGATCGCGGCGCGCTTTCGGCGCCTCACTGCTGTTCGCGGCGGCCTTCCTGACCTGGTACCTCACGACCGACGAGGTGCCCAAGGAGTTCACCCAGATGGCGCCGTACATCACCACGCTGCTGGTCCTCGCCTTCGCCTCCCAGCGACTACGAATGCCCGCGGCCGATGGACAGGTCTATCGAAAGGGCTCCGCGGGGTGACCCCGGATTCCGACGACTTCGACTGGGACTCGCTCAAGGCGCGCGCCATCGAGGCGGCCACGCACGCCTACGCGCCGTACTCCCACTTCCCGGTGGGTGCGGCTGCCCAGGTCGACGACGGCCGGGTCGTGGTCGGCTGCAACGTGGAGAACGCGTCGTACGGCATCGCGCTGTGCGCGGAGTGCGGGATGGTCTCCCAGCTGCACATCACCGGCGGCGGTCGGTTGACGCACGCGGTGTGCGTCAACGGCCGGTCCGAGGTGATCATGCCGTGCGGTCGGTGCCGCCAGCTGCTGATCGAGAACGGCGGGCCCGACCTGCTCCTGCTCACTGTGTCGGGCGTATGCCGGATGGACGAGGTGCTGCCGGATGCCTTCGGCCCCCACGACCTCGATTGACCTGAACGCCGCCGACCTCGTCGCGGACCCCTACCCGCACTTCGCAGAGGAACGCAGCCGCCACGAGGTGGCCTGGCACGAGCCGAGCGGCACCTGGCTCACCTTCTCGCATGCCGCCGCCGGCGCCGTGCTGCGCAACCGGCGGCTCGGACGGATCTGGCACGACCGGGAGCCGGTCGGCTACCTGGAGCCGTTCAACCTGCTCCATCGTCACCAGATGATGGAGAACGAGCCTCCCGAGCACACCCGGTTGCGGCGCGCGGTCGCCGGTGCGTTCAACCGGGGCCACGTGGAGCGGCTGCGGCCGCGCGTGCAGGCGCTGGCCGGCTCCCTGCTCTCGGACGTGGACCCGGCGGGCTTCGACGTCATCGGGGAGTACGCCGAACCGCTGCCCGTCCTGGTCATCGCCGAGCTGATCGGGCTCTCGGTCACCGACGTGCCGGCGCTGCGGGGCTGGTCGCAGGCGATCGTGCGGATGTACGAGCCCTCCCCGACTCAGGAAGTCGTCGACGACGCCGTGTCCGCGGCGGCTGAGTTCGCCGACCACGTGCGCGAGCACCTCGGGCGACGACGTGCCGAGCCCGGTGAGGACCTGACCACCGACCTGCTTGCGGCTGGGCTCAGCGACGAGGAACTGGTCGCGGCCGTCGTACTCCTGCTCAACGCGGGCCACGAGGCCTCGGTGAACGTCTTCGGGAACGGGCTCGTGGCACTGCTCTCGCATGGGCTGCGTCCCGGCGCGGACCCGACGCTCACGGTCGAGGAGATGCTGCGTTTCGACTCCGCGCTCCAGCTCTTCGAGCGGACCGCGACCGAGGATGTCGACGTGGCGGGCGTGACGGTCGAGGAGGGGCAGAAGATCGCGGCGCTGCTGGGCGCGGCCAACCGGGACCCGGCCGTGTTCGCCGAGGCGGACCGCTTCGACCCCGGACGCGATCCCAACCCGCACCTCGCCTTCGGGGCCGGTGTGCACTTCTGCCTCGGTGCCCCACTCGCCCGGATGGAGCTGGTGGAGTCGCTGGGCGCGCTGTTCGCCCAGTTCCCGAAACTGTCCCTGTCCGGCGAGCCGGAGAGCCGTGGCACCTTCGTGCTGCGCGGGTTCCGTAGGGTCGAGGTCCGACACGAGTCGAGAGGGGTCTGATGGCAGCGCACGACGCAGTCGAGGTGATCATCGCGAAACGCGACGGGGCCGAGCTGAGCGACAGTCAGATCGACTGGGTGATTGACGCCTATACCCAGGGCGAGGTGGCCGACGAGCAGATGTCGGCGCTGGCGATGGCCATCCTGCTCAACGGGATGAACCGCCGCGAGATCTCGCGCTGGACCGGCGCCATGATCGCCAGCGGCGAGCGGATGGACTTCTCCTCGCTGTCCCGGCCCACCGCTGACAAGCACTCCACGGGCGGGGTCGGCGACAAGATCACGCTGCCGCTCGCTCCGCTGGTCGCCGCCTGCGGGGTCGCCGTTCCCCAGCTGTCAGGGCGGGGCCTCGGCCACACGGGTGGCACCCTCGACAAGCTCGAGTCGATCCCCGGGTGGCAGGCGGCCCTGTCCAACGAGGAGATGCTCTCCCAGCTCGAGGACGTCGGCGCGGTGATCTGTGCGGCCGGGTCTGGGCTGGCGCCGGCGGACAAGAAGCTCTACGCGCTGCGCGACGTGACCGGCACTGTCGAGGCGATCCCGCTGATCGCGTCCTCGATCATGAGCAAGAAGATCGCCGAGGGCACCGGCGCGCTCGTGCTGGACGTGAAGGTCGGCACCGGGGCCTTCATGAAGGACCTGGAGCGGGCCCGCGAGCTGGCCTCGACGATGGTTGGGCTGGGCAAGGACGCTGGCGTGCACACGGTCGCGCTGCTCACCGACATGTCCACACCGCTCGGGCTAACCGCGGGAAACGCCCTCGAGGTGCGTGAGTCCGTCGAGGTGCTGTCCGGTGGGGGACCGGCCGACGTCGTCGAGCTCACCGTCGCGCTGGCCCGGGAGATGCTCGAGGGGGCGGGGCGGGTCGACGTGGACCCGGCCGACCTGCTCGCCTCCGGTGGCGCCATGGACGCCTGGCGGCAGATGATCTCGGCGCAGGGTGGTGACCCGGAAGCCGAGCTCCCAGTGGGCCGCGAGACCCACGTCGTGAAGGTGCCCGCCTCCGGCGTACTCACCAGGCTGGACGCGATGGCCGTGGGCATGGCCGCGTGGCGGCTTGGTGCCGGCCGCGCCAAGCAGGGCGCCGACGTCCAGGCGGGCGCGGGAGTGGAGTGGCACGCAAGACCGGGCGACTCCGTGACCGAGGGCGAGCCGCTGATGACCCTGCACACCGACGAGCCGGAGCGCTTCGAGAGGGCGCTTGAGTCGCTCGAGGGCGGGTACGACGTGGAGGCCGACGCGTCGTCGTACGAGCAGACCCCGATCGTGCTCGACCGGATCAGCTGAGCCCCCGCTGGTCACCCGGCGAGCAGCAGCGCGACCGTCTCGGCCACGCAGGCGGGCTTGTCATGGTTCTCGATCTCCACGACGAACCTCATGGTGAGCTGCTTGCCGGCTGGGAGGTCGGTGACCTCGGCGACCGAGATCCTGGCCCGCACCCGTGAACCCACCAGCACCGGGCTCGGGAAACGGACCTTGTTGAGGCCATAGTTCAGCTTGGCGCCGGGCGTTTCGAGGCCGAAGACCTGGCTGCTAAACCACGGAAGGAGCGACAGTGTGAGGTACCCGTGCGCGACGGTGCCGCCGAAGGGACCGGCATTGGCCCTCTCCACGTCGACGTGGATCCACTGGTGGTCATCGGTGGCGTCAGCGAACCGGTCGACCCGGTCCTGGGTGATCTCGACCCAGTCCGTGGTACCGATCTCCTCCCCGGCCGCTGCCTCGATCTCCTCGAATGTGCTGAACACGCGCATGTACGAGTCTCCTAGTGGGTCCCGAGAGGCCGGGCCCGGTCAGGGTGTTGGATGACAACTGTGGACAACACAGTGCTTGCTAACAACATGGCGCCTTCCGAAAACATGGGGCTTGCTGGCAACGGGGCCGAACCTACCCCGTCCGCCCCGACGCTGAACGAGGAGACCATCAAGGCTGCCCCCAAGGTGTTGCTGCACGATCACCTCGACGGGGGACTGCGCCCCGCGACGATCGTCGAGCTGGCCCGCGAGGCCGGGCACACCCTGCCCGCCGACGATGCCGAGTCGCTCGGGACGTGGTTCACCGAGTCGGCCGACAGCGGGTCGCTCGTGCGCTACCTCGAGACCTTCGACCACACGGTCGCGGTCATGCAGCGCGCCGAGCACATCACCCGCGTGGCCCGGGAGTGTGTGGAGGATCTCGCCGCTGACGGGGTGGTGTACGCCGAGGTCCGCTACGCCCCCGAGCAGCACGTCAACGGTGGCCTCACCCTCGATGAGGTGGTCCGCGCTGTGCAGACCGGCTTCGACGAGGGCATGGCCCAGAACTCGCCCCAGCGACCCATCGTGGTAAAGCAGCTGCTGACCGCCATGCGGCACCAGGCCAGGTCACGCGAGATCGCCGAGCTCGCGGTCCAGCACCGTGACGACGGCGTGGTCGGGTTCGACATTGCCGGCGCGGAGGCGGGCTACCCGCCCACCCGTCACCTCGACGCGTTCGAGTACCTCCAGCGGGAGAACGCCCACTTCACGATCCATGCGGGCGAGGCGTTCGGCCTGCCGTCGATCTGGCAGGCGATCCAGTGGTGTGGTGCGGACCGGCTCGGTCACGGCGTACGGATCATCGACGACATCACCGTGGACGACGACGGCTTGCCGCAGCTGGGCCGGCTGGCGCAGTACGTCCGCGACAAGCGGATCCCGCTCGAGCTGTGCCCGCACTCCAACGTGCAGACGGGGGCAGCGACGTCGATCGCCGAGCACCCGATCGGACTTTTGTCGCGGCAGCGCTTCCGGGTGACGGTGAACACCGACAACCGGCTGATGAGCGGGACGTCGATGACGCGCGAGATGTCGGCCCTCGTTGACGCCTTCGGCTGGGACCTTGCCGAGCTCCAGTGGGTGACCGTCAATGCGATGAAGTCGGCCTTCACCCACTTCGACCAGCGGCTGCGACTGATCAACGACGTGATCAAGCCCGGGTACGCCGCGCTGCGGTAGTCACCCGTCCTCTCCGAGCGGAACGGCCGAGACCGGGGTGCTCCGCAGGTCGGCGAACCCGCCGGCCGGCAAGGGGTTGCCGGCGAAGGGATCGGGCGCGTCCATGAACAACGCCGTGCGGACCTGGCGGCCGATGTCGGGGCGAACCCGGCCGACCGTTGCGGCCATGCATCGCAGCACGAACGGATGGATGTGCCGCGGCTGCCCCGACCAGCCCCGCCGAGCCATCAGGTGTTCCGCCAGTGCCGTGAGCGACATCGCCTCGGGCCCGCAGATCTCGAGCGTGCGCCCGCGCAGCTCTGGATCGAGCACGGCGCGCACCACCAGCGCCGCCACGTCGTCGACGCTGACCCAGGGGCGCTCCTGATGGCCGTGGCCGAAGATGACCGGGCGGTGCGACCGACCTGCTGTCTCCTCGAGCACGTCGAACCAGGTCTGCGTGAAGGCATCGCTGCGGACGATGGTCCAGGGGACCCCACTGCGCCGGAGTCTTTCCTCGGCGGCCCACTTCATCGCGAAGAGCTCGACCGGGCTGCGTTCGGCAGCGCCCACGATCGACATCAGCACGACCGCAGCGCCCGCGTCCCCCGCCGCCGCGATCAGGTTGAGGTTCCCGTCGCGGTCCACCGTCCTGGGAGAGACGGCACCACGTCCGAGGAAGCCGTGTACGGCGGACACGACGACGTCGACACCCTCCATCGCCGTACGCACGGCCTCGACGTCACCGACATCGGCGGCGACCACGTCTGTCTGGCCCGTGCCGATCCGGGAACTCTTCTGGGAGCTCCCGCTCCCCGGCATGCTCTGGACGGCCGGGTTCCGGCTCAGCACCCGCACGGGCAACCCATGTTCGGTGAGCTCGCGCACCACCAGCGACCCCAGACGCCCGGTGCCTCCTGCGACCAGGATCATTGCGGGGCCCCTTCCGGGTTCCCGGCCGGGGATCCTGCAGTGGAGCCGGTGGTCAGGCCGACGGCGTCGTCGACGTCGAGGTCACCCTGGTCCAGCGGCTCGAGGTAGAACCGTGCGCTCCGGGCGCGGTCGCCCTCGAGTCCGAAGATGATCACCCCGCAGAGGACCTGCTCGGCGCCGTCCCGGCGTCGCCCATGCATCTCCCACTCCGACCAGACGCGGTCCTGCGCTTGGCTCGACCGCAGAATCGTGGCGGTGATGTCCGGCAGCGCCTCGAAGATGCGTGTCCAGTTGCGGCGTACCTGCTCCCTGCCGCGAAAGCCCCGTGCCGGGTGCGCGGGCGTCTCGTTGACGTAGTCCTCGGTGAAGCATGCGACGACGCGTTCGAGGTCGTGCGCGTTGACTGCTGCGGACAGTCGTGCGGCGAACCCGGAGTGCTCGGTGTTCGTGTCCATTTGGCCCCCACACTCCTCATTAGTTACAGTGATCTGTAACCAATAAGGAGTGTCCCCCTGATGGCGAGCAAGGTCAAGCCCCGGTCCTACGACGCCTCTCGTCGCCGCCAGCTGGCTGCGTCACGCCGTGAGCGGGTGCTGGACGCCGCAGAGGACCTGTTCCGCGCCCGGGGGTACGTCGGAGCCACAGTCGCAGCGGTGGCGGGCGCAGCCGAGGTCTCCGTCGAGACCGTCTACAAGTCCTTCGGCGGCAAGGCTGGGCTGGTTCGCGCACTGCATGCGCGGGCCTTGCTCGGTGAGGGCGCGGAGCCTGCCGGGCAGCGCTCGAACGCGCTGCGGTCTGTCGAGGATCCACACGTCCTTCTCCGTGGCTGGGCCGACCTTGCCGCCGAGGTTGCGCCCAGGGTGGGCCCGATCCACCTGCTGGTGCGAGACGCGACTGTCGTTGACCCGCGGATTCGGAGTGTCCGCACCGGGCTCGACGACGCGCGGCTGCGTCGCATGCGGGAGAACGCTGAGGTCCTGGAGTCCGCCGGGTGGCTACGGCCCGGGATCACGGTGCAACAAGCCGCCGACCTGCTCTGGTCGGTGTCCTCGCCGGAGATGTTCGAGCTCCTGGTCATCGTTCGCGGCTGGGACTTGGCGGCGTACGGCGACTGGGTCTATGCCACGCTCGCGGGTGGTCTGCTGGCGCAATGACCGGGCCACGATGCCGGGCCTGGCCGCGGTCGAAGTACGGTCTGGGCATGAGTCGTCGTCTCCAGCACCACGGTCGCTACGCCCTGGCGGCGACCGGCTTGGCTTCTCGGGCCCGCGAGCGCCCCGACGTCACGTCCCTGTCCCGTCCCCAGTACCCGCCCTCGTCCCGAGCGATCCTCGGCGAGTTCGGCTCGGCCCTCGCGGCCACCCGGATCGTGGGCGCGCTGCCGCGGCTGCTCACCGCTCCCCGTGGCGACGGGGCCGCCGTCATCGACATCCCTGGGTGGAAGGCACCGGAGATCTCCGGCGCCCCGCTGCGCGCGTACCTGCGGGCGCTCGGGTACGACGCCCGCGGCTGGGGCTTCGGGACGAACACCGGCGACCCCCGCCGCGACATGGAGCGCGTCTCACGGATGGTGCTGGACCTGTCCGAGGAGAAGGGCGGGCCGGTCTCGCTGCTGGGTTGGAGCCTCGGCGGTGTGATCGCGCGCGAGGTGGCTCGTCGTCATCCCGTCGCTGTGCGCCGCGTGATCACCTACGGGACGCCGGTCGTCGGAGGTCCCGCGTTCACCTCTGTCGCCCGCGCCTACGGTTCGGAGGCGAGCAGCGCCGCCAGCGCTGTGGCGGCTCGCCTCGACGCCGCATCGCCGATCCGGGTGCCGCTGACGGTGGTGTACACCAGACGCGACGGCATCGTGGCCTGGGAGGCGTGCATCGACCGGGTCTCGCCGTACGCCGAGCACGTGGAGGTGTCCTCGACGCACATCGGCATGGGCGTGGACCCCGACGTCTGGCGTCTGGTGGCGGACCGACTGGCTACGAGGCGGCTCTACGCTGCCCCACCAGCTGGCTGAGACCAGCCGGGTCAGCGGCGTCCGACGATCGACAGGGTGTTCTGGCCGGGCTCGGAGACGCTGACGCGGCCGGGAAGGACGACGTGGCGCGGCGGGTCGTCGGACCCGGCCATCCGCTCGTGCAGCAGCCGCAGGGCCGCCGCACCCATCTCGCGCGCCGGCAGCTTGGCGGAGACCACCGCCAGGGGGGAGACGTCAGTCGGCCCGAGCTCGTCCATGTTCGCCAGCTCAACCGTGCCCGGGAAGCCGTCTGTGAGCGCCAGCAGGTCCGAGGCCGCCACGTGCATCATCGCCGCGTTGCCACCGATGATCGCGGTCAGCCCGCCCTGCCCGTCGAGGAGGGACCTCAGTCGTTCCTTTCGCCGGGCCGGTGGGAGAGCGGCATAGTTGCGCAACGCCGAGCGTTCGGGCAGCTCCGGGAGTCCGCGCTCGCGCAGCGCGCGGTAGTGGCCGCTGAGCCGGTCACGCACGCTGGTGACGTCCTCCTCCCCCCAGAGCACGGCCAGCGCCCGGTGACCTCGGTCGAGGACGGCGGTGGTGACGTCGTACCCGATGGCGAAGTCGTCGAAGATCACCGCGTCGCTCGGCATCGAGGGGAGGTATCGATCGACCAGGACGACGGCGATGCCACGCCTGCGCAGCCGCTCGAGGGCCGGCGCGGCTCGGGAGCGGTCCCGCGGGTAGACGACCAGCCCGTGAGCACCCTCGCTGACGACCCGGTTGAGCACCGCCTCCTCTGACTCCACGTCCGGGGTGGTGGTGACCATGAGCGGGTGCCCGTGTATCGCGCACTCCGCCGCGATCCCCGACCGGATGGTGACCTGGTGCGCGTCGACGTCGTTCGGGCTGACGAAGGCGACGGTCTGTTGCGCCGCGTCCGAGACGGCTCCGTGCGGGTGGGCGGGGTCGGCCACGAACGTGCCGCGACCGCGGTGCCGTACCACCAGCCCGTCGGCGACCAGGTCGTTCAGCGCGCGTACGGCGGTCGTGGTCGAGACTCCGAAGCGCTCGACGATCTCCCGCTGGGTGATGAAGGGTTGGTCAGGCGTGTACTCCTGACGCGTGATCGCCTCACGAAGGGAAGTCTTCACCCAGGAGAAGAGGGTCATGCCCGGCGGTGGCCCGCCGCCCGAGTGCTCAGCCGCCATGTTTCGGCTCCTTCGTTTTTCCCGGGGAGGGTAACCGATGGATCGGATGACTTTCACGTGTTGACGCATAAAACGTCCTCATCCTAGGGTCGGGTGGACGTACCCACGTGTCTCGGGAAGGACGTGGCAAATGCACGACGATCGGGTCCAGGTCGAGCAGCGGATCGACCGGATGGTGGCTGAGCGCCTGCGCCCGGCGGTCTACGGCGAGACGGCGCCGTTGCTGCTGGAGTCCTGGCAGGCGCCGGGTGAGCCAGTCCCGATGAACGAGGGCCTGAGCGCGTCGTACTCGGAGACCAAGGCCGGCGAGGCCTGGGGGCCGCCCTGGGGCACCACCTGGTTCCGGCTCACCGGCGCGGTCCCGGAGAGCTGGGCCGGCCGCGAGGTCGAGGCGGTCGTCGACCTGGGGTTCGCCCTCGACCGGCCCGGTTTCTCCGCGGAGGCGCTGGCGATGCGTCCCGACGGCTCCCCGATCAAGGCCCTGAACCCGCTGAGCACCTGGCTGCCGGTCGAGAAGTCCGCCAAGGGTGGCGAGCAGGTGGAGATCTTCGTCGAGGCCGCCGCCAACCCCGACATCCACAACGCGGGCGTCGGGACGTCTCTCGGGGACGTCCTGACGGCCGGCAGCGAGCCCCTCTACCGCGTACGACGCGTCGAGCTCGCCGTCTTCGAGCGCCCCGTCTGGGAGCTGCTGCAGGACATCGAGGTGCTCGACCAGCTGATGCGGCAGCTGTCCATGGACGAGCCCCGCCGGTGGCAGATCCTGCGCTCTCTCGAGCTCGCGATGGACGCGCTGGACCTGACCGACCTGGCCGGCTCGGCGGCCGCCGCTCGTGAGGTGCTGGCGCCTGCCCTGGCGGCGCCGGCGTACTCCGGTGCGCACGTGGCCAGTGCGATCGGCCACGCGCACATCGACTCCGCCTGGCTGTGGCCGCTGCGGGAGACGGTGCGAAAGGTCGCCCGCACGATCTCGAACGTCACCGCCCTGATGGACGAGCACCCCGAGCTGGTCTTCGCGATGTCGTCGGCGCAGCAGTGGGCGTGGATGCAGGAGCACCGCCCCGAGGTCTGGGCGAAGATGTTGGAGAAGGTGGCCACCGGCCAGCTCGTCCCGGTCGGCGGGATGTGGGTTGAGTCCGACACCAACATGCCCGGCGGCGAGGCCCTGGCCCGTCAGCTCGTGCAGGGCAAGCGGTACTTCCTCGACGAGCTCGGCATCGAGACCGAGGAGATCTGGCTGCCCGACTCGTTCGGCTACACGGGCGCGTTCCCGCAGCTGGTCGCCCTATCCGGGTCGCGCTGGTTCCTCACCCAGAAGATCTCGTGGAACCAGACCAACCGGTTCCCCCACCACAGCTTCTGGTGGGAGGGCATCGACGGCACCCGCGTCTTCACGCACTTCCCGCCCGTGGACACCTACAACTCCGAGCTCAGCGGCAAGGAGATGGCGCACCTGGTCGCCAACTTCTCCGAGAAGGGCGTGGCCAACCGGTCGATGGTCCCGTTCGGGCACGGGGACGGCGGCGGCGGACCGACTCGGGAGATGCTCGCTCGCGCGTCTCGGCTGCGCGACCTCGAGGGCTCGGCCCGGGTGGAGGTCGAGGCCCCCTCGGCGTTCTTCGCCAAGGCCCTCGAAGACCATGCCGCCCCGGCCGTCTGGGTCGGTGAGCTCTACCTCGAGCTGCACCGCGCGACGTACACCACCCAGGCCGACACCAAGCAGGGCAACCGCCGCAGCGAGAGCCTCCTGCGTGAGGCAGAGCTCTGGGCCACCACGGCGTCGGTACGCACCGGTGCTCGCTACCCGGCCGAGGACCTCGACCGGCTGTGGAAGACCGTGCTGCTGCACCAGTTCCACGACATCCTCCCCGGCTCCTCGATCGCCTGGGTGCACCGCGAGGCGCGGGACACCTACGCCGAGGTCGCCCGCGAGCTCGAGGACATCGTCGCCGCTGCGCAGCAGACGCTCGCCGGCGACAGCGGCGCGGAAAGCCGCGTGGTCTTCAACGCAGCCCCGCACGCCCGAGACGGCGTCCCCGCTGGCGGTGCGGTGTTGGCGCCCGCGACTCCGTCGGGTACGACGCCCCCCGTCGAGCGGGCCGGCAGCCACGTCCTCGACAACGGCGTGGTGCGCGCGGTCCTCGACGAGCGCGGTCTCCTGACCTCGGTGGTGGACCTGGCCACCGGTCGGGAGGCGATCGCACCGGGGGCTGCGGGAAACCTGCTCCAGCTGCATCCCGATCTCCCCAACCAGTGGGACGCCTGGGACGTGGACCGGCACTACGCGCGCCGGTTCACCGACCTGCTGGACGTCGACTCGCTGGAGCAGGACGGCGCCGCTGTGCGGGTGGTCCGCCGGTTCGGCGGGTCCACGGTCACCCAGGTGGTGTCGCTGGCTCCTGGTGCCCGGCGCGTCGACGTCGACACCGACGTCGACTGGCACGAGAGCGAGTCGTTCCTGAAGGCGGCGTTCCCGCTCGACGTACGCGCCGACCGGTCGTCCTCGGAGACTCAGTTCGGCTACGTCCAGCGCGCCACTGACACCAACACCAGCTGGGAGGCCGCCCGCTTCGAGATCTGCGCCCACCGCTACCTCCACGTCGGCGAGCCCGGCTACGGGCTGGCGCTGGTCAACGACTCGACCTACGGGCACGACGTCACCCGCACCGTGCGCGAGGACGGTGGTACGACGACCACGGTCCGGCTCTCCCTCCTACGGGCGCCGCGGTTCCCCGACCCGGAGACCGACCAGGGCCACCACCACTTCCGTTACGCCCTGGTCGTGGGGGCGGACCTCCTCGATGCCACCCGCGAGGGCCACTGGCTCAACCTCCCCGAGCGCGGCCTCCCCGGCGACACGGCCGTTTCGCCGTTGGTGTCCGTGGACCACGACGGGATCGTGGTCTCGGCTGTGAAGCTCGCCGACGACTCCGGCAGCGACCCGACCGGCGACCTGGTCGTGCGCGTGTACGAGGCGCTGGGTGCGCGGGCGACCGGCCAACTGACCTTCGACTTCCCCGTGGGATCGATCACCACTACCGACCTGCTCGAACGCCCGCTTCCCGGTGGCGCGCTCGACCTACATGACGGCGGGCTGCAGCTGGCCCTCCGCCCGTTCCAGGTGCTCACCCTGCGTGTCACCCGATCCACGTAACGCGACAACCGCCCGCTCGCCCTCTCGGAGGAACTGATGTCCCACACAGAACGCTCGTCCTACGTCCCCGTCCGCAGGAAGCTGCGCGCGACCCTCGCGCTGTCGACGGCAGCGCTGCTCGCGGCCGCACTGGCTGCGTGCGGAGGCGACAGCGGCAACGGGGGGAGTGACACGCTGACCGTCACCTACCAGCAGTTCGGTGACTCCAAGGTGCAGGCGAACTTCCTGAAGGGGGTGAAGAAGGAGTTCGAGGCCAGCCACAAGGACATCACCGTCGACCTGCAGCCGATCAGCGCCTCGGAGGACGACTACTACACCAAGCTCCAGCTTCAGATGCGCTCTGCCAAGACCTCACCCGACCTGGTGTACGAGGACACGTTCCTGATCAACTCCGACATCGAGGCGGGCTACCTCCGGCCCCTCGACGACAACCTCGAGAAGTGGGAGGACTGGAGTCAGTTCGAGGACTCGGCGAAGAAGGCCGCGCAGGCGTTGGACGGCAAGACCTACGGAGTCCCGGACGGCACGGACACGCGCGCGCTTTGGTACAACAAGGAGATCTTCGCCAAGGCCGGCCTGCCGACCGAATGGCAACCCAAGACCTGGGACGACGTGCTCACCGCGGCAAGGGCCATCAAGTCGAAGGTCCCCGGGGTCACCCCGATGAACGTGTACGTCGGCACCGGGGTCGGTGAGGCCGCCACCATGCAGGGCTTCGAGATGCTGCTCTACGGCACCGGCGACACCCTCTACGACGCTGACTCCAAGAAGTGGGTGGTCGGCAGTGAGGGCTTCGTCGAGGCCCTGAAGTTCGTGAAGACGCTCAAGGACGAGAAGCTGATGCCCGACACGAAGGACTCCCTGGAGCCGACGTGGAGCAACACCGTCCCGCAGAAGCAGCTTCCAGAACAGAAGCTGGGCATCGCGCTCGACGGGTCGTGGGTGTCGCTGAACTGGCAGGACAGCGGCGCCACGCCGTGGAAGGAGTGGGCGGACACGATGGGCACCACCGCGATGCCGACGCAGAACGGTGAAGGTGCGGGCAAGGTGAGCCTGTCCGGCGGCTGGACCTGGGCGATCCCGAAGAACTCCGACAACCCCAAGGCGGCCTGGGAGCTGATCGAGCTGCTCGGTGACAAGGACCACCAGCTCGAGTGGGCGATCAAGCAGGTCCAGATCCCGGTGCGCAAGGACGTTGCTGCCGACCCGACGTACGCGAAGGCGAACCCCAGCAACGAGTTCTTCGCCTCGCTGGTCCCGATCACCACCTACCGGCCGGCGTACTCGGTCTACCCGCGCATCTCGAAGGAGATCCAGGCCGCGACCGAGTCGATCGTCACCGACACCGCCAGCCCGGAAGAGGCAGCGAAGAAGTACGACGAGCAGGTCAAGGGCATCGCCGGAGATGATGTCGCGAGCGCACCTGGCTCGTGAGCGTCTCGACCAAAGCAGCCCAGGACGGTCGGCTGCGCCAGGGCCTTGTCCTGGGCCTGCCCCTCGCCCCCGCGGTCATCCTGCTCATCGTGTTCCTCGGCGGACCGATCCTCTACTGCCTCTACGCCGCGTTCACCGACATGGCGCTCACCGGGGCAACGGGCGCGCGCTTCGTCGGGCTCGACAACTTCCGGCAGGCCTTCGCCAGTAGCGAGTTCCGGCAGTCCCTCGTCTACACGCTGGTCTTCACGATCCTCTCGGCGATCATCGGGCAGAACGTCCTGGGCATGGTCCTCGCGCTGCTGATGCGCGCGGGCACGGCGTGGGTCCGCGCGTTCGTGAGTGCGATCGTGGTCGGCGCCTGGGTCATGCCGGAAGTCGTCGCCGGGTACATCTGGGTTGCCTTCCTGGGTGACGAGGGCTCGCTCAACGAGATGCTCGCGAAGATCTCGCTGCCCGGGCAGGACTGGCTGTTCAGTGTGCCGATCCTGGCCGTGTCCCTGGCCAACATCTGGCGCGGCACGGCGTTCTCCATGCTCGTCTACTCCGCGGCCCTGTCCGAGGTGCCCAAGGAGATCGAGGAGTCCGCGATCATGGACGGCGCCGGCACCGTGCAGCGGCTCTGGTCGGTGACCCTGCCCCTGCTCCGCCGCACGATCGCGACCAACCTGATGCTGATCACGCTGCAGACGCTCTCGGTGTTCGGGCTGATCTGGACGATGACGCGCGGTGGTCCCAGCAACAAGAGCACCACGCTGCCGATCTTCGCCTACGAGCAGGCGTTCCAGCTCTCCCAGCTCGGATACGGCACGGCGCTTGCCCTCGTGCTGCTCGCCATCGGTGGCGTGTTCTCGTTGGTCTACCTGCGCGCGCTGCGCCTCGAGGAGGGACGTTGATGAGGTCCCCCCTGATGCACAAGACGGCCGTCAACCTGGCGCTGCTCGTGCTGGTCTCCGGGTTCGTGGTCCCGCTCGTGTGGCTGGTCCTGGCCGCGTTCGACGCGCGGGCGGGAGCCGCAGTGTCGTGGCCGCACCCGTGGACCCTCGAGAACTTCGACGCGATCCTCACCGTCGAGACGACGTACCGACCGATGCTGAACGGCGCCATCCTGTGCGGCGGTGGCACGATCGTGACGGTGGTGGCGTCGGTGCTGGCGGCGTACCCACTCTCGCGCTACCAGTTCCGGGCGAAGCGGCCGTTCCTGCTCACGATCCTGTTCGCCACCGGCCTGCCGATCACCGCGATCATGGTGCCGGTCTACGGCCTGTTCGTGCAGGTGAACCTGATCGACACGCTCTCCGGGACGATCTTGTTCATGGCCACCACGGCGCTGCCGATCTCGATCTGGCTGACCAAGAACTTCATGGACGGCGTGCCGATGGAGCTGGAGGAAGCCGCCTGGACCGACGGCGCCTCGGCCATGCAGAGCCTGCGAGGCATCGTGCTGCCGCTGATGTGGCCGGGCGTCGCGGTGGTGACGATCTACACGTTCATCGGCCTGTGGGGCAACTTCTTCGTGCCCTTCGTGCTGCTCTCGTCCAACGACCAGCTGCCGGCGTCGGTGAGCATCTACACGTTCTTCGGCCAGTACGGGACCATCGTCTACGGCCAGCTCGCGGCGTACTCGATGCTCTACTCGCTCCCGGCGGTGCTGCTCTACCTGTTGCTGTCCCGACGCCTCGGCGGAGCGTTCTCCTTCGGCGGCGGGCTCAAGGGCTGACCATCACTCGGTCGGGCAGCAGCGCCAGCCAGGCCGTTCGCCACCCCATGGCGTCGATCTCGCCGGCGATGAAGCCGGGCCGCCCCAACCGGACCAGCCGGCCGCGCGTGGGCTCGTAGACGGTCAGGTGCTCCGCCGTGGCCCGTACGACGAGGACGGTGTGCTTGAACCAGCGCCGATCGCCGACGAAGAGCAGCACCGGCTCTCCGGACTCGACCTCGGCGCGGATGGCGTCGTACATCGGCCCGGGGTCGTTCGGGTCGACCACGCGGTTGCGGTAGCGACGGCCAGGTGCGCCGTACCCCTCGGGTGCGTTGAGCAGCCGGAGCAGCCCAGCGGGTCGACTGCCCCAGCGCAGCGGCCAGGGAAGCTGTGGTCGCATCCGTGCGTCCAGCGAGGCGTTGGTGCGGCGCAGCACTCCGGTCGCTGCTCGCGCAAAGGTGACCTCCGGCTCGGGGCTGCCGAGCACCTCCTCGGCCAGCGCCGGGTCCCGCAGCATCCGCAGCACCACCATGGACGAGGACGCACAGGTGTGCCGATCGGGTTGGGGAAGCGGGTGGTGCGCGAGGTGTTCGAGCACGCGCTGGGTCGCGCCTTCGGCGAGTGGGCCGCCGTGGCCGGAGGCGGGCGCCCGGTTGCGTGCGCGCGACAGCTGCAGCGTCTGCAGGTACGCGCGGGCCCGGTCGACCACCGGGCCCTGTACGCGCCAGAACAGCTTCCTGGTGAACGCAACCGGGTTCACGGCCGCGTCGTCTCGACCAGGCGTTGGATGTCGCGGTAGGCATCCTCGGGCGAGAGGACACGACAGCCGAGCCGCTCCGCATTGGCGACCACGTCGGGCTGGTCCGCGAGCAGGTGCAGGCCGCGTCGTACGAGGTAGAACGGCGGCTTGCGGTGCTCGCGCAGGTCGCGGGAAAGGCGGCGTACGAAGGTCACCAGCGGGTGCTGGGTCACGCACAGCGCGTCGGCGAGCAGGTCGCGACGCCGGCACTCGGTGACGATCTCCTGGGCGAAGATCCCCTCGGCGACGAAGTACGCCGACCCGTCCAGCTCCAGCATCCGGTGACCCGTACGCCCGTTGGCGGCGATGTCGTAGACCGGTGCGTCCACCGAGCCGGTCCGGCAGAGCTGCTCGACCGCTGCCACGGCATCCTCAGCGCTCCAGGAGGCGGGATGGTCCCAGTCGACGATGGGCTTGCCACCCGCCAGCTCGAGGATCGGCAGCGTCGGGTCGTCGCCGTCCTTGTAGAAGTCGTCGAGCCGCAGCACGGGCAGCCCGAGACGGTCGGCGAGGTGCGACTTGCCCGCCCCGGAGGGCCCGGCCAGGACGATCACCCGCGCGCGCATCCGGGCATTGTGGCACCGGGCAGGGCCGGGCCGGGCCTCAGATCCCGATCGGGTGCCAGACCGTCTTGGACTCCATGAACGTCGTCATCCGGTCGAGGGCCGGGGGAGCCAGGAGCTCCTCGAGGCCTGACCGACGGACTCGCTTGAGGTTCCCGGCCGCCTCGATCTCCAGGTTGCGTGCGAGCTCGGCGTCGCCGACCCCGGTGAGGTCGATGCCGTTGACGTCCATGTGCGAGGCCAGCCACGGAGCGATCTCCGCCTGGGGACCGGTGAGGATGTTCACCACTCCGCCGGGTACGTCGGAGGTCGCCATCACCTCGGCGAGCGTGATCGAGGTCAGCGGGTGCGGCTCGCTCGCGATCACCACCGCGGTGTTGCCGGTGACGATCACCGGCGCGACCACGCTCACCAGCCCCAGCAGCGGCCCTTGTGGCGCGACCACGGCGATGACTCCGCTGGGCTCGGGCGCGGTGTGGTTGAAGTACGGCCCGGCGACCGGGTTGGCACCGCCGGTGACCTGGGCGATCTTGTCCGCCCACCCGGCGTACCAGACGAGCCGGTCGACCGAAGCGTCGACGTACGTCCGTGCCTTCGCCGCCGTGACGCCCTCGGCGGCACGCAGCTCGGACTCGAACTGGTCGCGACGGTCCTCGAGCACCTCGGCGATCCGGTAGACGACCTGGCCGCGGTTGTACGCCGTCCGGCCGGACCAGCCACCGAACGCGGACCGCGCTGCCTTGACCGCGTCACGCGCGTCCTTGCGCGAGGCGTGCGCGGCGTTGGCCAGGAACTTGCCCTTCGCGTCGTTGACGACGTACGAGCGGCCCGACTCCGAGCGTGGGAAGGAGCCGCCGATGTAGAGCTTGTAGGTCTTGCGGACGTCGATCCGAGTCACTTGGCACCCGATCCTCTCGAGTTGTGGGCCGCTAAGTAGCCCTCCAGCCCGTGGCGGCCGCCCTCGCGGCCGTAGCCCGACTCCTTGTAGCCGCCGAACGGGCTGGCCGGGTCGAACCGGTTGAAGGTGTTGGACCACACCACGCCCGCGCGGAGCTGGCTGGCCATCCACAGGGTGCGCGAGCCCTTGTCGCTCCAGATGCCTGCAGAGAGGCCGTACGGCGTGTTGTTGGCCTTCTCGACGGCCTCCTTCGGCGTCCGGAAGGTGATCACCGAGAGCACTGGCCCGAAGATCTCCTCGCGGGCGATCCGGTGGGCCTGGCTGACACCGGTGAAGATCGTCGGCGGGAACCAGAACCCGTGGTCGGGCAGGTCGCACTTCGGCGACCACCGACCCGCTCCCTCCGCCTCGCCGATGTCGGAGAGCTCGCGGATCTTGGAGAGCTGTTCTGCGCTGTTGATCGCGCCCACGTCGGTGTTCTTGTCGAGCGGGTCACCGACCCGGAGCGTGGCCATCCGGCGCTTGAGGCGGTCGAGCACGTCCTCGGCGACCGACTCCTGCACGAGCAGCCTGGAACCTGCGCAGCAGACGTGTCCCTGGTTGAAGAAGATGCCGTTGACGATTCCCTCGACGGCCTGGTCGACCGCGGCGTCGTCGAAGACGACGTTGGCCGCCTTCCCGCCGAGCTCGAGGGTCACCTTCTTCTTCGACCCGGCGACTGCCTGTGCGATTGCCCGGCCAACGTCGGTGGAGCCGGTGAAGGCGACCTTGTCGACGTCCTCGTGGGAGACGACGGCCTGCCCGGTGGCGCCGGCGCCGGTGAGGATGTTCACGACGCCAGGTGGCAGATCGGCCTGCTGGCAGATCTCCGCGAACAGCAGGGCGGTGAGCGGTGTCGTCTCGGCCGGCTTGAGCACGACGGTGTTGCCTGTGGCCAGTGCCGGCGCGATCTTCCAGGCGAGCATCAGGAACGGGAAGTTCCACGGGATCACCTGCCCGGCGACTCCCAGCGGCTGCGGGTCGGGTCCGAAGCCTGCGTGCTCGAGCTTGTCGGCCCATCCCGCGTAGTAGAAGAAGTGCGCCGCGGCAGTGGGGATGTCGACGTCGCGCGACTCCTTGATCGGCTTGCCGTTGTCGATCGACTCGAGCACGGCGATCTCGCGGGCGCGCTCCTGGATGATCCGGGCGATCCGGAAGAGGTACTTGCCACGCTCGGCGCCACTCATCCGCGACCAGACGCGGGTGTACGCGCGACGCGCCGCCTTCACCGCCTTGTCGACGTCGTTCGCGTCGGCCTCGGCGACCTCGGAGAGCACCTCCTCGGTGCTCGGTGAGATCGACTTGAACGACTTCCCGCCGCCGTCGACGAACTCGCCGTTGATGAACAGCCCGTAGGAGGACTTGATGTCGACCACCGAACGCGACTCGGGCGCCGGTGCGTAGCTGAAAGGAGTGTTGGCCACGGTGATCAGTCCAGGGTGAAGTAGTCGGGGCCGGAGTAGCGGCCTGCTGTCATCTTGGTGCGCTGCATCAGCAGGTCGTTGAGCAGCGTGGAGGCGCCGAAGCGGAACCACTCGGGGTCGAGCCAGTCGGATCCTGCGATCTCGTTGACGGTTACGAGGTACTTGATCGCGTCCTTGGAGGAGCGGATCCCGCCTGCCGGCTTCACGCCGACCATCTGTCCGGTCGCCTCACGGAAGTCGCGGACCGCCTCGAGCATGACCAGCGTCACGGGCAGCGTTGCGGCGGGCTGGATCTTGCCGGTCGAGGTCTTGATGAAGTGTCCGCCGGCCATCATCGCGAGCCAGCTGGCCCGGCGTACGTTGTCGTAGGTCTGCAGCTCGCCGGTCTCCAGGATCACCTTCAGATGTGCGCTACCACAGGCTGCTCGCACCGCGACTATCTCGTCGTAGACCTCCATGTAGCGCCCGGACAGGAACGCGCCCCGGTCGATCACCATGTCGATCTCGTCGGCGCCCGCGTCGACGGCGTCCTTGACGTCGGCGAGCTTGATGTCCATGGCCGCCCGCCCGCCGGGGAAGGCGGTGGCGACCGAAGCGATGCGTACGCCGGAGGAACCCACCGTCTCCTTCGCGTAGGGAACCATGTCGGGATAGACGCAGACCGCGGCCACGCGCGGACAGGTCTGGTCGGCCGGGTCGGGACGCATCGCCTTGGAGGACAGGGCACGCACCTTGCCGGGCGTGTCAGCTCCCTCGAGGGTGGTGAGGTCGACCATCCGGATCGCCAGGTCGATGGCGAACTCCTTGGCCGAGGTCTTGATCGAGCGGGTCCCGAGGCCGGCGGCACGCTGCTCGGCCCCGACCTGGTCGACACCCGGCAGCCCGTGCAGGAAACGGCGCAGCGCTGAGTCGGAGGAGGTCACGTCCGCCAACGAGCTCGCCTTTGAACTCATCAAAGTCACCACCCGACACTAGCGCGCTGTCTCGTATTGTCTGAGCATGAACTTTGAGCTCTCCGAAGACCATGAACAGTTCCGACGCGCAGTCCGCGACTTCGCCGACAAGGAGATCGCCCCACATGCAGCGCAGTGGGACCGCGACCACCACTTCCCGGTCGACGTGGTGCAGAAAATGGGCCAGCTCGGCCTGTTCGGGCTCACCGCTCCCGAGCAGTACGGCGGAGCCGACGGCGACTTCACCAGCCTGTGCGTGGCCATCGAGGAGATCGGCCGGGTCGACCAGTCCATGGGGATCACGCTCGAGGCTGCTGTCGGGCTGGGCATCAACCCGATCCTGACCTACGGCACCGATGAGCAGAAGGAGACCTGGCTGCCGGACCTGGTCGAGGGCAGGAAGCTCGCCGGCTTCGGCCTGACCGAGCCCGGCTCCGGGTCCGACGCGGGCGCCACGAAGACCAAGGCGGTGCTCAGCGACGGCGAGTGGGTCATCAACGGCAGCAAGCAGTTCATCACCAACTCCGGCTCGGAGATCACCAGCGTGGTCACGGTGACGGCCAGGACCGGCACCGTGTCGACGAAGGAGGGCGAGGACGGCAAGGCCGAGATCTCCACCATCATCGTTCCCAGCGACACTCCCGGCTTCACTGCCGAGAAGGCCTACGACAAGCTCGGCTGGCACGCCTCGGACACCCATCCACTGAGCTTCAGCGACGCCCGCGTGCCCGAGTCCAACTTGCTGGGGGAGCGCGGCCGGGGGTTCGCGCAGTTCCTGGCCATCCTCGACGACGGCCGGGTGGCCATTGCCGCTCTCGCGGTCGGGTGCATCCAGGCATGTCTCGACCTGAGCCTGCAGTACGCCGGGGAGCGGTCCACGTTCGGCGTACCCATCGGGCGCAAGCAGGGTGTGGCATTCCAGATCGCCGACCTCGAGGTGATGCTCGCTGCGAGCCGTCAGCTGACCTACAAGGCGGCCTCGATGAGGGACTCGATGGTCAACGGCGGTGGCACTCCGATGAAGGACTTCAAGCAGGCGGCTGCGATCGCGAAGCTGTACGCCACCGAGTCCGCCGTGACCGCGACCAGGATCGCGACCCAGGTCTTCGGCGGCTACGGCTTCATGGAGGAGTACCCCGTGGCGAGGTTCTACCGGGACGCCAAGGTCCTCGAGATCGGCGAAGGCACCTCAGAGGTCCAGCGCATGCTGATCGCGCGGGGCCTCGGCCTCCCAGTTGAGTGAACCAGTTGAGTGAACCGGTCGAGTGAGCCGGTCGTTCCGTTAGGCGGGTGGACTCCCAGACGTGGGGACGAGCACCCATGCCGCCTGGTCGCCGCGCGAGATCTTGTTCAGCCTCGCGGCCTCGCGGCGCCAGGCCCGGAGCTGGGAGGAGCTGAACATGGAGCTGCGCGGACTGACGAACTGCGACGTCGCTGACGCCAGCGGCACTCCGGCACGGTTCTGCTCACCGGCCCAGAACTGGGACTCGTTGGAGTCGTCGACCACGCGCGCGATGTCGAATGCCGTGTCCCGGCAAGCAGTCGCCATGCCATCGCGCGAGAAGACAGTGAGATGACGTGGGGCATCACACCCGATCCAGGCGGGTCCGTACTCCTCGAACGCAGCTGACGAAACGGTCGGCATCCGCACCACCAGGCGCCCCGCAGGACTGAGCAGCGCCCGAGCCAGAACCATGGTCTCCCTCGGATCTGGCACGTGCTCGAGACTGTGGTGCATCATCACCAGGTCGAACTCGCCATCGACGTCAGCCAGCCCCAGACGCAGGACTTTGCCTCGTGCCCCGACCTGTCGATCCTCGTCCACGAACGGGTCGATCCCGATGACCTCTTCCATCCCGGCCAGCCCGAGCGCGTAGACGAACGATCCAGCCCCCGCGCCCACGTCGAGCACGCGAGTCTTCCGCCCTCGCGGAAGTCCGGCCATCCGGACCGACTCGAAGAGTGCAACCAAGGTGCGCAGCTCACGCTTGGGCGCGAATGCAAGCGCACGAGTCATGAGCCGTTCGGGCCCATGGAGGACGGCACGACCGATGAGCGCGGTTGCTTGTGCGACCCCGGGCCGGCCCATCACGGACTCAGGGTCCTCGTCGAAGGAGTAGTAGGCGGAGGTGTCGTAGTACCTCGCGAGATCCGACGGGATCTCCTCGATGAACAGACTCGAGCAGGCGGCACATTCCAGGTAGTCGAACTCCTCACCGGTCCCGTACATCTGCTCGCGGATGGTCAGGCGCCTGCTGACCTCGGCACCGGTGCAGGCCGGACATGGTCGGCCAGATGACATGGGCGTGACCCTAGTGCACGCAGGACCTCATCCAGCGCGCTCCCGAAACTCAGGCGGGGTCATCCGCCGGCCCAGGAGGCGGTAGGCGAGCCTGCGCTGCAGGGCTCGAGCCCGGGCCATGGCGTTGCCGACCGTCACGTCCCGCCGGCTGAGCAGGCCCGGAGCGAGCCGAGCGATCTCGTGGTGCATCTGGGCCGCCGACCGAGCCTGCTCACGAGTGAGCTCGACGCTCCACTGGGTCGAGCTGAGCCGGAAGGCTGCCAACGATCCGGGCGCGGTCGCGAGGTCGCCGAGCAGGAGCACGCGGCAGTACGTCGCCTGGTCGATCATGAAGCCGGGGTCACCGTGCCAACCGCCTGCCTCCTCCAACGTCGTACGGCGCATCAGTACGCAGCAGGGCTCGCCGAAGATGTTGGCCCCGCGAACCACCGATCGACGGATCGCCTCGCGACCGGGAACCCGGCCCGAGAGCCCTGCCAGCCCGTGCCCACGCACGACCGGCCGGTTGGAGGCGTCGACGATGTCGCGGGCAGAGGCGACCATTACGACGCCCTCGCTGTGCTGGTCGAAGGCAGCGACCTGGGCGGCCAGGCACTCGGGTGCCAACAGGTCGTCGCCACAGACCAGCTTGACCAGCTCCCCACGAGCGGTCTCGGTCACCGCGTTCCAGTTGCGCTCGGCCCCGCCTCCCGCCGGAGTGCGAAGCAGACGCACCCGGTCGTCGTACGTGAAGCCCTGCAGGAGCTCCCAGGTGCGGTCCGAGGAGCTGTGGTCGGCGATGACCAGCTCGAAGTCCTGGTACGTCTGCGCGAGAACAGACTCCACGGTCGCGCGGATGTAGTCCTCGTTCTGGAAGGCCGGGATCACCACTGATACGCGGGGGCCGCTCTGCATCGATCACCCTCCCGGACGGGACGTTGGTGACTATAGTCGGGCGCGTGCCAGCCGATCCCGCGTCTCCGGCGGGCGAGCACCTCGTCTCGGTCGTGATCCCGATCTACCAGGCCGAGCGCCAGCTGCCGTCGGTCATCGCCGAACTCGTCCCACTCACTGCTCACGTCGTCTCTCCCGACGGGGTGCCGTTCCGCGTGGCCGAGGTGCTGCTGGTCCACGACGACGGCCCGGACGACTCTGCGCGTGTGCTGCGCGAGATGGCAGCCGAGCACTCCTTCGTGCGCACGATCTGGCTCAGTCGCAACTTCGGTCAGCACGCCGCGACGCTGGCCGGCATGTCCTCGTCCGGTGGGGACTGGGTCGTCACCATTGACGAGGACGGCCAGCACGACCCGGCGTACATCGGCTCCATGCTCGACGTCGCGCTCGCCGAGCAGGCCAGCGTCGTCTACGCCAAGCCGACCAACACGGCACCACACAGCGGGCTGCGCAACGTCGCCTCTCGCGGCGCGAAGCTGATGGTGACGACTCTCAGCGGGGGCACCGACGCCTCGTCCTTCCACAGCTTCCGGCTGGTTCTCGGCGAGGTGGCCCGAAGCGTCGCGGCGTACGCCGGAGCCGGGGTGTACCTCGACGTCGCCCTGGGCTGGGTGGCCGGCGAGGTGGCGACAGCACCGGTCGAGCTGCGTCAGGAGGGTGAGCAGCGCAGCTCCGGGTACTCGCGACGCACGCTGCTCTCACACTTCTGGCGGATGGTCCTTACCGGCGGCACCCGCGGGTTGCGCCTCGTCAGCGCCCTTGGTCTCGTCTTCGCGATGGTTGGTCTCGTCTTCGCGGCTTTCGTCGTCTACCGACAGATCGTGGACCCGGCGCCCACCGAAGGTTGGTCGTCGCTGATCGTGGTGATGCTGATCTCCACCGGCGCCATCCTGTTCTCGCTCGGAGTGATCGCGGAGTACGTCGGCGTCGCGGTCAACATGGCCATGGGCAAGCCCCTCTACCTGATCACCCAGGACCCGGCGGACGGTCCCCTTGGCCGGCCAAGACCGCGGGCCTGAGCCCGTGCCGCCCGCAAGGGTCGCCTGGGTAGTAGGTGCCGGCGGGCTGCTCGGCAGCGCCGTGTGCCGGCGCCTGGAGACTCTGGGCCGCGAGGTGCGCACCACGCAGGTCCCCTGGGGGGACCACGAGGCTTCGGTGGAGGCGCTCCTTCAGGACGCGGCCGACCTTCCCGCTCCCTGGGAGGCCTACTGGTGTGCCGGTGCCGGTGTCGTCGGCAGCACCACCGAGGACCTCGACGAGGAGATCGCCGTCCTCGCGGACTTCCTGGGACGTTGGGATCCGGACACAGGCTCGAACGGCTGCGGGTTCTTCCTCGCCTCCTCCGCGGGTGGCGTGTACGCCGGTGCGAGCGGGGCGCCGTTCACCGAGCACACCGAGCCGGTTCCGATCTCGCCGTACGGCTGGGCCAAGCTGCGCTCGGAGGAGATCGCGACCGACTTCGCCGTACGCACCGGGACTGCGCTGCTCGTCGGAAGGCTTGCGAACCTCTACGGCCCAGGCCAGGACCTTGCCAAGCCGCAAGGCCTCGTGTCACAGCTGTGCCACGCGCAGCTCACCCGGCAGCCGTTGAGCGTCTACGTCTCGCTGGACACGATGCGCGACTACCTCTTCGTCGACGACGCGGCGGCCATGGCGGTGGCCAGCCTGGACGCGGTCACCACGCAGGGCAGACGGGCGCTGAAGGTGCTGGCCAGCGAGCGATCCACCACCATCGGCGCGGTGCTCGGCGACCTGCACCGGATCACCAGACGTCGGCCACCCGTCGTACTCGGCACCTCGGCCAGCGCCCGGTTCCAGGTCCGCGACCTGCGGCTTCGCTCCGTGGCGTGGCCGCGGACGTCCTCGCTGGCGCGTACGCCGATGGTGGCCGGCATCGCGGCGACCCTCACCTCGATGCGCCGCCAACCGAAAGGCACCACATGAGAGTCCCGGCATGAGAGTCCTGGTCACGGGCGGAGCCGGTTTCATCGGCAGCCACTACGTGCGCTCGGTCCTGACCGGGGCGTGGGGAGGTGTCGAGCCGGAGAGCGTCGTCGTGCTCGACAAGCTCACCTACGCCGGCAACGTGCAGAACATCGCGCCGGTCGCCGAGGACCCGAGGCTGCGGTTCGTCGAGGGCGACATCCTCGACCGCTTGACCGTCGACCGGCTGTTGGCCGAGGTCGACGCTGTCGTCCACTTCGCAGCCGAGAGCCACGTGGACCGCTCGATCGTGGGCGCGGCGGAGTTCGTGATGACCAATGTGGTCGGCACCCAGACCCTGCTGGACGCGGCGGTCCGGAGCGAGGCCGCCGGCCACCGGATCGAGAAGTTCGTGCACGTCTCGACCGACGAGGTCTACGGCTCGATCGCGCAGGGCAGCTGGGACGAGGAGCAGCCGCTGCAGCCCAACTCGCCGTACTCCGCCTCAAAGGCCTCCAGCGACCTGCTCGCCAGGGCCTACCACCGCACCCACGGTCTCCCTGTGTGCATCACGCGCTGCTCGAACAACTACGG
The DNA here is from genome assembly GCA_963759525.1 of uncultured Actinomycetota bacterium. Classification (GTDB taxonomy): domain Bacteria; phylum Actinomycetota; class Actinomycetes; order Propionibacteriales; family Nocardioidaceae; genus Marmoricola. The sequence goes on along the minus strand of CAVWZO010000007.1, from coordinate 187,564 downwards.
GCCCTACCAGTTCCCGGAGAAGGTCGTCCCGCTGTTCGTGACGAACCTGATCGACGGCGCGCAGGTGCCGCTGTACGGCGAAGGCGCCAACGTTCGCGACTGGCTGCACGTCGATGACCACTGCCGCGCGATCCAGCTGGTGCTCGAGGGCGGCCGGCCCGGAGAGGTCTACAACATCGGCGGCGGGACCGAGATGTCCAACAAGGAGCTGACCGGCCGGCTGCTCGAGGCCACCGGCACCGACTGGGACCGGGTCCGGCAGGTCACCGACCGGCTGGGCCACGACCTGCGCTACTCGGTCGACAGCGCCAAGATCCGCACCGAGCTCGGCTACGAGCCCCTGGCGACCTTCGAGCAGGGGATGGCGGAGACCGTCGCGTGGTACCGCGAGAACCGGGCCTGGTGGGAGCCGCTCAAGGCCCGCGCTGCGGTTGCGAACGACTGACGTACAGGGCCTGGGCCTCGTCGTACGTCGGGAGAAGTCCGGCCTCGCGCAACTCGGCCAGGCCGGGAGCGGTGTCGTCCCTGGGGGACAGCAGCGGGGAGATCGGGGTGCCGAACTTGTTGCTTGCCGGCCACTCGATGCCGATCTCGGGGTCCAGCGGGTGGATGCCGTGCTCGCGGCCGGGATCGTACGGCGAGGAGCACAGGTAGTTGACCACCGTGTGGTCCTCCAGCGCCATGAACGCGTGCCCCACGCCCTCCGGGAGGTAGACCGCCCTGCGGTCCTGGTCGTCGAGCTGGACCGCGTCCCACCGGCCGTAGGTCTCAGCACCCACGCGGAGGTCGACGACCACGTCGAAGGCGGCGCCGTGGACGCACGTGACGAACTTGGCCTGGCCGGGTGGAAGCTCGGCGAAGTGGATGCCGCGCAGGGTGCCGGCGCTCGAGACCGAGCAGTTCGCCTGCGCGAGATGGAGCGCGTGCCCGGTCGCCTGTACGAAGACGTCCTCGCGGAACCACTCCAGGAACACGCCGCGGTCGTCGCTGTGCTGGACCGGGGTCACCTCGAAGGCTCCCGGCACAGACAGCTCGCGGACCTCCACCGGGGCAGGTTAGTACCTCGCTACCCTGCCGGGGGACATCGCGGCGGCGTGGGTGAAGGGAGGTCTGATGGGCTGGATGGTCACAGGTGCGCTGGGGATGCTGGGCACCGACGTGTGCCGAGTCCTGGCACGTCACGACATCGCGGTGACCCCGGTCGACCACGGCGACCTCGATCTCTTCGACGACGACGCGGTCGGCGAGGCGGTCGCCGCTCATGACGTGGTGGTCAACTGCGCCGCTTGGACTGCGGTCGACGACGCGGAGAGCCACGAGGAGGACGCCCACGGAATCAACGCGATCGCGCCCGCTGTCCTGGCCAGGGCCGCGGCTCGTCACGGTCGCCGGATCGTCCACTTGAGCACCGACTACGTGTTCGACGGCAGCGCACGGTCGCCGTACGACGAGGACGCACCGGTGACCCCGGCTTCGGCGTACGGGCGCACCAAGGCGGCGGGTGAGGCTGCAGTGCGGGACGCCGCCCCGGAACACCACCTGGTGGTCCGCACGGCCTGGCTGTACGGCGCCCAGGGCTCCTGCTTCCCACGCACGATCGCCCGAGTGGCACGCGAGCAGGGCGCGGTCCGCGTCGTGGACGACCAGTGGGGTCAGCCGACGTGGACCGTCGACGTCGCAGAGCTGATCCTCCGTCTGGTCGAGGGCGACGTCCCGGCGGGAACCTGGCACGCGACGTCGACGGGGGAGACGACGTGGTTCGGGTTCGCTCGTCGGGTGGTCGAGTCGGCAGGGCTCGCGCCCGAGGTGGTCAGCGCAACCGACTCGTCGAGCTTCGTTCGGCCGGCCCCGCGTCCGGCGTACTCGGTGCTGGGGCACCGCAAGCTGCAGGCACACGGAATCGACCCGATCGGGCCGTGGGAGGAGCGGTGGGCTGTCTCCGGCTCATCGGTGCTCGGACTCGAGCAGCCCGAGTAGGTACTGGCCGTAGCCCGACTTCAGCAAAGGCTCGGCGCGTTCGCGGAGCTCTTCGTCGCTGAGGAAGCCCTGGCGCCAGGCCACCTCCTCGGGTGCCCCGACCTTGAGGCCCTGCCGGTGCTCGAGCGTGCGGATGAAGTTGCCGGCGTCGGAGAGGGAGTCGAAGGTGCCGGTGTCCAGCCAGGCGAAGCCGCGCTCGAGCACCTCGACGCTGAGCCGGCCCTGCGCGAGATAGTGCTGGCTGATGTCGGTGATCTCGTACTCGCCACGCGCAGATGGCTTGAGGTTCCTGGCGATCTCGATGACGTCGTTGTCGTAGAAGTACAGGCCGGGCACGGCGAACTTGCTCCGGGGGTTGGCCGGCTTCTCCTCGAGCGAGATGGCCTTCCATTCGGCATCGAACTCGACGACTCCGTAGGAGGAGGCATCCGAGACGCGGTAGGCGAACACGGTGGCGCCGTCGATGCGGCTGAACCGCTCGAGCTGCCGGCCGAAGCCCGGTCCGTAGAAGAGGTTGTCGCCCAGGATCAGGGCACTCGGCTCGCTGCCGATGAACTCGGCCCCGATCGTGAACGCCTGCGCGAGACCGTCGGGGCTCGGTTGGGTGGCATAGGTGATCGAGATGCCGAACCTCGAGCCGTCGCCGAGCAGGCGCTCGAAACCGTCGGCCTCGTGAGGCGTGGTGATGACCAGGATGTCCCGAATGCCGACCAGCATCAGCGTGCTGAGCGGGTAGTAGATCATCGGCTTGTCGTAGACGGGGACCAGCTGCTTGCTGGTACCGAGGGTTATCGGGTGGAGCCGGGAGCCGGTTCCACCGGCGAGGATCAGGCCGCGCATGCACTCATCCTGCCCGGTCGGGCTCTAGCCTCTGGGTATGGGACCGCGGGTGCGCCGTATCGGCAACGAGGCAGCCAAGTTCTCGGCTGTCAACGTCGTGGCGACGATCGTCGCCGTCGTGCTCTTCAACGTGCTCGTTCACGGCATCACCGGTGTCTCCCGGCCGGGGCCGCTCAACGGCTGGCCGGTCACCTCGTGGTTCCTCGCGAACTGCGTGGGGATGTGGATCAGCTTCCAAGGCAGTCGGCGCTACGCGTTCAAGCATCGGCGGCCTTCGGGCCCCGGCGCCGGCGCCGTCAAGTACGTCGCGGTGAACCTGGCTTCGTTCGTGATCCCGATGGCCTGCCTCTGGATGACGCGCAACGTCATCGAATGGGACTCGGCGATCGCCGACAACGTCTCGGCCAACCTGGTGGGCGCGTTCCTGGGCATGTTGTTCCGGTTCTGGGCGTTCCGCCGGTTCGTGTTCAAGCGACACGTCGGCCTGTTGGAGGGCCTCCAGAGCGGGTCCTTCTCAGGAGGCCCAGAACTCCGTCCAGACGAACCCGAGCTCCTCGAGCATCAGTCGGAGCAGGGGGAGGCTGATCCCTACGACGTTGTGCGGGTCACCTGTGACGCCGGACACGAACGCTCCACCGAGCCCGTCGAGGGTGAAGGCCCCGGCTACCGCTGACGGCTCTCCGGTGGCGACGTAGGCATCGATCTCCTCGTCGGAGACCTGCGCGAAGCGCACCTGGGTGGCCGCCGACCGCGCGAGCCACACCTCGCGGTGGGTGTCGATCACGCAGTGACCGGTGTGGAGTACGCCGGCCCGCCCGCGCATCTGCTTCCACCGGTCGATCGCCTCTTCGTCGCTCGCCGGCTTGCCGAGGATCTGTCCGTCGAGTGCCAGCACGGAGTCGCAGCCGATGACGATGGCGCGCTTCTGGCCCGCGGCCACGGCGACGGCCTTGAGCTGGGCCAGCTTGAGCGTGTACTCCGCCGGCTCCGTCACCTCGACGGAGGTCTCGTCCACACCGCTGACGACGACCTCGGGTGAGAGGCCGGCGTTCTGGAGAGTCTTGAGCCGGGCCGTCGACGCCGAGGCGAGGACGAGTCGGGGAGTGGTGGCCATCTGAGAACTCAACGCGCCGTGGCGCGCCAGGCACCCGGACCGTGGCGGTGGGTGCCGCGCACCTTGCGGTGGTTGGCGCCCCACTGGGGCTTGGGAGTGGGCCTGGCCGGGGTCGACTGCGCTCCCGCCGACATGCCGGAGACCACCGAGACGAGCGCGGCCACCTCCTCAGGTGTCGGATCGCCCTTCACGATGCGCAGGAGGGAGGGCTGCTGGGGGGTTTCTGCTTCGTTGGTTTCGCCGGTTGCGGTTGGTTCGTTGTGGTCAGGCATGTGGGGTTGCCTTTCGGTTCGTTCGTGGGGTCGCCGAGACGGCGCTACCGCCGTCCTCCGCTGCGCTCCCCCCAGCAGTACCGCCGTCTCGGCTCTTCCTGGGCGCTCCTTCGTCGCTCCCAGTGTCACAGCGGGATGTTTCCGTGCTTCTTCGGAGGCAGCGTCTCGCGCTTGGAGGCCAGCAGACGCAGGGCGCGGACGATCTCGATCCGGGTCTCGTGGGGGGTGATCACCGCGTCGATGTAGCCACGCTCGGCCGCGATGTAGGGATTGGCCAGCGTGTCCTCGTAGTCGGCGATCAGCTCGGCCCGTCGCTTCTCGACATCGCCGCCGTCCTTCTCGACCTCGGCGAGCTCCTTGCGGTGCAAGATGTTGGCCGCTCCCTGGGCGCCCATCACTGCGATCTGCGCGGAGGGCCAGGCGAGGTTGATGTCGGCACCCAGGTGCTTGGAGCCCATCACGTCGTACGCGCCGCCATATGCCTTGCGCGTGATGATCGTGACCAGCGGGACCGTCGCCTCGGCGTACGCGTAGATCAGCTTGGCCCCGCGGCGGATGATGCCGTTCCACTCCTGGTCGGTGCCGGGCAGGAAACCGGGGACGTCGACGAAGGTGAGCACCGGGATGTTGAAGGCGTCGCAGGTGCGCACGAAGCGCGCCGCCTTCTCAGAGGCGTTGATGTCGAGGGTTCCGGCGAACTGCATCGGCTGGTTGGCCACGACACCCACGGACTTGCCCTCGACTCGGCCGTACCCGATCACGATGTTGGGCGCGAAGAGTGGCATCACCTCGAGGAACTCGCCGTCGTCGACGACTCCCTCGATGATCGACTTCATGTCGTAGGGCTGGTTGGGGGAGTCGGGGATCGCCGTGTCGAGCGCCCTGTCCTCGTCGCTGACCTCGAGATCCGCTGACCCCAGCTCGTATTCCGCGTACGACGGCGGGTCGTCGAGGTTGTTCTGGGGCAGGTAGGAGAGCAGCGCCTTGGTGTACTCGAGCGCTTCCTCCTCGTCGGATCCCATGTAGTGGGCGTTGCCGGACTTGGTGTTGTGGGTCCGCGCGCCGCCGAGATCCTCCATGGACACGTCCTCCCCGGTGACCGTCTTGATCACGTCGGGTCCGGTGATGAACATGTTGGAGGTGCCGTCGACCATGATCGTGAAGTCGGTGACCGCGGGGGAGTAGACGTGGCCGCCGGCACAGGAGCCCATGATCAGGCTGATCTGCGGGATGACTCCGCTCGCGTGCACGTTGCGCCTGAAGATCTCGCCGTAGAGGCCGAGGGAGACGACGCCCTCCTGGATCCTGGCCCCGGCACCTTCGTTGATGCCGATGATCGGACAGCCGGTCTTGATGGCGAGGTCCATCACCTTGCAGATCTTCTCGCCGTACACCTCACCCAGTGAGCCGCCGAAGACCGTGAAGTCCTGCGAGAACACGCACACCTGGCGGCCGTCGATGGTGCCGAAGCCGGTGATCACGCCGTCGCCGTAGGGTCGGTTCTTCTCGAGCCCGAACGCCACCGAACGGTGCCGCGCCAGCTCGTCGAGCTCGACGAAGGAACCCTCGTCGAAGAGGTGCTCGATGCGCTCCCGGGCGGTCCACTTGCCCTTGGCGTGCTGCTTCTCGACGGCCTTGGCCGAGCCGGCGTGGACCGCCTCGTCGATACGTCGGTCGAGGTCGGCCAGCTTGCCCGCCGTGGTGTGGATGTCGATGTCCTCGGGGACTTCGGTGCCCTCACCCGGATCTGCGCTCACGTCGTCGACTCCTCCTGGCCCGCTGGGGTGTCCCAGCCTGGTAGCCACCTGTGCGTTCCTGCGCCAATCTAGTGGCCATGACTGATGACGGTGACAGCCGCCCGCCGATTGACCTGGGAGCCGCCCGCGCGGCATCGCGTCGGTGGCGCATGGAGGTGGTGGAGGAGACCGCATCCACCAATGCCGACGTGGCCGAGCGTTTCCGGTCGGGGGAGGAGGAGGGGCTCGTCCTGGTCGCCGAGCACCAGACCGCCGGACGTGGACGCCTCGGCCGCGAGTGGGTCACCCCGGCGCGTACCTCGCTGACTGTCTCCTTCTTGCTGGTGCCCGGCGACACGCCGGCGGAGAGGTGGCCGTGGCTCCCGCTGCTTACCGGGATCGCCGCTGCGGGTGCCGTACGACGGGTCACCGGCGTCAAGGCCGACCTGAAGTGGCCCAACGACGTCCTCGCCGGGGGTCACAAGCTCGGCGGGATCCTGCTGGAGCGGGTCGAGCACGATGGCACCGCGGCCGCCGTCGTGGGAGTCGGCATCAACTGCGCGCAGGCTGCTGAGGAGCTCCCGGTCCCTGAGGCGACCTCGCTCGCACTCGTCTCGGGGGCGGCGGTCGACCGGTCGGCGCTGCTCGCGGCCCTGGCGGAGGAGTTGGGCGAGCGTTACGACCAGTGGCGGGAGGGCGAGGATCTGCGGGCTGCCTATCTGGAGCTGTGCCGCACACCCGGCGAGGAGGTGCGGGTCACGATTCCGGGCGGCGAGGTGCTCGGCGAGGCCGTGGACGTCGATGCCACCGGGCAGCTCGTCGTACGCACTCAGGGTGGTGAGGAGCGCCTGGGCGCAGGGGACGTGGTGTACGTCCGGCGCCAATGACCGCGGAATGAGCGGGAGTGACCTGGGCCACACCGTGGCATGATCTCGCTGTGGTCGTTTCTCGCAAGCTGCTCAACGAGGGTGAGCACGTCATCCTCAGCACCCGCACGCACGTCAAGGCGCTGTTGCTGCCCGCGGTGGTGCTCATTCTTGTCGCCGGGGTTGCCGGGTACCTTTCCAGCCTGCCGAGCGGCGAGAACGCCGCCGTCTGGCGCTGGGTGACCTGGGTCCTGGCCGCGATCTTGATCGTCTGGTTCACCGTGGCGCCCTTCCTGAGCTGGCTGGTGACGACGTACACGTTCACCAGCCGACGGCTGATCACCCGCACGGGGGTCTTCACCCGGCGAGGACACGACATCCCGATGAACCGGATCAGCGACATCTCCTACGAGAAGAGCGTCATCGACCGGATGTTCGGCTGCGGGACGCTGGTGGTCTCGGACGCCAGCGAGCTCGGTCGCGTCGAGCTGCGCGACATTCCCCGGGTGGAACAGGCCCAGCTGACCGTGAGCGACGAGCTCTACCACCGAACCGATCGATCATCGCCCAGATCCGATGACGGCTCCTGAGGACCTCGAGCGCGCGATAGTCGGTGCCGTCCCCGAGCTGACCGGGGAGCAGGTTGCCGATGAGGCTGGGCTCACCGCCAAGCAGGCGCAGCGGTTGTGGCGGGCCCTGGGATTCCCCGGGGTCGGTGGTGCGGTCGCATTCAGCAAGGCGGACGCCGAAGCACTCGTCCGCGTTGCGTCGATCGTGAAGGAGGGAGGGCTCGACTTCGACACGATCGTGCGGATGACTCGCGCAGTCGGTCAGACGATGGACCGGCTCGCCGAGTGGGAGGTGGCCACGATCGGGGCCCAGCTCGACAGGTCCGGGCCGGTGGGGTCCAAGACTGCAGAGGCACTGCGGCTGGCGGAGACGATCGGCCCCCACTTCGAGGCGTTGCTGACCTACGTATGGCGACGCCACCTGGTCGCCGCTGTCATGCGTGTGGAGTCCCTGGACGGCGGCGCGGGCGAGCAGATCGCCGAGGCGACGGTCGGTTTCGCCGACCTGGTCAGCTTCAGCGAGCTCACCAACCGGCTCGACGAGGACGAGATCGGCGACCTGGTCGAGGTGTTCGAGGGCCGCAGCCACGACGTGGTGGCCCTGCACGGCGGCCGCGTCGTGAAGACACTGGGTGACTCGGTGCTGTACCTCGCGTCCTCGCCCGCCGACGGGATGGAGATCGCCTGGGACATCGTCAAGGTCATCGGCGGCGACAAGCGCTTGCCCGACGTCCGCGTCGGCGTTGTCACAGGTTCCGTGGTCCTGCGCATGGGAGACGTCTACGGGCCGGCTGTCAATCTCGCCGCGAGGCTGGTGGGCGTGGCGCGGCGCAATCGCGTGATCACCGATCTGCGCACCGCGGAGCGGCTCGACGACAACGACTACGAGACACGCGTGCTGCCGGCGCGGCCCCTGCGCGGCTTCGGGGACCTCGAGCCGGTCGCCGTACGCCGCACGCACGGGCGGGTACCCAGGGGCTAGCCGCCGGTCAGAGGAAGTCCTTGGGGTCGAACTCGTCGATCGGGATGATCCGCAGGCGGGGCAGCCGCTCGTTGAACGCGAGCACGTCGTACTCGAGGTCGAAGAACTCCAGCCCCCGGTCGATCAACGCGGTGAAGCCGCTGTTCTTGAACTCCCGGAAGGCCAGCAGCCCCATTTGGCGGCCGTCGAGGAGCCGCTCCATCTGGGGCAGGAAGTCACCGTCGTTGCTGACCAGCATCAGGTCTGCGGTGCGGTTCTCGAGCTCGCTGAGGGTGCGCTGGATCGCGATGTCGACGACCTTGTCGGTCGGACCACCCGAGAGCGGGATCGGCCGGTACCCGATGCTGACCAGGGCCTGGATGAAGCTCATCGGCAGCTCGTCCTTGACCGCGAGGAAGAACAGCCCCTTGGCCGGCTGGCCCCATGAGGACTCCGCGAAGGTGAGGATCCGCTCCCAGCGAGGCCGTTCGTTGGGATGTGGCCGCCGCCCGAAGATCGAGGCTCCGAGCGTGGCGTCGATGTTCTCGCCGTCGATCAGGACGTACGTCGTGCGATCGGACTCCACGGTCATGGCTCGAACACTAATGCCTCCGCCGGGGCCTAATCGTCCCCCTGGCGGCGCTCTGTAGGGTCAGCCCGTGACTCCCGCGCTCGCTCCCACCGTCGCCGTGATCGGTGGCGGACAGCTGGCCCGGATGATGGCCGAACCTGCCGCTGCACTGGGCATCCCGCTGCGGCTGCTGGCCGAGGCCCCCGGGGTCAGCGCCGCGCAGGTGATCCCCGACCACGTCGTCGGGGACTACACCGACCTCGCCACGTTGCGCCGGGTGACCGCGGGCTGCGAGGTGGTCACCTTCGACCACGAGCACGTGCCCACCGGTCACCTGCACGCCCTCGAGTCCGAGCTCGCCGTACGACCTGGTCCCGAGGCGCTGGTCCATGCCCAGGACAAAGGTGTGATGCGCGCGCGCCTTGCCGAGCTCGGCGTACCTTGCCCGCGCAATGCACTGGTCTCGACGGTGGCGGAGGTGGAGGCCTTCGCCGAGACCTCGGGCGGCTGGCCGTGCGTGCTCAAGACCACCCGCGGGGGGTACGACGGCAAAGGGGTCTGGTTCGTCGAGGGACCCGACGACTGCGCCGCCGTCTTCGCGTCCGGAGCGGTGATCCTTGCCGAGGAGCGGGTGGACTTCCGCCGCGAGCTCTCCGCCCAGGTGGCGCGGTCTCCCTCCGGGCAGGTCGCTGCGTGGCCCATCGTCGCGTCGACCCAGCGCAACGGCATCTGCCACGAGGTGATCGCACCCGCGCCGGACCTGGACCCCGGCCTCGCCGTACAGGCCCAGCAGATCGCGATGCGGATCGCCGGCGAGCTCGAGGTGACCGGAGTGCTGGCCGTCGAGCTGTTCGAGACCCGGGACGGCAAGGTGCTCGTCAACGAGCTGGCAATGCGCCCGCACAACACCGGCCACTGGACCCAGGACGGGGCGGTCACCAGCCAGTTCGAGAACCACCTGCGCGCGGTTCTCGACCTGCCACTCGGCACCCCCGACGCCAGGGCTCGCTGGACCGTGATGGTGAACATCCTCGGTGGCTCCCGACAAACCGGGCACCTGTACGACGGGTACCCGCACGCAATGGCGCGCGATCCGCGGCTCCGGGTGCACCTCTACGGCAAGGAGCTGCGGCCGGGCCGCAAGGTCGGCCACGTCAACGCCTACGGCGACGATCTCGAGGACTGCCTCGAACGAGCCCGTCATGCGGCAGCATGGTTCGCAGGCGACCTCGGTGAGGAGAGCGAATGACTGAGCGCGAAGCCCCGCAGGTCGGCATCGTGATGGGGTCCGACTCGGACTGGCCGGTGATGAAGGCCGCAGCCGAGGCGTGCGAGGAGTTCGACATCGCGTTCGAAGCCGATGTGGTCTCGGCCCACCGGATGCCCGACGAGATGCTGAGCTATGGGCGCGAGGCCGCGGGCCGCGGCATTCGTGTGATCATCGCCGGCGCAGGCGGAGCCGCCCACCTGCCCGGCATGCTGGCCGCGGTGACGCCGCTGCCGGTGATCGGCGTGCCGGTGCCGTTGAAGTACCTCGACGGCATGGACTCCCTGCTCTCAATCGTGCAGATGCCGGCCGGGGTGCCGGTCGCCACCGTGGCGGTCGGCAACGCACGCAACGCCGGCCTGCTCGCCGTACGCATCCTCGCCGCGGCCGACCCTGCCCTGCAGCAGAAGATGGTCGACTTCCAGGTCAGGCTCAAGGAGACCGCCCAGGAGAAGGGCAAGGCCGTCCGGGGCGAGGCCTCGCACCAGCTGGGGTTCTGAGGGCGACCTTCGCCTAGGGCAGATCAGGACTTGCTGGATGCCTTGCTTGAGGCCTTGCCGCCCTTGCGGCCCGCCTCCTTCTTCTGCGCGGTGGTGCCGCCCTGCGAGCTGTCCCCGCCCTTGCCGCTGGCCTTCCCGCCCCGCTTCGAGGCGCCCTCGGAGTTGGCAATCTTGGCGGCGCGCTCCTTGGACATGCCCTTGTCCTTGAGGGCCTCGTACTGCTTCTCGTTCTTCACGTTCGCGGACTTGCTCGGCATGTTGCCTCCCCGGTTGCGCCAAATGCGTTTGGTCCTTTTCTCGTACCCGATTCTCGTTTCTGCTCACGTGCTCGACGAGGGCAGGAGAGGGTCCACCCACGGGCCGAGATGATGATGTGGACTTTGGGTCACGTGGTGACCCAAAGTCCACATCATCCTGACTGGCACGCCGCCGGTGTGACCCCGTGCAACCGGTGGGGCAGCCCGCTTCCTCCGACCGCTGCGGGACGTCAGACGTTCTGGTCGCTACTGCCGCCGCAACGAATGACGCTAGCTGGGACGTCATACGAAGAGGTCGCTATTGCCGCCACAACGTATGACGTCCTGCGGCGACCCCGGCCCGCTTCCTGTGACCCGTGGCGGACGTCATGCGGGGTGGTCGCTAATGACCGCGGCCATGCGGCACGTCAGACGAACCGTGGAACGCACGCCCCCGCGGTTCACTCCGGAGCCCCCCAAGGGCCTCGCGCCCGCCCCGCCAGCCTGGGCACCCAATACACTCAGGTCGTGACCGAGGCGTCGACCCGGGTTCGCCTCGCCGAGCTCGTCGCGACCATCTCGCTGGGCACGGATCTCGGGCTGGGCCAGCCGATGGAGCACGTCATCCGCCAGACGATCATCGCGCTTCGCCTGGCCGACCTTCTCGACCTGGACGAGCAGGATCGGGTGGTCGTCTACTACTCGGGACTCCTGGCCTGGGTGGGGTGCCACACCGACGCCTACGAACAGGCCAAGTGGTTCGGCGACGACATCGCGATGAAGCGCGACAGCATGTTCTCCGGCGACAGCGCGACCGACTTCGCCCGGTTCCTGATCCGCCGGCTCGGGTCGGAGAACACGGTGACGGACCGAGTGCGCACGGCCGCGGCGTTCCCGATCGCCGGACTCCGGTGGTTCTCCTCGATCCTGGAGAGCCACTGGAAGGCGACCGATCTGCTGGCCGAACAGCTCGGCCTGGGTGACGAAGTACGCCGCAGCCTGGTCGAGAGCTATGAGCGCTGGGACGGCCGGGGCGCTGCGGGACTCAAGGGCGAAGAGATCCGGCTGACATCCCGGCTGGTGTACCTCGCCGACGTGGTCGCCGCCTTCGAACGGCTGGGCGGCCCGGACGCCGCGCTGCAGATGGCGCGCGAACGCGCCGGTGGCCAGTTCGACCCCGCCCTCGTCGACCTGCTGCGCGCCCACGGCGGGGACGTGCTCGAGGGTCTGGACCGCAGGAGCCACTGGGACGAGGTCCTCGACCGCGAGCCCGGGCTGGCCCAGACGGTCGACGAGCAAGACCTCGACCAGGTCCTGACCGCAATCGGCGACTTTGCCGACCTCAAGTCGCCGTACTTCATCGGCCACTCCCGCACCGTCGCCCAGCTGGCCGGGGATGCCGCGACGCGCCTGGGCCTCGATCCCGCCGACGTCACGCGAGTACGACGAGCAGGGCTGGTGCACGACCTCGGTCGCCTCGGCATCTCCAACGCCATCTGGGACAAGAAGTCGCGGCTGACCGTGGCCGAACAGGAGCGGGTCCGCACCCACCCGTACCTCACCGAGCGCATGCTCGCGTTCTCCCCGCGCCTGGCCGAGCTCGGCACGATCGCGGTGCTCCACCACGAGCGCCTCGACGGCTCCGGCTATCCGCGCGGCCTGTCCGGCGCCACGATCCCGGTCACGGGTCGCGTACTGGCGGCTGCCGACCGCTACGCGACCGCGACTGAGGAACGGCCACACCGGCCGGCCGCTGACCCGACCACAGCGGCCGCACTCCTGCGCGATGACGTACACGGGGGCCGGCTGGACGGCGACGCCGTGCAAGCGGTACTCGACGCGGCCGGGCACCGGGTCCGTCGACGCCGGGCCTGGCCAGCCGAACTGACCAGCCGTGAGGTGGAGGTACTGCGTCTCCTCGCGCGGGGGCTCAGCAACCGCGAGGTTGCCGGTCGGCTGGTCCTCTCGCCGAAGACCGTCGGCGCCCATGTCGAGCACATCTACACCAAGACCGGCGCCAACAACCGGGCCACCGCCGGGCTGTTCGCCATGCGTCACGGGCTGATGTCGGACTTCGAACCCACCGACCAAACATAGGGCGTTCGCCCGATCCGGACACCGCACGTGGCCGCCTACCTTGGCAGCACCACCACAAGGAGAGCGCCATGACAGCCACCACCACCGGGTCGCACACGGGAACCGCCCACGTCAACGGGATCGACATCCACTACGTCGAGGCCGGCTCGGCCGACGCGCCCGACCTCGTCCTGCTCCACGGCGGGCTGGTCAGCACCAACCCGATCTGGGACCAGACTCCAGTGTCGTACGGCGCGTATCTCGAAGCCCTCGCCGAGCAGTTCCACGTCATCGCACCCGACCAGCGCGGCTGCGGCCTGACCCGACACACAGGCGAGCGGATCTCCATGAGCCTCCTCGCCGACGACGTGGCCGGGCTCATCGGGGCACTCGGACTCGACCGTCCTGCGGTTGCAGGCTTCAGCATGGGCGGCATGATCGCCACGATCACGGCGATCCGGCATCCCGGTGTGATGCGGGCTCTGGTGAACGACGCCGGGTGCGACATCTTCGACCCCGAGTCGCCGTCGTTCCACAAGCTGCGCCTGGTCTTCGGCGGCCGCGAGGACGCAACCGAGGCCGACCCCGGGGCGGTCGAGGCCGCCTTCGGCGGCGACCCCGACATGCGTGGGTTCCTCTCGCTGATCAAGGCAGACCACGACTCCGCTGGCGGACCCGGCTACTGGCGGACCATGCTGCAGTGCTTCTTCGAGGCCGCACAGCACTGGCCGGGCTACGCCTTCGACGACTTCGCCGCGATCGACGTACCGGCTCTCGTCCTCGTGGGAGACCGCGACGAGCACTCGCCGGTTGAGGACTGCATCCGCGCCTACCGACACCTCCCTCAGGGCCAGCTCCACGTTCTGCCTGAAACCGGTCACGTCATCACCGCCGCCAAGGTGGCCGCGATCCTGGACTTCCTCGGCCACGCAGCAGACGGCTAGCCAGTCGGGGGGCCGCGCCGGGTGAGCGGATTTGTGGTTCCGTGGGACTGCCGCTCGCGACCAACGAGGAGGTCTCCATGTCGCCCAAGGCTCGACGACTCGAACTCCCGGCTGGCTACGGCCGAGCCAAGAAGACCCTGGCGTGGGAGGAGGTCCGCGTGCGGCTCGAGGAGGCCAAGGCCTACTGGGTCGCGACTGTCCGCCCGGACGGCAGACCTCACGTCGTACCCGTGGACGGCGTATGGGTCGACGACGTCTGGTACTACGGCGGCGCGACCGAAACCATCCACCAACGCAACCTGGAGACGAACCAGAACGTCGTGATGCACCTGCAGGATCCCTACCAGGTCGTCATCGTCGAAGGCACGGCTCGCACCGAGCCGAACACACCCGAACAGGCCCAACGAATCGCGGACGCGTCCTACGCGAAGTACCCCGAGTACGGCGAGAATCCCGCCAGCGCCTACGCCGAGGCTCTCGGGCTCCACCCTACGAAGGTCCTCGCGTGGTCGGCCTTCCCGACGGACGCCACGAGGTTCCTCTTCGACTGACGGCGTCCAACTGCTGTCGAGGGGTATCACGCGGCGCCCTGGCCGATCTAGGTTGGAAGGGCACCCGTCGAGCCCACGGAGGGAGCAGGATGGCGACATTCGCCGGTGGGACGCTCCGAGTCACCACTCCGGGGTCGTACGACGCCCAGCCGGCCGGACGCCGCACGGACCGTGGGCTTCCCGGTGATCCGGGCGCAGCAACCGAAGCCAGCAAGGACGCGCTCGTCAAGGCTCTCGAGCAGAGCGACCTCACTCTCGTAGACAGGGTCGACCTGACCCCACGCCGTACCAGGGACATCGGTGACAAGCCGGCGAGCAACCGAGCCGGAAAGGTGAAGCTCGAGGTCGACGTACCGCCCGACGAGGATGCCGTCGTGCTGCTCGAGCGCGAGGGGGTCTACTCGTGGCACCTGCCGGTCAACCCGGCAGAGCGCACGAAGTCCATCGACCCCGGCCCGCGAACGGCCCGCTTCGAGATCGACGTACAGCCGCTTCCGCCGGACCGCCCGACCACCCGCCGACGCCGGCCACCCGTACGAGCGGACGGGATCCGCACCCGCGGCCTGCTGGGCAACCTCGTGCAGGGCGCGGCACAGGCACTGGTGTTCCGCTTCGCCGCTCCAGCCCTGATGGAGAAGGCCCTGGAGAAGATGGAGAAGCACGTCCGGCCAGGGCTCGTCCATCTCACCGACGCCGACGTCTCCAAGTGGCGGCGGTTCGAGACGCTCGACCAGCTCCACCTGCCAACGGACCGGCCGGTGCGGGTGCTCCTCTTCGTGCACGGCACGTTCTCCTCCACCGTGGGTGGGTTCGGGGCGCTGGCCATCGACGAGAACGGGAAGGGCTTCCTGCGCACCGCCATCTCGGCGTACGACGCCGTGATCGGCTTCGACCACAAGACGCTGAGTCTGGATCCGCTGGAGAACGCCGAGAACCTGCTGAAGCGTCTGCGGACGCATCGGCCGCGCGCGGAGTTCGTCATCGACATCATCACGCACAGCCGTGGTGGCCTGGTGACGCGATCCTTCGCCGAGCAGGTGCTGCCCGAATCGGGCTGGCCCGGCACCGTGGACATCGCTGTCTTCGTGGCCGCAACCAACGCCGGAACCCACCTGGCGGACCCGGAACGGTGGACCGACCTGGTCGACCTCTACACCAACCTCGCGTCGGTCAGCGCGGGCGGACTCTCGTTGCTCCCGGGAGCTGCTCCGGTCGCCGCCGTCGTCGGCGGGATGGTCAAGGGGATCGGGGCGTTCGTGAAGTACCTCGTCTCCTATGCGGCCGAGGGCGAGGACGTCCCCGGGCTCAAGGCCATGGTGCCGGGGGGAGCGTTCGTCACAGAGCTCAACAAGCCCCAGGCCGGCCAGCCGGGACCGGGTACGAACTGGTTCGTCGTGTCCTCGAACTTCCACGTCCAGGTCTTCGACGACCATCACAACCCGCCGGAGTTCCCACGCGAGCTCGCCGTCAAGCTCGCGGAGGGCTTCGTCGACCAGATCTTCGACGGCGACAACGACCTCGTCGTCGACACCGCTTCGATGCCCGCGATCGACCAGGATGTGGGCGGGTTCGTGGGGGACACCTTCGAGCTCGGCGAGAACGACGTCGTGTACCACAACAACTACTTCAACCAGCTCAGCGTGATCGAGGCGATCGCGGGCTGGCTGCCCCTGGGCCTCGGTGCTGGTGGAGGAGAAGATGCCGCTGGGCTGGAGATGGCCGAGCCGCCCGACGCCTTCCCGGAGCCCGTGGAGGCTCTGGAGCCGTTCCCGGAGCTGGCCGAGGAGACACCGGCCGACGTAGGCCCAGCCAGGGCCAGCCGCACGCGCATTCCCCGCCCACGTGAGGGTGAGCCGGCCGCGGCCGCCCCGCCGGAACAACCGCCTGCCGCCGCCATGGAGGAGCCACCGCTGGCGGGCGGGGCCCTGCCCGAACCTCCGCCCGCAGCCGCGAGCCCGCCCCCACCTGCAGCCGCGAGCCCAACTGCCGCGAGCCTGGCTGCCGAGATGCCGGCACACGTCGTGGAGAAGCTTGAGTTCGCCATCCGCGTCCGCCTCTCCCGCAAGGCGATCGAGGCGACTCCCGGGACGGCGCACGCCGAGAGCGACGTGACCGTCGACGCCGACCGACCAGTCACCGTCCAGGTGATCGGGAAGTCCAACGCGAGGATCGTCGGCGCTGACAACGACTTGTTCGCCCTGCCACCCGGTGGCGGGATCAGCGAGCTCGGCTTCCGTGCACAGTCCCTGTCATCGGGGCCGGTCGTGGTGCTGGTCGTCGTACGGCAGGGGCGGATCCCGATCGCCACACTCACCCTGGGTGCGACCGCCGTGCCGACCGACGCCGCGGACTCGATGCCACTGGGCACCGCCGCGACCGCAACGGCACATCCCGGGATCGACGCCCCCGAGCTCGAGGGCCTGCCGTGCATCGACATCGTCGAGCGCGAGCTTCCGGGCGGTTCGGTCATCTACCAGTACGCCGTACGGCTCGTGCAGGGAGCGCCGGCAGCGACGTTCGAGTCCAAGCCGATCAAGGACCGTGTCCGCCGGATCGGGAAGATCCTCGACGACGTGGCCGACACCTGGAAGAACGCCGACGAGGACCCTCGCGAGCGCGAACGCAAGCTTCAGGACATCGGTGCCAAGATGTTCGACGAGCTGTTCCCCGAGGAGATGCAGGCTCACCTTTGGAAGCACCGCGCGAAGGTCAAGGACCTGATCGTGTACGCCGACGAACCGTTCGTGCCCTGGGAGCTGGTGCACCTCAAGCCGCCGGACGGCCCACGGCCGACCAAGCCACGATTCCTTGCCCAGAGCGGGCTGGTCCGCTGGCAGCTCGGCAGCTTCCCACCGAAAGAGATGCGCGTGCGCGAAGGTCACGCCCGGTCGCTGTGCCCTGACTACCGCGACCCGCGCTTCGCGCTGACCGAACCGGTGCACGAACGGCAGTTCCTGGAGCAGCAGTTCGGGGCCAAGAGCGTCACCGCGACCCCGGCCGGTGTGCGCGAGCTGCTGCGGACCGGCAAGTTCGACCTGCTGCACTTCTCCGGACACGGAGCAGCGGACCCGGACGACATCCTCGACGCAAAGCTGCTGCTGCAGGGTCGCAAGCGCGGCGACATGGTGGAGGCGCAGTACCTCGGCGCAACGACCGTCAGCGAGAACGTCATGCGAACCCGAGACGGCGAGCCCGGGCCGCTCGTCGTACTCAATGCCTGCCAGGTCGGGCGGGCAGGCGAGCTGCTCAGCACCGTAGGAGGCTTCGCACACGCCTTCCTCGATGCGGGGGCCTCGGCATTCGTCTCGTGCCTCTGGTCGGTGCGCCAGGAGCCCTCTCGCATCTTCGTGGAGAAGCTCTATGAGGAGCTTCTCGCCGGTACCCCGATGGGCATTGCCAGCGCGCGGGCACGGGAGGAAACTCGCAAGGCCGGAGATGCCACCTGGCTCTCGTACGTCGTCTACTCGCGCCCTGACGCGGTTCTCGTCAGGTCCTGAACCCAAGCCGCCGATCAACACAACCGATCATCAAAACCAGTCACCAATACCAGTCACCAAACCAGGGGAAGGAACCATCGATGGCTCGCTACGCACTGTGTGTCGGGATCAACGAGTTCAAGTCACTGCCACGGAGCAGCTGGCTGAACGGCTGTGTCAACGACGCCAAGGACATCTCGAAGACGTTGCGGAAGTTCGGCTTCCCCGCGCGCAACATCTCGGTGCTCTGCGACCGCGAGGCGACGAAGAGGAAGGTGATGTCAGCACTGACCACGATGGTGGGCAAGGCCAAGGAAGGCGACCACGTCGTCTTCACGTTCTCCAGCCACGGGACGCAGGTGCCCAACGTGTCCGGCAACGACGAGGCGGACGCCCTCGACGAGGCCTTCGCGTGCTACGACCTCAAGCAGGGGGGCGACGACTGGGACCGCAAGACGGTGATCGTGGACGATGAGCTGCGCGAGCTCTTCGAGACGGTGCCGCAGGGGGTGCTGCTCGAGGTGCTCCTGGACACCTGCCACAGCGGCTCGGGACTCAAGGACCTCGACGACATCCAGCAGGCGATGCTGCTGGGACGACGTCCGCGGTTCGTGCCGCCACCGACACCTCGAGGGCTCGACCGCGCCCGGTCGATCCGGTCCGCGGCGCCGCGCGTCGTGGACCACAAGCCGCTCGTCGAGCTGACCAAGACAAGAGGGAGCGGCACGAAGCCGGTGCTCTATGCCGCCTGCAGGCCGGACCAGACGGCGTCCGACGCGACCTTCGACAACCGTGCGAACGGGGCGTTCACGTACCTGTTCCTCAAGGCCCTGGCCAATGATCCGCAGCAGACGCGGCGCCAGCTGCAGAGTGCGGTCATCGGAGGCCTCAAGGGTGGCGACTTCGAGCAGCGCTCGACGCTGGAGGGCCCGGTGAAGGCGAAGAAGGTGCCCTTCGGTCAGCCCTGGTGAGCTTGCTCAGGCGTCAGGCAGCGACGGGTGAGCACGATCGCGAGGGCACCCAGGAGCGCGGCGAGTCCGAAGCCGGCGAGGTAGGACGTGTCCTGGTCGAGCAGGAACCACCGCGCGAAGACGGCGCCCACCAGGCCGGCGGCGATGCTCTGACCAAGGGCGTCGCTCATCTGGATGGCGGCCCCGCTCTCGCCCTGGCGTCCTGCCGGGGAGAGGTCAAGGGCCAGCGTTGACATCAACGGGGTGGCCAGGCCCATCCCGACCGCCATGACGGTGAACCCGACCGTTGCGAGGGCTGCCGCCGCGACCGGCTGGTGGTCGATCGGGACCAGGGCCAGCGTGATCGCGGCACCACCGAGCAGGGTCACGGCCCCGGCACGCAGGAGGCCTTCGAACGTCTCCGGCCGACCGTGCTTTCCGGAGTACGCCGAACCGGCAGTCCAACCGAGCGCGCCCACCATCATCACCAGGCCGGTCACTGTGGGGCTCAGCCCGCTCTCGTCCTGCAGGACTAGGGGCAGGAACATCTCGACGCACACGAACGCGGCACCGAAAACACCGCGCGCTGCCACGACTGCCGGGAGTCCACGTTCCCCGCGCGCCGTTCCTTCCGGGAGGAGCACGCCCATGGTGAGCCCGACCACCACGAGCCCGCCGAGGAACAGCAGTCCGGTGCGCAGTCCGGTGCCATGGCCGGCCAGGTGCAGGGCGAGGACTCCGAGGGCGGCGGCTACGGCGTACAGCGGGCGACGTCCCCACACCGGCCGCGAGTCGCGAACGAGCAGGCGCCGGCCCATCGCCGCCCGGACACCCATCGTGCTGAACGCGGCGAACCCGGCCACGACGAGGAAGACCGAGCGCCAGCCGAAGAGGTCGACCAGGCCGCCCGCGACGAAGGGACCGGCGATCGACGGAACCACCCAGGCGGTGGCGAACAGCGAGAACACCCGGGTCCTGAGGCGTGCGGGGTAGGCGTCAGCGACCGCGACGTACATCGCCGTCAACGCCAGACCGCAGCCGAGTCCCTGCAGCAGGCGGCCCGCGACGAAGATCTCCATCGTGCTCGCGAACCCTGAGGCCAACAGGCCGACGACGAATCCCAGGCCGCCCCACGTGATGGGGTTGCCGGGGCCGCGTGCGTCGCTCCAGATCCCGCCGACGACCATGCCGACGATGGCGGCAGTGAGCAGCCCGACCACGGCGATGGGGTAGAGGGTCTCGCCGTCGAGCTCCCGGGCGACGCTCGGCATCGCCAGACTGACCGCGACGGCCTCGAAGGCGAACATGGTCACCAGCGCAAGGAGACCCAGCGTGATCGACCGGTGGTCGCGGTCGAAGGCGCGCTCCGGGGACCCAGCGGGGGGCACAGCTGGAGGACGAGCCGGGGTTGTCATCGTCATGGTGCAAGCAAACAACCTCAACTATGGTTGAGGTCAAATGGATAGATCACGACTGCTGACCCCCGGCGACCTCTCAACCCGTTCCGGCGTGGCCGTCTCGGCGTTGCACTTCTATGAGCGCGAGGGTCTGATCCAGAGCCGGCGTACGAGCGGCAACCAGAGGCGTTACAGCCGGGACGTCTTGCGCCGGGTTGCCTTCATCCGTACGTCGCAGCGCGTCGGCGTCCCGCTGGCGGAGATCCGCGCCGCGCTGGAGATGCTGCCTGCCGGACGTACGCCGACGAAGCGTGACTGGAGCCGCCTTTCCCGGGGCTGGCGCACCGACCTCGACCAGCGGATCGCCCAGATGCAGAAGCTGCGCGACACCCTCGACGAGTGCATCGGCTGCGGCTGCCTGTCGCTGAAGTCGTGCGCGCTGAACAACAGCGAGGACCACCTCTCCGAGGAGGGCAGCGGGGCCCGCATCCTCTCCGTCGAGTAGTCGGGTCGAGTCGGTCGGTCAGTCACCGCGTACCCGGCCACGCAGCGCCTTGATCTGTGACCTGCGCTTCTTGCCCTCGATCCGGCGTCGTTGGGAGCCCTTCGTGGGCTTGGTCGGCACCCGGGGGAGTGGCGGCGGCGCCAACGCCGCCCGCAGCCGGTCGGCCAGCCTCTGTCGGGCCGCGACGCGGTTTCGGTGCTGTGAGCGGTGCTCGGAGGCCGTGATGACGATGCGGTCCGAGCGGAGGTTGGCCAGGGCTCGCTCGCGCATGGCGTCGGTCAGCGCCGTCGACGTCGACACGTCGAAGACGACCTCGACCCTGCTGTCGGTGGTGTTCACCGACTGCCCACCCGGCCCGGACGAACGGGAGAACTGCTCGACGATCTCCGACGCCGGCACCTCGAGCCCATCGGGAATCCCGGGACCCGACCGAAGGACGAGTTCGCGGCCCGGCGCGGGGTCACGTGGTTTCGACAAGCTCAACCACCTCTGGAACGCCTGCGCCACTCGATGGCGGGGCAGGTGTCCATCACCATCGGCAGACCGGCCGCGGTTGTCCGGTCGAACGCATCCTCGTCGACCACCCCGAGCTGGAACCACACGCCCTTGGCGCCCACGATGACGGCCTCGTCCGCGAACCGGCCGGCGGCACTCGACCGGCGGAAGACGTCGACCACGTCGATCTCGAACGGCACGTCCGCGAGGGTGGCGTAACCCTGCTCACCGAGCACCATCGGCGCGTCCGGGTGGATCGGCACGATCTTCTTGCCGCGTTCCTGCAACAGCGAGGCGATGCGGTACGCGGTACGGCTCCTGTCGCCCGAGAGCCCGACCACTGCCCAGGTCGTGCACTCGTCGAGCATGAAGTCGACCGCCCCGAGGTCCTGCCAGTCAGCCATGCCCCAACGCTACTTGGCCGCCGGCCGTCACCGATCCACCCCCGTTCCCGCTAGGTTGGCGAAACTCATCAGCAGCCGAGGAGGCCCCCGTGACCGAGACCAAGCCGAAGAAGTCTGGACCGGCCAAGCCCGGGCTGACCGTTGCGGTCACCGGACCCACCGGGGAGATCGGCATCGCGTTCCTGCGGGCGCTGGAGCACTCGGACATGGTCAGCGAGGTCCGCGGCATGGCTCGACGCCCCTTCGACCCGGAGGCGAAGGGACTGAGCAAGACCACCTACGTCCAGGGCGATGTTCTCGACCGGGCCGCGATCGACCGTCTTGTCGAGGGCGCCGACGTGGTGGTGCACCTGGCGTTCCTGATCTTCGGAAACCCCAAGCAGAGTCGCGAGATCAACCTGACCGGCTCCCGCAACGTGTTCGAGGCGACCGCCGCATCGGGGGCGAAGCGCCTGGTCTACACGTCCTCGGTCGCGGCGTACGGCTTCCACGAGTCCAACCCGCTACCGCTCCACGAGGACCTCGGTCCAGCCGGCACCGAGGACTTCTACTACTCCGCGCAGAAGGCAGAGCTCGAGGCCACGCTCCTCGATGCGCTGAAAGGGAGCGACGTCGAGGCGTACGTGTTCCGGCCCTCGATCGTCGGCGGCCCTGACTCCCCGGCGCTGATCAAGAACGTGCCCTACGTCGGTACGCCGGCCGCGCTGCCGTCGGTGCTCCGAAACATCATCGACAAGGTGCCCCAGCCCGGCCCCGTGATCTTCGACCCCGGAATCCCACTGCAGCTCGTGCATGCCGACGACGTCGCCGACGCGTTGGTGAAGGCCGTCGAGGGGCAGGGCGAGCCTGGCTACTACAACCTGGGCGCGGAGGGCGAGTTCACCATGACCGACCTCGCCCGGGAGCTCGGCTGGCGCAGCATCCCGATCCCCGACCTCGCGGTGGACGTCACGGCCGAGCTCGTCAAGCGGCTTCCCGCCATGCCCTCGCAGGCGGCCTGGATCCAGACCGCGCAGATCCCGGTCGTGATGGACACCTCGCGTGCCCGGGAGCTGCTGGGCTGGGCGCCGCGACACGACACGATGGACACCCTGCGGGAGACGGTGGAAGGGGCCCGGCGAGCAGGGATCGTGACGGCCTCCGGTCGCGCCGCCAACTAATCGTCTTAGGCTGGCGGCATGACTGACTTTCCCTTGTACGCGCTCTCGGAGGAGCACCAGGCGATCCGTGAGGCGGTTCGCGCGGTTGCGGAGGCGAAGATCGCGCCGTACGCAGCTGATGTGGACGAGAACGCCCGCTATCCGGAGGAGGCCGCGAAGGCGCTGCTGGCCGCGGACTTCCACGCCCCGCACGTGCCCGAGGAGTACGGCGGCGCCGGGGCCGACGCGCTGGCCACGGTGCTGGTGATCGAGGAGGTGGCGCGGGTCTGCGTGAGCTCCTCGCTGATCCCGGCGGTGAACAAGCTCGGCTCGCTGCCGGTGCAGCTCGCTGGCTCGGAGGAGCTGAGGAAGACCTACCTGACCAGGCTCGCGGCCGGTGAGGGCGGGTTCTCCTACTGCCTCTCGGAGCCCGACGCCGGCTCGGATGCGATGAACATGAAGACCAAGGCGGTCAAGGACGGCGAGTCCTGGGTGCTCAACGGGGTCAAGCGGTGGATCACCAACGCCGGGGAGTCGGAGTACTACACGGTGATGGCGGTGACCGACCCCGAGGCCCGCAGCAAGGGCATCTCGGCGTTCGTGGTGGAGAAGTCCGATGAGGGCGTCTCCTTCGGGGCGCCGGAGAAGAAGCTCGGTATCAAGGGCTCACCGACGCGTGAGGTGTACTTCGACAACGTCCGCATCCCGGCGGAGCGGATGATCGGCGCGGAGGGCACCGGCTTCTCGATCGCGATGAAGACCCTCGACCACACCCGGGTGACGATCGCCGCCCAGGCGGTCGGTGTCGCCCAGGGTGCGCTCGACTACGCGCTGGGCTACGCCAAGGAGCGTCAGCAGTTCGGCAAGCCGATCGCGGAGTTCCAGGGGCTGCAGTTCATGCTCGCCGACATGGGCATGAAGGTCGAAGCCGCCCGGCAGATCACCTACGCCGCCGCCGGCCGCTCCGAGCGCGGCGACAAGGACCTCACCTTCTTCGGCGCCGCCGCCAAGTGCTTCGCCTCCGACGTCGCGATGGAGGTCACCACCAACGCCGTCCAGGTCCTCGGCGGCTACGGCTACACCCGCGACTACCCCGTCGAGCGGATGATGCGCGACGCCAAGATCACCCAGATCTACGAAGGCACCAACCAGGTACAACGCATCGTGATGGCCCGCCAGCTGCTCGCCGGCATCCAGTCGGAACTCTGACCCGCACGAGCTGATGGCTCTGGCTCAGTCGGAGGTTCCTGCCCGCCCCGTCTTGTGTCGGGATACGTTTTCTCCATGACGACGCTCGACAAGAAGCGCGGAAGTCAGGTCGCCCACCTGACTCGCAGGGATCTCGAGGCGATGGGTCAGGAGCTCGACGAGATCAGGCAGTCGGTGCTCGACGATCGCGGAGCGCGCGACGCGGCGTACATCCGGCGCGTCATCGACGTGCAGCGCAAGCTTGAGCTGGCCGGCCGGGCGCTGCTGCTCGCGAGCAGGTACCGCCCCGCCTGGGTGCTCGGTACGGCGTGCCTCGCGGTCGCGAAGGTCCTCGACAACATGGAGATCGGTCACAACGTCCTCCACGGCCAGTGGGACTGGATGCGCGATCCGAAGATCCACTCGAGCACCTGGGAGTGGGACCACGCGTCACCGGCAGAGCAGTGGAAGCGCGCCCACAACGTCCAGCACCACATGTTCACGAACATCATCGGCAAGGACAACGACCTCGGCTACGGGATCATGCGGGTCGACGAGGACCAGCCCTGGAAGCCGCGCTACCTCGCCCAGCCGCTGATGAACTTCCTCAACGCCTGCCTGTTCGAGTACGGCATCGCGATGTACGACATCGAGCTCGGCGACCACCTGCGTCAGAAGCGAGGGTTCACCCCCGAGCTGCGCTCACGCGTCAAGCAGACCGCCGCCAAGGTCCGTCGGCAGGTCACCAAGGACTACGTCGTGTTCCCAGCGCTGTCGGGGGCCTCGTGGCGCAGCACGCTCGCAGCCAACGTGACCGCGAACGTTGCGCGCAACATCTGGGCCCACTCGGTGATCATGTGCGGCCACTTCCCCGAAGGTGTCGAGACCTTCGAGCTCGAGACGCTGCCCGAGACGGAGAGCAAGGGGGAGTGGTACCTGCGCCAGATGCTCGGCTCGGCGAACATCTCCGGGAGCCGGGCTTTGCACCTGATGAGCGGCAACCTGTCACACCAGATCGAGCACCATCTCTTCCCGGACCTGCCCAGCATTCGGTACTACGAGATCGCTCCCCGCGTGCGCGAGGTGTTCCAGCGCTACGGGCTCACCTACCACGCAGCGCCCCTGGTCCAGCAGGTCGGCAGCGCCTGGCACAAGGTGGTGCGGCTCTCCCTGCCCAACGACTGGCTGAAGGAGACGACGCTGAGGAACGCGCCGCGACAGATCGCGACGCTCTTCCGGCAGGAGGCCACGCGGGCCAGTGATAGCCCCGGGCTTCGACCTGCAGCACTGATCGCCGCGTCGATCTGACCTGAAAGCCCTGGGTTACGTCGGGCTGCCGGCGGAGAGGCCATTGAACAAGGTGGTGAGCAGCGGCTTCAGCACGTCCTCGACCGGGTTGTCCGGCGGCAGGTGCAGCCCGGCCAGCTCGAGCATCACGTACCCGTGCAGCGCCGTCCACACCTGCGCCGCGACGCGGGCCGGGTCATCGCGGCGGAGCTGTCCGGACTCGATCGCGCGCGCGACGAACCCGACCAGGATGGCAAAGGAGCTCAGGCCGATCTCCATGTCGTCGTCGGTCAGCTGGAACCCCTTCAGAGACGTGGCCCCGAACATGACGGCGTACAGGTGCGGGTTCTCCAGCGCGTTCTGCCGGTAGGCCAAGGCCAGGTCGTGAAGGTCGGCAACGGGGTCGTCCGTGTGGGGGACGGCGGCCTGGTGGGCATCGAGCCGCGTGAAGCCCTCGGCGACGATCTCCTTCACCAGTGCGGGCATGCCGCCGAAGTGGGTGTAGACCGCCATCGTCGAGGTCTGGGCCGCCGACGCGAGCCGCCTGGCCGTGAGCGCATCGGGTCCGTCCTCGGCAAGAAGGAGAGCAGCGGCCTCGAGCAGCCGTCGACGTACGTCGCCCCCCTCGCTGGTCGGCTCGCTGGTCGACGCGTTGGTCGGCCTTGGAGAAGTCATGCTTGCCATTGTGGCATAACAGCGTTATACATGAAGGGTCATAACGTCGTTATAGGGAGTCGAGCCAGTGACCAACCGCTACCTCCAGGACAACTTCGCTCCGGTTCGTGAGGAGCACACGGTGACCGACCTGTTGGTCACCGGTCGGCTGCCGAAGCACCTCGACGGTCGCTACCTGCGCATCGGGCCCAACCCTGTCGATGATCCCGGCGACGGCCATCACTGGTTCCTCGGCGACGGCATGGTGCACGGCGTCCGGATCGCCGACGGCGAGGCGAAGTGGTACCGCAACCGCTACGTGCGATCGGACCGCGTCGCACGGCACCTCGGTGAACCCTCGCCGGCACCGGGTTGGGACAACGTGGACTTCGCCGCGAACACGCACGTCATCGAGCACGCCGGGAAGACGCTGGCGCTGGTCGAGGGTGGCTCCTCGCCGTACGAGCTCACTGACGACCTGGACACCGTCGGTCCCACGGACTTCGACGGCACCCTGCGGATGGGGTCGCTGCCAGCCGGCTACTCCGCCCACCCGCACGAGGACCCCGTGACCGGCGAGCTGCACGCGGTCTCCTACAACTGGCTGCGCGGGAACCGCGTCGACTACACGGTGCGCGGCACGGACGGTCGGGTCCGTCGCTCGGTGCCCATCGAGGTCGGCGGCAGCCCGATGATGCACGACTTCGCGCTGACCGAGAACTACATCGTTCTCTACGACCTTCCGGTGGTCTTCGACAAGCGCCGGATCCTCGAGGGGATGCCCCGTCCCATGCGAGTGCCGGTACGGCTGATGATGTCCGCCATCGTCGGCCGCAACCCACTTCCGGACCCCGTGATCGCACGGATTGCGCGCGGGTCTCGAGCAGGATCGGGGTCGGCTCCGGGAACGCTGCCGTACTCCTGGGACGCGGACTACCCCGCCCGCCTCGGACTGCTCCCTCGGGAGGGCGGCAGTGCGGACGTGCGCTGGTTCGACATCGACCCGTGCTTCGTGTTCCACACCCTGAACGCCTACGAGGACGGGGACACCGTCGTGGTGGATGTGGTGCGCCACGACCGGATGTTCGCCACGGTGCTCAACGGTCCCGACGAGGGTCCGGCCACCCTCGCGAGGTTCACCATCGACCTGACCGCCGACAAGGTCCGCGAGGACCGCTTCGACGACCACTCGCAGGAGTTCCCGCGCATCGACGAGCGACTCACCGGCCGGCGACACAGGTTCGGGTACTCGGTCGGCTTCGAGGGCGGGTTGCCGGGCGATGCGGTGCTCCGCCACGACCTCGCGGCCGGCTCCACGGTCGTGCGCAACCTGGGTGCGGGTCGCGACGCGAGCGAGTTCTGCTTCGTCGAGGGCGACGGGTCCACGGACGAGGCGGACGGCGTGCTGATGGGCTACGTCTTCGATCGCGAGCGCGGTACGAGCGACCTCGTGATGCTGGACGCCGAGACACTCGAGGACGTCGCCTCGGTGCAGCTCCCCGCTCGGGTGCCAGTGGGGTTCCACGGCAGCTGGAGCCCGACGACGGATGCCGAGACTGGCTGACCCGGCGTCCTGCTACTGGTTGACCGTCGGCTGGCCCTCGCGTCGCCGACGGTTCAACCGTGAGACGAGGTAGGCGCCAGCCACGAAAGAGCTGAGCATCGAGAGCATGAGCACGAGCAGCTCGACGGGACCTATGCCCATGACAGAACTCCTACCGTGTGTTGTGGGACCCGAGAACTCGAACCGCCTTCGTCCTGCGGGCCGCTCCTCAAGGCGAGGACTCCGCCAAAAGTCAGCGCGATCACGGGGAGGAGGGCGAGCAGCGTCGCGACGCCCTTCTCGCGGTTTGTCCATTGCGTGGATGCCCACACGAAGCAGAGCCCGATGAGGGGGCCGACCACCGGGATGAGGACCGCCCCGGCGGTGAGGCCGAGCACTGCGACGATCTCGACCGTGCCCCACGGGCTGGGAGGTGGAGGGGCGGAGAGAACCTGGCTCGTGGGCGGTTGGGCGTAGCCGACCTCGAGACCCTGGGTCGCCACGGCGACGATCTGGCTGGGGGAGCCCGCGACCTCGAGCAGGTTCCGCACGTCCGCGTCGGAGGTGGTCTCGGTCAGCCCAACCGCGAGATACTCCCGCAGCTGTTCGAGCAGCTCCTGCCGTTCATGGTCCGGAAGGACGCGGGCCTCGGCATCGAAGCGAGCGAGGTACTCCTCGACGAGCGGGTGCAGCGGTTGGTTGTAGTCCACGGCGCGCGAGTCCAATGGTTGGGTGTCGCCGACCCCGAGATCCAGGGTCAGGGTCGCCCCGGCGACGACTTCGACAGGGGGGCCTATGGCCTGGAGCAGGTACCGCACGTCCGCGTCGGAGCTGGTCTCGGTGAGCCGCATCTCGAAAAGGC
Organism: uncultured Actinomycetota bacterium; assembly: GCA_963759525.1. Taxonomy (GTDB): domain Bacteria; phylum Actinomycetota; class Actinomycetes; order Propionibacteriales; family Nocardioidaceae; genus Marmoricola. The sequence goes on along the minus strand of CAVWZO010000007.1, from coordinate 159,184 downwards.
CGCGCAGCCGTTCGAGCAGCTCCTGCCGATTCTGGTCCGGAAGAAGACGGGCCTCGGCATCGACGCGAGCGAGGTAGTCCTCGACAAGCGGGTTCAGTGGGGTGCTGCTCATGTCGTACCCTCCACGAGGATCGTGTCGACGGTGTCTCGGAACCGGCTCCACTCGGCAGTGAAGTCCTGCAGGGCACGGCGGCCCTTGGGGGTGATCGCGTAGTACTTTCGCGGCGGCCCGCCTGAGTCTGACTCGCGCCAGGTGCTCGCAACTCGCCCGTCCTTCTGGAGGCGAGACAGCAGCGGGTAGAGGGTCCCCTCGCCGGTCACCATCCCGTCCAGTGCGCCGAGGCTCCGGACCAGGTCGAAGCCGTACCGCTCGTCCCGGGACAGCAGGCCCAGCACGCAGTACTCGAGAGCCCCACGTCGGAGCTGGCTGAGTATGTCGGCCGCGACTACCATGCGTCACAAGGTACCTTGTGACACAAGGGTGTGCAACGCCCGGCCAGCAGGGCTGGGCGATGCGCTCAGGACGGGACGATGTCCCACGTGGTCAGGCAGAACGGGTGTCCGGCGGGGTCCGCGAACACCAGGCAGTGAGCGGCGTTGGGCTGGAACTCGTACTTGGTGGCACCTGCAGCAAGCACCCGCGCCTCGGTGGCAACCAGGTCGTCGACGTAGAAGTCCAGGTGCATCTGCGTGGGCACGTCCGCGTCGGGCCATGTGGGTGGGGTGTGATCGGGGATCGTCTGGAAGTCGATCCGGCCTCCGGGACCCGTGACCGTGGCCCATGAGGGGTCGACCACGGTGGCCTGTCCGCCGGTGATCTCGGCGTAGAACGCGGCGAGCGCGGCCGCGACCGGGCAGTTGACCGCCACCGAGCTGTGCGTGATCGAGTCCGTCATACGGGTGCCCCAACGTGTCGAGGGATGGCTGTTGCGGCCTTAGGATGGCCAGCCGAATGGTGGGCCAAGGTGGCACCAATCCGCAACGTGCACCCGCGGGGTGGCACCGCCGCGCTGGCCTGTGCGAACACGACTCGGTCTCCACCCTTGCAAATCGGTCACAACAGGTGTATTTGAGCGCTACCGTACTCAAGGTAGACATTTCAACTTAGGCAGGGGACGAGATGGTACGCGCAAAGCTGCGTCGTGTCGGGTCCGCGCGCGCCCCGAGAAGTGCCCCGAGAAGTGCCCCGAGAGTTGCCCTGTTGACGTTGTTCGTCCTACTGACAGCCACCGCTTGCGGAGCCGGCGATGCCGACACGACCCCGAACGCCGGACCTGCCCCGCCCTCTGTCGTCGCCACGCCCACGGACCCTCCTGTGGAGGTGTTGGGGCTACCGTCCGACGTCGAGCTCGTGGTTTCGGACCCATCGGCGGGTGCCGAGACCGGTGAGAACCTCAGCTTCGTGTCGCCGGTCTTCGCGCTGTCCCCGGCCGGCCCACTGGACCAGCCGGTGACCGTACGGATGCGCCTCGACAACGCGTTGCCCAAGACCACGTTCGTACTGGCGGCGACCAGGACGACTCCCGACCAGCCGTGGAGCTTCCTGCCCGGTGTGCTGACCAGCGACCAGCAGCACGTGGAGTTCGCGACGAATCGCCTCGACGAGTTCGGCATCCTTTCCCTTGACCGGGACGGAGCGCTCGCGAGCCTCCAGGCAGACATCGGGGCAGGGATGGTCTCCGGCATCGACCGCAAGCTCGTGAAACCCGTCTGTGCGGGCGAGGATGCGGCGCGCAAGGGTGGTTACACCGTGGCCGCGTCGAAGACCAAGACGCTCTTCTGGTGCTTCGGTCTCGAGAACGACAAGCGCGTCGTCAAGGTGACCAACCGGAGGCTCACCCCAGTCGAGGTCGCGCACCCCGAGGTGGACGTCCTTGTGAACCCTGCGGCGGAGACGGCGTGGACCCACTGGTCCGGCGCTCTCGGTACCACCAACACCTTCCTGGCGCCGGGTGGGAGCGCGACCTTCGACGCCGACCTCGAGCCGGTCACCGGTCTCATCCTCAACGCAGAGTCCGGGGCAGCCGGGCAGTCACTGCGCCTCATGCAGGCCACAGTGCGTGCGATGGTGCTGCGACTGACGGCGTTCGGCCTCGGTCGCGCGAACGTCGTCAACACGGTCACCGCCCTCATGGCGAGGCCCCAGTGTGCGAAGACGCTGACCAAGGGCAGCGCCGCGCTCCTCGCCGGATGCTTCTCCAAGCCCAAGCTGGTTGCCACGTTCGGGTCCCGGGGCCTGCTGCTTGCGCCGCTGGTCGCCGCTCCCGCGTTGCCGGTCTTCATCCACGAGCAGGCGCTGGGGCTGGCCACGACAGCGAGGACCACTGAGCGGCAGCGGATCGACGTCCGACGTACGGCACCCGACTTCTCGGCGTTCTCCCGCCTCTGGTGGGGTCCCACCAGGTCGTTGACGATCGACGGCAGTGGGCTGGCCATCGAGAGGCACATCGACGACTTCGGGGGCAGGATCATCGACGTGACCTACCAGCTCGAGGATCCCGATACGGCAGGCGGCACGTCCACCGCCGCAACGACGATCGTCGGGGTGCACGTGAGCAGGCCCAACTACGTCAACGGCCGAGTGCCACGCGTTGGCGAAACCGGCACGATCAGGCTTCGTGACGGCGTGATCAGCCCGCCGTACTTCCAGGGCAAGTTCTGCAACCCCGCAGCCGCGAAACGCGGGGCCTGCGGCAAGTAGCGAGTGGTTCGAAGACCAGACACTCCCACGAACCACGGCAGTGTCGGTGGTTGAGGGGGCCGAGGAACGAGGCCGTCTCGAACCACTGGTCGGCGGGTCAGGGTGGGACACAAGCGCCGTCTCGGCGGGTCTGGTCAGCGCCCGACCAGGTAGGTGGTCGAGCAGCGAGCGAAGCGAGCGATCAGAGTTGAGTCCAGGGACGTGGTGTACCACGGGCCCTGTGTGAGCGTGGCGTTCTGACACCAGGACGGCCACCGCGTGATCCTTCAGAAGACCTTGCATAGTCCGACTGAAGGAGATCACCACGATGACCGTCGACCCCAACTCTATTGACTTGCCTGCGTTCATGGCTGAGCACCTGCAGCGCGCCGAGCCAGATCTGCTCCGTTCGATGTTGTCCACATTCGTGCAGGCGCTGATGTCGGCCGAGGCCGACGCGATCTGCGGGGCCCCCTACGGGGAGCGCAGCCCGGAGCGGACCAACTCCCGCAACGGCTACCGGACCCGGGACTTCGACACCCGCACCGGCACGATGGAGGTTGCGATCCCCAAGCTGCGCGAGGGCTCCTACTTCCCCGATTGGCTGCTCGAGCGCCGCAGGCGGGCCGAGCGGGCGCTGACCACGGTGGTGGCGACCTGCTACCTCCTCGGGGTCTCCACGAGGCGGATGGAGAAGCTGGTCGAGACCCTCGGCATCACCCGGCTCTCCAAGTCGCAGGTCTCGGTGATGGCCCGTGAGCTCGACGCCCACGTCGAGGACTTCCGCACCCGACCCCTGGACCAGGGCCCGTACACGTTCCTGGCCGCGGACGCGTTGACGATGAAGGTCCGCGAAGGTGGACGGGTGGTCAACACCCACGTCCTGGTCGCCACCGGCGTCAACGACGACGGGCACCGCGAGATCCTCAGCCTCGACATCTGCTCCGCGGAGTCCGAGGCCGGCTGGCTGACCCTGTTCCGCGGCCTGAACGCCCGCGGCCTGTCCGGGGTCAAGCTGGTCACCTCCGACGCCCACAGCGGGCTGGTCGCGGCCGTTGCGGCCACGATGCAAGGCGCCTCCTGGCAGCGCTTCTGGACGCACTACGCCGCCAACTTGATGGCGATCTGTCCCAAGCACGCCTGGCCCGGGGTGAAGGCCACGATCAGTCGAGACCACGCTCCGCAAGCCGAGAAGCAGCCCAGACCCTCAGCTGGTCGATCGTGATCGGGCTGTGGGTCTTGCGGCCCGGGAGGACCGCCGAGACGGCGCGTGTGTCCCGGGAACAACCGCCCAGACGGCTGCAATGTTCATCCGCTGCGTGCATCCCAGCCGTCTCGGTGGGTCTGGGTGGGACACAAGCGCCGTCTCGGCGGGTCTGGTCAGCGCCCGACCAGGTAGGTGGTCGAGCAGCGAGCGAAGCGAGCGATCAGTCGAGACCACGCTCCGCAAGCCGAGAAGCAGCCCAGGCCATCAGCTGGTCGATCGTGTACGGACAACCCGATCAGAGGAGTCCTCCACGCACGTGATGTCCGACGTACCGCCACCGGACGTCGGCGTGCGCGGCATGGAGGCCCACCGCGAGACCTGGCCGGACTTCTTCACGTGGCAGGCGAACGGAGGCTGTTTCGAGATCGAGTCCCTCGACGTCACGGCCGGTGCCGACGTCGCCTACGCGTACGCGCTGCTCCGCTGCGGAACGCAGGAGGAGCTGCGACGGGACCCTGCCCTCCGGCTCCGGCTCACTATCGGTCTTCGCCGGGAGCAGGGTCGCTGGGTCGTGGCGCACGAGCACCACTCGTTCCCGCTGAAGGACTGAACGCGAGCCACGCTGTCGGTGGTGCGTGGCACGCTCTCGAACGTGAGCGAAGCACGCGAGGGGCCCTTCTGGGAGGCGATGGACGGGCGGCGGCCGGCACCGCGGATTGCGCAGACGCTCGGCTTCGAGTTCCGCTCGTGGAACAGCGAGTCCGAGCAGCTGGAGGTCGGGTTCAGCGTGGGCGAGGAGTTCAGCAACCCTGTGGGAAACGTGCAGGGTGGCATCGTCGCGGCCATGCTCGACGACACCCTCGGGCCAGCGATGGTCGCATCGCTCCCTCCCGGTGACTTCGCGCCGACCCTCGAGCTGAAGGTCAGCTTCATCCGGCCGGCCAGACCAGGGCGGTTCGTCGGCACGGGTCGCGTGGTGCACCGCGGGGGGACCGTCGCCTTTCTCGCCGGTGAGCTACATGACGGGAGCGGCACGCTGTTGGCCACCGCCAGTGCGACGGTGCGGATTCTTCGCGGTGCCTGGCAGCCCGGGTGATCTCGTGAGTCGAGGTCCTCCTTCCGCAGCCATCACCCGGTCGTCAGCCGGCCACTCGGTGACGGCGACCTCACCGCCGACGACCCTGACCGTCAACACCCGGTCATCGGACCCCTTCAGGTACAGCCCGTAGCGGCCCTCGACGATGTCGGGAAACACCAGGGACGGGATCAACCCGCCGGAGACAGGCCGGTTGACGACAGCGACGTGCGGGTGGTGCGCGTGTGCCTCGGTGTGCTCGTGGCCATGGTCGTGGCCGTCGTCATGGTCGTGGCGGTGCCCGTGAACGAGCTGTGTGCCTGCAGCCACGGGCCGGATCTCGACCTCCACCCCTTCCATCTCAGCCGGCATGGAGACGACGAGCGCGCCGATCTCGCCCCCGATGTCGAGCAGCACGGAACCCTGCCCGGCATACGGGTTCTCGGCCGTCCCGGCGCTCATGACGCCTGGGTGGTGCCGGGCTCGGTCTGGTACCCACCACCGGGAAGGCCGAGATACGGGAAGGTGCTGAGCAGCGCGGCGTTGGTGTTCGACGTACCGTCCGAGACGACGCCGGCTGCGCCGTCCGGGGTGTACGTCGGGTCGACCAGGGGGATCGTCACACCGGCGATCGCGCGCAGCTCGATGGTCACCACGTCATCGTCGATCCGGCGTCCGTTGGGGAAGCCGGCCAGGTCGCCTCCAACCACGCCGAGGTTGTTGGGCGAAGGGGACGGCGGGATCGCTAGGTTCAGCCGGAGCAGGTCCGACTTGACGGGCCCGGTGTAGTTCTGGAAGCCGGGCACGACGCCGGAGGGGATGCCGGTGAGCAGGATGGCACTCAGGTCCGCACGCGACTTCGTGTAGGCCGCGAGGTTCGGGAAGACGTCGGGGTAGAGCACGGGCAGCAGCCCCTGAAGCTCGGGCTTGTCCACGTACTTCGCGAAGGCCGAGTCGGCCTTCGGCTCCAGCCGGTTCCACTTGTCCTTCTCAGCCATCGGCACGAGCACCTCGTTGAACAACGGGTTGGCGAGCCGGGAGACCTGCTCCCACGGGCCGTGGCTGACATGGGACCCCTTTTTGGCGTCCCACATTCGCGACTTGCGGCGGCTGGCCGTGGCCCACACCCCGATCACCGCACTGTCCTTGCTCGGATCCGAGGGGGTGTTGCCCTTCCGGCTGAGGTCAGAGATCGGCACTTGCAGCGCGATCGTGTGCACGTTGAACCCCTGGAGCCCGTTGACTCCCGCATCGGCCGCAGTCGGGATGAGGTGCAGGTTCTGGAAGGGACGGAGCGTGCCGAGGTCGAAGACGCTTCCGAGGTCGACGTGGAACGCGTCGGCCCTTTGGCCGGCGAAGACCGTCCGGTTGCCGAGCGTGTGCACCGCCTGGTTCGCGAGCTCGGCGTAGTTCGGCGTACTGCGGATGCCGACGTTCACCGGCGGGCATGGCAGGTTCTTGCCCAGCAGCCTGCTGCGACCGTCCTCGTAGCGGGTGACCGAGTAGAACTGCGGCCGGTTCCAGTTGGCTGACCCGATGTCGTCGATGGGTCCGGTGTTGTAGAGGAACGTCTTCGGGTTCCGGACCTTGGTCGTGAACAGGAAGCGGTAGACGATGTCCGCCTTCCCCTTCCCACTGTTCGCGATCTTGATGTCGTAGGCGACGTCGTCGCCGAACTCGTAGAAGTTGGGTCCACCCTGGGGCGCCTGGAACGGGATGAAGTTGGCGATCAACGTGACCGTGTCGGGCTTGTCGGGACTGACGAACGCGTAGGTGTCGGTCCCGTCGGCGACGGGGTCCTTCGAGATCTCGGGTGCTTCGCGGTGCGAGGACATCTCACTCGTCTCCTGCCGCGCTGAGGATGGCGTCGACCAGGTTGCGGTCGTGTACGACGACCTCCCGCTCGCCCACCAGCAGCGTGACCTCGCTGCCGCGATGGTCGGCAACGACAGCCACGACCGTCTGCCTGGCCGCCTTGCCGCTGCGTCCGGTCCCGCCCGCGAACGCTGGGCCGGCGATGCCGACCAGGCCGGCCGCTGCTCCGGTTCCGGCGACGGCCAGGAACTTCCTTCGGTTGGTCTCACTCATCAGAAACTGCCTTCCCAGGTGTGGTGGCGCGCGTCCCGTCTGAGACGCATCACAGGCAGTTCGTCGCTACGCAGAATCCGGATGGGCCGATTTCTGGTCGGTCTATACGGGCTTCGCGGCCACCAGTCAGGGGCGGTCAGCTGCTGCCCTTGGACACCTTGGCCAGGGCGAGCCAGGTGTCGACGACGGTGTCGGGGTTGAGGGACATCGACTCGATGCCCTGGCCGAGGAGCCATTCGGCCAGATCGGGATGGTCGCTGGGCCCCTGACCGCAGATGCCGACGTACTTTCCGGCCTTGCGGCACGCGCTGATGGCGCGCTCGAGCATGAACAGGACTGCCGGGTCGCGCTCGTCGAAGGACGCGGCGACGAGGGAGGAGTCGCGGTCGAGGCCGAGGACCAGCTGGGTCATGTCGTTCGAGCCGATGGAGAAGCCGTCGAAGTGCTCGAGGAACTCGTCCGCCAGGATGGCGTTCGAGGGCACCTCGCACATCATGATCACCTGCAGGTCGTTCTCGCCGCGGCGCAGCCCGTGCTGGCCGAGCAGGTCGATGACACCGCTGGCCTCCGCGATCGTACGCACGAACGGGATCATGATCTTGACGTTGGTCAGTCCCATGTCGTCGCGCACGTAGCGCAGTGCCTCGGCTTCCATGGCGAAGCACTCGGCGAACTCCGGTGACAGGTAGCGGGAGGCTCCGCGGTACCCGATCATCGGGTTCTCCTCGTCGGGCTCGTAGAGCTCCCCGCCGACCAGGTTGGCGTACTCGTTGGACTTGAAGTCGCTCATCCGGACGATGACCGGGTGGGGCGCGAACGCCGCCGCCAGGGTCGAGATCCCTTCGGCCACGCGCTGGACGAAGAACTCGCGCGGACCTGCGTAGGCCGAGATGGTCTCGCTGATCTGGGACTTCAGCGGCTCCTCGAGGCGTTCGTGGTCGAGCAACGCCTTGGGGTGGATGCCGATCTGCCTGTTGATGATGAACTCCAGGCGGGCGAGACCGACGCCCGCATTGGGAAGCTGAGCGAAGGCGAAGGCCTGCTCGGGCGTTCCGACGTTCATCATGATCTTGGTCGGGATCTCCGGCATCGCCGACATCTCGGTCTCCTCGACGGTGAAGTCGAGCTCCCCGTCGTAGATGTAGCCGGTGTCGCCCTCGGCGCACGAGACCGTGACCCCACGGCCGTCGGACAGCTCACGGGTGGCGTCGCCGGTGCCGACCACCGCCGGGATGCCGAGCTCGCGGGCGATGATCGCCGCGTGGCACGTGCGTCCGCCGCGGTTGGTGACGATGGCGGCGGCGCGCTTCATGATCGGCTCCCAGTCCGGGTCGGTCATGTCGGCGACGAGCACCTCGCCCTCGTTGAAGTCGTGCATCTGCTCGATCGAGGTCATCACCCGCACCTGTCCGGCGCCGATCTTCTGCCCGATGGCGCGACCCTCGACGACTACCTCGCCGCGCTCACCCATCCGGTACCGCTTCCGGACACCGGCGCGCGACATCACCGTCTCGGGGCGCGCCTGCAGGACGTAGAGCTTCCCGTCGAGACCGTCCTTTCCCCACTCGATGTCCATCGGACGCTTGTAGTGCTCCTCGATGGTGAGTGCGTGCCGAGCCAGCTCCTCGACCTCCTCGTCGGTGAGGCTGAGCAGCCGGCGCTCGTCCTCCTCGGTGTCGACGAACTCGGTGGTCTTCCCGACCTCCGGGTCATCGGTGTAGACCATCTTGATGGCCTTGGAGCCGACCCCACGCTTGAGCACGGCCGGGCGCCCGGCGCGCAGGGCGGGCTTGTAGACGTAGAACTCGTCAGGGTTGACCGCGCCCTGGACGACAGCTTCGCCGAGCCCGTACGACGAGGTCACGAACACCGCGTCGTCGAACCCCGACTCGGTGTCCATCGTGAACATCACACCGGACGCGCCGATGTCGGAACGGACCATCTGCTGAACGCCGGCCGAGAGGGCCACTGCGTCGTGGTCGAAGTCGTGGTGCACCCGGTAGGCGATCGCACGGTCGTTGTACAGCGAGGCGAACACCTCGCGGATCGCCTGCAGCACGCCGTCGATCCCCTTGATGTTCAGGAAGGTCTCCTGCTGCCCGGCGAAGGAGGCATCCGGCAGGTCCTCGGCCGTCGCACTCGACCGTACGGCGAACGACACGTCGTCGCGGCCGCCCACCAGGTGTTCGAACGCCTCGCGCACGTCGCGCTCGAGGTCCTCGGGGAACGGCTGGGTGGCGACCTCCTCACGGATCTCGCGACCCACTTCGGCGAGGCGTTGTGTGTCGTCGGTGTCGAGGTCCCTGAGCTTTGCCGAGATCCTCTCCGCCAGCCCGGTGTCGCCGATGAACCGGCGGTAGGCGTCGGCCGTGGTGGCGAACCCGTCCGGGACGAGGACACCCAGGGACGACAGGTTGCGCACCATCTCGCCGAGAGAGGAGTTCTTGCCGCCGACCTGCTCGAGGTCGCTCAGGCCGATGTCAGCGAAGGCCCTGACGTTCTCGGCGACGTTCTGGTCCATGTTTCGCTCCTGGGTCGGTTCGGTGTTCTGTTCTGTTCTGCTCGGTCAGTGCTTGATCTGCAGGGTCTGCAGGATGATCGTGGAGATCTCCTCGACAGACTTGGTGGAGGAGTCGACGACCGGTAGCTGGTGCCGGCTGAACATTGCATGGGTGCGGCGCAGCTCGAAGGTGCACTGCTCGAGCGAGGCGTACTGCGATCCCGGTCGGCGCTCCTGGCGCACCGCCGACAGTCGAGCCGGGGAGGTCATCAGGCCGAAGCACCTGTCGCGCAGCTTGCGCACTGGACGGGGGAGCTCGATGACGTCGAGGTCCTCCTCAACGATCGGGTAGTTCGCGACGAACAGGCCGTGCTGCAGCGCGAGATACATCGCGGTGGGGGTCTTTCCGCATCGCGACGGCGCCACCAGGATCACGTCGGCCTTGTCGAGGCCCCGCACGCTTTGTCCGTCGTCGTGCTCGATGGCGTACTCGATCGCCGCCATCCGGCTGTTGTACCGCTTGATGTCGCCCACGCCGTGGAGTCGAGCGGCCAGCCGCTCTCCGCGGCTTTGCAGGATGGACTCGACCCTCTGCATGTGCATGTCGAAGAAGTCGATCGTCGGGCAGCGCGTGCGCTGCAGCTCGAGCCTCACCTCATCGCGGGCGGCGGTGGTGAACACCAGCGGCGTACGTGAGCTCGCGTCCAGCGTCGCGTCGAGCCGGGCCACGACGGCGCGGGCCTCCTCAGCCGAGGTTATGAACGGGATGAGAGTGCGCTCGAACCGCAGGCCGGGAAACTGGATGAGCAGCGCGTTGCCCATCGTCTCGGCGCTGATGCCGGTGCTGTCTGAAAGGAAGAACACCTGCACCACGTCGCCACCTTCGGGCGCGTGCTCATCTGCGGCGCGTTGTGCGACGTCGCTCATCGTTGCTCCCAATCCGGATCACCCAGTGCTTGAGTCAAACCTCAACTGCATTGCGCCGCAAGGTTCGACGTACGCAGACCCTCGCACCATCGCGGCATGTCGCGCTCGCCACCCCCCGCCGATTTCGGGACTCAGTCTCGTGCAGCGAATAGGCGATCGGGTCGTGGGTACCCAGACGACCTATCCCGGAGGAGGACCCGATGCCAGATAGCAGCAAGGCAGCGAAAGCCGTGAAGAAGGCCGTGAGGAGCACCGTCGCCCAAGCGGCCGAGGCGGCCCTCGCGAAGGTTGCCGAACTGATTCCGCCACCCGTCCCGGGGGTTCCGGCTGCACAGCCACCCTCTCTCGAAGAGCCGACGAAGCCCAAGGGGCCACTTCCGCCCAAGCCGGACCAAGCCGGTCCGGACCGTCGCACCGCAACCGGCGCCGAGACGGACGTGCCGGCGACCGACGTCGCCCAACAGGGTGCCTTCCTGACCACCTCACAGGGCGCACGCCTGCGCGACACCGACCACTCGCTCAAGGCGGGCGAGCGCGGACCCACATTGCTCCAGGACCACCACCTGCGCGAGAAGATCACGCACTTCGACCACGAGCGGATTCCGGAGCGCGTCGTCCACGCGCGGGGGGCTGGGGCGCACGGCTTCTTCATCGGCTACGGCAACGCGAGGGCGATCTCGAAGGCCGGCTTCCTGGCCAAGAATGTGGAAACGCCCGTCTTCGTCCGGTTCTCGACCGTGCTCGGCTCGAGAGGGTCGGCTGACACGGTCCGCGACACCCGTGGGTTCGCGACGAAGTTCTACACGGGGGAGGGCACCTTCGACCTCGTCGGCAACAACATCCCCGTGTTCTTCATCCAGGACGGGATCAAGTTCCCCGACATCATCCACGCCGGCAAGCCGCACCCCGACCGGGAGATCCCCCAGGCCCAGAGTGCGCACGACACCTTCTGGGACTTCGTCTCCCTGCACACCGAGGCGCAGCACCACACGATGTGGAACATGTCCGACCGAGGCATCCCGCGCTCCTACCGAACGATGGAGGGCTTCGGCGTGCACACGTTCCGGTGCATCAACGCCCAGGGCGAGACGTCGCTCGTGAAGTTCCACTGGAAGCCGGTGCTCGGTGTCCACTCCCTGACCTGGGAGGAGGCGCAGATGCTCGCAGGCATGGATCCCGACTTCCACCGACGCGACCTGGCGGACGCCATCGAGTCGGGTGCCTACCCGCAGTGGGAGCTCGGGGTGCAGGTCTTCCCGGACACCGAGGACGAGACCTTCGCCGAGATCGACCTGCTCGACCCGACGAAGTTCGTGCCCGAGGAGCTCGCGCCGGTCCAGGCGATCGGCCTGCTCACCCTGACGGCCAACCCGACGAACTTCTTCGCCGAGACCGAGCAGATCGCCTTCCACGTCGGCAACCTCGTGCCGGGCATCGATGTCACCAACGACCCGCTGCTCCAGACACGGTTGTTCTCCTACATCGACACCCAGCTCACCCGGCTGGGTGGCCCGAACTTCCACCAGATCCCGATCAACCGTCCACACGCTCCGGTCAACGACATGTTCCGCGACGGCTTCCACCAGGACGCGGTGCACGGGGGAGTGGCGCCGTATCGTCCCAACTCGCTGGACGGAGGCTGCCCCTTCCACGCCTCGGGGCCGAAGGACGGGGCGTTCATCGAGGCGGCCGCCCGGGTGGCGGAGTCGGTCAAGGAGCGTGAGGCTCCCGCGAGCTTCGACGACCATTACAGCCAGGTACGCCAGTTCTGGCTGAGCATGACGCCGCCCGAGAAGGAGCACATCGCGGCCGCCTACACTTTCGAGCTGGCCAAGTGCTACGAGCAGGCCATCAAGGAGCGGCAGCTGCGAGCGCTGGCCAACATCGACCCGGTTCTGTGCGAGCAGGTCGCCACGGGGCTGGGCCTGCCCGCTCCTGAGGCGACCGAGGAGCTGATCGACCTGGATGCCAGCCCTGCGCTCTCCCAGTTGGGTGACACCTGGCCGACGGACGGCCGGGTGATCGGGATCGTCGTCGACGCCTACGGCGACCTCGCCGGTGTCGATGAGGTGGTGGCCGCCGTGAAGGCGGCCAAGATGGTGCCGCTCGTTGTGGGCCCGCAGGGCGGGAAGCTGCCGAACGGGATGCCGGTACAGCGCACGTTCGCCACTTGCCGGTCTGTCGAGTTCGACGCCGTCCTGCTGGCCGGGAGCCCGGATCCGGGTGCGGACGCACTGGCCAGCCGCGACGCCACGGCGGGCGACCCGTCATCGCCCGTGCTCGACCCACGGGTTGTGCTGCTGGTGCAGGAGTGCTTCCGCCACGCCAAGGCGCTGGGCGCCTGGGGCGCCGGCCTCGAGGCGCTGGAGCTCGCCGGGGTGATGCCGGAGGACACCGGGACAGTTGTCGGTGACGACCCTGCCGGGGTCTTCACGGCGGTGCACGAGCTGCTCGGCGCCCACCGCGTCTGGGAGCGCTTCGACACCGTGCTCGGCTCAGGGTCCTGATGATCAAGAGGGCACTCTCATCCGCCGGTGGCGCCGCGCTGGCGGTGGCGACGCGAGTGCTTGCTCTGCTCCGACCGGCCGAAAAGCCGCTGCACCCCATCGGTGTGACGCTCCTCGGCCGGTTGCATCGGTGGGGCTCGGACCCGGCGACCGGCGTGCCGTGGCTCGACGAGCGGGGTCAGGACGACGTCCTCGTCCGGCTCTCACGGGCGGTCGGCCTCCCTGCCGGTCTCCCGGACATCCACGGCCTGGCCATGCGTGTGCTGTTGAGCGACCACCACGGTGACGTGCTGCTCGCCTCCACCGGGTGGGGGCGAGTGGGCAGATTCGTGCTCACGTTCGGCCGGCGACCGGAGAGCAGGCCTCTGACCAGCCTCTTGCCCTATCGGACGCCGGTCGGCGCGGTGGTGCTCGGCGCCCGGGCGATCGGCCCTGGCACTCGACCTGAGGGCTATGAGCTCTCGTGGGCGCCGTACGACGGGGACTGGTGTGCGTTCGCGACTCTGGAGCTGACCCGCGAGCGCGCAGCGGACCAGAAGATTTCCTTCGACCCGGTGCTCAACCAGGTCGCCGGCCTGGGGCAGTACCCGGTGGTCGTACGCCTCCGCGAACCGTCGTACGGGCGGGCACGAAAATCCCGTCAGGAAGGGCCAGCCAGGTAGCCGCGGGCGCCCTCGCTGGTGACCGCTCGGGCAGCGATCGCGCAGGCGTCCTTCGTGGCGGGGACGAGTCCCCAACCCTGGGCCAGTCTTGCGGCGACGACACCGACCAGCACGTCGCCGGCGCCGGTCGTGTCGACAGCCTGGACGGTTGGGGAAGCGACGAGCTCGTCGTTCTCGGCATCGATGACGCATGCGCCCTCGGCTCCCAGCGAGACCACGACCGAGATACAGGCGAGGTGCTCGCGCAGGGCCCGGGCCAGACCTTCGGGTGGTACGCCGATGTCGATCTCGCGCTCGCGCAGGAGGGCTACGGCTTCGTGCTCGTTGACGACCAGCGGGTCTGCCCGGGACAGCACGTTGGTCCTCAGTCCCTCCGGCGGGGCGGCGTTGACCACGAGCCTGGCCGAGAAGAGTCGAGCCTGCTCGGCCGCGGCCTCGACGGGAGGTACGCCGGGCTCTGTCTGCACAAGCACGACGTCGACGTCCTCATCCACCGCCGCGGCGACGTCATCGGGTCCGAGCTGCGCATTGGCGCCAGTCCCCACGACGATCGAGTTCTCGCCGTCCGGGGTGAGCAGGATGAAGGCCATCCCGGTCGAGGTGGCTGTGGCGACACGCACCCGGGAGACGTCGACCCCGAAGGACCGGAGCTGCTCGAGCTGTTCGGCGCCGGCCGCATCGTCGCCCACGACTGCGCACAGTCGCACGCTCACCTCGGCGTACGCCGCTGCGACGGCCTGGTTCGCGCCCTTGCCCCCGGAGGAGGCGACCGGGCCGCTGCCGACGACTGTCTCGCCGTCGCCCGGCCGGGTGTCGGCGCGCACCGTCAGGTCCAGGTTCACGCCGCCGACGACCACCACGTTGCCCATGGTCTAGCGGTTCTGGCGCTCGAGCAGCTCCGCCAGGCTTGCCGGCGGCCGTCCCGTCAGGGTCAGGACGTGGTGGGTCACCTCGGCGAGCTCACCTGCCGCGATGGCGGTGTAGGTGCTGACCCAGGCGTCGTACTGCCAGTCAGGGGCTGGCCACTTCCGCCGTGACTCGTAGGCCTCCTGGACGGTCTCCTCCTGGTAGCTGACCCTGCGGCCCAGGGCCGACGACAGGGTCTCGGCGACGGCTGTCAGGGACAGGGACTCGGGACCGGTGAGGTCGTAGGTCATGCCGACGTGGGCGCCCGGCTCGGCCAGCACCGACGCCGCGCTGGCCGCGATGTCGTCGCGGCTGACGGCGGAGACGGCTCCGTTGCCGGCCGGGCCTCGGATGACGTCGTCCTCGTCCACCATCTCGGGGAAGAAGTCGAGGTAGAGGTTGTCGCGGAGGAACGTCCAGTCCATCCCACTCGCCTTGATGTGCTCCTCGGTCGCGAAGTGGTCGCGCGCCAGGGTGAAGGTCGCCTCGGGTGCGGCGTTGTGGAATGACGTGTATACGACATGGCGTACGCCGGCCTCGGCGGCTGCGTCGATGAAGGCCCGGTGCTGGTCGGGCCGGTCGGCGGCCTCCGGCCCGGAGACCATGAACAGCGTGGTGACTCCCTCGAGGGCCTTGAGAGCGGTGGCCCGGTCGGCGTACCCGCCGAACGACGCGGGCACGCCGCGGTCGAGCCTGGGCACCTTGGCGACGTCCCGGACCAGGAGGCGCTGGGGGACGTCGGAAGCGGCGAGCCGGCGTGCGACCCGGCTGCCGAGGGCCCCGGTCGAGCCCGTGACGGCGAGGTGCGGGAGTTCAGTGCTCACCCGCGCAGCCTAGTAGTCACCAACCCCCGTGCGGGGGCGTCGGGACGGGGGTGAAAGTGTCAGGCGACATGGAGGAGACCCTCATGACCCTGCCAGAATCCCTGACCGGCACCACGGTCGCCGTACTCGGTGGCACCGGACCCCAGGGACGCGGCCTGGCGCGGCGCTTCGCGGCAGCCGGCTTGCCAGTGGTGATCGGCAGCCGAAGCGCCGAGCGCGCGAGCGACACGGCCCAGACCCTGGCCGAGGCGACTGGTGGCCGGGTGACCGGCGCCGACAACGCTGAGGCCGCCGGGGCTGGAGACATCGTCGTGGTGGCGGTGCCCTGGGACGGGCACGGCGACCTTTTGCGCAGCCTGGCCTCAGCGCTGACCGGCAAGGTCGTCGTCGACTGCGTGAACCCGCTCGGGTTCGACAAGCGGGGCGCCTTCGCGCTGCAGGTCGAGGAGGGCTCCGCAGCGCAGCAGGCCGAGGCGCTGCTGCCCGACAGCACGGTCGTGGGCGCCTTCCACAACGTGAGCGCGGTCAAGCTCGAGGATCCCGCGGTCGCGGACGTCGACACCGACGTGCTCGTGCTGGGCGACGTGCGCGAGGCAACCGATCTCGTCCAGGACCTCGCGGGCGTCATTCCCGGCGTTCGAGGTGTGTACGGCGGCCGGCTGCGCAACGCCCACCAGGTCGAGGCACTCACCGCCAACCTGATCAGCATCAACCGCCGCTACAAGGCACACGCCGGCGTCCGCGTAACCGACATCTAGGAGCTCCATGTACCCCGCGTACCCCGCCCCCTCGCAGCGCGCAACCGAGCTGCACGCGTCGCTGCTGTCGTTCATGCAGGACCACGTCTTCCCGGGGGAGGCGGAGTACGAGCGGTACCGCGCCGAAGCAGGCGCGGACGACTACAACCTGCCGCCCGTGGTCGAGGAGCTGAAGACGGAGGCCCGCAGGCGCGGGCTGTGGAACCTGTTCCTGCCCTCGGAGTCTGGGCTGACCCAGCTGGAGTACACACCACTTGCTGAGCTCAGCGGCTGGAGCAACGAGATCGCCCCCGAGGCGATGAACTGCCAGGCACCCGACACCGGCAACATGGAGCTGCTGCACCTGCTCGGCACCGAGGAGCAGAAGAAGGAGTGGCTGGCTCCGCTCCTCGACGGGACCCTCCGGTCCGCGTTCGCGATGACCGAGCCCGCGGTGGCGAGCAGCGATGCGACCAACATCACGACGAGGATCGTCCGCGACGGCGACGAGTACGTCATCAACGGTCGCAAGTGGTGGACCAGCGGTGTGGCCGACCCACGGTGCAAGCTGCTGATCCTGATGGGCAAGACCGATCCGGAGGCAGCCAGCCACCGCCAGCAGACGATGGTCCTCGTACCCACGGACACGCCCGGCATCGACGTCAAGCGGTTGCTGCCGGTGTTCGGCCGCCACGACCACCACGGCCACGGCGAGGTTCTCTTCACCGACGTGCGCGTGCCGGTCACGAACGTGCTCGGCGAGGAGGGTGGCGGGTTCGCCGCGGCCCAGGCCCGGCTCGGGCCGGGCCGGATCCACCACGTCATGCGGGCGCTGGGTGGGGGCGAGCGTGCCCTCGCGCTGATGGTGAAGCGGTCGCAGGAGCGCGTGGCCTTCGGGCGCCCGCTCTCCGAGAACGACGTCGTGCGCGAGCGGATCGCCGAGTCCCGCGTCGAGCTGGACCAGGCCCGGGCGCTGTGCCACCAGGCGGCGTACGTGATCGACAGCGAGGGCAACAAGGCCGCTCGTCACCTGATCGCGGCGGCCAAGGTCGCCGTACCCCGCACGGTCGCCGGCGTCATCGACCGCGCCATCCAGGTCCACGGTGGCGCGGGCGTCAGCGACGACACGCCACTGGCCGCGATGTGGGGCTGGCACCGCGCGATGCGCATCTTCGACGGCCCCGACGACGTACACCTGGCCTCGCTGGCCCGGGCCGAGCTCGGCCGCAAGCCGCTGTTCGACCTGTGACCAGCCAGTGTCCTCAGGCCGTTAGCGCCAGGTCGGCCGGGCAGAACGCAGCAGGAACGCTGCGCCCGCCCCGCCGATGAACCCGAACAGGTGTGACTGCCAGGACACGAAGGGCACGCCGGGCAGAACGCCGGAGATGCTGCCTCCGTAGATCATCAACATCATGATGCTCACCGTGATCGCGCCGGGGCTGCGCTCGGCCAGACCGCGGAACAGCAAGAACCCGAGCAGGCCGAAGATCACTCCGCTGGCCCCGATGACGACCGTGTTCGGCGCACCGAACAGCCATGCTCCGAGGCCGCTGCTCAGCGCCGTCACGAGGAGCACACCGACGAAGCGGGCGAGGCTGACCGCGGTGTACGAGATCACGCCCAGGACGGCGAACATGACCGAGTTCGAGAGCAGGTGGCCGAAGCCTGCGTGCAGGAACGGTGCGAAGGGGATGCCTTCGAGGCCGGAAAGGCTGCGCGGACGGATGCCGTAGCCATCGAGCCGGCCACTCAACGTCGCATCGACCGCCTCCAGGCCCCAGAGGACCGCGAGTGTGACCCCAACCATCGTCAGGGCGCCGGGCAGTCGCTGGGTCCAGCGCCCCTCACGTCGATCTGCGTCGTAGGCCATGCGGCAATCCTGTCAACCCACTGGTAGCCGTACTGGCTCGCCGTGTCCGCTCCACCGGGTGGGAGGATTCGAGGCATGACGCTCCGGCTCGGCAGGCATTCCTTCGCCGACGATCGGCGGCTGATGATGGCGATCGTCAACCGGACCCCTGACTCCTTCTACGACAAGGGCGCGACGTGGTGGGCACGGATCTTTCGGGTGCACCAGGTGACCGAGACCCGGCACGTCGTGGACATGGTCGACGTGGTGTGGGGCAGGCGCCCGCCCGCGCGGACCATCAGGGGGCTTGCATGAGCGGGACGTGCCGGTGATCGGGACCGTCCTCGTGCTGCCCACACCGCTCGCCCTGCTGGCACCTCGGTCGGTCATCGACCCGGTGGCACAGCTGCGGGCCGCCTGCCGCACCGCCGTGGCCGCGCTGCCCGAAGACGAACCGATCGTGGTGCTGGCCGGACCGGTCAACGAGGCCAACGTGGCCCGCGGCGTCACGGAGCCGCTGGGTCATCGGGTGGCCAGGCAACTGCTGGAGGGTCGTGCTTTCGAGCCGCACCTCGCCCTGCCGTACGCCGCCGCGGCACTCCTCGAGCTGAGGGACCCCACGACGTTGCTGGTGATGACCGATGGCTCTGCCTGTCGTGGGGACCGGGCCCCCGGGCACCTGCACCCGGCTGCCATTCCCTTCGACGACGGCATCGAGGCCGCGCTGCGGACCGGTGACGCCAAGGCGCTGGCCAAGCTGGACCCCGAGCTGGGGGAGGAGCTGTGGTGCGAGGGCGTCCCGGCCTTCCGCGTGCTCGGTGAGCTGGCCCGAGACCGCCACGTGGTCTCCGAGGTGAGCTACGCGGATGCGCCGTACGGCGTGGCCTGGTGGGTCGCCCGCTGGACTCTGAGCTGACCTGCCGCTCAGACGAGTGGCGGACCCGCGGGACCAGACGCGCGGGTGCGGATGCGGACCTTCTCGGGGTCGGGGGCGTCGGGGTTCCTGGGCCAGTGCCGCAACGACCGACCGAACTTCATCGGGGTCATGACCGATGCACCCGGACGTCGCCGCTCACGGTGTGGGCGGTGATCTCGACGCGTTGCTGGTCCGCACCCGGCGGTTGGGACTCGCCCAGCTCCTGCCGGACCCGACCACTGACCGTGGACAGGTCAAGCCATGCGGCGGTGCCCTCCAGGATGCCGATACTGATGTCGCCACTGGCTCCGGTGGCCCGGACCGTCCCGGACGAGGCCCGCCTCACGGTCAGGTTGCCCGAGCCGGTCTTCGTCAGCAGCTTGCCCTCGAGCACGCCCACCTCGACGTCGCCGGATCCGGTCTTGGTGGTCATCTCGCCAGCAGTTTCGCCGATGCTGAGATCACCCGAACCCGTGGTGAGGGTGGCACTGCGTCCGCTGCGGTCCACGGAGACGTCGCCTGACCCAGTGCTCACGACAAGCGCGTCGTCGACCCGTGCCGCCCGCACCGTGCCCGACCCGGACTTCAGCTTCGCCACGCCCGTGACGTCCTCGACCTCGATGTCGCCCGAGCCGGTGGTCACCACCGCCCGGGCGTAGGAGCCGGTCGCCTGGATGTCGGCCCAGTCGGCCTGGACGTCGAGAGAGGTGCCGTTGGGGCAGGTGACGGAAACCTCGACGGCCGGTCCTTGGCGAAGCAGTCCTCCGCGATGGCGCGGCAGGTGGACCACGACATTGTTGCCACGCTGCTCGACGGTGGTGCGCGCGGCCGCTTCCTCTCCTGCCGGGTTGAGCGGAGTCAACTCCACGGTGGTGCGGTCACCGTCCTCGGCCGTGATGTTCACGCGACCGCCGGTGGCCTGGATTACCAGAGTGGTCTGACCTGGTGTCTCGAAGGTGTGCATGGTGCTGCTCCTGTTCTCGATTGAGCGGGTCAACGGACCCAGCCCCGAACGTGCTTGCGGCGACTGCCTTCGGTGAAGCTGAGCTTGGTGCTGCCGAGGTCGAGCTCGACCCGGTTGCCGTCGAGGGCATCGCGAACCGCGTCGACCAGCCAGGCGTTCAGCGAGTGGCCGACCCGGGCCGCCGCCTCTTCGGCGCGAAGCTTGACCGACTCGGGCAGGCGCAGGGTGATCCGCGACTGGCTGTCGTCCTCAGGCTCCGCCACGGGCGGAGCGGGCGGGGCCGGCGGCGTGGGCGGTGTGTCGGGCTCGAGCCGGGTGACGACGAACTCCGGCTCGCGCCCGTTCATCCGTACGTCGACCGCCTCGTGGTCGAGAGAGCCGGTGATCTCGGCAGCGGCCTGGGCCAGCGCCTCGAGCAGCATCATTCGGGTGGCCGGGACCAGCGCGAGGGCCAGTCGGTCGGCGCCGGCCTGGGCTTCCGGGCCCCCGGCCGCTGCAGCGTCGGACAGGTCCTGTCGGAGCCGGTCGACGAAGGGTGTGAGTTCCATGACGCCACTATGACATCACTATGACGTCTATGCAAGAGGTATCGACGTCGCTATGCTGTCACTAAGCCGTCATCGAGCGTCACTGGTGGTGCGCGGGCGCGCGGTGCGAGGCTGAGCAGGTGGCAGGCGAGATTCCCGGACTCACGCGAGCGGAGCTGCAAGACCTGCAGCTACAGCGGCTGCGATCCACGCTCCGGGCGGCGTCCGAGCACGTGCCGCACTACCGCCGTGCCTTCGACGACGCGGGGGTGACGCCCGAGGACCTGCGCGGCTTGGCCGACCTCGCGAGGTTCCCGTTCACCACCAAGGCCGACCTGCGAGCGAACTACCCGTTCGGCATGTTCGCAGTGCCGCGGGACCAGGTCGTGCGGGTGCACGCGTCGAGCGGTACGACGGGCAAGCCGACCGTCGTCGGCTACACCCGCGAGGACATCGACACCTGGGCCGAGGTGGTGGCTCGCTCGATCCGCGCGGCCGGCGGCCGTGCGGGAGACCTCTGCCACGTCGCCTACGGCTACGGGCTGTTCACCGGGGGTCTCGGCGCCCACTACGGGGCCGAACGGCTGGGTTGCACGGTGGTGCCGGTGAGTGGCGGCATGACCGAGCGACAGGCCCAGCTGATCCTCGACTTCGAACCCCGGATCATCATGGTGACCCCGTCGTACTTCCTCTCGATCCTGGACGAGCTCGAGGCCCAGGGCGTCGACCCTCGCACCACGAGCCTGGAGATCGGGATCTTCGGCGCCGAACCGTGGACCGACGAGATGCGCCGCAGCGTCGAGGAGCGCAGCGGGCTCCGGGCCGTCGACATCTACGGGCTCTCGGAGGTGATGGGCCCCGGCGTCAGCCAGGAGTCGGGGGAGACTCAGGACGGTCTGCACGTGTGGGAGGACCACTTCCTGCCCGAGGTGGTGGATCCCGTAACGCTCGAGGTGCTGCCCGACGGCGAGGAGGGCGAGCTGGTGTTCACGAGCCTCACCAAGCAGGCGATGCCCGTGGTTCGCTACCGGACCAGGGACCTGACGAGGCTGCTGCCCGGGACGGCGTACCCGAGCTTCCGCCGGATGCAGAAGGTCACCGGGCGCACCGACGACATGATGATCGTGCGCGGGGTGAACGTCTTCCCCTCCCAGGTCGAGGAGCAGATCCTTGCCGTCGAAGGGCTCTCACCGCACTACCTGTGCGTGCTGACCCGGCCCGGCAACCTTGACGAGCTGACGGTCCAGGTGGAGCGCGCAGGCGACGCCGCCCAGGACGCGGAGGCCCTGGGCGCGGCCCTTCGAGCCCGGATCAAGCGGCTGATCGGGATCACGACCAACGTCGAGGTGCTCGCCCCGCACGCGCTGGAACGCTCGCTGGGCAAGGCGAAGCGGATCAGCGACCGGCGTACCGAGTAGCCGAGGTCACCACCCGGCGCCGAAGCTCAGCAGAGGCACGACGTCGTCGGCCCTCGCCGACACTTCGGCGAGCGCATCTGCTGGTGCCCAGCCGTCGGCGACCAGCGCGTGCCACGCCGCGAAGGTCTCGCAGGCGACGTCGTCAGCGATCAGCACGGGGGAGGACAGCACGGTTCGGGCGCCGGCGTGCAGCCACGCCGCGCTCATGCCGATGGCCTCCTCGCCGTAGCGGACCGAGACCCGGCCCAGCTCGCAGGCGGAGAGCAGCACCGTGTCCGGCGTACTCGGCAACAGGTCGATGTCGTAGCCGAACCACGGGCCGTCGGATAGCTCGACGGCTGAGAACAGGGGGTTCTCACCCGTGTGCCGCCCGTGCCCGGCCAGGTGGAGCACATCGACGTTCGCCGCGAGCGCTGCGACCCGGGAGGCGGTCGCTTCATCGCCGCGAAGCACGTGTGCACCGGACCACGCGGCGGCCGCCCGAGTGACCTCCTCCTCGCCACGTTCCACGTTCGGCCCGGCGACGAGCCCGACGCGGCGAGGACGGACGTGCCCCGACTGGCGCAGCTCCAGCCAGCGCGTCGCCGACGGGGGAATCGTGAGCGGTCGACCGACGAAACCCGGCAGCAGCGACCAGGGCGTACCCGAGAGTGCGCCGGAGGGCGTGAGCACCACGCGACGGTCACCCAGCAGCTCGGCGTACGGCGCGACGAGCTGGTCGGCGACCACCGTGAGCCGGGCGCGCAAGGCAGCGCGGAGCGGCGCGGCCAGCGCGTCGAACCGGTGCCCGGCCGCCATCGTGAGGTCTGCGGTCAGGGCGTGGATCCGGTCACGCAGGGGTCCCAGCTCGCCGAGCTCGAAGACTCGCGCGGCATCGGGGGTCACCACCAGCGCGGTGATGCGGTTCGGGACGACGACATGCGCCACAAGGGCGGCGTCGTCCTCCTTCAGCACTGCTTGCAGGGCAGCCAGGTCGACCGGTTCGCCGACTGTGCCCGCGCCCTCGCCGTACCAGCGCCGCTGACGCACCCGCTGGCGCAGCTCCTCGACCTTCCGGGCCTCGGCCGTACGCCGGCCCGGCTGCTCGCCGTGCAGCAGCCGCAGCTCGGTCAGGTCGCGGGCGACCTGCTCGTCGGCCGGTGGTCGCACTGGAGTGACCCGACCCACCAGAGCCCTGGCGCGCTCGGACCACTCGAAGACCACGGCCGGGTCGCCGTGGTCCAGCGCGAGCACCAATCCCCTCCTGGCCAGATCGCGACCGTGCCCGACCAGCGTGCTCTGCAGGTCGAGGCTGCCGAATGAGGACTGCCACGCGTGCAGCTCGGCGAGGCCCGAGCGCACGTGCTCTCGGGCGTGGCGACCGTCGCCGCGTGCCTGGGCCAGCTCGGCCCGGACCTCGCGCCACAGCAACCGCGTCGTCACCGGGGTCTGCGCATCGAGCCGTACCCCGCCAAGTCGAGTCCGAGCGCCCGTCAGGTCACCTCGCGCCACGCTGACCCGGGCACCCTGCAGCTGGAGGACGGTCGCGTCCTGGGGGTGGCCGCTCAGACGCAGGTCGCCGACAAGGGAATCCACGCGGTCGAGCACCGATCGCGTTTTGGATCCGGCCGCGATCTCGGCCACGAGTGCGGCCGTGTCCGCTCGCATCTCGCGGGCCGGGCTGGCCTGGCTCCGGAAACGGCGAGCCGCCCGCCTGGCCACCACACGTGCCTTGGCCGGATCCTCACGTAGCAGCGTCCAGGCGAGGGTCAGCTCGCAGTCGGCCTGGAAGGTGCGCAGCCGACGGGAACCGTAGGCCGTTGCAGCCTTCTCCAGCGCCGTGATCGCTTCGCGGGGGCGACCCGCGGCGGTGAGGATCTCGGCGCGGTCCTGCTCGACAGTGGCGCGGTAGGGCGCCGAGAGCGGACTCAGCACCTGGGCAGCTCTGTCGATCATCTCGATGGCACCCACCAGGTCACCGGCGAGCAGCTGCGCGTAGCCGAGGTTGTGCTCGGCCTTGGCATGCTGCACTGGGTCCCCCGCGCGGATGAGCTCTTCGCGGGCCCGCATGAAGTCGGCTACCGCGGACGAGACGTCCCTGCTCTGGAGGTACACATTGCCCCGGTTGAGGAACACCAGGCCGATGTCGGCATGTCCGCCAGGGGGGAGTAGGTCGACTGCAGCCTGAAAGGCCTCGAGCGCATGGCCAGTGTCGCCGCTGCGCATGCGGAGCAGGCCGAGCTCGGCCCAGGCCAGACCGAAGGTTTCGTCCGAGAGCGATGTCTGGGCGAGCACCTGGTTGCATCTCTCGACCCCGGCGGACGCGGCGCCGGTCTCCGCCTCGGCGTAGGCACGGGTCAGGTTGATGCGCGCGGTCAGGTCAGGATCGTCGGTCGCCTTCTCGGCCAGGTCGAGCAGCCGGGTCGCCCGGCTGAAAGCACCCCTGTTGAAGGCCTGCTTCGCGCGGTCGTGCAGATCCTCGGCCCCGGGCATGACCTCATCATGGCGTGATCTCGGTCAGCCTCGTCAATGCCTGCCAGGTGCGCTCGACGGCTCCGTGACGCTCGTCGTCGTCCGGGTCGATGTGGTCGACCAGCTCAGCCGCGACCCGGCCGGCGAACAACGGCGCCGAGAACGATGTACCACTCCACAGAGCGAAGGACCCGGTGAAGTCGTCGGGATCGATGGACTCGCGCACCCGCATGTAGGCCTCAGTCCGCGCAGCTGGCTCGAGCCCGCCCTGGAACCGGGGCAACGTGCTCATGACCGCGGCACCCGACGTGTAAGCCCGCACCCACGGTCCCGCGTTGCTGAAAAGAGCGTCGGTGCCGTTGGGGTTGAGCGCCCCGACGGAGATGATGGGTAACACTTCCTTCTCCGGGGGCTTCCCACCCTTCTCGTCGGCCCAGGGTGCGAACGCAGCCGGGAACATCGGCCGCGCCGTGGCGTCGTTGCCGGCCGAGCAGACGACGGAGACCCCGCACTCACCAAGGAGTCGGAGGATTTCGTACATCGTCGGATCGAAGAGCAGGTCGTCCGGCGTCTCGTGGTAGTAGCCCATCGACAGGCTGAGCACGTCGATCGGGTGTCCGCCGTCCTCGCCGTCGCGGTGCCGGCGGGCCACCTCGGCGATCCGGCCGAGCGCCCTGACCAGGTGGCTCTCGACCACCGGGCCGTCCGAGCCGACGATGCGCCACGCCACGATGTCGGCGTCGGGACAGGCCTGGTGGATCAGGCCGGCGATGAAGGTGCCGTGGCCGGCGAGCGGGTCGACCCCCCCGTCGAGGGCTCCTACCTGGTCGAACCACTGCTCGGGATCGGTGGCCGGGTCGACGTAGCCGATCGGCTTGCTGCCGAGCTTCGGTCCGCGCTTCACGACGCCGGCGAGCCATGGGTGCTGTCCGCACCCGGTGTCCAGGGTCGCCACAACGGGCCGACGTCCCACGATCTCGTCATCTGGTCTGCGGACGGGTGCGGGACCGATGTACATCATCGGTTGGCGGCCGCCGCTGCCCGGAATGCTGTACGTCGCCACGGCCGGTGACTCGGTCCCTCCGGCCGGGTGGGTGCCGTGGAACGGATGAGTGCCGTGGAACGGGTTGGGGTCGATGCTGCGCACCATCACGATGTGGTCGAGGCCGACCCGGCTCATCGCCTCGAGGTCGTACTTCGCCCGGGCCTTCTGCAGCAGAACCCAGCCGTCGGGGGCGATTGTTGCGTTCTCGTCGCGCACCGCGAGTTCGAGCCGAACCACCCCGATGGTGTCGGCATCGATCGACCGTTCCTCATCGCCCTTCTCGGGCTTGGTGGGCTCGTCCTCCGGATGCACCGTCGCGTCCCAGCCGAGGGTCTTGGCGATCTTCTGCAGCCGCCCGATCGTGACGGCCATGTCAGGTCCGCGGGACACGATCAGGCGCGGTCCGACGTACACCGTCGAGCGAGGCCGCACGCCCTTGACCGAGAGTGCGGTGCCCGGGTCGAGGAAGCGTCCCGCGACCTGGTCCAGGACCTGTCTCGACGGCACGAACGGCTCGCGCTGGGTCGACAGGGCCGACTGCCTCGTCGAGGGCCTGTCATAGGACTTGTCATTCGACGAGGACGAGCTGTTCTGCGCCATTGGCAACCTCAGATCCAGAAGGGTGGCGTGATCCGCGGACGGTCCGCGGTGGGGGGTTCGTCGAGGAACAGCAGCCGCGCCAGCCCCGCTGGCGCCGCGGCGAACTCGAAGCGGCCGAACTCGTCGACCGCGGTCTCCTGCGGGATGTCGGTGGCCTCGGCCAGCAGGCGCACGGTGAGCGGTCGTGCCGGCACCACCCAGCCGTCGAGCCGGGTGCGGCCCTCGATCCGGTTCAGCCGGAGGTAGAGCCGGAAGTCGGGGTGGGCGTACTCGAGTGCCCACGAGCCCGCTTCGTCGGTCGCGGTTTCGTCGCCCGTCTCCGCCGCCGAGCGCACCCCGGCCAGCGCGTCCTGGGACTCGACCAGGATCAGCAGGTCGAACTCCAGATCCTCCGCCGCGATCCGTGCGAGCACCCCGTCCGACAGGTCGGCCGGAGGTGGGTCGACCTGCTCCCACAGGCGACCGACGGCGGCGAGAAGGCCCGCGTCGTCTGCCGAGATCGTGTCGTCGTTGTTCATCATCGGCCCCCAGCCAGCACGAGCTCGTGGCGTAGCTTCTCCAGGCAGCGACCCCGGGTGGGGCCGATGCTTCCTACTGGCATTCCAAGCTCCGTAGCGATCACGGAGTAGTCGGGCCGGGCCTCGGTGGCCACGATCCGCAACAGCTGCTGGCAGCGCTCGGGCACCTTCTTCAGAGCGGCCCAGAGCCGTGCGTTGTCGTCGTCCAGCACGACCTGGCCCTCGGGTGCCGGCTCGTCGGGGAGCTTGCGCGCGATGGTCTCCTCCTCGACGGGGAGCTGCCGCGTTGACTGCTTGCCGACCCGCCATGCCTCGCGTCGTGCGGTCGTGCACAGCCATCCGGCGACGGCACGCGGTTCGGTGATGGACTCACCGGAACGCACCAGTGCCAGCCAGGCCGTCTGGACGACGTCTTCCGCAGTATCCCGGTCGAGCCCGCTGGCGCGGACAACCTGCCAGAGGACCGGGCTGAGCAGCCGTACAAGGTCGTCGAGGGCAGCACTGTCCCCGCCGCGCCAGCCCTCGAAGAGGCTCGCGGCGTTCTCCCACACTGACGTCGAGTCGGTGGGTCGTTCGGACATGGTCTGCACACCTTCCCAGAGACGGCTCCCAACCGCCTGATACATCCTGTACTGAGAAACCTGTCCGGTCGAGACGCCGCGCAAGGCCACGCGTGCTCAGAAGATCTCAGGCAGCTCGCTCGCCTTGCCGGTGAACTCGGGTTCGCGCTTCTCCCGGAATGCGGCCACACCCTCCTTGCCGTCGCCGATGCTGGTGTGAAACATCGCCAGGCTGTCGGCCCGGTGGGCCTCGAGCGGGTGGTCGACCGCGCTGTTGCGGTAGATCAGCTGCTTGGCCAGACCCAGCGCGACCGGGGAGCGGCGTACGACGAAGCTGCGCGCGAGCTCGACGGCAGCGTCCAGCAGGTCGTGCGGCTCGTGCACTGAGCGGACCAGTCGGCCGGCCAGTGCCTGGTCGGCGGTCAGGATGTCGGCGGCGTAGACCCACTCCAGGGCCTGCTGGATGCCGACGATGCGCGGCAGGAACCAGGTCGAGGCGGCCTCGGGCACGATGCCGAGGCGGCCGAAGACGAAGCCGATGCGGGCCCTGGTCGAGGCCATCCTGATGTCCATCGCGAGGGTCATCGTGGCGCCGATCCCGACTGCCGCACCGTTGATCGCGGCGATGACCGGCTTGGGCAGCTCGTGGATGGCGAGCGTGACCTTGCCGCCGGTGTCGCGGACGCCGTCCGCGATCTCGGGGTCCTCGAGCCGGTCGCGCAGGTCGGCCGGAGTCGGGGAGAGCGTCTGGTCAAGCCCGAACACGTTCCCCTCGGCCGAGAGGTCCATCCCGGCGCAAAATGCCTTGCCGGCGCCGGTGACTACGACCGCCCTGACCTCATCGCGAGTCGCGTCGGTGCGGAAGAACTGCTCGAGCTCGCGCGCCATCGTGACCGTGAAGGAGTTCAGCGCGTCAGGACGATCGAGGGTGAGTACGGCGACACCGGCGTCGTCCACCGTCCAGCTGATGGTCTCGTAATCGTTCATCAGGTTCACGGGTCAGCCGACACCCGGGAGCCCGGTCGCGGTGCACAACCGCTTGGGAATGTCGCCGGTGCGGTCCTCCTTGACGAACTTCAGCAAGGCCAGCGCGCGCTCCCGGTCCCAGTTGACCTCCTGGTCGGCGATCGGCATCGAGCAGGTGAGCCCGCTCTTGCCGTTGACCCGGGTCATCGCGAGACCGAAGTTGGCGAGCGCGACCGGGCCAGTGCCCTCGCTGATCCGAAGTGACGAGGTCGCGGCCTGGTTCACCCGGAAGTAGCGCACCGGGTTGATGAACGTCCACGGCGACTTCACCTCCGAGCCGATTGCGCTGACCACCTCTCGCTGGCGACGGGCCCGGTCGATGTCGCCGTACTTGCTGACGTAGCGGGACCGGGAGTAGCCGAGCGCCACGACACCGTCGGCGTCCTGGCAGCCCTTCTTGATCCGCAGGTTCGCCTTCGGGTCGACCATTCGTTCCTTCGGACAGATCGTGACGCCGCCGACTGCGTCGACCGAGTTCACGAAGCCGCCGAATCCGATCTCCACGTAGTGGTCGACCTGCAGGCCGGTGTTCTGCTCGATGGTCTGCACGAGGAGCTTGGGACCGCCAAAGGCGAAGGCTGCGTTGATCTTGGTCTCACCGTGGCCGGGGACGTCGACGATTGAGTCGCGCGGGATCGACAGCAGCATGCTCGGACCGCTGCCGGTGTGCAGCAGCATGATCGTGTCGGTGCGCTGGCCTGATGCGCCGCCGGTGCCCAGGCGCTTGCGCTCGGACTTCGAGAGTCCCTTGCGGCTGTCGGAGCCGACGAGGAGGAACGTGTTCCCGGGCTGGGAAGAGGGTCGGTCCCCGCTCGGCTCCACGTCGATCTTGTCGAGCCTGTTCCACGCCCACAGCGGGACCGCGACGAGGTAGACGATCCACGCCAGGAGGACCAGGAGCACGAGCCTCCCGATCCGACGCTTCCGGCGTGGCTTCTTCGGTGGCGGGACCGGTTGGGCAGGCTGCACGGGCTTGCGCGGAGGCTCGCCGCCACCGCCCGCGGACGGACCCGGCCTTGCGGATTCGGTAGGGCGGTCGATCCTGGGCAGGATCCGGGTCGGCTCGGGATCGTCGGACCCGCGCGACGAACCTGCGGGGCGCCGAGCGTCCGACTTGCTGCCGTAGAGCCAACCGTAGTCAGGGGCGTCGCCAGATCCACCTTCGGAGCCCTGGTTGGATCCTGGGCCGGATCCGCCGGGCCTACCACTGTCAGGCATGGCGCTGACGCTACCGTGCACCGCATGAGCACAGGCGCGCTGCCACCCTCGTTCGGCCGGGTCAGCCTGACCCTGCTGGCCGACCAGATCCACGTCAATCTTCTTGGCAACGTGCACGGAGGAGAGGTGATGCGGCTCGTCGACTCGACCGGGGGTGCCGTCGCTCAACGGCACAGCGGCGGACCGGCCGTGACCGCCGCGATGGACGAGATGGCGTTCCTCGAACCGGTCCACGTGGGTGACATCCTCCGCGCCACCGCCCAGGTCAACTGGGCGGGCCGTACGTCGATGGAGGTCGGCGTACGGGTGGAGACGGAGCCGTGGAACCAGGCGGACACCGAGCCGCTGCACGTGGCATCGGCGTACCTCGTCTTCGTGGCGATCGACGCCCACGGCAAGCCGCGTGCGGTCCCGCCCCTGGCTCCGGAGACCCCGCAGGAGGTACGCCGGATGCGCGAGGCCAAGATCCGCCGGGCCCATCGCCTCGCCAGCAAGGCCGAGATCCACGAGGGCCGCACCACCTGACCCGCGTCCCTGACCGGCCATGTGACCGCGACCTCACCGGTTCCGGCGCGCCGTGACTCCTGTGACGCGTGTGGCTGGTGATACTTGTCGGCACCGACCCGGCCACCCCGACCGCGAGAGGCTCTTCCCCAATGGCTCCCGCCCCTCCCCGTGGCGCACCGTCCGTCGGCGTACGTGGTGCGCAAGTTGCGCAAGCCAGCGGCGTCCAGTTCCGCCGAGCGCTCGTCTTGATGATGATGACGCTCCTGCTCCCAGGTTCGGCCCAGCTCGTCTCCGGTCGCAAGCAGACCGGGCGGCTCGCGCTGCGCATCTGGTTCGGGCTGATCGCGGTCGTCGTGGTGCTGTTCGGGCTTGGCATGATCTTCGGTTCGTTCGTCTTCTGGCTGATGAGCAACACCGTGGTGCTGGGAATCGTGCGGGTCGTGCTGATGGTGATGGCGGTCGGATGGGCCTACCTGTTCGTCGATGCCTGGCGCCTCGGCGACCCCCTCGCCCTACGTCAGAAGCAGCGCCTGGCCATGGTCGGCATCAACGGGCTGCTCTGCTTCACGGTCGCGGGCGCACTGCTCTTCGCCTCGCACGTGGTGGCGGTGCAGAAGGACTTCATGAGCGCGATGTTCACCGACGGCGTCGTGACCGACGCCCACGCGGGGCGCTACAACGTGCTGCTGCTTGGCGGCGACTCCGGGTCGGACCGCTGGGGACTGCGGCTGGACAGTCTCTCCGTCGCCAGCATCGACGCCGAGACCGGCGAGACGGTGATCTTCGGGCTGCCGCGCAACCTGCTCAACTTCCCCTTCGCCGAGGGGTCGATCATGGCCGAGCAGTTCCCCGACGGCTACGACTGCGGCTCGCAGTGCGAGCTCAACTCGCTCACCACGTGGGCCGAGGACCACAAGTCCCTGTTCAAGGGGGTCGCCAATCCCGGGATCGAGGCCACGACCTCGGCGGTCGAGGGCATCACCGGCCTCAAGGTGAACTACTTCGCGATGATCAACATGCAGGGATTCCGGCGGCTGGTCACCGCGGTCGGCGGAGTGACCCTCAACGTCCGCGAGCGCATCCCGATCGGCAGGACCGGGGACATCACCGGGTACGTCGAGCCTGGACGACGCAAGCTGAACGGCTACGAGACCCTGTGGTTCGCCCGCTCGCGTGCGTCCGCCGACGACTATTCGCGGATGGCGCGGCAGAAGTGCGTCATGAACGCGATGCTGCACCAGCTCAGCCCGCAGACGGTCGTGATGAGGTTCGACAAGATCGCCAAGGCGAGCACGGCCCTGATCACCACCGACGTCCCGAGGAGTGAGGTCGACCGGTTCATGGAACTGGCCCTGAAGGCCCGCAACCAGCCGATGCGCACGGTCTCCTTCGTCCCGCCGGTGATCTCGACCAGCGACCCCGACATCGACAAGATCCACGACGCCGTGAAGAAGGCGGTCGACGGCTCCTCTGGCAAGTCGACGAAGAAGTCGACGGAGAAGAAGTCGACGGAGAAGAAGCAGAAGCCGACGCGCGAGGACACGGCCACGACCGGTGGCTCGATCGGCAACCTCCGCGATGGCTACGCGGCGAACCAGACGGACGACCTCTCCGACGCGTGCTGAGTGGGCACTGACTCCGGGCAGTAGGGTCACCTGCGATGCCTGAGCCGAGCAGTGGGGCCCCGAGGACCGTCGCGGTCGTGGTCACCTTCAACCGTCGTGACATGGTCACCCGGCTCGTGGCCACGCTCGACTCGGGCCGGGTCGTGCCCGACGAGGTCGTCGTCGTGGTCAACGCGTCGACGGACGGCACGGCCGAGGCTCTGGCTGCCCTGCAAACCCAGACGCAGCTGAGGGTGCTCGAGCTTCCCGAGAACACCGGTGGTGCCGGCGGATTCCACACCGGCCTGGCGGCGGCTCTCGAGCGTGGCGCCGACCTCGTGTGGCTGATGGACGACGACGGGACTCCGACCCCGGACTGCCTCGAGCTCCTGCTCCCGCACCTGCGCACGCACGACTTCGTCGGGCCCGCGGTCGTTGCCGAGGACGACCAGGGTCGCCTTTGTTTCCCGATCCGGGTACCAGGCACCTCGCGAGTGCTGTCCTCCGTGGCCGACCTGGAGGCGGCAGCCCCCACGGGGTTATTGGAAGGCATCCTGATCCCGTTCAACGGGGTCCTTGTCACCCGGGTCCTGGTTGAGGAGATCGGCCTTCCGCGCGAGGAGTTCTTCATCTGGGGGGACGACGTCGAGTACCTCTGGCGAGCGGCGGCGGCCGGTGCTCGCATCGCCACGGTCGTCGAGTCCCGCTTCCTGCACCCCTCGACCGACGACCTCGGTACGCCGCTGATGTTCGGTCGTACGACGTACAACCACTCGCCCTCGGACCTCAAGCACTACTGCATGTGCCGCAACAACGTGGTCAACCTCCGCACCCACCGCGGGGTGGTCGGCGTGCTGGCGTTCGTGGTCAAGACGTTCTGGTTCTACCTGTTCACCCGTCCTGACCTGCGAAGACTGCGTCTTAGCCTGCAGGCGATGCGGGCCGGATGGCGCGGCGACTTCAACGGCCACCGGAGGTTCCTCGATGGCTGAGCTGCGGCGGGAGGGAGCCACCGGGCGGGACAGCGTTGCGGTCGTGATCGTCACCTACAACCGGGCCGACGTCCTGGTGGGCTGCCTTGACGGGCTCGCGACGCAGACCACGCCCCCGGACGCGGTCTACGTCGTCGACAACGCCAGCGCCGACCACACCCCTGAGGTGCTTGCGGCGCGCGCGGACCTGCCGCTGCGGATCATCCGCAGCGAGGAGAACCTCGGCGGAGCCGGCGGCTTCCACCTCGGCGTCGGCACGGCGTACGACGCGGGCTTCGACCGGATCTGGCTGATGGATGACGACGTGGTCGCCGCGCCGGAGTGTCTGCAGGTGCTGCTGGACCACCCGGGCCCGGCGCTGATGGTGGTGCGCGAGGACACGGCTGGCCGCATCGTGGAGAAGTCCGCGCTGCGGTTCGACCTGTCCAACCCGCTGTCGATCCGGCCCAAACGCGTCTCGGTCGACGACCGGTGGCACCGCCGCGAGGAGATGCCGGCGGAAGTCGTGCTGGAGAACGTGGCGTTCGAGGGGTTCATGGTGCATCGCCGCGTGATCGACGCGATCGGGCTGCCTGACCCGGCGTACTTCATCTTCTACGACGACTGTGACTTTGCGATCCGGGCCCGGCGGGCGGGCTTCACCATCCGCGGCCTGCGCGATGCCGTGATGGTGCGCCAGCTCGATTTCGACCAGCAGCACGCCCTCGACACGTGGAAGGGGTTCTACATGTACCGGAACCTCTTCGCGGTCCACTTCCGGTACGGCGAGAACATCCTGGTCAGGCTCAAGCCCTACCTGATCGTGCTCGGCGTCGTGGTCCTCTCACCGAAGCGCGGGGGAGTCGCCGAGGCGCGCAATGCGTTTCGTGCCATTCTGGCCGCGCGTGGCATGCGCCACGTCCCCACCGTGGCGCGATCCGGACGCGCCGACCCGTCGCTAGACTGACGTGGCCTCGACCCAGGAGTGTGCGTTGAACCCTGACCTCGTCATCGTCGGCTCCGGATTTTTCGGCTTGACGATCGCAGAACGCTGCGCCAATGAGCTCGACCTCAAGGTGCTGGTGCTGGAGCGACGGCACCACGTCGGCGGCAACGCCTACAGCGAGCCCGAGCCCGAGACCGGCATCGAGGTGCACGTCTACGGCGCCCACCTCTTCCACACCTCCAACGACAAGGTGTGGGAGTACGTCAACCG
Source organism: uncultured Actinomycetota bacterium (assembly GCA_963759525.1). Lineage (GTDB taxonomy): Bacteria > Actinomycetota > Actinomycetes > Propionibacteriales > Nocardioidaceae > Marmoricola. The sequence goes on along the minus strand of CAVWZO010000007.1, from coordinate 125,681 downwards.
CTTCACGGACTTCACCAGCTACCAGCACCGCGTCTTCGCGAAGTACCAGGGGCAGGTCTACTCCTTCCCGATGAACCTGGGTCTGATCAACCAGTTCTTCGGCAAGAGCCACACCCCGGACGAAGCGCGGGCACTGATCGCGGAGCAGGCCAGCGAGATCGACACAGCTGAGGCGAAGAACCTCGAGGAGAAGGGGATCAGCCTGATCGGTCGCCCGCTCTACGAGGCGTTCGTGAAGGGCTACACCGCCAAGCAGTGGCAGACAGATCCCAAGGAGCTCTCGGCCGACATCATCAGCCGGCTCCCGGTCCGCTACAACTTCGAGAACCGCTACTTCAACGACAAGTACGAGGGCCTGCCCGTCGACGGCTACACCGCCTGGCTGAACAAGATGGCCGACCACCCGAACATCGAGATCCAGCTGAACACCGACTTCCTCGACCCGGCGAACGGCTGGGTGGAGAAGTTCAAGGGAAAGGTCCCGATCGTCTACACGGGTCCCGTCGATGAGTACTTCGGGAACTCCGAGGGCCGTTTGTCCTGGCGCACGGTCGACCTCGAGCCCGAGGTCGTGAACGTCGACGACTTCCAGGGCACGTCGGTGATGAACTACAACGACCAGGAAGTGCCGTTCACCCGGATCCACGAGTTCAAGCACTTCCACCCCGAACGCACCTACCTGCCCGGCAAGAGCGTGATCGTGCACGAGTACTCCCGCTTCGCCGAGGAGGGCGACGAGCCGTACTACCCGATCAACACCGCCGAGGACCGCGAGAAGCTGTTGAAGTACCGAGACCTGGCCCGCAAGGAGCCGATGGTGCTGTTCGGCGGCCGTCTCGGGACCTACAAGTACCTCGACATGCACATGGCGATCGGATCGGCCCTGTCGATGTATGAGAACAAGCTCAGGCCGCACTTCTCGGGCGGTGCCGAACTGACATCCGGAGGAGTCGACGAGTGACGGCCAAGCAAGAGACAGGCAAGCAAACGACGACCAGGCTCCTGCAGCGGCAGATCCTCCCGCTCGACAAGGACACCGACGTCTTCGCCCTGTACGTCGACGCCGAGGAACCCCGACTCGACGCCGACCGCTACGAGATCGGGGGCAGCCGGGCAGCCAAGGACCTCAACAACGCGGCGATCCGGCAGTCGACCTCCACCGGAACCAGCATCCATCCTGACCAGATCGAGTCCCGGACGGCCCTGCGGATCCCGCAGGGAGACAAGCTCTCCTTCGGCACCTACTTCAACGCCTTCCCGGCCTCGTACTGGCGTCGGTGGACGGTCGTCGACGCCGTCCGGCTGACCGTGAAGATGCGCGGCGCCGGCGCCTCGGTCACCGTCTACAAGTCGATGGCCAACGGGCGCAGCCAGCGGGTGGACCTGGCGAGCGTCGGCGTCGAGGGGTCCGCGACCTTCACCTTCGACCTCAGCCTGACACCGTTCGTCGACGGTGGCTGGTACTGGTACGACGTCGTCTCCGGCGACGAGGACGCCTTGGTCGAGTCTGCCGAGTGGACTGCCGAGGTGCCCCTCGACCGGGCCGAGCACGGCACCGCTGACATTGCGATCACCACCATGAACCGGCCCGACTTCTGCGCCAAGCTGATCGGCCAGATGGCCGACGACGACGTACTGCGGCCCTACCTCGACGAGGTCATGGTCATGGACCAGGGCACCCAGCCGGTCACCGAGTCGGAGTACTTCCCCGACGCCGAGAAGTCGCTGGGTGACCGTCTGCGGGTGATCGTGCAGGGCAACCTCGGCGGCTCGGGCGGTTACGCCCGGGGGCAGTACGAGTCGGTTCGCAAGGGCACCGCGACGTACGCGATGATGATGGACGACGACGTGGTCTGTGAGCCTGAGGGCATCATCCGGGCCATCACCTTCGGCGACCTCGCCAAGCGACCGACCATCGTCGGCGGCCACATGTTCAGCATCTACTCGCGTTCGCGGCTGCACAGCTTCGGCGAGATCGTGCATCCGTGGCGGTTCTGGTGGATGACTCCGCAGGACGGCTACAGCGACTGGGACCTCGCGGCCCGCAACCTGCGTTCGGCGCGATGGCTGCACAAGCGCGTCGACGTCGACTTCAACGGCTGGTTCATGTGCCTGATCCCGCGGGTGGTCCTCGAGGAGGTCGGGCTCTCCCTGCCGCTGTTCATCAAGTGGGACGACTCCGAGTTCGGGCTGCGTGCCAAGGAGGCCGGCTTCCCGACGGTCACCTTCCCCGGCGCAGCCGTGTGGCACGTGCCGTGGACCGACAAGAACGACGCGGTCGACTGGCAGGCCTACTTCCACCACCGCAACCGGTTCGTAGCCGCACTGCTGCACTCGCCGTACGAGCGCGGCGGCCGGATGATCCGGGAGAGCCTCAACCACCAGATCAAGCACCTCGTCTCGCTGCAGTACTCGACCGTTGAGATCCGGCACCAGGCGCTGCTCGACGTGCTGGCCGGGCCGTGGCAGCTGCACACCGACCTGCCGACCAAGCTCGCGGAGATCAACGCCTACCGCAAGCAGTTCTCCGACGCCCAGCTCCAGGTCGACCGCGACGCCTTCCCGCCCGTACGCCGCGAGAAGCCGCCGCGCAAGGGCAAGGACGGCGTGGAGATCCCAGGGCGGCTCGCCCAGCTGGTCACCGCCGGCCTGGCGCCGATCCGGCAGCTGCGGCCCACCCGCAGGCTGGCCAAGCAGTACCCCGAAGCCGAGCTCACGGCGATGGACGCCAAGTGGTACCGCCTGGCCAACTACGACTCCGCGGTCGTCTCGATGAACGACGGCACTTCCGCTGCGCTCTACCAGCGCGACCCGGCCCACTACCGCGACCTGCTGCGCCGCACCCTGGAGATCCACGAGCGTTTCCGCCGCGAGTGGCCCCGGCTGGCGGCCGAGTACCGCGCCGCTCTCGGTGAAGTGACCTCGCCGGAAGCATGGGAGAAGACCTTCGCCGCATCGAGGGGCGAGAAGCCGTGAGAGCGGCGAACAAGCGCGAGGGTGGGGCCGAGGGCGGCGCCGAGGGTGGCGAGGCGACGCGGCGCCGGAACGCCAGGCGGGCGCGTCGGCTGATCCAGAACCAGGCCGACGCGATGCCGGTCGTCGAGGCAACCGACGCTCCGAGGGCGGAGCGTGTCGTCGACGCCGAGCTCGTGGCCCCGGCCCCGCGAGGTGGTCTCCTCGAGGTGGTCCAGCAGCCCTACCTGCTGCGCCTGATCGTCTCGCGCCAGCTGGCGCAGATGTACGCCGCCTCGCTCCTCGGGCTGGCCTGGTCCTACGTACAGCCGGCTCTGCGCTTCGGCGTCTACTACGTCGTGATGGGCTTCATCCTGCAGCTGCACAAGGACACCCCCTACTTCGCGATCCACCTGTTCACCGGAATGGTGGTCGTGCACTACTTCGGGGAGACCTGGAGCGGCGGCACCCGGTCGATCTGGGCGAACAAGGGCCTGGTCCAGAAGATGCGGATGCCGCGCGAGCTGTTCCCAGTGGCATCGATGGTGGTGGCGGCGTACCACACGCTGCCGCAGATCCTGGTCCTGGTAGTCGGTCTGTCTGCTGTCCGGATGGCACCTCACCTGGACGGCCGTGGCTGCGGGGGCACTCGGGGTGCTGATCCTGATGACGTTCGCAATGGCGATGGCCCTGTTCTTCTCCGCCTTCAACGTGTTCTTCCGCGACTTCCAGAACATCGTCGGCACGATCATGCAGTTCATGCACTTCCTGGTGCCGATGATGTACCCGTTCGCGCTGGTCTGGGAGGCGCACGACTCGCATCCCTGGCTCTACAACATCTACGTGGCGAACCCGATCGCCCAGGCCGTGATGTTGCTGCAGCGGTTCTTCTGGTACCCGCTGATCGAGGACACCGACGGCATCGGGCGGCACTTCCCGCCGGACATGTGGGAGCGCGGGCTGATCACCCTGGTGCTGTGCGGCCTGCTGCTGTGGGCGGCCCAGAAGTTCTTCTCGCGTGTCGAGGGCAAGTTCCCGGAGCGACTCTGATGACCACTCGCTACGCTCCTGCTTCGCCGGGGGCCCCGATGCGGTCTCCATCCAGGTCGAGAACGTCACCAAAGAGTTCACGATGCAGTACCACCGCACCCTCAAGCAGATGGCGGTGGCCTCCGTGCGCCGGCTGCCCCTGCACGAGAAGTTCCTGGCCGTGGACGATGTCTCGTTCACCGTCGAGCAGGGTGAGTCGGTCGGACTGATGGGCCTCAACGGCTCGGGCAAGAGCACGCTGCTCAAGGTGATCAACGGGGTGATGAAGCCCGACGCCGGCACCGTCCGCACCCGGGGCCGGATCGCCGGGCTGATCGCCACCGGGGCGGGCTTCCACCCGCAGCTCACGGGCAAGGAGAACCTCTTCCTCAACGGCGCGATCCTCGGGATGAGCGAGGCCGAGACCAAGCGCAAGTTCGACGAGATCGTGGCCTTCGCCGACATCGGCAAGTTCATGAACACCCCGGTCTCGCACTACTCCTCCGGCATGTACGCCCGCCTAGGGTTCTCCATCGCCATTCACGTCGACGCCGACATCTTCCTGGCAGACGAGGTGCTCGCGGTGGGGGACCGGCCGTTCAAGAAGAAGTGCATGGCGAAGATGCAGGAGATCCGTCGCCAGGGCACCACGATCTTCTACGTTAGCCACGCGACGGCATCGGTGCGCGCGATGTGTGACCGGGTGCTCGTCCTGGAGTCGGGACACCTGAACTACGACTCGAAGACCCGCGAGGACGGCACCGTCGACGGCGCGATCCGCTATCTGCAGTACGACGACGCCGACACCGAGGTCAAGGCGACCGACGAGGAGCTCGGCGCAGACATCTGACGCGCGGAATCCGCGCGGAATTGCCGCTGGACGCTATTGCATTAGCGTTTAAATACAGCCATGTAATTCACGAAATACACCTTTGTAATTCGGGCAATTCGCTTTCCAAACCGTGTGACGGGTGTGAATCTTGGTACTCGTGTGAACATCTTCCCCCGCACATGGAGTGCCCTCTATGCGATTCAGTCGTGCCCGTTACGTCACGTTGTGCCAGCAATCCCTGGTCACGGCTGCCGTGCTCGCGGTCGGTGTGTCCGCCGCCGGGGTCAAGACTCTTGACATCGTGCCCCAGCCCGGCGCCTTCGCGGGCACCCCATCGCTTGCTCCCGGAGGCCTTGCACCTGGGGTCATGGCCCCTGGAGGGGTCAAGCCGAACGCCCTGACCAAGCGCGCACAGAAGCCGCCGCGAAGGACCGAGGTGGACGTCGCACCAGTGACGCCGAGGGTTCGTGAGTTCCGGGTGACCGGCATCTCCCAAAAGACTCAGAAGGGACCGGGGACCACCGAGCCCGGGTCCAGCACCACGTCGCCGACCGAGAAGCCCACTGGGACGCCTACTCCTACCCGCAAGAAGACGCGGGAGCAGGCACCGAACACCAAGCGCCTGGTGGCGCTGTCGGATCCACAGGCCGTGCGCGGCTACGCCACGGTCGGGGTCACCTGGGACGACGCCGCGCACTACGCCGACAAGGACGTCGCCGTACAGGTGCGAACCGAGACGAACGGCACGTGGTCCGGCTGGATGGATGCCGAGTACCACGACGAGCACGGCCCGGACGCCGGCTCCGACGAGGAGGCTTCCCGAGGCCAGCGCCCTGGCACCGACGCCCTGGTGATCGGTGAGGTCGACCGTGTGCAGATGAGGGCGGAGACCACTGACGGCACGACGCCTCCGGACCTGAAGCTCGCCGTCGTGGACCCCGGCACCGGAACGATGACGAAGCAGGCACCAGCGATCGACACCTCGAAGCTGCCGCCACCGACAGACGCTGCCCCGCAGGCTTCGGGTGCAGCCACGGGTGGGGGAGCGGTCCAGGACACGGTCGCGCTCAGTGCCATGAAGGTCGCTGCGAAGCCCTACATCTACTCCCGCGCCCAGTGGGGTGCCAACGAACGCCTGCGGGACCAGTCCCGGCCGAGCTACGGCACGGTCAAGGCGGGGTTCATCCACCACACGGTGAACGCCAACGGCTACACCTCGGCCCAGGTGCCGGCGCTGCTGCGTGGCATCTACGCGTACCACACGCAGTCCCGCGGCTGGCGCGACATCGGCTACAACTTCCTCGTCGACCGGTTCGGCCGCATCTGGGAAGGTCGCTTCGGCGGCGTCGGCAGTCCGGTCGTCGGGGCCCACACGTTGGGCTACAACGAGGTGTCCTTCGCGATGTCGGCGATCGGCAACTTCGACATCGCCGCGCCGCCACAGGCGGTGCTGGCTGCCTATGCACGGCTGTTCGCCTGGAAGCTCTCGCTCTACAACATCTCGGCCAACGCGGCACGTGTCTGGGTGAAGAACCGCTGGTTGCCTGCGATCAACGGCCATCGAGATGTCGGCTCGACCGCCTGCCCGGGTCGCTACCTCTACTCGAAGCTGCCGTACGTGCGGACGGCGGCACGAAGCATCCAGAACTCCGCCCAGTCCGGGACACCGACGCCCACGCCGCCGGCCCCGAAGCCCTACATCCCGACGCAGACGCCGTTGCCAGCCACCGCGCAGCCCGCGGGCATCGTGTTCCCCAGGTCCCTGAACCTCACTGCAGACTCGAACCCGGACCTGGTGCTCAAGGCTCGCAATGGCGTCGTGCACGTGTTCCCCACCGCCGGCCAGACGGGCTTGAGGGCCGCGGTCGTGACCAGGGGCGCCTGGGCCGCCAAGGACCAGATCGTGGCCGTCGGCGACCTCACCAGTGACGGCAAGGGCGACGTACTCGGCCGTGTCCGGTCCACCAAGATGACGTGGGTCTACCGGGGCAATGGTGCCGGCGGCATCACGGCTCCGATCGGGGGCACCAACCGCTTCCGCTACGCGAACATGATCACTGCCGCCGGCGACTGGAACAGGGACGGCCGCAGTGACGTGCTGATGCGCGACGCCAAGTCGGGCTGGCTCTGGATGGTGCCGGGGCGCGGGAACGGCACGTTCGGGACGCCGCTCCTGCTGAGCAAGTCGTGGCGCAGCATCACGGCCACAGCCGCTGCGGGCGACCTCACCGGGGACGGACGCCCCGACATCGTGGGCATCCACCGCAACGGCTACGTCTACGTCGCCGCCCAGAGGACGAACGGAACGCTGACGGGCTTCTCGAGGCGCCAGCACGTCGGCACGACGTACAACGCACTCGTGGGCGGCGGGCGGGACATGACCGGTGACTCCTACGGCGACGTCGTGCTCAGGTCAGCGCGCACCGGCCAGGTGCTCATCCTGCCGGGCAAGCGCGGCACCTTCGGCGGCGCGCTCGGCCCGTTCGACCAGGCCAAGGGACTGGCCAGGCTCAGTGCCGGCCAGATGGTGGGCAGCGCACAGGCGGACCTCGTAGGCACCAACGCTGCGGGCACGGAGCTCCATGTCGTGGCGAACAACGGTCTCGTCAACATCAGGGGCCCCCTCTCGTCGAACCTCACGCGCACGGACGCCACCCAGGTGCTCAACGTGGGTGACTGGAACCGGGACGGTCGCGGCGACGTGGTCACCCGTCAGACGGCCGGCGACTCCCTGGTCCTGCGGACCGGCCTGGGCAACGGGAAGTTCGGCAACGGCACCGTGATGAGCAGTGGCTGGAAGACCTTCACCTATCTCGCCGCGGTCGGCGACGTCACCGGTGACGGCCGCCCCGACCTTGTCGGTCGCACCCGAACCGGCACGAACACGATCATCTTCCCGGGCAACGGCGGCCGAGGCTTCACGCCTCCGCGCATCGCACCCAACTTCATGAAGTCCTACAACCAGGTTGGTGCCGGGTCCTGGAAGCCGCAGCAGCTACCTGACTCGGCCTACGTCAGCTCCGGTGGAGCATTCGTTCCCTTCATGGGCACCGGCGCGGGTGACCTGCCCAACTACGACTGGGTGCTCGGCCCGGGTGACGTGGACGGGGACAGGAACAACGATCTTGTCGTGCGTGACGCCCGGGGCACGGTGTGGCTGCTGCCCGGAACCACCACTGGCTACGGCCCCAGGCGCCTGATGGCGACCGGCTTCTCCGGCTACTCGCTCGGCGGCTAGGACCAGCCGTCAGGCGCGCAGCTCGGCAGTGGTCCGCTCGTCCTGCCGACGTGCTGCCCAGGTGGCGTCTGTCGCGTTGCGGAGCAACACCACGGAGCCGCCGTGCGCCAGAGGTGCGAGGAACCCCGGGACTGCATGGTCGTACGCCGGATGAACGTCGGTGAGCAGCCGGACACCCTCCGCGACCCGTGCGACAGCAGCCGCATGGAGGAGGTCGGACTGGGTCCGTGGCCGCTCGGCCGAGAGCCACGCCACCGTGTCCGGACTGGGCAGGTGGAGTCCGATGAACGCATCACTCTGACCGGGCCAGAGCAGCCCGTAGTCGAGCACGCCGTCGGGCAACGCCTCGGCGAAGCGGACTGCGAAGGGCAGCAGTGAGCAGGCGACCACCGGTGCGCCCCGGTGATTGCCCTGGTGCTGGGCAACGGTGTCAGGCCCGCAGACCACGACGTCGTGTCTCTCGCGGGGGGTGTCGGTCACGGCCAGTCCGGCGCTCCATGCCGCGCCGATGAACACCGGAACCAGCCAGTGGGGTGGGAGGTCGAGCAGCACCGTGTCACCTGCGTCGAGCCCGAGCTCGTCGGTGAACAGGTTGGCGGTCTTGCTGACCCAGTTGGCGTACGTGGTGACCGAGAGCTCGGTGCGCTCACCGGTCGCGTCGTCGTACGCCGTGACGAGGGGCTGACCGGGGTCAGCCCTGAGCCGATGGGCGATCAGCTCGGGAAACGTCCGTGGGGTGCTCACTGGCGACACGGTAGTCGCCGATTGGGCCCTCGTGTGGTGGCAGGATGCCCGCCATGACTTCCCCCAAGACCACAACTTCCCGGACCGCTTCAGGGATGAGCAGGCTGTGGGCCGTCGTACCGGCTGGAGGGGCGGGCACCAGGCTGTGGCCGCTCTCCCGGGCCGCGACTCCCAAGTTCCTCCTCGACCTCACCGGAAGCGGTCGCACCCTGATCCAGGCCACCTCCGACCGGCTCAAGCCGTTGGTGGGTGACCGGGTGGTGGTCGTGACCGGCGCCGCCCACGAGGAGGCCGTACGCCGCCAGCTGCCCCACCTCGACCGGGTGATCGCCGAGCCGTCCCCCCGCGACTCGATGGCGGCCATCGGCCTCGCGGCCGCCATGCTCGAGCGCGAGGACCCCGACGCCCTGGTCGGCTCCTTCGCAGCAGACCACGTGATCACGAACGTGGCTGCGTTCGCCGACTGCCTGAGCGAGGCCGCGGAGGTCGCCGCCGGCGGACTGCTGGTGACGATCGGGATCGAACCGACACATGCCGCCACCGGGTTCGGCTACATCCGAAGCGGTGAGAATCTGACGGGTTTCGCGACCGCCCAGGTCGTGACCGAGTTCGTGGAGAAGCCGGATGCCTCGCGAGCCGAGGCCTACCTGCGCAGTGGCGAGTACCGCTGGAACGCCGGGATGTTCCTGGCCCGCGCCACCACCCTTCTCGACCTGCTCGGGGAGAACCATCCCGAGCTCGCGTCCGCGTTGCGCGAGATCGCCGCGGACCCCTCGTCACTCGAGCAGCGGTGGCCCGGACTCACCCGGATCGCGATCGACCACGCCGTTGCCGAGCCGGCGGCCGCGGCCGGACGCGTTGCCATGGTGCCCGGCCCGTTCGGGTGGGAGGACCTCGGCGACTTCGCGGCCCTGGCCGCGATGACCGCGAAGGGGCCGCACGGCGTGAAGGTGATCGGCGACGAGTCGCTCGTGCTGACCGGGAACGCGAGCGGTCTCGTGGTACCCGCGGGCGGGCGCACAGTTGCCGTCGTCGGCCTCGAGGACGTGGTGGTGGTCGACACCGGCGACGCCCTGCTGGTCACGACGTACGCACACGCCCAGGACGTCAAGGCAGTCGTGGACGAGCTCAAGGAGCGCGGACGTACCGACCTGACCTGACCTGACGAGTCAGGGGCGGATCAGGGAGCGCCCGGCTCCGGGGCGTTGCCGGCCTTGTAGTCGTCGGTGAACTTCTTGACCACGGCACCGCTGGGTGCGGCGCAGTACTGGGTGATGCCCTGCTGCTTCTCGGGGCCGGTCCAGTGGGTCAGCGCGATGTGCCTGCCCGGCTGGAACTCGTCGCCGTCGGTTGCCTTCCAGGGAGCCGCGATGAAGTAGTCGCCTTCCTCGAACTTGGCGGAGATCGCCTGAACGTCCTTGTACTGGTCGGTCCCCGGCTTCACGGACTCGTCGTACCAGAGGATCGTGTGGCCGTGCTCCAGGCTGTGTACCAGCCGCTCGACCTCGGGCCGGTCCCCGGTCGTGTAGAAGCTGCGGATCTCCGAGCCCTGCAAGAAGTTGGGCCAGTGCGGGCCGAAGGCGGGTGGTGAGTCGGGGTAGGGGACCTTCTGCGGCGCGTTGATGTGCTCGCCCGAGCCCGTGGCATCGACCTTCTTCACAGGGTCGCAGTCCGCGGCCGACGTCGAGACGCCGAGCTCGGCGAGGGGAGTGCCTTCGGCCTTCTTCCGCTCCTTCTGGTCCTGCCAGTAGACGTAGGACGCGCTGCCCAAGAGGCCGAGGACGACGATGACGCACGCGCCGAGGATCAGCAGGCTGCGTCGGCGCTCCTTGCGCTGCTGTTCCTTGCGCAGCTGCTCTGCAATCGCGCGACGGTTGTCGCGCTCGTTCTTCTTGACCACTCGTCCGCCTTCGATCGGTGTCTGCGCGTGTCTGGGCGGAGTCTACGGAGGCCCGGGTGAGATCCCGACGTGGTCCCCGCCCTGCGCGCCGGAGTCGGCCTCGAGGCTCCAACCGTGTGCGTGCGCCACCAGCCGGACTCGTTCGACGGCCTCGACCTGCTCCCGGACCCCGAGAGCGCGCAGTGGCACGCGTACCGAGTTGCCCTCGACCGAGCCCGTGAGCCCGCACGACTCCAGCACAGCCAGCACCTCATGCGGCTGGGCCGGGGCACCGAAGCAGTCGGCGTCCCGACCGAGCACGGCAGCGATCACTGCCTCGCGCGCACCGAGGGCGAACAAGTCCTCGCCGCGGGGCCGGATCAGCGCCCGGGCCCCTTGTCCGTGTTCTCCGACGGGCAGCACCCGATCTCCGAGTCCGCGCACCACCGACACCGGACGTCCGCCCAGCTTGCCCGTGACCAGCTCGGCCACGGAGGCGAGCTCGTCCGCGACGGCCGGCGCCGTCACGGCCAGCGGGTTCCCGTACGAGTCGTCCTTCCCGGCGTGGTCGTCGAGGGGCTCGAGGCCCGCGACGCCCACCGCGAGGTCGGTCTGGCCGACGCGCCACGCTCGCCCGGCGGTGTCGGTGATGACCACGGCCACGTTCTGGCCGGTCTGCTCGTGCACCCGCTCGCGCAACGCGCGTGCCGTGGCGTCGGGATCGGTCGGTAGGAGTACGACGTACCCGGGCGCGACGTTCGAGGCGTCGACCCCGGCCGCGGCCATCACCAGGCCGAGATGGTTCTCCACGATCGACGTGGGTCCGCGCCGCGCCACGACCCGTACGGTCTCCCCGCGGATCGCCGCGTCACGATCACCTGGACGGACCCGGCCCTCGGCCTTGCTGACGACCTTGCTGGTCACCAGCACGATGTCCCCCTCCTGCAGCCCGAGCCCACACAGCACGGCTCCGAGATCGGTGCCCTCGGTGATCTCGCCGATCCCATCGACACCCCAGGCCTGCAGGTGGGTCATCGCGCGATGCTCAACGCGGCGGCCACCATGTCGGCGGTGGCGTCGTGGTCGGTCATCCACAGGGGTACGGCGCGGCAGCGGATCCCTGCTGCCGTCACCCGTTCCACGAGCCCCTCGTCGACGGTGTCCACCAGCCAGCCGTCGAGCAGGCCCCCAACGGAGCGGGCCCCGTAGTGCTCGGCAACGCCGGCGGCCGAGACCTCGACCCCGATGACACCGAGCAGCTGCCGGGCCATGCCGTGGACGTGGTCCGCGCCGATGATCCCGGAGACGCCCACCACCGGTGCGGTCGTGGAGGCGAGCGCGTCCCTGATGCCGGGCACCGCGAGGATCGTGCCCAACGAGACCACCGGGTTGGACGGTGGCACGAGGACGAGGTCGGCGCCACTGATCGCGTCAAGCACGCCAGGCGCCGGCTTCGCATCCTCGATGCCGATCGGCACGACGGCGTGGGCGGGGACCCCGGCATGGTGGCGGATCCAGTACTCCTGGAAGTGCACGGCCCGGCGCTCACCAGTGTCCGGGTCGTCGATCACGACATGGGTCTCGACGCGGTCGTCGCTCATCGGGAGCAGCTCGACCCTTCCCCCGTTGACGGCGGAGAGCCAGCGTCGGCACAGGGCCGCGGTCACCTCGCTGAGCGGGAATCCGGCCTCCAGCATCTGGGTGCGCACGAGGTGGGTAGCGATGTCGCGGTCACCAAGCCCGAACCAGGTCGGCTGCACGCCGTACGCCGCGAGCTCCTCCTTGGCGTTCCAGGTCTCTTCCCTGCGACCCCAGCCACGGTCGGTGTCGATGCCGTCGCCGAGGGTGTACATCACCGTGTCCAGGTCGGGGCAGACCTTGAGGCCGTGCACCCAGATGTCGTCCGCGGTGTTCGCGATGACGGTCACCGACGTGCCCGCGCCGGCGTCCGCTCCAGCGCGCTCGATGAGGCGCAGGAGGCCCTGCAGGAAGCGCGCGCCGCCGACTCCGCCGGACAGCACGGTGATGCGCTCGGGGAGCTTCCCGGGTGGCCGGGAGGCGTCAGTTGGGGGCGTTACCGGTGAATCGGACATGGACGCAAGTGTGGACCAGTGGGGTCCAATACCAGACTTTCGCTTGACTTTGTGGGTACGACAGGCATGTAATCACACCAGTGTGATTACTAACTCGGTCCGTCAGGATCGTTGGGTCGAATAGGGGCAAACACCGTGCGCGAACTGTATCTGCTCGAGGGTGAACCGGAAGACGCTGGATGGCAGGAGCGCGGACTGTGCGCTCAGACCGATCCTGAGGCGTTCTTTCCCGAGAAGGGCGGCTCCACCAGGGAGGCCAAGAAGGTCTGCCTGACATGTGACGTGCGCCAGGAGTGTCTGGAGTACGCACTGCAGAACGATGAGCGCTTCGGCATCTGGGGTGGTCTGTCGGAGCGGGAACGCCGCAAGCTGAAGAAGAAGGCGGTCTAGCGGCTCTTCCTCAGGGTTCGTAGTCGGGGTGAACCTCCTCGGCCGGCACCCCGAGGTAGTCCGCCAGCTGTTCCACCACGACCGTCAGCACCAGCGCCTCGAGGTCGACTCGACTCTCGGCGCGGTGCTCGATGGGCCGGCGGAACAGCACGAGCCGCGGTGGCGTCGACTGCGTGGCCGGCACGAGTGACGCCAGCGGCACCCGGGGAGCGACCCAGGTGCGCGGAAGCACCGGGATGTCCTCGACGGCGAGCTCGACAGGGGCGAGCTCCTCGGCCCATCGAGACTCCACGTCGCTCATCACGTCGACGGCGACCTGGTCGAACCGTTCGCGGCCGGTGCGGTGAGCAGGCACCCGGCCAGCCGGTGAGCCGACCCCGAACGCCGACCCGCGCATCCCGCGTCCGCGGCGGTCGCGCGCCCTCCCGGGATCATGGAGTCGCGCGCTGTCGTTCACGACCGCGAGCCTACGGGGGCGAGGGGTTCTGGAGTTGTAGCGTCGCGCTCGTGGGTCTTCTTCGTCGCTGTTCACGCACCGCGTGCGGGCGCCCCGCCACGACCACGCTCACCTACGTGTACGCCGACCAGACCGCGGTCGTCGGTCCCCTCGCGACGTACGCCGAGCCGCACGCCTACGACCTCTGTGACGCCCACAGCTCGCGCCTTTCGGCGCCACGTGGGTGGGAGGTGCTCAGGCTCGCCAATGGACGACCGTCAGGGTCCGACGTCGGACGACCTGCTCGCACTGGCGGACGCTGTTCGCGAAGCCGCCCTGCCCCGCCCGGTCGAGGTCCCGCTGCACCCCGTCAGCGCGGCCACTGGCACCCGCCGCGGGCACCTGCGCGCCCTCCGCTCGGAGGACTGAGTGCGCGAGCGGGGTGGTCGATAGGGTCGGCCCTATGTCGACGTCGACCCGTGACCCAGGCAACCTCGCCGCGATCTTCAAGGCGTACGACGTTCGCGGCACCGTGCCCGACCAGATCGACGACGAGCTCGCGCGTGAGGTGGGCAACGCGTTCGTCGCGGTGACGGCGGCCAAGAGCGTCGTCGTCGGTCACGACATGCGGCCGTCGTCACCAGGGATGTCCCGGGCCTTCGCCGAGGGAGCCGCGGCAGCGGGAGCGGACGTGACCCTGATCGGGCTTGCCTCGACCGACCAGCTCTACTTCGCGTCGGGTCGGCTCGAGCAGCCCGGCGCGATGTTCACTGCGAGCCACAACCCGGCGCGGTACAACGGCATCAAGCTGTGTCGCGCGCTCGCATCGCCCATCGGCAAGGAGACGGGTCTGACCGAGATTCGCGACCTTGTGGCGGGAGGCGAGCCGACGGTTGCCGACCGGGTCGGCACCATCACCGAGCAGGACGTCTTGACCGACTACGCGGCGTACCTGCTGGACCTGGCGCCGGTGAAGGGGCGACGCCTGTCGGTCGTGGTCGACGCCGGCAACGGCATGGCCGGACTCACCGCTCCTGCGGTCCTGGGCCAGCTCGACGTCGACGTCGTCGAGCTCTATTTCGAGCTCGACGGCAGCTTCCCCAACCACGAGGCCAACCCGATCGAGCCGGCCAACCTGGTGGACCTGCAGTCGAAGGTGCGCGAGACCGGCGCCGACATCGGCCTGGCCTTCGACGGTGACGCTGACCGCTGCTTCCTGGTCGACGAGCTGGGCGAGCTGGTCAACCCGAGCGTGCTGACCGCCCTGATCGCGTCCCGCGAGCTGGCCAAGGACCCGGGGGCCACCGTCATCCACAACCTGATCACCTCGCGCGGTGTCCCCGAGATCGTGCGCGAGCTCGGGGGTCGCCCAGTGCGCACCCGGGTCGGTCACTCCTACATCAAGGCGCAGATGGCCGAGACCGGAGCGGTCTTCGGCGGCGAGCACTCCGGCCATTTCTACTTCCGCGACTTCTGGCGAGCCGACTCCGGGATGCTGGCGGCGCTGCACGCGCTGGCCGCGCTGGCCGAGAGCGACGAGCCGCTGTCTGAGGTGCTCCGGCCCTATTCGCGCCATGTCTCCAGCGGGGAGATCAACTCCGAGGTCCAGGACCAGCAGGCGGTACTCGCCGAGCTCGAGGGCACCTGGACCACACGTGCGGACGTTGAGGTTGACCACCTCGACGGGCTCACCGTCAACCACGCCGACTGGTGGTTCAATGTTCGCGCGTCCAACACCGAACCCCTGCTGCGGCTGAACGTAGAGGGAAGGGACGAAGCCACCATGGCCCTCGTCCGCGACGACATCCTGGCCGTGATCAGAAGGAGCTCGTGATGAACCTCGACAGCCATCTCCTCGACGTGATCGTGTGCCCGGCGTGCCGTCAGTCGCTCGCCGTGGACGAGGCGGCCGAGGAACTGGTCTGCGTCGGCTGCGGGCTGGCCTACCCGGTGCGCGACGACATCCCGGTTCTCCTGGTCGACGAGGCCCGCAAGCCGAAATGACCCCACAACCCCGGATGGCTGCGAGGTTCTCGTGACGTTTGACGACGGACTACTCGATGACGAGGTGGCGCTCTCTCGCATCGACGTGCGCCTGCGTTACCTCGCCGAGGGTGGTGCGCGCGTACGCCGAGAAGCCGTCGCCGCGCAGGACGCGGTCGCCAAGGCGGTGGAGATTCTCTCCGACGGCCGTGCGCGCGCCGTTGTTGCCGCGGGCCCGGACTCGCGGCTGTTGCGCGCGGTGCTCGAGCCGGTCTGTCCGGTGCCCTTCGTCGCCTGGCCCGGGCCGGGACTCCCTGGCTGGGTCGGCAGCCTCGACCTGATCGTGGTGCTGGCTCCTGAGGGACGTGACCCGGCCACGGCCGGTGCCGTGGCCGAGGCCGTACGCCGTGGCTGCCAGCTGGTCGTCGCTGCCCCCGAGACGTCCCTGGTCGCTACTCACGCCCAGGGGCGCTACGCGACCGTGCTGCCCACCCAGACCGGTGACCAGCTCGCGGTGGCGATCGCCGTGCTCGACCTGCTCGACCGCGTCCATCTCGGACCCCAGACCGACCCGCAGGTGATCGCCGACGCACTCGACGAGGTCGCCATCAGCTGCGGCCCGCACCGCGACATCGCGATCAACCCCGCCAAGATCATCGCCATCGGCATCGCGGACGCCAACCCGGTCTTCTGGGGCGGGACCGTGCTCGCGGCGCGGGCTGGCCGCCGGATCGCGGAGTCGGTACGCCGGGCCACCGGCCGTACGGCCCTGGCTGCGGACGCAGAGCACCTGCTGCCCGTCCTCGCGGCCACCGCACCCGCCGATGTGTTCGCCGACCCGTTCGCCGACGGCGGCCCGCAGCGCCGCCCGGCGCTGGTGCTGCTCGACGACGGGTCACCCGACCCAGCCGTGCTCGAGACCCGGGACCGGCTCACGGAGATGGCCAACACGCAGGGTGTCCGGGTGGAGACGATCTCCTCGGATGCCGACGGCCACGTGGCTCGTTACGCCGCCATGATCTCCACCGGGATGTACGCCGCGGCGTACCTCCAGATCGGCACCGACTCCTAGGAGCCCGACGGGTTGACCGCGCCGGCGAGCACCGCGGGTTGTTCACTCGACCATGTCCTGTTCGACGCGCTCGCAGGGACGTCATACGAACAGGTCGCAACAGCCGCCACAACGTATGACGCTCGCCGGGACGTCATCCGAACTGGTCGCAACAGCCGCCACAACGTATGACGCTCTGGGGCGACCGTCGCGGTTGCGGCTTCTGGTCTACGCAATCGGCTTGGTCGACCCTCGGCTGCTCGACTACCTACAACCGCAGGCACGCGACCCGGCAGCGCCCGCCGCCGGTACCCTCACGCCATGGCAACCGAAGGTGGCACCAAGGCGGTGGTGGCGGCGCTGCTGGCCAACACCGGTATCGCAATCACCAAGTTCTTCGCGTTCTTCGTCGCCGGCAACTCCTCGATGCTCGCCGAGGGCATCCACTCGGTCGCCGACGCGGGCAACCAGGGCTTGCTGCTCCTGGGCGGC
The DNA here is from genome assembly GCA_963759525.1 of uncultured Actinomycetota bacterium. Lineage (GTDB taxonomy): Bacteria > Actinomycetota > Actinomycetes > Propionibacteriales > Nocardioidaceae > Marmoricola. Next base: position 108,562 of record CAVWZO010000007.1, on the reverse strand, counting down.
AAGAAGTCCAGGAAGGAAGCCACCGAGGAGCACCCGTTCGGGTACGGGCGGGAGCGCTTCATCTACAGCTTCATCGTCGCCATCGTGCTGTTCAGCGTCGGTGGCCTGTTCGCGCTGTACGAGGCCTATCACAAGTACCACGAGATCGTGGAGGGCCACGGCGGCCTCGAGGAGGGGTGGCGGAGGTACGTCCCGCTTGTCGTCCTGGGCGTGGCCATCGTGCTGGAGAGCCTCTCGTTCCGTACCGCGATCATCGAGACCAACAAGATCCGCGGGGACGCCTCATTCCCTCAGTTCATCCGGCGGGCCAAGCAGCCCGAGCTGCCGGTGATCCTGCTCGAGGACCTCGCCGCACTGGTCGGCCTGGTGTTCGCCTTCACTGCGGTCTCCGTCACGCTGATCACGGAGAACGAGTACTTCGATGTCGCCGGCACCGCCATGATCGGCGTACTCCTCGTCGTCGTTGCCATCACCCTTGCGATCGAGACCAAGAGCCTGCTGCTCGGCGAGGCGGCCGACCCGCGGGCGCAGCAGCACATCCGCGATGCGCTGCAGGGCATCGCTGGCGTGGAGCGGATCATCCACATGAAGACCCTGCACCTCGGCCCGGAGGAGCTGCTCGTCGCGGTGAAGATCGGCGTCGGGCGGACGGAGTCGGCGGCGGACATCGCAGCCACGATCGACGAGGCCGAGCGCGCGATCCGTGCCGGCGAGCCGACCGCCCAGGTGATCTACCTGGAGCCGGACATCTATCGCGAGGGGCACGTCCCGGACGCGCGGCCCGAGCCGCCGCCGCCTGCCGGACACTGAGCCACCGCACACCCCCTGCGGCAAGCCGAGGGTTGGGTGAGCCAGATCACTGGGCATACAATCTGCGTTGCGCCTTTCGCACGAGATCGTGGTCAGACGTAGCCGCACCTAGTCGTGCGCTGACCCCTCGACCCCACGCAAGCAAGGACATCACGTAATGGACTTCAAGGTTGCCGACCTGACCCTGGCCGACTACGGCCGCACCGAGATCATGCTCGCCGAGCACGAGATGCCCGGCCTGATGGCTATGCGCGAGCGCTACGGCGCCGACAAGCCCCTCGCCGGAGCCCGGGTCGCCGGCTCGCTGCACATGACGATCCAGACCGCCGTACTGATCGAGACCCTGGTGGCTCTCGGCGCCGACGTGCGCTGGGCCTCGTGCAACATCTTCTCCACTCAGGACCACGCCGCGGCTGCGGTCGTCGTGGGTCCTGAGGGCACCGCAGAGAACCCGCAGGGCGTTCCCGTGTTCGCCTGGAAGGGCGAGAGCCTCGAGGAGTACTGGTGGTGCACCCAGCAGATCCTCGACTGGCCCGCTGACGAGCACCCGAACATGATCCTCGACGACGGCGGCGACGCCACCATGCTGCTGCACCTCGGAGTACAGGCCGAGAAGACCGGCACCGCACCCGACCCGGCCACCGCGGGGAGCACCGAGCAGCGCATCGTCTTCGAGGTCCTCAACGCCCAGCTCGCCAAGAGCACGGACCACTGGGGCCCGATCGCCAACTCGGTCAAGGGCGTCACCGAGGAGACAACGACCGGCGTACACCGGCTCTACGAGATGATGCGCGAGGGCTCGCTGCTCTTCCCGGCGATCAACGTGAACGACTCGGTGACCAAGTCGAAGTTCGACAACAAGTACGGCTGCCGCCACTCGCTGATCGACGGCATCAACCGCGCGACCGACGTGCTCATCGGCGGCAAGGTCGCCGTCGTCTGCGGCTACGGCGACGTCGGCAAGGGCTGTGCTGAGTCGCTGCGCGGCCAGGGCGCGCGCGTCGTCATCACCGAGATCGACCCGATCTGCGCGCTGCAGGCGGCCATGGACGGCTACCAGGTCGACACCCTTGAGAACACGCTTCCGCACGCCGACATCATCATCACCTCGACCGGCAACAAGGACGTCGTCACGATCGATCACATGAAGGCGATGAAGCACAACGCGATCGTCGGCAACATCGGTCACTTCGACAACGAGATCGACATGGCCGGGCTCGAGGCGCCGGGCGTCGCGGAGCGCAAGAACGTGAAGCCGCAGGTCGACCTGTGGACCTTCCCCAACGGCAATGCCGTGATCATCCTCAGTGAGGGTCGTCTGATGAACCTCGGCAACGCGACCGGCCACCCGTCGTTCGTGATGTCGAACTCCTTCACCAACCAGGTGCTCGCGCAGATCGAGATCTTCACGAAGACCGAGGAGTACCCGGTGGGCGTCTACGTGCTGCCCAAGCACCTCGACGAGGAGGTTGCCCGCCTGCACCTCGGAGCGCTGGGGGTCAACCTGACCACGCTCACCGATGACCAGGCGGCCTACCTCGGCATCCCGGCCGAGGGGCCCTACAAGTCCGACCAGTACCGGTACTGACAGGAGCGGGCGTGGCGCAGCAGGAGGTTGTGGAACGGCCCCGGATCCTCGTCGTCGACGACGACGCGGCCCTGGCCGAGATGCTGACCCTCGTGCTGCGCAACGAAGGCTTCCTGAGCCAGATCGTCACCCGTGGTGACGAGGCGATGACCGCCTTCCATTCGTTCCGTCCTGACGTGGTGCTGCTCGACCTGATGCTGCCCGGCATGGACGGCATCGACGTGTGTCGGGAGATCCGCGCCGAGTCCGGAGTGCCGATCGTGATGCTCACGGCACGCAGTGACACCATCGACGTCGTCGTCGGCCTCGAGTCCGGGGCCGACGACTACGTCGCCAAACCGTTCAAGCCCAAGGAGCTCATCGCCCGCATCCGCGCGCGCGTACGCCGGTTCGAGGTGCCCACCCCGGAGGACCTGCACATCGGCGACCTGACCATCGACGTCGCCGGCCATGCGGTCACCCGGGCAGGCAAGCCGATCGGACTCACGCCACTCGAGTTCGACCTGCTGGCCTGCCTGGCCCAGAACCCACGCAAGGTGTTCACCCGCGAGGTGCTGCTCGAGCAAGTGTGGGGCTACCGCCATGCGGCCGACACCCGGCTGGTCAACGTGCACGTCCAGCGGCTGCGCGCCAAGATCGAGGTCGACCCGGAGAACCCCACCATCGTGGTGACCGTGCGCGGCGTGGGCTACAAGGCGGGCACTGCGGATGAGCCAACCCCCGAGCCCTAGGAGCGGGCGAGAGCTCCTGGCTCGGGCGCGCGGCATGCCCGGCAGCTTGCTCAGCTTCTGGCGCAGGTCGCTGCGCACCCGGGTGGTGACCGCGATCGTCGTACTGTGCGCGCTCGTCGTGGGGTCAGTCGGCGGGATGGTGATGCGCCAGATCACCGACGGACTGGTCAAGAGCCGCGTCGAGGCCTCCGTGGCCGAGGCACGCACCGAGACCGCGACCGCACGGGAGCGCCTGGGTTCAGCGGGGGGAAACGACTTCGACCCCGACACCCAGCTGCGACTGCTCGTCGAGAACCTCGTCGCCCGCGGGGAGGTCAAGGGCTTCGAGGTGGTCGTGCGCGGACCGGTGGGCACCGGAGGCAGTACGGGCGGCGTGCGCACCACTCCGGCGGTCGACTCCGACAGCGTGCCGAAGAAGCTCCGGGACGCGGTGGAGGGCGGTGAGGACGGGCTCGCCTGGACCTTCACCCGGATCGACTACACCGCGGGTGCTGACGCCGGCGCGGGACGCCGCACGTCCCAGCCCGGTGTGGCGGTCGGCTCGACCGTGGTACTCCCATCGGACGGCGGAAGCTATGCGCTCTACTACCTGTTCCCGATGGAGGAGGAGCAGCAGACGTTGCTGTTGCTTCGCCGGGTGCTGCTCACCACTGGCCTGCTCCTGCTGGTGCTGGTTGCGGGAGTCGCGCTGCTCGTGACCCGTCAGGTGATCACGCCCGTACGCCTGGCACGTCGGGTCGCCGAACGCATCGCCTCCGGTCGGCTGGAGGAGCGGATGCACGTCAAGGGGGAGGACGACATCGCCCGGCTGGCCATGTCGTTCAACCAGATGGCCGAGGCTCTGCAGTCGCAGATCCGTCAGCTGGTGGAGCTCTCCCGCGTGCAGCGGACGTTCGTCTCGGACGTCTCCCACGAGCTGCGAACGCCACTGACCACGGTGCGGATGGCAGGCGACGTGCTGCACGATGCGCGGGGGACCTTCGACCCGGTGACCGCGCGGGCCGCAGAGCTGCTGCAGAACGAGCTGGACCGGTTCGAGAACCTCCTGGCCGACCTGCTGGAGATCAGCCGGTTCGACGCCGGCGCCGCCGTACTCGATCTCGAGGACACCAACCTCGCCGACGTCGCCTACCGGGTTGTCGCGGCGACCGCGCCCATGGCTCTGCAACGTGGTGTGTCCGTGCGCATCCAGGACGACGGGGTGTTCATGACCGAGGCCGACGTACGCCGCGTCGAGCGGATCGTGCGCAACCTGGTGACCAACGCGATCGACCACGCTGACTCGAGTGGTGTGACACTTTGCCTGGCCGCCGACCACGAGGCGACCGCACTGACCGTCCGCGACCGCGGCGTCGGACTCCAGCCCGGAGAGTCCGCGATGGTGTTCAACCGGTTCTGGCGGAGCGACCCGGCCCGTGCCCGCACCACCGGAGGCACCGGGCTGGGACTGGCAATCGCACTGGAGGACGCGCGCCTGCACGGCGGCTGGCTGCAGGCGTGGGGTACGCCGGCCGGCGGTGCGCAGTTCCGGCTCACCCTGCCGCGCCGGGCCGGAGACGCGCTGACCCACAGCCCGCTGCCGCTCGTGCCGTCGGACCTCCGCGAGGCGGTCAAATGAACGCACCAGAAAGACTCCGTTCGAACCTCCGTCACGGCATCGGCCTGGCGTTCCTGTTGACCCTGTCGCTGCTGACGGCGTGCACGACCCTGCCGGAGACCGGGAGCGTCCACCGCCAGGAGGCGGACCGACCGGACCGTCCCCAGGACGCGCCCTACTTCAACCCGCCTGGTCCGGCTAAGGACGGCACCCCCTCTGCGATCGTGTCCGGCTTCCTGGTCGCGATGCAGGCCAACCCGCAGAGCACCTCGGTCGCGAGGAAGTTCCTCTCCGAGAGGGCGCGGGAGACGTGGAAACCCAACCGGGGCACGATCGTCTACGAGGCGTTCCGGGTGTCGCCGACGAGGACCGGTGCCACCGTGCGCCTCGCCGACACCCGACGGCTCGACGCCCGTGGTGGCCTACGCGGCGCCTCGCCCGGGGGCTCGGAGACCCTGAAGCTCAAGCTGGTCTCCGAGGGCGGACAGTGGCGCATCGACAACCCGATGAACGCACTCGTGGTGCCGACCTCGTTCTTCGACAGGAGCTTCGCGCGGTTCAACCTCTACTTCTACGACCAGACGGGCCGGGTCCTGCTGCCCGACCCGGTGTTCATCCCGCGCGGCGAGCAGACCGCCACCAACCTGGTTCGGGGGCTCCTCGCCGGGCCGGGCCCGACGCTGGAGGAGATCAGCCGTTCGGCGCTGCCGGCGCGGACCGACCTTGACCTGTCGGTCTTGGTCACGGAGAGCGGGATCGCCGAGGTACCACTCTCCCGGGAGGTGCTGAGGGCCTCACCGAGCGAGCTCTCGCGGGCGATCGACCAGCTGGCCTGGACGCTGCGCCAGGTGCCGGGCATCGAGCGGGTCCGGATGAGCGTGGCTGGCGCGCCCGTGTCGTTGCCGGGGGGTCGCTCGGACGCCCCTGTCACCACGGGATCGGAGTTCGATGCCGGTGGCACGTCGGACGAGGAGCTGTGGGGACTTCGAGGGGGCCGCGTCGTGGACCTCTCGTCGAACGCCGCCACGAGTGTCGATGGCACGCTCGGACGCCCCGGCTACTCGATGCGCAGCTTCGCTGTGAGCGAGTTGCCGCGTGACATCGCCGCGGTCTCCGGCAACGGCAAGAGCGTCTTCGTCTCACCAGCCGAGGGCGGGGCGGATGTGACGTCGGTGTCTCGGCCAGTGGTCGGCGCCACGAACGTGCTGCGGCCGTCGTACGACATGTTCGGCGACCTGTGGTTGATCGACCGAACGGCGCGCGGCGCCCGAGTGCTCGTGGTCAGCGGTGGCGAGGTCCGCCGGCTGCGCGTCCCAGGTGTCACGGGCGCGGATGTGACCGCGTTCTCGATCGCGCGCGACGGCAGCCGGCTGGCGGTCGCGTACGCCGGAACCCCGGCCCCACCGGTCCGCGTGATCGCGATCCTGCGCACCGACGAGGGGATCGTGTCCGGGGCGGGCCGGCCCAGGGAGCTGTCTCCGGACATCGCCGAGGGAGCCCGCATCATCGACATCGGCTGGCGTGACCCGGCCACACTTGCGGTGCTGAGCCGGCCGACGGCCGAGACCAGCGAGGTCGGCTTCGTCTCCTCGGACGGCTCGCCCACGCTGCCCACCCTGATCGAGCCGAGCATCTTCCGGGGAGCTGCCCAGGCGATCGTGGTGGCACCGGACGCATCCCTTCCGCTTCGCCTGATTACGCCCGACCAGCGGCTCTACACCCTCAGCAGCGACGGAGTCTGGCCACGGACGAGCTCCAAGGTCGCGGCTGCCACCTACGCCCGCTGACCGGCTCGCATCCACAGGGTCGCCGCGCGGCACCGTGCTCCACAGCCTGATCGTCGTGCGCCCGCGATGCCGGCTCAGCGGCCACGCTGAGGGCATGCTCGACGCCTGGCTCGACCTGGTGCACGGCGCGGCGTGCGTCGGGTGTGCGGCACCCGGCCGGTCCCTCTGCGCACGGTGCGGGTCCGAGCTGCCCACGCGCGGGACGCCCGTGCGTCCGACGCCGTGTCCCCATGGTCTGGCGGCCTGCTTCGCCGGTGGTGAGTACGACGAGCTGCTGCGCGCCATGATCCTGGGCCACAAGGAGCACGGCACCTTCTCCCTCGCCGCTCCGCTGGGCCAGGTGCTCGCCGCAGCGGTGGCCTGCGCTCTGGAACCGAACGGGGTCACGGTCCTCGTGCCGGTTCCTTCACGGGGCGCGGTGGTCCGCAGCCGGGGCCACGACCCCGTGCTCCGGTTCACGAAGGTGGCCGCACGTCACTTGCGCGCGAACGGCCGTCGCGTTCGAGTGGCGCAGGTCCTCGAGCAGCGCGGGCCGGTGCACGACCAGGCCGGCCTGACGGCGGGCCAGCGGGCCGCCAACCTCATTGGCTCGATGGGCGTGCGGGCTACCGCCCGCGCCGCGCTTGCGCGCACCGACGAGCCCATGTCGCTGATGGTGTGCGACGACGTGCTGACCACGGGCGCGACGGCCCGCGAGGCCCAGCGCGCACTCGAGGAATCCGGTCTCCGTACCCGCGCGATCGTGACCGTTGCGGCCACGCGGAAACGGGTTCTCCCACGAGACGCGCCCGCCCGCGGGCACCGGGTGGGCCTACCGTTTTCAGGTAGTCCGGACTAGCGTCTGGTCCATGGAGCGCAGTCGGGCCCACGATTTTGACGGAGTGCCCAGGCCCGGCAGGACCGCATCACGGCGGATCGCTCCGGTTCCCGAGACGGCAGCACTCTTGGATGGCAGACTCCGAAGATCCCGATAGCTCACGTCGTCTCGTCGAACGAACGCAAGTCGTCGAACATCAGGAGGCATGTGGTGGATGTTGTGGTCAGCAGTCGGCACTGCGAGGTGTCCGAGCGGTTCCGGAAGCATGTCGAGGAGAAGTTGCTGCGGCTCGAGAAGCACGATCACCGGATCATCCGGGTCGACGTACTCCTCGAGAAGGAAGCCCGGCCCCGGGACCCCGAAAGGGCCATTCGAGTCGAGCTGACCGCAAGGTCCCGAGGACCCATCGTCCGCGCCGAGGCAGCAGCCGAGGACAAGATGGCAGCGCTGGACCTGGCCCTGGACAAGATGGCCTCGCAGATGCGCCGTGCCGCCGACCGCCGCAAGGTTCACCGAGGGCAGCACAAGCCGGAGTCACTCGGCCAGGCGATGGCCCGGAGCAAGCCGCCCTCTGACGAACCGTCCGAGGACGAGGTCGTGGAGCGCAAGGTTGGCCCGGTGACGGTCACCGGTGACGGTCCGCTCGTCGTACGCGAGAAAGCGCATGCTGCAGCCCCGATGACCCTCGAACAGGCGCTCTACGAGATGGAGCTCGTCGGCCACGACTTCTACCTGTTCGTCGACAAGGAGAGCGAGAGGCCCTCCGTGGTCTACCGCCGCCGTGGTTATGACTATGGAGTGATCGCCCTCGAGGTGAGCTGATCGGGTCACTCCCGGTCCCTTCTTGGTGGTCACAGGTGACCACGCCCGCATGACCCATCCGTGCCCAGCAGAGGGCTTCCTCTGCCATAGTGGACCAATGGTCTCTGATGGCACCCCTGCCGATGACGAGCCCGTGCGCGTGGTTGTTGTCGACGACCAGGAGCTCTTCAGGCGCGGACTGACGATGCTGCTGGGTGTCGAGCCCGGCATCGAGGTCGTCGGCGAAGCGGGCGACGGCATCAGCGCGACCGACATCGTCGTCTCGGCGGTCCCGGACGTCGTACTCCTCGACGTGCGGATGCCCAAGCGATCCGGCCTGCAGGCCTGCATCCAGATCAAGGAGCTCGTCCCGAGCGTCAAGATCATCATGCTCACCGTCAGCGACGAGGAGGGCGACCTCTATGAGGCGGTGAAGAACGGCGCGTCTGGCTACCTGCTCAAGGACTCCTCCATCGACGAGGTGGCGCAGGCCGTACGCGTCGTCGCCGAGGGCCAGTCGCTGATCAGCCCGTCGATGGCGGTCAAGCTGATCGACGAGTTCAAGGAGATGGCCCGCACCGACCGCGAGCAGGTGATGACCCCACGGCTGACCGAGCGAGAGCTCGAGGTGCTCCGGCTGGTCGCGAAGGGCATGAACAACCGCGACGCCGCTCGCGAGCTCTTCATCAGTGAGAACACCGTGAAGAACCACGTTCGCAACATCTTGGAGAAGCTCCAGCTCCACTCGCGGATGGAAGCCGTCATGTACGCCGTCCGCGAGAAGCTCCTCGACATTCCGTAAGCGGGTCGGGTCGTCCCTCTGGCCCATTCTTGGTGGCGGTTGTCAGGGGTGCCCGACATACTGACGCGATGCCGACCGAGCAGCTGTCCCGGGCGCAGGCCCGCCGCATTGCCCTCGTCGCACAGGGCTTCCGCGACCCGCGCCACGCCACCCCGACGATGCGCACCTTCTCGCGCACGCTCGCGCGCACCGGTGTGCTGCAGGTCGACTCGGTCAACGTGCTCCAGCGCGCCCACTACATGCCGTTGTTCTCGCGGATGGGTCCATATGACACCGGGATGCTCCAGCGGGCCTCCGAGAAGGCGCCGCGTCTTGTGGTGGAGTACTGGGCGCATGTCGCGGCGTACATGCCCGTTGACCTGTGGCCCTACATGCGACACCGGATGGTCCGCTATCGCGAGCGCGGCCACGCATGGACCCAGGAGAAGGCGTCTGCGCAGCTCGTCGACTCGCTGATCGCCGAGATCCGGGAGGAGGGCGCCAAGACCTCGCGTCAGCTCGACGACGGCCTTCCCCGGCAGAAGGTCCACTGGGGGTGGAACTGGAGCGAGACCAAACGCGCCCTGGAGTACCTCTTCATCTCGGGGCAGCTCGCCATCGCGAGCCGCAACAGCCAGTTCGAGCGGGTCTACGACCTCCCGGAGCGGGTGATCCCCTCGTCCATCCTCAACCGGCCCGACCCCACGGCACACGAGACCAGGGTCGAGCTGCTCCGCCGCGCCGCTCGATCGCATGGTGTGGCCACCCTCAACTGCCTCCGCGACTACTACCGGCTGCAGCTCGAGCGCGGTGAGGGCTCCGGCGGGCCGGTTCGGCTGGCCCTGCAGGAGCTCGTCGACAGCGCAGAGCTGCTGCCGACTTCGATCGAGGGATGGAGCCGTCCGGCCTTCCTGCACCGGGATGCCGTCCAACCCCGCAAGGTCGACGCGCGCGCCCTGCTGAGCCCGTTCGACCCGGTGGTGTGGGAGCGAGAGCGCACCGAGCGGATCTTCGACTTCCACTACCGCATCGAGATCTACGTGCCCGAGGCGAAGCGTGAGTTCGGCTACTACGTGCTCCCGTTCCTGCTCGGTGACCGGATCGTCGGTCGGGTGGACCTCAAGGCAGATCGCAAGGCCGGCGTACTCCAGGTCAAGGCCGCGTACGCCGAGCCAGGTGCACCGCCCGAGACCGCGGAGGAGCTCGCGGCGGAGCTGCGCGACCTGCGCGGATGGGTGAGCCTGGACGACATCGCGGTGGGCAAGCGGGGAGACCTCGCTGCAGCGCTGCGCGCAGCGGTCCGCGTCTGAAGCAGCGGTGCGATCATGACGCCGTGTTGATCCGTCCTGCCGAGCTAGAGCGCATCCGGGACGGGGAAGTCTTCCTCGCCTTCCGCCGGTGGGAGCGCCCGCGGCTGCGAGTCGGGACGAGGATGCGCACCGGGGTCGGGCTGCTCGAGGTGACCTCGGTGGAGCAGGTCGACGAGATCAACGAGGAGGACGCGCGACGCGCGGGCGCTGAGGCCACGGAGCTGCTGAGGTTGATGGCCGGCAAGGCGCCGGCCCCGATCTGGCGGATCGGCCTGCGCTTCGCGGGCGCGGACCCACGAGTGGAGCTGCGCAGCCGGGTCGAGCTAGCCGCCGACGAACGCGTGGCACTCCTCGAGAGGCTCGACCGGTTCGACGCCGCGTCTCGGCATGGGCCGTGGGCGCGCCAGGTGCTGGCCCTGATCCGCACCCATCCGGGACGGCGCGCTCCGGACCTCGCTGCCGAGCTTGGCCGCGAGACGGGTGTCCGTTCAGAATCGACCACCTACGGGTCCACCTTGCCGATCCACAGCGGCGGGGAGAGGCTGTGCTCGTGAGCGGCACGCAATCGGTGAACCATCCCCTCTACGCACGGCTCTACAGCCGGGTCGTCGTACCCGTGATGGCGTGGCGGGGCGCGGAGGACCTGCGCCGCCGGACCCTGGCCGGGCTCGCCGGCACGGTCGTCGAGGTCGGGGCCGGGGACGGGGCCAACTTCTCGCTCTACCCCGACGAGGTCGAGCGGATCGTCGCCATCGAGCCGGAGCCCTTTCTGCGCGAACGGGCCTCTGGGCACGCCGATGAGCGGGTGGAGCTGCGAGACGCGGCCGCCGACGCCCTCCCGGTCGGAGACGGAGAGGCCGACGCCGTCGTCTTCACGCTGGTGCTGTGCTCGGTCGACGAGCCGCAGGCGGTGCTGGCCGAGGCGCAACGGGTGCTCCGGCCGGGCGGTGAGCTCAGGTTCCTCGAGCATGTGCACGCCCCACAACCCGGCGCGGCGCGCAGGATGCAGCGTGCTCTCGACGCCACCGTGTGGCCGCGGCTCTTCGGAGGGTGTCACCTCGCCCGCGACACTGCCGCCGCGATCGAGGACTCCGGGTTCACCGTCACCGAGATCGAGCACCTGAACTTTCCCGAGGGGGTAGGGCGGTTCACGGCAGCCGCGATCCTCGGCCGCGCCGTACCGGCCTGAGCGCCCCCACACACGTCTCGCAGGTCAGGGAAATACCCGCCTGAAACCCAGGCGCGGTCCCGACCGTTACGATGTTTGAGGGCCCGGAGGAGACTCCCGCGGCCCCCACCCCAAACTGAGTCCACCCAGGGAGTCATCCGCGTGTCGCTTCTCGACAAGGTCCTGCGCATCGGCGAGGGCAAGATCATTCGCCAGCTCGAGGCCATCGCCAAGTCAGTCAATGCCATCGAGGACGACTTCGTCGCGATGTCGGACGAGGAGCTGCGTGGCCTTACTGAGGAGTTCAAGCAGCGCTACGCCGACGGGGAGTCCCTCGACGACCTCATGCCCGAGGCCTTCGCCACGGTGCGGGAGGCCGCCAAGAGGGTGCTCGGCCAGCGCCACTTCGACGTCCAGATCATGGGTGGCGCGGCACTGCACCTCGGCAACATCGCGGAGATGAAGACCGGTGAGGGCAAGACCCTGGTCTCGACGCTGCCCGCCTACCTCAACGCCCTGGCTGGCGAGGGCGTCCACGTCGTCACCGTGAACGACTACCTGGCGAAGTACCACGCCGAGTGGATGGGCCGGATCCACCAGTTCCTCGGTCTCCACGTCGGTGTCATCCTGCCTGACATGCGTCCCGACGCGCGGCGCGAGGCGTACAACGCCGACATCACCTATGCCACGAACAACGAGCTGGGCTTCGACTACCTGCGCGACAACATGGCCAACGCGCTGGAGGACTGCGTACAGCGCAAGCCCTACTTCGCCGTCGTCGACGAGGTCGACTCGATCCTGATCGACGAGGCCCGTACGCCGCTGATCATCTCGGGCCCGACCCAGGACGAGGTCTCGTGGTACGCCGAGTTCGCGAAGGTGGCCAAGCGGCTGAGCAAGGACGAGGACTACGAGGTCGACGAGAAGAAGCGCACGATCTCCATCCTCGGGCCCGGCATCACCAAGGTCGAGGACTACCTCGGCATCGAGAACCTCTACGAGTCGGCCAACACCCCGCTGATCTCCTTCCTGAACAACTCGATCAAGGCCAAGGAGCTGTTCCGCAACGACAAGGAGTACGTCGTTATCAACGACGAAGTCCTCATCGTCGACGAGCACACCGGCCGCATCCTCTCGGGCCGTCGCTACAACGACGGTCTGCACCAGTCAATCGAGGCCAAGGAGGGCGTGACGGTCCGCGAGGAGTACCAGACGCTCGCCACGATCACGCTGCAGAACTATTTCCGGCTCTACGAGAAGCTCGCGGGGATGACCGGTACCGCCATGACCGAGGCCTCCGAGTTCGACAAGATCTACCGGCTCGGTGTGGTGCCCATTCCCACGAACCTGCCGATGATCCGGCAGGACCAGAAGGACCTCGTCTACCGCACCGAGGAGGCCAAGTTCGCGGCCGTGGTCGACGACATCGCCGCGCGCAACGAGGCCGGTCAACCGGTCCTCGTCGGCACCACCTCGGTCGAGAAGTCCGAGCTGCTCTCTGGCCTGCTGAAGAAGAAGGGCGTCCCGCACTCGGTGCTGAACGCCAAGATGCACGCCGACGAGGCCAAGGTCGTCGCGCTGGCCGGACACAAGGGCTCCGTCACGGTGGCCACCAACATGGCCGGCCGAGGAACCGACATCATGCTCGGTGGCTCGACCGAGTTCCTCGCCGACCAGGAGCTGCGTGCGAGCGGCCTCGACCCCGTCGAGAACGCCGAGGAGTACAACGCGGCCTGGCCCGCGACCCTCGAGCGCATCACCGAGCAGGTGAGGGCCGAGCACGACGAGGTCAAGGACGCCGGCGGGCTCTACGTGCTCGGCACCGAGCGGCACGAGTCGCGGCGCATCGACAACCAGCTCCGTGGCCGCTCCGGTCGCCAGGGTGACCCGGGGGAGTCCCGGTTCTACCTCTCCCTGGGCGACGACCTGATGCGGCTGTTCAAGTCCGACTGGGTGGAGCGGGTGCTGCTGGCCCTCAAGGTCCCCGACGACGTACCGATCGAGAACAAGTCGGTCACCAAGTCCATCCAGTCCGCGCAGTCGCAGGTCGAGTCGCTGAACTTCGAGTCGCGCAAGAACGTCCTCAAGTACGACGACGTGATGAGCCGTCAGCGCGAAGTGATCTACGGCGAGCGCCGCGCCGTGCTCGAGGGTGCCGACCTGCACGACCAGGTCAGCACGATGATCGACGACACCGTCACCACCTACGTCACCGAGGCGACCCAGGGATTCCCCGAAGAATGGGACCTCGAGGCGCTCTGGGTGGCGATGAAGACGATCTACCCGATCTCCCTTCGATACCAGGAGCTCGAGCGCGAGGCCGGCGGCCGCGACGGCCTGGACCGGGACACATTGCTCGCCGACCTGCAGGCTGACGCCCAGAAGGCCTACGAGGCCCGCGAGGCCGAGGTCGGCTCCGAGGTGATGCGTGAGCTCGAGCGCCAGGTGATGCTCTCAGTGCTGGACCGCAAGTGGCGTGAGCACCTCTACGAGATGGACTACCTGCGCGAGGGCATCGGGCTCCGCGCGTACTCCCAGCGCGACCCGCTGGTCGAGTACCAGCGCGAAGGCTTCGACATGTTCAACGCCATGAAGGAAGGCATCCGCGAGGAGACGGTCGGCTTCCTGTTCAACCTCGAGGTCCAGGTCGAGGAGGAGGACGAGGACGACATCGAGGACGACGTGGTGCCGGCCAACGCCGTCACCGACACCCTCGAGGCTGCGCAGCATGTCCATGTGCACGACACTCACGCACACGTGCCGCACATCCGGGCGAAGGGTCTGCAGACCCCCAAGGCTCCGCAGAACCTGACCTACACGGCCCCCAGCGAGGTCGGCGAGGCCGAGGTCAAGGGTCAGCCGGCGAGCAACGCCGACGACCCGTACATCGGCGCGAGCCGGAACGCGCTGTGCCCGTGCGGCTCGGGCAAGAAGTACAAGAAGTGCCACGGCGCTCCCGGCGGCCCGACGGGCCTCACCGCACGCCCCGCGGGCTGACCTGACGTGCTCTGCTGAGAATCAGGCAGGTCGGAAACGGCATAAAGCGGGCGGATTCCGCTCCGGGTAGCGGGAGTTGCCCAAACCGCCTCCCGACGTGTCCGGTCCACCGTGGCCCGTACGAGGTCTGCGTCTGCCCGCCGGTCACCTACGGCGTCGAGGGTGACGTCTCCGCGCCGGAGACACCTGCGCCGACGACGGCGGCCGTGCCGGCAGAGAGCGTGTCCGTGGTCTGATCCGCAGTGTCTCGTGGAGCAGTCTGACGGGGGAGGCGACTCGTCTCACCCACCTGTGCGACCCACGACTCACCGTTCCAGTAGCGGTGTTCGCTCGGACGCTGCGGGTCTCGGTACCACCCGGGCGTGCGACTTTGCGTGTCCATCATGTTTCCCCCATTGAGCTGACCTGCTCGACCCAGCGTACGGGCAGGGGAGGGCCAAGTCACGTGACGTTTACGGCTATGGGCTCTTTATCCATATAAGTCCACTGTTTCATGTCATTATCCGAATTCCAGAACGGTGCAGCACCATCTTCCGCCGATCAGCTCGATGCGTGCGGCGATCGCACGCGAGCGCTCGCCGTGCCGGACGTGGACGCTGATCTCGGCTGCGTGCGCGGACGGACAGAACACGTGCACGCTGCGGACCTGGCTCCGCAACCGACGTACGCGCCGGTCTCCGGGCGTGGTTCGGGCCAGCAGGGCGGCCCGCCGTTGCAGCTCGTCGTACACGTGCTCGGTGGTCCACCGAAGAAGCTGGCTGGGGCCACGGTCGCCGCCCACCACCTCGACGACTGCGGTGGCGAACCGGTGCGCGAAGGCTTCCAGCTCGGCTCGGTCACCGGGCAGCACCCTCAGGTCGGGTGCCCGAGCGGCACGCACCGACGTGCCGTAGTCGAGGGCCAACGTGCCCTGCACACTGGCCAGGGGCACCGGGGTGGGGCGATGAAGCTGCGCGGTCATGGTTCTCCTCGTGGTGTCGGCTCTGCTGGGGACGGGTTCAACGGACGTGCTGGCGCCAGGCGCAACGAGGGGAAGATCAGCCGTTGGCCGGGCCGGATCAGGTCGGGGTCGGATCCGATGACCGCGCGGTTGCGCCGGTGCAGGCGCGCGACGAGGTCAGCGACATCGGCGGCGGAGGCTGCAGTCGGCAGGCGGAGCTCGGCCAGGTGCCAGAGGGTGTCGCCCGGCCGGACCACCTGGGTCGTTTGGGTCTGAGCCGGGCCGAGCGGTCGAGCAGGCACGGGAAGGGCCTGTTGCGCGGCTGCGGCCTGCGGGTCGACGACCCCGGGGCCGCGCTGTGCCGCGACGGCCTGGCCGAGAGGGGGCACGCTCGCGAGCGCAACCCCTAGGCCGGCCAGCAACAGACGTCGTAGCGCTGGAGGACACCCCACCCAGGTGGTTGCCCGGAGGCGTCCACGCGACAACGCCTCGACAACCGCCGCGACGCAGATCAGCACCGACCACGCAGCGCACCCCACCAGCAGCCACCAGGAGGCCTCGAACAGCAGTTCGTCGAAGGTGTGGGGGTCCGAGTTCATGCTCAATGCTTTCGTTTGCTTGTGTTTGCATCAGGCAAGCCTCAGAATCGGCTGGTGTCAATCATTTGTCCACAGGCGGTTTGTCTTTCGTCGACTCCGGGCACCACACAGGGCATGACCTGGGAAGAGTCGATGTTCGCCGTGTTCGAGGACCTCGAACAGCAGGCCGAGGGCCTGCACCTGATCGAGCGCGACGCCGAAGTGGCCGACCTGACGGTCGCGGAGTACTCCCAGATCAGCCTCGCGGCGAGGCTGCACGCGTCGCTGGGGCTCGACTTGCGCGTGCGACTGGTGGGGGGCCTCGTGGTGTCCGGCCGGCTCGCGCGGGCCGGGGAGGACTGGCTTCTCCTGGTGGGTCAGTCCGCGGAGTGGATCGTGCGCCACGACGGCATCGTCGCGCTCACTGGGCTCTCCCCGCGGGCCGACAGCGAGGAGACCTGGTCAGTCCTGGATCGGTTGAACCTCCGCGCCCTGCTCCGCCGCCTCTCGAGCGTCCACGAGGCGTGCCTGGTGCACTTCTCCGACGACCAGCGGCTCGAAGGGCGGGTGGGCCGCGTCGGTCGGGACTTCTTCGAGGTCCATGTCGGGGAAGGGCAGGACCGTGCCGTGCAGGTGGTCCCGGTCTCCTCGGTCTCAGCGCTCCAGGGGCGCACGGAGTGACGACGAAGACTGCACACCGACCGACTGGGCACCGAAGTACTGGGCACCGAAGTACTGGGCACCGAAGTCAAAGCACTGGGCACCGCTCAGTCCTTCGCGGCCGAGCCGCCCTCGACGAAGGGGTGGTCGTCGACGAACCTGTCGGCGTCCGCATACGCCCGCTCGATGTAGGCCTCGAGCTCGTTCGCCTCGACGCGCCACTGACCGCGGCCGCCGATCTTGATCGCGCGCAGGTCCCGGCGTCGTACCAACGCATAGACCTGCGAGACGGAGATGTTGAGGATCTCGGCCACGTCGGCCAGCAGCAGGAACCTGGGCGCCATTCCGCACACTCTGCCACCGGTAAGGTCCGGTTGCGAACGTTTGACACACCTTGCCTGTGGACAAGTCTGTTACACCGAGATCTGTCACACCGAGCTCTGCTACACCAAGAACGGGGCTGCGCCTGATGACGACCACTATCCCAACCCGGACGGACACGAGCGTTCCCCGCGCGTCGCGCAGCCATCGCCCAGGGTGGCGAAATCCCCGGTTGCTGCTCGGGATCGTTCTGGTCGCCGGCTCGGTCGTCCTCGGCTCCCGGCTCCTCGCAGCCGCGGACGACACCGTCGGGGTCTGGGCGATCACCCGGGACCTGCCTGCTGGCGCCGCGCTCGACGCAGGCAACGTGGAGCGGCGCCAGATCCGGTTTCCGGACAACCAGACGGCTGACGGCTACCTCGCGGCCGACGACGAGCTTCCGGCAGGGGCGACCCTGAACCGTCCGGTGTCCGCGGACGAGCTGCTGCCGCGGTCGGCCCTGGCCGAGCCATCGGGTCCTGACCTGGTCGAGGTGCCGATCAGCGTCGCGTCCGACGACCTCCCCGCGACGGTCAGGCAGGGTTCGGTCGTGGACGTCTGGGTGGCACCCGATGTCGCGGCCGCGGACCAGACCAAGGTCAAGGCGGTTGCCGTCCTCACCGATGTGGTCGTCGTCGCCGTGCCGCGCGCCTCCGACGGGCTCGCGCCCCAGACGACACGCCAGATCATCGTCGGGGTCCCGGCGGCGGAATCCGAGGATCTCGGTACGGCGCTGGGCGGCATGTCCGAGGGACGAATCGTGATCGCTCGGAAGGGCTGATCCAGGTGTCCGATCGTGTCACCGTGCTCCTGGCGGCTGGGGGACAGGCGTGGGAGGCAGCCGCACTCCGGCAGCTGAGTGGCGGCCCGACCCTGGTCCTCAAGCGCTGTGTGGACCTCGCGGACCTGCTCGCCAGCGCCGCAACCGGGCAGGCCGATGTCGCCGTGGTTGCCGGTGACCTGCCGGGCCTGGACGCAGACGCGGTGATGCACCTGCTGCGCGACGACGTGCGCTGCGTCGCGGTGGGCCGCGACGTTGACGACCTGGCCCGGATCGGGGTCGTCGGCGTAGTGCCCGAGGACGACCTGACCGAGCTGACTGAGGTCGTCTGCTCAGCCGGGACGCGCGACCTGGTCGTGGATCCCCAACCAGGGACGGAGCCGGGGACCGAGCTCTCGGCCGGGCTCGCCGGCTCGCCCGGACGCGTCATCGCCGTACACGGTCCCGCCGGCGCCCCAGGTCGTACGACGCTCGCGATCGGCCTGGCCGCCGAGCACGCCCATCACGGCGAACCGACCGTGCTGGTCGACGCTGATCCGCACGGCGGTGCCGTCGCCCAGCATCTCGGCGTACTCGACGAGGTGTCCGGGCTGCTCGCCGCGGCCCGGCTCGTCAACGCGGGCAACCTCGATACCGCCGCGTTTGCTCGATGCCGACGGGCGGTCGGGGACGACCTCGAGGTGCTCACCGGACTGCCCCGCCCGGACCGCTGGGTGGAGGCCAGACCAGGCGTCCTCGACGCCGTCCTTGACCGTGCGTGCGAGGTGGGCGACGTGGTCGTCGACACCGGGTTCAGCCTCGAGGACGACGCCGACCTCGGCCGCAACATCGCGCGCAACCAGCTCACTCTGGACGCTGTTGCCGCCGCACACCACGTTGTCGTCGTGGGTTCGGCGGAGCCGACCGGGTTGGCCCGGCTCGCCCGCACGCTCGTCGAGCTGCGCGACACCACCCACCAGCCGGTCACTGTGGTGGTCAACCGGATGCGCGACTCACTCGGCTGGAGCCGGCGCGACATCGTGGGAATGGTCGAGGGCTACATCCGCCCCACAGGAGTGCTCTTCCTGCCGGAGGACCGGGCGACCACGGACAAGGCGCTGGTGGCGGGGAAGTCCGTCGTCGAGCTCGGCGACTCGCCGCTGCGCCGGGCCATCGCCGAGCTGCACGACGCGGTCTTCGCTGGACGCTCCGCTAGAACCCGCCCATGAGCAGGTAGAGCCCCGTCGTCGTGTAGGCGACCATCACCAGCAACATGCCGAGCTGGCCGACGACCTGGTGCCGCGCAGGCAGCAGCTTGATCGCGCGGTCGTGGGCGGCGATCACGCCGAGAACATGCCCGGTGACCACCGCGAGCACCTTGATCACCGCGATCAGGGTTGGGTGGAAGGAGAGCCAGTAGTTCACCGACCAGTCCGCGGTGCCGAGCAGGTTGTCGCCGCGGATCATCGGGTCGCTGAGCTGCATGATCGTGACCTGACCCTGCTCGACGAGGTAGGTGAAGTAGTGCGCGGTCATGTACCCCACGATGATCGGGACCACCGAGTGTGCGAGACGGCTGGGCAGTGCCGTGCGGCGTACGGCGTCCGGGCCGGTGCGCTCCACCCCGGTGGACATCGCGGCAGCGGTGAACGTGCCCGCGACCACGAGGCAGAAGACGAGCAGGGCGGCCGAGTTCGTGAACGTCTCGTCCAGGCCCATGTCCTGCACGAACCGTTGCCACGGGATCGTGTCCTTGTAGTTGTCGAAGGCGGTGGAGCCGAAGAGCACGGCCACAACCGCCACCAGACCCGGTCGTGGTGTCACGGTGGCGAGGTTCGCCAGGGGACTGCGCATCACCAGGCGGTTGCTCCCGTCGGCGCTGCGACCCCAGACGGACAGCTTCGCCAGCAGGTTGGAGTAGACCTCGAACGGGTCGGCCCGCTCGAGCCACACGTCACCGAAGACGGCTGCGCCGATCAGCATGACCGCGAGGTACGCCGC
This sequence comes from uncultured Actinomycetota bacterium, assembly GCA_963759525.1. GTDB lineage: Bacteria > Actinomycetota > Actinomycetes > Propionibacteriales > Nocardioidaceae > Marmoricola. The sequence continues at coordinate 88,876 of CAVWZO010000007.1, read as the reverse complement.
CAGCCAGATGCGCACCGAACCCAGGTAGGCACTCTGCGGGTTGACGAGCTCTTGCCAGACGAAGGCGAACAGGGTGACCGCCGCCGGCCAGTAGCCGAGGCGGGCCGGGTAGGCGGCCAGTCCGACAGCGGGATCGCCCCCGGTGATCCGGGCCAGCAGCAGGTTGAGCGTGCGTAGCGGGCTGACCGCCCGAACCACAGGGCCGAACAGCACCGAGACCGGCACCAGGCCGACCCAGACCAGCACGTAGAACGTGCCCAGAGCGGGGTTGTTGATCAGGTCGGGACCCCAGATCAGGGCCCACGTGACGTAGGCGAAGAACAACAGGCCAAGGACGCGCGCGCTCCACTTGAAGCCGGAGCTGTCGACCAGCCTCGCGAGCGCTGCCGGTGCGGGGCGCCCAGGCGAGACGTCGTGGTAGCGGGGCGTGCGCCAGGCCAACGCCAGCACGCAGAAGGAGATGACGAGCGCCGCCGTGGCTCCGGCCACAGCCAGCTCAAGCGGGATCGGCAGGTCCTTGGCCCCGCCGAGCCCGTGCAGGGGCACCACCATCAACACCTCGGGGAACGCCCCGGGGACACTCAGCGCACCTCGAGCTGGACGATCAGCTGGTCGAGGTCGTGCGACTCCACCTCGACGATGCCGGGCTGGTCGATCGTGAGGGTCTTGTCGGTGGTGCCGGCGGGGTACACGAGCTCCTGCTCGGGCGAGCTGTGGATGTGGATCTCACCGGGCTGGTCGGCCACGATGTGCAGCGTGAACGGCTTCCCGGCCTTCACCTTCCGCTCCTCGCCGTTGGGGTCGACCTTGTCGCCCTTGAAGGTGATGTCGATCGTGGTGCCGACCGAGTCTGGCTTGGGTGTGCCCGTGGGCTCGGTGGTGGCGCTCGGCTGGTCAGTGGCGGGCTGCGTGGCACTCGACTCCGGCGAGCTCGGCTCGTCTGCGTTGCTCGGTTCTTCGGCACCGCACGCGCTGACCAGGAGCAAGGCCACGGTGACGACCGCGAGCTGGCCTGAACGCAGCGGGCAGGGCATGGGATCCTCCTACTGGTGGTACGGGCTCAAGCCCGGGTCGGGGGCTCTGCCAGAATCCCATGTGGCCAAAGGTTCGGTGGACAGGGGGTTCGGACATGAGCGAGCGGCTGCGCGCCAGCGACCTCGCCCTTCTGGCCGATGAGACGCCACAGACGCCCATGCACAACGCCACGCTGGAGATCTTCGAACCGGGCGACGCGAACCTTGACTACGACGCGTTGCTGGCCCACATCGACGACCGGATCGCCTTCGTGCCGCGCTACCGCCAGCACGTACGCCGGGTGCCCGGCCGTCTGGCGAACCCCGTCTGGATCGACGACGAGAAGTTCGACCTCGCCTACCACGTACGCCGGTCCGCGCTCCCGCGACCGGGTTCCATGGACCAGCTCCGAGAGCTGACCGCGCGGATCATGTCGCGCCGCCTCGACCCCGACCGTCCGCTGTGGGAGATCTACTTCGTGGAAGGGCTCGAGGGCGGCCGCGTGGCCGTGCTCTCCAAGTCCCACCAGATCCTGGTCGACGGCATCTCCACCGTGGATCTCGGGCAGGTGCTGCTCGACGTCGACCCGGGCCCGCGACAGCTGGTCGTGGACAGCTGGCGGCCCGCTGGTGAGCCGACCCTGACCAGCCTGGCCGCCAGCGCCATTGCCGAGTCAGCGCGCGACCCGCGCGTCGCCCTGGCGACCATGCGCAGCAACACCGAGGCGTTCGGTCGCACGCTCGGCGCAGCCGCTGGCCACGCGGGCACACTCGCCGGCCTGTTCTCCCGTCGGCGGCCAGTCCCCGAGTCGCCGTTCAACGTCGAGCCGTCCGCCCAACGACGCCTGGTGTGTGTGCGCACGTCGCTCAAGGACTACCGCAAGGTCCGGCGGGTGCACGGTGGCACCGTCAACGACGTCATCCTGGCCACCTTGTCCGGTGCCATCCGGATGTGGCTGATGACGAGGTCCGAGTCCGTTGGTGCCGGTCGCAGGCTGCGGGCGCTGGTCCCGATGAGCGTCATCGACGAGGACCTGGAACCGACCTCGCTCGGCTCCCAGGTCGTGGGTCACCTCGTCGACCTGCCGATCGGCGAGGGTTCCCCCGTCGTACGGCTGCACCAGGTGTCCTACGCCCTGCGTGCCCACAGCGAGACCGGGAGGGCCGTCGCCGCCGACAGGATCGCCGGCGTCGCGGGGTTCGCGCCGACCACGTTCCACTCACTCGGGTCGCGGGTGGCCTTCAAGGAAGCACGCGGCAGCGTCAACCTGGTCATCACCAACGTGCCCGGCCCGCAGTTCCCGATGTACCTCGCCGGTGCGGAGATGGTCGAGACCTACCCGGTGCCACCCCTGTTCCCGGGGTTCTCGCTCTCGGTCGGGGTCACCTCCTACGACGGTGCGGTGTACTACGGCATCAGTGCCGATCGCGACGCCCTGCGCGACATCGACGTGCTCGGCCAATGCGTGCGCGAGGCGCTCGACGAGCTCGTGGACAGCGCCAGCGACAACCGGCTGCGCGCACCCCGGGGCCGCAAGCGGACCGAGAAGCCGCGGTGACCGTCCGGGTCTACGTGCCGGCCAGCCTAGAGGCCCTGGCGACCTACTCCGAGGATGGCGGCATCGGCCCGTCCCCCGTACACGCGCACGCCGTCACCGAGTGGCTGCGCGAGTCCTGGCCAGATGCCGACGAGGAAGAGCTGGCGTACGCCGTCCTGATGGCCGCGGCCGACGACTCGGCAGCCGCCGTGATTGGCGCCCGGTCCAAGACCGAGGCCCGATCAGCGAAAGACGATGAGAACCAGGCCGGGGAGTACCGGCTTCGACGAGTCGTGCTGGTCGCCGAGGTCCCGCAGGTCACCGAGGATCGCGAGTCGACCGCCGTCAACGTGGACGCTGCGATTGCGATGCGCCTCGTCGATGCTGTCCACGCCGACACCACTGACTTCGATCCGTCCTCGCCAGAGACCCTCGGGGACCTCGGCTGGTTCGCAGCGCAGGAGATCCCGGACCTGCTCGCGTGAGCACGGCTCGAACCGCACTGCGATTTCAGGGTCGTCGTGGACTGGTTCCTCCGTTCGCCGGAAATGCCGCTATCGCGTCCATAGACTCGCCACGACTACCCGGGAGGGTAAATGCAACGACGACTGATCGTCCTGGCCCTGGCCCTGGCGCTGACCGCACCTCAGGCGGCCACAGCCTCAGTGATCGCCGCTCCGCAACAGCCGGGAGTCCGCGCCGAACGCGAGACCGACGCCGACCGGGCCCTTGCCCGGTTGCGCGCCGACGCGAACGGAAAGCTGCGAGTCCACCGTGCCGCTGACGGCGTCGTCGACTCGGTCAGCTCGACCGACGGCGAGGCCATGGTCGAGGCCAGAGGTGCCGACGGTGCGAAGGACGCTGCCACCGAGCAGCTCGCGCGCTATGGCGAGGCCTTCGGCATCGACGGCGGCAAGTCCCGCGCGGTCGTGAAAGGCACCTTCGACTCGGCCACCGGAGGTTCGATCGTCCGAGCCGAACAGGTCGTGGACGGCGTACCCGTCTTCGGCGGCCAGGTCGTGATGAGCCTCGACAAGGACCAGGGTGTCGTGTCCGTTGATGCGGACACCACCGCCGAAGCGAAGGTTCCCGCTGCCCTCGTCAGTGAGGCAAAAGCCAAGCGCAACGCACTCGCTGTGGTCGCCAAGAGCCACAAGGTCGCTGCCGCCAAGCTGACTGTCTCTGGGCACGGGCGCCGTCTGTACGACCCGGCCGTCGTACACGTGACCGACCACCTCGGCGCTCGCCCGGTCTGGGAGTTCGAGGTCACCAACGGCTCGGAGATTCGCGAGACCGTGCTGGTCGGCACCGGACGCGGCGAGATCGCCCTGCACTTCAACGACGCGCCCGGGCTCAACCGGGTGGTCTGTGACAACGCCAATGACGACAGCACGTACAGCGACGAGCCCGTTCCGCTGTGTACTGCTCCGGCTCGCGCCGAAGGCGGCGGGCCATCGGCCGTGAACGACGTCAACGCGGCGTACGACCACCTGGGCGCTGCCTCCGCGGCGTACCAGGAGCTGGCTGCCAAGGACCTGACGAACATCATCGGCACCGGGACGCCCAAGAAGCTGATGGCCACGGTCCGCTGGTGCTTCGGCGATGAGGACTGCCCGTTCCCGAACGCCTTCTGGAACGGGACCCAGATGGTCTTCGGCACCGGCTACGCCGGGGCCGATGACGCGGTCGCCCACGAGCTGACCCACGGCTACGTCGAACGGACTTCCGCACTGTTCGCGTTCCACCAGAGCGGCGCCCTCAACGAGTCTCTCGCGGACGTCGTCGGGGAGGTCGTCGACCACCGCTACAACCCCACGGGTCCTGAGAACAACTCCGCTTGGCAGCTCGGCGAGGCAATCCCCGGCGGGGCAGTCCGGAGCCTGCAGGACCCCCCGCTGTACGACCAGCCCGACAAGATGACGAGCCACCTCTTCGTCAACGCCGACGCCCGCTACGACGCGGGTGCCGTGCACGAGAACGACGGTGTGGGCAACAAGACGGCCTACCTGATCTCACAAGGTGGCACCTTCAACGACCACACGCTGACCGGGATCGACGGCGCCGACGCCGGGCTGTCCAAGACCGGGCTGCTCTACCTCGAGGTCATCCCGCGGCTCACCTCCGGCGCCCAGTACGCCGACCTCGGGCGTGTCCTCGCGACGACCTGTGACGAGCTGGCCGCAGGCAATACGGGCGGCTTCACCACCGCTGACTGTGCGTCCGTGCGGACGGCCACCGCAGCCACCGAGCTGGCTCTGCGTCCGACCGAGCCGGAGGCATCGGCCGCCGAGGCGCCGCTCGCGTGCTCGGCCGGGAACACCATGGTGACGCTACGGCGCGACGACGACGCCACCGCGACCTTCGGTTTCTCCCAGGGAGCGCTGTGGCAGCGCACGCCGCTGAACGGCTCACCGAACTACTCGCGCAGCGGGACGAGCTCGTGGTTCGGATGGAACCCGGACCCTGAGATCGACGGCATCACCAACAGTGCCCTGACGACGGCGTCGTTCGTCGTGCCCACGGCACAGTCCACCGCCCTGCACTTCAACCACGCCTACATCTTCGAGTGGTACGACGCCGAAGGCGGGGAGGAAGCCTGGTACCCCGACGGTGGCCAGGTGCTGGTGCAGACGCTCAGCGGAACCACGTGGACGACCCGGACCGTGCCGTGGATCAACGGACCCAACCGCTCCTGGAACGACAGCGTCTACAAGGTGTTCGGTGGGGACAGTCGCGGCTACGGCTCGAGCCGGGCGGATATCACCTCGCTGGCCGGCCAGACCGTGCGCGTCGTGTTCAAGGTCCTCGGTGACCAGGACGTCGCCTTCCTGGGCTGGTGGCTGGACGACATTCGCCTGTACACGTGCCCGAACAGCATCGCCTCCGTGCCGAAGACCACAGCGGCCGCAGGCACGGCTTCGGTCAGGATCGACTGGACGGCCCCGTCGTACGTCGGCAACAGCCCTGTCGCGTCCTACCGAATCACCCGATCGGACGGCAAGGTGACCACCTTGCCTGCGACGGCCCGCTCGACGATCCTCGGCAGCCTCAACTCCACGCTCCCGTTGACAGTCAACGTGGCTGCGGTCAACGAAGTCGGACAGGTCGGAGCTCCGTCGACGGTGCGCATCGACCCGACCACCACGACCGCGACCACCTCGGTCACGAGGGTGCGCAAGGGCGTCTACTTCACGGTGACCGGCAAGGTGGTCAGGCGCGGGACCACGAGCCCCATCTCCGGCATGCCGGTGGTCCTCCAGCGTCGGCTCACGACCCAGACCGCCTGGAGCAACGCGGTGACCGGGACGACGGGCGCGGCGGGAACGAAGGGGTGGGCGGTACGGCAGTACGCCCCGACCTACTACCGGGTGCTCGCGAAGGGCGCGACGACGAGGTTCGGGTCGCTCTCCAACACGCGCGGTGTCGGGATACGGCGACGGTGACCCGGTGACGGCCGACGCCGGGTTGGATCGCGTTCCGGTTGTCTGACAGCATCGCGAGCATGGACGCGATCACCACACCCCCGGCTCCTGTGAACGAGCCGAACCTGAACTACGCCCCCGGCAGCCCCGAACGGGCTTCCGTCGAGGCCGAGCTCGCTCATCTGGCCGCCAACCCGCTCGACCTGACCGCCACCATCGGCGGCGCCAAGAAGATGGGCGGCGGCGTGGACATCCCGGTCGTCCAGCCGCACGACCACGCGAGCGTGCTCGGCGTACTGAAGAACTCCACGAAGCGCGACGCCCAGGGTGCCGTGCAGGCGGCCGCCGACGCCGCACCCGGTTGGCGTGCGATGTCGTTCGATGACCGCGCTGCCATCATCCTCAAGGCCGCCGACCTGCTGGCAGGTCCGTGGCGTGCACGCCTGAACGCCGCCACCATGCTCGGCCAGTCCAAGACCGCGTGGCAGGCCGAGATCGACGCCGCCTGTGAGCTGATCGACTTCTGGCGCTTCAACGTCCACTACGCCCGCGGCATCCTCGAGGATCAGCCGATCGCGAACAGCCCTGGTGTGTGGAACCGCACCGACCACCGGCCGCTCGAGGGCTTCGTGTACGCCATCACGCCGTTCAACTTCACCGCGATCGCCGGCAACCTGCCCACCGCACCGGCACTGATGGGCAACACGGTCATCTGGAAGCCGTCGCCGACCCAGCAGTTCGCGGCGCACCTCACGATGGAGCTGCTCGAGGAGGCCGGTTTGCCGCCGGGCGTGATCAACATGCTTCCCGGCGACGGCATCGAGGTCTCCGAGGTGCTCCTGAACCATCCCGACCTCGCCGGCATCCACTTCACCGGTTCGACACCCACGTTCCAGAAGCTGTGGGCCACGGTGGGGGAGAAGCTGTCGAGCTACCGGACCTACCCGCGCATCGTCGGTGAGACCGGCGGCAAGGACTTCATCGTCGCCCACCCCTCGGCCGACGTCGACGTACTGCGCGTGGCCATGATCCGCGGAGCCTTCGAGTTCCAGGGGCAGAAGTGCTCGGCCGCCTCACGTGCCTATGTGCCGGTGTCGCTGTGGAAGCGGATGAAGGACCAGCTCGTCGCCGAGACCGAGAACCTCACGATGGGCAACGTCACCGACCTGTCCAACTTCATGGGCGCGGTGATCGACGACCGGGCGTTCGCGAAGCACAAGAAGGCGATCACCCGCGCGAAGCGCTCGCAGAAGCTCGACGTGGTCGCCGGCGGCCAGGTCGACGACTCGATTGGCTACTTCGTGCGGCCCACGATCGTTGAGGCCACGGACCCCACGGATGGGATCTTCAAGGAGGAGTACTTCGGGCCGATCCTCGCGGTGCTCGTGTACGACGACGACCGGTTCGAAGAAGTCGTCGACCAGATGGAGTCGTTTGCGCCGTACGCCCTGACCGGAGCCGTGATCTCCCAGGACCGAGAGGCGGTCGCCTGGACGATGGAGCGGCTGCGCTTCGCGGCCGGCAACTTCTACATCAACGACAAGCCCACCGGCGCGGTCGTGGGGCAGCAGCCGTTCGGCGGTGCCCGCGCCTCCGGCACCAACGACAAGGCCGGGGCTCCGGGCAACCTGACGCGCTGGACCTCGGCGCGGTCGATCAAGGAGACGTTCGTCCCACCCAAGGACCACCGCTACCCGCACATGGGCTGAGTTAGGTGCATCCTCTCCACCTCGGTCCGCTGCATCCCGTGGAGCAGGTGCTGACCCTGGTGCTCGCGTTCGGTCCCTTGGTGCTGTTGGCGTTGACGATCTGGATCAGCCGTCGACGTAGCTCCCGCGGCAGCGACCCTCCGGGGTCTTAGGGTCGCCCACGATCACGCTCGGCGGCCCGCCCAAGCACATGGCGTACGTCGAGGACTGGTGGTTCAACCAGGCCTTCGCCGGCAAGGAAACGAAAGATGGTGTGGACTTTGGGTCACCTGGTGACCCAAATTCCACACCATCTTGCTCTCGGAACCGTTCGCTCGACGCCCCGAGTGGGAAGCGCCGGTTTGCGCAGGCCCTAGCGCTTGCCAGCCAGCCACTTGACGCCGACCTTGTGCTCGGCCCGGAGGGCTTTGGCGAGCAGCTCGCCGACGAGGCCTTCGATCTTGCCTCCGACGAACGCGATGTTGACCTTCACCGAGAGGTTCACGGTCTCGGTGGTGCCGTCCGGGTCCTCGGTGAGCAGCGCGATACCGGTGATCTCGCCCGGCTTGCCGGGGATCGTGAACTGGAGGTTTCCTTTCTCAGGCCCGTTCCAGTCCTCGCTCTGGACGATGTTGATCTCGTCGCCGACGATCTTCGTGACGAACCCGGGGAGGCCCGAAGCGGCCTGGACCTGGTCGATCGCGACCGTCATGCCTTTCCCGTCCCGCTCAATCTGGACGCTGTGTCGCAGCACCCCCTGGGAGTCGCAGACCGCCTCCCGGAATGCGGGATCGGCGAGCATCTCGTACACCTGCTCGAGAGTGGCTCCGTCGTACCGCAGCTCCTCGGCGACCTTCTTCATCGCTCACCCACCATGGTGAACACGCAGGTAAGGGATGCGTCATGGCTGATCTGGTGGCGCAGGTTCATGCTCGCATCATGCTGCATGCCCCTTCCGGGTGGTAGCGGGCCCCGGAATAGGTTGACCCCATGGAAGACGAGAACTTCGTGTCATTCGGCGAGGAGGGCGCGCTGCTGACCTACGGCAGCTACCTCCGCCTGCCCCAGCTGCTCGACGCCCAGCACCTCGAGTCGGACCCCCCGGCCCACGACGAGCTGCTGTTCATCACGATCCACCAGGTCTACGAGCTGTGGTTCCAGCAGCTGCTCCACGAGGTCGAGTCGGTCCGGGACGCGCTGCTCACGACCGCCGAGGGGGTGGACGGTGCCGACCTGCTGTGGTGGGCGCGCCACCTGATGAACCGCGTGCACGTGATCGAGCGGGTGCTGGTGCACCAGATCGACGTGCTGGAGACGATGACCCCCCAGGACTTCCTGGAGTTCCGTCAGCGGCTGGCGCCCGCCAGCGGCTTCCAGTCGGTGCAGTTCCGGGAGCTGGAGTTCATCTCCGGAGCCAAGGACGCCGGCTACGTGCACCGCTTCAAGGGCCTGACAGAGCAGGAGAAGGAGAGCCTGCGCCGCCGGCTGGAGGAACCGTCGCTGTGGGAGGGGTTCACCCGGCTGCTCGCGGCGCGCGGCCTCGACACCTCCGACGACGAGGCGCTCACGGCGTCACTGCGACGGGTGGCTCATGACCGCCCGACCTTCGGCGACCTCTGGGCCATGGCGGAGGCGCTGATCCTCCACGACGAGCTGGCGGCCGCCTGGCGCGCGCGGCACGTCGTGATGGTCGAGCGCATGATCGGGTCCAAGACCGGGACCGGCGGGTCGACGGGATCGAGCTATCTGCGCAAGCGGCTGGACCTGAAGTACTACCCGCTGCTCTGGGACCTGCGCTCGGCCCTCTGACAGGCCCTCTGACAGGCCCTCTGACAGGTCGTGTGACGGGCCCGGTGACGGGCGCGGTGAGCGGTCGCTCCCGGCAGTACACCGAGAATTCTCGAATGCGAGACATAGTGATCGCCGCGGGAAGTTGTCGCCAACCCGGCGCAGGCATAGGTTCAAGTCCGTGACAGCGCTGGAACAAAGCAAGTCCGAACTCCTATCCACTTTGTGCGAGTACGCCGACGCCAAGTCTGCGAAGGCTCCCGGCGGCGTCGACCTGCCAGCGGTGCTCAAGGCGTTCTACCGACATGTCGCCCCCGAGGACCTACTCGAGCGGGACGCCTCCGACCTCTACGGAGCCGTCATGGCGCAGCTGCGGCTCGCCGCCGAGCGGCCGCAGGGGACGGCCAGCGTCCGGGTCTTCACCCCGAGCGTGTCGGTCAACGGCTGGTCCGCCGGGGGGCACACGGTCGTCGAGGTGGTCACCGACGACATGCCGTTCCTTGTCGACTCGGTGTCGATGGCCCTGGCGGAGGCTCAGCACGACATCCATCTGGTGATCCACCCGCAGTTCGTCGTACGACGTGACCTCGCCGGCCAGCTCCTCGAGGTGCTCGACGAGTACGCCGAGACCGGTGCACACGACGTGGCGCGTGAGTCGTGGATGCACCTGGAGATCGACCGCGTCTCCGACGACCAGCGGGCCGTGATCGAGGGGCTGCTCACCAAGGTGCTCACCGACGTCCGCGACGCCGTCGAGGACTGGCAGAAGATGCACACCCAGATCGACCTCATCATCGAGGACCTCGAGAAGAACCCGCCCCCGCTTCCCGAGGACGAGCTTGAGCAGGGCGCGTCGTTGCTTCGCTGGCTCGGCGACAACCACTTCACGTTCCTGGGCTACCGCGAGTACGCGCTCGAGGCCCGCGACGACGGCGAGACGCTCATCGCGGTCCCCGGCACCGGGTTCGGGATCCTGCGAGCCGACCCGACCTCGCCACGACTGCTCCCCGACGCCGTCGCCTCCCGTGCCCGCGACAAGCAGCTGCTCGTGCTGGCCAAGGCCAACTCCAAGGCGACGGTGCACCGCTCGGTTTACCTCGACTACGTCGGCGTGAAGAAGTTCAACGAGGAGGGCGACGTCGTCGGCGAGCGCCGTTTCCTCGGACTGTTCTCCTCGGCCGCCTACACCGAGTCGGTACGACGGATCCCGGTGCTGCGCGAGAAGGCCTCGAAGGTCATCGAGATCGTCGGCCTCGACCCCATGAGCCACGCCGGCAAGGCGCTGATGGACGTGCTCGAGACCTACCCGCGTGACGAGCTGTTCCAGACCCCGGTGGAGGACCTCGTACCGATCGCCTCGCAGGTGATGTACACCCGCGAGCGGCGGCAGCTCAAGCTGTTCGTGCGTCGCGACATCTACGGGCGCTTCCTCTCCTGCCTGGTCTACCTGCCGCGGGACCGCTACAACACCACGGTTCGCGAGCGGATCGCGGTGATCCTCAAGGAGCAGCTCGGCGGCGAGAACATCGAGTACACCGCCCACGTGGGCGAGTCCTTCGCGGCGCGACTGCATTTCGTCGTACGCCCCGCACCCGGGGAGCAGATCGGCTCGCCCGACGTGCCCGACCTCGAGCGACGCTGCGCCGAGGCGGCTCGATCGTGGCGCGACGACTTCGCCACCGCCGTGATCAACGCGTACGGCGAGGAGCAGGGGAGCCGGCTCGTGCGCGCGTACGCCGGCTGCTTCCCCGAGGCCTACAAGGAGGACTACCTCCCGCAGACCGGCGCGGTCGACCTCGGACGGCTCGAGCAGATCGAGGGTGACGAGGGGCTGACGCTCTCGCTCTACGAGGACGTCGCGGCGCCCCCCGGCGAGGCCAGGTTGAAGGTCTACCGGATCGGTCCGCCGCTCTCGCTCTCGGAGGTGCTGCCGATCCTGTCCACCACCGGCGTCGAGGTCGTCGACGAGCGGCCCTACCAGCTCGAGGGGATGGCCCGGGAGTCCTACATCTACGACTTCGGGCTGCGCTACCACCGGCCGATGCCCGACAAGGCGCGTGACCTGTTCGAGGACACCGTCGCCTCGGTGTGGAACGGGCTGAACGAGAGTGACGGCTTCAACGCCCTCGTCCTCGCTGCCGGCCTCACCTGGCGGCAGGCGACCGTGCTCCGTGCCTACGCCAAGTACATGCGCCAGGGCGGCACCCCGTTCGCGCAGGACTACATCGAGGGCGCGCTGCGCAACAACGTGGACATCACCCGCTACCTCGTGCGGCTCTTCGAGGCGCGCTTCGACCCGGGACGCGCGGATCGGAACGGCGGCGACATCGCGGCAGACAACGAGAGCAGGAACGCCAAGTGCGCCGACCTCGAGGAGCGCATCGTCAGGGCACTGGACGACGTCTCGAGCCTCGACCATGACCGGATCCTGCGTGCCTACCTGACCAACATCAAGGCGACGTTGCGCACGAACTTCTTCCAGGTCGGGCCCGATGGCGAACCGTTGGCGCGGCTTTCCCTGAAGGTGGATCCCTCCGCGATCCCAGAGCTCCCCGAGCCCCGCCCACGCTTCGAGATCTTCGTGTACTCACCCCGGGTCGAAGGGGTACACCTCCGCTTCGGCGCCGTGGCGCGCGGAGGACTGCGCTGGTCGGACCGACGCGACGACTTCCGCACCGAGATCCTCGGCCTGGTCAAGGCCCAGATGGTCAAGAACACCGTGATCGTGCCTGTCGGCGCGAAGGGCGGCTTCTTCTGCAAGCAGCTGCCCGACCCCTCGGACCGCGATGCGTGGATGGGGGAAGGGGTGGCCTGCTACAAGACATTCATCTCCGGCCTCCTCGACATCACCGACAACCTCGTGGAGGACAACGGGCAACGAAACGTGGTGCCGCCGCGGGGCGTCGTACGTCACGACGCCGACGACCCCTACCTCGTGGTCGCCGCGGACAAGGGCACAGCGACCTTCAGCGACATCGCCAACCAGGTTTCCGCCGACTACAACTTCTGGCTCGGGGACGCGTTCGCGTCGGGTGGTTCGGTCGGTTATGACCACAAGGCGATGGGGATCACCGCCCGCGGTGCGTGGGTCTCGGTGCGCCGCCACTTCCGCGAGATGGGGATCGACTGCCAGAACGAGGAGTTCACCTGCGTCGGCATCGGTGACATGTCCGGCGACGTGTTCGGCAACGGCTTGCTCTGCTCCGAGAAGACCCGGCTCGTGGCGGCCTTCGACCACCGCGACATCTTCGTGGACCCCAACCCCGACTCCGCCTCGTCGTACGCCGAGCGCAGGCGGCTCTTCGACCTGCCCCGGTCCTCGTGGCAGGACTACGACACCTCGCTGATCTCCGAGGGTGGTGGCGTCTGGTCACGCAGTGCGAAGTCGATCTCGATAACCCCGCAGATGCGCGAGGTCCTCGGCATCGAGGAGAAGCGGATGACTCCGGCCGAGCTGATGCATGCCATCCTGCTGGCGCCGGTCGACCTGCTCTGGAACGGCGGCATCGGCACCTACGTCAAGGGCGGCGTGGAGACCCACGCGGACGCAGGAGACAAGGCCAACGACGCGATCCGCGTGAACGGCCGTGAGCTGCGCGCGAAGTGCGTGGGCGAGGGCGGCAACCTCGGCCTGACCCAGCGCGGACGGATCGAGTACGCCGCACGTGGTGGCCGGATCACCACCGACTTCATCGACAACTCTGCGGGCGTGGACACCTCGGACCACGAGGTCAACATCAAGATCCTGCTCGACCAGGTGGTCGCAGACGGCGACCTCACCGCCAAGCAGCGCAACGAGCTGCTGGCCTCGATGACCGACGAGGTCGCGGAGCTGGTGCTGGGCGACAACTACGACCAGAACATCGCGCTCGCCAACGCGATCGCGCTCGCGCCCAACCTCCTGCACGTGCACGAGGACTGGATGCGCGCACTCGAACGCGCAGGCGTGCTCAAGCGCGAGCTGGAGGCCTTGCCGACCCGCCGTGAGGTGGCTCGCCTGATCGACCGGAAGGATGGCCTGAGCGCGCCTGAGCTGGCGGTGCTGATGTCCTACACAAAGATCGTGCTGGCCGAGGACCTGATCGAGAGCGACCTTCCCGACGACCCGTTCTTCCGGTCTGAGCTCTTCTCCTACTTCCCGGCCAAGATGCGGCAGGGCTACCGCGGCCCCATGGAGCAGCACCAGCTGCGCCGGGAGATCGTGGTCACCCAGATCGTCAACCAGCTCGTCAACAACGCCGGCATCACCTACTTCCACCGGCTCGCTGGGGAGACCTCGGCCACCACGGCCGAGCTCACCCGGGCGAACTTCGTCGCGAGGGAGATCTTCGGCGCGGGCCGGATGCTGCGCCAGATCTCCTCGTTCGACAACCAGCTCGATGCCGCGGTGCAGACGCACATGCGGCTGGAGACCCGCACGCTGGTCGAGCGCGCCTCGCGGTGGTTCCTGAACAGCAGGCGCAGCGTCGACGGCGCCGAGGCGCTGGTTGACGCCTTCGAGGTCGTCGTGGAGAAGGTGATGGGTGAGCTGCCCTCACTCATGGTCGGACAGGAGCTCGAGAGCTTCCAGGCTCGGCGTGATGCGCTGGCCGAGAAGGGGGTGCCCGAGGAGCTGGCCGTGAGGGTGGCGGTGTGCCCGCCGGCGTACATGCTTCTCGGAGTGGTCGAGACAGCCGCCCGTGACGACCGCGACCCGATGGAGGTCGCCCGGGTGCACTTCGAGGTGGGCGAGCGCCTCGGCCTGCCGCTTCTGGTGTCGCGGATCCTTGCCCTGCCACGGACGGACCGCTGGCAGACGATGGCGCGCGCCGCACTGCGTGACGACCTGCACGCCGTACACGCGCAGCTCACTGCGCAGGAGCTGGCCGGGAACCCGCCACGCGAGAAGGACACCGCACAGGCCGTGCGGACCCTCCAGGAGATCTGCTCCGACGACGAAACCGACCTCGCCAGGCTCTCGGTCGCCCTGCGCGTCGTACGCACCCTGCTCTGAGAAAGGGGCACGGCTTCGAGGGCTAGCCTTCGCTGCATGAGCGAGGGCGAACGGCACGTGGACGTCTCCCACCTCGCCGACCTGGGGGTCGCCGAGCTGGTCCGGCGTACGACGAACGGGGAGGTCAGCGCCGTTGACGTGGTCGAGGCCTGTCTTGCGCGGATCGACCTTCGCGACCCTGCCCTGAACGCGTTCTCGGTGGTCCTGTCAGCCCAGGCTCGGGCGCAGGCGGCCGCTCGCGACCGGTCCCTGGCAGCGGGGGAGGCGCCGGGGCCGCTCCACGGCGTTCCCGTCGCCATCAAGGAGGAGATCGACGTCGCTGGCTGCGTCACCACTTTCGGCGGCCGGTCGAACAGCACCCCGGCCGCCGAGGACGGCCCGGTGGTACGACGACTTCGGGCCGCTGGTGCCGTGATCATCGGCAAGACCCGGATGCCGGAGTTCGGCCAGTGGCCCTTCACCGAGTCCGTCGACGGCGGGATCACCCACAACCCGTGGAACCCCGAGCACTCCCCGGGTGGGTCGAGCGGTGGCACCGCGGTCGCGGTGGCAGCCGGGATGGTTCCTGTGGGGATCGGCGGCGACGGCGGTGGCTCCATCCGGATACCGGCTGCCTGCTGTGGTCTTTTCGGGATGAAGCCGGAGCGTGGTCGGGTGACGTCTGCCCCGATGACTCACCTCTGGTGGGCCCTCGGGACGGTTGGCCCGCTCAGCCGCTCGGTGCTCGACTCCGCCATCGTGTTCGACGTGATCCGGGGCGCATCGGACGGCGACATGTTCCACGCCGACGAACCGGCGACGTCCTTCGCTGAAGCGGCTCGCGCGGAACCCGGCCGGCTGCGGATCGGCTGGTCGACGAAGCCGGTCACTCTCGGCGTACGCCCGGACGCGGCGCACGTGCAGGCCGTCCGCGACACCGCCCAGCTGCTCACCGACCTCGGCCACGAGGTGAACGAGGTCGACCCCCGCTACCCCGACCCGACACTGGCGTTCGTGCCGCAGTTCTACGCCGGTGTGCGCACCGAGAGCGACGCCGTCGAGCACTACGACCGGCTCGAGAAGCGGACCCGGCAGGTCTACCGCCTCGGCAGCTGGGTGCGCCGCCCGGTCATCGACTGGTCCATGCGCAAGGGCGAGAAGGTGAGCGCCAAGGCAAACCGGGTCTTCGACGAGGTGGACGTGCTCCTCACACCGACGATCGCCCATAGACCGCCTGGCACTGGCGTGCTCGACCGAGCTGGTGCCGTCCGCGCTGCGCTGAGGTCGACCCCGATGATCGCGTACACCGCGCTTTGGAACGTCACAGGCAACCCTGCCGCCTCCGTGCCCGCAGGGATCGCCGAGGACGGCCTGCCGCTCGCCTGCCAGCTCGTGGGACGACGCGGGGACGAGACCACTCTCCTCAACCTGTCCGCCCAGATCGAGGCGGCCCGACCGTGGTCGATGCCCGTGCTGACCGACCCCGTCGCGGGAGGTTCTGCGTGAGCTTGCTGATCACCCCGAAGGCTCTCCTGCGTCGCCATGTGGTCGCCCCGGTGGCACGGCTGAGAGGCTCCCCGTTGCCCAGCCCACTGGCGGGCAGGGTCGTGCTCGTCACCGGCGCCTCGTCCGGGATCGGCGAGGCCACGGCCAAGGCTGTCGCCGCTCGCGGTGGCGTTGTGCTGTGCGTCGCTCGGCGCCAGGCCGAGCTCGACCGCGTGGTCGGCGAGATCGCTGACGCGGGTGGCTCAGCGCACGGCTACGCCTGTGACCTCACCGACGCGCGTGCCACCGACGCGTTGGTCGAGCGGGTCCTGGCCGAGCACGACCACGTGGACATGCTGGTCAACAATGCGGGTCGCTCGATCCGCCGTTCGCTGGAGTACTCCTACGACCGGGTGCACGACTTCGAGCGCACCATGGCGATCAACTACTTCGGCCCGTTGCGGCTGATGCTGGGGCTACTGCCCCGGATGCGGGATCGGAAGTTCGGCCACGTCGTCAACATCGTTACGTGGGGAGTGCAGCTCAAGGCACCGAAGTTCGCTGCCTACATCGCCTCGAAGACCGCGCTGGACACGTTCTCGCGGATCGCCGGCCGCGAGACCTGGTACGACAACGTCACCTTCACCAACCTCCGGCTCGACCTGGTGCGCACCGACATGATCGAGGCCACCGACGCCTACCGGAACGCACCGGCGAAGACCCCCGAGCAGGCCGCGCTGCTCGTCGTACGCGCGCTCGAGGACCGGCCACTGACGATCTCCACCGTGGCCGGCCGAGTCGGTGAGCTGCTCAACCTGATCGCCCCACGAGCGATGGACGCAGGGATGGCAGCCATGGCGTCCCGGGTTCCCGACTCACCGGCCGCCCGCGCCCACACCGACGGGGAGCCCCGCGCCGGCTGAATGCACCCCCCAAATCCGTCGAGGCGTCGCAGATTGCGCGGGTCAGCTCAGCTGGCCTTCTTGGCGGTCGTCTTCTTGGCGGCGGCCTTCTTCGCTGTCTTCTTGGCTGCCGGCTTCTTCGCCGTCTTCTTAGTGGCCGACTTGCTGCCCGAGTCCGAGTCGTCGCCGGAGCTTTCCTCACCCCGGGCCGTCTTGGCGGCGTCGACGCTGCGCTGGAGAGCGGCGAGCAGGTCGACGACCTCGCCCGAGGACTTCTTCGTCTCCGGGGTCCGCTTGACGTCGCCGCCCTCGATCTTGGCCTTCACGAGCGCCTCGACCGCGCCGCGGTAGTCGTCCTCGAACTCGGCGGGGTCGAAGTCTCCGGCCAGGGTGTCGACGAGCATCGTGGCCATCTTGACCTCGGCAGGCTTCGCCTCGGTGGTGTCGACCGAGGCGAAGTCCGCCTGGCGGATCTCGTCGGGCCACATCATCGTCTGCATCACGATCACGTCGTCGCGGACGCGAAGCACAGCCAGTGACACCCTGTTGCGAAGGGAGACGGTGACCAGCGCCATCCGGTCGGCGGCCACGAGCGCCTCGCGCAGCAGCGCGTAGGGCTTGGCACCGGACTTCTCGGGCTCGAGGTAGTAGGACTTCTCGAAGAGCATGGGGTCGATCTGCTCGCTCGGCACGAACTTCTCGACACTGATCTCGCGACTGCTGTTGGCGGGGAGCTGGGCCATGTCCTCGTCGCTGAGGATCACCATCTCCCCGTCCTCGGTCTCGTAGCCCTTGGCGATGTCGGCGTACTCGACCTCGGCACCGTCGATGCTGCAGACCCGCTGGTACTTGATCCGCCCACCGTCCTTGGCGTGGACCTGCCGGAACGAGATGTCCTTGCTCTCCGTCGCGGAGTACAGCTTCACCGGGACGCTGACCAGGCCGAAGGAGACGGCACCCTTCCAGATTGCGCGCATGTGCTCAGGATGCCCACATGGATGGCATTTACGCCACCCGGAAGCCGATGCCGAGCGCGAGAATGCCCCGTCGGACGGGCCTACCATGACGTATCCGCATGCAGCCGGTTCATCCAGGTGCTGGAGGTCAGCCGTGACACAACGGCAGCCCGAGGGCTCGGCCAGTCGGGCCACCTTGCCCACGCGCTCCGGGTTCACCGAGCGCGACGGAGTGCGCCTGGCGTACGACGTGTACGGCGCGGGCGACACGACGGTGCTGCTGATGCCCGCGTGGAGCATCGTGCACTCGCGAGTCTGGAAGGCCCAGATCGGTTACCTGTCCCGGCACTTCCGGGTCGTCACGTACGACGGGCGGGGCAACGGCCGCTCCGACCGTCCTGCGGGAGCGGCGGCGTACGCCGAAGGGGAGTTTGCCGCGGACACCATTGCCGTCATGGACGCCACTGAAACCCGCGACGCTGTCCTCGTTGCCCTCTCCAGTGGAGCCAACTGGGCTGTCCACGTCGCGGCAGACCACCCGGATCGCGTCCTCGGCATCTTCGCGATGTCGCCTGCGTGCGAGTTCGACATCGATCTCCCGCAGCACGGCGTCCACCTTCGCCCGTGGGGCGAACCGACCGTCGGGACCCAGGGCTGGGCGAAGTACAACAAGCACTACTGGCTCGAGGGTGGTTACGAGGACTTCGTGGCCTTCTTCTTCCAGGAGATGTACGTCGAGCCGCACTCGACCAAGCAGATCGAGGACGGCATCAGCTGGGGAATGGCAGCCACGCCTGAGACCCTCGTCGACACCATCGCCGGCCGGCTCGGACTGGACGGCGCGGTGTGTACGCCGCCAGAGGAGGCCTGCGCCAAAGTTCGCTGTCCGGTGACCGTCGTGCACGGGACACACGACCACATCCGGCCCCACCAGTTCGGCGAGCGCCTCGCTGAGCTCACCGGCGGGTCGCTCGTGCTGCTAGAGGGCGTCGGGCACGGCCCGATGGGACGCCACCCGGTGCAGCTGAACCTGATGATCCGCGAGTTCGTGGAGGGGATCCGGCCGCCGGTCCAGCGGCGCACCTGGGTCGCGCCGTCGCGCCGTCGCCGGCGTGCGCTGTACCTCTCCTCACCCATCGGGCTGGGTCACGCCAAGCGCGACGTGGCGATCGTGGAGGAGCTGCGAAAGCTGCATCCTGACCTCGAGGTCGACTGGCTGGCCCAGCATCCGGTGACGGTCGCTCTCGAAGCTGCCGGTGAACGGATCCATCCCGCCTCCGCGTGGCTGGCCAACGAGTCCGCGCACATCGAGCACGCCGCGGGGGAGCACGACCTGCATGCCTTCCAGGCGATCCGCGACATGGACGAGATCCTGGTCCACAACTTCATGGTCTTCGCCGAGGTCGTCGAGCAGGAGCACTACGACCTCGTGGTCGGCGACGAGTCCTGGGACGTCGACTACTTCCTGCACGAGAACCCGGGGCTGAAGCGGTTTGCGTTTGCCTGGATGACCGACTTCGTCGGCTGGTTGCCGATGCCGGACGGAGGTGACCGCGAGGCTGCGATCACCACGGACTACAACGCGGAGATGATCGAGCAGCGGGCGCGGTATGCACGCGTTCGGGACCGGTCGATCTTCGTGGGCAATCCCGGAGACGTGGTTCCGGAGAGCTTCGGTGCCGGGCTCCCGATGATCCGCGATTGGGTCCGTGAGAACTTCGACTTCGCCGGCTACGTCACGGGCTTCGACCAGTCCGATCTCGCGGACCGCGACGCGCTGAAGGCGCGACTCGGCCACCGCGCGGACGAGCGGCTGTGCGTGGTGACCGTGGGCGGCTCGGGTGTGGGTGTGTCCCTGCTGCGCCGGGTGCTTGATGCAGCACCCCTGGTGCGCAAGGAGCTGTCCGACCTCCGCTTCCTGGTCGTGGCCGGTCCGAGGATCGATCCCCGTTCTCTACCGAAGCACCGTGGTGTGTCGATCCGCGGCCACGTCCCGAGCCTCTACCAGCACCTCGCCGCTGCCGACCTCGCCGTCGTACAGGGCGGGCTCACCACCACCATGGAGCTGACCGCCAACCAGCGACCGTTCATCTACGTGCCGCTTCGTCACCACTTCGAGCAGAGCTTCCATGTCCCGTACCGCCTCGAGCAGTACGGCGCCGGCCGCCGCCTCGACTACGAGCAGGCCGTCGAACCCGATGCGCTCGCGGCGGCGATCGTCCAGGAGATCGCCCACGACGTCTCCTATCGTCGCGTCGAGGACGACGGGGCCGCAGTGGCGGGTCGGATGCTCGCCGAGCTGCTCTGACGGTCCTCTCTCACGCTGATCCATAGCGGGCCCTGCAACACTGACCGCGTGCAGCCGATGCTTGCCACCAAGGGCGATCGTGATCGTGTCCCTTCGGGCGGATGGACCCACGAGGTGAAGTGGGACGGCATGCGCGTCCTGGTGGACCGGAACTCTCGCGGGCTGAGGATCTACTCGCGCAACGAGAACGACGTCACCGTCTCCTTCCCCGAGCTGCACGGACTGGCCGCAGCACTGGACAGCGTCGCTCACGACTTCCTGCTCGACGGCGAGGTGGTGGCGCTGGGAGACGGGATCCCGTCCTTCGGCGCGCTCGCCGACCGGATGCACGTGCGTGACGCCACCAAGGCCAGGCGGCTATCGGAGTCCAACCCGGTCACCCTGATCGCCTTCGACCTCCTCCGGCTCGAGGGCCAGGACCTGTGTCCGCTGCCACTGGCCGAGCGGCGCGCCCGGCTGGAGGCACTCGGCCTGAACACGGTGCCCGAGCGCATGGGGCCCTGGCAGGTGCCGCCGACGTACGACGACGGGGACATGTTGCTGGCCGCGGCGGAGCAACAGGGACTCGAGGGCATCGTGAGCAAGCGACTGTCCTCGCCGTACCGCCCTGGCCTGCGCAGCCGCGACTGGCTGAAGTTCCCGATCCGTCCGACCGGCTCCTTCGTGGTCGGCGGCTTCCGTCACGAGACGGGGAGCGCCATCCGGCTCGGCGCCGTGCTGGTCGGGCAGCCGACCGCGCGAGGACTGCAGTTTCGGGGCCGCGTCGGCAGCGGCATCGCCGGCAAGGCCGGGCGTCTGCTCGCGGGACTGCTGGAGCCGGAGGTCGTGGCCGATTCGCCTTTCACCGAGGTGCTCCCGAGGCTCGACCGGGTGGGCACCGTGTGGGTCAGACCTGCAATGGTCGTGGAGGTGCAATACCTCCGGCTGACCAACGACGGCCGGCTCCGCCAGCCCGCCTACCTCGGGATCCGTTCCGACCTGTCACCGTCCGATCTGAAGGAGGGGCTCTGATGGCCGAGAAGTTCGATGGCAAGCGCACCGAGACTCCCGTCGAGGTCGACGGGCGAACCATCACGCTGGTCAACCTCGAGAAGGTGATGTATCCGCGCACCGGCACCACCAAGGCCGAGGTGCTCAACTACTACGCGCAGGTCGCGCCGGTGATGCTGCCGCACCTCGCGGACCGCGCGGTGACCCGGATCCGGTGGCCGCACGGCACCGGCGACAAGTCATTCTTCGAGAAGAACGCCCCCGGCGGCACCCCTTCGTGGGTACGCACAGTGAAGGTGCCGACCTCCGGATCGAGGACCCGGTCCGGCGAGGAGGGTGAGCTGCGGTTCCCGATCATCGACTCACTCGCCACGCTCACCTGGCTGGTGAACCTGGCCTCGCTCGAGCTGCACGTGCACCAGTGGACGGTCGCCAAGAACGGGCGGCCGCGCAAGCCCAACCGGCTGGTGATCGATCTCGACCCGGGCGAGCCGGCTGGACTGGGGGAGTGCTCCCAGGTCGCGCTGCTGGTCCGCGACAGGCTGGCCGCGGACGACCTGGACTGCGTTCCGGTGACAAGCGGCTCCAAGGGCATTCACCTGTACGCCGCTCTCGACGGCAAGCGCAGCCACGAGCAGGTGCGCGACTACGCCAAGGAGATCGCCGAGGAGCTGGAGTCGCAGAACTCGAAGCTGGTGGTCTCGCAGATGACCAAGGCCCGGCGTGGCGGCAAGGTGTTCCTCGACTGGTCGCAGAACACCGGCGCGAAGACGACCATCTCGCCGTACTCCCTGCGCGGGCGTGAGCTGCCCATGGCCGCCGCACCACGCACCTGGGACGAGGTTGAGGCGGGGGCCGAAGACCCACTCGCGTTGGAGCACCTGCGATTCGAGGAGGTCCTCGAGCGGGTCCAGGACGAGGGAGACCTGTTCACGGTGGAGTACTAGGAGCCGCTGATGACCTCGTCCGCGCCGCCAGTACGCGGCATCTCCTACGCCACCGGACAGCATCCGCCGGAGGTCGTCCCGGAGGTCATGCGGACGATCCGCGAGGACCTCCACTGCACCTCCGTGATGCTGATGGACGGCGACACGGCGCGACAGATGGAAGCAGCCCGGATCGCACTGGCCGCCGGTCTCGACGTCGTCATCAGGCCGTACCTGCCCGATCGACGACGCAACGCCCTCATCGCTCACCTCGCCCACACCGCCGATGCCGCCGAGAACCTGCGTAAAGCACATCCGGGGAGGGTGATCCTGCTCGTGGGCAGCGAGTTCTCGCTGACCTCACCCGGGATGCTGCCCGGGCCCCGCGTCTTCCTCCGAGTGCAGGTGCTGGTGCGGTGGCGCAGGTTCTTCGACCGCCGCATCACCCGCAAGCTCAACCGGCTGCTGCCCGAGCTCGTCCGGACAGCCCGCGCGCGCTTCGAAGGTCCGATCACCTACGCCGCGGGCTTCTGGGAGCAGGTGGACTGGTCGGAGTTCGACATCGTCGGCATCAACCTCTATCGGCTGGGGACCGACCACGCGGCGTACGAGGCGCGCGTGCGTGCTCTGGCCCGCGACACCGCCAAGCCGGTGTTCGTGACGGAGTTCGGTTGTGGAGCCTTCCTGGATGCCGACCGGCGTGGACCGGGGTCGTTCCTCGCGGTCAACTGGTTCACCGACCCGCCTCGAATGCGTGCGGGCCACGTCCGCGACGAGGCGACGCAGGCCGGCTACCTCGGCGAGCTCATCGACCTGTACGGCGACGCTGGCGTCGACGGCTGCTTCGTTTTCACCTTCTCGATGACGGAGTTCCCCCACCACGACGACCCCGCACACGACATCGACATGGCGGGCTTCGGAGTGGTCATGGCCTCGGCTGAGAACCCGAACGACTGGGAGCCGAAGGCAGCCTTCCATGAGGTGGCGCGGCGCTACGCCCACTGAGCTTGTCGGCGAGGCCTCGCTACCGGGTGAGCAACCGCGCGCCGTCGGGCAGGGCGAGCGCGGAGGCTGCGCCGGACCTGATGTTGGTCGTGCCAGGTCGGATCAGCCAGGTGTGCGAGCGCAGGTGGTTCAGCTCGTCGGTCAGGGCGACCCGGGCAGCCGCGGTGCGGCACCTGCCTGCGGCGAGGCCGTCGAGCAGCACCTTGGAGGCATCTGCTCGGGCGAGGTCGCGGACTGAGGAGGCGTGGTCGTCGACCGCTTTCGTGCACTCCGCGAGCGCGACTCCGGCCAGGTTCTTCCGGTTGAGCGCCTCGGTCGCGTACGACCGGCTGATCCCCAGCAGCCGGGCCACGACAGCCACGTGTCCCTCCCAGCCGTAGGTCAGCGGCAGGTCGGGTACCCAGTCCACTTCGTGGGGCGCGACGTTGACGGTGAGCGATGCACCGGGAGCCATCGCCTCCTGCCCACGCTTGTGCCGCACGATCCGGAGGAACGACGTCTCGCCCGGGCCGGCTCCCGGCCTGACGGCCACGCTCGGGGTCACGGTCGCGGCACTCAGCAGCCAGACCACCCGGCTCCTGTTCTCCAGATAGGTGCGGTGCTCACCCTCATCCGTGCACGCGACGACGTCGTCGAGGTCAGTGGCCTTCGCAGCGTGGTCAGTGGTGACCCGGAGCCCGGTCCAGCCGGCGGGGCAGCTCGCCGTCGGCACGACGTACGTCGTCTGCGCGTCGCTCGCCTCGACGGGCGTCGTGTCGGACTCTGGTGTGCTCACCAGACTTCGATCCGTGTCGTCGCCGGAGTCCGTCGCGCACGAGGTCAGACACACCATCGTTGCCGCCGCCAACAACGCCCCCCGGAGCTTCATGGGTGAAGTCTCCGGTGTGCAGGGGGCCCGGTGCCAGCGGACAGGCCGGTCAATCGCGAAGCATCAGTCAACTTTTCCGGAGAACACCCACTGCTGACCCGGAGACCGCCATCAGGTGGGACGACTGGCACGCGACGAGTGGGTGCGACGTGTAGGTTCTGGCCTCGTGGATTCCGTCAACCCGCGTCTCCCCGGCCAACTCATGCGTGCGGAGATCGCCGAGCAGCCAGCTGTCTACGCCCGGCTCATCGGTGAGCACGCCTCTGCGATCCGTTCCGTGCACCAGGAGATCCAGCGTCGTGGGATCCGCTTCGTCCTGCTCGCAGCGCGCGGGAGCAGCGACCACGCTGCCCTGTACGCGAAGTACCTTGCCGAGGTCCAGCTCCAGCTGCCGGCTGGTCTGATCTCGCCCTCGACGTACACCGTCTACGGAAGTCGTCCGGACCTGTCCGACGTCCTCTTCATCGCGGTGAGCCAGTCAGGTGCTTCCCCCGACCTGGTGGACTCCTTGACCGCGGCGCGGTCGCGCGGTGCGTTCACCGTCGCCGTGACGAACGCACCCGGCTCACCGCTCGCCACCGCCGCAGACCGGCACATCGACATAGCGGCGGGCCCGGAAGCCTCCGTAGCCGCGACGAAGACCTACACCGCCGAGCTCCTGGCGCTCTACCTGTTGCTCGCGCCCGAGCCCGGAAACCTGGCCGCGCTGCCCGATGCGGCAGAGGCATCCCTGCAGAACACCGCGGCGGTGGCGCTGGCCGCGGGGCGCTACCGCTACACCAACCGCATCGTCACGACGGGACGCGGGTACTCCTACCCGTCAGCCCGCGAAGCCGCCCTCAAGCTGATGGAAACCTGCTACCTGTCGGCGCAGGCGTTCTCCGGGGCCGACCTGCTGCACGGCCCGCTCGCCATGATCGACAGCGGCGTACCGGTCATCGCGCTGGCTCCGCCGGACGCCGCTGGCCTTGCCATGCGGCCGGTGATCGAGGCGATCCGGGGTAGTGGGGCGGACATCCTGACGGTGGGTGCAGGCGCCGAGATCGAGGTCAACTCGGCCGGTCTGCCGAACGGCATCCACCCACTGCTGGAGATTCTCCCGCTCCAGCAGCTGGCCCTGCAGACAGCACTGGACCGTGGCTCGGACCCCGACCAGCCACGCGGCCTCTCCAAGGTGACCGAGACCTGGTAGTCCACCGCGTCCGGATCGTTGACACCATCCGTGCGCGGGGTTAGCCTTCCCAATCAATAGGAAACTTACCTAACGATTGAGGGGTGCCGTGATGGTCCGCGAGCCCGGCACCCCTCGATTGCTTCGGACCATCAATGACCGGGCGGTCCTGGAGCTACTGCTGACTCGCGGACCGGTGTCCCGACCAACGCTCGGGGCACTGACGGGGCTCTCGAAGCCGACCATGTCGCAGATCCTGGCTCGGCTCGAGACTGCCGGGCTGGTGCGGCCCAGTGGGAGCACCTCTGGTCGTCCGGGGCCGAACGCGCTGCTCTACGAGGTCGACCCCGCTGCTGCGTACGTAGGCGGTCTCGACGTGACGCCCCGCCGGATCAGGGCTGCGGTCGCTGACATCACCGGGCGCACGATCGGCCAGTACGAGCTGCCGACGCCCGGGCGTACGGCGACCGGCACGAGCATCCGCGTCACCGATGCGATCGACGGCGCGTGTCAGGACGCCGGTGTCGAGCGGCGAGCGTTGCGCCACGTAGTGGTGGGTACGCCCGGTGCGTTCGATCCAGGCACCCAGCGACTGCGTTACGCGCGGCACCTGCCGGGTTGGCACGATCCCCGGCTGCTCTCCCAGCTCCGCGAAGCGCTCGGCCTTCCCCTCGAGGTCGAGAACGACGTGAACCTTGCGGCGGTCGCTGAGCACCGCATCGGCGCCGCACAAGGTGGCGAGAACTTCGTGCTGCTCTGGTGCGCAGAGGGTGTCGGAGCCGCGGTGGTGATCGAGGGTCGCCTGCACCGCGGATTCACCGGAGGCGCCGGTGAGGTCGGGTTCCTGCCAGTCCCCGGTACGCCGCTGGTCCGCAACGTGGGCGTCAACAATGCCGGCGGCTTGCAGCAGCTCGTCGGCGGTAAGGCCGTCCTGGCGCTGGCCCGTGAGCACGGCATCCGCGCGTCCACGCCGGAGACGGCAATGAAGGCGGCACTGAGCGAACCGGTTACAGGCGATCCCTTCCTCGCGGTACTCGGTCATCGACTGGCCGTCGGGCTGGCGGCGATCGTCGCCGTGCTCGACCCAGAGCTCGTGATTCTGTCGGGCGATGTGCTGATCGAGGGTGGCGACCCTCTCCGGGAGATCGTGCAGGACGAGCTGCACGACCTTTCGCTGTGCAGGCCTCGGATTGAGCTCTCGGGGGTGTCGACGGACCCCGTACTGAACGGGGCACTACACACCGCTCTCGGTGTTGTGCGTGACCTCGTGTTCAACACCAGTGAACCGGACACCGGCGGACGGACCGTCGCCGACTGACCCGACCTACCGCAGGTCCGAAACGAAATACCGACTGGAGAATGATCATGGCCCAACGGAGAACAATCCTCGCCGCGACGGCGGCGACTGCTGCTGTTTCCATGCTCCTCGCCGGGTGCGGCAGCACCAGCGGTGGTGCGAACGACGACCCGACCAAGGACGTCACCATCACGTTCTGGCATGGCTGGAGCGCTCCGAGCGAGGCGAAGGCCATCAAGGAGAACATCGACGCGTTCGAGGCCAAGAACAAGAACATCAAGGTGAAGGTCGTCGGCAACATCACCGACGACAAGATCAACCAGGCGCTCCGCGCAGGCGGCCGTACCGCTCCCGACGTCGTCGCATCGTTCACGACCGACACCGTCGGTCAGTTCTGCTCCTCGAAGGTCTTCGCGGACCTGGACCCCTTCCTGAAGAAGTCCGACATCGATGTTGAGGCGACCTTCCCGGCCCCGATGCTCGACTACACCCAGTTCGAGGGCACGCGTTGCTCGCTTCCCCTTCTCGGCGACGCCTACGGCCTCTACTACAACAAGGATGCGTTCAAGGAGGCGGGCATCACCGCCCCGCCCAAGACGTTGTCTGAGTTCGACAAGGCCGCGCAAGCCCTGACAAAGGCGAAGGGGGACTCCTTCTCCCAGCTCGGATTCATGCCGAACTACCACGGCTATGAGTCGACCTTCACTCACTACGCCGCGTCGTGGGGTGCGGAGTACTTCGACGACAACGGCAAGTCGAACGTGGCGAACGATCCCGGCTTCGAGCAGCTGCTCACCTGGCAGAAGGGGCTGGTGGACAAGCTCGGCGGGTTCTCCAAGCTCGAGAAGTACCGGAACACCTTCGGTGACGAGTTCGGTCCCAAGAACCCGTTCATGACCGGCCAGGTTGCGATGTCCATCGACGGCGAATGGCGCGCGGGAATGATCGACGAGGCAGGCGTGGACTTCGAGTACGGCGTCGCTCCGTTCCCCGTGCCCGACGACAAGGCAGACACCTATGGCGGGGGCTACCTTTCGGGGACCATCATCGGGATCTCCGGCAAGAGCCAGAAGCAGAACGCGGCCTGGGAGCTCGTCAAGTACCTCACGACCGACACCGATGCCGTGGTGAGCTTCGCGAACGCCATCCACAACATCCCGTCGACGAATGAGGCCCTGCAGTCGCCCGAGCTGAAGAAGACCCCGGCGGTGGAAGCCTTCCTGGCGATCGCCGGGAACCCGAGCAGCACCACCACGCCCGCCAGCGTCAACGGCGGTGCCTACCAGCTGACACTCCAGGACGTGGGGTTCGCGTACGAGTCCGGAAAGACCACCGACGCGAAGGCCGCCCTCGAGAAGGCTGCCAAGCAGATCGACACCGACATCGAGCAAGCACAGTGAGCGACGGATGAGCACGGCCCGGAAGCCGGCCACCCTGCGCGCGAGGGGGCGAGGCGAGATCGTCCGGAACGTCGCCTTCCTCTCGCCCTGGCTGGTCGGCACCGGGCTGTTCTTCATCTACCCGCTCGTGAGTACGGTCTACTACTCGTTCACGAAGTACGACGGGTTCACGCCGCCGATCCCGAACGGCATCGACAACTGGCGCTACGTCTTCACGCACTACCCGCTCTTCTGGCCGGCCCTGCAGAACACCCTGTGGCTGGTCGTGGTGATGGTGACGCTTCGGGTGATCTTCGGGTTGAGCCTCGGCATGCTGGTCACCAAGATCAAGCTGGGTGCGGGGCTGGTGCGAACGTTGTTCTACATCCCCTACCTCGCGCCGCCGGTTGCAGCGACGATGGCGTTCGCCTTCCTGCTCAACCCTGGCACCGGACCTGTCAACGTGCTGCTCGGAAAGCTCGGCCTGCCCGAGCCGGGTTGGTTCAACGACCCGACGTGGTCGAAGCCCGCGCTGACGATGCTTGCCCTGTGGGGGGTCGGCGACCTGATGGTGATCTTCCTGGCCGCCCTCCTCGACGTACCCGTGTCGCAGTACGAAGCGGCCTCGCTCGATGGCGCGGGAGCCTGGACCAGGTTCCGCTACATCACCCTGCCCAACATCCGGCCGATCGTGCTGTTCGCCGTGGTCACCGGGATCATCCAGACGATGCAGTACTACACGCAGCCACTGGTCGCAGGAAAAGTGGCAAGCGGAGTGATCGGTGGGGCGGGACAGCAGTTCGAGCCGGGGTACCCCCAGAGGTCGACGCTCACCCTTCCCCAGCTCATCTACAACCTCGGTTTCCAGCGCTTCGACACCGGCTCCGCCTGCGTCGTCGCCCTGGTCCTGTTCGCCCTGTCGATGCTGTTCACCGCACTACTGATGCGCCGAGGCTCCGGCCTGCTCGGGGAGGCCTGACATGTCGACCGACGTCACAAGCGCATCACCTGTCCTCACCGCACTCAGCGCGCTGCCGGACAGCCCACCTCGAAGGGCAAGGCGGTTCGACCTCGAGTGGATCGCAACCCATTCAGTTGCCATCGCCCTGGGCCTGGCGTTCCTTCTGCCGTTCGTCTTCATGGCCCTGACTGCGGTCATGAGCGACCAGCAGACGTTGACCCGCAACCTGTGGCCGGAGACCTGGAACTGGCACAACCTGATCGACGTCTGGTCGCGCCCGGGCTTCCTCACCTGGTGGCGAAACACCCTTCTCTACGCAACCTTGGGCACGGTGCTGACCGTCGTGTCGAGCTTCCCGGTCGCGTACGCACTGGCTCGCTTCCAGTTCCGCGGGCGCACCCTGGCGATGGGTGCGGTGATCGCGACGATGATGCTGCCGCCCCAGGTCGTGGCGATCCCGTTGTACATCGTCTGGGCGCAGCACTTCCAGCTCACCGGCACCCTCTGGCCACTGATCATCCCGATGGCCTTCGGCGACGCGTTCACGATCTTCCTGCTGCGGCAGTTCCTGCTGACCATTCCGGCTGACTATCTCGACGCGGCGAAGGCCGACGGCTGCAGCGACTTCAAGACCATGCTGTACGTCGTCATCCCGATGGCGAAACCGGCCATCGCCGCTGTCGCGCTGTTCCAGTTCTTCTACTGTTGGAACGACTACTTCGGCCCGCAGATCTATGCCAGTGAGAACCCGGGCGCCTGGACCCTCAGCTACGGGCTCGAGTCGTTCAAATCAGCGCACCGCACCGACTGGAACCTCACGATGGCAGCAACACTGATGGTGATGGCTCCGGTGATCATCGTGTTCTTCTTCGCGCAGAAGGCATTCATCGAAGGCGTCACACTGACAGGAGTCAAGGGATGAAACTCGCAGTCGTCGGCGGCGGCTCGACGTACACGCCGGAGCTGGTCGACGGGCTCGGTCGCCTTCGGGACGACCTCCCGGTGGATGAGCTGGTCCTGATGGACACCCAGCCGGAGAGGCTCGAGCTCGTCGGCGGCGTGTCCCAACGCATCATGTCCGAGCTCGGACACCCTGCCCGAGTCACCACCACGACCGATCTCACGGATGCCGTCGACGGTGCCGCGGCTGTGCTCCTGCAGCTTCGCGTCGGCGGTCAGGCGACCCGTGACGCCGACGAGACCTGGCCATTGGACTGCGGCTGCATCGGCCAGGAGACCACCGGAGCCGGTGGGCTCGCAAAGGCACTACGAACCGTGCCTGTTGTTCTCGACATCGCCGATCACGTGCGCAAGCTGAACCCAGACGCCTGGATCGTCGACTTCACCAACCCGGTGGGAATCGTGACCAGGGCCCTCCTGCAGGAGGGCCACCGGGCGATCGGCCTGTGCAACGTTGCCATCGGCTTCCAGCGGCGCTTCGCCGCGATGCTCGGTGTCGCACCCGACCGGATCGGGCTCGACCACGTTGGCCTCAACCACCTCACCTGGGAACGTGCGGTGCTGCTCGATGGCCGCGATGTGCTGCCCGAGCTGCTAGCTGACCAGCTCCTCTCCATTGCCGAGGAGATCGAGCTGCCGCCGTCCGTGGTCCAGAGGATGCAGGCGGTTCCGTCCTACTACCTGCGGTACTTCTACGCCCACGACCAGGTGGTGAACGAGCTCAAGTCCCGGCCGTCGCGTGCCAAGGAGGTGGCCGCGATCGAGCAGCGGCTGCTCGACATCTACGCGGATCCAACCGTCACCGCCAAGCCGGCCGAGCTCGGCAAGCGCGGCGGGGCGTACTACTCCGAGGCGGCGGTGGCCCTTCTGTCGTCCCTGTTGGGCCGGGCCGCGGTGGACGGCGCGTCCTCCGTGCACGTGGTCAACGTCGCCAACAACGGCACGCTTCCGTTCCTCGACGACGACCACGTGATCGAGGTGTCGGCACGCGTAGGCCCCCCGGGGGCCGAGCCTGTACACGTGGCGCCGGTGGAACCTGCCTACCGCGGCCTGATCGCGCATGTCGCTGCCTACGAGCAGCTGGCACTCGACGCGGCCCTGCGCGGTGGCCGCGACCGCGTGTTCGACGCTCTGCTTGCCCACCCCCTGGTGGGTCAGATCGGGCTCGCGGACCACCTGACCGACAGCCTGTTGGCGCACAACCGGGACTTCCTCGAGTGGACGTGAACTCCCGCGACCAGGTCGCGGCCTCGGGTGTCCTCGCGATCGACGCGGGCAACAGCAAGACCGATGTCGTGCTCGTGTCGTCGGACGGAGCCGTGCTCGGTCGCGCGCGTGGAGGTGGCTTCCGACCGCAACGTGTCGGGGCTGACGCTGCGGTGACCGGGCTTCGGCCGCTCCTCGACGAGGTTGCGCGGGCAGCCGGGGTGACGAAGCGCGACGACAAGCCCTGGGTCGGGCATGTCTCGGCGTGCCTGGCCAACGCCGATCTCGAGGTGGAGCTCGAGCGCCTCCAACTCCGGATCGAGCAGGAACGATGGGGACTCACGACGTACGTCGGGAACGACATCTTCGCCCTGCTGCGCCTGGGTGTCGAGGCTCCGCCAGGTGTCGCAGTGGTGTGCGGCGCCGGTATCAACTGCGCCGGCCTGCACCCGGACGGCCGGATCGCGCGATTCGCGGCCCTGGGCAAGATCTCGGGCGACTGGGGAGGCGGCGCCTTCCTGGCTGAAGAGGCCCTCTGGTGGGCCTCGCGGTGCGCCGATGGGAGGGGGCCCCAGACGGCCTTGGCCCGGCTGCTTCCCGAGCACTTCGGGGTGGTGGACATGGCCGCACTACTCGAAGCAGTGCACCTGGGGCGGATCCCCGAGAGCCGGATGCGCGAGGCAGTTCCGCTGTTGTTCCAGGCAGCCGACGACGGCGACGAGGTTGCGACCGCCGTCGTCATCCGCCAGGCGGACGAGATCGTCGCGCTTGCAGTTTCGGCAATCGAACGGCTGGACCTGCTCGAAGAGCCGGTCGACGTCATCCTCGGCGGAGGTGTCCTGACCGCAGGCCACGCCATTCTGCTCGACCAGATCGACGCCGGCCTGGCCCGCCGGGCAAAGAAGGCGCGCGCACGTGTGGTGACCCCGCCTCCGGTGGTCGGAGCCGCCCTGCTGGGCCTCGACCGGATCGAGGCCGCCCCCGAGGCCGGGTTCCGGCTGCTCGAGGCCTTCCGCCGCTGAGCCTCGGCGAGTCCAACGTCTGCGCGGCAGTTTCGCGGACGCGAAGGACTAGTCCTCACCACATTGGTGCTTCCTCGACCCACCCGGTGGGAGCAGGATGTTGCCCAAGGAGTACGGCGCGGGAGACGCCGAGCGTCCCCACCAATCGGGCAAGGAGAGTGGGATGGCACGGACTCGGGTGGACGTCTGGAACGTCACCAACGCGGAGGGTGACTGGCCCGCCGTACTCAAGGACTACGAGGTCGCGGTGGGCAGGCTTCGAGACCTCGACCCGCCGGGGACCAAACCGTCTAACCAGTTGGGCTGGCGCTTCCAGGCCGCCATCCACGGCATCAGGAGCGAGTTCGGGGGCGCGGACACCAGCAACATGTTCTGGAGCAACTGCCAGCACGGCAGCTGGTACTTCCTCCCGTGGCACCGGATGTACCTCGCCGCCTTCGAGCTGGTCATCCAGAACTCTCTGGAGGACGACGAGTGGTCGCTGCCGTACTGGTACTCGATCGACCCGGACGACGCCGGCAAGGCATCCCTGCCTCCGGCCTTCCTGGACCTGACTCTCGCGGACAACAACCTGCACAGCGATGAGCGCTCGGAGGTCGCCCGGTCCGGCGGGCCCTTCTACGGCACGATCCCGGTCGATCTCCTGAACAGCTCCCTGATCGACGCCCTGCAGTCCGGAACCTTCGCGACACCGCAAGGCGTGGCCACCTTCGCGGGCGGGCAGCGCAGTGACCTCAACTTCAGTGGCGACGAGGCCGGCCTGCTCGAGGACGTGCCGCACGGACTGGTGCACTCCCTGGTCGGGAACGACTACGTCGGCAACACGGTCGTGAACCCGGGCTGGATGGGCTCGTTCTACACCGCCGGCCTCGACCCGCTGTTCTGGCTGCACCACGCGAACCTGGATCGGCTGTGGCAGGTCTGGCTGGACCTCGACGACTCGCACGTCAACCCGACCGGCGACTCGGCCTTCCTCGACACCGAGTTCACCTTCCCGCACCCCACCGAGGGCACGGTGACGTGGAGGATCGGCGACGCGCTGGACACCAACTTCTTCGGCTACGAGTACGAGAGCGTCGCTCCGCCCTCCGTGCTGGCCCCACCGGAACCACTGCCCGACCCGGACGAGCAACCACAACCGGAGGACAACGTGTCCAACTCTGGACCTGACTCGGGGCCCAGCTCTGGGCCCAGCTCTGGGCCCCGCTCTGGGCGCTCACTGCCACCACGCGTCCTGGGAGCCGCGAGCGACGTCTCGCTCACGACTGCTGATCGAGTGTCGGTGGAGATGACGCCTGAGCGCAGGCGGGACCCCGTACCAGAGGGGGTCGAGCGCGCGTACCTGCGCGTCGAGGGGATCACCGGCACGACAGGCGCGCCGCTGTACGGCGTCTACGTCAATGTCCCCGAGGGTGCGGACCCGGCCGACCACCCGGAACTGCGCGCCGGGTCAGTCTCGACGTTCGGCATGGAGGAGTCCTCCCGCGCGGACGAGACGCACGATGGAGGCGGCCTGACCGCGACCTTCGACATCACCGCGCTGCGCGAGCGCCTCGCAGAAGCGGGTCGCTGGGACGAGGACCTCATGCAGGTCAGCTTCACGGCCCACAATCCGAGTGCGCCGGGCGGCGACGCGCGACGTGAACGGGACCTCGAGGTGGATCAGCCGGAGGTACGCGCGCGCCGCGTCGCCGTGGTCGTCGGCTGACGAGATGGCTCTGGTCGCGAACGCGGCTCGCTCGTCGCCGCTGACCCGGCTTGCCCGGTTCCATGCCCGGCATCCGCAATGGTGGGTGTACGCCGCGGCCGGCTCGGCGTGGTTCGGTCTCGTCCTGCTCTCGCTCGCACCGCAGGGGGACGGCACGGCTGCGGGTCACCACATGCACCCCGGGATGACCATGCCGGCGGGATCGGCGTCCTTCGCGGCTTCGTGGGCTGGTGCGTGGTCGCACTGGGCACTGATGGTGGCGGCCATGATGCTGCCGGTCCTGGCACCACAGGCGCGCACGGTCGCGCTGCGCAGCGTGTGGACGAGGCGCCAGCGCTCGGCAGCCGTCTTCGTGCTTGGCTACGCCGCGGTCTGGGTCGTCGCTGGTGCTGCGCTGTTGGCTGCGCTCGTGGCGCTTGACGTCCATCCGCTCGGCGCTGGATGGCTCGTCGGGATCCTCCTCGTGGCCGCCGTCTGGCAGGTGTCGAAGCCACGCAAACGCGTGCTGCGACGATGCGCGTCGCTCCGGCTGGTGGCCCCGAATGGCTGGCCGGCCGACGCCAACTGTGCCCGAGTGGGAGTCCGTTCCGGCGTACGCTGCCTGGCCACGTGCGGACCGCTGATGCTCGCGATGGTGGCCTCTCACAGCCTGCCGCTGATGGCCGCCCTCCTTGTGGTGATGCTCAGTGAGCGCTCGCGCGGACCCGACCCCCTCCGCAGGGTGGGGCGCCCGCTGGAGGCGTGGGCGCTCGTGGGGATCGCCGTGGTCGCGGGGCTGGTCGCAGCCGCACCTCAGTAGTCAGGAAGAGCGGTCACGCCGGAGTTCGGCGCGTCCGAGGCCCTTCGCCAGGCTCCCGCGGGACTCCTATCTTAAAAAAATAGGGATATTCGGGTATATTTCGGGCAGACCGGTGTGAAGAGATCCCTGAAGGGTGGCACCGCATGACCGCGTACCGTCTTGCCCGGCTCAGCGCGGTGACGCTGATGTTCGCGAGCCTCGGCGCGCTCACCGGTTGCTCGCTCCCGTTCCAGGACCGGAAGCCCGCGGAGCCGAACGTGAACCTCGAGCGTGCCGGTCGCATGCTGACCCAGCTCGACACGAAGCAGGCGCTGCCGCTGGGGTCCAACATGCCCGCTGGCTATGCCGTCGCCCCGAACAACCTGCTGCAGCCGACCCGGTCGGGCACCGAGGTTGTCAGTCCTTCTCGATGCCAGCCGCTGTACGACGGGATCGATGTCGACTACCTCAAGTCGCGCACCAAGAGCTTCGTGACCTACGTGAACTCCGATCAGTCATTCGTCGGAGTCGGGGTCAGCTCGAGGCGGGGATCCCTCGCGGGGCTCGCCGCTCATGTCAAGCTGCTGGGCGCCTGCCCGAGGTTCACGGTCAGCCAGGGTGGCGAGACGACGCGGATCACCTCGGCCCCGCTGCCCTTCCCGAAGGTGGGGGAACGCAGCTTCGCGGCCAGGTTCACCCTCCGCGGTACGTCGGCCCCGTCCACCTACGACGCGGTCCGGATCCAGGCCGGGCACAACACCGTGCTCGTGGACGCCATGACGACCAAGAAGGCGCTGCCCAGCTCCGCTGAGATGGAAGATGCGGCAACCGTCGTGCTGCTGAACCTCTCTCGCTGAGCGGCGAGGAACCGGAACCCGGTCACGCTCACCGGGGCTCGGGGGGCCCGCGAACAGTCAGTGCGTCTGGCGCGGTCCGGGTCGTGGCATGCCGATGGAAGGACAGCTCTCGCGGGTCACGAGTCCACTCCTGCGACCTGTGGTGCAGCTCTATCCACAGGCGTGAAAGAACGCTGGTTCAGTCTCGTAATTCTCGGGTAGACAGCCTCCATGTCCGTGGACGTCTCGGGAAATCCGTCGACCGATCTGGTCGGTGACCTCGACCAGCAGCTGCGTGCCGTCGTACGCCGGGAAGCGGTGGATCCGCAGCTCGAGAGCGTGCGAGTACGCCGCCTGGCCGAGGAGGTCGTCCGGGCGCACGACGAGCGCAGCCTCACCGGAGTGGTCGCTCCCGTGCCTGACCCGGTGGGCGTGGTCGGCGAGCTGGTGGCCCGGGTCTCCGGCTTCGGCGCGCTGCAGCGCTTCCTCGACGACCCAGAGGTCGAGGAAGTCTGGATCAACGAGCCCAGCCGGGTGTTCGTGGCGCGCAACGGCCGGCACGAGCTGACCAACGTCATCTTGTCGCGAGCCGAGGTGCAGGACCTGGTCGAGCGGATGCTCAAGTCGAGCGGGCGCCGGATCGACCTCTCCCAGCCCTTCGTGGACGCGATGCTGCCGCAGGGCCACCGGCTGCACGTCGTACTCGAAGGGATCAGCCGCGAGTTCGCGGCCGTCAACATCCGTAAGTTCGTGCTGAAGGCCGCGCGGCTCGGCGACCTGGTCCGCCTGGGGTCGATGCCGGTGCCCGCCGCCCGCTTCCTCGAGGCTGCTGTCCTCGCGGGGCAGAACATCGTGGTCGCGGGTGGGACCCAGGCCGGCAAGACCACGATGCTGAACTGTCTGGCCGCGGCGATCCCTGGTGGCGACCGGATCATCTCGGCGGAGGAGGTCTTCGAGCTTCGTTTCACCCACCCTGACTGGGTGCCGATGCAGACCCGGCAGGCCGGGCTCGAGGGCACCGGCGAGGTGTCCCTGCGCGACCTCGTGCGCGAGACGCTGCGGATGCGTCCGACCCGAATCATCGTCGGTGAGGTCCGCGCCGCAGAGTGTCTCGACCTGCTGCTGGCCCTGAACGCGGGCCTGCCGGGGATGGCAACCATCCACGCGAACAGTGCTCGCGAGGCGCTGGTGAAGCTGTGCACCCTGCCGCTGCTGGCGGGTGAGAACATCTCGGCCAGGTTCGTCGTACCCACGGTCGCGAGCTCGGTCGACCTCGTCGTCCACCTCGGCGTCGACAACGGGGGAGTACGCCGGGTCAACGAGATCGTGGCTGTCCCGGGACGTGTCGAGAACGACATCGTCGAGACCGAGCCCGTGTTCGTTCGCCAGGCGGGCGAACTGGTGCACACGGGCGGGATGCCGACCCGGCAGGAGTCCTTCGAGCGGGCCGGGATCGACGTACACCGCATCCTGCGAGGCGCGGACTGATGGGCGCCGTTCTCGGGTTGGTCTTCGGGGTGGGCCTGCTCCTGGTCTGGTCTGCCTTCCAGGCACCTCGGCCACGATCGCCCGCTCGCCGCTCCCGGCTTCGGCCGCTCCTGGGCAGCGCCGGACTGGGTGACGTCAGCGTCACCGGCTTCGTGGTCGTGTCCGCCGTGTGCGCGTTCGTCGCCACCGTCGTCGTACTCCTGGCCTCGCGCACGGTGCCCGTCGCCCTTGTCTTCGGCGCGATGGGCGGCTACCTGCCTGTTGCGGTGCTCAAGGGCCGGGCCCGACGCCGACAACGGGAGTTCGCCGAGGTCTGGCCGGAGGCGGTCGACAACCTGGCCTCCGCGGTGCGCGCCGGGATGTCGCTGCCTGAGGCGCTTGGCGCGCTCTCCGAGCGTGGACCCGAGCCGCTCCGCGATGCCTTTGCCGGCTTCGCGCTGGACTACCAGGTCAGTGGCCGCTTCGCTGATGCGCTCGACCGGCTCAAGGACAGGCTCGCCGACCCCGTCGGGGACCGCGTGGTTGAGAGCTTGCGCGTTGCGCGCGAGGTTGGTGGTGGCGATCTCGGTCGGCTGCTGCGCAGCCTCTCGGGGTTCCTCCGCGATGACGCGCGCACCCGTTCGGAGCTCCTGGCCCGTCAGGCGTGGACGGTCAACGGCGCTCGGCTCGCCGTCGCGGCGCCTTGGCTGGTGCTGCTCCTGATGTGTTTCCAGCCGGAGGTGATCCAGCGTTACTCGACGGGCGCCGGCGTGGTGGTCCTCGCCGGTGGCGCGCTGCTGTGTGTGATCGCCTATCGCGCGATGGTCCGGATCGGTCAGCTCCCGACCGAGCGGCGGATCCTGTCGTGAGTGCGTTCGTCGGTGGCCTGCTCGGTGCCGCGATGGGGCTGGGTGCCTGGCTCGTCGTGACGGCCGTGCTGGAGGCCCGTCGTACGCCGCTCGCGGTGCGGGTGCTGCCGTTCGTGCGCGACCTGCCACGTCCCGAGTCCCTCCCGGCGCCGGTCAGGCCGAGCAACGCCTTCGCCGGGATCTTCGGACCGGCGCTGGCCGCGGCCGGACACGGTGTCGAGCGCGTTCTGGGCGGCAGCGCTTCCGTGCGACGCCGGCTTGCTGCGAGCGGGTCTGGAGATGGAGGTTGCCCAGTTCCGCGTCGAGCAGGTCATCTGGGGCCTGGTCGCGTTCGCGGTCGTGGCGGTGCCCTCCGCTCTGGTGGCGGCCTCCTCACCCGAGCGCTCTGTGCCTCTCCTCATCTTCTGCGTGATCGCGTTCGTGCTCGGGGTGCTGCTCCGCGAGAACCGGCTCACCGCGCAGGTGAGCCAGCGCGAACGGCTGATCCTGCAGGAGTTCCCGACCGTGGCTGAGTTGCTGGCCCTGGCTGTGGCCGCGGGGGAGAGCCCGGTCGCCGCGCTTGACCGGGTCGTACGCCGCACGCATGGTGAGCTCTCGGCCGAGCTCGGGGCCGTCCTGGCCCAGGCCCGCACCGGTACGCCGATCACTCGGGCCTTCGACGAGCTGGCCTCCCGGTCCGGTCTGGCCGTGGTCTCCCGGTTCGCCGAGGGCATCGCGATCGCCATTGAACGCGGCACACCGCTCTCCGACGTACTCCATGCCCAGGCCGGTGACGTCCGCGAGGCCGGACGTCGCGCGCTGATCGAGTCGGGCGCCCGGCGTGAGGTCCTGATGATGGTCCCGGTCGTGTTCCTGGTGCTGCCCACCGTTGTCGTGTTCGCGTTCTGGCCGGGCCTGGTCGGCCTGCGCCTCGTCGTCCCCTAGGAGGAGATCGAGAGATGAGACACCTGCTGCGCCCCCGGCGTCGCGACGAACAAGGTGACGTTCCCGGCTGGGTGCTGATCACCGTCATGACCGCCGGACTGGTCGCGGGACTGTGGGCCATCGCCGGCTCGCAGCTCGGTGCGATGCTGCGTGAAGCGCTCTCGTCGGTCACTGGCTGAGTGCCGAAGGCGTGACGAGCACGGCGCGGCGGTCGTCGACTTCGTGCTGGTCAGCATGGTGCTCGTGCCGCTCGTGCTCGGGCTGATCCAGGTCGGGCTGGTGATGCACGTCCGCAACACCTTGGCCGCAGCGGCCACGGAGGGCGCGCGGTACGGCGCGAACATCGACCGCACTCCCGCAGACGGCGCCGCCCGCACCCGCGAGCAGGTCAGTGGCGCGATCGCGGACCGGTTCGCCCAGGACGTCTCGGCCGGCCGTGAGACGGTCGGCGGCGTACCGACGGTGGTCGTCACGGTCCGCGCGGAGGTCCCACCTCTCGGACTCTGGGGTCCCGGGATCGCCCTGACCGTGACGGGTCACGGCGTCCAGGAGACGGCCCCGTGAGCACTCGGCAACGCGACGAGTCCGGAACCGCCCTGGTCGAGTTCGTCTGGCTGGCGATCCTGCTGATCGTGCCGCTGCTCTACATCGTGCTGGCTGCGTTCGAGACCCAGCGCTCGGCGTACGCCGCATCGGCCGCGGCCCGGTCCGCCGGCCGGGCGTTCGTGACCGCGCCGGACCAGGCCACCGGCTACGCCCGAGCCGAGGCCGCGGTCCGGCTCGCCTACCAGGACCAGCAGATCGACGCCGTTCCCAGCGTCCGGATCACCTGTCGGCCCGATCCGCGCAACTGCCTGACGCCGGGCTCGGTGGTGCGTGCAGAGATCCGTGCTTCCGTCGACCTGCCGCTGATGCCGGCTGCGCTCGGCTCGAACACCCCCGCCATCCGCGTCGACTCCGAGCACGAGGCGCCGTACGGCACGTTCCGCGAGGCCCGGCCGTGAGGTCGCGTGGTGAACACGGCTCAGTCACGCCGTTGATCATCGGCTTCACCGTCGTGGTCGCGCTCCTGGTGGCGGTGGTCGTCGACGCCTCCGCGGCGTACCTGCGCAGACAGGGCCTGAACTCCGCCGCCGACGCCGCAGCCCTCGCCGCGACCGACGGGATCCAGGGCCAGGAGGTCTACACCAACGGCCTCGGCAAGCGCGCCGAGATCGACCCGACCGCAGCACGTCGGCACGTGGCCGACTACTTCGCCAGCAGCGGCATCCGCCGCCGATACCCAGGTCTCGACTACTCCGTGCAGACCACCGCCAACACCGTCATCGTCCACGTACGCACCCCGATGGACCTCCCGCTGCGCGTGCCCGGCGTCGGCACCAACGTGCCGATCACCGGGACAGCGGCGTCCGTGGTCGTGGTCTCTGACTGAGCAACGCATGACGCATTGCGTACGGACCGACCGCTAGTGCCACATGCTCCTAACGTCCGCCAATACTGCGTCTCGCCCCTCTCGATCAAGTGGATTTCCGAGCACATCTTCGATGCTCGCGGCAACTGCATCTGCTCGCTCCCGCACCCTGCTGGGGCTGGGCTCATATCCGATTGTCGAAGACGGTCCCCAAGGCAGCAGGTACTCCCACCACGAAGCCTCATTTCGTTCGTCGAACGCCTTGCGTGCCTGAGCGGCGGCTTCAGCCTCGCTTTCGTAGATCCCTTGCAGCGCGATTATTGGGAAGAGGCCGCTCAGTGTGACCCGGATCCCTCGTAGTCCGGCCGCGGTCATGGTCGGCAGGAAAGCTTTGATAGGAAACGCCGTGATGAGTCGACCTTTGAGGTCGACGACGACCCGAAGCTTGGTCAGCCCCTGACCGGCCGCGGTCCCGATCCGACGCCCGAGATCTGCCTCGAAAACCCATGCCAGGGCACCGGACTCGGTGCGAGAAAGGATGGGGGAAGCGCCCTTCTTCAGATCTGACGGAGGCTCTGGTCATTTGATTGAACCATTTGTGGGTGGTGCAGCGGGTCTCTCGGGTTGCAGGTAGATCGCCAGCGCTGGTGCGGATGGGATCGGTCGGGGTTCCGGAGAAGGTGAAGGCGGCTCGGCCATGTTCAGGTCGGGCTTGCACTCTCCCTATTGCGTGTTGGCGGGCGAGAACGTAGGGATGCTGAGTGCATTTAGCTTGCGTCGACAGCCCTGCTGAAAGACGACTCGTTTCGCCGGTCAGGGAGGTGATGTCGTTGAGCGCTCCGGTGCGCACGGCGCGAGTTTGCCAGTGGGCGGGCGTGAGGTCCCATAACGGAGGTGGGTCCGCATCAGGGATGAGTTCGATCCACCCAGCCGCGTGCCAGGCGATCAGAGCCGTACTTCGTTCCGGCAAGTGTCCGTGACCGACCCACTCGGGAGGTGCTGCGACTACGGCGTCGGCGGTGCCGGGGCCGTTCCAGCGGATCGCCCGAGCCGCACGTCGGGGGCGCCGAGCCGGGCCGAGTCGGCGGTGTGGTCGTCGGGCTGGTCCTGGGACTCCAGCTCGGCCTTCACCCGGGCGCGGTAGTGCTCGACCTCGCGTTCGGCCGTGGCGGTGTCCCAGCCCAGAGTCGGGGCCACGAGGTCGGCGACCTCCTGAGCTGCGGCCACGCCCCTGTCGTCGGTCTCGATGGAGATCCGGGTTCGCCGGGCCAGGATGTCGTCCAGGTGGAGCGCGCCCTCATGGGACGCCGCGTAGACCGCCTCGACCTTGAGGTACTCCTCGGCGGAGGCAAGCGGCGTGGCGAGCTCGGGATCAGCTTCGATCAAGGTCAGGATCTCCTCGATCAGCGACCCGTACCGATTCAGCAGATGTTCGACCTGACCGACCCGCAGACCGGCCCGCTCGGCCAGGATCTCGCGTCCGTGCCACATTGCCTGGTAGCCGTCGGCACCGATCAACGGGACGTGCTCGGTGCATGAATCCGGGACACCGCTGCGGCCGAGTCCGTGAACCACGGCATCGACGGCGTCCTTGGCCATCACCCGGTACGTCGTGTACTTGCCACCGGCCACCATCACCAGGCCGCGCACCGGCGACGCCACCGCGTGCTCCCGCGACAGCTTGCTGGTCGAGTCGGACTCGCCGGCGAGCAGTGGCCGCAACCCGGCGTAGACGCCGACCACGTCGTCGCGGGTCAGCTTGTCGGCCAGCAGCACATTGACGTGCGCCAAGATGTAGTCGATGTCGGCCTGGCTTGCTGCGGGGTGGGCGAGATCGAGGTTCCAGTCGGTGTCGGTGGTGCCGATGACCCAGTGGCTGCCCCAGGGGATGACGAAGAGCAGGCTCTTCTCGGTCCGCGTGACGACGCCGGTGCTGGAGTTGATCCGGTTGCGCGGCACCACGATGTGAACGCCTTTGGAGGCCCGGACCCGGAACTGGCCGCGACCACCGAGCTGCTCCTGGATCTCGTCGATCCATACGCCGGCGGCATTGATCGTCTGCTTGGCGCGGACCGCGAACTCCTCGCCGCTCTCCAGGTCCTTGACCCTGACCCCGGCCACGCGATCCTGCTCGCGGATGACGCCCACGACCCGAGCACTGTTGGCGACGAGCGCGCCGTAGCGCGCGGCCGTCCGCGCCAGCATCATGGTGTGCCGGGCATCGTCCACCTGAGCCTCGTAGAACACGATCGCGCCGTGCAGCGCCTGCCGGTCTGCCGACGGGAACTCGGAGAAGGTCTTGCGCTTCGACCAGTGGCGGAGGTGGTGGGGAACCCCCCGGCCGGCCCCGAACGCGTCGTACACCCCGATGCCGAGCCCGGCGTAGGCGCGGTCGTATCCCTTGCGTTGCAACGGGTACATGAACCGGACCGGCTTGGCCAGGTGCGGCGCGAGCTTGTTCAAGATCAGCTTGCGCTCCTTGAGCGCCTCGAACACCAGACCGAAGTTGAACTGCTCGAGGTAGCGCAGGCCACCGTGGAAGAGCTTGCTGGACCGGCTCGACGTGCCGGACGCGTAGTCGCGGGCCTCGACCAGGCCGACCCGCAGTCCCCGCGTGACCGCGTCCAGCGCCGCGCCGGCACCGGTCACGCCGCCGCCTATGACGAGGACGTCGAGCTCTTCGGCCGCCATCTGCTCCAGTGCGTGCCGACGGCCGCGGGGGTCGAGAGTCGTGGTCCGGGTCATGGTGTGCTCCCTAGGTGGACGAGGCCGGATCGGTCCCGGTCGTGCCGGGTGCGGATGAGGCGGGCGGTGCCGGACCGCGAGCGCATCGACAGCGAGCTGGTGGTGATGAAGCCGGTGCCGAACCGTACTCCCTGGAGGAGGGCTCCGTCGGTCACACCGGTGGCGGCGAAGAACACGTCGTCGCCACTCACGAGGTCCCGCGTGGTCAGCACCCGGTCGGGATCCATCCCGGCGTCGATCACGGCCCGCCGCTCCTCTTCGTCCTGGGGCGTGAGCCGGCCGAAGATCTCGCCGCCCAAGCAGCGCATGACAGCAGCGGCGATCACTCCTTCCGGGGTGCCTCCGGTGCCGAGCAGCAGGTCGACACCGGTGTCGTCGGAGCCGACCAGGATGGCGCCGGCGACGTCGCCGTCAGGGAGCAGCCGGACCCGGGCGCCCGTGTCCCGGACCTGCTGCATCAGCTCCCGGTGGCGCGGCCGGTCCAGCACGGCCACGGTGAGGTCACCGGCACGGCGTCCCAGCGCCGCAGCCGTGGCGGTGACGATCTCTGGGGCTGGGGCCTCGGGGTCGACGGCACCCTCCGCCGCGGGCGGCACGATGATCTTGTCCATGTAGAAGCACGGTCCGGGGTCGAACATGGTGCCCCGCTCCGACAGCGCCACGACGCTCACGGCGTCCGGCAGCGCACCGGCGGCCAGCGTGGTGCCGTCGATCGGGTCGACCGCGATGTCGACCTCGGGTCCGGCGCCGTCGCCGACCTGCTCTCCGTTGTAGAGCATCGGGGCTTCGTCCTTCTCGCCCTCTCCGATGACGACGACGCCGTCCATCCGTACCGTGGCGAGCACGGGTCGCATCGCATCGACGGCGGCGCCGTCGACGAGGTTCTTGTCCCCGCGCCCGAGGTGGCGGGCGCTCGCGATCGCGGCCGCTTCGGTGGCGCGGACCAGCTCGAGCGCCAGGGTGCGGTGCGGGTCCTCCCCGACCGGAGCGGGCCGGCCCAGTTTCGCCGGGGTCATGAGACGTCCACCCAGTCCAGGGTGCGGGTCACGGCCTTGCGCCAGCCTGCGTACCCCTCCTCGCGCTGCTCCTCGCTCCACTGTGGCTGCCAGCGCTTGCTCTCGTTCCAGTTCTGGCGCAGCTCGTCGGTGTCCTTCCAGAAGCCGACGGCCAACCCCGCGGCGTACGCGGCCCCGAGCGCGGTGGTCTCGGCGACCACCGGGCGGCTCACCTCGACACCGAGAACGTCGGCCTGGATCTGCATGCACAGCTCGTTGACGGTGACACCGCCGTCGACCTTGAGGACCTCGAGCCCCACGCCGGAGTCCTTCTCCATCGCGTCGGCGACGTCGCGGCTCTGGTAGCAGATCGCCTCGAGGGTGGCGCGGGCGATGTGCGCCTTGGTGTTGAACCGCGACAGGCCGACGATCGCCCCCCGTGCGTCGGAGCGCCAGTATGGCGCGAACAGCCCC
The DNA here is from genome assembly GCA_963759525.1 of uncultured Actinomycetota bacterium. Lineage (GTDB taxonomy): Bacteria > Actinomycetota > Actinomycetes > Propionibacteriales > Nocardioidaceae > Marmoricola. The sequence continues at coordinate 44,812 of CAVWZO010000007.1, read as the reverse complement.
GAGAAGGCCGGGACGAAGTAGACGCCGCCGTTGTCCTCCACCTCGCGGGCCAGGGTCTCGCTCTGGCTCGCGCCGCTGATGATCCCGAGCTGGTCGCGCAGCCACTGGACCGCCGACCCGGTGACCGCGATCGAGCCCTCCAGCGCGTACGTCGCCGGCTGGTCGCCGAACTGGTAGCAGACGGTCGTCAGCAGGCCGTTCTTCGAACGCACCAGCTCGGTGCCGGTGTTGAGCAGCAGGAAGTTGCCGGTGCCGTAGGTGTTCTTCGCCTCGCCTGCTGACAGGCAGACCTGACCGACCATGGCGGCCTGCTGGTCGCCGAGGTCGCCGGTGAGGGGAACCTCACCGCCGAGGGGGCCGCTCTTCAGGGTCTGGCCGTAGAACGTCGGGTCGGAGGAGGGCCGGATCTGTGGGAGCATCTGGTTCGGCACCCCGAAGAATCCGAGCAGCTCGTCGTCCCAGTCGAGGGTCTCGAGGTTCATCAGCATGGTGCGGCTGGCGTTCGTGACGTCGGTGACGTGCACCCCGCCGTCGGTGCCCCCGGTGAGGTTCCAGAGCAGCCAGGTGTCGGTGGTGCCGAACAGGGCGTCGCCGCGTTCGGCCGCCTCGCGCACGCCGGGGACGTTCTCGAGGATCCACTGGATCTTCCCGCCGGAGAAGTATGTCGCGGGGGGCAGGCCCGCTTTCTGCCGGATCACGTCACCCCGACCGTCGCGGTCCAGCGCGGAGGCGATCCGGTCGGTGCGGGTGTCCTGCCAGACGATGGCGTTGTAGTAGGGACGACCGGTGAACCGGTCCCACACCACGGTGGTCTCGCGCTGGTTGGTGATGCCCAGTGCGGCCAGATCGCTGGCGGCGATCCCTTTGCTGTTCATGGCAGTCTGGATCACCGAGCTGGTGCGTTCCCAGATCTCGACGGGGTTGTGCTCCACCCATCCCGGCTGCGGCATGATCTGCTCGTGCTCGAGCTGGTGGCGGGCCACCTCGTTTCCTCCGTGGTCGAAGATCATAAAACGGGTGCTGGTGGTGCCTTGGTCGACGGCGGCTACGTAGTCGGGCATGTGCTGGTTCCTCTCGGTCGGTACGGCTGGGGTGCGGGTCAGGCCACGCGGTTGACGGGGTCGGATGTGGGGATCTCGCCGATCTCCTGTGCCTCCTCATCGCCAGGCAGGAAGCGCTCGATCAGGAACTTGTAGGCTCCCGCACCGAGCAGGCCGCCGACCAGGGGACCGACGATCGGGATCCAGAAGTAGAGGCTGCCGTTGGGCGCCTCGAACGCGGTCCCGTAGCCAGTGAAGAAGGACGCCAGCCGGGGCCCGAAGTCACGGGCGGGGTTGATGGCGTAGCCGGCGTTGGTGCCCCACGCCATGCCGATGGCCACGACGACCAGGCCGACGGCGAGCGGCGCGAACCAGGCGGTCGGGGCGTTGTTGCGGACGTCGGTGATCGCCATCACCAGGAAGAGCAGGATCGCCGTGCCCACGACCTGGTCCAGCAGCGCGGTCGAGAAGCTGATGTCCAGGGCGCCGTTGCCGGGCAGCGTGGAGAAGATCCCCTGCGTGGCCATCGTGTGGTCGGGATCGACGCCCGCGATCGCGTCGCTGTAGGTCCAGCGGACCAGGAGAGCCGCCACAAAGGCACCCAACGTCTGGGCGAGCGCGAACGGCAGCACCTTGTGCCACTCGAAGCCACGGAAGACGGCCAAGGCGACGGTGACGGCCGGGTTGAGGTGGGCGCCGCTGATCCGGGCTGCGGTGTAGATCCCGAGCATCACGCCGAGCCCCCAGGCCCAAGCGATCGAGTCGTGGTCGCCGAGCGCGCCCTCGCTGGTGACCACCTGGGCCACCACGCCCACCCCGAAGAGGATCAAAATCATGGTGCCGACGAACTCGGCGCTGAGCTCCCCGAGGAGGGTTCTTCTGGCTTGGGGGGTCATGTCTGCTCCCTGATCGTGCTGCATGGTCGTGTGGATGATTGCCGGAAAGGTAGGCCCGCGTGACGACCGCCACCACGGCCCCCGGTCGGCATCGCCGAACGGCCGAGGGGTCGGCATTGCCGAACGCGACCATGACCGCCGTCACATCGAAAGGCCCTAGGCTGACCTCAGTCAGGGTGAGGACGCCTGTTGCGGTTGGTTGGATCCTGAGCACCCGGCGTCTGGCTCATAGGCTCGCGGTCGCTTTCGGGCTGTGCGCTTTGCCGGCGCTGGGTGTGATGGACCGGCCGCCCCGACTTGATAGGAGCGGAGCGTGGCATCGCCCCCACTGAGATGTGTCCGCCGACCGGCCCAACCGTCCACTCTGACTGATCAGTGAAGGAGGCAACCTCAATGGTTGATGTTGGAGCCGATGTGCACGCGCGGACGCACACGTTCGTGGTGGTTGACGCGGTAGGCATGAAGCTGGGTCACCGCGGTCACCCAGCTGCAACAACCCGGCCCCGGACTCACCTACTACGAGAAAGGACTCGCCGCCGAAGACTCCCACGGCCGAAGCCTCGCGGCGCCTGAAACGACGCCTCGCACGCGTCGTCTACCAGCCCCTGAATAACAACCCCAGGCGCGGCCGGGCCCTTGCAGCCAGCCGCCGCTCGACATAGGAGAAACGCGTGGCCAGATCGGTGCAGTCGGTAGAGCGGGCTGCGGCGATGCTGCGCCTGCTCGCCGTCGAGAGCGAGCCCATGGGCCTGGCCCAGGTCGCCGCGGCACTGGGGCTGGCCAAGGGCACCGCCCATGGTCTGCTGCGGACCCTGGTCGACGTGGGTTTTGTAGACCAGGATGCCGCGTCCGGTCGCTACCGGGTCGGCGTCGACCTGCTCCACCTCGGGTCCACCACGCTGGACCTGAACGAGCTGCGCTCGCTCTCGCTGAACTGGGTGGACACGCTCGCCGCACGAACCGGGGAGGAGGCCCGGATCGCGGCGTACCGGGATGGCCGGGTACTCATCGCCCACCACGTCTTCGGCTCCGGCCCCGGCCATCAGGTGATGGACACCGGGTCCACGCTCTCGCTGCACGGGAGCGCGCTGGGCAAAGTGCTGCTGGCCTTCGATCCCGGCGCCGGCCGCAGCATCGTGGGGCAGCCGCTGGAGAGCCTGACCTTCCGCACCATCACCGAGCGGGCGCGGCTGCTCCGGGAGCTGGCCGACATCCGCGACGCCGGGTCGGCGGTCTCGGTGGAGGAGGTCGAGCCGGAGATGGCCGGGATCGCTGCTCCCGTGCGAGACCGGGGCGGGTACGTAGTGGCCTCCGTCGGCATCGACGGCCCGGTGATGCGGCTCTGCGACGCCCGGCTGGCCCCGCGTGCCGAGCTCGTCGAGCAGGTCGTGAGTGTCGCCCGGGAGATCTCACGGGTGCTCGGCCACGGGAGAGCCGCATGACTGCGCGGTACGTTGCCGCGCTTGACCAGGGAACGACCTCCACCCGCTGCATGCTCTTCGACCGTGAGGGACGCATGGTCTCCCACGCCCAGAAAGAGCACCGCCAGCACTACCCCCGCTCAGGCTGGGTCGAGCACGACGCCGCCGAGATCTGGAGGATCGTGCGCCGAATCGTCCCGCAGGCCCTAGCCGACGCCGGCGTCGAGCCCACGCAGGTGGTCGGGCTTGGCATCACCAACCAGCGCGAGACCACCGTCGTCTGGGACCGGCACACGGGCGAGCCGGTTCACAACGCCATCGTGTGGCAGGACACCCGGACGGCCGACCTGCTCCCGAAGATCGCGGCCGACCTCGACCCCCAGGAGATCCAGGCCCGCTGCGGCCTGCCCCTGGTCACCTACTTCTCCGGCCCCAAGCTGCGCTGGCTGCTCGAGTGGGACGAGTTGCTGCGCGAGCGCGCCGAGCGCGGCGACCTGCTGTTCGGCACCATGGACACCTGGCTTGCCTGGAACCTCACCGGCGGCACCGCGGGCGGCCTGCACGTCACCGACGTCACCAACGCCAGCCGAACCATGCTGATGAACCTCCAAACCCTCGACTGGGACGACCGGCTGCTGGAGTCCATGCGTGTGCCGCGGGCCATGTTGCCCGAGATCCGGTCCACCATCGGGCCCGTGGGCGACACCGTGGACCCGCTCGCGGGCATCCCCGTGACCGCGATCATCGGCGACCAGCAGGCGTCGCTGTTCGGGCAGACCGCATTCGACCCAGGCGACGCCAAGTGCACGTTCGGCACCGGCGGCTTCCTGCTCCTGAACACCGGCTCCGACCTGATCCGCTCCCAGCACGGCCTGATCACCACCGTGGCCCACAAGTTGGAGGGTGAGCAGCCCGTCTACGCGCTGGAAGGGTCGATCGCGGTCGCGGGCGCCTTGGTGCAGTGGTGCCGCGACAGCCTCGGACTGATCCGGTCCGCGGCGGAGATCGAGACTCAGGCCCTCACCGTCGAGGACAACGGCGGCTGCTACGTCGTGCCGGCCTTCGCGGGTCTCTACGCGCCACACTGGGAGACCCAGGCGCGCGGCATCGTGGTCGGGCTCACGTCGTACGTCACCAAGGGCCACCTGTGCCGGGCCGTCCTCGAGGCGACCGCCTGGCAGACCCGGGAGATCGTCGACGCGATGAACGCCGACGCTGACGTGCCGCTGAGCCATCTCGCGGTCGACGGCGGCATGACTGCGGACAACCTGCTCATGCAGACGATCGCCGACTTCCTGGACGTGCCCGTGGTCCGGCCGATGGTGGCGGAGACGGTCGCGCTGGGGGCGGCTTACGCCGCCGGGCTCGGCGCGGGCTACTGGCCGGACAGGCGCGTCTTACGCCGGCACTGGCGGCGGGCAGCCGAGTGGCAACCGGCAATGGAACCCCGAAGGCGCGACGCGGAGCTCGCCAACTGGCGGCGTGCGGTCGAGCTGTCGATCGCCTGGGGCGCCTGACCGTGTCGCCGGCCTGCTCGGCCGGGCCGTAAAGAAGGTGCACGATGCGTCGTTGTAGATGTCCTGCGCCTTCAGGGCCAGCCGCATCGCCGGTACCTCGCTCCAGAACCTCTCTCCCTCGCCGAGCGCGATTGGCCCAGTACGCCGACACCACGGGTCGATCTCAGGCGCCAAGTTGCGCACGACAATGGTGTGGAGCGTCGCATCTGCCCAGCGCAGAAGTGGATGAATGCGGACGCTTTATCGCTCCCCTCTACGCCGAGCGGGTGGCTCACCAGCTTGGCGGCATCGCCGAACAAGGCTCGAGAGCCGCCGGCCGCCCGGGGACCATCCTGGCGATGCGTGCTCCGGCCCGAAGCAGTCGCCCGAACTCGGTCGCGGATACGGCCGCCGCCGTCGACACTTAGGAGGTGAACTCCGGATGCGGGTGCGTCGATGGCCAAGCGTAAGGGCGCCTGCTGGATGTGCGGTCGGGTCGGCAAACTGACCGAAGAGCAAGCAATTGGATCCGCGAGGTCGTCGCTGCCGACGGGAGCGACATCACGCTCTCGAAGGACCGAGCCGGACCGGAAACCAGCGCAACGACATGGACCAATCAGAGCGGCGAGATCACCGTCCGCAGCGTATGCAAACCATGCAACGAGGGGTGGATGAGTCGGCTGGAGGGCCGGTGCCAGCCCTTCCTGGAACCCCTGATCTGCGGCCACGCGCCCAGCTGGACCTGTTGGCCCAGCGCGACCTCGCGTCGTGGGCCGTCAAGACGACCTGGGTGTTCCAGAGCATGAATCCGAAGACGAGCGCGTGCACCGCTGAGCAACGACTCGCCTTGGCTGAGTCGTCGACGATCCCGACGAAACGTGCAAGTGACCGCGGGAGCGTTCTACGAGTCCGGCGAGCAAGTTCTCTGCACAAACTGGTACGTCGCCGGATCGGCATCACCCGACGGCGACCTGGAATCGTCCACGACGACACTGCTGGTTGGCCGGAGCATCTTCCAGGTGACCCAGCGGCCAGAAGGCGGTGCCGGCGCGCACGCCCCCCACAGCGCCCAAGCCGGAGCTGCCTCCACACTTCGTACTGACCGAGGATCACAGCGGTCTCATCGCCTGGCCGCCTGGACGCCCCCTTCGCGAGGAGGAGTTCGATAAGTTCGTCCGACCGGCCCACTTCACGGCGCGGCCGTGGGCATCGCTCCGGCAGCTGCCGGGGTCAGCGGACGCTTCACCAACCCCAGTCGACGGGGTGCCGATGAATGAAGAGGAGCTCGTGGAGCGCTATCTCACCGATGTGGGCCTCACCGTGCGCGATGGGAACTGGGTACCGTCCCCCATACAATGACCTGCAACGACTGGTGCTGCCGGTCTTCGGCCAACTCCGTCAACGCATGATCGCGCTTGGGTCGGCGGTCTGCATTGCACCGGGCCTGTTCGTCACCGCCAGACATGTTGTCGCCGAACGCGACGACGACATTTCCGCCTCAGTGGGTTGTTCCGTTCAAGCGTCTGTGGGTGTACCTCGAGACGGACCAGGCACCGGCCAGCGACCCCGGCGGGACCTACGGCGGACTGCTCGAAGTCCTCTTCGCGAACCCCCATAGCGAAATGCAGCGCCATGTCATGACGTTCGCGAGCGACCGAACCAGATCCCCATGCCGGTCACACGCGGTGGAGCGTCGCACACATCGCGGCCGATCCGGATGCTCGGATCCGACCGAGTCCCGGCTGAGGGCGCACCGCCAGGTCGCGACGAAGTCAGGCGGTCCCAGCCAGTGTCAAAGCGCGGAGGACTCCCGGATCTGGGTCGAGACCGCGGTTGGCACGTAGCGCCAGCTTTGGCATGGATGTCGATGGAGCGGACGCGCGCGGGTGCCGCGGAAAGCCCAAGGCTGGGCGGTCTCGTCGGATGTCACCTTCCAACACTCTTGGTCGGGCTTGCACTCTCCCTATTGCGTGTTGGTGGGCGAGAACATCTCCTTGATGAGTGCATTCGGCGGGGGTTGCAGGGACATGTTCGGGCTCTCCTACGGTTCGAGCCCAGGTGCGCAGCGCACTCGTGCCGATGACTGGATCAGACCAATGTGTCCCCTCGGCCCGGGATCAGGGCGGGCCGGACGGTCTTGGCCCTTACCCCGCGGGTGTGCCCTGCCGGTAACCGCAGGCGCGGTGCTGTCCTTCCTGCCTGCTGCGGGGAGGGAGGACGGGCTATCGGGAGCTGACTCGGTGACGGTGCTGTTCATGGCTTCCTTCTGGTGAGGTTGAGCCGATGTCATCGTTCGGTGCGGCCTGATGCTGGAGTTCTACTTGCGGTGGGCGAGGAGCTGGTCGCCGAGGCCGCTGGCGTCGTTGGCGACGTCGGACAGGACGATGACGGCCTTGCCTCGGGGACGGTCGAGGCCGAGGTAGGAGGCGTAGCCGCCGGTCTGCCCGGCGTGCGAGGTGATGGTCTGACCGGTATCCCACGTGGAGATCCACCAGAAGTCACCGATGCGCCTGTTCGACTGGTCGGTGGCGGTCGTGGGCTCCAAGGCGGCCATGCCGGGTGCGGTCCCGTCGAGGAGCGCGGTGGCGAGTTTCGCGAGGTCACCGGTGGTGGAGACGGCGGCAGCGCCGGGCGCGTAGGCATCCATGACCCATGGCTGCACCGGGAGACCGGTCCGCGACTGTCCACCGGCGACGAGCTCGCGATCGACCTCGATAGCGGTGCGGGACATGCCCAGCGGCTCGAACAGCCGGGTGCGCATCAAGTCCGGGTAGCTCATGTGGGCCGCCGCCGCGACGGCCTGGCCGGCGATGGCCGAGCCCAGGGTGGAGTACGCGTAGTCGCCACGGCCACTCAGCGTCTGTGCCCGGGTCTCCTCGGTCATCTCCGCGCTGTCGGACGTGAAGAAGTTCCGGCCGAGCGGCGCTTTCCAGGCGGCGCGGCGCAGGGTTGCGGCGCCGAACTCGGCGTACCCGGAAGTGTGGGTGACGAGTTCATGCATCGTCACTGTGCCGGCCGGTGAACCCTTCAGCTGCGGAAGGTAGGTGGCCACCGGGGCATCCATGCGGATCTCGCCGCGGCGTACGGCGTTCGCGATGACCAGGCCGGTCATCGCCTTGGTCATCGACCCGACCTCCATCGGAGTGGTGTCGTCGGCGCCGATGCCGGCCAGCCGCACCGGTCGGGCCGCGTCCAGGTCGACCTCGGCGACCGCCACGCCGTGGTAGCCGGCCAGCATGCCCCAGCCGGCTTGCTGATCCAGGTGGGCCAGGACCACGGGATCGCCGTTGCGGACTGGGGCCAGATTCGGGGACAACACCCAGGAGACGATGGCCAAGGTGGTCGCGGCCACGAGGACTGTGAGGAGCAGGCGACGCGAGACGAGGTAGCCCACGGCCAGGACGACGAGCATCAGCAGCGCCTTCCAGCTGTCGTCCTCGTACCGGCCGTACCGGCCGCCGACCAGCGAGAGCAGCACCATCGTGGCGGGGATGACGAGCAGGACCGCGGCGACCATCAGCTTCCCCGCCCAGCCGTGGGCGAACCCGGCCGTGTCAGGGGCGAGCAGCACCCGCAGGGGCCGGCGCCGAACCAGGGTCTGGAACGCTGCCAGCAGCAGCACCCCCAGCAGCACGGCACTAACGAACCCAAGGCCCAGCAGGAACCCGAGCACGAGCCAGGTGGCCACGAAGCCGACACAGGCGACCACCTCGACCATGCGGGGGCGGCCGCCGGCGGCGGTACGACCGGACGGGGGTGGTTGGTTGGACGAGAGCGGTGTGGTCGTGCTGGACAGAAGGTTCGGGGACGGCGACATCAGCTGCACCTTTGTGCGTAGTAGGAACTCACGAGCTCGCCGATCTCGGCGGGCGCCTTCGCCGGAGAGCCGGCGTCGTATGGGGGTTGAGGGTCGTACTCGAGGGCCAACTGCACCGCCTGCGCGACGGCCGGACCATGGCTGAGGCCCAGCAGGGTCAACGCCAGGTCGATCCCGGCTGAGGCGCCGGCCGAGGTCACCACCTTCCCGGCCCGGACAACCCGCTGTTCGCTGTAGGTGACGCCCACATCGGTCAAACGCTGCGCCGAGGCCCAGTGGGTGGCGGCCGCGGCACCCTCGAGAGCACCCGCGGCGGCCAGGTAGCTGGATCCGGTGCCGACGCTGAGAGTCCATGTCGTCGTCGGGTGCACGAGACGTAGCCACTCGACCAAGGTGGGGTCCGGGTCGCACCCGCAGTCGCTGCCGGGTACGACGACCACGTCGGCGCTGTCAACCTCCGCGAGGGCCGAGGTTGAGGTCAGCGGGCACAGACCGGTGTCGTCGATGACCGTGCCGACATCTACTCCCACGAACACGCTCCGCATACCGGGCGCGGATGCGAGGACCTGGAAGGTTCCGACCACGTCGAGTGCGGTGAACCGGGGGTAGAGCAGGTAGGCAACCAACATGTATTCAGCGTGTGGCCGTGGCGTGCCACCCACAAGGACACGTTGTTGACGATGTCGGCCACGGCGTCTCCCGCGTACCTTCGACACATGGACTCTCGATGACTGGGTCGATGAACCAGCGCTCGAACGAGCCGACTATCTACCTGCCCGTCGAGCGTGGCGTGGTCATCGTCACCTTCGATACGGCCCAGATCCTCGACGTGACCGGGCCGCTCGAGGTCTTCTCCAGCGCGAGCCGCTTCCTGCCCGCAGCCCAGTACCGCACCCAAGTCGTGACAACCCGGGGCGGCCCGGTCCGTGCCAGCTGCGGGCTGGAGTTCGCCTCGACTCCGATCACCGAAGTGACCGGGCCCGTCGACACTTTGATGGTGGCTGGTGGCGCCGACATGGACGCGGCGGTCGCCGACACCAACCTGCGTGAGGGAGTGAGGCGCCTCGCCGCCGACGCGCGCCGGGTTACCTCGGTCTGCTCCGGCGCGTTCGTGCTCGCGGCAGCCGGACTGTTGGAGGGGCGCCGCGCGACCACCCACTGGGCAGAGTGCGGTCTGCTCGACGCCACCTACGCCGACGTGACCGTCGACCCCGACGCCATCTACGTTCGCGACGGCAACGTGTGGACCTCCGCCGGCGTCACCGCCGGCATCGACCTCACGCTCGCGCTCGTCGCCGACGACTACGGACACCAGGCCGCCGCCACCATCGCGCGGCAGCTGGTCGTCTACCTACAGCGCTCCGGCGGCCAGGCACAGTTCTCCTCCCTCCTGGCCGGGCAGGCAGCCGACACCGAACCAGTCCGCGACCTCTTGTCCTGGCTACGCGACCACCTCACCGACGACCTCTCCGTGGCAGCACTGGCCCGACAGATCAACCTCTCCGAACGACAGTTCACCCGCGTCTTCAAGGCCGAGGTGGGTGCCACTGCGGCAGACCACGTCGAAGCCGTCCGGCTCGACTCCGCATGCCGGCTGCTGGAAACCACCAACAGGACCATCGAACAGATCGCGAAAACCTGCGGCTTCGGGACACCCGAGACCATGAACCGAACCTTCCGGCGACGGCTCAACACCACCCCAGGCGAACATCGCCACCACTTCCAGGGTGACGCCCCCGTGGTGCACCACGGTCTGTAGACCCGGTCGCGGACAAGAAGCGCCCGCGGTCATCCACGACGCACTGCTGAGCCCGCCAGTAGGCACGCTCGGTCCGGAGGATGCGTCCGCCGTGGCTACCACGTTGACATCAACTGCGGCAGTTAACCGCTCCCGTCCGCTCCGTGCGCGGCGGTCAACTCAAGGTCGCTACCGAGCGGAGCCCGGGCCGGGGAGGGTTTGCTTCTGGCCGCCCCCGAGCAGTCCTGCTGTTCCTTCGTGACTTGGAGCGTGACAGCGATCGAGGGCCAGCCGGTCGTTGGCGTCACCGCGACTTCAGACGCAGCAGAAGCAGTTAAACCCATAGTCGCGATGTTCGGGGCGACCGCCTCGTAGGCGCGTCCCGGTGGAGCATCCCCGTGTGGGACAGCTGGGCAACCGCGTCAATGGCGGTATGACCAGCCTGCACGATCGCTATGGCGCGCCCCGTGGGTCAGCGGCATAAGCGATGAGTAACTGCGGCTGGTAGTGCCTGCCTGTGCAAGGGCTACGACTTGCCACAGGCGAGCCCGAAGTTCTGTTTTGGCGCTTTCGAGGTCGAGCGCATCACGCCTGACCCCAACGACTTACGCCGATGACTGGGCGACGTGTCTGGTGTCGCTGTTGGCCCGACTCCCTTTGGGAAGACAAAGATAAACTGGAACATGACGACAATTCGCGGGAGTCCTGTCGTCAGCCCAAAGTCCGCCTCGGGGCTGACCGCGCACGGTATCCCCCTTCAGTGGCGGTGGCTGTTCCCGTTGACGGTGGCTGCGTCTGTCTCCGCATGGCTGGTTTCGGTCTCCTCCGGCCAGGTGCACGGTGCCGGCCGGCTGCTGCTGATCGCCGCAGGAGCGATATTCACCGCGACCGCAGCAGGCGTCCCCCTATGGCAGCAGGCGCGCACAGCCCGGTCGCGGGCCGACGCCATCGCGAGCGCACAGACTGCGCGCGCTCAGATGCGGATCGCTATGGAGGATGCGCTGGAGCCGTTCACCGCACTGCTTCTCCAGCTTGCCATCACCCGTGGGACCGAGCGAACCCGGCTGCGAGGCGAGGCGGTCCAGCTAGCACTCATGAGCATCGCGCAGCTCAGCGTCTTCGCCGGTCCTGAGGAGCTCAGCGGACCGCGCAGGGTGCGGGTGTGCCTCTTCCTTCTGGACCCAGGCCCCCCGCGACAACTGGTGCCCTCGTCATTTGCCGGACGGTCAGGGGCCCCGACGGTGTCATTCGATGCGACGACGCGCGCCGGCCAAACCATGCTTCGGATTCTGGACAGCGGGTGGGTGCTCGTGGAGGACATCGACACACGAGGGGTGGTGCCGTGGTGGGACGAGGAGCGTACGTACAAGACGTACGCCGCCGGTCCGGTCCCGGGACCACAGGAAACGCCCATGGGTCTGCTCACCGTGGACGCACTCGCGGCTGGTGAACTGGCCGGCCTGGACCTGCCCCTCCTTCGCTTGATCGCGCATCTGCTGTCACTTGCGCTCCAGAATTGACGATGGCCGTTGAACTCGGCGGACACCAGGAGTTGACTGATTGATTAGGTAGTGCGGTTGACGAAGAAGGGTGGGAGCCCATGGACGGCATCGTCGCGCACGACGCTAGGGTCTGGGCGATCCTGAAGACGCCGGACGAGTACTTCGCCAAGGCCCGCCGCGAAGCCTGGCTGCACGCCAAGCAGGACGTTGCAGACGACCTAGCCCGCAGAGCGCAGCGTCGACGGGACTTGGAATTGGAGGAACCGGCCCGGTGGAGCCCTGACGGGCCCAGCGACTCGCGACATTGACGGCGTCACAATATGATCCCGCAGCCCTCGGCTGCCGGATCACCATCAACGACGTTCTGACTCGCAGATGCAAGGGCGCGGTTGGGAACCGGTTTACCAGTTCCCTGTTCAAGCTTGCTGGGTGAACGTCGAGCGCTCCGGGCCGGTTCCGCCGCTCTGGTTCCGCCTGTCATGACATCCCGGTGGCGGTCGGGTCACCCATCGTGTGCTACCGGGGCTCGCAGGAGATGCGTCCTGACCCGGTGGTATGACTGCACCCCCGCAAAGCCAAGGGGCGCGCGGATCGCGGCACCAACGAGGTCGCCATCCAGGTCCAGGTGCTCTCCCGGACGGGCGGGCTCGGTTCGGTAAGACCTACGCGCGGGAACCCGAGCAATTCATGAAGGAACTCGGTAAGGACAGGGCGATTGAGTCCGCCGACGCGTTGCTCCTGACGGTCCCGAGCACTCGGCTGCAACACGCAGATGCTCGACGCGCTGCTGCGTTGGCTCGGGGCGCGAAGGGCGACTCAGCGGGTCGCTCCATCGTCGTCGTGCTGACAACGGCCCACTGGGACATCAACGAGAAGTTCCGCCGAGCTGAGCGGGCTGACGCTTGTTCCCAGTGGGTCGGCGGAGGACAATGGTGGTCTCGGACCCAGCAGGGAGATGACTGCCGTGGACACCCTCGTACCCGGCATGAACGCGACCCAAGAAGTGCTCCGGTACCGCCTGTCGCTAGCGGCCACGGCGAGCCCGGATCGACGTCACCCGCGCGACCACTACCGTGCCATCGACACCTTCCTGGCCAGCTCCAGCCGTCACCAAGCGGCGGTGCTCGAGGTAGTAGTACCAGCCGTCCGTAAGCGAGTCCCGGACGGGAAGGAACTTGCTCACAAGTTCGTCCACCAGGACAAGGAGCTGGAAGTCGCACTCGCGCAGGTGAAAGCCAAGCTCTACGGGTCGTCGTACGCGATCCGGCGCAGCTGGCACTCGATCTGGGACGACGTACGCCGCGAGTTCGAGGCCGTCTGGCGACTCGAGCGGGAGCTGGTCGAAGAACTCGAACTGCATCGGCAGGACAGCGACCCGGACTGGGGGGAGCGGCTCTACCACGCCGAGCTGCACGCACCGACCCGTCCGCACCCATTCGTGCCGCACAGCGGGCTGGGTGGCCGAATCGCGCGCACGGTGGCGCAGCGGGTAGACCGGTTCTGGGACGCCGCCGAAGGCCGGATGATCCCGGAGCCCGCCCACCACCCCCGCGACCGCGACCACGAGGGGCGGCTGGCGCAGTATCTGCTTGCCGACCCACACCTCCGGGAGGAATAAGGGCCCTTCGACGCCCCGCCACTTGGTCGAGGCGACATGTATGTGGTGCCGATGGTCCCTCGGTTGCAGTGAGCATCATATGCGAGTCGCCGTGCGCTCGCCGTGAAGCCGTCGCGACGAGGCTGCTCCCGATGCGGCGCGAGCTCAGGGGCACGAGCGGCCAGACACATCTCGGATATCGCCGACGAGACCGACTTTGGCTCGGTTCGTTCGGCGGGGTCAAGTCATGGAGGCGCCATCGTATCCAGACGCCGCTAGTGAGCGTCTATCTGGGCGGTAGGCAGCGTGTCCGCGGATGCGGCGTAGGATGGCCGGCCCTGGCGTGGTTGGCCCCGGTGGGGGCGGCGACCTGTGGACTTGCCTCGGCCCGAACGGAATCCGAATGGGCAGTCGACCTTGCACGCTCCCTATCGCATGTTGGCGGGGACCATCATCAGGACCTCACGCCGGGCGCCCGACTCGATCAGCGCGCGACGTCCGGCCTCGCGGACGTCACCGGCCTGGGCGTGGAGTACGTCGGAGAGCGGTGTGCCGCGTTCAATGGCGATCGCGATGCCCTCGGCGAACCGGGAGACCACGGCCAGACCGGACCGGGAGGCCAGCTCGTCGAAGGCCCGAGTGATCGGCGTACCGGTGCGGGCCTGGGCCAGGACGGCCCCGAGCTCGGCCGAGAGCTCACCATGCGTGCGGCGTACGACCCGGTCGAGCGCGGCGACCGGGCTCTCCCCCGCGGCCACAGCCAGGGCCAGCAACTCAGCCACGGTCGGGAACTCCTGCAGGATCAGCCGTTCGCGCTGGCTCACCTGCGCGGTGAGCCGGTTCTCGCGGAGCAGCACCCCGAGCACGAACGCGATCACGCAGAAGATGAGGAGAGGCACAGAGCGCTCGGGTGAGGAGGCCGCCACCAGAGCGGAGGGCACCGCCACGACCGCGAACGCGACCAGGCCCCAGATGACCTGCTCGACGCGGAACTGGGCAACCTCCATCTCCAGACCCGCTCGCACAAGCCGGCGTCGCACGGAAGCGCTGCCGCCCAGAACGCGCTCGACACCGTGGCCGGCCGCGGCCAGCGCCGGTCCGAAGATCCCGGCGAAGGCGTTGCTCGGCCTGACCGACGCCGGGAGGGACTCGGGACGTGGCAGGTCGCGCACGAACGGCAGCACCCGCACCGCGAGCGGCGTACGACGGGCCTCCAGCACGGCCGTCACGACGAGCCAGGCACCCAGCCCCATCGCGGCACCGAGCAGGCCACCGACGAACGCACTCACGACAGGATCCGCCGCTCGGTCGGGAGCTGACCGATCCGGACCATCGCGCGATAGGCGATCACACACAGCAGCGCGCCACCGGCGAGGACCACCACGCCGGCGCCCGTCGAGTAACGCTGGATCACCTCCGGCTGGAAGCACATCAGGAGCAGCACCAGCCAAGGCGCCGCGACGGCGAGCCGAGCGCCGTTGACCGTCCACGCCTGACGGGCCAGGAGCTCCGAACGGGTGCGCGCGTCATCGCGGAGGAACCCCGAGAGGCTGCGCAGCAGCCGACCGAGATCGCCACCACCAACCTCGCGCGCAACGCGCAAGCTCTCAACCACGCGGTCCCCGACGGGGTCGGCGAGCCTGTCCTTGAGCCGGTCGAGCGCATCAGCGAAGCGGCCACTGACCTGGTAGTCCAGCGCGAAGCCGGCAAAGGCATCGCGGAGCGGCTCGGGTCCACGCTCGGAGAGCGCGCCAAGCGCCTCAGGCAGCGACATCCCGGCGCGCACCGCGGAGGCCAGGTTGTCGACCGCCTCCGGCCAGACCTCGGCGAACTCCCGTTGTCGGCGTCGGGCCCGGCCCTTGAGCACCGCAACAGGCAGGTAGCCGCCCATCGCGCCGAAGACAAGGGCGACGGGCACCGTGCGCGAGGCCAGGAGTACGACGACGGTGGCGACGAACGCGCACACGGCGGACACGACCACGAAGCCGGTGACGCTGACGTCACCCAGTCCGGCGCTGCCCAGGAGCGGCCGAAGCCGGGAGCGGCGAGCGGGCGATCGTGGCCGAGGTGCCTGGAAAGCAGACCAGACCAGGAGCAGGCCCACCCCGAAGACCAACCCGAGAACGGCGCCCATCAGTCCGCGCCTCGCAGGATGCGGTGTACGTCGATCCCGGCCCGCTCGAAGGACTCCTGCCGGGTCGGCATCCCGCCCGTGTGCACCAGTTCGCCCGCCTGGCGAACGAACACGGGCTCGGTCTCGACGATGTCGTTCTCGACACGTCCCGGGACAGCCACGATCTCGTTGACCCGGCGTACTCCCCCGTTGTCGACGCCGAGGTGGACGACGAGGTCGACCGAGCTCGCGACCGTGGGTACGACGAACCTGGCCGAGATGTTCTCTCCGGTCGTGTTCCTGGTGCTGCCCACCGTTGTCGTATTCGCGTTCTGGCCGGGCCTGGTCGGCCTGCGCCTCGTCGTCCCCTAGAAGGAGATAGAGAGATGAGACACCTGCTGCGCCGCCGGCGTCGCGACGAACAAGGTGACGTTCCAGGCTGGGTGCTGATCACCGTCATGACCGCCGGACTGGTCGCGGGACTGTGGGCCATCGCCGGCTCGCAGCTCGGTGCGATGCTGCGTGAACGCTCTCGTCGGTCACTGGCTAGTGGTCGTCGACGGAAGTTCGTCGAGGGTATCCGTGGTCCGGGTGCGTGCAGCGCAAGGCGGCGTTGCGAAGGCAGGCTGGACGCCTTTCGAGCGATGCCAACGCAGCGATGTGCGTGCCTGGGCCGCGGAGACCCCGACGAACTAACGGAGATGACCACTAGTGTCCTGCATTTGAGATTCGCTGCATAAGTCGTCCGAGGCTGCTGAGGATCTGTTCGGCGGTCTTGGTCCAGACGAAGGGTTTGGGGTCTTCGTTCCAGGCTTTGACCCACTTGCGGAGGTCGGCTTCGAGGGCCTGGACGCTTCGGTGGTCGGAGCGTTGGAGCAGGTCGGCGGTGACGTAGCCGAAGAACCGCTCGACGAGGTTGGCCACGATGAGTAGGTCGGGGTGAAGTGCAGCTTGACTCGCGGATGCTCCTTGAGCCAGTTCTTGATGGTGGGGTGTTTGTGGGTGCCGTAGTTGTCGCAGATCAGGTGGATGTCGAGCTCGGCGGGGACCTGATGGTCGATCTTGGTGAGGAACTTCTTGAACTCGACCGCCCGGTGTCGGCGGTGCAGGCTGCTGATCACGGTGCCGTCGGCGACGTTCATCGCGGCGAACAGCGTGGTGGTGCCGTGCCGGACGTAGTCGTGGGTGCGGCGCTCGGGCATCCCGGGCATCATCGGGAACGCCGGTTGGGAACGCTGCAGCGCCTGCACCTGGGACTTCTCATCCACGCACAGCACCACCGCAGCCTCGGGTTGAGTCGGTCTGGGGCGCGGTGTCGGGATTGCTCCCGGTCCGTTTCCCCAGACCGCTCGCCGAACCCGCCGTGCGCCTCTCGACGCAACGGGCTCTCCACAGTTTTCTGCTGTCAGGACGCGGTAGGCAGGGTCCAAGGGTTGGGGATGGTGTTACCTCGATAGCGGTAGCGGGTGACCGGCACCGCCGCGAGGTTGAACAACGCAATCTCGTCCGTAGTGATCGGCCGCCAACGCCCATCGGGCGTGGTGAACCGGGAACGGACGTCCTTCCACCTCCAGCGGTGCAGCCTGCGTAGCCACCCGACGACCCGCCACCACACGAAGTGGGACAGGCTGTGCAGGGTGCGTTTGCACGCCGCGTGCTTGAAGTAGTTGGCCCAGCCGCGCATGATCTGGTTCAGCCGGATCAGCACCACCTTGGGGTTCTGCTGGGACTTCCTGCGGGTCAGCGCACGGATCTTCGCCTTCAGCGACCGGATAGGCCGATCGCCGATGAAGGTATAGACGTGCCACTTGTTGGTGCCCCTCTTGGGTTTCCACTGGATGTGGAAGCCGAGGAAGTCGAACCCGTCGCTCATGTGCACCACCTTGGTCTTGGACTCCGAGAGCCGCAGACCAATCGGTTCCAACACATCCGCGATCTCTTCGCGTAGGGCTTCGACGTGGACCCGGTCGCCGTGCACGAGGACAACGAAGTCATCGGCTTATGCCGCGTCCGTGGTTATGCCGCGTGGGCTGCCAGAGGCTGGTGCTGGCAGGGGATTCTGGATGGCCCACGCGGCATAATCCGGCTCCGGTTCGGGGTGGGTCAGAGGCTGTTGAGGTAGTCGAGCAGCTTGTCGGTGGGCCGGTAGCGGCTGCGGGAGCCGCGGGGTGTGGGCAGCCGGGCCAGGGCGTTCTCCTTGATGGTCATGTCGGCGTGGAGATAGATCTGGGTGACGTCGGTGGACTCGTGCCCGAGCCATAGCGCGATTACCGACAGGTCCACGCCGGCGTGCAGCAGTGCCATCGCGGTGGAGTGCCGGAGGGTGTGCGGGGTGACGGCCTTGCCTGCCAGTGAGGGACACTGGGTCGCGGCGGCCGCGGTGTGCTTGGCGACGAGGCGTTGCACGGCGTCGTTGCTGAGCCGGCCTCCGCGGCTGCTGGGGAACAGCGGGTCGTCGTCGCGGCCGATGGACTCGGCGAGCCAGGCGGCGAGGATCGTGGCGGTGGGGCGGGTCAGCGGGGTGCAGCGGTCCTTGCGGCCCTTGCCGTGGCAGCGGACGTGGGCCCCGGTGCCGAGGTGGACGTCGCTGCGGGTCAGGCCGGTGAGTTCGGAGACCCTGAGCCCGGTGTGGATGGCCAGGTGCAGCAGTGCGTGGTCACGGCGGCCGAGCCTGGTGGTTTGGTCGGGTGCGGCGATCAGTTGGTCGCATTCAGGGCGGGTGAGGTAGCCCAAGATCGCGCGGTCGGTCCGTTTGGCCGGCATGGCCAGCACGCGTTGGATGAGCGCGGCGTGGTCGGGGTCGCGGAGCGCGGCGTAGCGGAACAGGGAGTGGATCGCGGCCAACCGTGCGTTGCGAGTGGCGGTGCTGTTGCCACGCTCGGTTTCCAGATGGGTCAGGAACGCGCCGACCGTCTCGGCGTCGAGGTCGGTGATGCTCAACGTCGCCGGCTGTCGCCCGGTCTGCTGCTGGATGAAGCCGAGCAGCAGGATGATCGTGTCTCGGTAGGCGGCGATGGTGTGCGGGCTGGCCTGACGCTGCCGGATCAGCCGATCGCTGAAGAACCCCTGCAGCAAGGGCGCGAGGTCGTTCACGGTGCCTCCTCCCTGCTCTCGGCCAGGTCGTGCTCGAGCCGGTCCGCGGCCAACGCGAGCAGCTCGGGCGCGCCGGTCAGGTACCAGTAGGTCGACTTCGGGTCCGCGTGCCCCAGGTAGGTCGTGAGCCGGGGCATCCGGGCGGCGACGTCGCCTCCGTCGCGGTACCACTCGAACAGGGTGGTGGTGCAGAACCCATGCCGGAGGTCGTGCAGCCGCGGCCGTCGCCGCCCGGGCGGCGCGGTGATGGCCGCTGCCTGGAGCAGGCTGCTGAAGGTGTGCGACAGGTTCGCCTTGTCCATACGACGGCCTCGGGTGTTGAGGAACCAGGCCGGGACGGGTTCGGGGAACTCCCCGTCGCGGGCGTGGGCGTAGCCGCGCAGCGCCTCGGCGGTGCTGGGATGGATCGGGACCAGCCGGTGTTTGCCGAACTTGGTGTTCCGCACGGTCAGCAGCAGGTCGTCGAGGTCGACGTCGGCCCGGTCGAGTCCGCACGCTTCGGAGACCCGTAGCCCGGTCACCGCGAGCAGTCCAATCAGGGTTCGCCAGGTCAGGGCACGCATCGCCGGCCGGAGAGCGTTGGCGGCCTCCATCAACCGCTCGATCTCGTCGTCGCTGAACAGGTAGGGGGTCACCCGACGGTAGTGGTGCGGCAGCAGGTCCGGCGGGGGGATCTGGGTGCGTGGGTCCAGCACGGCCAGATGGCGGGCGAAGATCCGGACCACCATCAGACGGCGGCTCCAGTGCACCTCGTCAGTGCTGCGCGGGGTGGCCGTGGCCCATGCCAGCGCCGCGTCGACGGTGATCACGTCCAGGTCGTGGGCCTCGAGGTAGCCAACGAAGCTGGAAAGCTTCTGCTCGAAGCTGCTCAGCTGGAACCCCAACGCGCGGCGCATCGCGAGGTACTCCTCGGCCCGTGCGCGGATCGAGCTCATCGACCGCTCCCCGGCCAGGGCCGCGCGAGGGTGCGCAACGCGTCCAGGTCCACCTTGGCGTAGACCGCGGTGGACAGTTCGGAGCGGTGCCGCAGCACCTGGCCGACCTCGGCCAGCGACGCGCCGGCGTGCAGCAGATCGGTGGCCAGGGTGTGCCGCAACCGGTGCGGGCCGAGCCGGGGCATCCCGGCCCGCCGGCAGGCACGGGCCATGATCGCGCGGACCGACCCTCCGGTCAGTGGTCGGATCGGTGCGCGCACGGTGACGAAAACCGTCTCCGCCTCACACCGCGGGCGAGCCATGGTCAGGTAGCCGGCCACCGCGGCACCCACCGTGGTGGTCAGCGGCAGCCGTTCCACCCGGGCGCCCTTGCCGCGAACCAGCACCTCGCCGTGAAGCCAGTCGAGGTCGTCCAGGCGGAGCGCGGCGACCTCTGCGCCCCGCAGCCCGAGGTCGGCCAACAGCGTGAGCACCGCGCCGTCACGCAGACCGACCGGGGTCGTCGTGTCTGGCGTACCCAGCAGCAACGCGACCTGGTCTCGGGTCAGCCCCCGGGGCAGGCCGGCCAGGCGCCACCCGGCGACCGCGGGCACCGCCCCGACCAGAGGACCCTGCGTCAGGCCCCGGACGTGCAGGAACCGCAACAGCGCCCGAAGCGCGGTGACGTGGGCCTTGGCCGACCAGACACTGCGCGTCGACCTCGCCTGGGACATGACGAACCCGGTCACCGCCGCAGCGTCCAAGCCGGCGATCGCCTCGTCCAGCGGATCAGCCAGGCTGCCCAGCAGCTTGGCCCCTTGGCTGCGATAACAGCGCACCGACTCCGCGGCCAGCCCCCGCTCGACCCTCAACCATTCGGCGAACTCGTCCAACAGCACTTCCCGCAGCTCCACCCGACACTCCTGGCCGGGCCCGCGAGAGCCATTCGCCTTCCCCCGGAACCTGCGCTGCGGTGCTCTGCCTTCCATGCGTTGCTCCCATCGTGAGAACGGACCTTGTCCGTCCAGTCCGACAGGAGCGCTCCTCAGAGCGCGACCGGATTATGCCGCGTCGACCACCCCGGATCCGCCACCAGCACAGGGATCTGCCAGTTCACGCGGCATAACCACGGACGCGGCATAAGCGGACTTATGCCGAGCTCGGCATAAATCGGCGTACCGGATCAGTCGATAGTTCGCCTCACCACGTCTGCGCCGGCCCTGCCGGTTCACCTCGGTCGCCATCTGCTGGTTCCACTTCGCCATGAAGTGCTCATCCAGCGCCGACAACGCGATGTTGGCCAACAGCGGGGACAAGATCCCGCCCTGCGGGGTACCGGTGTGCGTTGCCTCGCGAGTGCCGATGGTGGTCATCACCCCCGACTTAAGGAACGCCTTGACCAGCCCCAGCACGCGCTTGTCCCTAACCCTGCGCCGCACGCGGTCCATCAAGGCGACGTGGTCGATCAAGTCGAAGCACGCCTCGATGTCCGCGTCCAGCACCCAGCGGTAACCCTGGGTGCCGAAGTGGTGGATCTCAGCGATCGCGTCCTGCGCTCGCCGCATCGGTCGGAACCCGTAAGAGACCGGCATCGAAGTCGGCCTCGAAGATCGGCTCCAGCACCAGTTTCAACGCGGCCTGGACCACCCGGTCGGCCACGGTCGGGATGCCGAGGCTGCGCAGCTTTCCCGACCCGCCCGGTTTGGGGATCTTGCGTTCCCGCACCGGCAACGGCCGAAACGTGCCCGCCTTGAGTTGGGCACGCAGGTCGTCCAGAAACCCCGGCGCCCCGATCTGCTCCTCGACGTCGGCGACCGTGAGGCCGTCCACGCCAGCGGTCCGGGACCCGGTGTTGCCCGCGACCCGGTCGAACGCCACGATCAGCGTCGCCGGGTCACACACGAAGTTGAACAGGTCGTCGAACCTGCGGCCAGGATCGGCCGCCGCCCAACGGTGAAGCTTGGTCTGCATCTCCGATACCCGCCGACGCGGACCCACCGGGCCCACGCCGGCAGAGCGCCACCATTCGGTGGCGCGTCTTTCGGCATTACAGCCTCCTTCCCTTCTCGAAACTGCTGCCGTCCTTCCCCATGTGCACGGGCTCTCCCCGGCTCGGAGTACTACGACGGCTCCGCCCCGTCCCGGCCCGATCGGCCGACGATGCGACCCAGCCCGAACCTCCACGCTGGATACGTGGCCACGGGCAAGGACCGAGACGGTTCCCACGTTCACTGTTGTTCGCTCGACGGAGGAGGAGCCCAACTCTGTCCCTGCGGCATCGCCATGACTACCCCGCAGCACTTCGCCATGGCCTCCCGGACCGACACCCACAAGCCAGTCCGGAAGTTCCCCGCCCGACCGAAGCCGAACAGGTGCGCACCACGCCCGGCCCAGATCCGCCAGATTCGAGCCGGTTTACCTTTAAAGGACGTACGCACGCTGGTTCCTCGCGTACTCCTCTCCATCACGCTTGCCGGACCCACGCCATCTGGCAGTACTGACGCGTCCCGTCGTTGTCGAGGCTGCTTCCACCCTCACCGGCACCTCCCGGATCAGGCTGCCCCCAGCTTCACCGTCCCTGCTACGACAGGGTCGGCGGCGAAGGTCTCTCACCTCCGCTCGATTCATCAGCGCCTCGTGGCGCACGCGGGTTCAAGTACAGGCCGACGACGTCGTAGAGCTTGTCGATGAACAGCGGGTCGGTGGACAGCTTGAAGTGGTCGACCAGGTGCGGTTTGAGCCCGAAATCCTTCCAGATCTTCCCGACCGTGCTCTTCGAGAGACCTGTGCGTTGGGCCATCTTCGCCCGGGTCCAGTGGGTGGCGTTCGGCGGCGTCGACTCCAAGGTGGCCACGATGACGTCCTCGACCTGGTCCACACTGATCGTGCGCGGCCGTCCCGGCCGCGCTTCGTCGCCCAGCCCCTCGAGCCGCTGCTCGACGAACCGGCGCCGCCACTTGCTCACCGTGTGCGCCTCACAGCCCAATCGTTGGGCCACCGTGGTGTTGTCCGCGCCCTCCGCGCAGGCGAGCACGATCTTCGAGCGCAGCGCCAACGCCTGCGCCGACTTCGCCCGACGCGACCACCGCGTCAACTGCTCGCGCTCCTCAGCGGTCAAGACCAGCTCGGCTTTCGGACGTCCGGTACGCGGCATACCCCAGTCTAAACTTAGGAAGCGGATTTTACGCGCAGGACACTAGGTGCCCGCGTGACGAGCACGGCGCGGCGGTCGTCGACTTCGTGCTGGTCAGCATGGTGCTCGTGCCGCTCGTGCTCGGCCTGATCCAGGTCGGGCTGGTAATGCACGTCCGCAACACCTTGGCCGCCGCGGCCACGGAGGGCGCGCGGTACGGCGCGAACATCGACCGCACTCCAGGTGCTGACCGTCTTCAGCTTCGCCTCCGAGGCACCCCTTGGGCGGATACGGATGTTCCGCAACCTGATCGACATCCGCGAACCCACGCTCGGGATCCGCCGCGGACAACCCGGCGACAACCCGTTCCGAATGGGGCAGTTCTACAAGAGCAACGGGCTCGAGGGGAAGATCGACTGGTGGCACAACACCTGCCTGGTCATGAACGCGGGCGCCAAGATCGGCGCGGGCGGGCAGCTCGAGGACCTCAACCGGCCCGGCTTCGCCCACTACCGCGAGTTCCGCAAGGACGGCAAGAATGCCGAGCGGCGCAGGGCCTACAACAACATCTTCGTGGCCGCCTACTCCGACTCTGACGTCACCCGGCCGATCGCGTTCCTGCCACCGGGCGACTTCCTGGGGCCGAGCGATGGCAACTTCTACGAGTGCGTCGGACCGGAGGACGCGACGGACAACGCGACCGACGTCGACAAGTTCGCCGTGACCGACGATTCGAGGCCGTTCCACGACATCGGCAACTACCAGGCGAAGTACCCCTGGGAAGTCGCCGGGCTACGACGGGACCCGCTGTTCAACTCGTTCGACCACACGTCCGGCCAACCACTTCCCGCCGACGACCTTCGACCTCGGGGCAAGTAGGCCGCCCATCCGAGCGGAAGTCCAGCCAAGGGTTCCGCCATTCCCCTGGCCGACGACGAGATGATCCAGATCGAGGAGGAGGCCGGCGGATCCCTCGCGAAGAACTTCGGGAAGGACCGGGGCTGCTACTTCAGCCTCACCTTCCCGTTCCTGGGCCCGGTGGACCGCATGTGGGTCGGGGTCGATGGACGGCAGAAGTTTCCCAGGACCGGGCCGTCGCCCCTCTGACCGCGCCGGCTCACTCGCGGAGCGAGTCGAAGCGAAGTCCGCTTGATCCATCGCCGCGTCCGACGGACTTCCGATAGGCCGACCAGACGATCAGCTCACCGTCGTACCAACGCGCACCCTGGTACGCACGCTGTACGATCGCGCCCTCGTTCGGTACCTCCTCCTCCGGGATGAGCAGGGGAGCGACGGGATCTTCGCCGAGGACAGCGGCCTGGCTGCGCACCACCTTGCGACCGCCGTCCACGTCGAGCAGGGCGGCGCGGGCCAGGCGCACCTGCGAGCCGTCGGTCCTGACCGGGAGCAAGGGGATCCAGTGGTCCGGGACTCTGCTGGACAGCTGGTACTCCGGGACCGCCAACGTGAGTTGATTCGGTGCAGCGACCGGCGCGGTGTCGAATGACGCCGCGTCGAGACCCCGCTCCATCGGGCTCTCGAGCCTCCGCTCGACGGCCCATGCGAGGTTCGCCATCTCGTCGCGCAGCAGCAGCACCTCTTCGAGGACCGCACCCTCCTGCGGATGTACGAGCGTGGGCGTCAGGAAGAACAGGTTGCTGATCGCTTCACCCTCCGGCTCCGCCGGGTTGGACGGCTTGGCGAGCTGGTACATGCACCACGGTTCGGTCCGAGCGAGCCCGGGATCGCCGGTCGGGCGGACCAGCTCGGAGAAGCCGAAGGTGTCGGTCACGACCAGGGACCGGGACACCACGAGCGAGCCGACCGGCAGGTCGACCGGGATGACGAACCAGTCGTTGCCGAACCCGCTGACCGTGTCGATGAGGAGCAAGGGGACTAGGTCGGTCGCACCAGGCTGGAGAGCACCGAAGTCCAGCAGCGCGTCCTCGAACTCCCAGAACCGGTGGGCCGGCATGCCGGGCAGGGTGACGGGCGCCGGCAGGACGCTGCGGGTCACGACCTTGCCGGTTTCGCCGTCCGTGGTGCCGAGGCTCACGCCGCCGTTGACATCGAACGAGTACCAGTCGAGCGTGCCGTCGGTGTACTGCGCGGCGGTCAGTATGCGTTCGTCGCTCGGCTCGGGTCCCATCCGGCCGGCAACGGAGAAGGCGTACTCCATGCGGTCGGGCTGCCAGGCCTGCTCGTCCTCGTCCGGCTGGCTGAAGAGCTCGTCGACCCACGTCAGCCACAGTTCGCCGGCCGTGCGGACCTCGGCGACATCCGCGGGCGCGATCGTTGCGTCGTCGAGCGGCGGCACCAGGTCTCTCGCAAGGGCGGCGCGGAGGCGACGACCGTCCACGGCCCGCCCGGCCATGAGGTTGAGGAAGGAGCGACTGGCCGGGTCGAGCCCGGACTCGTCGGGCAAGGGCTGCAGACCGTACGTCGCGATGAACGCCGGCGCGTAGTCGCGCGACACCGGCTGTGACGCGAGCATCCGCAGGAAGTGCCGCCCGGCGTCGACGGCGAACCTCAGGCCGCGCGCCGTCGGTGCGTCCGATGCCTCCAGGTGCACCGGCTGTCGTTCGACGAAGGCTTCGAGGGGAAGGCTCCCCGCCCGGTCCAGCCGTGGCGCCGTGATGTCGTTCGTGACCTGGCCGAGGTGACAGCGGGTCAGCGGCGACACCGTGCCGCGCCACCGCGCCACGATCGGGCTGCCGCCGTCCTCTCCCTGGAACTCCGCGACCTGCCACTGCCGCGACAGGAACCACAGCGGGTCGTGGACCCGAGCCGCCAGTCCGGAAGCCGGATCGTCCGACGACGTCAGTGGTTCGAGCCGGGTCCAGGTGGTGATCGAGGGCACGTGTGGTTCCTCAGGTAGTTAGCGGGTTCAGGTCGGTGGCAACGGCGTCACCCTCGGCGTTGAAGGCCAGGGCGGTGGCCGGGAGGTAGTGACCCACGGCGTCGAGGTCCTCGGGACCGACGGCGCGCAGGTGTGCGAGATCCAGGGTCTCCAGGAGCACCTGGTTCAGCGTGCCCACGGTCCAGTCCTCACCGATGACGGGCGGCACCGCCAGCAGCACGGCTTGCGGCGCCGCGGCGTCCGGCGGGTCGTAGCGGAATGCGATCCCGGTCGTTTCCTCGCGGAAGGGAAGGCTCTCGGTCCACTCGTCCACGAGCACCCCCGCCAACGGCCGGTCCAGATGCCGCAGGCCGTCACCCAGGAGGGCGAGCGAGACGACGCCTTCGCGCAAGGTCGCCTCAGGTTCCACTGGAAGACCCACCCAACGCTGGCCGGCTTCGTGGGGCAGCTGGGCGAGCTCGAGCTCGATCGGATCGGTGGCGCCCGCCGCGTCGGCCTCGCTCACGAGCAGGTCGAGGCGGCTCAGGGCGGGACGCAGCCGCTTCATCTTCATCAGCCAGGTGTACGACGCCAGCGCATTGCCCGCGGTCAGGTTGTCGCCGTCGGCCATCGACAGCCGTAGGTCTCGCCCCGTCGGACAGTCGAAGCGCGGCAATGGGACGAAGCCCTGCCCGAAGACGGCCGCGAACCGGCGTTGGATGCGCGCCCGTCGTGCCGCGTCGGGCTCCCCGGCAGGCGCCGACGACGCCGCGCCGGCGGCCGCGAGCCGGCGCGCCAGCTCCACCAGGACGCCCGCCGCGCCTGTGCCTGCGACCAGGTCCGGCGACATCGGCTCGGACTCGTCGTCGGCTCCCACAAACGCGACGGTCACCACCGGAACGCCGAACTCACTGGCGGCGCGCAGTGTCGTGCGGAGGTCGGCCCTGGCGGGCCCGGGTCGGTTCTGAAGGAGGGAGTCGAGCTGGTCGTGGACCCGCTGCAGTGCGTCCTGGGCGGTACCGGATCGCTCGTCGTACTCGTCGAGGTCGAGACCGGGCAGACCCTCTACGTGCGGCGGGAGCAGGTCCACACCGTCCAGCGGCCTGGCTGCCGTGACCAAGCCGTGGGCCGACGCGGCGATCTCCAGAAGGTCGGCAATGGAGCGTCGACCCGGGGTCGACCCGTCCACCGGGTCGAGCTGCAGCCGGACCTCATGGATCCGGTCCTCGAGGGACACTGCGGCGTCGTAGGCGAGCTCGGCGAGCTGGTCGCGGCCGGTCGCGTCGCCGCTGAGCCAGGCCAGGTCGAGCGGTGTCAGCCCGAGCTCGGCCAGCGAGATCTCGTGGCTGGCCGTGGAGTCCGCCGCGCGGGCGCTCAGCGCAACGTTCACATCGCGCGCCCGACCGAGCAGCCGGCCGAGCCAGGCGTTCAACGCCGGGTCGGCAGCAGCGCGGGGCGAGGTCGCCGCGGCAGCCCAGCCCGAGCTCTCTGGTGTGGAGGCGTCCGCGTCGAGCACGATCGCGACGCGGTGGGTGACCGGGAGGCTGCTGCGTGGCGTACGCGCGTGATCGAGCATCGGCGGTGCCGCATCGCCGGACGCGACGTCCTCCATCGTGGCCGACGCGCGCTCGGTGCTGCCCCGCACGAGCTGATAGGCCCCCTCCGCCGTGATCGCGTCGGCGACCGCGTCCACCTCGAGACTCAGCGCGTTGAGCGCCGCCTCCGCAATCGTTCGGTCACCGGCTGACGCGCTGTCGAGGAAGTCGAAGACCGCGTTGTCGGGATCCGCCCACAGGTCTCGGAGCACGAGTCCGTCCAGGAGCACCCGTCGCTCGACTGCCTCGTCACCTGTGCGACCCAGCGGGGGAGCCGCTCTCCGAAACTCGTCGAGCAGCTGGTCGAGGCCGGTGTCATGCAGGCGGCGCTCGAAGTCGTAGCCGAGAAGGGTGCCGAGCGTCTGGCCCTGCCTGACCCCGTCGAGCAGGCGTTGCGCGGTCCGGACTCGCTCGGAGGTGAGCTGGATCGCGAACGGGCCTTGCTCGTTCGTGGCGTTGCCCTGGGAGAGGTGGGCATTGCGCAGCAGTGCGGCCGCGCTGGCTTGGTCGAGCGACGGCGCGTGGATGAACCCCGGGTCGTCCGCCGGCTCGAACAACGGTGCCTCCTCGTCGGGAGGCACTTCCTCGACCGGCGTCTGTGGGTCGGGGGTGAGGTTCTCGACCCAGCCGTAGCAGCCGGTGAAGAGTCCGGTCGGCTGCGCCGCGCGGAGGTCGGCGAGGCGACGGGTGGCGAGGGAGGTCACCCACGCATCGAGTCGGTACGACGCGGCCGCGAGGGTACCTGTCAGGTGCCGCTCGAGCGTGGTGACGTCTGCGGCCGCCAGGGTCGTGAGTGCGAGCTGGAACTCCTCGAGCGGGCGCGCGATCTCGGAAGGCAGGCCGGAAGGGTCGGCGAGCGCCTCGCGCACGGTGACCTGCGGGCTCGAACCCGGCACCGGCTGCTCCCGCTGCGAGGTCCACGTCGGCGTGGGGGGCGCGCCGCCCACGAGGTCGACCAGCTCGGCGTCGCGCAGGAGCTGGCCGATCGGCAGCTCGGGTGAGGCCAGGAGCCGCGCCGCCGACTGGGCCTGCTCGCGAAGGAGGGCGTGTCGCAACAGGGCGCGGAGCAGCGGCACGGGCTCCGCCGGCACCGGCGCGGCGAGCGTGTCGAGGTCCTGTACAACCATTAGCTCTGCGACGTACGACGCAGTCGCCTCCGGGGCTGCGACTAGGGGCGCGGTGAGGGTCGACGTCTCGGGCTCGTAGACGATCCGGGACACGAGTGGCAGGAAGCCGAGACCGATGCGGTCGGGAAAGCGACGAGTGAGCGACTGGAGCCGGAGCCAGAACCCCGCGGCATCGAGGTCCTCGCCGATGAAGAGCCGCAGGTGCCGCAGGAGGTGGGGACCCATCATCCGGCGCGTGTGGAACTGCGCCGGTGCGCCGTCGGTGCGGAGCACGTCGACCACGTCGAGACTCGCGTCGTCGCTGCGTCCGACGCGCGCGACCCCTTCCTGGGCGGGGCGCCAGGCGTGGTCACGCAGGCCCACGAGGATTCGCCGCACTCGGTCCAGCCTCGCGTCGTCGGCCGTCGCTGGGAGCCAGCGGTTCAGGGAGGTCACCGGAAGGATGCCGTAGGGCTGGCTGGCGCAGCGGACGGCGGGCAGCGGCCCGGCGGGCACGACGAAGCGGCGCGCGTGGTCGCGGCCCCAGTCACAGTCCTCGGGAGTGAGCCCGCCAGTGCCGAGACCCACCATCTGGGTGAGGTAGTAGCCCCAGGTCGCCGGCCAGAGCGCCGTCGTCATGGCGTCGGCCAGGTCGCGGTCGTGCCGCTCGGCTCCCTGGAGGTGGCCGAGCGTCGACCCGGCCCGCTCCGGGTCCAGGCCGCAGGCGTCCGCCAGCAGGGCCGCCGCGCTGGTGTCACCACGGCGTACGTCGACGGGGTGCCACTCGGCGTCGAAACTGCGAGCGCCGCGGACATCGCGGCTGGCGAATCCGGAGCGCTCGCCGGTCGTGTTGTTCGTCGGAGTGCCTGGTGCCAGCACCTCCAGCCCCTCGGTGAACCGGTGCGCGTCGAGCAGGTCGGCCAGCCGCGCCGATCCCGAGGCAGGCGAGGAGTCGTCCACCCCGGAGACGAGGAGGACGTCGACTGCCGCCGACTCCCGCGGGCCGGGAAGGAGGAGGCGGAGCGCCATTCCTGACTCCTCGGCCCGGGCGAAGTCCACCATCCACGCCATGCCGGCATCGACCGCCGGCACCTCGTGGTCGTCGACGTCAGGGGCGAGTGTGTCGTCCAGGTCGGGACCGACGGCGAGGTCCGGGGCGACGTCGCGTGATGTCGCGGACGCGATCAGCTGTCCGTCGCGGTAGGCGGTGGCCGTCCACCGCACGGGCAGCCCGCGCGCGACGGGGGTGCGGCTCACCGTGCTGGGGTCGCCGGTTGCCGGGAACTTCGGGTCCGTCGGGAGCTCGGCTTCCTCGGGGACGGGCTGCACGGGGCGCCGCGCGGGGTTGGTGGGGGTCAGGGTGTGCGCGACGTACGCCGCCCGGCCGGGCTCGAGCCGCTCGGTCAGGAGCTGCCACGCCGCCCTCGCCCGCGCCTCGTCGTCTGCCGCGCGCCAGGCCTGCTCCCAGTAGGCCCGCCCGGCCGCCGCCTCCTCCGCCGTGAGCGCGGGGTCGTGGGAGTCGATGTGGATCCGGTCGGGGTAGATGCGGACCCGCAGTTCGGTCTGCCCGTCCGGAGCATCGAAGTAGCGCGTCTCGAGTCGAACCGGGAGCAGGGCCAGCGGATGCGTTCCCGGAGCGACGACCACCTCGAGCTCGGGCGACGCGGAGGTCAGGCCCGGATCGAGGAGAGCGCCGACGTTCACCAGCGGGATCGGCATCGGTCATGCCTCCCCGAGCAGGACGGTCGCGGGGATCGTGATTCGCACTGGGAACTGGCGCAGCCGCTTCGCGAACGCCGCTGAGTTCTGTTGCGACACGGGTAGGTGCGTCACCTTCCCGGGGTCGTCGTCCGCCTCGATGCCGAATCGGGGTGCGCGAAGGCTGCTCCTGGATCACGAGGGCGCGTTCCCGCATGGTGTGCGCATCGAGGTCGAAACCGAAGAAGCGGATGTCCGGCGGCATTGCCCCCGTGAAGATGGGATAGGTCTCCTCGGGCGGGTCCGTGCCGGGCTTGGTGGCGTAGATGATCGCGTTCGGGTAGCGGCGCAGCAGCTCGCTCCGCAGCAGCATCACGAAGCGCTCGTCGCCCCCGGTGTCGCCGAGCGCCCTGTCTCCCCAGTCGTCGAGCGGACGGATGTCCGGTGGCCGGCCGGGTGCGACTGTGGTGTCCCAGAACTGCTGGAAGTACGTCGCGACCTGGGGTGCTGGGTACTCCCGCCAGAGCAGCTCCCTGCCGAGCTCGGCGTTGAGCCCGACGAGGTAGGCCTCCACGAACGGGGTGTTGGTCACCAGCGGCACGACCGTGTTCGGCGGGATCGTGTCGAGGCCTGGCAGCATGAGGTCCTGGCCGAGCTCGGCCAGCGGCGCCGACATCGGCTGCGGGAACGACGGTGCGACCTTGACGGGGTCGAGCACCTCCTCGTCGCCGCGGCTGAGGCCCTTGAGGTCGACCAGCGTCAGGATGTTGGCGTGGAAGGCCGGTCGGGGCTGGGTAAGCGCCAACACCTCGTTGAAGACGACGTCCACCAGGATGATCTCTCCGGGCGTGCGAGGTGGGCGCGGCTCGTGGGGGTAGAACCGGGACAGGTGGGTGGCCGCCACGGTGCGGAACTGCCGGGCCGCGGCACCGTCCCTGAACGGCACGCCGATGGCGACGTCACCCGGGTCTGCAACGTCGCCGACGTGGATGTCGGGCAGGTCCGGGTGGTGGGGCCCGTCCGGTGGTGGTGGTGGTGGCGGCCCATCTGGACTGAGTGGGGATGTCGGGCCGTCGAGGTGGATCGGCGGCGTGTGCACACCTCCGAGGACCGGCGGGGCGACGTCGAGCGGCGGAGTGATGTCGAAGGGCGGGACGATCGGCTCGCGCGGCCACACGAAGGGCACCACGGCGAACCCCGGACGCGGTGGTGTGTCGGTCACGGTCGTCGCGTCCGCCTCGGACCACGCTATGTCCGGGCGGGGCGGATGCATCGACAGGGCGACGGCCTCGATCGTGACTGGACCCGAGCCGGGAGACGCCGGCCTGCTCCTGGACAGTAGAGCCTCGGGTTGCAGGTGCGTCAGGACGGCCGACGGGCGGCGCCCGGCCGTGTCACCCCTGCTCACCTCGACTCGCCGGGGCCGCCGGGTCAGTGCGCCCTGCGGCCTGGCGACCCGTCGCAACGTCGTGCCGAAGGCTGCGGCCGGGAGACCGGTCTGGGCGAGCAGCGCCACCAGCCCGGTGTCGGGGCGGTGGGCCTCCGGCGCTCGGCTGATCCGACCGAGGGCGGGTGCCAGCAGCCGCACTCCAGCGTCCGGCTGGAGGCGTGCCACGTGCCGGACATGCAGGCTGGTCGCGACAGCGAGGTGCAACTGCGCATGGCGCAGCACGCGATTGACGTCCGCGAGCCCATCGACCTGGTCCCACGCCGACGCCATCAGGAGCTCCTGGTGCTGCTGGACGACCTCGGTCCCGAACTGGGCAGCCATGCGCGCGGCGGGCTCGAGGTTGAGCTGCTCGAACCATCTGTCGTTCCGGTTGGGGTCGACTGCACCCAGCCGGGCCTGAATGGCGCCGTACCGTGGCGGCGCCAGCAGTGGCTCGTCCTCGCCGGTGGTCACCGGAAGGTTGACGATGTCGGCCACGTCGCGGCGGAAGCGCTCGTGCTGTGTCTCGTCGGGCCAGGTCTGCGGAGCGAGGTCGACGGGTCGGAGCGCACCGCCCAGGGAGAGCACGGTGGGGTCGCCGCCGTCCGACGTGACGCCGCTCTTGCTCACGTCGTACGGACGCAGCCCCACGCCCTCAGGCAGCGGCCGGGCCCTCAGCAGCATCGCCAGCGACTGGAAGTCGCCGCCGGCACCGGTCGCGAAGCTCCAGTGGTGGTAGACGGGCAGCTCGACGAAGTCGAGGTCCGGGTCGATGGTCCAGGCCGGGTCGAGACGGCTCTCATCGTGCGCGGTGATCGGCTCGCCGAGTCCCGCGAGGCGGCCCAGCTCGAACGTCGGCACGACACAGGCGAGGTAGTCGGTGTCCGGCTGCGAGGATCCGCCCACAGACCAGTCGTGACAACGAACGTGACGGGTCGCCGTTGATGAGTCCGGCGAAGGGATCGGGGCCCGTGTCGGCCTCCGCGGTGACCTGGGCATGGGCCCACGCCCAGCTGTCCTTCAGGTCGGGAAGCTCAGCCGACGGCTGCGCGGGCGAGGCGATGCGCAGCACCGGCAGGGACCCCCGGCGGTGTGGGTCGAGGGAGACGCCCGTCTGCTTGCGCACGACCGCGAGGCAGAGCCAGGGCCGCAGCTTGCCGTTGGAGTTGGCGCCCACGGGCGTGAAGAGCCAGGGCAGGCTGGGCTCGTCGAACTCGACGAGCGGGAAGTAGTTCGGCTCGAAGGCCCGGTCGCCACGCGTGGGATCGGTGCGGATCACCTGCGCGGTCTGCAGACCCGTGACGTGCCCAGGGCCCATGACCCGAAGCTGCATCTGGGCGTCGTGCGCGTCGTTGACACGCAAGTTGGCGTCCACCGTGGCGACCCCCGCATGGTCCGGACCCAAGGCGTCCTGGTCCTCGAGGGCGGTCGCGGCGCCGCGTTGCAGCCACGGCAGGAAGACCAGGTCCGCTTTCACGCTCACCCCTCCTCGATCAGTGCCGTCGGCACGAGGACACGTGGGCCGGCCGTGGTGGCGAGGCCGGCGAGTGACTTCGCCTCGGCCCAGGTCGCCGCGACGGTGGCCGGCTCGGTCGACCCGGCCTCGGCGACGGCCCAGCCGCGCGGACGCAGCCCGGGCACGTCCTCCCGCGGCGCGGCAGCGAAGCGATCGGAGGCGCCGCGCCGGGTCGGGGCCTGGGCGGCGGCGCCGAAGGCAAGCATCCGGATCACCCAGGCGCCGTCGGCGTGGTGAGGCTCTTCCTCCTCGGTTGGGGTGCCGTCGGCGCCGATAACGATGTCGGTGTAGTCGAACGGCGAGCTCTGGCGCTGGCCGTCGACGAAGGTGTAGTCCGCGTCGCCGAAGGCCACCCCTGCGTCCATCTCCTCGAACGACGGCGCCGCGAGCTTCTCGTCGTCGGTGAGGTCGAAGAACTGGGCCGGAGCGAAGAAGTCGCGCACGAACGCCGGCACCTGCTCGTTGGTGCCGACGGTGACATGCGTGATGGCGAACCGGCGGTCGCCCGATGGAGTAGCGGCACCGATCCGGTCGATGTCGCGGCTCAGGTTCAGGGGGACCGCACCCTGCTTCACGGTGACCCGGCCCATCGGATGGAGCAGGATCCGCCCCTCGGCGAGGTCCTCGGCCCGCACGGAGACCAAGCTCAGCGCAGCGCGAGGGAGCTCGGTGACCCAGTGCGCGGGCTCGCGGAGCTGCTGCAGCAGGGCAAGCAGGGCGTCGAAGACCGGCAGCTGACGGTCGGACGAGCCACCGAGAAGAGTCTTGTCGAAGCCGACGGAGAAGTCGCACCAGCAGATCTCGAACGACGCCCTGCCGCGGACCCGGAGCGGCAGGCTGCCTTCGAGGGCCCCGGAGACCGAAACCTTGAACAGGTTGCGGGAGCCCCGCTTGAGCTGGATGCTCGCCCGGAACTCGGCCAGGTAGCGGAAGCGCAGCGGCTCGATGAGGGCGTCGAAACCAATGTTGCCGTCGATGCTGAACCCGCATGCCGAGGCGTAGAGCGTCGCGCTGGCACCGATCTGGAGGGTGTTCGCCGTGACCGCGAGGTAGGCCTCGCAGATGAGCTTGGGGTTGTCCCCTGACGTCAGGGCAAGCGTGATGCGGCGCAACGCGGGGAAGCCGTCGGGAGGGCGGAAGCTGGGGTGGAAGCCCCCGACGGAGAGGGCGAAACCTCCCGAGCCCGGCGTACGCCTGAATGCCGCCGAGCCCGTGAGCGCGAAGCGGCCCACGAGCTTGGAGTCGACCAGGACAGCGTCGAGTGCGACGACTCCTGCGCTGGGGTCGAAGATCCCGACGGCGTCGAGGTTGATCCGCAGCACCGGAGCCGCCTCGTCGGGAAGGAGCGAGCTGACCCTGCCCAGCACGATCAGGCGGTTCGACACGCTGTCGCCCCATTGGAGGACGAGGGCCAGGTCGAGGCGGATGAGGTTGTCGGTGCCGAAGACCATGGCGACCAACAGCCCGAACAGGTAGCTGTCGGGCTGGGCCGGGAAGAAGGTGTCGAGGCTGCGCTGGACAGCCGTGAAGTTGTGGACCGGGTCAGGAGGGAACAGCACTGTCCGCAGCTGTCCGGTCGGCAGCGCGGCGCGCATGGCGTCCTCGTCGAACGTCCGGTCCGAGGCGAACAGCAGACCAAGTCCGCGAAGGGTGAACGGGCCCATCTGAATCTGACCCTCGAGCGTGGCGATGATGATGAACGAGGACCCCTCGGTCCCGTCGGGTCGGCGCGTGGCGACCAGGCCGATCGCCTTGAGTGTGAACTTCTTGTCGAGCCGCAGTGCGAGGGCACCGGCGTACGTGCCCGCCACAGGGTCGTGGAACAGCACCCCGCCACCGCTGATCTGGTCTGCGTCGACGTTCACGGCGATGCCCAGGGGCGGGTTGATCCCGAAGCTGGCGTCCACGAAGTGGAGGTTGCGCTCTGACGGGGGCTTGGCCCAGTCGACGACGGTGCCGAGGCCGACCTGGTCCAGCCGGAAGTAGGCAGGGCCGAGCTGGGCGCTGAAGGAGACGTCGGCCGCGACGGAGTACACATCGTCGCCACCCGGTGCGTCGGGCGTGCCCTTGGCGATCGTGATCGCGACCTCGTGCACCGTCACGGGTCCGAGGCGCTTGCCCAGCGGAATGGTGGCGTTGACCACCGGAGCGTCGGCGTTGCGGTTTCCGCCGAGGGGTGAGTTGCGCGCGCCCGGGCCGGCCCCGGTCAAGGGGAGGACGGAGCCCTCGACGATCAGGCCGCGTTCGCTGCCGTAGCCCAGGGTCAGGTTGAACGGCAGTCGCACCGGGTCGTCGGGCAACAGCCGCTTGACGAACCCGTCGACGTCCTGCCCGTCGAGAACGAGGACCGCGTTCACCAGGGAGGCAGTAAGGCTCACGCCCGTGGAACCGCCCAGCTCGAACTCGAGCGCGACCTGACCGAGCTCCAGCCTGCTGTGGACCCGGTCCGGGATGGAGAACGAGATCGCCGTGTTGACGTCCGGGTTCGATGACAGCCTGACTTTTTGGACCGCGTCGCCGAAACCGGGAGCCAGGTCGGTGATCCCTCCTCCGAGGACCGCCGCGATGCCGGCGTCCCCGCGCAGCTGACCCGACAGCTTCCAGCGTGGGTTGAGCTTCTCGTCGATGGAAACGCTGCCGCCCAGCGCCACGAGGAAAGCCGGGCTGCCGTCCTCCTGCGGCACCCACATCACGGTCACGAGCACCCGCTCGGTCGACGAGAGGGCCTCCGGCCTCTCGGGTGTCTCCCTGCCGAGAGCGAACGACACCATGTGCGTCGAGACGAGGTCGGCGACCGTCGGTTCCTCCCTCGACTCGATACTCAGGCTCCGGTGGTCCCAGCCGGAGTAGACGTCGTGCAGGAAGCCGATGTCCTCGAAGTCTTCTGCCTTCATGGTCTCCACGACCCCGACCATGGCCGCGAACAGCCTGATCTGGGCGTCCAGGATGGTCTGATGCCCCCGCTCGTCCCAGGGGGTCCCAGTGTCCAGGGCCGAGAGGGTCTTGCCGGGTTGGAGGAGGAACGCGAAGAGGGCTCCGACCCCCTGTCCCAGCCGCTGGTACTCGTGGCCGGCGACGCCGTACTGCGAAGTCGTGTCGGTCAACGTCGCCAACGCCTCGAGCCCGAGGTACACCCGTGGCCATCGGAAGCGCACCCAGCTGCTGCCGACGAGCTCGAGGAGGCCGAGGCCCAGCTCCTCGGCAATGGCGATGGCGGTGTCCTCCCCTTCGTCGAGGTCGAAGGCGTCGCTCCATACCTCGATGTTGCCGATCAGGACGTCGAGCAGCTTCGCGATGTCACGAGCGAGCTGCACGCCGGCCTCGAGGCTGGGATTCGCCTGCTCTCGGTAGGCCCGGATGGCCGCGAGGTTGCTTTCCGGCAGGGGCGCGGCTGCTCCGCCTTCGAGGGGTCGCCACCCAAGTCCTGGATGATGGCCTGGCGGGTGAGGTCGTGTCCGAGCAGGTCGGCCACATGATTGAAGAAATCCTCCGCGAGATCGGCGAGCTTCTGGAGGAACGTGGGCTCGTCCATCACGTGGGGTCCGTCGTGGGCGCGCGTTCGAAGACCTTGGCGCGGAGGTGTTCCGGTCGGTCCTCGTCGACCGGTCCCAACGGGGCCCGCTGCACGAGGTAGCGGTCGGGCTTGGCGTCAAGGGCGTCGGGGAAGGCGGTGTAGACCTCGTGGACCGCGGTGAGCGACCCGTCGCTCTCGCGCTCGACCTTGACAAGGCCGAAGTTGCTGCGGAACATGATCTGGCGGGAGTTGCGCATCTTGTCCAGCGAGCTCTGGTGTCGGGCGGCGATCTTCTGGAACGCCTGCACGGCGGTCGCCGGGTCATCCAGAAGGCTCGTGACCTCTGCATCGTCGAGCACCCGCGGGCGGATGGGTTCTGGCCTGTCGACGTCGTCTCGAAGGTCGAGGAGAGCCTCGGTCCGCCAGCGCCAGTCGGGCGGGTGGTCCGGGTTGAGCCGGCTGATGGTCCGGGGCTCGGGCGGCTCGTCGTCGGGCTGGTCGTCGTCCTGGGCTGTGTCGCGAGGCGGCATCGGCCAGCCCCAGGTCGGGATCATCACCGGCTCCGTGCGCAGCCGCTTCCGCGTCGGGCGGGCGATGTCGAACGGTCCCTTGCCGTCCGGCAGCAAAACCAGGTCGTCCTCGGACGCAGCCAGCCGATCCGTTCGGTGCCGAAACCCATCCGGATGAGCTGTTGCGCGAAGCCCGCACTGCGGTCGACGGCGTAGATCTTGGCGGGCATCACGTTCTTGAAGCCGCTGGAGGTGAACTGGATGATCCGCCGGGGCTGGACGTCGTCCTTGCGCCAGTAGCTCATCGCGGTGCCGGAAGCGTTGTGGACGTCGCCCGACAGCAGGACCACCTGGCCGAAGTCCGCCAGCCGTCGGAGCAGGTGCTCGAAGGTGACCGCGTCCAGGGCCCAGGCCTCGATCGCGTCGGGGTCGGTGCCGGTCATCTGGCGTATCCCGGTCAGGCTCGACGGGCCGAGGTTGGTGTCGTCGCTGAACGCGCCCCCCAGGTCGAAGAGCCGGTAGAGGTTGGGCGCCAGGAGGTCGTCGATGATCGGCGGGCCGATGACCTGCAGCGGTGCCACGACCACCAGGAGCTCGATGCCCGCTGGCAGCGGTGGCGCGGGGATCTGCTCCGCGAGCGCCTCGGCCGAGACGTTGCCGGGTGGCCCGAGGTCGCTGACGTAGCTGCGCCGGGTGCGGTTGTCCAGGGCGACTACGCGATGCTTGGGCCCGTCGACCGAGAAGTGCCAGCTGATCGGCGGCTTCACACTGTCGTACTGTCCCGCTTCGTTGAGCTCGTTGCGCAGGTCGTGCCCGAAGAGCTTGTCGAGCTCGTTGCAGGCAGCCTGCACGGGTCGGCTGGTGCTCGCGGGGGCGACCTCACTCACGGGTGGGAACAGCCTGGCCGCCTGGTGCAGCAGCTCCTTCCGTGCTCCGGACTCGTAGCGCCGTGGGTCGTTGCCCCAGTCCTGGAACAGCGCGTAGGTCAGCATCGCGTTCCGCATGATCGTCTGCCCGAGGTTGGTGCTGAGCACTCGGTCGCGCCAGATCGGGTTCAGGAAGAAGTCATCGGTGACGTCGTGGTCGTCGAAGATCATGTACGTCGGCACGTTGGCGAGCACGCGTCGTACGCGGGGCAGGCCGGCGACGAACCTGCCGTGGATCCTCACCGACTTGCGGCGACCTCGTTGCCGCCTGTTCTCCGCCTTCTCGTTCTCGAGCCGCCTGTCCTCCGGAGTCAGCTCGTCCGGCTTGGGCGGATTGATCTCCTCGTGGTGATAGAGGTGGACGGGGATCAGTTCGGGGAACTCTGGCCGGGGGTAGTTGATGTGCTCGCCAGGCCCTAGGTCCGCGTTCCACTCCAACGGGATCTTGACGTCTTCGTCCGACGGGTCCGGCACTCGCTCG
This sequence comes from uncultured Actinomycetota bacterium, assembly GCA_963759525.1. Lineage (GTDB taxonomy): Bacteria > Actinomycetota > Actinomycetes > Propionibacteriales > Nocardioidaceae > Marmoricola. The sequence continues at coordinate 6,439 of CAVWZO010000007.1, read as the reverse complement.
ACCAGGGGGATCTGCTCGGTCCACACCGCGTTGCTCCACACGCTGAGGTACATGGCGGCGAACTCGCCGATCGAGATCAGGTGGTTGGTGCCGTCGGTGCTGGTGAACTGCGCGGCTCGCTGGGTCAGGTCCTTGCGGAGCTGCTCCGGGAAGTGCGCCCGGTCGGCCGGGAGCCGCGTGCCCGCCTCGGGTGCGTCGCGGTAGATGAAGATTGGGTGCTCGGGGTCGGGCGACTGGGTCGCTGGCCGCCTGAGGAGGGGCCCCACGTCGATGTCCTCCAGCGGAGGGGGAAACGTGTCTTGAGGGCCTTTCTGCTTCGAGCCGATCAGCTGCTGGCCCGACTCCATCAGCATCAGCATGTGCGTACGGTGCACGTCATCGGCGTAGATCTGGTCGCCGCCGAGGAACAACTGATGCGGCCGGGCCCGCGGGTCCTGATAGCGAGGCAGGTCCGGCCCGTCAGGCACGGGGGCGAGGAGGTGGTCGTCGATCCACACCATCGCGTCGGGGTCCTGGTGCGCAGGCCTACGGCACGAGCCGTACACGATGCGGAGGTCGGTCAGCTCCGAGGGAGGTGGGGCGAAGCTCGGGAGCAGGTCCGGCTCGTACCCGAGGGGCACGTGGGTGACGCCGTCCTCGTCTGGCGATGCTTCGAGCATGCCCTCCGACTTCAGCGTGTGCTTGGCTGAGCCGACCATGATCTCGAGGTTGTAGCAGTAGATCGTGTCGGGGCGGAACGACTTTCCCGACTCGGGCGGGATCTTGGCGCTCACGCAGGTCAGGTGCAGCCCCTCGCCAAGGCGCACTGTCGGCGTCGAATCGGACTGGACAAAGGGGCTGCCGGCTGTCGCCGGTTCGTCCGCCTTCCGAGCGGTGAACTGCCCCTCCCACACCTTGAGGCGGACCTCCGCCGCGCTGCTCAGGGCGACCCACACGGCGGCAAGCGTCGGATCGACCCTGCGAAGTATCGGGCCGGCGAGAATCAACGGCAAAGCCACGGCGCTTCCTCACCCCTCCCTGGTGGTGGGCGTGATGGCAGAAGCCGCCCTCAGCATAGGAGCACATCGCGAGGTCGCCTAGACCCGGAGACGAGGTATGGCTGCGCGGCTCCGACAGCGCGGTCTTGTGCAGCCGCGGTTGAGTGTCGGGCCACACCGAACATCGTTTCAAATCGGGTTCGCGATGCTGGATCACTGAGGCACAGGGGATGCGGTCGAGGCGAAGCCTGGAGGATGCTGTAGGTGTGCACATCGGTTCTGCGAGGAGACTCCGGATGCGCGCAAGCGGTACGCGCCGGAGGCGCGAGCTGAACCGAATTGCGTCGCTTCCTCGCGGGCTTGTCCTTGTCATGTGCGGCGCCCTGCTGACGTTCGTCCAGACCGCGCTCGAGTTGCGTGATGCGCGGCCGTGGGCTCACATTCTCGCAGTGACGCTGGTGGCCGGGATCGCCGTCGCGAGCGAGGTCGACAGACACCGGCGTGAGCAGCGATTCGAAGGAGAGGGCGACGGTCGCATCTCGCCCGCTCTCCTCGCCGCGGATCGACTTGCGGAAACGGTCCGCGGCATCTGGGTCGCCGAGGCAAGCAGACGTGGAATCAGCACGCCGGCGCCGGCGTCAGTGCGATGGCATTGGGGATCCGCGGAGGTAGCAGCCCCGAGGAGCGAGGTCATCTCTGCGCCGGCCCCGGGTCTGACCCCGGGCGTGTTGGATCGACGGGACACGAATCTCGATGCGTCGGCCGTGCCCTTGGAATCGGGAGTCGTCACACGGTTGCACGACGAGCTCTATGCTCGACTGCCGCACGGCCGTCTCGTGATTCTCGGGGCTCCTGGCGCGGGAAAGACCGGGGCGATGGTCCTGATGTTGCTCCGAGCTCTCCAGCACAGGGCCGGGGCCGAGGAACCTGATAGGTCGCGGATTCCCGTACCTGTGTGGTTGACGTTGGGCGGGTGGGATCCGGTTTCCCAGCCGCTCAGGGATTGGGCAATGACCGTTGTCGATCGGGAGCACCCATACCTCCGCGCCGAGAGGTACGGCCCTGACGCGACGAAGCTCTTACTGGAGTCTGGGCATCTGGCCTTCTTCTTGGATGGGCTGGACGAGATGGCGCCTGCCGCTCGTGGGGCAGCCCTGCGGCGTTTGGACGCCGAGACGGCCGACCTGCGGATCGTGCTCAGCAGTCGCACCGACGAGTACCGGCAGGCTGTCGACCAAGGACACTGGCACAACGCGGCGGTGATCGAGATCAGGCCGGTGCGCCCGACCGTCGCCGCCTCCTTCCTGATACGCGGGCACGTTGGACGGCAACGGGTTGCCTGGGCCACCGTGGGGGAGTACCTCAGACGCAACCCTGGAAGTCTCGCCGCCCAGGTACTCAACACGCCTTTGACGCTGTCACTGGCGCGCTCGGCGTATCAGCACGCCGACCCAACGGAGCTGATCTCCCCGAGCCGGTTTGCCTCAGCCTCGGCCCTTCGTGAACATCTGATCGAGCGTGTGCTGGAGGTGGCCTATCCGCTCGCTCAGCAGCGCTCGCAGGCCACGCGGTGGCTGTCGTGGCTGGCACACCAGATGGGGACTGATCGTGACCTCGGATGGTGGGAGATCCCGACCTGGGTCCCGCGCTGGAAGCTGCAAATGGTCATGGCTGCCGCCGCGATCCTGACGGGACTCTTGACCATAATCGGCGCCTCCATCCTGGTTGAGATCTACTTCCCGACCAGGACGACAGTCTTCACCGGTGGACGGGTGGTGCGTGAAGACACCCTCCCGGGAAAGAGCTTCGTCGATGGGTTCATAGTCCCGCTCGGTGCTTTGGGCGGGCTCGCGGCCTGGATGGGGTCCCAGCTCGTGCTGCGACGGACACTCCGACTGTCGCGCCCTCTCCGACTGAACCTGCGACTTCCGCACGCTGGAGAGTACGCGGGGCTGCTCAGCGCTGCGTTCGTCGTCGCAGTCGGCCTCGGAATCAGTGTTGGCCTCTTCTCGGGTCTCGGATCCGTGGGATTGGCGATCCTCGATCGCGCGGTAACCGACGGACTGAAAGCGCAGGTCGTCGACTCGGGGGACCTGTCGGCTGCGCTCCAGGTGGTGCTCGTGGTCGGCCTGGGGATCGGACTCCCGGCAGGCCTGGTCGTCGGCGTTCTCGGTCTCTGGAGCACGCCAGACGAGCGGGCCGAGTCTGCATCCCCCTGGAACACATATGTCGGGGACCGCCGGGCGAGGGCGGCGATTGGCCTGATCGGCGGAGGGGCGGTGGGGCTGTCCCTGGGCGTGATTGTCGGGGTGCTGGCTGGCCTGACCGCCGGGCTCGTGTACGGCGCGATGGCGGGTGTCACTGTCGCACTGCTGTGCAGGCTGCTGTTCGGAGTCGCTTCCAACCTGCGGGTCGCCGAGTTCACTTTGAGGGCGCCCCGGTTGGTTCGGCTGCTCGAGGACGCGCTCGATCGAGAGGTGCTGCGTCGAGCCGGGTCTGTGTACCAGTTTCGTCACGCTGATCTGCAAGACCACCTTGCGCGGACGTTCCAACAGCAGTACGCCGTCTTGCCCTTGCTCGAACGGCGACGTGTCTCCCGGAAAGGGCCGCTTTCGCGACGGTGGCGAAGGCGGCTTGTTGGCACGCTAGCCGGGGTGGTCGTGCTGGCCACGGCCGTTTCAGTGACTCCGGCGATCTCCGCGATGCTCGGCCCCGACCACATCACTCTCACGAACACCCCAGTGGACAGTTTGGTGTTCAGTCCCGACGGGCGACTGCTCGTCTGCTCGAGTATCGGGGAGTCGGTGGTGTGGGAGGTGGCCACCGGTCAGAGGTTGGGCACCTTCCCGGGGCAGCCCGTTGGGAGCCGAACGGACTTGGCCGGCTTGGACCCGTCAGCCGACGAGCTCGCTTTCAGTACGGACGGCAGCAGGTTGGCCACGGCCAAAGGTCCAGTTGTGCGGTGGTGGAACGTCAGAACAGGTGAGAACGTCAAGACGCTGAGGCTCGCTGCAGGCGTCGAGGTGCTTGCCTTCAGCCCGGACAGGAAGGTTCTAGCGGCTATCAACGCGGCGTCCGGGTTCGTGAGCCTGTTGGATGCATCCACTGGTGAAATCACCGGAGCCGCCGCAGTCTGGAGACCCGGAAGCTCGCAGGACCACAGCGTGTCTCTGGCGTTCAGCCCGGACGGGCGGGCCATGGCGACATCTGATGACGCGAGCCCCGCCCTCGCCGCGGACAAGCCCACCCGCGTGTGGAGTGTCCCGAAGGCTGCCAAGTTGACGGATCTTCGTGGCAGCGGCCCGATCTTCAGCCCTGATGGAGAGACCCTGGCCGTGAGCGACGATGGCGGTCTCACCGTCTACGACGCAACGTCGTTCGCCTTCCGCGCACGAATCCGTGTTGCGGGCGACGTGACGCTCGGTCCGAGGAGGCTCTTGGCGACAGGCGACTTCGGAGCGGGGGCGCCTGACCTGAGAGTCAACCTGGGCGGCGAGCTCAAGGTGTGGGAGCGCGACTCCGAAGTCCCCATGCGGACTCTTGCCCTGAAGCCTCAAAAGCTCCTGACTGGGCTGACCACCTTCAGCCCCGACGGTGCGAGGGTGGCCACCGCCTGGGTCGAGTCCGGGTGGAACCTCGACACGGACCTGTTGATTTGGGATGTGACCGGGGACGGGGAACCGCGCAGGCTCGGCCGCGGCAACAGAGAGCTGCAAGGCATGACGTTTTCCCCGGACGGGCGAACCCTTGCCACGGCCTGGGGAGACCGAAGGGTGAGGATCTGGAAACTTGCTGCCGGGTGAGAGCTTGTTGTCGGCGAGGTCTTCAAGACCGTGGCTGCGCTCGGGGGGGTCGCGCAGGTCGATTACTGGCCGGGTAGCCGGGTCCCAGGAGCCAGGTCGACCCGAACGTTCGAGGGGTTGTCGACCAGGACGATCACCGTCGCGCCATTGTCGTGGCGCCAGCCGACCGGCAGCAGGAACCACCGACCATTCGCATACAACAGGGGTCGAAGACCGTTGTAACGGAACGCAAATGCGCTGTTCTCTTCCTCGAGCCGCTGTTCGCCCACGTCCGGACCGGGAAGCTGAAGGTCTTTGGCGCTGTACACCACTGCCTGAGACTGAAGAGGTAGCGAGCGTGCGGTGAGTTCGGCGTTTGCGGTTCCCCGCGTCTGCGCGAGTTCGTTGACGGTCCAGAACGCTCCGATGACGACGAGGGCTATGACCAGTCCACGACGCAAGTCGACGGCAGCATGAAGCAAGGTATCGAAACGTGGTGGTGGTGCCCCGTAGCGTGCGAACACCCAAAGGCTGTACTCGAGGAGTAACGCCGCGGCAACCAGAGACAGTGGTGACAGGAGTCCTTCCGGAGACCTGTAGAGGCCCACGAATCCGATTGCGGCCAGCGCACCGCCGGCAACTGCGAAACCAACTGAGACACGACGAGCCAGCTGCGTTCGGGCCCAGTTCAGCCCTTGATCGAGCAGGTTGTGGACGAGGAACAGGACCACCAAAATGATCATCAGAGATGCGATTGGCCTGAACAGCGTGTCCGGGGTCCGGACCAAGAAATCCGTGGGGGAGAGGTCCAGGGCGCTGAGGCTTATCCCGAAGTAGGAGTAGTAGGACTTCAGGCTGACATAGCCGTAGTAGTAGAGGATTGCCGGCAGAATTGTGGTGGGTCCGAACAGGTTGGCCAGCCTTGAGAGGCGGCTCCGGTCGCCACCCGATGAGGGCCCCTCTGCTGGCGCTTCGGATCCGGTCGCGCTCACGGCGATGCGGGGGTCGGTACTGGCGCTGAGGTCGGCGCTGGAGCTTGGGTCGGAGTCGGACTCGGAGTGTTTGTCGGTGTCGGGGTGGGTTTCGGGGTGGGCGGAGACTGCAGCAGTTTCTCGACTACGCGCGCTGGCACCCTGATACCGGCACAGATGATGGCTGAACAGCTGGGGGCGTCTGGGCGTTGATCATCTATTTTCACGACGCCGAGGCTGGAATTGGCGTCCAGGATGCCGCCGCGGATGCACCACAGGCTCCTCGGCCCGCACGGAGGTAAGTGCTGGGGGATGCTGTTCTCGCAGTTGTCGTTCGCCCCGGGGATGCCGGAATACTGTTCGCACTTCCGGATGATTTCTTCCACTTGCGCCTTGGTGAGCGACCCTGCAGCTTGGTCGGTTACGGGCTCAAAGGTCGGGGAGGAGGTTTCGGCGCTACCGCGGGATTCGCCGCTGCCGTCGGGTCCGCCACACCCTGCGGTCGCGCACATGAGGAGGCCAACGATCAAGACCGCACCCATCGACCTCATCCGTGTCCGCACCAGAGTCACGATACGTCCGTGAAACCGGCGTCTGCCAGACGCGAAACCAGTCGGTCAGGCTCGGCGTTGTCCTGGATCTCGGGGGCCGCGCGGGCCGGCGTCCTTTGGCCGTCCAACCGACCGCAGTAGCAAGATGGCGGCATGAC
>CAVWZO010000006.1:0-352126 GCA_963759525.1 uncultured Actinomycetota bacterium | reverse complement strand
CGCGCGCACCTTTGCCGTCTCTTTGGGGGTTCTGGCCCTGCTCGGACTGCTGGGCTTCGGCATGGTCACGAAGGGCGAGGCCAGGCTCGAATTGGGCGAGCCCGTGCCCGCGACGACGCTCCCCGTGCTCGGCACCGAGACGGGCAAGCTGGCTCGCCGAGTACGAGGGCCAATGGGTGCTCGTGAACGTCTGGGCCTCGTGGTGCCTGCCCTGCCGCGACGAGGCGCCGGCGCTCGAAGCCTTCTATCGCGAGCACAAGGACCAGAACCAGGGGCCGGACCTCGAAGTACTTGGAGTCGACACGCAGGGCGACAACGCCGAGGAGGCGCTCGCGTTCGTCGACGAGTTCGAGCTGAGCTACCCCCAGCTGCATGACGGCGCCGGCGACTACGCCGAGGAGGCTCTTAATACCACGGGCGTGCCCGAGAGCTTCCTCGTCGCCCCCGACGGGACCCTCGCCCGCCGCGATCCCCCGGGCATGCACCAAGGCCTGGCTCCGCGACGAGGTCGAACCCAGGATCGAGGCGAGCTGATGCGACGGCTTCTAGCAATCGCCATCACGGCAGCCCTCGCGCTCCTCGCCGCCGCCCCAGCGAGCGCTCAGGAGCCGCAGACCTCCCTCGCCGACATCGAGGACGAGGTGATGTGCGTGGTCTGCGAGGAGTCACGCTCGACTCGCGACCGAGGCGCCTCCAGGCGATCCAGGAACGCCAGTTCATCCGCGAGCTGGTCGCCGAGGGACTCACCAAGGATGAGATCAAGGACCGGCTCGTCGAGGAGTTCGGCTCCGAGGTGCTCGCGGTGCCGGACGAGCGGCTTCGACCTCGTCGCCTGGCTCGTCCCCGGGCTCGGCATCATCGTCGCCGCCGGCGCCATCTTCGTCGGCCTGCGCCGCTGGCGCGAGGACGGAGCCGACGACGAGGACGGAGCCAACGACGAGGACGACGGCCACGGCCCGGACGATCACGGCGGGACCAACGGCGCCGTCAGTGCCGAGGACGCCGCCCGGCTCGAGCGGGACCTCGCCCGCTACGACCTCTGAGACGGGCCGGCCCTACGGCGCGCACGCGAGCCGCTCGGGCAGCTCGACCCCGACGAGACGGTTCCACTCCTCCTCGGTGAGCGACCGGCCGGCCGCGGCGCAGGCGGCGTCGATGAGCCCGTCGGGGGAGATGTCGCGCTCGACCATGCAGTCGCCGAGCTCGGAGACGTCCTCGGTGACGGTGACCAGCTTCCCTCCGTCGCCCGAGAAGGCGACGCCCGTCTTGTTCGTGTCCGCGTCCTCGGGGATGGCCAGGGTTCCGAGGGCCGCGCCATCCGCCAGTCCGACGAGCTGAACCGCGCCATCAGTGCGGCGTTGCGCGAGCAGGCTGCCGTCCGCGTTGCCGATCGGCTCGATGAAGAAGGACGCGTCGCCCGCAACCTCGCGGTCGACCTCCCCGCTCTCGGGGTCGCGAACCTCCAGCCGGTTGTCGTCGAATCGAATGAGGATCTTGCCACCCGAGAACGACACGCCGGTGGCGCCGGGCACGTCGATGGGACCGGGCGCCTGCTCGTCGTCGAGGCTGGTGAATGTCACCTCCTCGAGGTTCAGCCGGGCGATTAGCGTCCCCGATCCGTCGACCGCCGCGTCCGAGATCTGCTCCTGGACCTCGTCGAGCTTCTCGAATCCCGGAATCTCGTCGAGGACGTCGCCGTCGGCTCCGTCGCGGACGGCGATGGCCCCGTCCGCGTTGACCGTGACGACTGTGCCCGGGTCCGGGCCGATACCCACCGCCCGCACCACTGCGCCGGTGTCGCCGATCGGCCATGCATTTACTCCCTCCCCCGAAGGATCCGCTCGCGCCCGGCGGGGCCGGTGAAAGGCAGCGCGACGTCGGGCCCGCCGTCGATCCAGATCGGCTCGGCAAAGCTGCCGGGCGGCATCGCCACCGCGTCATCCGGGCCCGCCTCCTCGCCGAGTGGCCGGACGATCGCGGGCGTGTCGAAGGACTCTCCCTCGACGCTCATCGCGACCTCGGTTCCGTCGCGGGAGACCCCGCCCGCGGCGGACCGCAGGCCCCGCAGCCGGTCCCGAGCGCGACCCGGGAGACCGTCGCGAGCCGATCGACCTGACGCAGGTCCCAGATCGCCAGGCGCTCGTTCGAGGCCGAGATCAGATGATCGTCGTCACCGGCGAAGCGAAGCGCGCCGGACTGCTCGCCAGAGGTGTCCGCGCCGCTGTTCACCGCGCCGCCTCCGGTGAGCTCGATCGCGGCCGGGCGCGCCTCATTCGGCGGCGCGACCGCGCCACGTGGATGATTCCGGCGTCGGCGGCGGCGACGCCGCCCCCGCAAGTTCCGTCAGCGCCGAGGAAGTCGCCTCGACGGATCTCGGCCGTGTACTCGGGGTTCGCGACGTCGGCCTCCCCGCCGACCGCCCACACGCCAACCGGCTCGACGCCTCCGGACTTGGTCCAGAACGCGCCGTCAGACGGGTATCCCGGCCGCTCCTGGCCGATGCCGATGAGGTCGCTCTCGCCGATGAACGCGTCGGAGAGTGCCGCTCCTGCCACTCCCCGTATCCGGTGAAGATCGTGATGTCGCTGTCGGAGCGGGCGATGATCGTGCTGACCGTCGTCAGCTCGCCGAGCCCGATTGGGGCGTGGAGCTCGTCGCCCGTGGTGTCGAAGCTCCACACGGACTCCTCGGCGTCGATCGCATCCGGGTTGCCGTGGACGACGACCACATCCCCCGACGGTGAGAGGCCGACGACGTCGGCGAGGAGCCCCTCGGTGATCACGAGCTCGGTCTGCTCGCCCCCATCCTGCCCCCCCGAACTCACGAACGCACCCTCCCCGTCGCTCGCAGCGATCGTCGCTCCGTCCCTGCTCACGGCGAGGCTCGTGATCGCCGCACCGAGGTCCATCACCTCCTCCACCTCGCCGCCGGCCTCGCGGACCGGGAAGCGGACGACGCGGCCATCGTCGAGCCCAGCGACTCCCGTCTTTCCGTCGCCGCTCGCGGCAATCTGAGCCACGGTCGAGCCCGTGTGCAGGAACCGGACGAGTTTCGGACTGGCGGTGTTCGCCTGGATCAGCGCGCCGAGCGCCGCCGCGTTCGGCTCGTTCTCATACGCCTGCACAGCCATCAGCAACGACACATCGAGGTCGCGCTCGGCCAGGCTGTCCGAGGTCGCCGCCAACTGGCGCGTGAGCGAGGTCTTCGCCTGCTTCTGGGCCTCGCTGCGCTGATCGAGTGCGATCACGGCCGCCACCACCGCGACGGCGAACAGCGCGGCGAAGCCGACTCCCACGCCGCGCACGATCCGCCGCGTGCGCCGCTGCTGACGGACCGCCTCGCCGACGAGCTGTCCTTGGGGATGCCGCGGATCGTCGCGGCGATGTCTGCGATCACTTCGTTGAGCCGCGGGTTCGCGTCGGACACGAAGACGGTCGTGCGCGACCAGCGCGCGTCCACGTAGCGGGGCTCCTCGGCGAACACGCCGCGCAGGGCCTGCGGCACCGAGGTCGAGAGGGTGTCGTCGAAGCCCTTCGCCGCCTCGTTCCAGATCACCTCGCCGCTGGTGAGGACGATGAGGATGCGCTCGGGCGGGTTGTGCTCGAGCCGCCGCTCGAAGTCGCGGTTGACCCACTTCGACTCCGCCGCCTGGGGCGAGGCGAGGAGGACGAACCAGGACGAATCGCCGAGCGCCTTCTCGATCGACGACCAGAGGCCGGCGTTCGCCGAGAGGCTGGCGTCGTCGCGAAACACGCGGACCACGCGCGACTGCCGCCACTGCGGCCGAACCTCTCCACCCCGCGCTGGAGGACCTCGGCGAGCTTGGTATCTCCCTCTCGGCTGTAGGAGAGGAAGGCTGCGTACCGCTTCATCTCTGCGCCCCCCGGCGGCTCACACGAGGACCTTATCCCGGGTTCGCGCGTAGGATCACGCCCATACAATGGAGGCAGTAGTCCTAAGGGAGGACGGAGATGGAGAGCTCACTGACCACGCCGGAGCGCCAAGCGCTACAGGGCATCGCGAGGTTGTGGTGGCTGTGGATCGTGTTCGGCGTCTTCTGGGTCGGGATCTCCGCCGTGATCCTGCAGTTCGACCAGGCCTCGATCAACACGGTCGGCGTGCTCATCGGCCTGATGTTCTTCTTCACCGCCATGCAGCAGTTCTTCATCTCCATGGCGGTCGCGAAGTGGCGCTGGCTCTACGCGATCTTCGGCGTGGCGTTCGCGATCGCCGGGATCGCGTCGTTCATCAGCCCGGAGAACACCTTCGCCGCGATCGCCGACATGCTCGGCTTTCTCTTCCTGATCGTCGGCGTGTTCTGGATCATCGGCGCGTTCGTCGCCCGCGAGATCTCAGAGCTGGTGGATCGGCCTGCTCGCCGGGATCCTCATGGTCGTCATCGCCTTCTGGACCGCCGGCCAGTTCTTCATCGAGAAGCAGTACGTGCTCCTCGTGTTCGCCGGCATCGGGGCGCTGATGACCGGCATCATGGACTTCGTCCGCGCGTTCCAGATCAAGAAGCTCGGAGAGTCGTCTAGGGGCTTCGGCTTGGCGTTAGCCGTGCTGCTCGATCGGGACCGTCGCCGACGCGGCACCACGGACCTCGACGCGCGACGCCGGATCGCCGCCGAGGTCGAAGAACTCCTCGACCTTCTCGGGAGTCGCGACCGGCGAGCCGACCGCTGAGTCGTCGACCTCGAGCGTGACGGCGAAGATCTCCGGGTCGTCGATGACCCCGTCGAGGGCCCGAACGAGCCGCAGCGTGTGACCCGAGCTCGTGCACTCGCCCTCGCCGGTGATGTGAAGAGTCGCTTGCCGTTCTGTGGACGTGTGCGTCCCAGATCGTGATCTCGCAGGTCATCCCGGTCGAACCTAGCGATCTCGGGAGCCGCTGACAAGGGAGATCTGAGGGGAGGTTTCCGTCCGGAGGCCTACCTACTATACGAACGTTTGCTCGTAGAAGGATCTCCCTCTTCCTCCTCCGATGACGGAGATGCACCCAAGGTCTTGAAGCAGCGGATCGCCCGGCAGATCGTGGAGCTCAATCCACGAATGACCGCCGCCTGGCTCGCTGGCTCGACCTCATCGGCGAGTACGACCGCCTCGATGGGTGGTGGATAGCGGCTGTCGCTCTTGAGGAAAGGGTCGCGTGGCAGTGCGGCGTGGGCTCGCGCGCCGCCCGCGAGTACGTCCGCGTGGCGCACGCCGTAGGCGAGCTGCCGCTGATCCACGCCGCGTTCGCGAGCGGCGCGCTCACCTACTCGAAGGTGCGGGCGCTCACCGGGTCGCCACGCCCGAGAGCGAGGCGGATCTCCTCGAGTTCGCCCACCACGCAACGGCGGCGCAGCTGGAGCGCACCGTGCGCGCCGCCCATCGCGCCGTCTCCGCCGACTCGGTCGAGGCACACGAGGACAGCACGGTGAGCTGGGGCTGGAGCGACGACAACGAGCACCTCGAGTTCAGCGGCCGAATCCCCGCCGAGGACGGGGCGATCTTCCTCGAAGCGCTCGAGACCGCGCGGGAGGCGCTGCGCGAGCAGCGGCGCGCGGAGGCTTCCAGGATGGCGAAAACGGCTCGCGGAACCGCTTGATGGCGAAGTCGCCGGCGGTTCCGCGGAGCCGCCGCCGCGGCCAAGCAGCGCCGAGTGCCTCATAGCGGTCGCCGAGGCCGCCCTCGCCCATATCCCGGCAATCGACGGCGCGCTCAGCGCCGATCGCCACCAGGTGATGGTCCACATCGACGCGGAAACGCTGGCGACGAACTCGCCGGGTGCGCAGGCGACCGGGCATGGGACGTGCTCGGTCGCCCGCGGACCCGGAATCAGCCCGAGGTCGTGCGCCGCATCTGCTGCGACTCCTCACTCGTGCCGCTGATCGAGTTCGAAGGCCAGCCGATCGCCGTCGGCCATCAACGGCGCGCGATCCATCCTCCATCCGCCGCGCGCTGATCTCCCGCGACGGCTGCTGCCAGTTCCCCGGCTGCGAGCGCTACCGCTACGTCGACGCCCACCACATCAAACACTGGGCGCACGGGGGTGCGACCAACTCGACAACCTCGTCCTCCTCTGTCGCCACCACCATCGCCTCGTTCACGAAGGGGGCTGGACGATCTCGAAGACCCGAGGCTCGCCCCCGATCTTCCGGGCGCCAGATCGCAAGCGCATGTATCCGGCGCCCGCGTTGCCGAAGGCAACCTCCGAGTGCCTCCCTGCGACGCAAAGCACGTGCTGACTGGCACGGGCCAGAGGCGCGGCTGGTCGACTGCGTCGAAGCAGTCGTTACGACTCTGACTGGCTCTTAGCCCGCTCGATCCGCTTTTCGTGGACGGCAGGCAGCAGCAGGCCGCAACAGACGCCGAGCGCTCCGTAAGGCGCCGATCTGGACGATGGTCGGCGGGTCGACGGCCGCGATCAGGACACCGACCAGAACTGCGACTGGCAGGAGGACGGCGATCGCGATCAGGACGGAGGTCCAGGTTGAGACCTTGGGCTCCGGGTGGGTCGTCTGGACCGAAGCCTAGTCGCGGACGGAGACCTCGACCGGGCGGGTGCGGCCCTGAAGGAACGGATACTCGGGCTGGCGGGGGACGAGGGCGCGGAACGCGTACTCGACGTCGCCCTCCTGTTCGCGGAATCGGTAGGCGCACTCGAACGTCCCCTGCGAGTTGGTCTTCCCGACGCAACCGGGGAAGTCGAGCCCGCCGGCCGGCGCGAGCGCCTGCACCGCAACGCGGCGGTGGGCGCGGTACGGGCCACGCACGGTCACCTGGAAGTCACTGATCTGGGGTTTCACCCAGGTGCTGATCGTGGTTGGCCTCATGGCGTTTGCGCGCAGCGGCGCGGCGCCCACCAAAGCGGGCCGTGTCGGAGGGCGGCTCGCCGTGGCCGGCGCCGCGCTTTACGTCGTCGCCCACGTGCTGTCGCTGGTCGCGTACGACGCTCCTATGGACGACCCGATCTCTGTCGCCGTGGTGTCGTGCTTCGGCGTCGGCACGCTGCTCACCGCGGTCGGCCTCATCATGGCCGGCACCTCGACAGCACGGTCGGGAGTCTGGTCGGGCTGGCGCCGTTACGCGCCGCTGGTCCTCGGAGTCTGGATGGTCGCGATGATGCCGCTGCAGTTCACCCCGGCGCTCCCGGTCGCCGTTGGCATCTACGCGATCGCAGTCATGGCCCTCGGTCTGGCGATGATCAGGGAGGGCCTGGAGCCGGAGCCAATGCGGTGACGCCGGGTTCGCTAGCCCAACAGAAGAACGACCAGCACAATCGTGGGCACGGAGAGCAGCGTGGTCGCCAGGATCGTGTCGCGCACGAGCGCCTCCGACCTGCCATAGCGCTGTGCATGCATGAAGATGTTCTGCGCCGTGGGCAATGCCGCCATGACCACGATCGCCACCAGTGCCGCACCGTCCACGCCTAGCAGCCAGTGCGCGACGAGGTACGCCACGAGCGGCTGGAGGACCAGCTTGGACACGGTGGTGACGGCGAGCTCGTCGCGCACACCCGCAGCACCCAGACCGGGGCCGAGCCTGAGGGCTATCCCATAGGAGATCAGCATTGCGGGGATCGCCATGTTGCCCAGCAGCTCGATCGGGTCGTGCACGGCTGGCGGTAGGGACCATCCCGTCGTCGCGAGCACGAGTCCCAGGAGCGACCCCACGGTGATCGGAGCACGCAACGGGAGGGCCAGCACCGTGCGGAGGCCGCTCCGTCGTCCCGGCACCGTGCTCTCGAGCACGAGCAGCGCGAGGGGCTGGAGGACCAGCATCTGCAGCAGCAGTGTCGGAGCGACGGCCGCAGCGTCACCGAGGACGTAGCCCGCGATTGGGATCCCGAGGTTCCCCGCGTTGACGTACGCAGAGGCCAACCCGCCGACGACGAGGTCTCCGAGCGCGCGCCGGTAGCGCCAGTAGGCGTACGCCGCGTAGGCACCGGCGGCGACCACGAAGGAGGCAGCAGAAGCCGTCAGGTTCGTCCACAGGGCCGAGCCGATCTCGGTCTCGGCGATCGTGGTCAGCATCAGCGCCGGACTGGCCACCAGGAACGCGAAGTTTCCGAGCTCTCGCTGCGTGGTCAGCGTGACGATCCCCAGGTGGGCGAGCAGCGCACCCAACGCGACCACCAGACCGACGGTCAGGAACCCGTTCAGCAGATCCACGGGAACTCCTTCTGGGGTGGCATGGGTCCCTAACTTGTAGTATAACTGTCGTACTCATCATACATGTTGCCTGTTGACGAACGGATTGCCCCCATGACCGACTCGATCGCCTCACTCACCCTCTCCTCGGTGGTCCTCCCCCTGCCGCACCCCGTCAGTGACGCCAAGGTGCTCACCGGCCGACAGAAGCCGCTGACCGAGACCGTTTTGCTCTTCGTCGAGGTCGAGACCGAGCAGGGTCACCACGGCATGGGGTTCAGCTACTCCAAGCGTGCGGGGGGCCCGGCGCAGTACACCCACCTCAAGGAGATCGCCGAGGTCGCGATCGGCCAGGACCCCTCCGACATCGCGAAGATCTACGAGTCGCTGATGTGGGCTGGCGCGTCTGTCGGACGCAGCGGCGTGGCCACCCAGGCCGTGGCGGCCCTTGATGTAGCCCTGTGGGACCTCAAGGCTCGCCGGGCCGACCTGCCGCTGGCCAAACTGCTCGGCGCCCACCGCGACTCCTGCCTTGTCTACAACACCTCCGGCGGCTTCCTCCAAGCCACGGTCGAAGAGATCAAGGAGAAGGCAACCGCCTCCCTGGAGGCCGGCATCGGGGGCATCAAGATCAAGGTTGGCCAACCCGACTGGGCTGAGGACCTGCGCCGGGTGGCAGCGCTGCGCGAGCACCTGGGCACGGGTACGCTGATGGTCGACGCCAACCAACAGTGGGACCGGGCCCGCGCCCGGCGGATGTGCCGCGAGCTCGAGCAGTTCGACCTGGTCTGGATCGAAGAGCCACTCGACGCGTGGGACGCCGTTGGTCACGCTGATCTCTCCAGGACCTTCGACACCCCGATCGCGACCGGAGAGATGCTCACATCGGTATCGGAGCACATGGCCCTGCTCGATGCCGGCTACCGCGGCATCGTGCAGCCCGACGCGCCGCGCATCGGCGGCATCACGCCGTTCCTACGCTTCGCGACCCACGCCTCGTCGGCCGGCCTGGCGCTGGCTCCGCACTTCGCGATGGAGATCCACCTGCACCTCGCCGCGGCGTACCCGACGGAGCCCTGGGTCGAGCACTTCGAGTGGCTCGACCCGTTGTTCGAGGAGCGCATTGACATCCACGACGGCCGCATGTGGGTGCCCGAGCGGGCTGGGCTCGGCTTCACGCTGAGTGCCCGGATGCGAGAGCTCACGGTCGAGACGGCTACCTTCGGCCGATGAGCACGCTCTCCCAGCGGGTGGTTTCCGGCCTCAAGGACAAGATCCTCGCCGGCGACCTGCCCCCCGGGGCGAAGCTGCCGTCCGAGGCCGCGCTCCTGGAGGAGTACGCCGTCTCCCGCACCGTGGTCCGCGAAGCCGTCACGCGACTGCGGGCCGAGGGCCTCATCGAGACCCAGCAGGGTCGTGGCTCCTTCGTGCTCGCCGTACCGGAGCCGTCGTCGTTCACGGTGGAGTCCTCTGCGATCCGAAGCCAGCGCGACGTGCTGGCGATGGTGGACTTCCGGCTCGGTATCGAGAGCGAGGCCGCGGCTATTGCGGCGGCGCACCGCAATCGCGACGACGAGGCCGCGATCAGCGAGGCGCTCGTGTCGTTCACCGACGCCGGGCACGAGGGAGCGGTGCAGGCCGACTTCGCCTTCCACCTGGCGATCGCGCGGGCGACGCACAACCGCTTCTACATCGAGCTGCTCGACTCACTCGGCCCGATGATGATCCTGCTGCCGCGCACCCGGCTGGGGTCGGCGTACTCGATGACCGACGCTGCGCACGTGGAGCGCGTCCAGCGCGAGCACGACAACATCGCCGCCGCCGTCCTGGCCGGCGACGCCGACACCGCCCGCTCGGCAATGCGCGTCCACCTCGGCAACACCCGGCGCCGGGTAGGCGCAGACCTGCCCTGACTCACCAGGCGCTGGTGCGGGGCTCGAACGTCGGGTCGATGCTGCGCATGTAGACCGTGTCCTCGCGCCGCCTCACGCCGCAGGTGAGGTACTGCTCGTGCAGAGCCGCGACAGCGTCGCGGTCGAGCTCGACCCCGAGACCCGGCGTGGTCGGCACGGCCACCGAGCCCTCGCTGAACTCGAGGACGCCGGAGACGATGACGTCTTCGCTCTTCCATGGGTAGTGCGTGTCGCACGCATAGGACAGGTTCGGCGTCGCCGCCGCCAGATGGGTCATCGCTGCGAGGCTGATGCCGAGGTGTGAGTTGCTGTGCATCGACAACCCCATCCCGAAGGTGTCGGTGATGCCGGCAAGCAGTTGCGATCGCCGCAGCCCGCCCCAGAGATGGTGATCGGACAAGATGACCTGCACCGCGTCGACGGCCACCGCGGGAGCAACGTGCTCGAAGGCGATCACGCACATGTTGGTCGCCAACGGAACGTCGGTGCCGGCTGAGACGCGGGCCATGCCTTCGATGCCGGGCGTGGGGTCCTCGAGGTACTCCACGACGCCGGCCAGGCGGTCGGCCACCCGCAGCGATGTCTCGGGAGTCCAGGCGCCGTTGGGGTCGAGCCGCAGCGGCAGGTCTGGGTACGCCGCGCGCAACGCTTCGATGGCCTCGCACTCCTGCTCAGGTGGTAGTACGCCACCCTTGAGCTTCAGCGAGCCAAAGCCCCAGCCGTCGACCATCCGGCGCGCCTGGGCCACGATCTGGTCGGGGTCGAGTGCCTCGCCCCAGGAGTCGGGCAGGTGACCGGGGTGACGGTCCCACTTGTAGAAGAGGTAGCCGCTGAAGGGCACCCGATCGCGGGCACGTCCTCCGAGGAGGTCGCTGACGGGCCGGCCGGCGGAGCGGGCGGCGATGTCAACGCATGCGACCTCGAAGGGCGAGTACACCCCGGGGACGGACGACGACACGTCGAGCATGCCGCCGTAGCTGGCAGCGGCCCCCCGCGTCTCGTCGCCGAGGGTCTCTACGACGAGCCGGTACAGACCATTGAGGTCGTAGGGATCGTGCCCGGGGAGTGCCTTGGCCACCGCACGCAGACGGGCGAGGTGGGCGTCGTCGGCGTACGTCTCACCGAGACCGAGCAGGCCGTCATCTGTGTGCACCTCCACGATCGAGCGCAGGGCCCAGGGCTGGTGCACGCCCACGACGTTGAGCAGTGGTGGGTCGGCAAAAGCCACGGGGGTGACGTCGACCCGCGTAATGCGGGAGGTCACCGGGACGTGGGCTTCACGGCGAGGATCGGGACTGTCAGCTCGAGCAGCAGCCGCTGGGCGTCGCTGCCCATGACGAGCTTGCCCACGGGGCTGCGGTGCCGCAGTCCAATGACGACGAGGTCGGCGCCGGTCGACGCCACGAGCAACTCGAAGGTCGCGACGATGTCGGAGTCGTGGGCGGCGTGGTCAACCCGGGCGATCACGCCCTGCTCCTCGGCGGCCGCGATGAGCTTGGCTTCGGCCTCGTCGCCGAGGAGGTTCGCATCGACGGTGGCGCCGCGGCGCGGGCTGTTGAGGATGACGACATCAGTGCCACGGGTGGCCGCCTCCGCGATGCCGGCGGCGAGCGCTGCGTCGCCGACGGGGGTGGGCACGTAGCCGATGAGGACGGTCATCGCACGCCTGCTTCCTTGTCGTTGTTCTCGGGGGTGAGGGTCTTGGGTGTACGGCGTCGGAACGCCCTCCTGACCAGCGGCAGCGCGAGCACAAGCACGAGGAAGGCCAGGATCGTCCCGGAGATGGGTCGGGTGAGGAAGCCGGTCGGGTCGCCTTCGAAGATCAGCATGGAGCGCCGGAAGCTCGATTCCATCAGCGATCCGAGCACGAAGGCGAGTACCAGGGGGCCCGGCTCGAAGCCGGTCTTCTTCATCAGGTAGCCGAGGATGCCGAAGGCGATCATCACGAAGATGTCGAAGAGCGAGTTGTTGATCGTGTAGACGCCCAGGATGGTGATCAGCGCAGTGATCGGGGCAAGGATTGCCGGCCGCACCCTCAGGATCTTCACGAAGATGCCGACGAGCGGAATGCTCAAGATCAGCAGGATCAGGTTGCCGATGTACATCGAGTTGATGACGCCCCAGAAGAGGTCGGGTCGCTCGTCGATGAGCTGCGGACCCGGTGTGACACCCACGACGAGCAGCGCTGCAAAGAGCATGGCCATCGAGGCGTTGGCCGGGATGCCGATGGTCAGGAGCGGGATGAATGACGAGGTGGCTGCGGCGTTGTTGGCCGACTCCGGTCCTGCGACGCCCTCGATGGCACCGCGGCCGAAGCGGGAGGGATCCTTGGCGACGCGCTTCTCCGTGGCGTACGCCGCCAGTGAGGCCATCACGGCGCCACCACCCGGCAGCACGCCGAGGAAGAAGCCGATGACCGAGCCGCGGCCGATGGCGGGTGAGGCCTGCCTGAGGTCCTTGCGTGAGGGCCAGATGTTGGCGATTGCTGCGGGCACGTGGACCTTGCCGTGTCGTTCCTCGAGGTTGTAGAGGATCTCGCCGACTCCGAACAGGCCCATCGCGACGACGACGAAGTCGATCCCGCTCTGGAGCTGGAGGGTGTCGAAGGTGAAGCGATTGGCGCTGGTGAAGCTGTCGCTGCCGACGGTGGCCAGCAGGAGACCAACCGCGGCGGCGACTATGGCCTTGACGGTGTTGCCGTTGCCGACGGTGGCCACCAGCAGCACGCCGAGGAGTGCGAGCGCGGCATACTCCGGGGGGCCGAAGTCGAGGGCGTAGCCGGCGACGATGGGGCCGAGCAACGTCAGTCCGATGATGGAGATGGTTGCGCCGAAGAACGAGCCGATCGCAGCGATGCCGAGCGCGGTGCCGGCCTTGCCCTGTTTGGCCAGGGCGAAGCCGTCGAAGACCGTCACCACCGAGCTGGCCTCGCCGGGAATGCGGAGGAGGACCGAGGTGATGGTGCCGCCGTACTGGGCTCCGTAGTAGATGCCGGCGAGCATGATGATTGCCGAGACCGGGTCATCGGCGTTGTAGGCGATCGGCAGCAGGATGGCCATCGTGGCCGCGGGGCCCAGGCCGGGCAGGACCCCGATGAGCATGCCGATCAGGACGCCGACCAGGCAGTAGAACAGGTTGTTGGGTTGGGTCACGACCACGAATCCGTCGAGGAAGGCGTTCCAGTCCATCGGGGTCTCCTCTCGAGATCAGAAGGCGAGCAGGTGGGGCAGCGGGATCTTCAGGGCGTACAGGAAGAGCAGGTAGAACGCCGCGGTCGTGGCGACGGCGATGACGATCGTGCTGCGCCATGACTCGCCGCCGAGGAAGCGGAGCCAGACGATGCTCAGCACGATGGCCGGGATCTCGAAGCCGACGCTGGGGAGCATCAGTCCGAACCCGACGAACGTTGCGCCACCCGCGAGTACCAGAAAGCTGGCCTTGGTGAACTTCTCCGCGTCGTCGAGATGACGGCCGACGACGAGGAGGACGACAGCGAGCACGACGATCAGCACCGAGACCATGAAGGGCCAGAGTCCTGGGCCGGGTCGCCGGAGCGACCCGAGCCCGTAGCCGTAGGCGAGGATCGTCGCACCTAGCCCGATGGCAAGGACCACGACGGCGGCCACGACCTGGTACGCCGCACCACCCGCAGGCGGTCGTTCGTCAGCCAGCTCCTGGGCGACCTCGGCCTGGAGCTCGGCCAGGATGTCGGGCTCGTCGGTCGGTCGCGTCTCTCGCTCGCTCATGGTCGCTCTTTCTGGCTCACAGGTGGGGAGGGGACGTCAGCTGGCTTCGCCGAGGTCGATGCCGTACTCGTCGACAAGGTCGGCGTAGCGCTTCTTGTCCTCCTGCAGCAAGGTCACGACCTCGTCACCCGAGATCTCGAGCGGCGTGAGGTTGTTCTGCTTGTTGAAAGCCTTGTAGTCCTCGGTCTTGAAGGTCGCCTGCATGGCCTCGGCGATCGTGTCCTGGACATCCTTCGGGGTGCCCTTGGGGACCGTCATGAACCGGTACTGCGACACCTCCACCTCGAGGCCCTGTTCCTTGGCGGTGGGCACGTCGGGAAGGAACTCGACCCGCTCGGGGCCGAAGACCGTCAGCGGGACGATCTTGCCGGACTCGATGTTCTCCACGGCCTCACCGACCTGGAGGCAGGCGGTGTCGACCTGGTTGCCGAGGAGCGCGGTCAGCGCGGGGGCACCACCGTCAAAGGGGATCGCCTCGGCCGGGGTGTCGTTGACATTGAAGGTCAACGCGCACGCGAGCTGGGCGCCCGTGCCGACACCGGTCGTTCCGTAGGTGATCTTCTTGTCAGCCTCGGCGAAATCCTTGATCGAGGTGAAGCCGCTTCCCTTGCTGGCGACGAGGACGTAGTCGTCGCGGGACACACCCTGAACGACCTCGAAGTCATCGATGCTCGTGACCTCGTCCTCGCTGACGGCAAGGGGGGTGATCGCGAACAGCGACGCGTTCTGCACCGAGATCGTCGAACCGTCTGGTTTGGCCTTGGCCACCTCGGCCGCGGCGAGCGCGCCGTTGGCGCCCTCGCGGTTGATCACCGAGAAAGTGCCGCCAAGCTCCTTGGACAGACCCTGTGAGACCTGGCGACTGATCAGGTCGGAGGAGCCACCGGCGGAGGCTCCGACGGGCATCTCGACCGCACCGGAGGGGTAGTCGCCGGAGTCGCTGCCGCCACCGGCAGTGTCCTTGACTCCACCGCAGGCGGTAAGTGCAAGGCTCGCGACGCTGGCGAGGGCGACGAGGTAGGTGCTGGTGGTTCTGCGCATCGTGTGACTCCTTGTTCGTTCTGCGGGCCAAAGTTCGGGTATGACGACTGACACTAAGGAGGTCGGTCGATACTCGTCCAACCCCGTTTTGGCATTGAGTGATCTACTCTCGGTATCGTGATGACCCTCGACCAGGTCCGGGCGTTCGTAGCCGTGGCAGAGGAACTGCACTTCGGTCGCGCAGCTGATCGGCTCCAGATGACCCAACCTCCGCTGTCCCGGCAGATCCAGCGACTGGAGAAGTCAGTAGGCGCCCGTCTGCTCGATCGCGACAACCGCCGAGTCGCCCTGACCGGGGCCGGGGCCGCCTTCCTCGATGAGGCCTACCGGATGCTCAACCTGGTCGAGGGCGCCGGCGATCTGGCCCGCCGTGTCGCCGCCGGCTCGGCCGGGGTGGTCCGCCTCGGGTTCACCGCCGTCTCCGCGATCGCGGTCCTGGGCCCGCTGTTGCGCAGACTCGCGATCGAGCTTCCAAATGTCGAGGTCCGGCTTTCGGAGCGAGTCACGCTCGCCCAGGTCGACGGTATCCGTCGAAGCGAGCTCGACATCGGCCTGGCCCGCCCGCCTTTCGACACCGCCCTGCTCTCCTCACGGGTGATCGTCCGCGAGCCGCTCATGGCCGTGCTGCCGAAATCGCACCCCCTCGTCGAACTGGACAGGCCACTCACCCCGCAGGACTTCGAAGGCCAGCCGGTGATCGGATACCACCCCGAGCAGTCGCGCTACTTCGCCGAGCTCTCGGTGCGATTCCTGGCCAACGCTCACCCGCGAATCGAACAGCGGGTGCACCAGGTGCTGACGGCGATCTTGCTGGTCTCCGCGGAGCGTGGGCTCGCGTTCGCCCCCGCCTCCGCGGCCTCGCTTCACGTCGAGGGCGTGGTCTTCCGCGAGCTTGCCCACGGGGGTGGTGACACGCGCCTCGATGCCGATCCCGAGCGGCCGGTCGAGCTGCACGCCATCTGGTCGCGACAAGCCGTCTCGCCCGTCGTACGACGAACTCTGGACGTCATCAAGTCCGTTGACCTCTAGGCAACGCGCAACGATGCATACCGTTCAGGTATCGCTGAATGCAAAATCGGGCTTGGACAGGCATCGTGCCAGTTCCTAACGTGGTGCCCGTCATTGCTGTCCACGCCGAAGGAACCTCTCGTGACCGACTACTCCCCCACCGACCTGGCGGCCCAGCTCAAGAGCGGCCTGCTCTCATTCCCGGTCACACACTTCGCCGATGACCTGACCTTCGACGAGAGCGGATATCGCAAGCACCTGTCCTGGCTCTCCGAGCACCCAGTTGCCGGCCTGTTCGCAGCGGGTGGCACAGGCGAGGGCTTCTCCCTGACGTTCGAGGAGACCGACCGCGTCGTGCGCACGGCTGTCGCGGAGGTCGCCGGGACCGTGCCGGTGCTCGCGCCGGCCACCGGGAGCACGGCCAACGCGGTCGCCCAGGCCGTTGCCGCCGAAGCGGCCGGCGCCGATGGGCTCCTCCTCATGCCGCCGTACCTCACCGAGGCGAGTCAGGAAGGTCTGGTCGAGCACGTCAGCCAAGTCTGCCAAGCCACCAGCCTCGGTGTCGTCGTCTACAGCCGGGCCAACGCGGTCCTCCACGACGTCGCCGTGGCGACCATCGCCGACCGCAACCCGACGCTGATCGGCTTCAAGGACGGTGTAGGCAACATCGAGCAGATGACCCGCACCTACGCGCGGG
The DNA here is from genome assembly GCA_963759525.1 of uncultured Actinomycetota bacterium. Classification (GTDB taxonomy): domain Bacteria; phylum Actinomycetota; class Actinomycetes; order Propionibacteriales; family Nocardioidaceae; genus Marmoricola. The sequence goes on along the minus strand of CAVWZO010000006.1, from coordinate 335,586 downwards.
TGGGCGACCGGCTCATCTACGTCGGCGGGCTGCCGACCGCGGAGACCTTCGCCCTCCCGTTGCTCCAGCTGGGCGTGAGCACCTACTCCTCTGCACTGTTCAACTTCGTGCCCGCATGGGCCATCGAGTTCTACGACGCGGTCCGCGCCCAGGACCGGGACGAGGTTTACCGTCGGCTGAAGGACTTCGTGCTCCCCTACCTCGACATCCGGGACCGGACGCAGGGCTACGCCGTCTCCATCGTCAAGGGCGGTCTGAGCGCTGTTGGTCGACCCGCCGGCCCCGTCCGGCCACCACTGACCGATGTACGGGACACCGAGGTCGCCGAGCTGCGTGACCTGATCGCCCGTATCTCCTGATCACCCGAGAGGAACCCATGTCTGAGCCCCGCTCGATCATCGCCGGTGTCGAGGTCGACCAACCCGACGTAAGCGCCGCCACGGCCGCCGCGGATCATGCCCACGCCGGTTACCGGGGGTCCAGCCCCGAACAGCGCGCCGTGTTCCTGGAGACAGTTGCTGCGGAGATCGAGGCCGCCCAGGACGCGATCATCGAGGCCGCCGTCGCCGAGAGCCACCTGCCGCAGGCGCGGATCACCGGCGAAGTCGGACGCACCACGGGCCAGTTGCGGATGTTCGCCGAGGTCGTGAGACGGGGTGACCACCTCGGCGTACGCATCGACCCGGCCCTGCCCGACCGCGCCCCGCTGCCACGTCCCGACATCCGCCAGCGCCAGGTCGCCGTCGGCCCGGTCGCCGTCTTCGGAGCCAGCAACTTCCCGCTCGCGTTCTCCACTGCAGGCGGCGACACTGCGTCCGCGCTCGCTGCGGGCTGCCCCGTCGTGGTCAAGGGCCACCCCGCCCACCCGCGCACCGGTCACCTGGTCGCGAAGGCCGTCACTCGCGCCGTCGCTGCGTGCGACCTGCCCGCAGGCATCTTCTCCTTCCTTCTCGGGCCGGGTTACGAGCTCGGCCAGGACCTGGTGACCGACCCGCGGATCAAGGCCGTCGGCTTCACCGGATCTCGCGGGGGCGGGCTCGCCCTCGTCGCTGCTGCCGCTGCGCGCCCCGAACCGATCCCGGTCTACGCGGAGATGTCATCGATCAACCCGGTGGTCGTGCTGCCAGGAGCGCTCGACGGCGACGCCACCGCCCTTGCCGCGGCGTACGTTGGATCCCTCACCCTGGGGGCCGGACAGTTCTGCACCAACCCGGGCCTGCTCTTCCTGCCGTCGGGCAAGGCTGGGGACGCGTTCCTCGTTGCTGCTGGCGAAGAGGTGTCCCGCGCGACCGGAGCCACCATGCTCACCGGGAGCATCGCCGAGGCGTACCGATCCGGTACCGAAGCGCTGCGGACCGCCGACGGTGTGCGCGTGGTCGCGCAGGGTGGCCAGGGCGGTGACGACGCGCCAGCCCCCCAGCTCGTGGAGGCCAGTGTCCTGAGCAAGCCCGTCGACGACGAGGTGTTCGGCGCCTCAGGGGTCGTCGTCAGGTACGACGACACCCCGAGTCTGCTCGCCCACCTGGAGGCTCTCGAGGGCCAGCTCACCGCCACCGTGCACGCCACCGACGCCGACACCGAGAAGGCTCGCGCGCTCGTCAGCGTCCTCGAGCTGAAGGTCGGCAGGATCCTGTTCAACGGTTGGCCCACGGGCGTCGAGGTCGGGCACGCCATGGTGCACGGCGGTCCGTTCCCAGCGACCTCGGACTCCCGCGGCACATCAGTGGGCAGTCTCGCGATCGAGCGGTTCCAGCGCCCGGTCGCCTATCAGGACGTGCCGGCCGCGGTGCTCCCAGACCCGGTCAGCGACGACAACCCGTGGGGCCTGACCCGACGGATCGACGGGGAGCTGCAGCTGCCATGAGCGCCACTGTCGCGCAGGTCGAGGTGGTCCCGGTCGCGGGCCGCGACTCGATGCTGCTGAACCTCAGCGGCGCGCACGCGCCGTACTTCACTCGCAACATCGTCATCCTGACCGACAGTGACGGGCGCGAGGGCGTCGGCGAGGTGCCCGGTGGCGAGGCAATCCGGGGCACCATCGCAGACGCCGCCGAGCTGGTCGTCGGGCAACCGGTGCCGACCTACAGATCCATGCTGCGACAGGTCGCTGAGCGCTTCGCGGGTCGTGACTCCGGTGGACGAGGTCTGCAGACCTTCGACCTGCGTACCACCGTGCACGCCGTTACCGCGTTGGAGTCTGCGCTTCTCGACCTGGCCGGCCAGGAGCAGGGCGTGCCAGTGGCCGAACTGCTCGGCGACGGGCAGCAGCGCACCGAGGTGCCGATGCTGGGCTACCTCTTCTACGTGGGCGACCCCGATGCGACGGACCTGCCCTACCTCCGTGAACCTGACGGCGCCGACGACTGGGAACGGGTACGCCGCGAGCAGGCGCTCACCCCGGAGGCGGTGGTCCGGCTGGCCGAGGCCGCGCACAGGCGTTACGGCTTCGCCGACTTCAAGCTCAAAGGCGGCGTGCTGGCCGGTGAGGAGGAGGTCAGGGCTGTCACCGCGCTCCACGAACGCTTCCCGGATGCCCGGATCACCCTCGACCCCAACGGCGGCTGGTTGCTCGCCGACGCGATTCGGCTGCTGCGCGATCAAGACCACGTGCTGGCGTACGCCGAGGACCCGTGCGGGGCCGAGGGAGGCTTCTCGGGCCGCGAGGTGATGGCGGAGTTCAAGCGAGCTACCGGCCTGCGCACCGCGACCAACATGATCGCCACGGACTGGCGCCAGATGGCCCACGCCATCCGCACCGAGGCCGTCGACATCCCGCTGGCTGACCCGCACTTCTGGACCATGGCCGGTTCGGTCCGCGTGGCGCAGCTCTGCCACGACTTCGGTCTCACCTGGGGCTCGCACTCCAACAATCACTTCGACGTGTCCCTCGCAATGTTCACCCAGGTCGCGGCGGCGGCGCCCGGCGAGATCACCGCGCTCGACACTCACTGGATCTGGCAGGACGGCCAGGGCCTCACCGTGGAGCCACTACAGATCCGCGACGGAGCAATCGCAGTCCCGACCCAGCCGGGTCTCGGTGTCCGGCTCGACCGCGACAGGGTCGCCGCGGCACACGAGCTCTACCGCGAGCACGGCCTCGGCGCCCGCGACGACGGGGTCGCGATGCAACATCTCATCCCCGGTTGGACTTTCGACCCCAAACGACCTTGCCTCGTGCGGGGATGAGCTCTGTCCTCCAAGTCGGTGACCTGAAGACCGCTCTCACCGATCGGCTGCTCGCGTCGTACGACGTCGCTGTGCTCCCCGGGAGCGAGCGGACGCGCAAGACTTGGCTGGGCGAGCATGGCGGCGACGTCACGGTGGTCGTCACCTCGGGACGCTTCGGAGTCGACCGGGCCCTGATGGACCGACTGCCGGCTCTGAGGGCAATCATCAGCTTCGGCGTGGGCCACGACAGGATCGACGTCGCAGCAGCGGCTGAGCGCGGCGTGGTGGTCTCGAACACGCCCGACGTGCTCACCGACTGCGTGGCTGACGCCGCCGTGGGGCTGGCGATCGACACCATGCGGCAGCTGACTGCGGCCGACCGGTTCGTCCGTCGGGGTGCGTGGGCGGCGACGGGGGACTACCCGCTGACCCGCCGGGTCTCCGGGACCCACGTCGGCATCCTGGGCCTGGGCCGGATCGGCCAGGCGGTCGCAACGCGGTTCGAGGGTTTCGGTTGCCCCATCAGCTATCACTCGCGTCGACCGGTGGCCGGGTCGCCGTACTCCTATGCGCCGACCGCCGTCGCCCTCGCCCAGGCGGTCGACCTGCTCGTGGTGACCACCTCGGGTGGTCGGGATGCGACGCACCTGGTCGACCGCACGGTCCTCGAGGCACTGGGACCAGACGGGTTCCTGGTCAACGTCGCCCGGGGGTGGGTCGTGGACGAGGACGCTCTGGTGGACCTGCTCGTCAGTGGCCGCCTTGCCGGCGCGGGACTCGACGTCGTCACTCACGAGCCACAGGTGCCCGATGCTCTGCTTGAGCTCGACACCGTGGTGCTGGCTCCGCACCTGGGTAGCGGAACGGTCGAGACCCGAGCAGCCATGGTCGACCTGACCCTGGCCAACTTGGAGAGCTGGCTCGCCCGCGGCGAGCTGATCACACCCGTGGACTTCACCGCGAACCACAAGCACAACGCGCTGCGGAATCACTAGTCTCGGGAGCGACCAGCCCTCACAAGGTCAGGAGCCGACATGTCCCACGTACAGCAGCACAAGTTCCAGCTCGATGAGAGTGAGATGCCCACCCGCTGGTACAACGTGCTCCACGACCTTCCGACCCCACCCCCGCCGGTGCTGCACCCGGGGACCGGGCAACCGGTGGGGCCGGAGGATCTGGCGCCCCTGTTCCCGATGGACTTGATCCTCCAGGAGGTGTCCACCGATCAGTACGTGGACATTCCCGAGGAAGTGCTCGACGTCTACCGGCTGTGGCGCCCGAGCCCGCTGTACCGGGCGCACCGGCTGGAGAAGGCGCTGGGTACGCCCGCGCGGATCTACTACAAGTACGAAGGGGTCTCCCCGGCCGGCTCGCACAAGCCGAACACCGCAGTACCTCAGGCGTTCTACAACGCCAAGGCCGGGATCAAGAGGCTGACCACGGAGACCGGAGCCGGCCAGTGGGGCACGGCTTTGGCGTTCGCCTGCGCACAGTTCGGCCTGACCTGCGAGGTCTGGCAGGTGCGCGCGTCGTACGACCAGAAGCCCTACCGGCGGATGATGATCGAGACGTTTGGCGGCACCGTGCACCCCAGCCCCTCGGAGCTGACCGAAGCCGGCCGAAGCATCCTTGCCGAGCACCCCGACTCGACAGGGTCACTGGGAATTGCCATCAGTGAGGCTGTCGAAGTCGCGGCCCAGGACCCGACCTCCAACTACGCGCTCGGCAGCGTGCTCAACCACGTGCTGATGCACCAGACGATCATCGGCGAGGAGGCGCTCCTCCAGCTCGCCCAGGCGGGAGAGACCCCCGACCTTCTCGTCGGCTGCACCGGTGGTGGGTCGAACTTCGGCGGGTTGATGTTCCCATTCCTGAGGGAGAAGTGGGCGGGCCGGATGTCCCCGACCGTGCTGGCGGTGGAGCCTGCGGCGTGCCCCTCACTGACCCAAGGCACCTACGCCTACGACTTCGGGGACACCGCAGGGATGACGCCGTTGATGAAGATGCACACGCTGGGCCACGACTTCGTACCTGACCCGATCCATGCCGGTGGCCTGCGCTACCACGGGATGAGCCCGCTGATCAGCCACCTCTACGCAACGGGTGAGATGGAGGCGGTCGCCAAGCCGCAGACCGAATGCTTCGCTGCCGGGGTGCTGTTCGCCCGCGCGGAGGGCATCGTTCCCGCACCCGAGCCGACGCACGCGCTCGCAGCAACCGTCGAGGAAGCGCTGTGGTGCAAGGAGACCGGCGAGGAAAAGGTGATCCTGACCGCGCTGTGCGGGCACGGCCATCTCGACCTCGGCGCCTACGACGCCTACCTGTCCGGCAACATCGTCGACCACCAGTGGGAGGACGCCGACATCCAGTCCGCCTTGGCCGACGCGCTCTCCAGGCTGCCGACGCTGGCGTGATCACCCACCCGGCGACGTCGCCGGTTCCGGGAACGGAAAGAGGTGCGAGCCGTAGCCTTCCATCGTGACCATGGAAGTTCCGACTGAGGGTGCGACAGCCCGATCGAGCGCTGCCGGAAGCCGGGGTCCCTGGTTGATGGGTCTCTGTGTGGTCGTGCTCGTAGCGACCTTCGGAGCCTGGGCCGGCGTCTCGTGGGTGCAGCGCGAGAAGACATCGGTGAGTTGGTCCGGACCCCTGCAGTGCTCGGGCAGTCGTGTGACCCATGAGCGAGTCGAAGGCGCGGGTGAAACTGTTCAAGCAATGCGGTTGCAGCCGTCCATGCGCTGCCGTTTGCCCGTCAAGATCGAGAACCACGGCTGGCTACCTGTCGAGGTCGCGAGCGTGAGCCTGCCGTACATGGGGCCGGGCGGTGGTGCCGCCGTCCAAGTCACGATGTTCGATGGCCACCCTCCACAGGAGAAGGATGCGGACGGACTGGATCCAATCGACGCCGTGTTTGCTACACACCGAAAACTCGCTGCTGGCGGCGTTCGAGAGTTCGTCATCGAGTTCACGTTCAGACCCGACGGATGCACGAGCAATGGAGTCATGTCGGTGTGGAACATGCCGCAGGTAGACGTCAAGGCATTGGGACGATCTGGCACTCGTCGCGCAGAAGAAGTGATCGGCTTCCGCGGCACCAAGGTGAGCGACAACTGCCCTTCCTGAGGTCCGGATGTCGAGTTGCGCCGTGATCTACTGAGCGACCATGACTTGATGTACTCGGATGCCCTTGGTGGGTGCGGCAGGCGCCGGCCGGCCGGCTGCCTTTAGGTGGTTGATCGCACGCACGTGGTGCTTGCGATCCACCACACAAGGGCAAACGGAGTCATGTGTGTGAGCGCCGTGATCGTTGCCATGTGCCCTGCCCGCGCGGAACGCGGCAGAAGCGGTTGTCTGTCACGCGACTGAGATCAGCTCATGAACGCGGTCATCCGGATCGAGACAAGCAGTCCCGGTATCTCGGCTCCGAGCTTGGCCGCATACCGGGTCGGTGGGTCCGTAGGGAACCAGTGGGCGTACTCCTCATTCATTCCTGCGAAGTCGCCCGGACTGGTGAGCAGTACGCCCACCTCAACGACGTCATCGAGGCTCGCGCCGCCCGCCTGCAAAATGGCCTCGCAGTTGGCTAGCGCCTGGCGGGTCTGGGCTTGGATGCTCGTGCCCGCCAGGTCGCCGGTGCTCGGGTCGACGCCGGTCGTTCCTGAATGAACACCTGCGACCCGGCCTTGACCCCCTGGCTGTAAAGCGGTGAGCTCGGCGCGTTCGGGGTTGTGATGATTTGCCGCGGCATGCATCCTCCTGGGTGAGGTTCCACGATCTCAGATTCGGCGAAGGCACACGCTCATCGCGCGATGAGCAGACGTGTGCAGTTCGACGGCCGTGCTATGCACTGGCTTCCTCGAGGATTGCGTGTACGAGGACTTGCGCAGTCCAAGCGGCGACTTCGCGCTCGCGCTCGGGGGGATGTCCGCGAATGTCTTGGAGGACGATCATTGCCTCCCATCCCAGGATGATGGAGAGCGATGACACGAGGCGGTCGTGCTGCTCGTCGGTGAGGCGTTCGCGTAGCGGTTCGACTGCTCGCTCAATCCAGTCGACTCGCCGTTGGCCTCGTTTGGGTCCGTCTGCCGGCGGGTTCGTTGCCGTGAGGGCGACCATGCGGCGGCCGAGTGGGAGCCATTCCTCGGCATGCCGGTAGAGGGTGTCGACGATCGTGGCGACACGTTCCGCGGCCTCGGTCGCCGGCTCGAACTCCGCTTCGATGTCGTTGCCTGCAAGTGCCCCCATGGCTGCGTCCAGGATCAGCTGGTCGAGGGTCGGGAAGTGCATGTAGATCGTGCGGCGTGAGACTTCAGCCGCGACCGCGATCTCGTCCAGCGTGGGAGTGTGCCCGTCGAGCAGGAGCTGCATGGTGGCGTCGAGAATCGCCGTTCGCGTGCGGCGCCGTTGGGCGGGACGCACGCCGGGTCTAGGGGTTGACGAGCTGGCCATGCTCCGAGTATACCTGAGTGCAATAACTGCACTCAGGTGCAAATAGGAGATCTGATGTCCACCTTCGACGATGCACTCATTGCCTTCAACCTGGCACTGAACGACTACCTGAATGGTGATCCTGGCCCCGTCCAGGCAGTGTTCTCACGGCACGATGACGTCACACTTTGCAATCCGGTCGGGCCGCCGTGCCAAGGGCGTGAGGCCGTCGAACGGGCGGCAGCCGAGCCAAGCTCCCACTTCACAAACGGGAAGGTCAGCGGCTTCGACGAGGTCTCCCGGTTCGTCACCGCAGACGTGGGTTACGTCGTGCGGATCGAGCGGGGGCAAGCTCACATCGACGGCAGCCCTGAACCGGTGCCGTATTCATTGCGCGTGACGATGGTCTTCCGCAGCGAGGGCGAGGGATGGAAGATCGCCCACCGCCACGCCGACCCGATCACCACGCCTCGGCCACTCATCAGCGCGATTGAGCAGTCCGCCTGAGCCGAGTCGTTGGTCAAGCGATTCGGAGCCTCCTTGTCGTCGTTCTTCGCCTGGGCGGTGCGAGAGCGGCTGCCCGGGCTGCGGCACCGGCGAAGCCGAGAACCAGAAAGCCGCCCGCAGGCGGACTACTTGGTGGAGCTGAGGGGATTCGAACCCCTGACCTTCCGATTGCGAAGGCCTCGCCCGCTCGTCTGAGCAGGTCTGCCCCCGTGCATTCGGTGCGACTGCTGCTTGTCACGCAACTTCGGGGGTGCGCAGGGGGTGCGCGAAACGGGATGGCCGGAATGGTGCCACCGACCCGATAGCCAGCCCCGTGCTCGACGGTGCCCGGGGTCAAGGGTGGCCGGAGGCCATCGCATGCGACGCGCAGCGCCCTTGATGCCGGGCGGCGGCGAGCAAATCGTTCGGGATCGGGTCTGTGGCTCGGAGTCATGAGGCGTGGTGCGCGAGGACGGCGGCGCCAACGAGCGCCGCCCGCAGCGAACCCTTCGCGCCGGAGGCGCGCTTGAGCCAGTAAAGAAAGTCGTAACCGATTCCCCGCTCGATAACTCGTCGAGCATAGTGGCGCTCGAGAGACGTGGCTCAGCCTGCGTTGTCATGCCAGTGACCAGCCGCTGCGCAAGTGCGCGGGCAAGGTGGCATTGGCGCGACAATTTCGCGGCCCAGGCTGGGGTTCACAGCAGCGCCGGCAGCGCTTGGGAGGCTGTGTAGAGCGCGACCGCGAGAACGAGGGTCGTGAACGCTGTCGAGAGGCGGGCCGTCTTCGTGCGCGCTGCTAGCCGCGCCCCGAGCAGGCCGCCGACCGCGGATGCGCCGGTCAAAATAAGGACGACGCCCCAGTCCGGGGTGACGCTGGTACCGGCGCGCACCATCAGCGCCGCAGTGCTCATCAGCGTGATCGCGACCAGAGAGGTCCCGGCCGCCAAGTCCATCGGTAGCCCCAGCGCGAACACCATCACCGGGACGACGAGGAACCCGCCGCCCACACCAAGGAACCCGGTCAGCAGTCCGACAGCGGTTGCAGTAAGGAGCACCTTCAGGGCTAACGGGCATTGGCAGATGAAGGTGGGGCTGAAGGTGATGATCGGGTCGTCGAGGGCAGCCCATCGGTTGGCGTCGCGGGCGGCCTCGCCGTGGGCGCTCGTCCTCCGGTGGCGCAGTTGGCGCACCGCCATGACGGTGCCGACGAGAAGCATCAGGACCGCGAACGCCGCGAGCAGCACCGATTCCGGCACGTGCGCGGCTGCCTTGCCGCCGACTGCCGCGCCCCCGATACCGGCGACTCCGAAGATCAGACCGCGCGTAACCATCACGTTGCCCTCCCGGTACGCGGTGACCGCACCGATCAGCGCGGTCACAGCGACCACCACCAGCGAGCCGGTGGTCGCTTGGGCAGGGCTCTGGTCCAGGGCGTAGATGAGGACCGGGACGGCCAGGATCGAACCACCCCCGCCCAGGGTCCCGATGCTGAGCCCGATCAGTGCTCCCGCCGCGACCGCGAGAGCCAGGCTCACGCTTGGGGCCCGACGAGGTGGAGCCCGACCTTTTCTGCGTTCTCGAAGGTGTCGTCGACCGCCACGAGCGTCCGGCCGGCGGCGTCGAGCATGGATGCGGCGACGGCGGCGCGGTAGCCGCCCGCGCAGTGCACCCAAACCTCACCGGCCGGGACTTCGCCCACGCGACCGTGCAGCTCGTGAAGCGGGATGTTCACCGCATCCTTGATGGCCGCGGCCTGGTACTCGTCGCTGCGGCGGACGTCAAGGATGACGACCTCGCGGTGGTGGCGTACTTCGGCGAGGTCAGCGAACGTTGCGGTCGGGAAGCTGGACAGATCGCCACTCGACCACTGCTCGGGTGAACCGGTCGCGTGGGCCGCCGGGCGGTCGATGCCAATGCGGACCAACTCACGCTGGGCCATCGCGACGTCCTCAGCGCTCTGTCCGAGCAAGGTGACCGGGGTACCCCACGGGATCAACCAGCCCAAGTAGGTAGCGAAGCCACCGTCGAGGCCGAAGTTGAAGGTCCCCGGCGCATGACCAGCAGCGAAGGCGGTCCGCTTGCGCAGGTCCACGACCCATTCGCCGGCTTCGAGCCGGGCACGGAGCTCCTCGGCGTCGGCTCGCTGGGGCGTACTGAGGTCCGGCGCCGTGGGGCCTGCAGCGTTGGCGGGGCTCATGTGGGCGTAGTAGGCGGGAAACGCGCCCAGGCCGTCGAGCAGTTCCCGGACATAGGTCTCCTCGTCCTGGGTCAGGGCCGGGTTCCCCTCCCGCTCCTGCCCAATGGTCGACTCTGTGGCGTCCGACTGGGTGGACGAGCAAAAGGACCCGAATCCATGAGTGGGAAAGACCTCCGCGCTGTCGGGTAGCACCTCGGCCAGCCGGCGCGCGGAGCCGTGCTGCTGACGCACCAAGGTGTCGGTGTGCTCCTCACCCATCAGGTCGGGTCGTCCGGTCGATCCGAACAAGAGCGACCCGCCTGTGAAGACTGCGACGGCACTCTCAACGCTGCCAGGCTCCTCACCATCCGCGCTCTCAATGTCCTTCAGGGCGTAGGAGAGGTGAGTGAAGGTGTGCCCTGGCGTGCCCAACGCAGTGATCAGCATCCGCGAGCCCACCTGCACCGTGTCACCATCCCTGATGGGGGTGCGGTCGAAGGAGACCTCGTCAGCGGCGTTGACGTGGTAGTCCGCCTCGAGCTGTCGGGCTAGGGCAAGTCCGCCGGTGACGTAGTCATTGTGAATGTGCGTCTCGAAAACGTCGGTCAGCCGAACGCCGTGCTGGTCGAGCAACTCCAGCACCCGGTCGATGTCGCGTTGCGGATCAACAACGAACGCAACCTCGCCGTCGTGAACCAAGTAGCTGCGATCACCCAGGCTGGGTGTCTCGATCGCGACAATGCTCAGACCAGTCGTGGTCAAGACAGTCCCCTTTCGATCGGATGACCAGACTCGACCCAGGCATTGGTACCTCCGGCCACGGAGACCGCGTCGAAGCCTGCGGCCCGGAGCAGGTCAGTCATGGCGCTGCTGCGGTTGCCCGAAGCACAGATGACGTAGATGTCGCGTTCACGGTCGAGCTCGACCATGTGCGCCGGAAGCTGCCCCATGGGCACCAGCACCGCACCGGGAACGTGGCCCTCAACGAACTCGGCGCGTTCGCGGACGTCGAGGACCACCCCGGCTGGCCGCGCCACGGCCAACTGGTCAACATCGATCTCGGGTGTGTCCATGCTCGTCATCTCCAATGCTTGCTGTCATCGCTTGTAAAATACCCTAGGGGGTATCTAGAATCGATGCAAACGTCAGGTCTCACCAGCGAAACAGGAGAGCCAGTGCCGGCTTACACACTCAGCGCCACCCTCGACCAACCCCACGACCGCGTCCTCGAGGCAGTACGGGCGGCCCTCGACGACCAGGGCTTCGGGGTGCTCACCGAGATCGACCTGCAGACCACGTTGAAGGCAAAGCTCGACGTTGACGTCGCCCCGCAGGTCATCCTCGGCGCCTGCCGCCCCGCCCTGGCCTACGAGGCGATGCAGGCTGACCCATCCATCGGTGCAGTTCTTCCGTGCAACGTGGTCGTGCGGGCCACCGGCGAACGCACCACGGTCGTGGAAGCATTCGACCCGAACGTGATGCTTGGCATTTCAGAGTCCGGCGGCCTCGAAACGGTCGCCGCCGACGCCCGGGAACGTCTCACCGCGATGCTCACCAATCTGAGCGAGGCGCAGTGATGGAACTCGACCCCGCGGGTATGACCCCGATCATCAACCGGATCAAGCGCGCCCAAGGCCAGCTCGCCGGTGTCCTCCGGCTCATCGAGGAAGGTCGCGACTGCGAGGACGTCGTGACCCAGCTGGCCGCGGTGTCCAAGGCTCTGGACCGTGCAGGGTTCGCGATCGTCGCCACCGGCCTGCAGCAGTGCCTCACCTCCGGGGACGAGCTGGACAGCGTGGACGTCAAGAAGATGGAGAAGCTTTTCCTGTCGCTGGCCTGAGCGTCCCCTTGCCTGCGAGTGAGACGACGACCCTAGGTTTTGGATATGGATCGTTCCCTTACGGAGGACGTTCCTCGCAGGGCTTTCGGCGTGCCGTCCGTAGTTGTCGGTGCTAGGTGTCATGCTCGTCGGTGAGGACAACTCCAGACCTGAACTGAACTGATGGGGCATTTCCCCGGGGGTCGGCTCCCCACCATGGCCAGAGGCCAGACACGCAGCGCCGCAGACAAGACACGAACTGACGACTTCAGTGCTCGAACCCCTTGATTCGTCGTGTCCCGGCTGCAGGCGATCCCGCTTCGAGACATCGTTCGCTCCAGTTGGTGATCGCGGACCTCCCGAACCGGGTGTGTCACGCGGCGGGATCGCACTTAGCCGCGTGGCACACCCTTCAGGGGTGGTGGGGCCGGTGAGCACGCGGACCCGTTCGCACGTCACCGCGACGCTGCCCTACGTCTTCCCCAACGTGTTCCCCGGGTCCAACGTCCCGGCACCCCACGAACTCCCGCCGGTCACCGCCCAGACCCAGCAGCAGGTCGGCGACCTGCTCGTCTCCCCCAAGTTCGACCCCTGGTCCGAGGCCCTGGTCCGGGTCGGGAACTGTGCCCAGCCGATCCGGCTACGTGGCCGCTCACAGATGGTCGACACCACCACCGGGGAGATCTTGTCGTCCTACAGCAGCGAGCAGGAGCCACTCGGAGTCACCCACGTGCGCTGCGGCAACCGACGCGCCAGCGAGTGCCCGTCCTGCTCGCGCCTGTACGCAGCGGACATGTTCCAGCTGATCCGGGCCGGGGTCGCTGGCGGCAAGACGGTGCCCGAGTCGGTCGCCGAGAACCCGCTGGTGTTCGCGACCCTCACCGCTCCGTCGTTCGGGGCCGTCCACGGCAGGCGCGACCATGGCCGCCGCTGCCACCCTTACGCCGGCGACGAACCGACCTGCGAACACGGCCGCCCACGGACCTGTCTGGCGCATCATGCAGAGGACGACCCCGCGCTCGGAGAGCCCATCTGCGGCGACTGCTACGACTACTGCTCCCAGCTGGTGTGGCAGTGGTGGGCACCGGACCTGCGGCGCCGGTTCACGATCGCCTTGCACCGGCTCCTCGCCAAGCAACTGCAGCTGCCCGCGAACCGGCTGGCCGAGGTGGCGACGGTGCAGTACGCGAAGGTCGCTGAGTACCAGCTGCGCGGCGTGGTCCACTTCCATGCCCTGGTGCGGCTCGACGGACCACGAACCGACGGGTTCGCGCCCGCCCCCGAACTGATCGACGCCGCGTGCTTGGCCGACCTGGTTCGAGCCGCCGCCACCTCGGTCCGTTTGACGGGTCCCCGGTGTCGACGCAGGCGACCCTTCGCGGGTCCTGGCCTTCGGACGCCAGCTCGACGCCCGCCCGGTCCGCCGCAACGGCCGCATCGACGATCCCGACCGTGCGCTGAGCCCCGAGCAGGTCGCCGGGTACCTGGCGAAGTACGCCACCAAGTCGGTCACCGACAGCGGTGCCGCCGACAACGCCCATCACCGCAGGCTCCGCGCCACCGCACGCGACCTTGCCCTTCGCGCCGAAGCCGCCCACGAGGACTCCTATGAGCTGCTCGGCAAGTGGACCCACATGCTCGGCTTCCGCGGCCACTTCGCGTCCAAGTCACGCCGCTACTCGATCACCCTCGGCGCACTCCGACGTGCTCGTCGACGTGCCCAGGCCCTCATCGCCCAATCACGGGCAGAAGGCCGCCCACTCGACCTGGCCGCCTCGAGGCCGACCTGCTCGCCGAGGACGACACCGAAACCACCCTGGTCATCGGCCACTGGCACTACGTCGGCTCCGGCTGGGACACCGAAGCCGAACGATTCCTGGCACTCGCCGCCGCCGCACGAGCACGCGCGTACGACCAGTGGCGGGCCGCACAGAGGAGGAGTAGGCAGGAATCGGGAGACAGGACAAGTGATGGGAACTGAACAGGGGCCGGCCCGCGCAGTCGGGCTGCCGAAGATGCTGAACTCGACGCATGTCGCCCAGGCGCTGGGTGTCAACCGTTCGACGTTGAGCCGCTGGCGCGCACAAGGGGTCGGGCCGCGCGTCTACTGGTTGGGCAAGTCGCGCCCGCGCTACCGCGAGCAGGACGTGCTGGAGTGGCTCGAACGGAACGCGGCATGACTGTGCGCAAGACGCCTGCCGGTCGGTGGCGCGGCGTCGTGAAGTCCCGTCGGCAGCAGGTGGCGAGCAGGACGTTCGACACCCGGCGTCAAGCCGCCGCATGGGTTGCCCGCGAGCGGGAGGCCTTGGCTGGTGGCGTCGATCCTCGGGCCGGTCGGCGTACCGTCCGGGTGCTGTTGTCGGAGTGGCTGCAGGAGCGCGAGCACTCGGTGTCGCGCAAGACCTACGTCTCCGACGCCGCCCTGGCCCGCCTGATGCCGCCGGCGCTGGCCGCCCTGCAGATCGGCGCGGTAACCGATCGCGAGGTCACCCGTGCGCTGGTCGCACTCAACCGGTCGGGGCTGGCCGAGTCGTCGGTCAAGCGGTTCCGGGCGTCCTTGTCGTCGTTCTTCGCGTGGGCGGTGCGAGAGCGCCTGATCGCGTCGAATCCGGTGACCAGGACGCGGGTGCCCAAGGGTCGCGGGGTGCGAACCGAGATCCGGCCCTTCGCAGAGCACGAGCTGGAGTCCTTTCACATAACTGTCGCGACCCGCGACGAGCATCTGGCGGATGTGTTGCTGGTGGCGGCATGGACGGGGCTGCGGTGGTCGGAGCTCCGCGAGGCGCGGGTTCGCGACTTCGTCCGGGTACCGATGCCGGTGCTGCTGGTCAGCCGGGCCGCTCCCGAGGGAGTCGAGGCGAAGGTGACGAAGTCCGGCAAGAGCCGACGTGTGCCGGTGGCGAACCGGGTGCTGCCCTTGGTGCTGCACTGTGCCGAGGGCAAGGGTCCCGACGACCTGCTCTTAACGACCAGGACGGGTCACCGGCTGCACGCCTCGGCGGTGAAACGGTCGGTCGGTTGGTCGACGGCGGCGCCCGGTCGTCGGATCCACGACCTGCGGCACACAGCAGCGTGCCTCTGGCTGGGCAAAGGAGTCGACCCGGTGACCGTGCAGGCCTGGCTCGGGCACGCCTCGATCGCCACCACGAACATCTACCTGCACCATCTGGGCTCGTCGGCGGACCGGGCCGGACTGGACCGTCTGAACGCCCCGGGGGCGCGGGGGGTGCGCATGAGGCGGGAAGCGGAGAATGACAACGAGAAAACCCCGTCCTCGCTGCGGCGTTCGCGCAGGTGAGACGGGGTTTCTGGTTGGTGGAGCTGAGGGGATTCGAACCCCTGACCTTCTCATTGCGAACGAGACGCGCTACCAACTGCGCCACAGCCCCATGCGCCCGTGAGCGCGAAGGAAAAGTTACCACCGAGAGGACGTCATCCCGAATCGGGCTGTGCTCAGGCGGGGTGGCTCAGGCGCCGGCTGCCTTGCGCTGTGACGCCGCCTCGGTTGCGGCCTGAGTTGCCTCGTGGGCCGAGTCCGCGGCGTCGCGGGCAAGGGCGGAGTCGGCCTGGTCGTGGCCGGAGCTGTTCAGGCCGGTGAGCTCGATCGTTCGGACCGTACGACGAGCGCGGGCCTTGTTGACGTACGTCGGGAGCGTCACCGGCAGCGGGTCCCACAGGGATCCGTCGTCGGCGAGGACCGCCTCGAGATCCTGGCGAGCGATGCCTGTCGTGTCCTCGTCAGCGAGCTGCTCCACGAGGATCTCTGTCGTGGCCGAAGTGTCGGGACGAGCCTCGACCCGGGTCTCGAACGCGGGCTCGGTGGCAACCTCGACCGTCGGCACGCTCGTTTTCGGGACCATTGCCGGACGAGCCCGACGGGCGCGACGAGCCCGGCGCACGGAGAGGCGCGCAAGCACCAGCCAGCCCACCACCAGGGCGCTTGGGACGGCGGGCGCCCAGCTCGGCAGGTAGGCGAACCACGTGAAACCCCAGACAGCAGCGAGCGCCATCATCAGGAGAGCAAGCACCCGGCGACGACGCTGAGCGGCCTTGCGGGCCGCTGCGCGCGTGAGGTCGCGACACGGCGCAACCAGTTCGAGTGTCGGAGTCGGCTCCGGCGAGCGTTCGGGCGCGGCCTCGACGACCGTGGCAGTGGCCTCCGCCGCAGCCGCCGCGGCAGCCGCCTTCTTGTGACGCGAGAGGATGCGCACCTTGTCGGAGTGGCCTTCAACCAGCCGGTCGCTGGCCATCTCGTCGTGGTGCTTGAGCGCCTTGGGGATCAGGTAGACGGCCCACGCGAGGGCGAGCACGACGAAGATGATTGCTGACAGGTCCACGACGCCGACGATACGAGCGGATTATCCCCCGGCCCCGGATGCGCGGCGGTGTGTCGGGAGTTCACTCCTGTGACTGGTGTTGCTCCTGGGTCCAAGGCCGTGCTGAACGGCGTTGCGTGGAGTGCCTGGCAAGGCCGAGGAGGGAGCCGTGGCGGAGCCACGGCGACTGACGACAACGCAGTCCAGGTGCCCACGCGGCGTCGTTCAGTAGGTCGTGGGCCCGGGAGGAACACCTTTGTGTGAATTCGCTTCCAGGTCAGTGGATTCGAGCCGATGCAGCAGCCCGAGCGGCACTTCCTCCTTGGTGATCGCGAACAGCCGGTGGTCGCGCCATTCGCCGTCGATGTGCAGGAACCTCGGCGCGAAGCCGACCTCCTTGATCCCCAGCTTGTCGACCACCCGCAACGACGACGTGTTCTCCGGACGGATGGCCACCTCGATGCGATGCAGACCCACGGGGCCGAAGCAGTGGTCGATCGCGATCGCCACCGCGCGCGGGATGATCCCGCGGCCGGCGTGCGCCTCGTCGACCCAGTAGCCGATGGAGGCGAACTGTGCCGACCCGCGCACGATGTTGCTCACCGTCACCTGGCCGACGAAGCGGCCCTGGTACTCCACGACGAAGGGCAGCTGCCGGCCCGCGCGCGCCTCGGTCCTCATCTGGCGCACCATCGAGCTGAAGCTGCGCGGGTGGGCGTGCGTACGCGTCGGCGCGGTCGCGTCCCATCGTCCGAGCCACGCCGCGTTGGCCTGGCGCACCCGGCGCCAGTTGTCGCGGTCCTTCTGGCTGATCGGCCGCAGCCGCACCTCGCCGGACTCGAGGTCGACCGGCCACCCCGCGCTCAGTGGTCGCTCCCCTCGATCTGGTCGACGGCATGCCGCAGCAGAGGTACGACGACCGCCAGACCGTCCTTCACACCGCCCCTGGAACCGGGCAGGTTCACCACCAGCGACCGGCCGACCGTGCCCGCAACGCCGCGGGACAGTGCTGCTGTCCCGACCCCCTTGCTCACGCCGTACGCGCGGACGGCCTCGGCGATCCCGGGCACCTCGCGTTCGAGCAGGGCCTTGGTCACCTCGGGGGTCAGGTCGGTCGGGGTCAGACCGGTGCCACCGGTGGTGAGCACGACCCTGGCCCCGGACCGTACGGCGGCAGAGATGGCCTCGCCCACCGCCTCACCATCGGGTACGACGGCCGGGTCGCCGACCTCCCACCCATCGGCCCGGAGCGCCTCGACGATCATCGGACCGGTCGTGTCGTCGTACACCCCGGCCGCCGCGCGGTTCGAGGCGACCACGACCACCGCCGTCGAGGCGCTCATGACGACTCCTGGCTCTCGCGTCTGTAGGTACCGCTCTTCCCGCCAGTCTTCTCCTCCACCCGGATGTCCGTGATCACCGCGTCCTTGTCGATGGACTTGACCATGTCGATCACCGTCAGCGCTGCAACGGCGACGGCGGTCAGGGCCTCCATCTCGACGCCCGTGCGGTCAGTCGTCTTCACCGTGGCGGTGATGGCTACACCGTTGTCGTGGATCTCGAGGTCCAGCGTGACGCCTGAGATCGACAACGGGTGGCACAGCGGAACCAGGTCGGGCGTGCGCTTCGCCGCCATGATCCCCGCAACCCGGGCCACACCGAGGGCGTCACCCTTGGGCACCCCGTCGCCGCGCAGCTGCGCCACGACCACCGGCGAGACCAGAACCCTGCCGGTCGCGGTGGCGGACCTAGACGTGACGTCCTTGCCCGACACGTCGACCATGCGCGCGGCACCAGACTCGTCCAGGTGTGTGAAGCCCTCCATCCGACCTCCCCCTCAGGTGACCGGCCGGTCGAGCAGGAGCACCGGCACCAGGTCACCCTGGTCGACGCGGGTCACGCCTTCGGCGAGCACGATCAGGGCATCGGCCTGCGCGAGTCCCGCGACCAGGTGCGAGCCCGCCCCACCTACCGGCGTCACCCGGACGCCGTCGCCGCGGAAGTCGGCACGGGCCCGGACGAGCTGCTGCTTGCCACGCATCGAACGAAGTGGCGTCTGCACGGTTGCCGTGGTCAGCAAACGCCCGGCGGGGATGCGACCGGTGAGCTTGTGCAGAGCCGGAACGACGAACATCTCGAAGGAGACGTACGCCGAGACCGGGTTGCCCGGCAGCGTGAAGATCGGGGTCTCGTCCTCGCCCACGACGCCGAAGCCCTGCGGCTTGCCCGGCTGCATCGCCACCTCGAGGAACTCGACGGTGCCCAGCTGGCTGAGCACCTCCTTGACCACGTCGTGGGTGCCCTTGCTGACGCCGCCGCTGGTGACCACCATGTCAGCGCGCACGAGCTGGTCGCTCAGCGACTCGGAGAACGCTGCCGGGTCGTCGGAGCTGGCCACCACGCGGTACGCGACGCCACCGTGGGCCCGTACGGCGGCCGCGAGCAGGTAGCTGTTCGAGTCGTAGATGCTGTCGCGCCCCAGCGGCTTCCCCGGCTCGACGAGCTCGGACCCCGTCGACATCACCACCACACGAGGACGCGGTGAGGTCGGCACCCGGCCCAGGCCCAGAGCCGCGAGCAGCCCGACCTGACGGGTCCCGATCACCTCGCCCCGGCGCATCAGGAGGTCGCCCTTCTGCACCTCCTCGCCGGCGTAGCGGATGTGCTGGCGTTCCTCCGGGGCCCGCTTCACCAGAACCTCGCGGCCCACTTCCTCGGTCCACTCGAAGGGCACCACCGCGCTGCAGCCCTCAGGCACCGGCGCCCCGGTCATGATTCGTACGGCGGTCCCGGGCGTGAGCTTGAAGATGGTCGTCTGGCCAGCGGCGATCTCGCCGACCACCGGCAGGTGAACCGGCCGTTCCGTACTGGCCTCGGCGACGTCGCGGAACGCCACGGCGTACCCGTCCATCCCGGAGTTGTCGAAGACCGGTAGCGAGACCGGGGCCAGCACGTCCTCAGCGACTGGGAGGCCGATGGCATCCATCAGCGGATGCTCGAAGGGCTGCATCGGCTCGATGTGGCTCAGCACCCGCTCGAGGTAGTCCTCGACCGGCAGCAGGTCCGGTGGTGGCTGTGACGAGTCGACTGGCATCTTCTGACCCTAGTGCGCCCTAGTCGGAGGAGGCCGGAGCCTCCCCGAGGACCGCGTTCTCCTCGACCCGGCCGTGGTCGCCGTCGAGGTGGACATCGCCCTGCACACGCACGCCCTTGCCGAAGGTCCAGTCCCCGGAGATGACCAGGGAGTCGGCGTCCTTGAGGGACGGCACGCCGGTCGGGAACCGCTTGTCGAAGTCCTCGACGATCTTGTAGTGCTCGTCGAGGTCGATGAACGGGAGGGTCGTCGCCACCTGGTCGAGCACGAAGTCGGTGCCGAGGTCGTAGGCGTCCGAACGCAGCACGAGCAGGTCGTTGGTCGTCTTGACGGGCACGAAGCGGTCGCGGCCGACCTCGATCGTGCGGGAGTCGGAGAACACCTCTATCGCAGCCCCCATGGCCGTCTCGATCTGGATCACCTTGGGGCTGGAAGGGTCACTCGGGTCGACGTTCTTCTCGTTCCGGATCAGCGGCAGGCCGAGGATCCCGTCGCGCCGCCGGAGCTCGTGGCGCATCCGCTCGAGGTCGAACCACAGGTTGTTGGTGGAGCAGAACTTGTGCCGGTCGAGGTCGCCCAGGGCCTCCAGGTCACGCTTGGCCGTCTGCGCCGTCTCGCGCAGGATGATCCGGCCGTCGACGTTGCGTCGGGCGAAGTGGCCACCCTTGCGGTCCGCCTTGGTACGACGCACAGCCTCGATCGCGAACGGAGCACCCGACTCGGCGAACCAGCCGGCCACGCGGGCATCGGCCACTGCGCCGAGGTTGTCGGAGTTCGACACGAACGCGTAGCGGTAGCCGGCGTCGATCAGCCGGTCGAGCAGGCCGGTGCTGATCAGCGACGTGTAGAGGTCGCCGTGCCCGGGCGGACACCACTCCATCGACGGATCACGCGGCCAGCCGACCGGTTTGAGGTCGTCGACGCGCAGCTTGGGCTCCTTGCTCTGCAGGAACTCCAGGGGCAGTCCCTCGACAGCCAGGTCGTCGTAGCGGGCCAGTGCGGCCCGGGTGTCGGCCGAGGTGCGGAAGCTGTTCATGAAGATCAGCGGGAGGGTCGCGCCGTACTCGCGGCGCAGGTGCAGGACCTGTCGCGCGATCACGTCCAGGAAGGAGAGTCCACGGCGCACGCACAGCAGCGACTTGGCCCTGGCCATCCCCATCGAGGTGCCGAGGCCGCCGTTCAGCTTGATCACCACCGTGGCGCCGATAGCGTCGGCGGCGGCCTGATCACTGACCTCGATGTCGGCCAGTGACTCCATGTCGAGCGGCTTGATCGTGTCCTCGGCGATCATCCCGGTCTCACCGTGCTCGATCTGTCGGTAGTAGTGCGCGAACACCTGGATGGCCAGGTCGTCGACGCCCGCGGCACGCATCTTCTCGCTCGCCTGCCGCAGTCCTTTCGATGTCATGTCTCGATCGTAGGCTGGTCCCGTGCAGGAGTTCATAGGGACCACCAAGCTCGCCCTGCGTGACCAGCTCCTGGCGGCCCGGCGGCACCTCCCGCTGAGCGTCCTGGGCGAGCGCGCACGCGCGATGGCGAACCACCTGATGGAGGCACCCGAGGTCCGGCGGGCGGCGACGGTGGCGGCCTACGTCTCGGTCTCGAGCGAACCCGGCACGGGTCCCCTGCTCGACCGGCTGCGGGACTCAGGAAAGCGCGTGATCCTCCCGCTGCTGCAGCCTGACAACGACCTCGACTGGGCGGCGTACGGCGGACCGCGGGACCTGCGCACCGCCCGCCGTGGCCTGCTCGAACCGGCCGGTCCCCCTCTCGGGCCGGACGCCCTGGCGACCGCCGACGTCGTCCTGGTCCCCGGTCTGGCCGTCGGTCCGGACGGGACCCGCCTCGGGCGAGGCGGCGGGTCCTACGACCGCGCTCTCGCACGGGTGCCCGTCGGGACCTTCGTGTGCCTGCTGCTCAACTCCGAGGAGGTGCTCGACACGGTCCCGCGCGACGAGCACGACAGGCCGGTGGGCGCTGTCGTCACCGAGCTCGGCGTGACCCGCTTCTAGTCCTCGACCTTGGGCCGGAGGACGAGCCGGTCCTCGGTCGCACGACGGACCGCGTCGGCGCCGAAGGCCCACGCGAGCGAGCGTCCGTCCGCCCACAGCGGCGTCTGGTCGCGGTAGTGCCCCGACGCCACGTGGCCCGACGCGCCGGTGAGGTTCACCCAGCGCGAGCGGTCGAGGTCATCGAGGTCGACGACCATCCGCATCGCCGGCGCCGAGGTGACGGTGTACCCCTTGGTCGCATCCCAGTTCGTGGCGTCGACGTTCGCGCTGCCACCGCCCACCTGGAACGGTCCGCGGTTGAAGATCGACTTCACGACGCCGCCCCCGGTCTTGCCGAGCGACTGGTTCTCAAGGTTGAGCTTGTGCAGCCGCCCCCACGTCCAGCGTCCGGGTCTCAGCGCGACCTTCCGGGTGAGCTCGCCACGGGCCTTCAGCATGGCTTGGGTCAGGATCATGTCCCGGTCCTCCACCACGCCTTCTGTCTCCGCGTCGTCCCACCACTGGCTCGCGGGCTGGCGGAGCAGGTTGCTCACGACCGCCATCCAGCGCTGGCTCCCGTCGGGCCACAGACTCTCGGGCAGCTGGTCGTGGAAGGTGAGGCGCAGCAGGTTGCTCCAGACCACGTTGAAGTAGGCCGCCGGCGCAGAGTCCGCCGGTTGTGTGAAGTCCCAGTCGACCAGCAGCCGCTGTCCGTCGTTGTAGTACTCCGACGTCATCACCTGCCGCATCAGGTAGGGCACGAGCACGGGCGCCATCGGGTTGCGGTCGTCGCCCTGCATGCGGCTCATGTCACCGACGTCGAGACTCGAGCCGTCCTCGATCGCGCGCGTCAGCAGGTTGCGGATCCGCTGGCTGCGGTAGCCCTGGTCCGGCGAGTCCGTGAGGTACCAGCGGTAGCCGGGGCCGGTGATGGCCTGGTTGGCGGTCACGATGAAGCCCTCGGGCGGGTTGAGGACGTTGGGCAGGGCGTTGTTCGGGACGTAGCGGCCGCTCCAGTCGTTCTCCTTCAGCCAGCCCTCGGCGGGGTAGTCGCCCGTACGTCCGCCCTGGCGGATCGGGATCGCGCCCGGTGCCTGGTAGCCGATGTTGCCCTCGGTGTCGGCGTACACGAGGTTCTGGCTGGGTACGGCGAACCGAGCGGCCGCCTCGCGGAACTGCGTCCAGTTGGACGCGGCGTTGAACATGAAGAGCGCGTCCGCTGTGGGCCTCGGGGTCAGTGCCGTCCACGACAGCGCGACCGCGTAGCCGTTGTCCCGAGGGGGCGCTCCGCTGCCCACCTCTGCGTTGGCGCCGACGCTCGAGATCTCGGCGGAGACGTCGGAGATCAACGGTCCGTGTCGCGTCGACCGCACGGTGATCAGCTTCGAGGACTCACCGGCAATGCGGATCACCTCGTCCCGCTCGGTCAGGGGCACCTGCTGGCCTTCGTACTGGTAGGTCTTGCCGGTGACCTTCTCCAAGAACAGGTCGGTCACATCAGGGTCGAGGTTCGTCATCCCCCATGCGATGTCGCGGTTGTGCCCGATCACGACACCCGGCACGCCCGCGAAGGTGAACCCGCTGACGTCGAAGGGGCAGTCCGCGTCGACCGTGTTGCAGTGCAGGCCCATCTGGTACCAGATGCCCGGGATCGACGGGCTCAGGTGCGGGTCGTTGGCCAGCAACGGCTTCCCGGACACCGTGTGCTCACCGGAGACGACCCAGCTGTTAGACCCGATGCCCTCCCCCTTGCCCATCAGGTCGGGGATCGCCTCGACCCCGCGCTCCACCGCGTCGAGCGCCCGCAGCGCGCCCGGGGCGGGCGCCGGACGTGGGTTCGCCCCTGGCCTCCGGTCGCCGGGCCGGTTGATGATCGGCGCGTTTCGCTTGTACGGATAGCGCGGGTAGAGCTCGTCGACCTGCTCCGGCGTACGGTCCACCGAGAGCCGGGTGCGCGCGATCTCCTCCTGCATGTTGCCGCGCAGGTCCCACGCCATCGCCTTGAGCCATGCGAGCGAGTCGACCGGTGTCCACTTCTCGGGCTCGTAGTCCAGGCCGGTCAGCCCCAGCACGGTGTACTCCACGGACAGTTCGGTAGCCGAGCGACCCTCGAGGTAGGCGTTCACGCCGGCGCTGTAGGCCTGCAGGTAGGCCTTGGTGTCCGGCGAAAGCAGGTCGTACTCCCGGGCCGCTACGCGGCGCCAGCCCATCGTGCGGATGTACATGTCAGTCTCGACGGTGTCCTTGCCGAGCAGCTCGCTGAGGCGACCGGCGGTCACGTGCCGGCGGAAGTCCATCTCGAAGAACCGGTCCTGGGCCTGGACGAAGCCCTGCGCGTGGAACAGGTCGGCGGCGTTGTCGGCGTAGACCTGAGGCACCCCGTGGGCGTCGCGGAGGACCTCGACCTCGCCCTCGAGCCCGGCGACACGCAGGGTTCCGTCCACCTGCGGGAGCGGGCGGTGAGCGACCACCAGGACGGCGACCAGCGCGGCGACCAGGGCGAGCACGACCACGGTTGCGACGTACGCCGAACGCCGGGCCCAGACGGGCCACCCGCTCAGGGGTCTGGTGTCAGTCACGTCAGGCATTGTGCCGTAGGATTGGCAGTCGACGACCACGAGTGCCAATCCCTCGTCCGTGACTCCGGAGGACCTGAAGTGCCCACTTACCAGTACTCCTGCAACGACTGCGGTCACTTCCACGAGATCTTCCAGAGCTTCTCCGACGACTCCCTGACCGTCTGCCCCGAGTGCGGGGGTCGGCTGCGCAAGGTCTTCAACGCCGTCGGCGTGGTGTTCAAGGGCTCCGGCTTCTACCGCAACGACAGCCGCCAGAAGGTCGGCGCCGAGAAGACCAGCTCTGAAACGGGGTCCGAGACCAAGGCGGGCGCGAACGGCTCCGGCTCGGGGTCGAAGTCAGGCGCGGAAAAGGCCGGGCCGAGCTCCAAGTCGAATTCTGGGTCGGAGTCCTCGACCGGCGGCTCGTCGAGCACCTCGGCTCCCGCCCCAGCCTGAGTTCCACTCACCCTTCTGAGGGCCCTGTGGATTGCGGGCGCAGGCCCGAGCTTTTCGCCCTACCTTCGGGCGGATGAAACCACTGCCCGCAGTCCTGCGACCGCTGCGACGTTTCCACCGCCGCGCGATGCTGCACCGACGACCACTCGCCGCCCTCACGGCAGCGGGTGCCGTCCTCGCCGCGCTGCAGGCCACGTCGCCACCCCCTCCCGACACCGTCTCCGTGTGGACCGCCAGCCGTGATCTCCCCAGCGGCACCGTGCTCGAGCACGATGACCTGGCCCGCGCCCGATTCTCGCCCGAAACCGTGCCCGCGGAGTCCGTCGAGGACCCCGAGCAGGTGGTGGGCCGGACCCTCGCCGCCCCGATGTCCCGCGGAGAGGTGGTCACCAGCCTGCGCACCGTCGCGCCCGGCCTGCTGCGCGGCTACCCCGGGACCACCGCGGTGCCGCTGCGCATCACCGACGCCGACGTCGTCGGCCTGCTGCGCGTCGGTGACCGGGTGAGCCTGGTCGTTGCCGACCCTGACGGACGGGCATCTCCTCGGGTGCTGCTCGAGGACGTCCCCGTCGTGGCGATCCCCCGTACACGCGACGGTGTCCTCAGCAGCGGGACCCCGGGCCGTCTGGTGGTCGCAGCCGTGCCGACGGCCTCCGCCAGCGAAGTGGCCGCCACTGCCGCGACCTCGATTCTGATCCCGGTATGGGACCGATAGCCTCGTGGATCGTCAAGACACCGGCACCCGGGTCTCGGGTCCTAGCAAGGAGCAATCCATGACCGGCTTCAAGAACTTCATCCTCCGGGGCAACCTCATCGAGCTCGCGGTTGCCTTCATCATGGGGGGCGCCTTCGCCACGGTTGTCACCGCGACCGTGGCGCTGATCATGGGTCTCGTCGGGAAGATCGGGGGCCAGCCAGACTTCGCGGGCTGGGAGCCTGGCGGCCTTCCCTTTGGGGCGTGGGTCACGGCCGTCATCGCGTTCCTGATCCTGGCGGCGGTTGTCTACTTCGTGATCGTGAAGCCCTACACGGTGGCCAAGGAGAAGTTCTTCCCCGCTGAGGAAGAGGGAACCCCCGCTGACGTCGCGCTGCTCGAGGAGATCCGCGACCTGCTGGCGTCACGCCAGGGCCAGGTCTGACCCGCTATTGACCGTGGTGGGGCGGCACCTGCTGCCTGAGCCACTCCTCGCTGGTTTCAGGCTGCGTCTGGGGTTCGGCGGCGTCGTCGCTGGTCTGTTCGGGCAGGACGTCGCCGAACACCTCGGCCAGCCTGCGCCGGCGTGCCTCGCGTTCCTCGGGAGTGAGCCGACTCTTGCTCGGCTCCCCGGTCATCGGCTCAGGTCGTGCAGCTCGGCTGCCACGTCGAGCCAGCCCGCGTCGAACTTCGGGCGACTGGCCCGCCAGCCGGTCTGCGCAGCGAAGTGGTCGGCACTGACTCGCAGGGACCGGGTCAGCGGCTCCAGGCGTTGGCCTGTCCACCACCTGCCCCAGGGACCCATGAACGTTCCGGACTCGACCTTCGCTGCGTCGGCGTACGCCTGAACCACGTCATGACGCTGCACCGGCTCCGCCCCGACGTTGTAGACGCCGCTCGGCGCGTGCAGTGCGGCCAGTACGGCGCCACCGAGGTCGTCGGTGTGGATCAGGTGGGCCCAGTCGGCGGGATGGCCGATGCCGACGGCCCGACCACTCGCCGTCGCGCGTAGCCGGTGGCGGGTCTGGTCGTCGTCGCCGACGATGTTTCCGAAGCGCAGCACCACCCCGGCCCGGGAACCACACGAGTAGTCCTGGACCAGTGACTCCCCCACAGCTGCCGGCTCGGTCATCGGCGTGATGTCGAGCGGGCTCTCCTCGGTGATCCAGTCGTCGCCCTGGTCGGCGTACAGAACAGTGACGCTCTCCTGCACCACTCGTCGTACGCCGGCGCGGCGGGCCGCCTCGACCACGTTGGCCACCCCGGTGGTGCGCAGCCTGTCGTGATGGCGCCAGGCGCCGGGCAGCAGGGCGCCGTGACCGACCGGCATCTTCGTGGCCAGGTTGACCACGGCATCGGCCCCCTTGTAGGCGGAGGCCAGGCTCTCAGGGTCGAGGACGTTGCCACGCACAGACGTGGCACCGAGCCGCTTGACGACCGCTGAGCCAGACGTGGAGCGGGTGACCACGACGACGTCGTGTCCCGCGTCGAGGAGTGCCGAGACCGCGGCGCGTCCGATGACGCCCGTTCCCCCTGTCAGGACAGTCCTCACACTCGCCATACTCCGATAACGAACCGGTAACAGCAAGTCGGACGCGCTCCCCAGGGGGTCAGGCGCATAGACCAGCCTCCTCAGCGGCCCGCTTGCGCTCCTCGTCACTCGGGCCCTCGTCCTCGGACGCAGAGTCAGAGGGTGTCTTCGGTGACGGTGACGTCGAGGAACCGCCGTCCGACTTCTCACCGGGCTTACGACCAGGGACCACGGCATCGACGGCGAGCTTGCCCAGCGGCCGGTCGAACCGGATCTTGCGCCACACTTCGTTGGCCTCGGGAGTCCATTCGAGCCTGTTGGGATCCTCGGGCCAGGGCTGGTTCGGCACGGTGATGAACTGGACGTTGTCGAGCCCGATGTTCTTCAGTGACGTCCCGAGGGACACGAGCTCCTTGAGGTGCGCGAACCCGGAGTCGGTCGAGAGTGAGTTGGTGGCGGCGTCGAGGAACTTGTAGAGCCGAACGGGGTTGGCCAGCGTGCCCTTGGAGACGACCTTCTCCACCATGGCCGCGATGAACGCCTGCTGACGCTTCATCCGTCCGATGTCGCCGTTGGCCGCACCTATGTCGTGGCGCACTCGAACGTAGTCCAGGGCCTGGGCTCCGTTGACCTTGTAGGTGCCCGCCGGCAGGTGGATGCGCCCGATGTCGTCGTCGACCTCGTCGGGAACACACACCGTGACGCCGTTGACCGCGTTCACCATGTCCTTGAAGCCGGCGAAGTCGACCACCACGAAGTGGTCGATGCGGATGTTGGTCAGGCTCTCGACGGTCTTGATGGTGCAGGCCGGACCACCCACCGCGTACGCCGCGTTGAACTGGGTCAGCCCGCCCGGCACCGTCTTCTTGCCGCTCTTGGTCGTGCACTCCGGGCGTTCCACCATGGCGTCACGCGGGAGGCTCACGCCGTACGCGCGCTTCCGGTCCGCGGAGAGATGCAGCAGGATCGTGGTGTCTGAGAGGCCTGGGGTGTCGCCGGGGATGTTGGTGCCGTCGCGGTTGTCCGAGCCCATCACCAGCACGTTGAGCGGCTTCTTCGGTCCCTCGACGTCCACCGCCTCGGGACGGTCACCGAGATCGCCGATCGAGATCTCGCTGATGTTGCCCTCGAGCTTCTTGTACGCGATCACGAACGCCGAGGTCAGCACGATCACCAGCACACCGAGGACGATCACCACCCGCTGGACGATCCGACGACGACGAGAGTGCCTGCCCTTGTGACGCGGCTCGTCGGCGCGCACCTGTTCCTCGGACAATGTGACCCTCGATCTCCCTGTGACCCGCCATTGTGACCTTGTGACCCGGGGTCGGCCAAATCATGACATGAGCGCGGTCGCACGTCGCCAGAATCAGCGTGCCAAGATGTACGCCGACCAACCGGTCGTCGCCCCAGTAGCTCAGTGGATAGAGCAGCCGCCTCCTAAGCGAAAGGTCGCAGGTTCGACTCCTGCCTGGGGCACTACTGCCTGGGGCACGTCAGGGAGTAGACACCTGATCGACTGCCACGGGACCGTGGTCTGGTGATGACCGGCGAAGCGGCGGAGCGGTTCACAGCGTTCGACACCTCACACCGGGTTGCGCTCGTGCTCCTGGTCGCGGGCGCCTTCGCCCTGGTCCGGATCGGCAGAGCCACCCGGGAGGGTGACCCCGACGACCGGATCGGCAAGGGGCTCGCTGTGGCGGTGCTGCTCCTCACCCTGCCGCTGCAGGTCATCTACTTCACGCCGGACTTCTGGGACCTCCAGACGACCCTCCCCCTCCAGCTGTGTGACTGGGCGGCGTGGCTTTCGGCGTACGCCCTGTGGACCCACCGGGACTGGGCGGTCGGCCTCACCTACTACTGGGGGCTCACCCTGACCACCCAGGCGATCATCACGCCAGACCTCGCCTCGACCTTTCCGGACCTTGTCTTCATCCTCTTCTGGGGGATGCACCTGATGGTCGTGTGGGCGGCGATCTACCTGACCTGGGGACTGGGGCTGACTCCCGATTGGCGCATCTACCGCATCGCGGTGTGCGCCACCGCGGCATGGGCGGTGGCCATCTACACGTTCAACGTCGCGGTCGACACGAACTACGGCTACCTCAACGCCAAACCGAGGACAGCCTCGCTCCTCGACCTGCTGGGTCCTTGGCCGTGGTACGTGCTGGCTGAGATCTCGATCATCATCGCGGTGTGGGCGGCGCTCGCAACGTGGCCATGGGTGGTCCTGGCGCGAAGACGCGGGCGTGCCTCGGAGGTGCAGCACCGCTCCTGACTGTCCTCCGCTCCGGTCGTGTGCCGCTCCGCCCTAGACCACGCCGCGGCTCAGTTGACCGCAATGTGCACCGGAAATACCCCCAGAGGGGACGAGTTTCACCTTGTCGGCCCAGATCCGATCAGATCACCCGTTTTCCGCCTATGCTCACATCGACTCTCGGGGGAGTTGGAGAGCCATGAGATTGCCATTGAATGCGACCGATGAGTTGCTGACGCCAGCAGAGGTGGCGGCGATCCTGTTCGTCGACCCCAAGACCGTGACCCGGTGGGCCAGAGCGGGCAAGCTCGACGCTATCCGCACACCCGGTGGGCACCGCCGTTACCTGAAGTCCGACGTGATCGCGATCATGACCGGGGTCCACCACAGCCAGAAGCGCGACCCGGGCACCCCTCCCGCCCCCCGCAGTGAGATGGACGGGTACGACGCAGCCGCTGCTGTGATCTCCGAGGCAGTTGCCGCTGCTCTGGAGTCCGAAGCCTGGGACGCCGCCGAGGCCGTGGTCCTCACTGCCGCCGCCGTCGCTGCTGCCGCCGAGAAGGCTGCCGCTGCGGCCTCCAAGGCCAGAGAGGTACGCGCGTACGCCGCAGCGCAGGCCGCCCTGACTGTCGCCGGTCAGGCCGTACGGACCGCAGCCGAGGTGCAGATGCGCGCCGAGGCCGCCGCGGCCCAGGTTGCACGGGCCGCAGCCCTCGCGGCCGAGATCGTCACGGGCTCCAACACCGAAGGCAGCGACGAGGCCGGTCAGATCGCGTCACGCCTGGCCGCCGCGGTTGAGGCGGCTGCCGACGCCACGGCCCAGGACACGTCACGTGCCGCAGCAGACGAGGCCAGGGCTGTCTGCGCCACCGCCGCCGAGGTCGCGGCGAGGGTCTCGGCTGCTGACCTCGAGTTCGAGAACGAGGTCACCACTGCAGCCACGGCACTGCACCACCTGAACTCGGCCACCGCCCGGCGGGTCGCCGCCGAGACGAAGGCGCGGGCCGCAGGTGTCGCGAACACCGCCCAGGAGGCGGCCGCTGCGGTTCTGATCCCAACGCAGCGCCTGCACGACGTCATGCCCTCCTGAGAGGCGGAGGCGGTCAGCGCACGACCACGGTGTAGACCTCTTTTGCACCGCGGCACAGGTAAGGATTACCTTACCTAAGATGTGCTGTCCTGACCCAGGAGCAACCGATGACCTCATTCCCCTTGGGGAACTACCTGATCGGCCTGCGCGAGGGTCTGGAAGCCAGCCTCATCGTGGTCATCGTCATTGCCTATCTCGTCAAGACCGATCGACGCAGACTGCTTCCGCGCGTCTGGGCCGGGATTGCCGTGGCGGTCGCCATTTCGCTCGGCTTCGGCGCCCTGCTCACCTACGGCCCGCGGCGTCTCACCTTCGAGGCCCAGGAGACCATCGGCGGATCCCTTTCCATCGTGGCTGTCGGCTTCGTCACCTGGATGGTCTTCTGGATGGCGCGCCATGCCCGGGGACTTTCCGGTGAGCTGCGAGGAAAGATCGACCAGGCCGCCGAGGCGGGGCGCGGCAGTCTCGCCTTCGTGGCTTTCCTCGCCGTGGGCCGTGAAGGTCTCGAGACAGCACTGTTCCTGTGGGCCGCCACCCAGGCGGCCACGAACTCCGAGGGCTCGACAACATCTCCGCTCGTCGGCGCGCTCCTCGGCTTACTGACCGCGGTCGCGATGGGGTTCGCCCTCTACAAGGGCGTACTGAAGATCAACCTGGCGAAGTTCTTCAAGTGGACGGGCGCGATCCTGATCGTGGTCGCCGCGGGCGTGCTCGCATATGGCATCCACGACCTTCAGGAGGCCGCTCTCCTCCCGGGGCTGAACAACCTGGCGTTCGACGTCAGCCAGCAGATCCCGCCCTCCTCGTGGTGGGGCACGATCCTCAAGGGAACGCTGAACTTCTCCCCGGCCACCACATGGCTCGAAGCCATCGCCTGGGTCGCCTACCTCGTCCCGACGATGGCCCTGTTCCTCTTCCGGATGCGCACCCCGCGCAAGCCGGCTCCCCCAGCGCCGGCAGCCCAGCCGGCGCGCGTCTCCTGACCGAAAGGCTCCACCACGTGAACCGAATGCTGATTGCCGCATCTGCCGTCGCCCTGGTGGCGACGACCTCCGCGTGCAGCGTCACCGAGTCCAAGGACACCTCGTCGAGCGGCGGTGCGGGCCCGATCACGGTGGAGTCCTCGGCCGACGCGTGCTCACTGACAGCCGGCAAGGCGCCGTCGGGCAACGTCGCCTTCAAGGTGAAGAACACAGGGTCGGAGGTCACCGAGTTCTACCTGTACGCCGAGGACGGCATGCGCATCATCGGCGAGATCGAGAACGTCGGTCCCGGGCTCTCCCGCGACCTCGTTGTCAAGGCCGCGGCAGGCACCTACGTGACCTCGTGCCGCCCCGGCATGACCGGCAGGGGCATCCGCTCGGAGTTCACCGTCACCGACTCCGGCAAGGACACCAAGATCACAGGCGTCGACCAGGCCACCATCGACTCCGCCACCAGCCAGTACGCCGCGTACGTCAAGGACCAGACCTCCCAGCTCGTCGACCAGACCGAGCAGTTCGTCACGCTGTACAAGGCCGGCAACGACGACGAGGCCCGCGCGCTGTTCCCGCACGCCCGTGGCTACTGGGAGCGGATCGAGACGGTCGCGGAGTCGTTCGGCGACCTCGACCCGAAGATGGACCTGCGCGAGGCGGACCTCGAGGAGGGCCAGAAGTGGACTGGCTGGCACCGGATCGAGAAGGACCTCTGGCCCCCGGCCCCCGGCTACAAGCAGCTGACCCCACCCCAGCGGGCGACGTTCGCCGACGACCTGATGGCCAACACCAAGATCCTCAACCAGCGCGTTCCGACACTCGAGCTGACCGTCGACCAGATCGGCAACGGCTCGAAGGGGCTGCTCGACGAGGTGGCCTCCAACAAGATCACCGGCGAGGAGGACATCTGGTCGCACACCGACCTCTATGACTTCCAGGCCAACGTCGACGGCGCCCGGGTGGGCTACGAAGGACTCAAGCCACTGCTCGAGGTCAAGGACCCCGCGCTCTCGAAGCAGATCGAGTCGGCGTTCGACGCGCTCCAGCCGCTGCTGGACAAGTACAAGGTGGGCGAGGACGACTTCGTCTTCTACGACAAGGTCACCGAGGCCCAGCGCAGGGAGCTCTCCGACGCGGTCAACACGCTCGCCGAGCCGCTCTCGAAGATGACCGGAGCCATCACGCTGTGACAGACCCCCTTGCCAACAGCACCGCCAGCAGCAGCGCCAACGGCTCCCTCTCTCGCCGCCGCCTCCTCGGAGCTGCGGGCGCGGGTGCGATTGCGGTCGGCGCTGCAGGTGTGGGCGGGTTCGCCTACGGACAGGAGGCGGAGCAGAAGCCGACACCGGGCATCGACCAGGCGACGTACCCATTCCACGGTCGGCACCAGGCCGGCATCACCACCCCTGCCCAGGACCGGCTGCACTTCGCTGCGTTCGACGTCACCACCGACTCCCGCGACGAGCTCGTCGCCCTGCTGAGGGCCTGGACCGAGGCCGCGCGCGAGATGACGGCCGGAAGCCCCGTGGGTCAGACGACCGCCCTTCCGTACGACTCTCCGCCGTCCGACACCGGTGAGGCCATCGGGTTGAACGCCTCTGGCCTGACCCTGACCTTCGGGTTCGGCCCGACCCTGTTCGCGAAGGACGGCAAGGACCGCTTCGGGCTCAAGGACCGCCAACCCGCCTTGCTCCGCGAGCTCCCGCACTTCCCCGCCGACAACCTCGACCCCGCGCGCAGCAACGGCGACCTGTGCGTCCAGGCCTGCGCCCACGACCCGCAGGTCGCCGTGCACGCGATCCGCAACCTGGCCCGGCTCGGCTTCGGGACGGTCGCCATGCGCTGGGCGCAGCTCGGCTTCGGCCGTACGTCGTCCACGTCGAACGCCCAGGCCACCATGCGCAACCTGCTGGGCTTCAAGGACGGCACCGCCAACCTCAAGTCCGAGGACCGCGAGAAGGTCAAGGAGTTCGTCTGGGTCGCCGCGGACGACGACGTGAACTCGTCCTGGTTGGCTGATGGCTCCTACCTCGTGGCTCGCCGGATCAACATGCGTATCGAGCCCTGGGACCGCACCAGCCTGCGCGAACAGGAGACGCTGGTCGGACGTGACCGGCAGGAGGGCGCGCCCCTCTCTGGTGGCACGGAGTTCACCGAGCCCGACTTCGACCGGATGGGCCGGGAGGGGCTACCGCTCATCGCCCCCGACGCCCACGTAAATCTCGCCCATCCAAAGCAGAACAAGGGGGTGAAGATGCTTCGCCGCGGCTACAACTTCACCGACGGCAGCAACACCCTGGGACGTCTGGACGCCGGTTTGTTCTTCATCGCCTTCGTCCGCAACCCCAAGGAGCACTACATCCCGATCCAGAACCGGCTCTCCGGGCAGGACCCGCTGATGGAGTACCTCCAGCACACCGGCTCGGGCCTGTTCGCGGTCCCGCCCGGGGTGCGTTCGAAGAGCGGGTTCATCGGCGAAGGGCTCTTCTCGTAGGCCAGTCTGCGAATCAGTCTGCCGCGAACAGGAGGCTTGCCCGGGGGTCACCGAAGGTCTCGGAGTAGCCGTAGGAGTTGTCCGTCTGGCCCCTGCTGTTGAGCACGGTGACCGAGACCTCGCACTCACCCAGCAGCTCGAACCCGTCGTTGCAGTCGACCTGGCCGTCCGGGTAGTCGCTCGCCGGGACGAACCTGTGCACGTGCAGGACCGTACGGAAGGTCCCGTCTGACCTCACCTTCGCCCAGTTGTAGGGCAGGTCGCCATAGCAGTCGGTGTCCTGGACCATGTTGTAACAGACGTGCTCGCGGATCTTGACCGTGTGACCCTCCGCGCCGTGTGCGGTCCCGGTGACGGTGACCCACTGGTCCCGCCTGAGGTTCGTCGACGGTGTCACGTTGATGGTGGCCGGTGAGCCCTTGAACCTCAGCGTCCCGGAGCCGATGCCCTCCTGGCCGCCGCCGCCGTCGTCCCAGGCGAGGAAGAGCTGGCAGGTGTCCGCCCGGCAGTAGACCGGCCTGCCCGACCCGACCTCGTTGGCGAAGATGAGCGGGTCCGTGAGCTTGACGCGGGTATAGACCCGTCCGCGCCAGTCGGTGGTCACGGTCTTGACCACGGGGCAGCCCAGCGCCGGATCGCTGGGGAGGGTGTCGCACTGGATGACATTCACGCTCTGCCGGGGCGCGAGACCGTACGACTTGAGCGACACCCAGCTCCCGGCCGCGAGACCGGTCGACGGGTAGACCTCCACCCCCGGGCTTGGCGGGGCGGCAGCATCCGCCGTGGCACCCCCCACCGACAGCAGCGCTGTGATCACGAGCAGTACGACGGCAACGACGGCGCGTGGGATTCTCACGGCTCCATTCACCACCCTGTGCCGGGACCTGGCAAGGGGTCGCTCTCACCGGTCCAGTTCAGCAGACCTCGAACTTCATGCCCGCTGCCTGCAGCCGAGGAAGCAGGTTCTCCGCCATCGCGGTCACAGGCGTCACCTGCCCGGAGGCCTTCGGGTTGTCGTCGAAGGCGAGGCTCAGTGCGGACTCCGCCAGCATCTTCGCCGTCTCGGTGTAGCCGGGGTCGCCTCCGGCGACACGCGTGTGCACGGTCCGGCCGGCGCTCTCTCCGATGAAGTCGACGGTGAACCAGGACTTCTCGCGGCGCTTCTCCGAAGGGCCGTCGCCCTGCTTGACCTTGCTCTTGAGGAAGTTGCGCACCGGCTTGATCTGCGCCGCCACCACCAGCCCCGAGACGGCGGCAGCGCCACCGACCGTGTAGGGCAGCGACTTCAGGCCGGCGTAGTGGCTGTACCTGAAGTCAGGGCCGTAGGACTCGAGGGCGGCACCGGACCGGGCCACCACGAGCGGGTCGATGGTCGGCAACGGCAGCAGCCACAGGCCGAGCTCGCGGTCACGATGCGGCTTGCCTGCCACCGCGCGTGCCTTGCGGCCCAGGGGCCGCCCTTCCTTCTTGCGCCGGGCGACCATCGCGTCCCGCATCTGCTTGGCACGGCTGAACGCGTCCATCGCCGAATGGAAGGTGCCGCCCGAGGGCTGGGCACCGGCTCGTACGACGCCACGCAGCGTGATCGGGGCGGTGGAGCCGAGCTGCTGCACGGTGAACCAGGCACCGAGGTCGTGCGGGATCGAGTCGAACCCGCAGGCGTGCACGATCCGGGCGCCGGAGGCCACGGCCTGGTCGTGGTGCTCGAGGTACATCCGGTCGACGAACTCCGGCTCACCCGTCAGGTCGACGTAGTCGGTTCCGGCGACAGCGCACGCCGCGACCAGCGGCTCGCCGTACCGCAGGTAGGGCCCGACGGTGGTGATCACTACCCGCGTCGACTCCGCAACAGCGCGCAGTGAGGCGTCGTCCGAGCTGTCGGCCTGCAGCAGCGGAAGGTCGGCGAGCGCCGGGTCGATGTTCGTCAGCCGCGTGCGTACCGCCTCCAGCTTCTCCTGGTTGCGACCGGCGAGCGCCCACTTCAGGCCCTCGGGTGCGTGCTCGGCCAGGTAGGCGGCGGTGAGCTCACCGGTGAAACCGGTGGCGCCGAACACGACGATGTCGTAGCGGCGGGCTGCGTTCTGAGCGGGCAAGGGGAACTCCTGATCAAGTTGGGGTGTGCCCATCTTCGCGCACCTAGCGCGTTGGGGAACCGGGAGGTCTCGCCCTGCGTCACAGCAGCATGGAAACTCCGGCGAAGACAGCTATCGGTGGCGGCCTCATCTCAGCCCTGGCGATCGGTGGCATCGTCGCCGTGGGAGTCGTCGTCGACCCCTCCGCGCCACCCGCAAGCGCTGCCGCGGAGCTGACCACGTTCGCGGACTGCGAGGCGCTTCGGGAGTGGTACGTCGACCACACGATCGACCAGGTCGGGCCCTACGGCTGGGCCGGCGGCCTCTGGAGGTCGACCATGCTGGAGGACGGCAGGGTGTACGCGGCGGAGTCGAGCAAGGCGGACTCGAGCAGGGCGGACTCGAGCAGCGCCGGGGTCGCCAACGGGGACACCGGCACGAACACGCAGGAGGCGGGAGTCGACGAGCCGGACGTCGCCAAGACGGACGGGCGGATCGTCGTACGGCTCGGGAACAACCACGAGCGCGTCGTGATCACCGACGTCAGCGGCTCCTCGCCGCGCGAGATCGCCGACTGGCGCCTCCCCAAGGGCAGCTATGTCGACGGGCTGCTGCTGGTGGGCGACCACGTCCTGCTGACTGGCGGTGGCGACATGGGCGTCATGCCGATGGAGTACAGCAAGGTGGATCGGATCGGTGGCTCGGCCGGGACCCAGGTGATCGACCTCGACATCTCCGACCCGGCCAACCCGCGGCTCGACAGCCGCACGAGCTGGTCCGGCAACCAGCTCTCCCTTCGGCAGTACGGCGACACGGTCCGCCTGGTCACCTCGACCGGCCTGCCCTCCCTGCC
This sequence comes from uncultured Actinomycetota bacterium, assembly GCA_963759525.1. GTDB lineage: Bacteria > Actinomycetota > Actinomycetes > Propionibacteriales > Nocardioidaceae > Marmoricola. The sequence goes on along the minus strand of CAVWZO010000006.1, from coordinate 299,126 downwards.
GTTCGTCGAGCCGCGTCCCGGCCGGCGTACCGAAGCCCAGGCGGAGCGGGTCAACCGTGAGATCCTGCGCAGCTCGACCGTCGAGGACTGGGTGCCCGGCCTCAGCACGGAATCCGGGCCGGACACAGGGTCGCGAGCTCTTGTCGGCTGCGACGAGGTCTACCACCCGAAGACGTGGTCCGGGGCGGACACGGTGGCCGTCGCCACCTTCAAACCCGGTGGCGTCAGCGACGCCTCCGCAGTCGCGGTCACCGGAGCCGGGAGCGACGTCTACTCGTCGACCGACCGACTGTACGTCTCGTCCACCAACTGGGGTGACCCAATTCCGGTGGACCTTCCACAGTCCAACATCGAGCCGGACAGCAGCCTTTCGGACTCCGCCATCGTCATGCCGAAGCAGGACAACCGCACGCACATACACGCGTTCGCCCTCGAGGACGACGCCACCCGGTACCTGGCATCTGGCGCCATCGAGGGCACGCTCCGCGACCGCTGGTCGCTCGACGAGTACGACGGGCACCTGCGCGTCGCAGTCTCCTGGAACAACCGTTTCGGAGCTGCGCGTGAGAGCGGCATCGTGGTGCTCGACGAACAGGACGGACGGCTCGAGCCGGTCGGGGAGCTGCGCGGTCTCGGGGTCGACGAGGAGATCCAGTCGGTGCGGTGGTTCGACGACCTGGCTGTCGTGGTGACCTTCCGGCAGACTGATCCGCTCTACACCATCGACCTCAGCGACCCCACCGCCCCGCGGCGACTCGGGGAGCTGAAGATCCCGGGGTTCTCCTCCTACCTGCACCCGATCGGCGACGACCGCCTGCTCGGCATCGGCACCGACGCAACGCGCGACGGACAGACCCGCGGCGCCCAGGCTGCGGTGTTCGACATCAGCGACCCGCGCCGGGCTCGACAGGTCGGCAAGGTGACCTTCGCGGACAGCCAGCTCGCCGCGAGCGACGACCCACATGCGTTCACCTGGCTCCCCAACGCCAATGCCGCGATCACCAGCATCCAGAGCTGGCGCACCCTGGTCTTCGACCAGCCGAGTCAGACCGAGCCGGGCCAGGTCGAGCCGGACCAGATCGAGCCGGTGGACCAGGGCTACGCGATGGTCCTGCTCCGGGTCTCCCCCTCAGGGGAGGTGTCCACGGAGCGGCTTCCCTCGCCGGGCGGCTGGGAGTCCCGGGCGCTTCCGCTCGATGGTGACCGGGTCGCCCTGGTTGGCAACACGGTCAAGATCGTGAGCATCGACTAGTAGTGGTCGCGACGTAAACTCGCGGGCATGTGCCGAAACATCCGCACCCTTCACAACTTCGAGCCTCCCGCCTCACGCGACGAAGTGCACGGCGCAGCCGTGCAGTACGTCCGCAAGATCAGCGGGACCACCAAGCCATCGCAGGCCAACCAGGAGGCCTTCGACCAGGCGATCATCGAGGTCGAGGCGGCCACCCGTCGCCTCCTGGACGGCCTCAGCACCAACGCGCCGCCCAAGAACCGCGAACACGAGGCCGCCAAGGCCCGGGCCCGGGCCGAGGTCCGCTACGCGAGTGGCTGAGATACTCGCCGGTCGCGTCGTCGTGCTGACCGGGGCCGGGCTCAGCACCGACTCCGGCATCCCGGACTACCGCGGTCCGGGTGCGCCCGTACGGATGCCGATGACGTTCCAGGAGTTCACCGCCACGCCGGACAGCCAGCGCCGCTACTGGGCTCGTGCCCACCTCGGCTGGTCGCGGATGGGATCAGCCCAGCCCAACGAGGGCCACCGTGCCCTGGCCCGGCTGGAGGCGGCAGGACGGGTCTCGTTCCTGATCACCCAGAACGTCGACGGGCTGCACGAGCGCGCGGGGCACCAGCACATGGTGGCCTTGCATGGCCGGATCAGCGAGGTGGTGTGCCTCGACTGCGGCGGTCGCACGGATCGCACGACCATGCAACGCCAGCTGAGCGCCGCCAACCCCGGATGGCTCCAGGAGCATGCACATGTCGGCGCCCGGCCGGACGGCGATGTCGATCTCGAGAAGACAGCTGGTTTCGTCGTACCCGCTTGCGAGGGGTGCGGCGGTCGGCTCAAGCCCGACGTCGTCTTCTTCGGGGAGAACGTCCCCAGGCAGCGGGTGGAGCGAAGCTACGCAGCCCTCGACGAGGCCGATGCGCTGCTGGTTGCCGGGTCCTCACTCGCCGTGATGTCGGGGCTGCGCTTCGTCCGGTACGCCGCCAAGGCCGGCCTCCCGGTCGTGATCGTCAACCGTGGCGTCACCCGCGGAGACCCACTGGCCACCGTCAAGATCGAGGCCGGCTGCAGCGAATGGCTGTCCAGCTGGTCGAGCTCGGCAGCCGTCGTCTCCGCTCCGGTCTAAGCGGTCGAGGAATCTAGGTGGTCGAGCAGCGAGCGAAGCCTTGCGTCGAGCAGCGAGCGTCAGCGAGCGGCCAGTCGAGACGAGTGATCAGTCGAGACCACGCACCGCGAGGGTAGGAGCGAGCAACCCTAGGTGGTCGATCAGCGAAGCGAGTGATCAGTCGAGACCACTCTCCGCAACGTACGCAACAAGCCGCGACCGCCCGTGGCAGCCGGTCCTGCGTCATACGTTGTGGCGGCAGTGGCGACCACCTCGTATGAGCTCCGCCGGGACGTCATACGGAGTGGTGGCAGTGGCGACCACATCGTATGACGTCGTCCAGCTCGACAATCGTGGCCTGATGCCGGTCCTCACTGACCCGCCGAGACGGCGCGTATGTCCCACCCAGACGCACCGAGACGGCCGGGATGCACGCGGCGGATGAACATTGCAGCCGTCTGGGCGATCGTTTCCGGGACACACGCGCCGTCTGGGCGATCGTTTCCGGGACACACGCGCCGTCTGGGCGATCTGTTCCGGGACACTCGCGCCGTCTCGGCGACCTAGGGTTGATCAATGGCCGCTAGGCAGGCGTGACGAAGATGTGCTCGGCCGCCTCGGGCTCGATCTCCGCGGTCTCGCCTGAGCTCCCGAGCAGTACGCCGTCCGGGGTCGACACTGCGGCGATCACCGCGCCCGGCATCGCGCCCGCGCGCCGCAGGGCGCCCATCAGGACCTCGTCCTTCTGCATCTCCTCGCTGATGCGACGCACCCGGACGCGCCGAGACTCGGTTCCCACCACGGTGTTCAGCGGCTCGACACCGTCGCGGAACTGCTCACCGATGCTCAGCTCGCCGAGCTCGGCCAGGCCGGGGATCGGGTTGCCATAGGGAGACTCCGTGGGGTGGTCGAGCAGCTCGAGCAGGCGCCGTTCCACGGTCTCGCTCATCACGTGCTCCCAGCGGCACGCCTCCTCGTGCACGAGCTCCCAGTCCAGACCGATCACGTCGGTGAGCAGTCGTTCGGCGAGCCGGTGCTTGCGCATCACGCGCGTGGCCAGGCTGTTGCCTTCCGCGGTGAGCTGGAGGTGGCGGTCGCCCTCGACCGTGAGCAGGCCGTCGCGCTCCATCCGCGCCACGGTCTGGCTGACAGTGGGACCGCTCTGGTGGAGCCGCTCGGCAATCCGCGCGCGGAGGGGAACGATGCCCTCCTCCACGAGCTCGTAGATGGTGCGGAGGTACATCTCGGTGGTGTCGATCAGGTCGCTCATCGGGGTCTCCGCGCCGAGGTGAGCGGAGCGATCAGCGGCGTAGCGTGACTCATGAGGCCCATTGTTGCCCATCTGGTGATACGGGGAGCAGGGTGTGCAGGGTGAAGGACACCCTCCTCGTCCCTGCCCGGTACCGCGGCCCCGCGAAGTCCGGGAACGGCGGGTACGTCGCCGGGGCGCTGGCTCACGAGCTCGGAGACACCGGCGCCAGTCCCGTGGCGGTCAGCCTGCGCCAGCCGCCGCCGCTGGAGGCGACCATGCGCATTACCCGGACCGAGAGCGGTCTCGAGCTCACCTTCGGTGGCGCCGTGGTGGCTCAGGCCGCCGTCGTCGAGCCGCCCCTCGAGCCGGTCGAGGCGGTCTCGTGGGACGAGGCGGTCGCAGCGAGCTCGTCGTACCCCGGGTACACCGCACATCCCTTCCCCGGCTGCTTCTCCTGCGGCACCGAGCGACCCGACGGGCTCCGTATCTTCCCCGGCCAGCTGCCCTCCGCAGCCGACGGCCGGGCCCGGTGGGCGGCGCCCTGGGTGCCCGACGACAGCGTTCCCGCGGACTTCCACGAGTACGACGACCCGGCCCCCCGTGCGTGCCTGGCCGCCACCTGGTCGGCGCTCGACTGCATCGGCGGCTGGGCCGGCGGCATCACCGAGCAGCTGATGGTGCTCGGCCGCATGACCGCTGTCATCGACGACCTGCCTGTCACGGGCGAGCAGCACGTCGTCACCGGCGAGCACCGGGGGACGCAGGGCCGCAAGACCTTCACGGCGTCCACGCTCCACGACGCCGACGGGCGCATCGTGGGCCGGGCCGAGCACGTGTGGGTAGCCGTCGACCCGGCCAGGTTCGGCGGCTAGCCCTCCTCCAGGGCGGAGTTGTAGCGGGCCAGCGAGCGGACGAAGGCGTGCAGCTCGTCGTCGCCCCATTCCTCCAGCCGCTTGCCGACCTCGTGCCTGCGGGCCGAGGCGATGTTGGCGAGCCTGCGGTGGCCCTCATCGCTGATGGCCAGGATCATGGCGCGCCGGTCCTCCGGGTCGGGGCTGCGCTCGATCAGGCCGAGCTCGAGGAGAGTCTGCACCTGACGGCTTACGGCACCCTTGTCGATCGAGAAGATCTCGACGAGGTCGCTGGCCCGACGCGGCCCGGAGTCGTTGAGCGCCATCAGCATCGAGTAGGCGACCGGTGACAGGTCCGGGTGCAACATCCTTGCCCGTTCGGCGATCACCCGGCGGATGCGGCGTACCAGCACACTCATCTCGTGCTCGAGTGCTCGCATGGTCTGGTCGTCGGTCACGCGAACAGACTACAAATCCGCCGCCGAATCAGGGCGAAGCCAGGTGGTCGGCCAGCCTCGACCCTGGCAGGTGGTGGGCGGTCAAGCCCGACGGCGCGGTCACGGTGGGTGGTCTCGACTGATCACTCGCTTCGCTGCTCGACCACCTACGGGTCAACGCCGCCGCCGATGTCGTCCACGGTCGAGAAAGCAGCGACCCGCAGGTGTGGCTCGGGCGAGCCGCTCCGGGGGACGTTCCCGGATTCACCTGCGGGTCGGGTGTCTGCTTGTGGATTCACCAGCTCGCTCACACGACGGGTACTGCTGTCGCCTGGCGACGTGCCGGCGAGCTGCTAGCGAGCAGCCACCTCACGCGTCCTCAAAGAATTCATTCTTCGGACCACCTCCTTTCCCGTGTCCCACCAAGGTAGGCCGCACCACCCCCATGACTCAATCTCTTATTTCGCCGAGACGGCGCTTGTGTCCCGCCGCCGAGCGCCGACACGGCACTTGTGTACGGCCGCGTCCACGGGGTACGACGAGCCCATGAGCGAACAGCAGCCAGAGCAGGACGAGGGCGGGCCACTGGAGATCGGGGACGACCAGTTGCCCGAGGACCTCCAGCCGACCGAGGACAACCCACTGGCGCGTCACCCGGGCCAGACCGGTGAGGAGGACGACAAGATCGGCGCGAACATCGAAGGTGAGGACGCCGAGAACCCCTCGGCCAACATGGCCTACTCGAGCGAGGACAGCAACGAGCCGTCCGACGATGACGAGGACGACGAGGGCGACGACGCCTAGCCCGGGGTGACCGCCGCGGCTGTGAACTGGGTGTTGTAGAGCCGCGCGTACGCACCTTCAGCGACGAGCAGCTCCTCGTGCGTGCCCTGCTCCACGATCTCGCCTGCCTCCATGACCAGGATCAGGTTGGCGTCGCGGATCGTGGAGAGCCGGTGGGCGATCACGAACGAGGTCCGGTCGCTGCGCAACGCCGCCATGGCGTGCTGCACGAGCAGCTCGGTCCGGGTGTCGACCGAGGAGGTGGCCTCGTCGAGGATCAGCAGCGCCGGGTCGGAGAGGAAGGCACGCGCGATCGTGACGAGCTGGCGCTCGCCCGCCGACAGGTTCGAGCCCTCCTCGTCGATCAACGTGTCGTACCCGTCCGGCAGTGAGTGCACGAACCGGTCCACGAAGGTCGCCCGCGCGGCTTCGAGGATCTGGTCCTCGGTAGCGCCGGGGCTGCCGTAGGCGATGTTCTCCCGGATCGTGCCTTCGAACAGCCAGGTGTCCTGGAGCACCATGCCGATCTGGCTCCGCAGGGCACGCCGCGGCATCGACGCGATGTCCACGCCGTCGAGGGTGATCCGTCCGCCTGTGACCTCGTAGAAGCGCATCACCAGGTTCACCAACGTGGTCTTGCCGGCCCCCGTGGGCCCGACGATCGCGACCGTTTGCCCCGGCTCAGCGACGAGGGACAGTTCCTCGATGAGCGGGGTGGCCTCGTCGTAGGAGAAGGACACGTTCTCGAAGCGGACCTCGCCGAAGCGGGCCCCTGGCGCGGCGGCGGCCCCGTCGAGGTCGAGCTCCTCCTCCTCGGCGTCGAGCAGCTCGAAGACACGCTCCGCCGAGGCGACGCCGGACTGCATCAGGTTGGCCATCGAGGCCAGCTGGGTCAGCGGCTGGGTGAACTGCCGTGAGTACTGGATGAAGGCCTGGACGTCGCCGAGCGACATGGCACCGCTGGCCACCCGGAGTCCACCGAGTACGGCTATGACGACGTAGTTCAGGTTCCCGATGAACATCATCACCGGCATGATCAGGCCGCTGACGAACTGCGCACCGAAGCTGGCCTTGTAGAGCTCGTCGTTCTCGAGGGCGAAGACCTCCTCGACCTCGCGCTGGCGGCCGAACACCTTGACGAGGGCATGACCGGAGAAGGTCTCCTCGATGTGCGCGTTGAGCTTTCCCGTACGCCGCCACTGGTCGATGAACAAGCCCTGCGACCGGCCCATCACTGCCTTGGTGATCAGCATCGAGAACGGCACCGAGATGAGTGCGACCATCGCTAGCAGCGGGGAGATCCAGAACATCATCCCCAGCACCGCGACCACGGTGAGCAGCGAGGTGAGCAGCTGGCTCATCGTCTGCTGCAGCGTCTGGCTGACGTTGTCGATGTCGTTGGTGACCCGGCTGAGCAGCTCACCGCGAGGCTGCTTGTCGAAGTAGCTCAGCGGAAGCCGGTTGACCTTGTCCTCGACCTCCCCGCGCATGCGGAGCACGGTGCCCTGTACGACGTCGTTGAGCAGGTAGCCCTGCAGCCATGCAAGGAGTGACGCAGCGACGTACACACCGAGCACGAGAAGCAGCACGTTCCCGACGGCCGTGAAGTCCACGTGCTGACCCGGCACCACGTCCATCGCGGAGACCATGTCGGCGAAACGGTCCTCGCCGCGAGCGCGCAGGGCCGCGACCGCCTCCGCCTTGCTCAGGCCCGCGGGCAGCTGGTCTCCGATCAGCCCGGAAAAGATCAGGTCGGTCGCCCGGCCAAGGATCCAGGGACCGATCGCCGAGAGTACGACGCTGAGCACCGCCAGTACGACGACCGCCATCGCGCGGAACCGGTCGGGCGCCATCCGACCGATCAGCCGCCTGGCCGAGGGACCGAACGAGGAGGCCTTCTGGCCCACCATGCCGCCGCCGAAGGGTCCCCTGCCCGGTCCCGGGCCGACCTGGATCCGCTCGGTTTCCTGGAGCTGACCGCCCTTGGCCGGCGGCGTCGCGGTTGATGCGCCCGGACTCATGCCGCCTCCTCCGCGCTCAGCTGGGACTCGACGATCTCGAGGTAGGTCCCGCAGGACTCGAGCAGCTCGTCGTGCGTGCCCCGGCCGACCACCTCGCCGTCCTCGACCACGAGGATGAGGTCCGCGTCCCGGATCGTGGAGACCCGCTGCGCGACGACCAGCATCGTCGCGTCTCGGGTGACCGGTCGCAGCGCGGCACGCAACCGGGCGTCAGTCGCGAGGTCCAGCGCGCTGAACGAGTCGTCGAACAGGTAGATCTCCGGAGTGCGGATCAACGCCCTCGCGATGGCCAGACGCTGTCGCTGCCCGCCACTGACGTTGGTACCCCCCTGGGAGATCGGAGCGTCGAGCCCCTCGGGCATCGCCTCCACGAAGTCGCGCGCCTGCGCGACCTCGAGCGCGTGCCACAGCTCCTCCTCGGTGGCGTCGGGGAGGCCGTACTGCAGGTTGGACCGCACCGTCCCGGAGAACAGCCAAGCCCGCTGGGGCACCAGGCCGATCGTGCTCCAGAGCAGGTCCGGCTCGAGCTGTCGTACGTCGACACCATCGACCAGCACCCGTCCACCGGTCACGTCGAAGAGCCGCGGCACCAGGTTGACCATCGTGCTCTTGCCGGCACCGGTCGAGCCGATGATCGCCACGGTCTGACCAGGACGTGCCGAGAAGGAGACGTCACGTACGACCGGCACGTCCGCGCCCGGGTAGGTGAACTCGACGTGGTCGAAGACCAGGGTCCCGTGCTCGGCGACTTCGGTGACCGGTTCCGCCGGCGGCACCACTGAGGACCTGGTGTCGAGGACCTCGGTGATCCGGTCCGCGCAGACGGCCGACCGCGGCACCATCATCAGCATGAAGGTCGCCATCATCACCGACATCAGGATCTGCACCAGATAGGCGAGGAACGCGGTGAGCGCACCTACCTCCATCTGGCCGTTCTCGACGCGGTGACCGCCGAACCAGAGCACGGCAACCGACGAGACGTTCAGGATCAGCATCACCGTCGGGAACATCGTCGCCAGCCAGCGCCCCGCGCGTACGGCGACGGCCGTCAGCTCGTCGTTGGCGTGCGCGAACCTCTCCGTCTCGTGGGGCTCGCGCACGAACGCACGAACCACCCGTACGCCGGTGATCTGCTCCCGGAGGAGCCGGTTCACCTCGTCGATCCGCTCCTGCATCACACGGAAGCTGGGCACCATCCGGGAGACGATCAACCCGACCGAGAGCAGCAGCGCCGGGATGCAGATCCCCAGCAGCCAGGACAGCCCGAAGTCCTCGCGCATCGCCATCACCACGCCGCCGATCATCATGATCGGGGCCGCGACCATCAGCGTGCAGCTCATCAGTACGAGCATCTGCACCTGCTGGACGTCGTTGGTCTCGCGGGTGATCAAGGACGGCGCGCCGAACTGCTGTACCTCGCGCTGCGAGAAGGACCACACGCGGTGGAAGATCGCGGAGCGCACATCGCGTCCGAAGCTCATCGCGGTCCGCGCGGAAAACCAGACTGCAGCGACCGAGCAGCCGATCTGCAGCAGGGCGACGGCCGTCATGAGCGCGCCAGTACGAATGATGTACGACGTGTCGCCAGTGGCCACACCACGGTCGATGATGTCCGCGTTGAGGCTGGGGAGGTACAGCGCCGCCACCGTGCCGGTGAACTGCAGCACCACGACGACGGTGAGCCATCCGCGGTATGGCCGCAGGTACTCGCGCACGAGCCTGATCAGCATCAGCCCTCCCTCCTCAGGACGCCGCAGAGCAGCAGGTCCGCGATCTCGTCGGCCGTGAGGACCGCGGTCATCCCCAGCTCGGGCCGGCTCGCCCCGAAGATGAGACTCCGCAACGCGATCGCCGCGATCTCAGGTGAGGTCGCCAGCTGATCCGCGTGCGGCTCGAAGAGTTCGGTGAGCCGTACGTGCAGATCCTCGTGGGCCTTCACCACGAAGCCGGGAGGCCCCATCCTGGGTGACTTCTTCTGCTCCTCGTGGAAGCTTGCGAACAGGTAGGGCCGCACCGCCGCCATCACCGACATGGTCAGCTGCATCCGCTCGAGCACCCGGCCCGCCGCGACGATGACCTTGTCGCGCAGCTCGACGACGCCTTCCAGCGCTTCGTCGAAGTGTTCCTGGCCGTCGGCCGGGTTGATCGCCTCCTCCGCAGCGGCCAGCAACAGGCTCCGCTTGTCCTTGAAGACCCGGAAGATCGTGCCCTCCGCGATCCCCGCGGCCTGGGCGATCTCGCGAGTGCTCACCTCACCGCCGCGCTCGACCAGCAGCGGCACCAGCACCGAGAGGATCGCGGCGCGGCGATCATCCGGATTCATGGGGGTGGCACGTGGAGTCACCAGACGAGTGTAAGTGAGTGAGTGCTCACTCACAACACCAATTGTCCTGGGGGTGACGGTTGCAGGGAAGTGGTCTCGACTGATCACTCGCTTCGCTGCTCGACCACCTACGGGTGCGGGACGTGGTCTCGACTGATTGTGAGGACCACCTACAGGTGCGGGACGTGGTCTCGACTGATCACTCGCTTCGCTGCTCGACCACCTACGACGTCGCTCGCGCCGCAACCGCCGCGGGCAGCGACACTCGGGGAATCAACTCATAGGTGGTCGAGCAGCGAGCGCCAGCGAGCGGCCAGTCGAGACCACCGCTCCGCGAACCGAAAACCCGGTCCCTACGGCGCGAGGCGTACGACGGTCCAGCCGGTCTCTTCGCGCCGGTAGACCAGGCGGTCGTGCATGCGGCCCATCCGGCCCTGCCAGAACTCGACCGCCTCCGGCCGGACCCGGAAGCCACCCCAGTGCGGCGGCAAGGGTACGTCGACCTGGTCGGAGAACCGCTCCTCCACCCCGCCGTAGAGCTCGTCGAGCTCGGCGCGCGACGACATCTCACGCGACTGCGGCGAGGCCCACGCCCCGAGCTGTGAGCCCCTGGGCCGCGCCGAGAAGTAGGCCTCGCTCTCCTCGCGCGACACGGCGGACGCCGTCCCTTCGATCCGGACCTGGCGCTGCAGGTCGTGCCAGGGAAACAGCAGGCACGCCGCCGTGTTGTGCCCGAGGTCGCGGGCCTTGCGGGACTCGTAGTTCGTGTAGAACACGAAGCCCCGCTTGTCCAGCCCCTTGAGCAGCACCATCCGCGACGACGGTCGCCCCTCGGCAGACACAGTCGACACCACCATCGCGTTGGGCTCGTGGAGTCCCGCGACGACGGTGTCGTGCAGCCAGAGCCGGAACATCTCGATCGGGTCCGGTGCGAGGTCCGGGAGGTCGAGCCCATGCCCGCCGTACTCGCGTCTCAGGGCTGCCAGGTCCTGACCGGTTCGGCTCGCGTTCATGAAGCGAACTTACTCATTCGCCGTCTGACCGGCAGATCGTGGCCGCAGCCGCGTGACGTTCGGACCACGAGTAGGCATGATGTGCCGGACGGCCATGCGAAGGAGTGTCAATGACTGAGGTCCACCACGGCCTGGAGGGCGTCGTCGCCTTCGAGACCCAGATCGCCGAGCCTGACAAGGAAGGCTCAGCGCTGCGGTACCGGGGCGTCGACATCGAGGAGATCGTCGGCCGGATCCCCTTCGAGAAGGTCTGGGGGCTGCTCATCGACGGGACCTACGAGCCCGGTCTGCCACCGGCCGAGCCGGTCAACATCCCGATCCACACCGGCGACGTACGCGCCGATGTCCAGGCCGGGGTGGCGATGCTCGCTCCGATGCTCGGGATGAGGCAGACCTACGACATCTCCGACGAGGAGGCGCGGACCGACCTCAGCCGGGTTGCGGTCATGGTGCTCTCGTACGCCGCCCAGGCCGCGCGTGGCCTCGGCCTGCCGATCGTCCCGCAGCGCGAGGTCGACAGGGGGAACACCCTCGCGGAGAGGTTCCTGATCCGGTGGAAGGGTGAGGCCGACCCCAACCACGTCAAGGCAATCGACGCGTACTGGAGCTCGGCCGCTGAACACGGCATGAACGCCTCCACCTTCACCGCCCGCGTAATCACCTCCACCGGCGCCGACGTGGCAGCCGCCTTCTCCGGCGCCATCGGTGCCATGAGCGGCCCCCTGCACGGCGGGGCGCCGTCCCGCGTCCTCCACATGATCGAGGAGGTGGAGAAGAGTGGTGACGCGAGGGCCTACGTCAAGGGGCTGCTCGACGACGGCGAACGACTGATGGGGTTCGGCCACCGCGTCTATCGCGCCGAGGATCCCCGGGCCCGGGTGCTGCGGCGCACCGCCAAGGAGCTCGGCGCGCCGCGCTACCAGGTCGCCGAGGAGCTCGAGAAAGCGGCGCTCGCCGAGCTCAGGGAGCGTCGACCCGACCGGGTGCTCGAGACCAACGTGGAGTTCTGGGCGGCGATCGTCCTCGACTACGCCGAGGTGCCAGCGCACATGTTCACCTCGATGTTCACCTGTGCCCGCACAGGCGGGTGGTCGGCCCACATCCTGGAGCAGAAGCGCACCGGCCGGCTGATCCGGCCTTCGGCGATCTATGTCGGCCCCGGTTCGCGTCCGGCCACGGAGATCGAGGGCTGGAACGACGCCTGGAGCAAGCCCGACGCCTAGCGGCCTGAACCTCAGACCGCAGGGACCCGGCCGACGTACCAGCTGGTGCGTCCCATGCCGCCGTTACGAGTGAGCGAGATGTGCATGTGGTCGCGGTGGCGCAGGGTCCTGGAGCACGACTTGTAGGTCTTGCAGCTTGAGCTCAGGTACGGACGCGGCTGGAACTGGCGGTAGGCGGCGTACATCCGGTCGTTCCAGATCACGTACATCACTCCCATCCGGCGGGCCAGCTCGGCATGTTCACCACTGGGACCGGTGGCCACGATGCGCTGGAGGAAGCGCGCAGCCCGGGCGCGGTCCCTGGCCGAACGGGCCCTCAGCGTCCAGTCGAAGGCGCGGCCCTCCTTGTGCTCGGAGACCGAGGTACCCGTGCAGGCACGCGAGATCGCGCCGGCCCGGCCGCCGTAGCTGGCCACGACCCAGAGACCGAGCGCCTTGGTCCCCGGCTTCGCCACCGGAGAGCAGACCGTCTGGGGCTCGTACCCGGCGTACGGCTCGACCGGGGCGTACGCCGCCTGCGCGGCGCCCACGAAGGGCAGGCACACGAGGGTGGCGAGCAGCAGGGTCAGGAGGCGCCTCGTCATGCGAACGAGGGTAGATCGATTCTGGGCGATTTGTCCGTATTTCGATCAGAGTGCTAGTGACCCGTCAAGACCAGATCGGTCCGACCTGCGGGTACACCTCCGTGAGCGACTTGCGGATCTGGGCGAGGCGAGGAGTTGGCTCCTCCCCCGGGTTCACCTCGAAGCTGGTGTCCAGCAGCATCCGGCGGCCCCAGGCCACGACCGGCTCGAGGTCGAGGTCGGCCGCGTCAGCTGCGAGGGTGCGGACCCAGTCACTGCGGCCGTAGGCCACGTCGCCGCCGATCATCACCAGCTGCACGTCGGCCGGCGTGGAGGAGCAGACCGACTCGTAGGGGTCCGCGTTCTGTGGCGACAACACGACGAGGTCGGCAGTGCGCCCCACCGCCAGCCGTCCCAGCTTCTTGCCCAGGCCCGCGACGCTCGCCGCCCCCGAGGTGACCATCGTGACCAGCTGCTTCGCGGTGAGGGGGTGTCCCTGGTCGACCAGCTCCTGGCGGGCGACCTTCATCTCCGCGAGCAGGCTCAGCGACCCCGAGGGCAGCCAGTCGGCGCCGAGCGCGACCGGGAGCCCGACGTCGAGGGCGTCGGCCACGCGCGTGGTCTCTCCATAGAGCCGCAGGTTGGACTGGGGCGACCACACCAGGCGGGCACCGGCGTCCTTGGCAGCGCCGAACTCGTCGCGGCTCATCGCGGTTCCGTGGATGATCACCGTCGCGGCCGTGAGTGCGCCGAGGTCGTCCGCGAGGTGCCCGAACTCGTCCTTGGAGCGCTTGTTGTCGCGCATGCCCTCGCCGAGGTGAATGTAGTGGGCGTCGACCTCCAAGCGCTCGATCGCCTCGAGGATCCGCTTCATCTCCGGCCCGCCGCGGGACTTCAGGCTCGAAGGCAGGTCGATGGCCGCCCGCGCGCGATGCTCGCCGAAGACAACCCCGTCGACATTGCGCACCATGGACTCGCGCGAGCCCTGCGTGGTCCGGCTGGCTCCCTGGATGGCCGTCACTCCCCCGACCAGGGCCCGGATCTCGGCGTACCGGAGCTGGGTGCCCTTGGGCAGCTTGGGGATCAGCTGGTTCTGCGGGTCGCGGACGAGCTGCTGGTAGGGCTTGCTGCCGCGCCACGAGTAGCGGTTCACGTAGCTCTTCGCCGGCTCCCACGGCGCGAACACGTTGAACTCCGGATGGCCGTGCAGGTCGAGCATGCCCGGCATGATCACGCCGTCGGTCTGGATCCCGACTACGCCGCGGGGCTTGCGGGTGCTGATCGCGGTGATGGTGCCGCCCTCGACCTGCACCCAGGCCTTGCGCGCCCCCTGGTGCGTGATCACCAGCCCGCCCAGAGCGATCGTCTCGTGGGCCAGGGTCCTCGGTCTGCTGCGCGGTGCGCGCGCCGTCGCATCGAGTGAGTCCGGCATGCCTTCCAGGTAGGACTGGCTGAACGGGTCCTTGCCTGTGTTTCGCGTGCTGCTGGCCATGGCGCACCTCTTCCCGCACCTGTCCTACTCGCCTCTGGCACCTCTCGACAAGTGGTCTCCCCGGGCGGCAGGCTGGCTCGGGACTGAGGAGGTCCCGTCATGGTCAGTCCGCACAGCTTCGACAAGGGCCCACCGGCTGCTCTCGCGAGGCACTTCGCCGAGGTTCCTGACATCCCGTCGGAGTTCCGCGACTTCTTCTGGTACGACTGGGGCCCGGTCTTCTACCGCGGCCGGTTGAGCGGCAACCCCAAGTTCCTGGGCATCGCCTCGGACCCCGGTCCGACGGAGCGCCTGGTGTGCCGCACGCTCGTCGGCGACGCCGGCCAGCGGGTACAGGGGTTTCTCGACAAGGTCGGGCTCACCCACGACTACGTCCTCGTCAATGCGTTCCCGGTCGCGGTGCACCCAAAGAGGGTGTTCCAGGCGCAGCCCCTGCTGTCCGATCCCGACCACCTGAAGTGGCGCAACCGCTTCTACGACATGGTCACCGGTCCCGACCTCGAGGCGATCGTCGCCTTCGGCGGGAACGCTGCCATTGTGGTCGACCTCTGGGACAACAAGCCGGACGTGCCCACGTTCAAGGTTCCGCACCCGTCCAACCCCGAGCCGGAGGTGCTGATGCCGGCCTGGCGTACGGCGATCCCGGATCTCCGAGCTGTCGTCACACCGGACAGCGACGGGTCGGCGAGCGGCTCGAACTACGGCACCACGTTCGAGGAGTCGGACTACAGCCCCATCCCCAGGGGTGACCTGCCGTTCGGCTACCCGCCCTGGATCGGAGACGACTCGTGGGGTCGGCGGAACTCGCCGCGCCACAACAACTGTGTGAAGCGGCCCGACGACGCCAACGGCGACATCGACAACAACAGGCTCCTGTGGCGGGCTCCTACGCCTCAGGAGCTCGAGGTGCCCTGAGGTCTGGTCCACTGAGCGGCGCCCTGAGGAGCGGGCACGACCAGGCTGCGCGCGAAGCACCGCGAGAGCCGTGAGTCCTTGTAGTAACCGAAGCCGGGCACGGGCGTGTAGCCGGCGGACTCATACAGCGTGATCGCCTCGGGCTGGCGCATCCCGGTCTCGAGCACCATCACCTCGGCGCCGGCAGCACGCGCGGTCTCCTCGAGGTGGGCCAGCATCGCCCGAGCCAGCCCGATGCGACGAGCACCTGGAGCGACGTACATCCGCTTGACCTCGGCGGTCTGCCACGTCCCGTCGACCTCTACGTCAGCGCGCCGTCGCCACGCGCCCGTGACCACCGGGACGTCGTCGAGGTAGCCGACGAAGAAGGCACCCATCGGCTCGTCGAAGTACGTCGGCTCGATCGGGGTCTCGTCAGGCCCGCCGTAGCGCTGGACGTACTCCGCCTGGACCTCCTCCACGAGCAGGGCTGCGTCGGGGTGGGTGATCGGCACCCGCTCCACCCGCCACCCGGCGATGTCCACCATGGCTGACAGAATAGGGACCGTGACCGACATCGTGATCCCCGCCGAGATCAAGCCCGCCGACGGACGGTTCGGGGCCGGACCCGCGAAGATCCCGGCCGGCGCTCTCGACGCGCTGGCGGCGACCGGCACTTCCCTGATGGGTACCTCCCACCGGCAGGCGCCGGTCCGCAACGTCGTCGGCCGGGTTCGCGAGGGGCTCGGGGAGCTGTTCTCGTTGCCCGACGGCTACCAGGTCGTGCTCGGCAACGGCGGAGCCACCGCCTTCTGGGACATCGCCACCTTCGGGCTGATCAAGGAGTTGAGCCAGCACCTCAGCTTCGGCGAGTTCTCCGCCAAGTTCGCCAAGGCGGTCGCGGCGGCACCCTTCCTCGCCGAGCCTTCCGTGATCAGCAGTGAGCCCGGCTCGCTACCGGCGCCGCAGCCCGAGGCCGGAGTGGACGCCTATGCCTGGGCGCACAACGAGACCTCGACCGCAGTGATGGCCCCGGTTCGCCGCCCAGATCGGACCGGAGCGGACGACGACTCACTCGTCCTGGTCGACGCAACCTCGGGAGCAGGTGGCCTGCCGGTCGACCTCAACCAGGTCGACGCGTACTACTTCGCGCCCCAGAAGTCCTTCGCCTCCGACGGCGGGCTCTGGATCGCGCTGATGTCCCCGGCGGCACTGGAACGTGCCGCGTCGATCGCAGCGAGCGGCCGCTGGGTCCCGGCGTTCTTCGACCTGCCCATCGCCATCGACAACTCCGGGAAGAACCAGACCTACAACACGCCATCGGTGGCGACGTTGTTCCTCATGGCCGAGCAGCTGGACTGGATGAACGCGCAGGGCGGGCTCGAGGCGATGGTCAAGCGGACCACGTCCTCCTCCGAGGCGCTCTACGGATGGGCCGAGCGGACGTCGTACACCACCCCGTACGTCGCGGAGCCCGCTCACCGTTCGCTGGTGATCGGCACGATCGACTTCGACGATGCGATCTCGGCCGACGCCGTCGCCGCGACCTTGCGCGCGAACGGGATCGTCGACACCGAGCCCTACCGCAAGCTCGGCCGCAACCAGCTGCGGATCGCGATGTACCCCGCGATCGACCCGGCCGATGTCGAGGCGCTCACCGAGTGCATCGACTTCGTCGTCGGCAAGCTGTAACCGCGGCGCGCGCCGTGCACCGGCTCGAGCAGGGCGCAGTCCTCGACGATCCGCTGTCGCCGTACGCCGAAGTCGACCGCAGCACGCCCGACGGCCGTTGCTGGGTGACCACACACATGGTTGCCGGCCTCGACGGCTGTGCCGCCATCAAGGGACGGGTGGGTGCGCTCTCCACCGCGCCGGACGCTGAGCTGTTCGCCGTCATGCGCACCCTTGCCGACGTCGTGCTGGTGGGCGCGGAAACCGTCCGGCGGGAGCGGTACGGGCCGATCCCGCTGCCCCCCGAACGCATGGCCGCGCGCACCGCACAGGGGTTGCCGGCGACGCCGCCCCTCGCCGTCGTGTCCCGCTCACTGAACCTGGACTGGGCCTCGCGAGCCTTCACCGGCGCTCCCCCGGAGAGCAGGACGATGGTCGTGACGTGTGAGGCAGCCCCCGCGGAGCGGCTGGCTCAGGCCCGCGAGGTCGCAGACCTCCTGGTGGCGGGTGAGGTGTCCGTCGACCCCGGTGAGCTGATGACGCAGCTGGCGAAACGTGGGCTGCAGCGAGTCCTTTGTGAAGGAGGCCCGACCTGGCTCGGCGAGCTGGTCGCGGCTGGTCTGCTCGACGAGCTGTGCCTGAGCATCGCTCCCATGATGGGTGGTGACCCGCTCCCTGTGGCGGTGTTCCCGCCGGGTGCGGCGCTGACCGAGTTCACCCTGCGACACGTACTGCGCGCGGACAGCACGGTGTTCCTCCGCTACGAACGAGCGAGTCATGGCTGAGCGGGCCTTCGACTCGCTGATGGAGTCACTGGACCCTCCGATGGTGGTCGTGACGACTGCAGTGGCCGGCGAGCGGGCGGGGTGCCTGGTGGGCTTCCACGCCCAGTCCGCGATCGACCCGCAGCGCTACTGCATCTGGCTCTCCAAGGCCAACCACACCTACCGGGTCGCGTTGCGTTCCACCCATCTGGCGGTGCACTTCCTGACCGAGGACGACTTCGAGGTCGCCGAGCACTTCGGCACACTGACCGGCGATGACGTGGACAAGTTCGAGGGCATGGACGTTCAGGCCGGACCGGACGGCGTCCCGTTGCTGAAGCGTTGTCCCCACCGGCTCACCCTGCGCCGTACCGTGCTGGTCGACGAGGGCGGCGACCACATCTGCCTGGTCGCCGAATGCCTGCAGGCCGATACCAGCGGTCGGTTCGAGCCGCTGCGACTCTCACGCGTCACGCAGCTGGTGCCGGGCCACGAGAACGACGAGCGGGCCGACCCGCCGACTGGCTAAGCCCCCTGTTCTCGGGTTTTCAGAGTGCGTCGCGCAGCAGTTCGTACGCCGCCCGGCCGAACGCCATCAGCCGGGCCTCCTCGACCTGGGTCGGTGTGGACGTCAGTGTCTCGACGGCGGCAGCCACCGCATCCTCCTTCGGCCAGCCGTAGATGCCCGCCGAGACCAGCGGGAACGCGATGGTCGACGCGCCGAGCTCATCGGCGACACCCAGCGCGTTGGCGTAGCAGGACGTGAGCAGGGACCGGTCCCGTTCCCCGGCGTTGTAGTTGGGGCCGACCACGTGGATCACCCAGCGGGCAGGCATCTCCCCCGCGGTGGTCCAGCCGGCCTGTCCGGTGCCGAGGCCATCGGGAAAGCGTCTACGGCAGTCTTCGAGTACCGCCGGGCCGCCTGCCTGGTGTATGGCCCCGTCGACTCCCCCGCCACCGCGCATTCGCCGGTTGGCGGCGTTGACGACGGCGTCGACCTCCTGGGTGGTGATGTCTCCCTGTACGACGCTGAGCTTCATGACACCAGTCTCACCGATCGCCGTCGCCGTCGCCGTCGCCGAGCAGCTCGGCCAGCTGCGGTCGCAGGTGCCAGGTGGACACCAGGGCGTCGTACTCCTCCCGGGCCTGGGTGGAAGCGGCGGACCCGGTGCGCACGGCACGCAACAACGTGTTGCGCGGGGTGTGCACGCTGTCGACGAACTCGATGACCTCGACCCGGTAGCCCACCTGGCGCAGGATGGCCGCCCGCAGGGCGTCGGTCAGCGTGTCGGCCAGTCGTTCGCGAAGGATGCCGTCCCGGGTCAGGCTCGCGTAACCCACCGGAGTCGGGACCTTGCGCAGCTGTGCGGAGATGTCGTGATGACAGCAGGGTGCTGCCAGGACCAGCGCGGCCTCCCAGCCAACCGCGCGGAACAGGGCGTCATCGGTGGCGGTGTCGCACGCGTGCAGGGCGAGTACGACGTCCGGCTGCTCCTCGAGGGCGACCTCGCGGATCCCGGCCGCGAGGAAGGTCAGCTCGTTTGCAACACCCAACTGCTCGGCGACCTCGGTGTTGTGCCGCCGGGACTGCTCCTTCACGTCGACACCGAACAGCCGCACGGGCATCTGGTCGCGCAGCCAGGCGTGCGCTGCGAAGGTCAGGTAGGCGTTGCCGCAGCCGAGGTCCGCGACGCGCAATGGATCCTCGCGCGTGGGAGTGCGCAGCTTGCCGGTGCGGGTCGCGTCCTCGACGGCCGTCGAGAGTGCCCGCAGGAACTCCTCGACCTGGCGGTACTTGGCCTGGCGTGACGGCAACACCTTGCCCTGGGCGTCGGAGATGCCGAGTGCGCGCAGGACTGGATGGTCCTCGGGGAGCAGGCGCCGCTTCGTCTGGTCGTGGCCGCGGTCGGGAACCAGCTGCTCGGCTCGCTCGGCGGAGTGCATCAGTGCCTGACCCTTCTTGGTCACCCTCAGCTGGTGGGTGTGCGAGGTGGTCTCGACGTGCCAGTTGGCGAAGGGTTGGACGAGGAGCTCGTCGAGAGCGGCGGCCGGGTCCTCGTGGTTGGTGACGTAGGCCTGGGTGTCGTCGTACGCCGTCGACTGGAGCCGCCGGCCGGCCTTGAGGTCGACGTACCTCAGCTCGACGCGCCGCCACCGTGGTTCCGGCTGACCGCGGCGCCGGCCGGTGGCAAGCGCACGCACGAGGTGCTCGTCGTCGAGCACGGCGCTGCGGACCAGGGCGAGCGCCTGCGACAGGTCGTCAGTCATGGGCCGCCCGCCCTACTTGGACAAGGCCGCGATCAGGACGATCAGGATGAGCCCACCCAGCGCGACAGGGATGACCAGTCGGCGGTAGCGGGGGTTCACGCCTGCGAGTCTATGTGCTCACGCTCGGGCGCCCGGGTGACGTGCACCCGGCGCTGGAGCAGGCCACGACCGCGGGTGAACACGGCGACAGAGGCCAGCACACCGAGGATGGTGAGCCCGCCGCCGGCGATCAGGGTCCAGCGTGCGCCGAACTCCTCCCCGATCCAGCCGATGAACGGCGAGCCGAGCGGCGTACCTCCCATGAAGACCATCAGGTAGAGCGCCATCACCCGCCCGCGCAGCCTCGGGGCGGTCGCGAGCTGCATCGTGGTGTTCGCCGCGGTGATCATCGTGAGCGCCATGAACCCGAGGAACGGCACGATCAGCATGAAGACGAGGTACGACGGCGCGAGACCTGCCATGATCTCGATCAGGCCGAAGAGCAACGCCGCGCCGGCGACGAGACGCAGCCGGATCCGCGTCCGGCGGGCGGCCATCAGTGCGCCGGTCAGTGATCCGACCGCCATCGCCGAGCCCATCAGGCCGTACTCCGTGGCGCCGACATGGAAGGTCTGGGTCGCCATCAGCGCCGAGGTCATCTGGAAGTTCAGGCCGAAGGTGCCGGCGAAGAAGACCACGCTCAGGATCATCAGCAGGTCAGGACGCCCGCGCAGGTAGCGCACAGCGTCGCGAATCATCCCCTTGTGTCGCTCCTCGCGCGGGCTGACGTTGAGGTCGGCCACCACCATCCGGCGGAGCGCGAACACCACTGCGGCGTAGCTGAACCCGTTGAGCAGGATCACCAAGCCGGTTGCGGCCACCCCACCGCCGAAGGCGCCGATGAGGAGACCGGCGATCGCCGGCCCGGCAACCCGGGCCGCGTTGAACGATGCGGAGTTGAGCCCGACCGCGTTGGACAGGTCCTCCGGCTCCACCATCTCGCTGACGAAGCTCTGCCGGGCCGGCGCGTCGAACGCAGAGCCCATGCCGAACGCGAGGGCGAGCACGTAGACGTGCCAGACCTCGACGGTTCCGGTCACGGCCAGGACACCCAGCAGCACCGCGGTGACTGCCATCACTGTCTGGGTCACCTGGAGAAGCCGCTGCTTGGGGAAGCGGTCGGCGATCAGGCCGGCGTACGGCGAGAGCAGCAGGGCGGGCAGGAACTGCAGCGCGGTGGTGATGCCGAGCGCGACGCCGTCGTTGACGGCGAGCAGCACGACCAGCCAGTCCTGGGCCACCCGCTGCATCCAGGTGCCGGTGTTGGAGATGACGCCGCCCGAGGCGTACAGGCGGTAGTTGTGGTTGTGCAGGGAACGGAACGTGGGGCTCAACTCGTGGCCAATCTCTGGATCAGTGGTGCGGCCTCTCGCAGGAGGGCGCGTTCGTCAGGAGTCAGCTCGCGCAGGCGTTGGGCCAGCCACGCGTCGCGCCGGCGCCGGTCGGCGAGCAGGATCGCTCGCCCCTTGTCGGTCAGGTCGACCAGCACCTGGCGGCCGTCGGTCGCGTCCGGCCGGCGTACGGCGTACCCGTCGTCGACGAGGCAGTTCACCGTGCGGGTCATCGACGGCGGCTGGACGCGCTCGTGGGCAGCCAGCGCCCCGATGGTGCACTCCCCCTCACGCAGGAGGATTCCCAGCGCGCTCAAGGACCCAACGCTCAGCGGGTTGTCCGGCTCACGCTCGTTGCGCAGGCGTCGCGAGAGGCGCGCGACCGAGAACCGGAGCTCGCTGGCAAGGCCGGAGTCGGTACGGGAGGCTGCTTGGACAGTAGGCATGTACTTAGCATAACTCATTACCCATGCTAACTATTTCCTCCTGGCCCACCGGGCAGCGTCATACGAGGTGGTGGTCGTAGCGACCGGGACGTATGACGCTCCGCGGGACGTCATACGAACTGGCGGCAGTAGCGACCCAGATGTATGACGTACTCGGGACGTCATACGAACTGGTGGTTGTAGCGACCCGGACCCGATCAGATTCGACCAGCTGAGGGCTCGGCTGTTCCTCGGCTTGCGCAGGGTGGTCTCGACTGATCGCTCGCTTCGCTCGCTGCTCGACCACCGACGGCGCGGGCCGGACGGGGCGTACGCAAACCCGATCAGATTCGACCAGCCGATGGGCCCGGCTACTCCTCGGCTTGCGGAGTGTGGGTCTCGACTGATCACTCGCTTCGCTCGCTGCTCGACCACCTATGGCTTGGGCCGCCGATCGTGGGCGGTACGCCGTGGGGCGCACGGCGAGGTCGCGTAAAAGCGACGCGCGGCGCGGCACGCCTACGCGGGGGTACAAACGGACAGTCGCCGCGACGCGGGCCGCCAAGCGACTCGTCGGGTGACCAGGCGGCGGACCGCACGCGACCCCAGAGCCCGATCCGAGGAGTGCAGCACGCACCAGATGCATGCACCAGATGCAGGACAGACTCCACTGATCGCTAGGTGAGCAGCTCCGTCAGCGGGTGGATCGCGAAGTAGACCACGAACAGCACGCTGATCACCCACATCAACGGGTGGATCCCGGCGACCTTGCCGCGGACCAGCTTGATCAGCACGTAGGCGAGGAAGCCGGCGCCGATGCCGACGGTGATCGAGTAGGTGAACGGCATCAGCACGATCGTCAGGAAGGCGGGGATCGCGATCTCGAGGTCGTCCCAGTCGATGCCCTTGACCTGCTGCATCATCAAGAAGCCCACCAGGACGAGCGCGGGTACGGCGGCCTCGCTGGGGATGACCTTGACCAGCGGTGCGAGGAAGATCGAGAACAGGAAGAGCACGCCGGTCACCACCGACGCCAGGCCCGTCCGCGCACCCTCGCCCACTCCCGCGGCCGACTCGATGTACGACGTGTTGGACGAGACTCCGCCCGCCCCTCCGGCCACGGCTGCGATCGAGTCGACGACCAGGATGCGTTGGGTGTGCGGCGGAGCTCCTTTCTCGTCGAGCAACCCGGCCTCGGCGCCGATCGCGGTCATGGTTCCCATGGTGTCGAAGAAGTCGGCGAGCATCAGCGTGAAGACGAGGAGCACGACCGCGACGACGCCGACCTCCTCGAATGAGCCGAGCAGGTTGAACTCGCCCAGCGTGCCGAAGTCCGGCGCATCAAGGATGCTGTCCGGCAGCGAGGGCACGGTCAGGCTCCATCCGGTGGGGTTCTTCGCCCCGCCCTGGCCGAGCTTGCCGATCGCCTCGACAACGATGGCGAGGATCGTGGTCACGACGATCGAGATCAGGATCGCGCCCTTGATCTTGCGCACCCACAGGGCGATCACCAGCACGAGACCGACGACGAACACCACGACGGGCCAGCCCTGCAGGCTGCCACCGGAACCGAGCTGGACGGGCACCGTGGTCTGGGCGATGTCAGGGATGCGGCGTACGAAGCCCGCGTCGACGAACCCGATCAGGGCGATGAAGAGACCGATGCCGACCGAGATGGCGATCTTCAGCTGAGCGGGTACGGCGTGGAAGACCGCCTCACGGAAACCGGTCAGCACGAGGACCAGGATCAGCACGCCCTCCATGACGACCAGGCCCATCGCGTCGGCCCAGGTCATCTGGGTCGCGATCGCCACGGCCACGAAGGCGTTCAGACCCAACCCGGTGGCCAGCGCCAACGGATAGTTGGCGAACACCCCCATCAGGATGGTCAGCACACCCGCCACCAGCGCCGTACCGGCCGCGATGGCCGCGAGGTTGCCGGGGCCGGCACCACCGAGCAGGTTGCCGTCCACGTCCTCGACGAAGCCAAGGATCAGCGGGTTGAGCACGATGATGTAGGCCATCGTGAAGAAGGTGACGACTCCTCCGCGAACTTCCCGGCCGACGGTCGAGCCACGCTCTGTGATCTTGAAGTACCTGTCCACCCGCGAAATCCAATCACCATCTGACCCAGACCGCCTCAAGCCGGGCTGAAACCCGGGAAGATCAGCGCTGGGCGGCGTACTACATTGGCGCCATGCAGCCCGACGAGCAGCCGATGGTGCGGGAGATCGGCAACCGCACCTACATCGTCGCGCCTGTCGCACCACTCGACCTGGACGGTGTTCGCACCATGCAGGTCGGGACAGCCATCTGGGCGGTCGCGTTCGTCCTGCTGCTGCCCTTCTACAGCCGACTCGACGAGGCCGACCGGCTCTGGTGGCTCTGGACGTGCCTGGCCGGGTTCGGTCTCGGCCTCGTCGGCTGGGACCACACCCGGCGGCGCCGCAACGCGCGTCACGAGGCGACAGCCCAACAAACGGCCCAGCAAACGACACAGTCAGCTGACTGAGCAAGAACGGTCAGGCGCCGGACCTTGCTCTCCGGCAAGACTGGGGCCATGGACGTGAAAGAGGGTACGGCGACCGGTCGCGACCGGCTCCGCGAGCTGCTCGACGCCGTGCTCGACGAGGAAAACGCGACGCTGGGCGAGATGGCCGGCGGCGCGTACTCGTCGTCGTACCACTTCAGCCGGCAGCTGACGCGGGACGCGGGCGAGCCTCCCGTGACGATGAAGCGTCGGGTGCTCCTGGAGCGGGCTGCCTGGCGGCTGCGGCTCGGCTCGAGCGTCACCGAGGTCGCCTTCGAGGCCGGCTACGAGAGCGTCGAGGGTTTCACCAGGGCGTTTTCCCGTGCGTTCGGGCACGCGCCCAGCAAGACCGTCGCGCAGGACACGGGCCACTGGCTGCCGGCACCCAACGGCATCCACTTCCACCCCCCGACCTCGTTGTGGGTGGACAGCCGCGCCGCCGAGGGGGCTGGTGACCCGAGCAGCGAGGTGCTGGCGCAGCTGGTGCTGCACGACCTCGACGACACCGCGGACCTGATCGACCGGTTGGCCGATATTCCGGCGGAGGAAGCCCGGCGCCGGGTGCTCCCCGGCAACATGGTGCTCGACTTCGACGGACCGGAGGAGTCCCTCGCGGACATCCTGGAGCACCTCGTGTGGAGCAAGGAGGTGTGGCTGGCCGCGATGACCGGCGCCGACCAGCCGGCACATGCCCGTGACGACCTGCAGGCCCTGGCGCAGCGTCACGAGGACGTCGCGCCCAGGTGGCTGTCGCTCGTGCGCGACATCGACCGCCGAGGCGCCTGGAACGACCGCTTGGTGGACGCTCTGTGCGAGCCGCCCGAGAGCTTCGTCATCGGCAGCATCGTCGCGCACGCCATCACCTACTCAGCACACCGCCGCCAGCTGGCCCGGCAGGTGCTGCGCTCCCTTGGCCAGGAAACCGACGACGGCGATCCCATTGGCTGGCATCGCCGAGTTACAGGAGGAGAAAGATGACCCGCAGCATCTTCTACACAGCGACCACCCTCGACGGCTACATCGCCGACGAGAACGACTCGTTGGCGTGGCTGTTCGAGCAGAAGACCGACGAAGGCGGCCCCGCGGGCTACAAGACGTTCATCGCGGGCATCGGAGCGATCGTGATGGGCGCGACGACCTACACCTGGATCGGCGAGCACATGCGCCGCACCGGTGAGCCGTGGAGCTACGACATCCCGTGCTGGGTGTTCACCCACCAGGAGCTGGAGCCGCTCGGCGACGACATCAAGTTCGTCTCCGGCGACTTGCGCGAGCAGCACGCTGCGATCGCCGAGTCAGCAGGCGACCGCGACATCTGGGTGGTTGGTGGCGGCGACCTGGCCGGTCAGTTCGCAGACTTGGGCCTGCTGGACCAGCTGATGCTGTCGATCGCACCGGTCACCCTTGGATCCGGGCGACCGCTGTTCCCGCGACGACACAACCTGAAGCTGGTCGACCTGGATCGCAACGGCGACTTCGCGGTGGCGACGTACGACGTGGTCGGTCCGCGCACGGACTGACCACGGCGGCAGCGCTGGCGGCTCAGAACTCTTCGAAGTCGTCGCGGCTGAGCGAATCGAAGACGTGGTCGGGCAGCGGTGGCGGCAGCTGCTTCTTGCGAAGCTGGGCCTCGGAGTGCGCACCGCATCCGTGGTTGAGCGTCACCACCCGGCCGTCGTCGTTCGCGAACTCGTTGGCGCAGACCCCGAACGTCTCAGAGAGCGGACCGGCGAGCCGGACCAGGAAGCCACACCCAGCACAGCGACCGGGGGCGGACTGGGCCAACGGCGAGTCCGGACCCTGCTCGCTCTCGTACCAGCGGTCGGCGGCCAGCTCACGTCCCTCCATGGACAGCACCCTCGACCGGCCGAGGCCGAGCTCGTCGGCGACGGCGCGTTCCCAACCCTCGTGGTCGTCCCCGGCGAGATAGGTCGGCACCAGCCGCGGGTCGTCCTCGTCGGTCGGGAGCAGGTCACCGGGTGAGAGGTCTCCGGGCTGGATCCGGTCGCGCCAGGGCACCCAGGCCGGCGCGATGATGGCGGCCTCGCCGGGAAGCATCACGATCTCGTCGATCGTCACGGTGTCCGCGTCGGCCGCGTGGGCGACCGTGACCGCCCACTCCCAGCCCGGGTAGCCGGTCTCGCTGCACGCGAAGTTGTGCGTGACCACGCCCTCGTCCTCGGGAGTCGCGGCGAGGTGCTCGCCCACGACGTCGGCGCCCACCTGCTCCACCAGAGCAGCGCGGGCGGCGGCGACCGCCTCGAGGGCGACCGGGTCAGCTGTGGTCATCACACCGACGATTGTCCCCCATCGGCATGGGCCGTGTCTGCTCGGCCCGGGGGCTTGACAGGATGGGGACATGCAGGACGAGCCGACCGGGACGGATGCTCCCGACCCGGCGGGGCGCGCACCCCGAACAGGCCGGCGCGTCGTCGACGCGACAGGTCGCGGGATCAAGCGTGCGGGTACGGCGACCGGCTCGGCTGCGTCGTACACGTTCCGGCAGGCGCGGCGCGCCTCGCACGCCGAGGGCGCGGGCGACTCGGGGCTCTACCGACTGATCGAGCTGCACGCGTTCAACGCCGCGGGCGACGCCGCGGTCGCGATCTCGCTGGCCGGGACGCTGTTCTTCGCCCAGCCGGGGGAGGCGCGCGGCCAGATCGCGCTCTTCCTCGGGCTGACGATGCTGCCCTTCGCGATCGTCGCTCCCCTGCTCGGACCGTTCCTCGACCGGTTCAGCCACGGCCGCCGGTGGGCGATCGGCGGCACCATGGCGCTGCGCGCGTTCCTGTGCTGGCTGATGGCCGACGCCGTCGCCACCCAGTCGCTGGCGATGTTCCCGACGGCCCTCGGTGTCCTGGTCTCCTCCAAGGCGTACGGCGTGGCCCGGGCCGCGACCGTGCCCCGGCTGCAGCCAGAGGGGCTGACGCTGGTCAAGGCCAACAGCCGGATCTCGCTGGCGGGAATCGTCGGCGCATCTGTCGCGGCACCGTTGGCGGGCCTCGCCTCGACCTTCGGCTCCCAATGGTCGTTGCGCTTCGCCTTCGTGGTTTTCGCAGGTGCGACGATCCTCTCGATCCTGCTTCCGGCCAAGGCCGATGCCCATGCAGGCGAGCTCCCGGTGAGCCTGAGCGGCGACAAGCAGAAGTTCCGGGTCCCGGCCGACGTGGTCTTCGCGCTGCGCTGCAACGCCGGCCTGCGGATGCTTTCGGGTTTCCTGACCATGTACATGGCGTTCCTGCTTCGCCAGCATCCGCTGCCGGGCTGGGAGAACCGGACCACCCTGCTGATGGGGCTGGTGATCGGCGCAGCCGGACTGGGCAACACGATCGGCATCGGGCTCGGGTCGGTGCTGCGCCGGGTCAAACCGACGATCACCGTCGTCGTGGCTCTCCTCGCCGATGCGACCGCGGCTGTGGTGGTCGCATTCTTCTACGGGCTGATCCCCGCGATAGCTCTCGGACTCACCGCCGGCGTTGCCCAGGCGATGGGCAAGCTTGTGCTCGATTCCACCGTCCAGCGCGACGTACCCGAACGCCACCGCACCTCGGCCTTCGCCCGCTCGGAGACGCTCCTACAGCTGTCCTGGGTGCTGGGCGGGTTCCTGGGGATCGCCGTGCCGCTCAAGATCGGAGACAACGTGGTTCCTGAGCTGGGCCTCGGCGTGCTGGCCGCCCTGATGGTCACGTGGACAGTGGTCGTGCTGGTCAAGCGACCGGCGCGGTCGGCGGCAGCCGGCAACCCGCCGCTACCCCTGAAGGAAGGACAGGGAGAGGTGGGGACAGAGAAAAGGGACGCACAATGAACAAGAAGCCACAGAGAACAAAGAGCCTCGGGCGACGTCAGAGGTCGAGCTCGTCAGCCAGTCCGCGCAATAGCTTGGCCGTGGGCTTGGCCGTCTTGGAGTCCGGGTGACGACCATTGCGGTAGGCGCCCTCGACACCCTCGAGCAGACGGATCAGGTCCTCCACGATGCGGACCATCTCCTCGGGCTTCTTGCGCTGCGCGGCGCGGCGATTCTGGGTCACCGACTGCGGGGCGTCGAGCACCTTCACCTGGTGTG
The DNA here is from genome assembly GCA_963759525.1 of uncultured Actinomycetota bacterium. GTDB lineage: Bacteria > Actinomycetota > Actinomycetes > Propionibacteriales > Nocardioidaceae > Marmoricola. The sequence goes on along the minus strand of CAVWZO010000006.1, from coordinate 270,850 downwards.
CCTGCTCGCCCTTGCGCCCGGACAGGATGCCGAACTCGACCCTGGTGCCGGCCTTGAGTGTCGAGACTCCCTCGGGCAAGGATGTGGAACGGACGTAGACGTCATCGCCGTCCTCGCGCGAGAGGAACCCGAACCCCTTCTCGGCGTCGTACCACTTGACCTTTCCGGTGGGCACGGCCCTGCCTTTCTCTTCGTCGTGCGCATGTTGCCGACCTCGTGTCGGCGAGCGACTGCACAGCCTACGGGGTGCCCCGAGGGCTCGCTAACGAGTTCGGGCCGGCTCGATCATCGGTACTTCTCCGGGTCGTCCAGCAGCTCGTTCATGGACCCCGACCGGAAGCCCATCGGGTCGATCTCGACCTCGTCGAACCCGGCGCCTCGTACGACGTCCAGGTGATCGCTCGCGGCCTCGACCAGCGCCCGGTCGACCTCGACCCGCGCGGTGTCGCCCAGGTCGCGCACCCGCAGATTGCCCACTGTGTAGCCCGCATCAGTGAGGGCGTGCCGCAGAGCCGCCTCCGCGTGCTCCACCCTCGCGAGCCGGGCGGGTGTGATCTCGATGCCGTAGGCGATCCGCGAGCTCAGGCACGCGGCCGCGGGCTTGTCCCAGGTGGGCAGGCCCCATTTGTGCGAGGCCATGCGGACCTGTTCCTTGGTCAGGCCGGCGTCGAGAAGTGGCGTCACCGCACCCCGGTCGGCGGCAGCGGCGATCCCGGGGCGGAACCCGGCCCGGGCGTCGTCGGCGTTGGTACCGGTCGCCACACCGTCGTACCCGCGCTCGGTGGCCAGGGGGCCGAGTACCTCGAGCAGCTCGGCCTTGCAGAACGCGCACCGGTCTCCGTCGTTGGCGCGGTAGCCCTCTCGCCCCATCTCCGAGGTCTCCGGCGTCAGCACCTCCACCCCCAGGGACTGGGCAAAGTCCATCGCCGGGCCGCGCTCGGCCAGAGGTAGCGAGTCGGAGTACGCCGTGGCGGCCGCAACGTTGTCCGCGCCGAGCGCACGGACGGCGGCCGCTAGCAGGAAGGCGCTGTCGGCTCCGCCACTGAAGGCCACCAGCAGCCGACCGTGACGACGAAGCAGGTCCTCGAGCAGGGCGAGACGGAGCTCGAGAACAAAGGTCTCCAGCCAGGCCGGGAACTGGGAGAGGTCGGCGAGCACGACGTCGGTGCCCGCCTCCTGTAGCTCCTCACGGGTGCACCCACCGGTCAGCACCGAGACACTGATGATCCCGGCGGCCCGGGCACCCTCCACGTCGTGGACGTGGTCACCGACGTAGACGTCAGCCTCGTGGCGGCGCAGCACCTCACCCTTGCCGGTGCCCCAGACACGTCCTTCGAGGACGTCCACGTCGAGGCCGAGGTGGTCGACGTGCAGCTGCGCGTTGGGGGTGTGCTTGCCGGTGACCAGCACGATGCGCCCACCATGCCGGCGTACGGCGGCCAGGGCGTCCGCCACCCCGGGAAAGGCCGGGGTCGGCGTGATCGCGAAGTCGGGGTAGATCTCGCGGAACCGGTCTGTTGCCGGCTCGATCTGGTCTGGGTCCAGGTGCGGCTCGAGCAGCATGTCGAGGGGCGGCCCGAGCTTCGAGGTCATGTCCGCGGTCGGGAACTCGACACCGAGCTCGGCACCGAGCGCGTCCAGGGTTGCCGCGAAGCCCGCGACGGTATCGATCAGCGTCATGTCCAGGTCGAACCCGACCACCAGCTGATCGCTCACGCAGCAAGGGTACGGGCGGGCGCTCATCGAGAGGCCAACGAGGTGAGCCCGATCAGTGGAGTCCAGCACGCACCAGGTGCACCAGGTGCAGGGCAGACTCCGCTGATCGGTTTGCATTGTCCCGTCCGGCCCGCGCCGTAGGTGGTCGAGCAGTGAGCGCCAGCGAGCGGCCAGTCGAGACCACCCACCGCCACCCGAAGACCAGCCCAGAGCATCCGCAGGACGATCGTGAACGGACAACCCGGGCCTCGGCGGCGGGGTTCGCGCCCAATACCGCCTTGTCACACCAGGGTCGCCGCTCGGCCACATGTACAGCCCTCACGTGACAAGGAGCATCGACCACCCGCTGGAACCGTGATCCCGCCCAACCGGCGGTGCATTGCGCCTGCCTCTCGCCTTTCGGCAAGTGGTCTCGACTGATCGCTCGCTTCGCTCGCTGCTCGACCACCTACACAACAGCCCCGACGCTTCGACGAGTTGAGAATTTGGACAACAACATGTTCGGATCACCAGAAGCCGCAATCACAACGGTCGAGTGAAGCAACCGCAACGGGCAACAGGCGCCGGGGAACACCAGCGCAACCAGAGCGGACAGCAACCACACCTCTCGCTAAACCCACAGCGAGAACAGCCGGCCGCCAGGCGCCAACCGGCAGTGCGTTACGCCCGCCTCTCGCCTCACTGCAAGTGGTCTCGACTGATCGCTCGCTTCGCTCCCTGCTCGACCACCTACGAGTTGGGCTGCACGCAACGCCAACGATCGTCAACCACCGTTCGGGCGTGGCAACACGGACCGGTTGGCTCGGGGGAGGGCCAACCGGCCCGGTGCCACGTCCAGTGGCGACCCACCTACCGCGGGGTCGCTCCGCCTAAACCGTCGGCCTGCTGGATGATCGCGGCGGCGGTATCGCGCACCTTCCGGTGAGAACCGGAAGAGTCCTGGACGAGCATTTCGAAAGCGGCGTCACGGTTGACGTCACGGGTGGCCATCAGGACGTCGATCGCCCGGCCGATGACCTCTCGCGGGCCCAACAGCTCGATGACGTTCTGATCGTCAGATAGCAAATGGAAAACCCCGGCTCCACTCAGATCACGTGTTGTTTGCGATGCCGGGGTCCGGGGCAGGCCAACAGTCAACCACGTTGTTCAGCCGACGCCCTAGTGCCTGAGGCAATTGCCCGGCTCGCGGGCTAGCCCAGGGCCCCTCACTCTTCGGCCAGATCGGCGATGTCGGCGAGGGCCCGCGCGAGCGTCGGCGCCAGCGGCAGCCGTGGGATCAGGGTCGCCTGGAAGGCGTGGTAGATGTCCGGCTTGCCCTGCCAGGTGATGCTGCTCGGCTGGTTGGTCGGCGACAGCTCGTGACGCCACGACCCACGCTCGTGGTCGATCAGGCAGGCGTCGATGTAGTCCCACCAGGTCGAGTAGAGGCCGGCGTACGACGGCTCGCCCGTCGCTGTGTGCAGGGCTGAAGCAGCGGCGGTCGCCTCCGCAGCGACCCAGTGCATCCGCTCTCGTACGACGGGTCGGCCGTCCCAGCCCACGGTGTAGACGAAACCGTCGGCCCCGTCCACGGCCCAGCCCTCGCGAACGGCCGCATCGAACAGCGACCGCGCATCAGGCAGCAGCCACTCGGGAGAAGCCGCGCCGAGCGAGGCATGCAGGTGCAGCGCCAGCCGGGCCCATTCCAGCCAGTGGCCGATCGTCGCGCCGTACGGACGGAACGGGTGGGCCGGCTCGTCGGAGTTGTAGTCGGGGATCGGCGCCCAGGTCGCGTCGAAGTGCTCGGGGATCCGCCACTCGTTGCCGGCGGCAAGGTCATGCACGACGCGGGTCAGGATGCGCTCCGCCCGATCCCGAAGGGTCGAGTCCTCGAGCACGTCCGCCGACGAGAGCAGCGCCTCGACCGTGTGCATGTTGGCGTTGACCCCGCGGTACTGGTCCAGGGAGGTCCATGCCCGGTCCCACTCCTCGACGACCATCCCGAACTCGTCGTCCCAGAAGTGGTCCAGCAGCACCGTCAGCGCCTCGTCGAGCAGCTCGCGCCCGCGGGGTCGACCGGCTGCGGTCGCACTCGCGGCCGCGAGTACGACGAACGCGTGCTCGTACGCGGTCTTGCTCGTGATCGTGGGCCCATCGGTCCCGACCTTCGCGAACCAGCCACCGTGCTCGGCGTCGCGGAATCGCCCCTCCAGCGCGGCCACCCCGTGGTCGGCGAGCTCAGCGCACCCAGGCCGGCCCATCAGGTGGCCGAGGGAGTAGACATGGGTCATCCGGCAGGTCACCCACAGCTCTACCGGACGATCGAGCTCCGGGTGGCCGTCGTCGTCCAGCCATGCGAACCCGCCGTCGGGATGCCGCGCGGCGCGGCCGAACTCCAGCAGCCGGTCCCCCTCCGCCTCGAGCCACTGCTCGTGCGACGAACCCTCCTGTGATGGCATCGGCACAGGTTAGTACCTCCGCATCTCAGGCCTGTTGGGGTGTCGGTTTCTGACCATCAGCTGCGTCGTCCTCCGCGGTCAGCGGCTTGGCGATGCTCTCCAACGACTGGCCCTCGGCCCGGACACCGAGGAACGCCGCCACGATCCCGCCGGCGATCATCAGTGCGGCACCGATGAAGTAGCCGATGGCGATCGCGGTGATGTCCTTGCTCTCGGAAGCGTCCTCGATGAGCTTGCCGAACAGGAGCGGACCGCTGATCCCTCCGACCGCGGTACCGATCGCGTAGAAGAACGCGATGCACAGCGCCCTCGTTTCCATGGGAAACACCTCGCTGGCTGTGAGGTACGCCGCGCTGGCACCTGCGGAGGCGAAGAAGAAGATGATCGCGCCCAACAACGTCAGCGTGACCGCGCTCACCCCGCCCAGCATCAAACCCGTCACGGCGAGCAGTACGCCGGAGAGCACGTAGGTCGCGGTGATCATCTGCACCCGGCCGATCCGGTCGAAGAGCGGCGAGAGCAGCAGGGCACCGGCGAAGTTGCTCGCCGCGAAGACGGCGATGAAGTAGCCGGTCTGCTTGACGTCCAGGAACGTGGTCAGCGTGTCGCCGTAGGTGAAGAAGAAGGCGTTGTAGAGGAACGCCTGGCCCACGAACAGTGAGAAGCACAGGATCGTACGGCGTGGATAGAGCTTGAACACCGTCCGCGCGATCTCGGCGATGCTGATGGTCCTTCGCTGCCGGATCGTGATGGTCTCGCTGACGGAGGGCAGCGTCTCGCCGCTCTCGTCGCTGACGGCCTTCTCGATGTCACGGACGATCTGTTCTCCCTCGTCCTCGCGCCCGTGGATGAACAACCACCGCGGGCTCTCCGGCACGTTGCGCCGCACCAGCAAGATGCCGACGGCCAGGATCGCCCCGAGCCCGAACGCGATCCGCCAGCCCCAGGCGGGGTCGACCAGCTTCGGGTCCAGTAGCGGGATCGTCAGCAGTGCGCCACCGGCCGCGCCGACCCAGAAGGAGCCGTTGATCGCGACGTCGACCCGCCCGCGGTACTTCGCCGGAATCAGTTCGTCGATGGCAGAGTTGATGGCGGCGTACTCGCCCCCGATGCCGGCACCTGTCAGGAAGCGCGCAGCGAGGTACCACAGCACGTTCATCGAGAAAGCAGTCAGCACGGTCGCGACTGTGTAGACCCCAAGGGTGATCAGGAAGAGCTTCTTTCGGCCGAAGCGGTCGGTGAGCTGACCGAAGAACAGTGCGCCGACGCAGGCGCCCGCGACGTACACCGCTCCGGCGAGACCGACCTGGGAGCTGCTCATCCCGAGCCCGGGGCCATCCGGTTTCAGCGCCTCGCTCATCGACCCGACGATGGTCACCTCGAGCCCATCGAGGATCCACACCGTGCCGAGTCCGATCACCACCAGCCAGTGCCACCGAGCCCACGGCAGCCGGTCCATCCGAGCCGGGATGTCGGTGGTGATGCGACCTGTCTCGACGTTCTCGGCCACGTGGTCCTCCCACAGATGTCGGCAATCCGGTCGGGTTCGTGCCCACCGGATCCCGTACCCCGCGGGTGGGCCGGGAAACTTTGGTGTCCACGTTCTCGGAATGTCGAAACGCGTTAGGTGGTCGAGCAGGGAGCGAAGCGAGCGATCAGTCGAGACCACGCTCCGCAACCGACGCGACAAACCCCGACCACACGCTGCCGCCCATCGGGCCGACATTGCGCCACCGTCGGTGGTCTCGACTGGCCGCTCGCTGGCGCTCGCTGCTCGACCACCTATGAGTTGACCGCCCTGAGTGTCGCTGGCCACGGTGGTTGCGGAGCGCACAACCACGTAGGTGGTCGAGCAGGGAGCGAAGCGAGTGATCAGTCGAGACCACGCTCCGCAACGGACGCGACAAACCCCGACCACACGCTGCCGCCCATCGGGCCGACATTGCGCCACCGTCGGTGGTCTCGACTGGCCGCTCGCTGGCGCTCGCTGCTCGACCACCTATGAGTTGACCGCGCTGAGTGTCGCTGGCCACGGTGGTTGCGGAGCGCACAACCACGTAGGTGGTCGAGCAGGGAGCGAAGCGAGCGATCAGTCGAGACCACGCTCCGCAACCGACGCGACAAACCCCGACCACACGCTGCCGCCCATCGGGCCGACATTGCGCCACCGTCGGTGGTCTCGACTGGCCGCTCGCTGGCGCTCGCTGCTCGACCACCTATGAGTTGACCGCCCTGAGTGTCGCTGGCCACGGTGGTTGCGGAGCGCACAACCACGTAGGTGGTCGAGCAGGGAGCGAAGCGAGCGATCAGTCGAGACCACGCTCCGCAACCGACGCGACAAACCCCGACCACACGCTGCCGCCCATCGGGCCGACATTGCGCCACCGTCGGTGGTCTCGACTGGCCGCTCGCTGGCGCTCGCTGCTCGACCACCTATGAGTTGACCGCCCTGAGTGTCGCTGGCCACGGTGGTTGCGGAGCGCACAACCACGTAGGTGGTCGAGCAGGGAGCGAAGCGAGTGATCAGTCGAGACCACGCTCCGCAACCGACGCGACAAACCCCGACCACACGCTGCCGCCCATCGGGCCGACATTGCGCCACCGTCGGTGGTCTCGACTGGCCGCTCGCTGGCGCTCGCTGCTCGACCACCTATGAGTTGACCGCCCTGAGTGTCGCTGGCCACGGTGGTTGCGGAGCGCACAACCACGTAGGTGGTCGAGCAGGGAGCGAAGCGAGTGATCAGTCGAGACCACGCTCCGCAACCGACGCGACAAACCCCGACCACACGCTGCCGCCCATCGGGCCGACATTGCGCCACCGTCGGTGGTCTCGACTGGCCGCTCGCTGGCGCTCGCTGCTCGACCACCTATGAGTTGACCGCGCTGAGTGTCGCTGGCCACGGTGGTTGCGGAGCGCACAACCACGTAGGTGGTCGAGCAGGGAGCGAAGCGAGTGATCAGTCGAGACCACGCTCCGCAACCGACGCGACAAACCCCGACCACACGCTGCCGCCCATCGGGCCGACATTGCGCCACCGTCGGTGGTCTCGACTGGCCGCTCGCTGGCGCTCGCTGCTCGACCACCTATGAGTTGACCGCCCTGAGTGTCGCTGGCCACGGTGGTTGCGGAGCGCACAACCACGTAGGTGGTCGAGCAGCGAGCGAAGCGAGTGATCAGTCGAGACCACGCTCCGCAACCGACGCGACAAACCCCGACCACACGCTGCCGCCCATCGGGCCGACATTGCGCCACCGTCGGTGGTCTCGACTGGCCGCTCGCTGGCGCTCGCTGCTCGACCACCTATGAGTTGACCGCCCTGAGTGTCGCTGGCCACGGTGGTTGCGGAGCGCACAACCACGTAGGTGGTCGAGCAGCGAGCGAAGCGAGTGATCAGTCGAGACCACGCTCCGCAACCGACGCGACAAACCCCGGCCACACGCTGCCGCCCATCGGGCCGACATTGCGCCACCGTCGGTGGTCTCGACTGGCCGCTCGCTGGCGCTCGCTGCTCGACCACCTACGAGTTGACCGCCCTGAGTGTCGCTGGCCACGGTGGTTGCGGAGCGCACAACCACGTAGGTGGTCGAGCAGGGAGCGAAGCGAGCGATCAGTCGAGACCATCTGCCGAAAGGCGAGAGGCAGCCGTCGTGGTTGCGGTTTCTGGTCGTCGAACACCAACTCGCGACGCCGGCACCACCGGGACGCCTAGGGTGCAGATGTGCTGATCACGAACCACGTCGTGGCCGGGGCCCTGATCGGAGCTGTGGCCCCGGGTCCTGCGAGCGCATTCGCGATGGGCGTCGCCAGTCACGTGGGCATGGACGCCTTGCCGCACTGGGGTCACCCCGACTACGGCGTCTTCATCAAGGTGGCGGTGGTCGACGGCCTGGTGGGGCTGGCCACGATGGCGACCTTGGCGCGGGCCGCGTCCCCGGAGCGACGGGCAGCCGTGGTCGCCGGGATGCTCGGCGCCTGCTTCATCGACGCGGACAAGCCGAGCACGCTGTTCTTCGGCCGCTCACCCTTTCCCGCGTGGATAGACGCAGCGCACAAGCGGATCCAGAACGAGGCCCACGAACGGATGCCGTACGAGGCCATCGGCGGTGTCCTCGGAGCCATCGCCGTGCGTGACTTCCTCCGCAGCCGCCGCCCATCCTGAATGGCTAAGCCGTCAGGCGCGCCCGGACCACCTCGTCGAGCACGCCGAGTGGCAGCGAACCCGAGTCGAGAACCGCGGAGTGGAAACGCTTCGCCTGGAAGTCCGCGCCCTGGCGCTGCTCGGCCTCGGCCCGCATCCGCTGGATCTCCAGGCGGCCGATCATGTACGACGTGGCCTGGCCTGGCGTGACGATGTAGCGGTCGATCTCCGGCCGGACCACCCCCTCGGCGAGCGGTGAGTTGGCCACCATGTACTCGACGGCCTGCTCCCGACTCCAGCCAAGGGCGTGCAGGCCGGTGTCGACGACGAGGCGGCACGCGCGCATCGAGTCCGCGGCGAACATCCCCATCCGGTCGACGGCCGAGCTGTAGAGGCCCATCTCGTCGGCCAGCCGTTCGGTGTAGAGACCCCAACCCTCGGAATAGGCCGAGTTGTTGATGTGCTTGCGGAACTCCGGCACCCCCTCCAGCTCACTGGCGATCGCGAGCTGCAGGTGGTGTCCTGGGATGCCTTCGTGGAACGCCATCGACTGCAGCTCGAAGGTCCCCCAGGAGCTCGGGTCGGAGACGTTCACGAAGAAGGTCCCGCCGCGACTTCCGTCGCCGGCCGGCGGGAAGTAGAACGCCTTGGCTCCCGTGGACGTCGCCTGCACCGCGCACGGGGCCTGCGGCAGCACCTCGAACCAGTCCGGCATGGCGTCCCAGGCCCGCTGCATGGCGACCTCCGAGGCCTCGATCAGCTCGTCCCCAGCGCTGAAGTGCAGCTTGGGGTCAGTGCGCATAGCCGCGAAGATCTCCTGCAGGTCGTCGGTGCCGACCACCTCAGGTCCCAGGCCGCGGTACTCGTCGGCGAGCTTCTCGATCTGAGCAAGCCCGATGTCGTGGATCTCGCGGGCCGACTTGTCGGTGGTCGTGAAGTTGCGCAGGGTCACGGCGTACGCGGCATCGCCGTCCCGCAGCCAGCTCAGCCCGCACTCCTCGTCCGAGCGCGCCAGAGGGAGGGCCTCGTCGCGCAGCACGTCACGGTAGACACGCATTCCGGGACGTACGTCGGTCTCGATCACCCTGCGCAGGCGGGCCTTCCAGCCGTCGACGTCGATCCCGGATGGGGGAGACGTCGTGACGAGCAACGGGTCGTCGGCGATCGGCCTGGAGAGCAGGCCGTCGAGCTGTGCGACCGTGTCGGCGGCTGCGAACGCAGCGGGCAGGCGACCAGCCGCCACGCCCTCGCGCTGGCGGTCTGCGAGCTCGCCGTAGAAGCGACCCAAGCCGCGGAGCTTGTCGACGAGCGCCTCGGCGACGTCGGGGTCAGGCAAGGCGAGCATCCCCATCAGGATCGGCACCCCGACCTGTGGTCCGAAGATCGGGTTGACCGCGAGCTCGGCGAGCCGGACGGCCAGCATGTCTGCCCGGGTCGTGGCATCCGAGATCAGCACTGCGCGGGTGATGCTCTGCTGGTCGTCCAGCCCGGACGGGTCGATCGCCTCAGCACGCTGCACGATGTCCCGCATGGCCGCGATCTCGCGGTCCTCGGACTCACGCGTGGTCTCCTCGAACTGGCCGGCCCCGCGGTAGTCACCGATCAGGTGGGCGTGGGTCGGCTCGACCTCCAGGTAGTGCGTCCAGTACTCCTCCGCGAGGGCGTCGATGTCGCTCATGCGTCTGCCTTGCTCTCGAGTCCGAGCTTCTCGGCGGTCTCCTCACGCATCTGCACCTTGCGGATCTTGCCGGTGACAGTCATCGGGAACTCGTCGACCAGCAGTACGTAGCGCGGGATCTTGTAGTGGGCGAGCTTGCCGGTGGCGAACTCGCGCACTTTCGCGGCATCGAGCGGGTCGGCCTCAGGTCGGAGCTTGACCCACGCGGCCAACTCCTCGCCGTAGCGCTGGTCGGGGACCCCGATCACCTGGACGTCCTCGATGTCGGGGTGGGTGTAGAGGAACTCCTCGATCTCGCGCGGATAAATGTTCTCGCCACCTCGGATGACCATGTCCTTGATCCTGCCGACGATGTTGCAATACCCGTCCTCGCGCATCTCCGCCAGGTCGCCGGTGTGCATCCAGCCGTCGGCGTCGACGGCCTCGTCCGTCTTCTCCTTGTCGTCCCAGTAGCCGGTCATCACCGAGTAGCCCCGGGTGCAGAGCTCCCCCGGCTCGTCCCGACCGACGGTCCTCCCAGTGCTCGGATCGACGATCTTGATCTCCACGTGTGGGTGCACCCGCCCGATGGTCGCCGTACGACGGTCGAGGTCGTCGTCGGCGCGGGTCTGGCACGAGACCGGGCTGGTCTCGGTCATGCCGTAGCAGATGGCCACCTCGGCCATGTGCATGTCCTCCACGCAGTGCTTCATCACCTCGACCGGACAGATCGAGCCGGCCATCACGCCGGTACGCAGCGAGGAGAGGTCGTGGTCGGCGAACGAGGGATCGTTCTGCATCGCGATGAACATGGTCGGTACGCCGTACAGGCCGGTGCACTTCTCCTCGGCCACGCAGCTCAGAGTGACCGCCGGGTCGAACCCGGGCGCCGGTATCACCATCGTGGCGCCGTGGGTGGTGCAGCCGAGGTTGCCCATCACCATCCCGAAGCAGTGGTAGAAGGGCACCGGGATGCAGAGCCGGTCCTCGGCGGTGAAGTTGATCAGCTCCGTGGTGAAGAACCCGTTGTTCAGGATGTTTCGGTGACTGAGCGTGGCGCCCTTGGGATAGCCGGTGGTGCCGCTCGTGTACTGGATGTTGATGGCGTCGCCGGGCTCGAGCGTCGCCATCCGCTCCGCCACGGCGTTCTCGGGGAGTGCCTGCCCATCGGCGACGAGCGCGTCCCAGTCGTCGGTGCCGATGTAGACGACCCGCTGGAGCGAGGTGTTGCGGTCGGCGGTCTCCTCGACCATCTCGCGGTAGTTGCTCGACTTGAACGACTCGGCACTGATCAGCAGGCGCAGCCCGGACTGGTTGACCGCGTAGGAGAACTCATGGGTTCGGTAGGACGGGTTGACGTTGACCAGGATGGCGCCGATCTTGGCGGTGGCGTACTGGGCGATCGTCCACTCCGCGCAGTTCGGCGACCAGACCCCCACGCGGTCCCCCTTCTCGATCCCGGCGCCGATCAGCCCACGCGCGAACGCATTCACGTCGCGGTCGAGCTCGGCGTAGGTCCAGCGGCGCCCGGAGGCGAACTCCACGAGCGCCTCGTTGTCGCCGTACGATGCCACCGTGCTCTCGAAGTTGGCGCCGATGGTCTGCTCGATCAGGGCGGGGCTGGTCTCACCCGCGGCGTAGGCCTCCACCCAGCGAACCTAGCCCGCGGCGGTGAACGCCAGCAATCGGCCCGCCGGTTTCCCCGGCCGGCCGTGACTGTTCAGGTCGGGCGGGTAGCCAGGGGGTTCCGGCGACGAGGGGGTGTCGTCCACCGGATCAGGGCTTGCGTGGTTGATCCCCTTCACCTGGTGCGTGCGATCAACCACGCAAGCCTGTTCCGGGCGCACCGCCCGAGTGCCGCTAGACCGCAACGACCAGCCCCGCGATCGCCGCGTTCGTGAGGTTCGCCAGGCTGCCGGCGAGCAGCGCGAGCAGGCCCAGCCGCGCGACCTGCGCGGCGCTCGGGAGCCAACGACGTGAAGGTTCCGATCTGGATCGCGATCGAGGCCAGGTTGGCGAAACCTGCGAGCGCGAAAGTGACAACGACGACGGTCACCTTGGAGAAGTCGTCCACCTCGGGGCCGAAGGCGGCGTACGCGACGAACTCTTTCAGCACGGTCTTCATGCCGATGAACGACCCCGCGTCGACCGCTTCGGACCACGGCACGCCGAGCAGCCAGGCGAGCGGCGCGAGCGCCCAGCCGAGCAGCTTCTCGAAGGTGAGCGCGTCCGCGCCGACCCAGCTGCCGACGCGGGACAGGATGCCGTTGGCCATGGCGATCAGCGCGATGAACGCGATCAACAGCCCGCCAACGGTCACCGCGATCCGGCCGCCGGCCAGGGCACCGCGCCCTACCGCGTCGATCAGGTTCGCGGACTCTTCGTCGCGCACCTGTCGTACGTCGAAGTCAGCCTCATCCTCCACGGCGTGGGCCCCCTCGGTGCGCTCCACGTCGCCCAGTCGGGCTCGGGAGTCGTGTCCAGCCAGATGATCTTCGCCATCAGCAGCCCGGCGGGCGCGTTCATCACGGTGGCCGCGAGGAGGTACTCAAGCGGCGCACCGAGCAGCGAGTAACCAACAAGCGTGGACCCGGCCGCGGCGGCGAACCCGCCCGTCATCAGCGCGAACAGCTACGCAGTTCGCAGGCGACGAAGGTACGGCGCCACCATCAGTGGCGCCTCGCTCTGCCCGAGGAAGATGACCGTCGCGGCGTACATCGACCTCACCTTGCTGACCCCGAGGAGCCGCGCGATGGCGCCACCGATCACGAACGTCACCCACTGCACCACCCGCAGGTAGAACAGCAGATAGATCAGCGCCCCGAGGAAGATGATCACCGGCAGCACCTGCAGGGCGAAGATCGGGTTGTCCTTCTCGCCCACCTCGAGAAGCGGGCCGAAGACGAACGCGGTCCCCTCCTCGGTGAACCCGATGATCACCTGCACGCGGTCCGCCGCCCAGCTCAGCGCCCTCTCCCCTGGCGGCCAGCGCAGCACGAGGATCGCGAAGACCACTTGCAGCCCAAGCGCGGCCAGCACCGTTCGCACCCTGATCCCTCGTCGATGACGTGAGACCGCCACCGCAACGAGGATGAGCAGCGCCAGCCCGAGCAGACCCCTGAGAGCACCCATGCAGGGCATCGTGCTGCATGCGGGGCCCGCGTGGAAACCTCAGACGCGATGGATCACTGCGAGATCCGGACGGTCAGCAGCTCACCTGCACGCAACTGTCTGCGCACGTCGCTCCCGCCGCGAATCTCAACGCCGACCACCTGGCTCTTGCCGGTGCCGTTGAAGGCGATCACTCCCACGGTTCCGTCCGGGTTCTCGAAGGCGGCCGCCGAGATGCCGTCGGTGGCACTGGACCCGAGGACACGGGCGCCGGGGTCGGCAGCGCGGGCGAGGTGGGCGAGCACGTAGAACTCCGGACCAGCAACGACGTCGTTGCCGTCGACGGTGAGGAGGCCGCGACAAGAGGAGCAGCCGGCTTGGGAGTTGACATAGCGCGGGCCGCCATCGGGGTCGAGTGCGAGGTTCCAGGTGAGCAGCCCCGTCGAGCCGGCGGCGATGCTCTCGGTGACAAGGTGCTGCGCGTCCCACTCGAAGGCCTCGCGCCACGAGCTCTCCGTGCCGGTGCACTCGGTCACGATGGGTGGTACGGCGACCCCCGCCATCTGGTCGGGCGAACCGGCGTAGCAGTGGAAGGCGGCCGCACCGAAGGCGCCGGGTGCGCCAGCCAGGACCTCGTCGTAGCGTGGCCGGTCGGCCCAGTTGTGGTCGACGGCCCACAGCTCGACGCCCCGCTCGTGCAGCATGGGTCCCACGAGCTTCGCCAGCTTCGCTTCCTGGGCTGCGGTGGTGGTCATCGACGGGTAGTCGGCGCTGTAACCGGGTTCGTTGCCCAGCGACATCGCAGCCAGCGGCAAGCCGCGCTCGCGTAGCGCATCGGCCTGTGCGACCAGAAGTGCGGCGTACTGGTCGACCTCGTCGTCCTTCAGCGCTCCGCCGCTGACCTCGGCGGGCTGTTTCATCCACTTCGGGGCCGTCCACGGCGTCGCCATGACCTGCAGGTCTGGCTGCAGCTTCGACACCTCGGCGACGAGCGACGCTGCGTCCTGGGCCTGGGGGCTGGGCGACGCCGTCTTGCCGTCCCATCCCCAGGTCCAGAGCTCGGGAGACATGTCGGTCGCGCTCAGCGGGAGCCGGACCCAGCTCAGCCGAGCACCGTCGTTGGCCTCGGGGTTGAAGAGCCGGCGGACAGCATCCGGCTCCTCGGACAGCAGCTGGACCGAAGCATCGGTCATCGCGGCACCGGTGCCTCGCCACACCTGACGGCGATCAGCTGTGTCGACCTTCACGCCTGCTGTCGCGGATCCACGGGATCGACTCTCATCGATGCGGAGCAGCCGCCGGCCGGGGTCCGTTGGCGAGGACACCCATGCGCCCTCCACTGAGTCCTCTCGCGTGACCACAGCACCCACCCCCGCCAGGAGGATGCAGAGGGCGCCCAGGACGAACAGCCCTCGCCAGCGGTACAGGGCCTTGCTCAAAGTTCCTCCCGTGAGGGCTACGCCGGCCAGTGCTCAACACCAAGGCGTTCGAAGTACGCCGCCACGTCGCGCTCGCCCCACTGTCGGGACTCCTGCAGCCCCTCCACCAGCATCGCGAGGTACGACGGCGAGGGCTGTGTGTGCTCGACGTGGTCGATGCCGTGGGGGGCGGTGAACAGCAGCATCGGCGCACCTTCGAGCCGTCCCACCTCGATGAGCGTCTCGTAGTGGCCGGGGCCGGCATGGTGAGTCCCGCCGTCGATGCCGCCGAGCACGACTTCCTCGATCGGGTCACCATCCCGCGGGACACGGTGCATCTCCTGGGCGGCGACGTCGGCGAACTGCTCGGCGGTGACGAGGTGGGCCCTGGCTGCGGTCGGGCCACCCTGTTCCGGTCCCTGGGCGTCGTGGTCGTAGAACGCAGTGCCCCCGTGCCACTGCGATGAGCGTCCGGCGAAGTAGAGCGCACCTGGAAGGTCGACCGGCAGGCTGCGCCGCGGGGGCGCGCTGTTGCGGGCACCGGGATTGGTCCAGCCCCCCCGGACGGCCGGCCACCCTCGAGGTAGACGGCCAGCCGCGACGACGACATGTTCGACCCATAGCTGACGTACCAGACCTCGCCGTGGTCGGGAAGTGGCTGGGCTGGAGCTTCGTCGGACATCGCGCCCGACGTTACTGGTTCGACCCCACCCCGCGGTGGGTGCGCAGCGCGGACGGACTGTGCCCGGTCTGCTCGCGAAAGACGCGGTGGAACTGGGCATAGCTGCCGAAGCCGGCCTCGAGCGCGGCGGCCAGTGCCGTGGTACGCCGACCGCTGCCGTACAGACCCAAGAATCGCTGCAGGCGCTGCTGGTTGCGAAACCGGCTGATCGGTACGCCGGTCTGCTCCTTGAAGATCCGGCTCAGGTGCGACGGGCTCAGGCCGGCGGCCCGCGCCAGCGCGGCGAGATCACCTGCCTCCGGGTCACCACGCAGCATGCGTGCGACCGTTTCCACCGCCGGATGCACGTCGACGCCTTCGACCACGTCGTCGCTGTCGAGGAAGGAGCGCCAGGCGTAGCTCAGGAGGTACGCCAAGCCGGCGTTGACGAGCACTTCGTCCACCGTCTGGGCATCCTGCAGGTCGAGGAACAAGGCGCCGAGTCTGCTCACCCGGCTGGAGTGCAGGCGCCGCGAGAACTGCCCGACGGGATCCTGTTCGAGGAGGGGCCGGGCAACCGTGGTCGTCGCGGTCCGCGCGACGAGAGCCGGCCGGAAAACCGCCCACCACAGGACGTGGTCGGGGGACTCGTCGACCAGCACGTGGTCCTGCCCGGGAAAGAGCCAGGTCAGTGTGCCGGGCGTGAGCGCGATGCGCCGTTCGCCGAGGAGGTAGGACGCAGTGCCGCGGACGACCAGGTTGACCTCGAGCTCGACGTGGCGGTGAGCACGGGGTCGTACGTCGCCGGCGCTGTGCCGGAGCACGCGACCATCCAGCCCCGCTGGTACTCCGAGATCATCGATCATCGCAAGAAGTGAGAAGTTGTTGCGGATCCCTGCGAAGACGTGGCTGCCATTCCCGCAGATTATGTGACCATCCACGATCACAGGAGGACACGAATGACCGTCTCGACCCTGCGCGTCACCCCCGAGCAGGCGCGCCAGTTCCGTGAGGAGGGCTTCTTCGTCCTGGAGGGCGCCGTCCCCGCGGCCGACCTCGACACGCTGCGGAACGTTTGCCAGGACGCCATCGACGAGCGCGACCGGGAGATGGATCGCCTCGGCGTCGACGTGCTCGACCTCGATCGGCGCGGAAGCCGCTACTTCGTCCACGCGCACGGCAAGCGCCCAGAAGTCGAACGCTTCTTGTCCTCGGACCTCATGGTGCAGATCGCACAGGCCGCGCTCGGGGACACTGTCTACCTCTTCAACGAGCAGTACGTCGTGAAGGCCGCCGAGCAGGGGATGTCGTTCAGCTGGCACCAGGACTCCGGGTTCATCGACTACCCGCACCGGCCATATCTCACGTGCTGGATCGCGCTCGACGACGTGACCGAAGCCAACGGCACCGTGTACCTGCTGCCCTACTCGCGCGCCGGCACACGCGACGCCGTCAAGCACACGCGTGACGAGGACAGCAACGACCTGGTCGGCTACTCCGGGGACGACCCGGGTGACCCGGTGATCGTGCCGGCCGGGAGCATCGCCTGCTTCTCCTCGACGCTCCTCCACCGCAGTGGACCCAACGCGACGGACCGCAAGCGTCGCGTCTACGTCGCCCAGTACTCGGCCGAGCCGATCCTCAGCGAGGACGGCTCAGAGCCACGGCGGCTGGCCGAGCCCCTCCTGGTCGAGGGCCAGCGAGTGAGCTGACCCGCATCGCCCCGGCGCCGGTGTCGATTCCGCGCGGCCTCACTCGTCTCTCTTCTGAAACGGCCTCCTCCGGAGACCCGCCAGCAAAGGAGCCACCATGAGTCACCCCATCGTGCACGCAGAGATCCGTTCCAGCGACCCGGACGCCACCCGCAGCTTCTTCGGTGAGCTCTTCGGCTGGACCTACGGGGGCGAGGGAGCGTTCCCCGGTTACACCTTCGTCGACACCGGCGTGCCGGACGCGCTCTACACGGCGATCAGCCCCCTGCAGGGCGACGACGACCTCGTCACCTTCTTCGTGGGGGTCGAGGACATCGAGGCTTCGATGAAGGAGGCAGCTCGTCTGGGTGGCCGGGTCGTCCAGGAGCCGATGAAGGTCCCTGGCGTCTCGTTCGGCCTGATCGCCGATCCGCTGGGGCACGTGGTCGGCCTCGCCCAGCAGCTCCAAGCCTGAGCCCCGACCGATTCAGGGCGCGGTGGCGGCCTCTTTCGGCTCATCGACATCGTCGAGCACCACTCGTCCGAGGGAGAGACCCACAAGCGTGACCAGCATCGCCACGCTGACGTAGATCGCCACCGTGCTGCCTGAATCGTCCTTGGAGAGCAGCCAGGTCATCACCACGGGGGCCGCGGCCCCGCCGATGATGCCCGCGAACGTGTAGGCCAGAGAGGTGCCGGTGTACCGAAGCCGGGCGTGGAACTGCTCGGCGATGTACGCCGCCTGGGGGCCGTACATGAACGCATGCAGGGCGAGGGCCACCGTGACACCGAGGATCAGTGCGAAGTGGCTGCCGGAGCGAGTCATCGCCAAGAACACCCAGACCCACACTCCTGCCCCGACCGCCGCCACCGCGTAGACCATTCGCCGGTCCACCCGGTCCGAGAGCCAGCCGGCGAACGGGATCAGGGGCACCTCGATCAGCGAGCCGACGATCACCGCCGCGATGGCCTGACCGTCGGAGAACCCGAGCTCATCTGTGGCGTAGGTGAGGACGAACACGACGAACATGGCGTAGAGGACGTCCGGGCCCACGCGCGACAGGATGCCGCTGACCAGACCCCGGGCGTGCTCACGCAGCACGTCGCGGATCGGCGCCGATGGTGCCTCACCACGCTCGACGATCTGCCGGAACACCGGCGTCTCCTCGAGCTTGAGGCGGATCCACAGGCCGAACGCAACGAGTGCGGCGGAGAGCAGGAAGGCCACCCGCCAGCCCCAGGAGTTGAACGACTCCTCGCTCAGGAGGAAGGCAAGAAGTCCGAGAACGGCGTTGGCCATCACGTTGCCCAGCGGCGGCCCCACCTGGGCCGCCGACGCCCAGAAGCCACGGCTCTCCGGCTTGCTGAACTCCGAGGTCAGCAGCACCGCGCCGCCCCACTCGCCGCCCACCCCGACGCCCTGGGCGAACCTCAGCACGATCAGCAGGATGGGCGCGAGGAGACCTACCTGCCCGTGCGTGGGCAGCACGCCGATCAGGAAGGTCGCGACACCGATCAGCAACAGGGTCCAGACCAGCACCGTCTTGCGCCCGATCCGGTCACCGAGCCGGCCGAAGAAGATCCCGCCGATCGGCCGGGCGAGGTAGCCGACGGCGTACGTGCTGAAGGCGAGCAGCGTCCCGGTGAGAGGGTCGCTGCTGGGGAAGAACAGGTCCCCGAACACCAGCGCGGCCGCGGCTCCGTAGACCGCGAAGTCGTACCACTCCAGGGTGGTGCCCGACAGGCTGGCCGCGAAGGCGCGGACCAGGCTGCGTCGGTCACCTGCCTCGGGGTGGGACGGCCCGCTCACAGGCTCATGTCTCGGTGACTCGCCGCTCATCACACATCCCGTCTTCGCGAAGGGTGCTTGCGCTCCTCCGGTGGGTGTACGGGAATTGGGTGTCCCAACCCCGCATCTCGGAAAGGACCATCTTTCAATGACTTCCCTGCGACTCGGCGTCGCAAACCACCGCTCCCGCACGATCGATGTCAGCTGGGTGTTCAACGCTGGGTACGCCGGCCGCGACAGCGCCCAGGTCAAGCACCACGTTGACGAGCTCGCCGCTCTAGGTGTCCCCGCACCCGACAACGTGCCGTCGCTCTATCCGCTGAGCAACCTGCTCGCACGTCAGGACCGGCTCGTTCAGGTGCCTCACGGCCGCACGTCGGGCGAGGCGGAATGGGCACTCATCGTGGGCGAGACCCCCGACGACCTGCTTGTCACTGCCGCGTGCGACCACACCGACCGCGCCCTGGAGGTGCACGGCGTCGCGTGGAGCAAGCAGTCCGCCCCGGACCTCATCGGTGACCTCGCCTGGCGTTGGAGCGAGGTCGCCGACGACTTCGACTCCTTCACGTTGCGAGCGTGGGTCACCCACCAGGGTTCGCAGGAGCTCATCTCCGAGGGGTCACCGGCCGAGCTGCTCTCACCGTCGTACTGGATCGACCGGCTCGACGATGCCGGCCTGCTTCGACCCGGCACACTGCTGCTGAGCGGCACCATCCCGATGATCGAGGGCGTGGACCAGTTCGCCGAGGGATGGCGGGTGGAGCTGACCGACCCCAGTGGGCACGTCAGCCGGGTCGCGTACCGGGTCGAGCAACTGCCTGCCCCGTGGGAGTGAGGCATGACCTCGAGTGACGCCGAGCGGGTGCACCCCGAGACCGCGTCGGATTGGCGGAAGTGGCTCGACGAACACCACGCGACGAGCCCAGGCGTCTGGCTGGTGTCCTGGAAGAAGCACACGGGGCGGGCGACCTTTGGGTACGACGAGGCGGTCACCGAGGCGCTGGCGGTCGGCTGGGTGGACAGCAAGGGCTCCAAGCTCGACGACGACCGCACCATGCTCTGGTTCACCCGGCGGCGTACGACGAGTGGCTGGTCGCGACCGAACAAGGAGCGCATCGAGCGGCTGCTGGCCGAGGGGCGGATGGGACCTGCCGGCCAGCAGGCTCTCGACATCGCGAAGGAGAACGGCACGTGGTCCCTGCTCGACGACGTCGAGAACCTCGTCGTACCCGACGACCTCGCGGCCGCGTTCGACCTGCACCCGGGTGCGCGCGACACGTGGGAGGGCTTCCCGCGCTCGGCGAAGCGAAGCATCCTCGAGTGGATCGTGACCGCCAAGCGCCCGCAGACGCGGGGAGCCCGCATCGCCGAGACCGCCGAGAAGGCAGGTCGCGGCGAGCGGGCTCACCAATAGCTCGTTTCAGTCGTGCGCTCCCCGCACCACGCGGTCGTGGCGCAGCGAGGTGGCTCTGGTCTCCTTGGAGAACAGCACAGCCACGATGGTGAGCACAGACGCGGCTGCGACGTAGAGAGCCACCGCGAAGGTGTTCTTCTCGTCCGCGGAGCCGAGCAGGTCGACCGCGATGATCGGCGCCAGCGCACCCGCGAAGATCGACGCGAGCTGGTAGCCCACCGACGCACCGGTGTAGCGCACTGACGTCCCGAACAGCTCCGAGAAGAAGGCAGCCTGGGGCGCGTACATCAGCGTGTGGAAGAACAGCCCGACGACGACGGCCAGCAGGATCGGCCCCGCGCGGTTGGTGTCGAGAAGACCGAAGAAGAAGAAGCTCCAGACGCCCACGCCCAATGCGCCGGTGAAGTAGAGCGGCCGGCGACCGACCTTGTCCGAGAGCGCACCAACGGCGGGGACCAGGAAGAACTGCAGGGCCGCCGCGATGAGCAGCATCTTCAGGATCAGGTCCTTGTCCTGGTCGAGGTAGGTGGTGACGTAGGTGATCGAGACGATCGTGAAGATGTAGTAGCTGATGTTCTCGGCCATCCGCATGCCCATCGCGATGAAGACCTCCTTGGGGTAGGTCTTGATCACCTCGAGGATCGGCATGTGCGAGGACTCGGTCTTCTTCGCGGCGATCTCGGCCTTCGCCTCCTTGTAGACGGGAGACTCCTCGAGCTGGAGGCGGACGTAGAGACCGATCAGCACGAGTACGGCGGACAGCAGGAACGGGATGCGCCAGCCCCAGGCCTCGAAGTCGGCGTCGTTCTGCACGGCGGCGAGCACGAACAGCACACCGGTCGCGAGCAGGTTGCCCAGCGGCACCCCTGCCTGCGGCCACGAGGACCAGAAGCCACGACGGCTGTCGTCGCCGTGCTCGGCTGCCATCAGCACAGCACCACCCCACTCGCCGCCGACCGCGAAGCCCTGGAACAGGCGGCAGACGAGGAGCAGGATCGGCGCCGCGACGCCGATGGTGGCGTACGTCGGGAGCAGGCCGATCGCGAACGTCGCGAGACCCATCAGCATCAGGGAGACGACGAGCATCTTCTTGCGACCGACACGGTCACCGAAGTGGCCGAACACCACACCCCCGAGGGGGCGTGCGACGAAGCCGACCGCGTAGGTACCGAACGCGAGGAGGGTCGCGTTGACCGGGTCCGCCTCGGGGAAGAACAGCGCCCCGAACACCAGGGCAGCGGCCGATCCGTAGAGGAAGAAGTCGTACCACTCGACGGCGGTGCCGACCAGGCTGGCGAAGACGACCTTTCCGATGCTGTTGCCACTGCGCTCGGAAGAGGGTCCCTCCGAGGTCAGGCGTGTCGATGTTGCGGACATGGCGTGTTCTCCCAATCTTGAGGCGGGCAATGTTGGATCGGTCTGGTCATGCGGCGGTCCAGCCGCCGTCCATCAGGTAGGAACTGCCGTTGATCGAGCTGGTGCCTGGACCGCACAGGAAGGCGACCAGGGCGGCCACCTCGTCGGGCTCGACGAGCCGCTTGACCGGCGTACGGGCAAGCAGCACCTGGTCGAGGACCCGGTCCTCGGCGATCCCGTGGCTCTGCGCCTGGTCGGAGATCTGGCCCTCGACCAGCGGTGTGCGCACGTAGCCGGGGCCGACGGTGTTGCTGGTGACGCCCTTGTCGGCTGCCTCCAGCGCGATCACCTTGGACAGGCCTTCGAGGCCATGCTTGGCGCTGACGTAAGCCGACTTGTACGGCGACGCGCGGTGGCCGTGCACCGAGGAGACGTGCACGAGCCGGCCCCACCCTGCGGCGTACATCCCCGGAAGGAGGGCCCGGGCCAGCAGGAACGGCGCGTGCAGCATCACCCGGTGGATCGTCGCGAACCGTTCGGGATCGAAGCTCTCGACCGGAGCGACGTGCTGGATGCCGGCGTTGTTGACGAGGATGTCGATGCCGCGCTGACCGAGCTCGAGGTCGTCGATGGATGCGGTGTCTGCGAGGTCGGCGACGAGGTACTCGCCTCCGACCTCTTCGGCGGCTTCCTTGGCCCCGACCTCGTCCCGGTCGAGCAGCAGCACCGAGGCTCCGTCTGCGACCAGATGAGCGGCCACAGCGCGGCCGATGCCGCTCGCGGCCCCGGTGACGAGGGCCGTGTGACCGGACAGGGGGTGGCTCATGAACGCGACGCTACGTGCGCTGGATCACTCCTGCCATGTGCCTGACGCCATGATCCGTGCGGATTCATGTGGCACTTTCACATACTCCCGCGTAGCCGGGCGAGCTGCAGAGCCAGCTGTACGTCGAGCTTGCGGGCGGGATCGCGCCAGCCGGCGCCGAGCAGCTGTCCGACCCGTTCGAGGCGCTGCGTGACGGTGTTGGGGTGGATGTGCAGGTGATCAGCGGTCTCGCGCAAGGCACCTCCCGACGACAGCCACGCCTCCACGGTCGCCGCCAGCTGCGTCTCGCGCGCGGCGTCGTACGCCAGCAGCGGACCGAGGGTGCGGGTGATGAACTCCTCGAGCTCCTCCGGCCCGTTGCCGCCGAGCAGGAGCCGCGCGAGGCCGAGGCCCCCCGAGTCACTCACGTCGCCCTGACGGTCGAGTCGAAGCAGGGCGGCGAGCGTCTGCCGGGCCTCCCGCCAGGCAGCCGGCACGTGCTCTGCGCCTCCAGAACAGGCGACGACCCCGACCGTGGCACCGCCGAGGCGGTCGCGCAGGGTCTCGCCGAGGTCGAGCGGCTCCCCTGGGGCCAGTACGACGGCCAGGCCGTCGTGCACTCCGCCGAGCCCCCGCAGCTCCCGAGCCAGGGTGGCGGCGACCCGGGCGACCTGATGGTCGGACCCCACATCTGCGACAGGTGCGGCGACCGCGACCGCCAGGTCGGTCTCGAGGTCGGCACCCTGCTGGCGAGCCCGTTCACGCAGTCGTTCCGAGTCGAGGTCCCTCCCGCTCACGAGGTCGGACAACAGCTCGCCGCGCACCCGGCTCTCGGCCTCGGCCTCGGTACGACGGAAGAGCAGCACCAGCGCGGTCACGAGCGCCCCGCGCTCCAGCGTCCGTCGCTCGGGCTGGTCCATGGGCCGGCCCGGACGCAGCACGAGGGTGCCGAGGTGCTCCTCCCCGGCTGCAGCCACTGCCACCCAGTCCCCGACGTCTGACTGCACGCACCGACCCGACGTCCGGGCGCGAGTGACCGCCTCTCCGGGAGGCTCGTCCTCGTCGGAGGTGGACCCCGGTGGCGACCCGGCAAGCAGGCGGCCCTCATCGTCGTACACCGCGAGCTGGCCGGTGAGCACCTGCGCCAGGACCTCGGCGACCTCAACCACGCCGCCGTCGTTGAGGAGCACGTCGGTCAGCAGGTCATGCGCGTTGGCTGCCCGTTCCGTCGCCTCGGACCGGGCACGCAGCTCGGCGTTGGCCTCGTCCGCCGCAGCCACCGCAGCGCGGACCTGCTCGAACAGCCTCGCGTTCTCCAGCGCCACGGCCGCGTGTGCGGCGAAGGAGGTCAGCAGGGCCACCTCACCTGCCGGGAACGGCCGGATGGATCGGTGCACGGCCAGCAGCGCGCCGATGACCTTGCCCTCCACGGTGAGCGGTACTCCGAGGATGGCCCGGATCTGCTCACCCTCCACGGCGATGTCGATGTAGTCGCGGTGCACGAAGCGCTCGTCGGCCTGGTAGTCCTCGGTGAAGTACGGCGCCCCCGACTGCGCCACCAGCCCGAGCAGACCGGTGCCGAGAGGCAGCCGCAGCTCGCGGAACTCGGCGGTGAGCGCGCCGTCGGTGACCTTCATGTACGACGCACCCTCCTGCTCGTCGTTCAGCGAGAGGTAGGTCATGTCTGCGTGCAGGAGCTGCCGGGCCCGCCTGACGATCGCCGCCAGGATCGCGTCGAGGTCCCTGATCGCGGTCAGGTCGCGCGCCGTCTCGTTGAGCGCGGACAGCTCGGCCTCGCGGCTGCGCTGGCGCTCCATCTGCTCATGGATCCGCATCGCCAGCGCATGTTGCTCCCGGAGCGCATCGAGCTGCTCGGGCGTGCTCCCCGACACCTCCGCCTCGGCGACCACGAGGTCGAGGTCCTCCCGCGACGCCCCAGCCAGGAGCATCTCCAGGAACTTCGCCGTGACCTCCATGAGGCGATCCTGCCGCACGGTGGTTCAGCCACCGAGCAACCAAGTAGGTGGTCGAGCGAGCAACCATCTAGGTGGTCGAGCAGCGAAGCGAGCGATCAGTCGAGACCACAAACCGTGACAAGGGTGTGCGCATCAAGATGATGTGGACTTTGAGTCACCAGGTGACTCAAAGTCCACATCATCTTCGGTTTCCACACGCTTATGGCCGGCGCCGGAGCGAAGCCAGGTGGACGAGGCAACGAGGCCAAGGCCACCGACGGCCTACGAGAGCTTCCTCGCTGCCGCCCGCAGCTCTGACAATCGCCCACGCCGTCGAAAGAATCGCACCCGATCGCCCCTGATCACCTGATCGAGCTCGAATCCTGCGGCTCGCCAAGCGCGCGTATGCGGCCGATCACCTGACCAAAAGGCCTGATGATTGCGCGCCGACGCCGGGGCGCCCCTGACGATCTGATCGAGCTGATCCCAGGTGAGGGTCACAGAGTCGCCTGAGCGTGAAAGAAGCTCACTGAGCTTGTGCCACTGCGCTGCCATAGCTGGAGTGTGCTCGCGCTGCGGGGTGCGGCCAAGCCGTTCACGCGGGTTGCCGGAAAACACACCCGCGTAGAATTCGTCGGATGCCCTCACCCGCCCCGCGTACCCTCGCCGACCAGTTCCGCGGCTGGTCGAACGAGCAGCTGTCCGCGATGCTCGAGGCGCGCCCCGATCTGGCCATGCCGGCGCCGCACGACTCCTCGCAGCTCGCCGCGCGGGTGGTGGTGAAGGCGTCGGTGCTGCGCGCGCTGGAGAGGCTTGATGCGCTGGAGCTCACGGTGCTGCAGGCGCTCGTACAGGGCACCGAACCCGCGGATCTCCCTGCCTCTCCCGAGTCGGTGGCCGGTGCGATCGAGCGCCTCGAGGGGCTGGCGCTGGTGTGGGGCGCACCGACACGCCCGGTGCTGGTCGTCGGGGACCTGCTCCGCCTGCCACCGGGGCCACCGACTGACGAGGTGCCGCGCCTCCTCGAGGCTCTCGCTCCCCCAGCACGGGCGATCCTGGACCACCTGTACGAGACCGGCGCAGACGGTCGTTGGAGTGGGGGCGGCCCCACGGCGGAACTCGTGGAGACCGGCCTCCTCGCCAGGCTCGACGAGCGTCACGTGACGTTGCCCTGGTCAGTGCGGCTGGCACTGACGGGTGCCGGTGGCCGGCGCATCGACGAGCCGCCCGAGCTCGCGACCTCCGAGCGGGGTCAGGCGATGGTCGACCGGGCCGCAGCCGGTGCCGCATTCGAGCTGGTACGACGTACCGAGCTGCTCCTGGATCGATGGGGCACCGACCCTCCCCCGGCCCTGAAGGCTGGCGGGCTCGGCGTACGGGAGCTGCGCGCAGCGGCCACGCTGCTGCACGTCGATCCCGAGGTCGCCGCGCTCGTGATCGAGAGCGCCTCAGCGGCCGGTCTGCTCGACCAGGGGCTCAGCCCTTCCATGGGCGACGACAGGGACGCCGGGTGGTTGCCGACCGACGCCTTCGACACGTGGCTGCTCGGCTCGGTCTCGCAGCGCTGGGCCGTGCTCGCGCGAGCCTGGCTCGCGAACCCACGACTCGTCTCCGCTGTCGGTGGGCGCGTTGCCGACAAGCCGGTGAACGCGCTGTCGCCCGACCTCTCGCGCAGCTGGCTGGTGGAGCTGCGGTCCGACGTACTCACCGAGCTCGAGGGGCTTCCGGAGGAGCGAGCCCTGGCAGCCGGGACCGGGACGGCCTCGCTGGTCGAGCGGCTGCGCTGGCGGCGACCACGACGTTCCGCGCTGAGGCTCCGCCAGGTCGTTCCAGCGCTGGCCGAGTCAGCTCTGTTCGGGATCACCGGCCTGGACGGACTTTCCACCTTCGGCCGGTCGCTCATCTCGGGCGGCGACCCGACCAAGGCCCTCGACGAGCTTCTTCCAGCGCCGGTGGACCATGTGCTGCTGCAGGCCGACCTGACAGCGATCGCGCCAGGTCCGCTCGAGCAAGAGCTGGCGCACAAGCTCTCGCTCGTTGCTGACGTCGAGTCCCGCGGGGGCGCGACCGTCTACCGCTTCGCGGCCTCGTCGGTACGACGGGCGTTCGACGCCGGCTGGTCCGCCGCCGAGGTGCACGACTTCGTGTCGTCGACCTCGCGTACGCCGGTCCCACAGGCGCTCACCTACCTGGTCGACGACGTCTCGCGCCGGTTCGGCACGCTACGCGCCGGCCACGCCGAGTCGTTCCTGCGCAGCGACGACGAGACCGCGTTGACCGAGCTGGTGCACGCTGACGGAGCGGATGCCCTGTGCCTGCGCCGGATCGCTCCGACAGTGGTGATCTCCGACGTACCTCTCGGCGTCCTGCTCCCCCGCATCCGCGAGCTCGGACTCGCTCCGGTGGTGGAGGCCGCCGATGGGACCGTCCGGGTCTCGCGGCCCGACGTGTTCCGCGCGCGGTCACGCCGTCGACGCGCGCCGGCGGAGACCGGTGTACGCAACATCGCGAGGACCGCCGCCGTGGTCACCGCCATCCGCGCGGGCGACCGGTCGTCGGCCACCCGCGCCCTCCGCGGCACGAGTGCCTCGACCCCCTCGGACGTGATCGCGATGCTGCGCCAGGCCGCCGAGGCCCACGAGCGGCTGGTGATCGGGTACGTCGGCAATGACGGCACCGTCGCCGAGCGGCTGGTCAGCCCTGAGCGCGTCGAGGGCGGGCGCCTTTCGGCGTACGACGAACGCAGCGACTCCTCGCGCTCCTTCGCCATCCACCGGATCACCGCGGTGTCGAGGCCGGCGTGACCCGGTCGCTCACCGCGCTGCTGCTGTGCCTCGCACTGACAGCGTGCAGTTCCGACGACCCCGAACCCGGCAAGAGCACGTCCCAGTCCAAGCCCGGCGAGCAAAAGGACGCCACCCCGCCCGGCCCGCTGGCCCAGGCCAAGTCCGGCCGACCCCCGGTCGCCAGGTCTCCCAAGGAACTTGTCGCGCAGGTGGTGAAGGCGGAACGGGCGATCTCCGACGCGTCCACGCCGCCCGACGTACTGGCGGCAGCAGGGCACATGCAGCAGGTCGCCTACCGCACGCTGACCACCCGGCCGGGGTGGGACGCCAAGGTCCGCGCGGCGCTCCCCGCGGACCTCGTGCGGGTGGTCGCCGACAACGTTGCCTCGCGCCGCGAGTTCCGCTCGATGCACCCCACCAAGCGGTCCGGACTGCATCCGGACCTGCCTCCCTGGCGGATCGTTCCGGCTCCCCCGGCGCCTCGCCTGCTCGCGCTCTATCGGGAGGCGGAGGCGAGGTTCGGCGTTGACTGGTTCTACCTGGCCGCGATCAACTTCGTGGAGACCAGCATGGGAAGGATCCGCGGGACCTCGGTGGCCGGCGCCCAGGGGCCGATGCAGTTCATGCCGAGCACATGGGACATCCATGGCCGCGGTGACATCAACTCACCACACGACTCGATCATGGCCGCGGGGCGCTTCCTGAGGGCGCACGGCTTCTCTCGGCGGGGTGGCCGGCCCCAGGCCCTCTTCCGCTACAACAACTCGACGGCGTACGTCCGCGGCGTCAGCCTGGTCGCGAAGCTGATGCAACGCCGACCACGCGCCTTCTACGGCTACTACCACTGGCAGGTCTACTACCTCACCCGCGTCGGCAGCGTCCTGCTGCCGGAGGGCTACGTCGCCACTCGTCGGATCCCGGTGCGCAAGTGGCTGGCACTGCATCCGGAGTCGCGCCCGGACGACGGGTGAGTACGCCGCCTGCGGTCGCCTGATTGCATGGCCACATGATGCGCACCATCGGCCTGATCGGCGGGATGAGCTGGGAGTCGACGGCGATCTACTACCGACTGGCCAACGAGCTCGTCCGCGAACGTCTGGGCGGGCTCCACTCCGCCCGCGTCGTGATGACGTCGGTCGACTTCGCCGAGGTTGAGGAGCTTCAGGCGACCGGCCAGTGGGATCGCGCCGGTGAGCTTTTGGCCGCCGAGGCAGCAAAGCTCGAGGCAGCAGGTGCCGACTTCCTCGTGCTCTGCACCAACACCATGCACAAGGTCGCGGAAGCGATCGCGGAGTCGGCGTCGATCCCGCTGCTTCACCTGGGAGACGTGACCGCGGACGCCGTACGCTCCGCCGGGCTCGACACCATCGGCCTCCTGGGCACCGCCTTCACCATG
Source organism: uncultured Actinomycetota bacterium (assembly GCA_963759525.1). Lineage (GTDB taxonomy): Bacteria > Actinomycetota > Actinomycetes > Propionibacteriales > Nocardioidaceae > Marmoricola. The sequence goes on along the minus strand of CAVWZO010000006.1, from coordinate 242,518 downwards.
TCGCAGGACTTCTACCGCGGACGGCTCGAGTCCCACGGCCTCCGCGTGCTGGTCCCGGACGAGGACGACCAGGCGCTGGTCCACCGCGTCATCTATGACGAGCTGTGCCAGGGAGTGGTCCTCGACGAGTCGCGGCGCGCGTACGTCGACATCACCGACCGACTCGTCGCCCACGGCGCCCAGGGCATCGTGCTCGGCTGCACGGAGATCGAGCTCCTCATCGGGGGAGGCGACCTGGCCGTCCCGTCCTTCCCGACCACCCGCCTTCACGTCGAAGCGGCCGTGGACCGCGCACTCTCCTGATTCGCCACCGCTGTCCGGTGCGGCCGACCAGACCCGCCGACGCGGCGCTTGTGTCCCGCCCAGACCCGCCGAGACGGCTGGTGTGCACGGGGAGGATGAACATTGCAGCCGTCTGGGCGGTTGTTTCCGGGACACACGCGCCGTCTCGGCGGTCCTCCCGGGTGGCGACGGACGAGGCCCCCGCACTCGATCAACGACCGACCAGCTGATGGCCTCGGCTGCTCCTCGGCCTGCGGAGGGTCGTCGACTGATCGCTCGCTTCGCTCGCTGCTCGACCATCTATCTGGTCCGGGCTGCCGGCGCTGACCAGACCCGCCGAGGTGGCGACGGTGCCGGGGACCTGACCGGCTCGTGGGTGGCATGGCCGAGGCGTGCGCCGGAGTCCGTAAGATCGACCTCTTATGAACGATGGCCCCCTGATCGTCCAGTCGGACAAGACGCTGCTGCTCGAGGTCGACCACGAGCAGGCGGATGCCTGCCGCAAGGCGATCGCGCCGTTCGCCGAGCTGGAGCGCAGTCCGGAGCACATCCACACCTACCGGCTGACGCCGTTGGGGCTGTGGAACGCGCGGGCGGCGGGGCACGACGCGGAGCAGGTGGTCAACGTCCTGCTCACCTTCAGTCGGTACGCCGTCCCGCACGCGCTGCTGGTCGACGTCGCGGAGACGATGGCGCGCTACGGCCGGCTCCGCATCGACAAGCACCCGGTGCACGGTCTGGTGCTGAGCAGCGTCGACCGTGCGGTGTTCGAGGAGGTCATCCGCGCCAAAAAGGTCGCGGGGATGATCGGAGAGCGCCTCGACACCCTGCCCGACTCGGTGGGCACGGTCGCCGTCCACCCGAGCCAGCGCGGCAACCTCAAGCAGGCGCTGCTCAAGCTCGGCTGGCCGGCCGAGGACTACGCCGGCTATGTCGACGGTGAGGCCCACCCGATCGCGCTCGACGAGACCGAGTGGAAGCTGCGCCCCTACCAGCGGGAGGCGGCCGAGTCCTTCTGGCACGGCGGCTCCGGGGTCGTCGTACTCCCCTGTGGTGCCGGCAAGACGCTGGTCGGCGCCGCTGCCATGGCGCGCGCGCAGGCCACGACGCTGATCCTGGTCACCAACACCGTCAGTGCTCGCCAGTGGAAGTCCGAGCTCCTGCGGCGCACCAGCCTTACCGAGGACGAGATCGGCGAGTACAGCGGCGCGAAGAAGGAGGTCCGGCCGGTCACCATCGCGACCTACCAGGTGATGACGATGCGCCGGAAGGGCGTCTACCCGCACCTCGAGCTGCTGGACGCCAGGGACTGGGGCTTGATCGTGTACGACGAGGTGCACCTGCTCCCAGCGCCCATCTTCCGGATGACCGCAGACCTGCAGGCCCGCCGCCGCATCGGCCTGACCGCCACCCTGGTGCGCGAGGACGGCCGCGAGGGCGACGTTTTCAGCCTGATCGGGCCCAAGCGGTACGACGCCCCCTGGAAGGACATCGAGAGCCAGGGGTGGATCGCTCCCGCCGACTGTGTCGAAGTGCGGGTGACGCTGCCCGAAGGCGAACGCCTCGCCTACGCGACCGCCGAACCCGACGAGCGCTACCGCCTCGCCAGCTGCACCCACGCCAAGACCCTGATCGCCGAGCAGCTGGTCAAGCGACACGAGGGCGAGCCGACACTCGTGATCGGCCAGTACCTCGACCAGATCGACGAGCTCGCCGAGCACCTCGGCGCCCCTGTCATCAAGGGCGAGACCAGCGTCAAGGAGCGCGAGCGGCTCTACGCGGACTTCAGGTCAGGCGAGATCGAGCTGCTCGTGGTCTCCAAGGTGGCCAACTTCTCGATCGACCTGCCAGAGGCCGCCGTGGCGATCCAGGTCAGCGGCTCCTTCGGATCTCGCCAGGAGGAGGCGCAACGCCTCGGCCGCATTCTGCGACCCAAGGCCGACGGCAAGACCGCCCGCTTCTACACGATCGTCAGCCGCGACACCGTGGACGCCGACTTCGCGCAGAACCGGCAGCGTTTCCTGGCCGAGCAGGGGTACGCCTACCGCATCGTGGATGCGGGCGACCTGTGAGAAACGGCCCTCGTAGGCTCGAGACGTGACCCAGCACGAAGTCCTCCTCCTCGAGAACATCCATCCCTCCGCGAATGAGGCCTTCGAGCGCAACGGGTTCGTCGTACACACCCGGTCCGGGTCCCTCGGCGAGGACGACCTGATCGAGGCGCTGCAGGGCATGTCGCTGGTCGGGATCCGCTCCAACACCAAGGTCACCGAGAAGGTGCTGGCGAGCGCGCCCGACCTGCTCGCGGTCGGCGCCTTCTGCATCGGCACCAACCAGATCGACCTCGACGCCGCCGCCCAGCGGGGCATCGCCGCGTTCAATGCGCCTTTCTCCAACACCCGGAGCGTGGTCGAGCTCGTCATCGGCGAGATCATCGCGCTGGCCCGCCGGCTCACCGAGAAGACCTCGCGGATGCACGACGGCGTCTGGGACAAGTCGGCTCATGGCAGCCACGAGGTACGCGGCCGCACCCTGGGCATCGTCGGCTACGGCAACATCGGCACCCAGCTCTCCAACCTCGCCGAGTCACTGGGCTTCCGGGTGATCTTCTTCGACACCGCAGACCGGCTCGCCCACGGAAACGCCCGCCGGGTCGGCACCCTCGACCAGCTGCTCGCCGAGGCTGACGTGGTCTCGCTCCACGTCGACGGGCGTCCGGGAAACGCCGGGCTCTTCGGCGCCGCGCAGTTCGCCAAGATGAAGCCGCGCTCGATGTTCATCAACGCCTCGCGGGGCATGGTGGTCGACGACGTAGCGCTCCGGGAGCACATCCTCTCCGGCCACATCGCGGGGGCCGCGCTCGACGTCTTCCCCGTCGAGCCCAAGGCGCAGGGCGACACGTTCGAGTCCGCGCTGCGTGGCCTGCCCAACGTCATCCTCACCCCCCACGTCGGCGGCTCGACCCAGGAGGCGCAGGAGGAGATCGGCTTCTTCGTCTCCGGCAAGCTGTCCGACTACGTCCGCGGTGGCAGTACGGCGCTCTCGGTGAACCTGCCCCAGGTCCCGGTGCCCCGGCTCGAGAGCGGCGGGCGACTCGCCCTGCTGCACCACAACGTGCCGGGGGTCCTCGCGACGGTGAACCAGCTGCTCGCCGACCACCAGGTCAACGTCCAGGCGCAGTACCTCTCCACTCGGGGAGAGCAGGGCTACGTGGTCACCGACATCTCCGGGGCACTCCCGACAGGTGCGCTGGACGGCCTGCGCCAGGCTGAGCACACGATCTGGCTGCGCACCTACTGAGGGGCACCTACTAGCGCCTACCTGCCAGTGCGCTGCGCCTCCATCAGGGCGCGACGCAGGGTCGGGGACATCGGGTCGCGAGGGCCCTCCGGCCCAAGGCCGCGTGCGGTCGACCTGCCCGTTGGCAGCAGGCGCGGGCAGCTGCGATCAGCGCGCGTCCCGGCGAGCCGAGTCGGCACGATCCCGGTGCGCAGATAGTTCGCCACCGAGTTGTCGACGCAGGCCACCCCCGACAGCGAGCTCGAGTGCGTGGTGCCGCCGACGCCCGCGACGAGCGCGGCGGAGGGGAACAGGTTGCGCACGGCCAGCGCACCGGAGTACGGCGTGGCCGCGTCTCGTGTCTCGCTGATCAGCAGCATCTTCGCGGTGACCGCCTTGCCGGACACACCCAGCTTCGCGTGACGTGGAGCCCGCCACGTCAGGCACGGCGCGTTGTACCAGGTGTTGCCCCAGGTCAGGAAGGGTGCACGCCGATGGACCGCCCTCGAGTCCGCCATGGTGCGTGCCAAGCCGGGCCACGCAACGTCGGAACACTGCACCGCGTTGTACATCGCGAAGCCGTTGTCGTCCCCCATCTGCTCGGAGCGGTAGCGGGCGAGCATCGCGGCACCGCGCTTGCGGCGGACCAGCGCGGAGTAGTCCTGTCCCAGCCCCGCCCAGTCGTAGACGTAGTAGCCGGCGCTGAGCATCGCGTCGGCCAGCTCGTCCGGCCCGAGCCGTCTGCCGGCTGCCGGCCTTCGGTCGAGGCGGCGCAGCGTGCGGTAGTAGCCCCTCTTGATCGCCCGCCAGCGCTTGCCGAGATGGAAGGCCCCGGGATGCGCCGCGAGATAGCGCCAGTACACCTTCATGTTCGCGTCGAAGGCCCGGTTCTGGTCGACGTTCGCGGCGTACCAGACGCGGGAGGGGTTCACGACGCCGTCGAGGACAAAACGGCCGACCCGCGTCGGGTACCGGGTCGCGTAGACCTGACCGAGGTACGTCCCGTAGGAGAAGCCGTAGTAGCTGATCTTCTCCTCCCCGAGGGCCTGCCGGATGGCCTCCATGTCCCGAACGGTGTCGAGCGTGGTCAGGTGCGGCAGCAGGGCACGCTTGGCCGCGGTGTTCGCGCAGGCGGCGGAGTAGCTGCTGCTCTTCCGCAGCCAGTGGCGCCGGATCCACGGCTTCCTCGGCACGTAGTTGGGCCGGTTGAAGCTGAAGTGGTTGCGGTTGCAGTGCAGCGAGGGCGTGCTCGCCCCGACGCCGCGCGGGTCGAAGCCGATCCAGTCGTACGACGCGCCCACGTTGCCGGGCACGTAGTCGCTGAGCGCCGGGAAGATGAGCCCGGAACCACCCGGCCCGCCTGGGTTCACCAGCAGCACGCCCTTGTAGGTAGCGGTGTGCTGCTTGCGGGTCAGCGCCAGCGTGATCTTGGGACCGGTGGGGTTGTCGTGGTCGAGCGGGACCGCGAGGGTGGCGCACTGGAGCTCGTAGTAGGCCAGCTCGGGGTTCGTGCAGCCGGTCCAGGTGACGGCCGCGGTCGGCACCAGCGTCGGCGTGCGTGCCTCGGCGGCCGGCACGCTGAGCAGGGTGAGGCTCAGCAGACCGGCGGCGGCGATCGCAGGCCAGCGCAGCAAGGGGTTCCTTTCCCAGAGCGCGGGGAGACTTCACCAGCGCCCGAGCAGCATCCCTCCCCGAGGTCGGCCGTGTCCAGCCGGCAGTGTCTCGCGCCCGAAGTCGTTGCTTGTGGTCGTGGTTCAGGTGCGTGCAGCGCAAGGCCGAGGAGCGAAGGCGTGGCAGCGCCACTTCGAGCGACGAGAACGCAGCGATGTGCGTGCCTGGGCCGCGACCACTGCAACGTATTTCGGGTGCGCGACACTAGTCGTCGACGGGGATACCCAAGGCCCGGGAGAGGGCGTCGTCGACGAGCATCCGCCAGGACCGGACGCGGTCGATGTCCACGGATCCCCGGGTCCACGAGCTCCCCGCCCGGGCCGAGGAACCGATCGCGAAGCGGCGTACGCCTGCCCGCACGAGCCAGGGCACCTGGTCCGGCGTGAGGCCGGCGCCGGCCGTCACCAGCTCGGCCACGCGAGGGTCGCGCCCGGCTCTCGCGATCAGCTCCTCTGCCCCGTGTGAGAGCCCGCGGGTTGAGCCGGCCGAGATCACCGAGACCAGTCCGGGCAGCCCGATCACGTCGCGCCACGCCCGGTCGGCGTCCAGGGCTACGTCGAACCCGTGGAACAGCCACGGGGCGCCACCCAGCTCGGCACACATCTCGGCGCAGCTGTGCCGGTCGATCTCCAGGTCACGGTCGAGGAAGCCGTAGGCGACGCCGCGCGCGCCGAGCGCGATGAACGTCTCTCCCAGGGTCGCCAGCTTTCCGCGGCGTACGTTCGGTGAGGCCTCCTCGCGAGTGCGCAGCACCACCCAGACCGGGAGGTCGGTCTCCTTCACGACCGCCGAGACCATCTGCGGCTCGGGCGAATAGTGCCCGTCTTCGGGGGCGGCGCTCAGGAGGAGGCGATCGGCACCTCCAGCCGCGGCGGCCTCCGCGTCCCGCGCATGGAGTACGACGACGTCGAGCTCGGCGCTCTCGCCGGCACGATGGACGGAACCGTCCACTAGTGTCCCTCGTCGCGTGTGGGCACTTGGTCGGGGGTCACAATGGACATCGTGACATCCCACGACGTCGTCATGAGAGCACGCGCCCTCGTGTTGCACGACCTCGAGAGCACTGGGTGCGCCGACCCAGCGACGGTCTCGGTCCTGGAGTCGGCCCTCGCCGACCGGGGCTGGTGGGTCGAGCAGTGGGCCGAGGGCCGTGACTTCGTGGTGGGCCTGGTGGCCCAGGACGTCCAGGACGCCCTGTTGCAGACAAACGGCCGGTGGCCACTGTGCCGCGCCTGCGACCTGCTGGAGCCGCACGCGCTCTACGTCCACCCCGATCTGGGGGGACCGGAGCCCACCTGGGTGTGCGAGCAGGCCGGCATCGCGGTCGCCGCGATCGGCGAGCTCTAGCGGAGGTGCTCGGGGCGCAGCACCGGCACCCAGAGGGTGTAGCGGTCGGCGCGGTAGACACTGCGGGTGACCTCGACGACGTTCTCCCGGCAGAACGCGCGCCGCGAGATATGCAGGACCGGTGACCCCGGCTCGAGCTCGAGCAGCTCGGCCTCCTCCTCGGTGGCGATGCCGGCCAGCACCGAGTCCTCGCCCCAGGTCGGCATCAGGTCGCGCATCGCGAACCAGAAGTAGAGGCTCGCGGGCAGGGCCTCGTCGAGGAAGTTGGGGAAGAGGTCCAGGGACAGGTACACGTGCTGGATCGCCATCGGCACACCGTCGGCCAGGCGCAGCCGCTGCCAGTGCGCGATGGCCGTGCCCTCTTCGATCTCCAGCGCCCGGGCAACTCCGGGGCCGGCGCTCTCGCGGCGTGCCAGCAGGGTCTTGGACTCGGGCTTCTTTCCCCGGCGCTCCATCTCCTCGGTGTACGCCGAGAGCCGCATCTGCATGTCGATCAGGGGCTTGGTCACGAAGGTGCCGCGACCGGCGACCCGTTCGAGCAGTCCCTGCGCGACGAGCGCGTCGATGGCGTGGCGCACCGTCATCCGGGCGACGCCGAACTGCTCGGCGAGGTCGCGCTCAGAGGGTGCCGGGGTGCCGGGCTCGGCGCTGACGATCACCGAGCGGACGTACTCACGGACCAGCACGTGCTTGCGCCCGCGCCTGCCTCCGCCTCGCGGCGAGTGCTCGTCCACCCGTGAACTCCACTTCTTAGGTACTGACCAGAACCTAGCGTCACAAGGGGCACCTGTGGACCAGAAGCGCACAAGATTTCCGCACTCGCCGCGTCCCCACGCGGCAAACTCGTCTCAGGTCACTCGGCTCCGATGGCCTTGAGCACGTCCAGGCGCGCGGCCCGACGCGCCGGAACCACTGCTGCGAACACCCCGGCGGCGGCCGCGAGCACCAGGAACCCGGCCAGCCACGACCACGGGAACGCGAGCTCGGTGAGGCCCTGGTCCTCGAGCGCGATCACCATGGTGGAGCCGAACAGCATGCCCATGAGGGTGCCGAGCACGCCCCCCAGCACCGCGACCACGACCGCCTCGAGCCGGATCATCCTGCGGAGCTGGCGCCGGGTGACCCCGACTGCACGGAGCAGCCCGATCTCGCGGGTCCGCTCGATCACCGAGAGTCCGAGGGTGTTGACGACGCCAAGGATCGCGATCACCACCGCGAGCCCGGTCAGGCCGTAGATCAGGTAGAGGAACTGGTTGACCTGCTGCGCCTGCTCTGCGGCAAACCCCTCGGGGTCCTTGACCGTCACCGTGGGGAGGTCCTGCGTGACCTCCTCGATCGTCGCGCGTACGGCGTCCGTGTCCGCACCGGGCTTCTTCGTCACGAACACCATCGCGTCCAGCGGGGTGAGCCCGCCGCGCTCGAGCACGTCCGGGGTGACCACGTAGTCACCCGGGAGTGCCGGGGACCGCGGGAACAGCGCGACCACCTCGAGCTTGATCTCCTTGGCCTGGAACTTGAGCGTCACGCTGTCCCCGAGCCCGAAGTGCTTGGCTTCCGCCTCCGGGGCGGCGATGGCGATCTTTCCGGGCGCGAGGTCGTTGAACGAGCCCTGCAGCGTGGGGATTGCGAACGCGACCCCGAAGGCCTTCGGGTCCACCCCGACGGTCCACGCCGTGCCGCCACCCTTGAGCTCGGGGTAGGCGCTGCGCAGCTGGGTCACCCCCGCGACCCCTTCACTGGTCCGGAGCTCCTCGGCGACGGCTGTCGAGAACGGCTGGCCGACCACGTTGGACACGATGAACTGGGAGGTGAGCGTCTTGCCGATGGCAGCGTCCGTGCTCGCTGAGGCAGATGCGCCGAAGATCGAGAACATCGCCATCAGTGCGAGCCCGATCATCAGGGCGCTCGCGGTGGCGCCGGTACGACGCGGGTTGCGCAGCGCGTTCTGGGACGCCAGCCTGCCGACCGTGCCGAACAGCCGGCCGTAGACCGCCCCGAACGCGTGCAGCACGGGCTGGCCGAGGAAGGCGCTCATCAGCGCGACGCCGATCAGGATCAGCAGCACGCCGCCACCGACAAGGATCAGCCCCCGGTTGCCGTCGCTGGCGAGCCCCGCCGCCATCGACGCCGCGCCGGCGACTACGAGCGCCGTTCCCATCAGCACCCGACGTCGCAAGGTCGCCTCCGGAAGCGCGACATCGTCGCGCAGCGCGGCCATGGGCGGGATCCGAGAGGCCCTCCGGGCGGGCAGGATCGCCGCGAAAGCCGTGACGGTCACCCCCACGCCGTAGGACCAGGCCACGGTCGGCCAGGTCAACGGAAACTCAGCGCGGCTCAGGTCCAGCCCGAAGATCCCGAACAGCGCACGCAGGCCAAGAGCGAGCAGGTAGCCGAGTCCGATGCCAACCGTGGAACCAACCAGACCCACGGCCACTGCCTCGACCAGCACCGACCGGTTGACCTGGCGCCGCGAGGCCCCCATTGCGCGCAGAAGAGCGAGCTCGCGGCTGCGCTGGGCGACCAGGATCGAGAAGGTGTTGATGATCAGGAAGATGCCGACGATCAGGGCAACGCCTGCGAAGACCAGCAGGAACGTCTGCAGGAAGCCGAGGACCTCGTCGAGAGTCTTCTTGTTCTCGTCGACGAACTCCTTACCCGTGCGCGCCTTGAGCCCCTTGGGCAGCACCTCCTGGGCCGCATCGGCGAGCTGGCGCTGGGACACGCCCTCCGCGGCGTTGAGGGAGACGGTCGAGTACACGTCGCGTCCACCGAAGAACTGGGCCTGGATGTACTGACTGTCGAAGATCGTCATCGTGGCGCCGTTGAGCCCGCCGGAGCCGAACTCGACGACGCCCGTCAGCTTTGTCTCGAGCACCGGGGGGTTGGCGGGCGTGGCCAGCTTGACCATCTCGCCGAGCTTGAACCCACCCTTCTCGAAAGAGTCGATGTCGAGCGCGATCTCTTTCGGTGCATCCGGGTACTCGCCCCGCTCGAGGGTCAGCACCGGTTTTCCGGTGACAGAGGTGGCTGAGGTCGCGTTGTTCGCGAGGCCGGGAGGGCCGTTGCCGCCGATCACCTTCCCGTCCTTGCCGATGACGAAGACGGTGAACAGGCTGTTGAGCGGGTGAGCGGACTCGACCTCGGGCAGCTGCTCGAGATCCTTCACGACAGAGGCCGGGAAGGTCCGGTTGTCCTGGCCGGAGTCGAAGTCGCCGGCTCCCTCGTACGAGATCTCCACGTCGGCGGTGCCGCCCTCGATGATGTCGTCGAAGGCGCCTCCCATGGCGTTGGTGAAGATCATCGAGCCAGCGACGAACGCCACCCCCAGCACGATCGCGAAGGCAGACAGCAGCAGCCTCAGCTTGCGGGCAAACAGGTTGCGCCAGGTCACGCGCAGCACGTCAGTCCTCCTCCGTAGGAGGCGTGGGTGCGTGGGCGGCGAGCTCCTGCATCTTGTTCAGGATCTGCTCGCGGTCCGGGCTGCGGAGCTCGTCGACGATCCGGCCGTCGGCGAGGAACACCACGCGATCCGTGTACGCCGCGGCCACTGGGTCGTGGGTCACCATCACAGTGGTCTGGCCGTGGTCATCCACGCTGGAGCGCAACAGGGTGAGCACCTCGGCACCGGAGCGGGAGTCCAGGTTGCCGGTCGGCTCGTCGGCGAAGATGATCGTTGGCCGACTGGCCAGCGCGCGCGCCACCGCGACCCGCTGCTGCTGTCCGCCGGAGAGCTGGTTTGGGCGGTGGCCGAGCCGGTCCCGGAGGTTGACCGTGTCGATGACGGCGTCGTACCACGCCGGGTCGGGCTTGCGTCCCGCGATCGACAGCGGAAGCAGGATGTTCTCCTCGGCCGTCAGCGTCGGGACCAGGTTGAAGGACTGGAACACGAAGCCGATCTGGGTACGCCGCAGCAGCGTCAACCGCTTGTCGTCGAGCCCGTTGAGCTCAGTGTCCCCGAGCATCACCGTGCCGCTGGTGGGTGTGTCCAGGGCGGCGCACAGGTGCATCAGCGTCGACTTTCCCGAGCCCGAGGGGCCCATCACAGCGGTGAACTCCCCCGCCGCGATGTCCAGGGTCACCCCGTCTAGGGCGCGCACCTCGGCGTTGCCGGAGCCGTAGACCTTGGTCAGATCGATCACCCGAGCCGCCACCGCGCTGTCCTGGGGAACAGGGGCCGACACGCTCTCCACCGTCGTCATGGACCAACCGTGCCAGCCCGATGGTGATCGCGCACTCGGGAATCGCCCGCAGGCGACCCCTGAGGTCAGCGGCGGCCCAGCAGTCGGCGCAGAAGTGGACCCAGCAGTCGGCGGAGCACCAACAGCACGATGAGGGCGCCGAGTGCCTGCTTCCAGTACGCCCTCGCGAGGGCCGGGAGGACGGTCGTACCCAGGTTGATTGCCTGGGCCGGGGCCTGCGTGGGCTCCGGTTGCCTGGTCACGGTCTCGGTGGCGCTCTCGGTCCCGGCGTCGTCGGCACTGGGGTCGGCACTGGTGTCGTCACTGGTGTCGTCACTGGTGTCGTCACTGGTGTCGTCACTGGTGTCGGCAGTGGTGTCGGCAGCTGCAGCGGCTGCCGTGGCGGCGCTCGCGTCGCCCACCTTCTGCTCCAGGCACTGGGTGAACTGCCCGAGCAGCTGGTCGCTGACGTCCTGCATCACCCCACGGCCGAACTGCGCCGGCTTGCCGGTGATGTTCAGGTCGGTGAGCACCTCCACCCGGGTCGAGGTTCCTTCCTCGATCAGGTTGGCGGTGACGTGGGCGCCGGCGGTGCCGTTGCCGCGCTTGTCCTTGCCCTTGGCGTCGATCACCATGCGCCGGGCGGCCTCGTCCTTCTCCACGAACGAGCCGGTGCCGTTGTAGACCAGGGCGATCGGCCCGAGCTTGACCTTGCAGCTGCCCTTGAACGTGTCCCCCTCCACCGAGCTGACGGTGGCACCGGGAAAGCACCCCGCAATGGACTCGATGTCGTTGAAGGCGTCCCAGGTCTCCTGGACCGTCGCGGGCACGGTGAACTCGTGCCGGAGCTCCATCCCCACGCTCAGCCCCCCGCGGCTGCGAGGACCGCACGCCTGGTCAGGACCGTCGCCAGGTGCCGGCGGTAGTCGGAGTCGCCGTTGAGATCGGAGGGCGGACTGGTGCCATCGGCCACCTGGTCGCACGCCTCGCGTACGCCGGCATCCGTGGCCTCCTGACCGACCAGTGCCTGCTCGGTGGCCGTGGCCCGCAGGGCCGTCGAGCCCATGTTGACCAGGCCGATCCGGGCGCCGCTGATCGTCCCGCCGTCGGTCTTCACAGCTGCCGCCACCGCGACGATCGGCCATTGGTGGGCCAGCCGCACGAACTTCTCGTAGTGCGACCCCCAGCCGTCGAGCTTCGGGACGCGGATGTGCGTGAGCAGCTCGTCCTCGCCCACCGCGGTCGCGAACAGACCCTCGAAGAAGTCGGCCGCGGGCACGGTCCGCTCCCCGCCCTGGCCAGCGATCACCAGCTCTGCGTCAAGTGCCAGGATCGGCGCCCCGCAGTCACCGGCCGGGTCGGCATGGACGAGGGCACCGCCCAGGGTGCCGCGGTGCCGGATCTGCGGGTCGGCCACCTTGCTGATGGCCTTGTGCAGCAGCCCCAGACCGGTCTGGACGGACGGCTCCGCCAGGATCTGGTGGTAGGGCACCATCGCCCCGATCAGGACACTGTCGCCCTCGTCCACGATGTCCCTGAGCGAGTCGATTCCTCCGATGTCGACGAGCAGGTCGGGTGCATTGAGCCTCATCCGGAGCACCGGCAGCAGCGACTGGCCGCCGGCGATCACCTTGGCGTCGTCGCTCTCGGCGAGCGCCGAGAGCGCCTCCTCGACGGAAGTGGGTGCGAGGTAGTCGAACTTCGCGGGAATCACTGGCCTGCTCCTTCCCCGCCGGTGGGGCCGGCTGATCCGGCAGTGCGGTCGGTCTGACCTTCCTGGCCGGTCGCCTCGTCGAAGTGCGGGGCCGCACCTCCCGTGGTCGGGTCCGCGCCACCGGCATCGCCAGCGTGGATGGCTCTCCAGACACGTTCGGGGGTGCACGGCATCTGGATGTCGTTGACCCCGAAATGGCGGATGGCGTCGACCACTGCGTTGACGACGGCCGGAGTCGACGCGATCGTGCCAGCCTCACCGACGCCCTTGGTCCCGAGCGTGTTTGTCGTCGAAGGCGTGGTGTTGTGGTCCACGTCGAAGCTGATCGTGTCGGCGGCGGTCGGCACCAGGTAGTCGACGAACGACGCAGAGACGAGCGTGCCCCCATCGTCGTACACGGCTTCCTCCCACAGTGCCTGGGCGATGCCCTGCACCAGCCCACCGTGCACCTGGCCGGCCACGATCATCGGGTTGATGACGTTGCCGATGTCGTCGACGCAGGTGTACTTGCGCATCTTGACCTGGCCGGTCTCGGTGTCCACCTCCACCGCACACAGATGCGTGCCGTGCGGGAAGCTGAGGGCGTCCGGGTCGAAGGTGGCGTCCGAGTCGAGCGAGGCCTCCACGCCGTCGGGCAGGTCGTGCGCCGCGAACACAGCGCCTGCAAGCTCGCCGATCCCCATGCCCTGGTCGGTGCCGCGGACATTGAACCGGCCGCTGGTGTACTCCAGATCGTCGATGTTGGCCTCGAGCAGGTGGGCCGCGATCGGCTTCGCCTTCTCGATCACCTTGTCGACAGCCCGGACCACGGCCTCACCGCCGACGACGAGGGAGCGCGAGCCGTAGGTGTCGTAGCCCTTTGCGGAGACCTGGGTGTCGCCGTGCAGCACCTCGACGTCCTCGAACGGGACCCCGAGCCGGTCGGCGACGATCTGGCTGAAGGCCGTCTCGTGGCCCTGGCCGTGTGCCGAGACCCCCGTGATCACCTCGACCTTCCCGGTGCCGGTCATCCGGACCGTTGCATGCTCCCAGCCGCCGGCGCCGTAGCTGAGCGAGCCGACCAGCTTCGACGGCGCCCAGCCGCACATCTCGGTGAAGGTGGAGACGCCGATGCCGAGCTGCACCGGATCGCGGGACTCCCGGCGCCGCTTCTGCTCGGCCCGGAGCTCGTCGTACCCGAAGTTGGCCTTGGCCATCTCGGTAGCCACCTCGTAGTTGCCGGAGTCGTACTCGAGCCCGGCCACGGTCGTGAACGGGAACTCCTCGTGCTTGATCCAGTTCTTCTCGCGGATCTCCAGCGGATCGACGCCGACCTCGACGGCGAGCTCGTCCATCATCCGTTCGATGGCGTACGTCGCCTCCGGCCGGCCGGCACCACGGTAGGCGTCTGTCCAGGTCTTGTTGGTCAGGACCGTCTGGCAGTTGAACTGGTAAGCCGGGAACTTGTAGATCCCGTTGAAGATGAAGGCACCGAGGATCGGGATGCCCCCTCCCAACAACGAGATGTGTGAGCCCATGTCGGCCAGCAGCTCGACCTTGAACCCGGTGACGGTGCCGTCCTTCTCGGCCGACAGGGTCAGCTTCTGCCACTGGTCGCGCCCGTGGTGGGCGGCCATCATGGACTCGGACCTGGTCTCGGTGTACTTCAGCGGCCTGCCCAGGCGACGGGCCAGCACCATGGTGATGAACTCTTCCGGCGTGGTCTGCAGCTTGCCGCCGAAGCCGCCGCCGACGTCGGGAGCCACGACCCGGAGCTTGGACTCCGGAATACCGAGCACGGCGGCCAGCAGGTAGCGCAGGACGTGCGGGATCTGGGTCGCGCTCCACATGGTGATCTGCTCACCGGTCGGGTCCACGACCACACTGCGCGGCTCCATGAAGGCCGGGATCAGCCGCTGCTGGCGGTACTCGCGCTCGAGCACGATGCCGTCCCCACGGGCCTTCTCGATGGCCTCGTCGACGCTGCCGCCGGTGCCGGCCTCTCCCGAGTCGAACTTCCAGAACGCGCTCTTGTTGGTGCCCAGGTCGGGGTGCGCCAGGATCTTGTCTTCTGCCGATTCCTTGAGGTCCAGGGCGGCGGGCAGCTCCTCGTAGTCGGGGTCGACCAGCTCAGCGGCGTCCCTCGCCTCGGCAGCGGTGCGCGCCACGACGACAGCGACGATCTCGCCGGCGAAGGTGACGCGGTCCACGGCCACAGGCGGGTGTGCCGGCGTGACCTGGTCAGCTGTGATGGGCCACGCGTTGGGCATGGAGCCCTGCTCCTCGGCGACATCCTGGCCCGTGATCACTGCGACGACGTTGGGAGCTGCCTTGGCCTCGTCGACCTGGATCCGGGTGATCTTCGCGTGCGCGTGCGGGCTGCGCACCATCGCCAGGTGCAGCATGCCGGGCAGGGTGAAGTTGTCGGTCCAGCGCGTGCGGCCGGTGATCAGCCGCAGGTCCTCCTTGCGGTGACGGTCCCGCCCGATCTCTGCGAGCGGCGTCTCGGTCTCGGTGGCGGTCACTGGACACCTCCAGCCGCTGCCTGCACGGACTTGACGATGTTGTGGTAGCCCGTGCAGCGGCACAGGTTGCCTTCGAGTCCGGCGCGGATCTCGTCCTCGCTCGGGTTCGGGTTGTCGTTGAGCAGGTCAACCGCCTGCATGATCATGCCCGGCGTACAGAAGCCGCACTGGAGGCCGTGGCACTCATGGAAGGCCGTCTGCACTTTGTGCAGCTCAGTGGCTTCCCCTGCGGTCGCGGCCAGCCCCTCGATCGTGGTCACCTCGTGCCCGTTGGCCTGCACGGCGAGCACGTTGCACGACTTGACGCTCAGGCCGTCCAGGTGCACTGTGCAGGCACCGCAGTTGCTGGTGTCGCAACCGATCACCGTGCCGGTCTTGCCAAGCTTCTCGCGGAGGTACTGCACGAGCAGCATCCGCGGTTCCACGTCATCGGAGACCCTGTCGCCGTCGACCGTCAACTCGATCCTTGCCATGTGGGCGCGCTCCTTCGATGGGACTGTGACCCCACTCACGCTAGGCGCCGCCGGTTGGCGAAAGGTTGGCCGCACTAGGCGGTCGAGCAGCGATGGTGGTCGAGCAGCGAGCGCCAGCGAGCGGCCAGTCGAGACCCCTACTCTCGGAACACGCAGAACTCGTTGCCCTCGGGGTCTGCGAGCACCGTCCAGCGGGGCAGCTCGGCCAGCACGGTCGCCCCGGCCGCGATGAACTCCTCCACATCGCCGTACACGTCCCAGTGGATGCGGTTCTTGACCGTCTTGGGCTCCGGCACGGGCCCGAAGAGGAGCGATTCGAACGGCATGCCGGGCACGTCAGCGATGAACCAGTCCGCGCCCTCGTTCCTGACCGGCACCCCGAAGGCGTCGGCCCACCAGCGTGCGATCGACTCCGGGTCGACGGCGTCCACGATCACCTCGTAGACCCGGTATGACGGCAGCTCCCCCTCGCGCACGAACGCGCAGAACTCGCCTCCCTCCGGGTCCAGCAGGACGGTCCACGGGTCCCCGCCGTACCCGGGTGCGAGACGCGCACAGAGCGCAAGGAGCGAGTCCACGGAGTAGGTGTGCACGTCGAGGTGGACCCGGTGCTTGACCGTCTTCTCCTCCGGGACCGGGCAGATCGCGATGCCCATCCCCTCGACCTCACCTACCACGTCGCCGGGATCGCCCGGCGAGCTCGGCTCGACGTACGTGCAGCCGGTCACGGCCGCCCAGAAGCGACCCAGCTCGGTGCCGCCCGCCGCGGTATCCATGCACAGCTCCTTGAACTTCGCCACGTCTTCCTTCCCATCAGGTGTCGGTGTGCGCCACGCGGGTAGCCTCTTGGCCATGTCCTCGCAGCCGACTGATTCGAGCCTGCCCGAAAACCTGCACGCGTGGGGGTACGGGCTGGCGACCGTGGCCGAAGACGGCACCGTGCTCGACACCTGGTTCCCGGCGCCCGAGCTGGGCCAGGCGCCAGGAGGCCGAGCACCCGAGGCGCTGGAGGCGCTCGCCGGCAAGCATCCGGAACGCCGGGTGCACACCGATGTGGTGACCGTGGAGATCGATCTTGCCGAGGCGCCCAAGGATGCGAGCGACGCCTACCTGCGGCTGCACCTGCTCAGCCACCGACTGGTCCGGCCCCACGGGCTCAACGTGGACGGCATCTTCGGCAAGCTCGCGAACGTCGTCTGGACCAGCGTCGGGCCGTGCGCGGTGACAGACTTCGAAGAGGTCCGCCTCACCCTGCGAGCCAACGGCCCGGTGCAGGTCTTCGGCGTGGACAAGTTCCCCCGGATGACCGACTACGTGCTGCCGCCCGGGGTCCGCGTCGCCGACGCCGACCGGGTGCGGCTGGGGGCCCACCTCGCCGAAGGCACCACGGTGATGCACGAGGGGTTCGTGAACTACAACGCGGGCACCCTGGGTGCCTCGATGGTCGAGGGCCGGATCAGCGCCGGCGTGGTGGTCGGCAACGGTTCCGACATCGGCGGCGGCGCCTCGATCATGGGAACCCTGTCCGGTGGCGGCACCACCGTCATCTCCATCGGGGAGCGCTGCCTGCTCGGCGCCAACGCCGGCATCGGCATCTCGCTGGGGGACGACTGTGTCGTCGAGGCCGGCTGCTACGTCACGGCCGGGACGAAGGTGACCATCAAGGACATGGACTCCAAGCCCAAGGTGATCAAGGCTTCCGAGCTCTCGGGCTCCAGCAACGTGCTCTTCCGTCGCAACTCGGTCTCCGGCGCCGTGGAGGCCCGCCCGTGGGCCGGTGAGGGCATCAGCCTGAACGCCGACCTGCACTCCAACTGATCCCTCGAACACCCGACCACGACCAGCTCGCAGATGAGACCTCGCCTCCTCCTCGTCCTCCTGGTCGTCCTCGTCGTCGCGGTGGGCGTCGGCTTGGCGCTGTGGCGCGGGTCCGGGCCGCTGCCGGACCCGGAGGGGTGTTCAGCGCGGCTGGATGACCGGCAAGTGGACCTCACGACCGAGCAGGCCGAGAACGCGACCTTGATCGCCGCGATCGGGGTGAGCCGCGGGCTACCTGCGCGGGCGGTGTCGATCGCCCTGGCCACGGCGTACCAGGAGAGCAAGATCGAGAACATCGACTACGGCGACCGCGACTCCCTGGGCCTGTTCCAGCAGCGCCCCTCCCAGGGCTGGGGTACGGCGAAGCAGGTGCAGGACCCCTACTACGCGACCAACGCGTTCTATGACGCCCTGGTCAAGCTCCCCGACTACAAGACGCTACGAATCACCGAGGCCGCCCAACAGGTCCAGCGGTCGGGCTTTCCCGAGGCCTACGAGGACCACGCCGCCGACGCCCGGACGCTCGCCTCGATCCTCACCGGATACAGCCCCGGCGGGTTATTCAGCTGCGTCGTGCACGAGTCCACCGAACGCGGCAACGCCACCAAAGTGATGCGCCAGCTCGAGCGTGCCTACGGCGGGCTCGAAATCGCCCGCACCGGTTCGCGGCAAGACGTTGCGGTCACCGTCTCCGGGAGCGAGGGCGGGAGTCGTCTCGGCTGGTCGGTGGCGCAGTTCGTGGTGGCACACGCCAACCGTTGGCGGCCCGAGACCGTCGCCCACGCAGACAAGCGGTGGCGGACCGGTCGACCCTCCGAGGACGGCTGGCGAGACGGCGGCGGCGCGGACGCCACCACCGTGCGCATCTCGATGGGTTGAGGACCTATCGGTGGTTGAGAAGCGAGCGCCGAGACGGCGCTAGTGTCCCGGAAACAACCGCCCAAACGGCTGCAATGTTCATCCGCCCCGTGCACAAGCGCCGTCTCGGCGGGCCTGCGCGGAACACAGGCGCCGTCTCGGCGGGTCTGGGCGGAACACAAGCGCCGTCTCGGCGGGTCTGGGCGGAACTCCTCAACCAGGGGGAGTGAGCCGTGCGACAGCCTGCTCGACCCGCTCGTCGGTGGCTGTGAACGCCACCCGCACGTGCTGGGCCCCGGCGCGGCCGTAGAACGACCCCGGCGCGACCAGTACGCCGCGTTCGGCGAGCCAGGCAACCGTGTCCCAGCACGGCTCGTCGCGGGTGGCCCAGAGGTACAGCGCGGCCTCGGAGTGGTCGATCCGGAACCCCGCCGCCTCGAGGGCCGTCCGCAGCGAGCGGCGGCGGGCCGCGTAGCGCGCGTGCTGTTCCTCGACATGTACGTCGTCGTCGAGTGCCGTGACCATCGCCCGCTGCTGGGGGCCGGGCATCATCAGGCCGAGGTTCCGGCGGACCTCCAGCAGCTCCAGGACCACGGCCGGGTCACCGGCGACGAACGCACACCGGTAGCCGGCGAGGTTGGACCGCTTGGACAGCGAGTGCACGGCCAGGATCCCCTCGAGGGAGCCACCGCTGACATCGTCGTGCAGCACCGAGACCGGGCCACGACCGTCGACGGTCTCCCACGCACACTCCAGGTAGCACTCGTCGGAAACCAGCAGGACACCGCGCTCGCGGCACCAGTCGACGACCTTGCGCAGGTGGTCGACGGGCAGCACGCGGCCGGTCGGGTTTGACGGGGAGTTCACCCAGACCAGGGCCGGAGTCTGTGGGCCAACCGCGGTCAGCGAGTCGGTGGCGATGGTCTCGGCGCCGACGAGGACCGCCCCGACCTCGTACGTCGGGTAGGCCAGCTGCGGGAACACCACGAGGTCTCCGGGCCCCAGCCCCAGATGGCTGGGCAGGCCGGCGATCAGCTCCTTGGAGCCGATGGACGGCAGCACGCCGTCGAGGCCGAGCCCGGTGACACCGAATCGGCGCGAGAGCCAGTCGATGCAGGCCTGGCGGGTCTCGACGAGGCCGATCGTGACCGGGTATCCCGGGGAGTCGGTGGCCTCGCGCAGCGCCTGCTGGACGACCTCAGGGGTTGGGTCGACCGGGGTGCCGATCGAGAGGTCGACGATGCCATCGGGGTGTGCGCGTGCCCGCTCGGCGTACGGCGTCAGCTGATCCCATGGATAGTCAGGGAGCCGAGCGGAGACCCTGGCGATCGGCGCCGTCACTCCGCCTGAGGCTGGGGCGGCAGTGCCTCGATCAGCGGGTGGTCCTTGTCGATCTCACCCATCTTGGCCGCACCGCCGGGTGAGCCGAGGTCGTCGAAGAAGTGGACGTTGGCGTCGTAGTACTCCTTCCACTCCTCGGGGGTGTCGTCCTCGTAGTAGATGGCTTCAACCGGGCAGACCGGCTCACAGGCACCGCAGTCGACGCACTCGTCAGGGTGGATGTAGAGCATCCGCTTGCCTTCGTAGATGCAGTCGACCGGACATTCATCGACACAGGCGCGGTCCTTCAGGTCGACACAAGGCTGGGCGATGACGTAGGTCACCTGGATCCTCCTGAGGTTCGGTCCGATGCGGACGGGCGCCAGCCTAGTATCCCACCGTGGCTGTGGATGAAGCGCCCGAGGACCGACATGTGAGCCCCCGTGCCACGGGGGTTCTGGGACCCCATGTCGTCGGCCTCCGCATCGTCGTGCGCCGGGTGCTGCGTGGCGAAGTCGGGCCTTCCGGGGGACCCGCGATGACCGACGTGCTCGGCATCTGCGAGTCCTGGGAGGACGGCCTGATGACCGTACGGCGGATGGACGGTAGCGTCGTCGAGATCGCCACGGCCGACATCGTCTCCGGCAAGCCGGTCCCGCCCCGGCCGTCGGTGCACCGTCGCCTCAGCGCCGAGCAGGCTGACCGGCTGGGATTGCCGGGCTGGCAGCCCGTCGAGAGCGAGCCCCTCGGCGACTGGCTGCTGCGCGCCTCCGGCGGTTTCTCGTCGCGTGCCAACTCGGCTCTCGCGCTCGGCGACCCCGGACTGCCGCTCGCAGACGCGGTGGCCAGGGTGGCGCAGTGGTACGACGCGCGGTCCCTGACGCCGCGGGCACACGTGCATCCCGGGGGGCCTGCAGCGGAGGCGTTCGCCGACGCCGGCTGGTCCGTGTACGAGCCGACCCTGTTCATGCTCGCGTCGGTGGCGCGGGTGCTTCGGCTGCTCGGAACCCGAGACGACCCGGCAGTACGCCACGACGGCGCAGTGGACGACGCGTGGCTGGCCAGCGACGAGCGCGCGCTTCGCTACGGCGAGGCCGCGCGCGCCGTCCTCGAGGAGGGCAACGTCACCCTCGCCACGGTCAGGGACGAACACGACGAGGTGCTCGCGCGCGGCCGCGCGGCGTTCCACGGGGACTGGGTCGGCGTCTCGTCCCTGTGGACCCGGCCCGATGTCCGGGGCACGGGGCTGGGTAGCAGCGTGCTGCAGTCCCTGCTGGCCTGGGGTGCCGAGCAGGGGGCCACGACGACGTACCTGCAGGTGGTGCGCTCCAACGAGTCAGCGCGAAGGATCTACGAGGCGCGCGGCTACGAGGTGCACCACCGCTACGACTACCTGCTCCGCGAGCCGCTCTAGAAGTCGGTCCGGACCACCGAGCGGACCCCGACCAGCAACCCGAGCCCAGCAGTGGCGCCCGCCGCCAGCGCGCCCCACAGGACCTCCAAGCCGAACTGCCCGGTGAACAGCGCGCGTTCGGCCTCCACCATGTAGGTCAGCGGGTTCACCTTCGAGAGCACCTGCATCCACTCCGGGCCGGTCTCCAGCGGCAGCATCATTCCGCTGAGGATCAGCAGCGGGAACAGCAACGTCTGCTGCACCGCCCAGAAGATCCACTCGGTCTTTCGCGCAGCGATCGCCAGCGCATAGGACAGCGAACCGACCCCGACGCCGAAGACCCCGAGCAGCAGCAGGCCGAGCACGATGTGTGCCGGGAACAGCTCGAAACCGAACGGCACCGCCACCAGCGTGATGATCGCTGCCTGGACCATGAGCGGCGCCAGCTCCTTGAGGGCTCGTCCGACGAGCAGCGCCGGCCGCGAAAGTGGGGTGGCGAGGATTCGCTCGAAGGCACCAGTCATCAGCTCGTACTGGAGGTTGGAGCCCACCATCGAGGTCCCGAACATCGTGATCATCACCACGACGCCCGGGAGGAACCACTGCAGCGAGGAGCCACCAAGCTCGCCCTCGCCCGCGACGCCGGAGAGCAGCGGACCGAACAGCCCCAGGAAGACAAGCGGCTGCAGCAGGGTGAAGATCAGGGAGAACGGGTCGCGCCAGATCGTCAGGGACTCGCGGATCCAGACCGAACGGATGTCGGTGAGCATCGTGGCCATCAGGCGTCCACTCCTTCGCGCAGACTGCGACCGGTGAGGTTGAGGAAGACGTCGTCGAGGGTCGGCTGGTGCAGCGTCGCCGCCTGCACGGCGACCTGTCTGTTCGCGAGGGCAGCCAGCAGGCCGGGCAGCACCCGGTCGCCCGACTCGGCGCGCAGGGTGACCGTGCCGGACTCCGCACCGGTCACCTCTCCGGCGCGCTCGGCGACCTCGCGGGCCCGAGGAACGTCGGCCGGCCCGACGGTGAACGTGATCCGGTCGCCGGCTTGCTTCGCCTTCAGCCGCGACGGCGTGTCGTCGGCGATGATCCGCCCGTGGTCGATCACGACCACTCGTTCGGACATCGAGTCGGCCTCCTCGAGGTAGTGCGTGGTGAGCACGATCGTGGTGCCGTGCTGCTCCCGAAGCCGCATGATGTGCTCCCAGAGGTTGGCCCTGTTCTGCGGATCCATGCCCGTCGACGGTTCGTCGAGGAACAACATCGCGGGTGAGTGGATCAGGCCAAGGGCGATGTCGAGCCGCCGCTGCTGACCGCCCGAGAGCGTGCTCACCTTGCGCATCTCCATGCCGTCGAGGCCCAGGCTCGCGAACAGTTCCTTGCCCCGCGCTGCAGCCTCGGACTTCGAGAGCCCGTAGAACCTGCCCTGCATCAGCAGCTCGTCCTGCACTCGGTAGCTGAACCCGGCCCCGGGCTTCTGCCCGATGTAGCCGATGCGCTGCCGCACGCCTGCGGGGTCGGCCGTCACGTCGAGGCCAGCCACCCGGGCGGTGCCGCTGGTCGGGGCGAGCAGGCTGGTAAGCATCTTCAGGGTCGTCGACTTGCCGGCGCCGTTGGGCCCGAGGAAGGCGACCAGCTCGCCCGGTGCGACGTCGAGGTCGACACCGTTCACCGCCTCGACGATCTCCTTTCCCACCTTGAACGTCCGCGTCAGCTTCTCGGTGTGGATCATCTGCTTCTCCTGGACCCGAATACGTCGTACGCCGTACTGAGTCACACACCATACGCTGTACGGCGTACCAGTTCAAGTGGCAGGATGAGCGCCATGACAGCGCCGACCGGGGACCCCGCAGAGTGGGGTACACCGGCGGGGCGAGCCATGATCGAGCTGCTCTGGAACCCGCCCGACCCCCCGGCGCGCGGCCCGCGGCAGCGGCTGTCTGTGGAGAAGGTCGTCGAGGCCGCCATGGAGCTAGCGGCCGCCGAAGGTGTCGACCGGCTCTCGATGCGCACCCTCGCGAGCAAGCTCGGGGTCGGCGCGATGAGCCTCTACACCTACGTCCCGGGCCGCGAGGAGCTCTTCGAGCTGATGGTCGACCGGGCCTGGGCCGCCCGGAAGAAGCCCGACACCACACTCCCCTGGCGCGCCCAGGTCGAGTTCCACGCGCACCAGGCCTGGGACATGTACGCCCGTTCGCCATGGCTGATCCACGCCAACCTGTGGCGGATGCCGCTCGGCCCGCACGTCCTGGACATCCAGGAGGACCTCTACCGTGCGGTCCGGCTCACCGGCCTCTCGCCGTACGACGTCCCCCGGGTTGCGGGGCTGGTGGAGTCACACGTCTTCGGCGTGGCCCGAGGCCGGATCACCGACACCAGCCTGTCGGCGAGCACGGGTGTCACTGCCGATGACTACTGGGAGTCGCGGGTCAGCTTCTGGGGCACCTACTACTCGCCCGAGCGGTTCCCGACGATGACCTGGATCTGGGAGAGCGGAGGGTTCGACCAGGTTGTCGGGAACGAGCTGGCCTTCGGGCTCGACCGTCTCCTCGACGGTGTCGAGCTGCTGGTCAACCGATCTCAGGGCTGAGTGGTCTCCTCGAGCGGGACCTCGCCGCCGGCGCCGAACAGGGCGCCGTACGTCGCACCCGCGGCCAATGCCCCTGCAAGCGGGACCAGGATGAACAGCCAGAGCTGGAGGATCGCGTCGCCCCCGGCGAACAGGGCCGGCCCGATCGATCGGGCCGGGTTCACGCTCGTGTTGCTGATCGGGATGCTGATCAGGTGGATCAGGGTCAGCCCCAGCCCAATCGCCAACGGGGCGAACCCCTTGGGCGCGCGGGTGTCGGTGACACCGAGGATGATGTAGAGGAAGAACGCCGTCAGCAGCAGCTCGGCGAGCAGGACGGCCCACCACTCATAGCCCCCGGGTGAGCGGTCGCCGTAGCCGTTGGTGGCGAAGCCGGTCTCCGTCGAGTCGAACTCGATGCCGTGGGCGATGACCCAGAGCACCGCTGCGGCCAGCACCGCCGCCACGACCTGCGTGCCCGCATAGGCAGGCACGTCCTTCCAGGCGAACCGTTTCGCCGCCGCCAGACCAACCGTCACCGCAGGGTTGAAGTGTCCTCCGGAGATGTGGCCGACGGCGTAGGCCATGGTCAGGACGGTCAGTCCGAAGGCGAGTGCGACGCCGTGGAAGCTGATGATGTCGCCAGCAAAGATCGCGGCGCCGCAGCCGCCGAAGACGAGCCAGAAGGTGCCGAATGCCTCGGCAGCGAGTCGTTGGGGAAGCGTATGCATCGTGGTCCTCCGATCCGGTCCAGCGTAGGAGAACGGAGCCGGAGACGAGGCGCGCAACGCCGGTGAGTCAGCGTCACGGTAGGCAGGAGGGCTGGTACGTCGGGCTTGCGGGTCCTGGCCGGCCCAGCGCGTTGAGTGCCAGCCGGATCGCTGGACCGTCCGTCGGAATGAGCAGGTGGCCGGAGAAGTCGTACCGGCACTTCGCCTGCAACCTGATGTTGGTGGTGTTGGGCCCGGCCAGGTAACCGGAGGTGTAGGGCAGCACCACCTCGTCGTACTGCGTGACGACGTTGGTGTAGCTCACCGGGCCGGGGGTCTCGTCACCCCCGTTGAGGTTCTGCAGGAAGGCCGAGCCCGTCTTCTGCTGCACGCACGCAGGGCACAGGATGCCCACGCCGGGGGTGAGCAGGAGTGGGTTGGCGGTGCCGTGGTTGGAAGGTGCCAGCCCGACGAGGTCGTCGACCTTGCTCCCTCCACCGAGGAACTTGATGTAGTAGCGGGGCATCATCCCGCCCTGGGAGTGGCCGACCATCGACACCTTCGCGGCTCCGGTGGCGGCCAGCACCTGGTTGACGAACGTCCGGAGCTGCGCGGCCGACTCCTCGATGGGGCCGGTGGCGCGGTTGCCGTAGTCGAGCGCGAAGACGCAGTAGCCGGCGGTGTGCATGCTCCACGAGAGCCGGTCGAGCAAGGCCCTGCTGTCGCCGAAGGTGCCGTGCACGATCACCACCGGGGACGGATGCGCACTTGTCGGCCGGCAGGACCAGTTGTTGGCGCCGGCAGTCGGCAGCGTCTCGGAAGAGGCCCCCGCTGGGCTGGGACTGATCAGCCCCGCCCCGAGGATCAGTGCCGCGATGAAGGTGCTGGTGATCGCCCGAGTGCCCATGCCGCTCTCCAATGAGGTGTCTGGAGTCAGTTCCTCTTCGGCTTCGGAGGGGGCCCGCAGCGAACGGTGTCACCAGCGATGTAGTCGGTGTGGAACTTCTCCTTGCGCAACACCTTGCCAGAGTTCAGGTCCCGGAAGTAGCGAAAGACGTCGATGCTGAATCCGGTGGTCCCGCTGAACTCCTCGCAGTCGGGCTCCTGCGAGTAGCGAGTCTTCGGCGACGTGAAGTTGGTGCGCGGCCCGTTGCTGCTGGTGACCTTCCACCTCTTCGTGGAGTACATGGAGACCGTCGCGGCCCCTTCCTCGCTTGGGGTCGACTTGTCCACGTGGGCGGTGATGAGGACGGCGTACGGCGAGTTGTTGGTGAACTTGAGGTCGAGCGACGGCCACGCGACGGTCGCCTCACGGCCCTCCGGGTAACGGTCGATGTAGACCGAGTGGGGCTTGTGCTCGACGTCCTTGAGACCGGCGAAGTACATGGCGTTGAACGTCGTGGTCGCCATCTGGGAGACGCCGCCGCCGAGGTCCTTCTTGAAGATGCCGTCTGCTACGACGTAGCCCTCGGTGAAGCCGTTGGCCTCGGTGCGCTCACCGACGACCCGGTTGAGGCTGAACGTCTCCCCCGGCCGCAGCAGGGTGCCGTCGATCAGCTCGGCTGCCCGCGGGATGTTGACGTTGCGGTACTCGGCGTACGGGAAGTTCGTGGTGAACGTGCTCACCCGCTCGGTCACCTTCAGCGCCCTGGCATCGGCGGTGGTGAAGTCGGGCTGCGTGGCCTTGCCCTCGACGGCCAGCCGCCGCTTCGCCCCCTGGAGTACGGCGACCTCGGCGAAGCGGTCCTCGATCTCCTGGGCATCGAGCTCGACCCCCACCTTGGCGGGCACGACTCGCGGCTTGCCCTTTCGGACCACGATCCGGGCGTCCTTGGGCTCGCGACCCACCGTGCTCATCACCGGCGCCAGCGCCTCGAGCAGCATCTCGCCGTCGACCCGCGGCACCAGCTCTCCGTCCTCGGGCGCCATCGAGAGCCCCTTGCCGAACAGCCGCGGTGGCGCGATCACCTGCTGACCCCCGAGCACCAGGATCACCGGGCCTGACATTGCCGGCGTTCCGAACTCCGCCAGCGCGCGCCGGACGGCGTCGTCGCTGACCTGCGGCGGCCGGGTCTCAGTCGGGATCTTCTGGGAGCCGCCGTGCAGGAACCGGCGCTCGAGGATCTTCTGGGTGGCCCCGCGAGCGACGACGCTCCCCGGTTGGCTGATCCTCGGCACGGCACGGCCGTCCTGGAAGGTGACGGTTCCCTCCACGGGTGCCGAGCCGATCCCGTTGTCGAGGTCGTCCAGGGTCGCCTGCATGCGGTTCTGGTCCACGGTGATCTCGGCGTGGTGGTCACCGCCCCCGGTGAGCACCTCCCACATGTGCCGCGCGCCGATGCCCGAACCGCCGGTTGCCTCCTTGATCGAAGCCGGGTAGTCGACGGCGAGGCCGGCGGAGGCGGGGACCACCGTCTTCGAGCGCCCGTCCCCGTAGGTGATCTTGATGGGTTCCTTGGCGCGTTCTTCGAGAGTGCCGCGGACCCGCCGCTCGGCCTCGTCCGCCGTGAGCCCGGCGATGCTGACGCCCTCGATCCGTGCGTTGCGCGGAGCCTTGTCGCCGGCGAACACGTACAGGCCGATCCATCCAGCCGCCACGAGGACCAGCAGACCGAGGACCGTTAACCCGGCGACCTTCGTGCCGAGGTTGTCAGGCAACTGCGGCTCACCCGAGCCCAGCGAAGAGGTCGGTCTCGAGCCCGTCCGGCCCTGTCGGCCCGAGCGTGCCCTTGGCGATGCGGTAGTACTCGGTCCCCCAGATCTCGTTGCCCTTGTTGTTGCTGAGCGCGAAGAAGGGGCCGTCGACCTCGATCTGCGTGCGGTGTGCCTTGAGCGCCTCCATCTTCATCTCGGAGTAGTCGTCGGCCTCGACCTTCGCCGAGAGCGCGTCGTCCTCCACCATGAAGGCGGGCAGCGAGTCGGGGTCCATGCCCTCGAAGGTGGTCGTGTCGCCGGCCTCGCGGAGGTCGCGCAGCCCCTGGCGCACCTTGTTGGCCGACATCGCGCCCCAGTAGATCTTGGCGATGTCGTGCGCCTCGCCCAGCTCCGGGCGGTAGGACGGTACGGCGGCCAGCGATGCGGCGTACGTCGCCACGCGGTGGGCCTGGATGTGGTCGGGGTGGCCGTAGCCGCCGAACTCGTCGTACGTCACCAGCACCTGGGGTCGGACCTCACGGATGATCTCGACGAGGTGGTTCGCTGCCTCGGTGAGATCGGCGTTCCAGAAGGCGTTCTCGTGGACCACGTCGGACGGGACGGCGTGACCGTCGGCGTGCCACTGCATGCCGGAATCGCGATAGCGCTTGAACCCGCCCAGGTAGCGGTAGTCGGTCACCCCGAGGGCCTTCATCGCGTTGTCGAGCTCGATCTGGCGCTGGTCGGCGAGGGTGTCGTCCTTGTCGGCGGCCATGTGCTCCATCTCGGGGACGAGGATCTCGCCCATCTCGCCACCGGTGCACGTCACGAGCGTCACGCCGATCCCCTCCGCGACGTAGCGGGCCATCGTCGCGCCTTGCCCGATGCTCTCGTCGTCAGGGTGGGCGTGCACGAGGAGGAGGTGCTTGTTCATGGGGGTGATCCTAGGGCGTGTCCTCCGGTCCACTGCCGTCGCGAGCGTCGCGTCGCGGAGTGCCTCGCTTGTCGGGGTCCCCGCGGAATCGTGGAGCGCCAGCGGAGCGATTTCGTGGGGTGACGTGCCGAGGAGGGAGGCGATGCGCCAGCATCGACGACTGACGAGAACGCCGCGGGGGCCCGCGCCGCGGCGCGAGCAGGCAACGGGACCGGGGGACGCGCCCTCGGGTCGCGGCGCCTACAGGTTTCGGTTGCCGCGACGAGGGGCGTCAGGAAGCTCGATGGGGACGGTCGGTGCGGGCGGGGTGTCGGGCTCCAGCCAGCCGTCGTACTGCTCGACGAGGAGCTCGAGCACGACAGGAGGCGCGTCCGTGGTCACCGCCCACGGATGGTCCTCGTCGTCGTCCTCGCCGGCGAAGCGTTCGCGACGGCTGCTTGCGTCGAAGCCGTCCTGCACCAGCTGCGACACGGCGGCGCGTGCATGCTCCTCGTCGAAGAAGACGCCCCGCATCATCTGGCCCCGAGCACGTCGCGGATCGCTGCGAGGAATGGGAGGTCGGCTGCTGCCCAGGTCACCTCGTCGAGCTCATGTGTGCTCAACCAGCGCACGGCATCGTGTTCGGTCGGGACGGGATCGCCGTTCGTGAGCCGGGCAGTGGCGACGCGGAGGACCAGGTCTGCGGTGATCGCCGTCGTACCGTCGAGCCAGCTGGTGACCTCGATCCCGCAGCCGAGCTCCTCGGCGATCTCGCGGACCGCGGTCGTCTCCGGGGCCTCGCCCTCCTCGACCTTGCCGCCCGGGAGCTCCCACAGCCCGGCGAGCGCGGGTGGCGTGGACCTGCGAGCCGCCAGCACGCGGCCCTCCCGTACCAAGGCGACTCCGACGACGTCCCGCATGGCCGCAATGTATCGACCACCAGCCCTCGGTGGTTGAGGAGCGACCTGATGGTCTCGGCTGCTTCTCGGCTGGCGGAGCGGGGTCTCGACTGATCGCTCGCTTCGCTCGCTGCTCGACCACCTACGGGTCGGCGCGTCGACTGATTGTGAGGACCACCTACGGGTCGCCGGGGTCTCGACTGATCGCTCGCTTCGCTCGCTGCTCGACCACCTACGGGTCGGCGCTTCGACTGATTGTGAGGACCACCTACGGGTCGCCGGGGTCTCGACTGATCGCTCGCTTCGCTCGCTGCTCGACCACCTACGGGTCGGCGGGGTCTCGACCGCGCGACCACCTATCTTCCCGGGCCTGCGGGCGAACCTCGTCAGACCGCCGCCGTCAACGCGGCCACTCCCGGCCCGTCGAGCTCGTCGAGCGCCACCCGTCGTCCAGTGATGGCCAGGAGCAACGACAAGGCGTGGCCGCTCACCTTCGGACCCTCCCCGATCGACACGCCCGCGTCCGCTGCGACCAGCTGGAAACGTGTCAGCAGCTCCTTGGCGCCGCCGAAGGACGCAGGGGTGCGTGCCTGCAGGCGTACTGCTCGGACGACGGCATCAGGCGGGTAGTCGCGGGTGAGGCCCAAGGGCCGACGGATGTCCTCACCGTCGACGATCGCCTCTACCAGCCGGCTGTCGAGGGCCGCGGGAGGTGTCGACGTACGCGACACCACCTGACGCAGGCGATCCAGCGTCTCCTGCGTCGAGGCACCCCGCTCGCGCTCCACTCCACGTGCGTTCTGACGGTCGAAGTCGAAACCGGCTCGGGCGAGGTCGACCAGAAAGCCCAGACGTGTGGTCTTCGCCGTGTCGACCAGGTGGGCGACGACATCGTGCACCGTCCAGTCGCCGCACAACGACGACCGCTCCCACAACTCGTCGTCGAGACCCTCCAGGTCGTCGATCAGCGCGGCGCGCTCGGCGTGCACCAGCGGCCAGACATCGCGCCGGCTCACTCCACGCCCGGGACGATGCGAAGGTCTCGGACGGCACCGCCGTCGAGCGCGGCCAGGGCTTCTTGGTACGCGGGGCTGTCATGGGCTGCCCGGGCAGCCTCGACGGAGTCGAACTCGATCACCACGGTGCGCTTCTTCTCTCCGGCTTCGTAGGTCTGCTCGGGCAGGCCCCGCGCCAGGAAGGTGCCGCCGGCGGCGCGGATGGCCGGACCGGCCAGCTCGGCGTACACCGCGACCTTGGCCTCGTCGGTGATTTCTCTGAAGACGTTGATCCAGTACGCAGTCACGGGGTCATCCTCTCCCTCATCAAGTTTGTGCCCGCTGGTGGCATACCTCTCCCGGCTCGACCTGGTGGTCGAGCCGGGAGAGGTTGGCCCTGCCTGGACGCTGCCGAGCGTCCTAGAAGGTCGTGACGATGAGCTGGTAGCAGGTGGCGAAGATGGCCACGATCCCGACAGCGGCGCCGAGGTTCTGCCACCACTTGTTGCGCAGGTCGCCCATGAGTCGGCGGTTGTTGCTCAGGATGACCAGCAGGATCCCGATGAACGGAGCGACCACGACGGTCAGCGCCTGAGCGATGATGATGAGCTTGACCGGGGAGGTTCCCTGGGCCAGCACCGTGACGGTGGCGCCGACGCTCAGCACACCGAGGACACCCAGACGGACGCGCCAGGAGGACAGCCGGTTCCCGAAGCCGAGCCCGTCCGAGAGCAGGGTGCCGCCGGCCGTGGCGTTGGCGATCATGGCGGAGAGCGCGGCTCCGAAGAACCCCAGGGCGAAGATGGTGCGTCCAGCCTCGCCCGCCAGCGGCTCGAGGACGGCGGAGAACTGCTGCAGGGTCGCGCCTTCGGGGCCACCCTTTCCGCTGAGTACGGCGGCTGAAGCGGCGATGACCAGGGCGGTCATGATGCCGGGGGCAACGATGCCGGGGATGGTGTCGGCGATGGTGGTCTCGCGGTACTGGTCGCGGCGCAGGCCGCGCTCACGGGAGGCGTAGCCGGCGTAGAAGGCGGCGTTGAGGGAGAAGTTCGTGCCCACCAGCGCGACGAGGAGAAGACCGACGCCACTGGGCACCGTGGGTACGACGGCTCCGGCGCCTGCTGCCATCCAGTCGGGCTTGGTGATGATGGCGGTGACGATGAACGAGGCCCCCATGCCGGCGACGATCAGCAGGACGACCTTCTCGATGATGCGGTAGGCCTGCTTGGCGAACATGATGGTGGCGACCAGGACGGTGCAGGCCAGGGTCCACCGCACCGGTGACCCACCCAGGACCAGCGAGAGTCCAAGGCCGGCGCCGACGGCGTTGCCCACCGAGAAGCACAGCGTGATCGAGAAGACACCGAGACCCGCAGCGACACCTGTCGGCTTGCCGAGAGTCTTCTTGATGGTCTCGACCAGCGAACCGCCGGACATCAGGCCGACCCTGATGCTCATGTCGGCGAACGCGAGCATGAGGATCGTCGACAAGGCGATGACCCAGATCAGGCTGTAGCTGTAGAGGCTTCCCGCCTGGACTGCCGAGACCAGGTTGCCGGGACCGAACTGCCAGGCACCAACGATGAAGGCCGGGCCCATCATCGCGACGTAGCGCATGAACTTGTTGCGGCGGCGCCGGTTTGGAGTGGCGTTCGAAGTGGTGGCCTGCGGGGCGGTGGAGGGTGCGGGCGAGCTTGGGGCGACGGCGGTTGTCGCCGCCCTGGCGTTGGGAACGACCGTCGATGCGGTGTTCACGGGGTTGGGGCGAGTGGTCTTCGGCATTGGTCTGAGTTTCCTCGCTCTTCGTGAGTAGGACCACGAAGTCGTCGGGATGAAGTTGATTCCAGCAGGCGCGGCGGGAGCCTCGCCTGACCTGGGTGGGGTCGAGGAGCTGGTCGACCCCACCCTCGGCTCGTGGTGAGCGCGATGGTCCAGAGGCGTCGCAGGTCAGATGAGGCCGGCGCTCTTGAGGGCGAGGGTGATCTCTTCCTCCGCCCCCACCTGCAGGTCACGCAGCGGCGGGCGAACGGCAGCGTTGGTAAGCACACCTCGGGCCTTGAGGCCGTACTTGAGAGCGACGGTGCCTTCCATGTGCGACCCGCGGTGGTAGACGGCCTTGGTGACCGGAAGCAGCTGGTCGTGGATGGCGCGCGCGGCCGCGTAGTCCTGGGCCTTGCCGGCCGCGATGAGCTCGATCAGCGGCTCGGGGGCGAGGCCGCCGTAGCCGACCAGGGCGCCGTCGACGTCGAACATGGTGTGCAGCAGGTACTCGTCGTGGCAGGTCAGGATCTGCAGGTCAGGGTGCTCCTCGCGCAGGACGGGGATCTCGGTGTCCCAGCGGCGCATGTTGCGCACGCCGTTCTTGGTAGCGAACACGCCGGGTTGGGCGGCGATCTCGAGCTGGGTCTGCAGGTTGTAGGTGGCCTTGGTGGCGTCGGGGTACTGGAACAGGATCAGGGGCAGCCCGGACTCCTCGTGGATGATGCGGTAGCGCTCCTGCGGGGCGCCGTCCTGGTAGCCGAAGCGCAGCCAGCCGTGCGAGGGGTAGACCAGCCCGGCGGAGGCGCCGGCGTCGACGGCGCGCTTGGCCTCGAGGCCAGCGACCTTGTCGCCCTCGCCGGTGATCCCGGCGATGATCGGCACCCCATCGGAGGCGGCAACCATCGTGCGGATGACGGCGACCTGCTCCTCGGGGGTCAGGTAGGTGCCCTCGCCGGCGTGGCCGAGGCAGACAAGGCCCTTCACGCCGTCGATGGAGGCGAGCCAGCGGGTCAGTGAGGCGACGGCGTCGTGGTCGACCTCGAGGTCGGGGGTGAACGGGGTGACCGGTGCGGGGACGAGACCACGGAGATCGAGTGACATGTGTTTCTCATTTCTGACAGTGTGGGAACGTTCTTGGTATCGTTCCCGGGAACGTTCCCAAGCATGAGCGCCCAGCACCCCGCTGTCAATGGATCTGAGGAAAAAAGATGAAGCCGCCGCGCTATCGTGCGCTCCATGAGGAAGCCGGTCGGGGTGGGCGCATGAGTCCTCGCCCAGCAACCATCCACGACGTCGCCAGGGAAGCCGGCGTGAGCACATCGACGGTGTCGCGGATGCTCGACGAGCGGCTCCCACCGTCAAGATCGGCGACCGCCGAACGGGTCAGGGACGCAGCCCAGAAGCTCGGCTACCGGCGAGACGTCTACGCCTCGGCCCTGCGCCGGCAGCACACCGGCACGGTAGGCGTGCTGGTTCCGCGGTTGACCGACACCGTGATGGCGATCCTGTTCGAGGAGGTCGCCCGCGCCTGCGCGCAGCGATCCGGCTTCGCCATCGTGGCCACGACACAAGACGACCCCGCCGCGGAGCGCGCCGCGGCCCAGGTACTGCTCGGACAGCGCGTTGACGGGCTCATCTTGACCACGGCACGACTCGACGACGACTTCACCGCGCAGCTGCGAGCCGACGAGGTCCCCCACGTCCTGGCCCTGCGTACCGATGGAGCCAGCCCGTCCTCGACAGGCGACGACGAGCTCGGGGGCTACCTGGCCACGCGCCACCTCATCGACCTCGGCCACCGGACCATCGGCGTGGTGGCCGGACCCAGCTATGCCTCCAGTGCTGTCGGGCGAGTGCGCGGGTACCGCAAGGCCATGCACGAGGCGGGGCTCCCGGTCGAGGACCGGCTGGTTCGCGCCTCCACCTTCGGGATGGAGTCTGGAGAGGGCACCGCGCGGGCCATGCTGGGCGAGCCGGGACGGCCCACGGCCGTCTTTGCGGTCAATGACAACACGGCCATCGGCGTACTCGCGGCGGCCCAGTCACTCGGTCTCACCGTTCCCGACGACCTGTCGGTGGTCGGGTACAACGACATCCCGCTGTCCGCACGCCTGCCCGTTCCACTGACGACCGTGCGGGTGCCGTTCGCCCAGATCGCTGACGCTGCCGTCGAACTACTGAACCGCCGAGCCGACGACGCCAGCTCCAGCATCCACCGCGTCGCCGCCCCGACCTTGATCCCTCGACGATCTACCGCTCGGCCAAACTAGTGGTCATCTCCGTTAGTTCTTCGGGGTCTCCGCGGCCCAGGCACGCACATCGCTGCGTTGGCATCGCTCGAGAGACGCCCAGTCTGTCTTCGCGACGCCGCCTTGCGCTGCACGCACCTGAACCACGCATACCCTCGAAGAACTTCCGTCGACGACCACTAGTGGCGGCACGGTGAGCCCGGAGATGCCGTTGTCGAGCCTCCACCTGCGGCGTACCGACGAGAACGTCGACGACATCGATGCGGCCGTCAGGCTGTTCGGCCGGCGCGTCGGGATCGCCGGTGTGCTCGCCCACCTGAACCGTCAGGCCGTGCGCACCCGGGTGCCGGGACAGGCGGTCGAGTGGGGCTTCCGCTGGAACGACTCGGATGTCAGCACGGGTCGCTGGTGGCCCCAGGGCATCACCACCTCAGCCGACGCCAGCGACGCCGAGGACATCGACGGCCGTCGGTTGCTGATGACGAGCTGGTACTCCAGGAACGTCGGCGGAGAGAAACGCGGGAGCCGGGTCACGGTCATCGACATCGACACCCTGGAGTACCGCCACGTCCTCCTCGTGCTGCCTGAGCGGACCGCCGGCGGCCAGCTCGAGCTGCGGCCGCTTCTCGTGCACGCGGGCGGGCTGGTGTGGTGCGGCCCGTACCTGCACGTGGCGGGTACTCGCCGGGGTCTGTTCAGCTGCATGATCGACGACATCATTCGCATGAAGTCCACCGACGACACGTTCGGCTACCGCTACGTGCTTCCGGTGCGGTTCGCCTACGACGCGGCCGCGAGTGACGGCGTGGAGCAGATGCGCTACTCCTTCCTCTCCCTCGACCGCGGCGCGGACCCACCCCAGCTGGTCGCGGGTGAGTACGGCGTCGCCGAGATGACCCGCCGCCTCGTCCGGTTCCCGCTGGACCCGCACACCTACCACCTGGCCACGACCGAGGACGGCACCTCGCGCCCAGTCTGGCTCGACGAGCGCGGGCTCGGGCACATGCAGGGCGCCGCGATCGTGCGGGACACCTACTACGTCACGTGCAGCCGCGGCCGCTACCGCCTCGGCATGATGTACGTCGGAGAACCCGGCTCGTTCCGCAGCTTTCCCCGGACCCTTCCGGTCGGGCCGGAGGACATCTCCTACTGGCCCTCAACC
This sequence comes from uncultured Actinomycetota bacterium, assembly GCA_963759525.1. Lineage (GTDB taxonomy): Bacteria > Actinomycetota > Actinomycetes > Propionibacteriales > Nocardioidaceae > Marmoricola. The sequence goes on along the minus strand of CAVWZO010000006.1, from coordinate 207,792 downwards.
GACCTGCTCTGGTCGCTGACGGAGTACCCCGGGCGTCGCTTCGTGTTCGCGATGAAGCGCGCGCAGTTCGACTAGTCGGCCTTGGTCGCGTCGGGTGTGGCCGGCCCGACCGAGTCCGGCCCGGGCGTGATGGGCTGCCCGGTCTCGGGGTCCACCGGCGGGGTGCACTCGGGCGTGGTCGGGTCGCCATCGTGGTCGAAGGTGTCCTGTGGGTCCGCCGGACCCGGCGTCACCCAGGGGTCCTCCGGGGTCGGGGCGGGGCAGGTCGGGGGCCCGCTCGGGTCAGGTGTCGGCGTGGGATCGGGGTCCGGGGTGGGTGTCGGGTCCGGGGTGGGTGTCGGGTCCGGCGTGGGTGTCGGGTCCGGCGTGGGTGTCGGCGTGGGATCGGGGGTCCCGGTCGGGTCGGCCGGCTTGGTCGGCGTGGTGGTGGGGGCTGTGGGAGTCGGCTTGACGGTCGAGGTGCCGCTCGGAGTCGGCCACAGCGTCGGCCCTGGCCGGACCGGCTTTCCGGTCTCCTTCGGCGCGGCCGGCCGCTTCTTCACGGCGTGCTTCGCGGCGCGCGGGCCGGTCACACCGGGCGGCGGCTGCATGGCCGCGGAGGTCACCGGGGGCGCCTCCCATGCATCGATGAACGGCAACGTGCCCCAGCCCGTCAACGGGTTGCGGTCGAAGGCGGCCTTCTTGGCGAGCACCTGCTGGAGGTACTCGGTCGAGTGGTTGTAGGACAGCACGGCTTCCCTCAGCCCCTCGCTGGTGGCGAGGTCGCGACCACCCGCGCAGAGGTAGACCATCGCGGTGCCCGCGGCGTCGAAGATGTCCTGGGGATCCCGGCGGCCGTCGCCGTCCATGTCCACGCCGGCTACCCGCCAGCTGGCTGGGAGGAACTGCATCGGACCGACGGCCCGGTCCCAGACGGTGTCGTCGTCGAGCCGGCCGTCGTCGGTGTCTGCGATCGCCTTGTGCTTCTTGCCGTCGAGCACCGGTCCGAGGATCTCAGGTACCACGCGGTTCCCGGCGTCTAGCTGGTGCCCGGCGAGGTTGCCGGACTCGACCTCCCCGATGGCAGAAAGGAGGGAGACAGACAGGTGGCATTGCGCCGGGGCGGCCGAGATCGCCATCCAGTACGCGTCCAGGAGCTCCGCACGTACGGCGTCCGGGGTGGTGCCGGCCTTGGCGGCGGTCGCGTTCGACCAGCCGCGCGTGTTCGTCGAGAGCGCTCCCTCGACCACGATCGGGTCCTGGGGTTCGGGGACGGTCACCGAGGCTTGGACGAGTGGGTCCGGAATGGGCAACTCAGCCTGGTTTGTCCCTCGAACCTCCTGTCCGATGAGCGCCACGAGCAGCACATTCAGCGCGAGCACTGAAATGCCGGTCTTCAACCTCATATTGCGAGCATCCCCCTGTTTCGGCAGGCCACACCGAGAATCTTGCCTGCGTCGGGGAGAAGTGTCACCCGGACCTCCATAGGTTGACACCCGATTTCCGGAAACGTCTCATTTCGGGGGTGCTCGTCTAGACCTCTCGACAAGGAGGAGGCGGGGTCGCACTGCCAGATACCCGACTTGGCCACGAAATGGTAGAAGACGGCCCGCGCGGCTGCGTACTACCCGGGTACTGGCCACGAGTTTGGACATTCCTGCGGTTGGGTATGGGGAGACTGAAGGCAAGGGAGTTCACTTGGATTCGGGAGCCGGACCGGCCGGGCCCGACGTCGACGACGTCTTGACCATCCTGTCGCGCCCAGACGACGCCGACCTCCTTGAGATCGTCGACCTGGCAGCCACCATCTGCGACAGCGAGGCCTCAGGCCTCACCATCCGGCGCGGCACCGAGTACCACGTGCCCGTCACCTACGGCATGGAGCCCTTCGTGGGTCTGGCTGAAGACACCTTCTGCCAGTTCACGATGGGCACCGACGCCGTCTTCGTCGTCGAGGACGCCCAGGCCGACAGCCGGTTCGCAAACCTCGGTTGGGCCGACGGCAGACTCGCGCGGATGCGCTTCTACGCGTCCGCGCCGCTCTACGCTCCCAGCGGCAAGATGGTCGGCCGGTTGTGCGTGGTCGACCCCGACCCGAAGAGGCTGACCGCACTGCAGCGACGATCCCTGGAGGCTCTGGCCCTCAGCGTGACCAAGATCATCGAGCTGCGTCTGCTGCGTGCGCTGCGACCCGAACCGCTTGCGTCGCCGACGGCGCAGGCTGCGGCGACCGTGGTGTCCCAGCTGGCGGCCGAGCTCAGTCACGACATGAAGGTGCCGTTGAGCTCGATCATCGCGAGCGTGGAGATGCTCGAGGACGAGCTCCGGGGGTATCCGGACCGGACGATCGCCGCCTTGCTCGCCCGTACGACGCGGGCAGCTGACCGTATGGTGCGCATGCTCGACCAGGCGATGCAGCTCGGTGACGTCGGGGGTGCGCCCGTCAAGCGAGATGTGGACCTGGCACGCCTGGTGCAGCAGCTGCTGCTCGACTCGGCGACGCTGCTGGAACCGGAGGGCGCCCGAGTCGTGGTCGGCGAGCTGCCCGTCGTGCAGGCGGACCCCGACGACATGTACTCGGTGCTGCAGAACCTGGTCACGAACTCCGTGAAGTTCGCCCGCCCGGACGTGCCCGCGACCGTGCACATCACGTCGCGTCGGACCGATGGCGGCTGGCGCATCTCGGTGACTGACAACGGCGTGGGCATTCCCGAGGACCGGCGCGTCGATGTGTTCTCCCTGTTCAGCCGACTCGAGAGCGACGTCGCCGGCCATGGGATCGGCCTGGCGACCGTGGCCCGGATCGTCGCGGCTCACAGCGGTCACGTCGGGGTCGCGTCGGTCCCGGATGGGGGCACCGAGATCTGGTTCGAGCTGCCCGACGACAACGGATCCAGCTAGGTCGATCGAGCGCTCGGATCGAGCCCCTGGATCGATGGCGCGGCTAGTGGTCATGACCGCAAGTTCGTCGAGGGTAGCCGAGGTCCAGGTGCGTGCAGCGCAAGGCGGAGGAGGGAAGTCGTAGTTGACCTCCTTCGACCGACTCCAACGCAGCGATGTGCGTGCCTGGGCCGCGGGGACCCCGACGAACTAAAGGGAATGGCCACTAGTACGACGGGAACCGACAGGTGGCCAGCTCGCCACGGAACAGCTGGGGCCACTCGAAGCTCGCGAGCGCCGGCGTGAAGGGCTTGCGTGAGATGGCGTAGGGCCAGGCGCCCGACTCGCTCACGCTCCAGAGCCGCGTGCCGCGCGAGGCGAACTGGATGCCCTCGGCTCCGGGGATGAACCCGACCCGCCGGCCGTAGGGGGTCACGAGCTCACCGCAGGAGAGGTTCGACCTGGCGAGGTACAGCCGGCCGGACGCGTCCGTGGTCGCGCCCTGCACGAAGCGCGGGACGCGCGTGCTCACGATTGGCCCGAGCTGACGAGTTCCGTCGTGACGCACGCCGAGGTCCAGCACGCCCGGCTTGAGCAGGCGCTTGAAGGAGAACCAGTAGATGCGCGCCACGCCCTTGGTCTGGAACGGCACCAGCCCGACCCGGTCCCCACGGGCCACGATCGAGGAACCGCGAACCGGGGACTGGAGGCGCCATACGCGCGTGGCATCGAGGGGTGAGCCTGAGGCTCCCTGCAAGGAGTTGACCAGCCAGAGCTTGTTCTTCTCCACCAGCCACAGCCACCGGCCCCGCTGGATGATCCCGCCACCGTGCCGGCAGTAGGTGCGGGGACGCTCACCGACCCGACCGAAGACCGCGCCGTGGTAGGCCAGCCGCCTGCCGGTGACGATGTCGACCCGCACCAGCAGGCAACCGCGTTGCCCGTAGCCCTTGCGGTAGTGGAAGCCGCTGACCCAGGCCGTGCGCCCCGTGATCGCGAGCCCCTGCGGGACGAGGTCTCGCCGCGGGTTGGGCAGCCAGACCCCGTGGCACAGCCGCTTGTGGTTGCTGAACTTGGCGAGCTTCTTGCGCGTGTACGTCGGCTCCAGCCCCACAACGGCGGCACGGTCGATACCCCGGCAGTGAGCCACCTTTTTTGCGGCCGCGCTGGTCTCGGTCATCGAGCCCCCGGCCACGAGGACCAGGAGCACGACCAGTGCCATCTTCAGACCGCGCGTCGGCATCGGCCCACGCTAACCGCAACGCACGGTCAACCGAGTGATCGCGGCACCCGCGTGTTGATCCAGATACCCTAGGGGGGTATGGTGTTCTGCATGAGCGAAGCGACGACAGGTGCCACGGGCGAACCGGGCAACACCCACCCCGGCTACATGCACCGCAAGGACGACTACCTGCGGCGGATGAAGCGGATTGAGGGGCAGGTGCGTGGAATCGAGCGGATGATCACGGACGAGACCTACTGCATCGACATCCTGACCCAGGTCTCCGCGGTCACGAAGGCGCTGCAAGCCGTCTCCCTCGGCCTGCTGGACGAGCACATGTCCCACTGCGTCCTCGACGCCGCCAGGGCCGACTCCCCCGATGCCGACGCCAAGCTTCGCGAGGCCTCCGAGGCCATCGCACGCCTGGTGCGTTCCTGACCCTTCCCATTTGCCAAGGAGAACGCCATGAACCAGACCGCTGAGTACCACGTGACCGGCATGACCTGCGGCCACTGCATCGCCTCGGTCACCGAGGAGGTGCAGGAGATAGCAGGTGTCACCGGCGTCTCCGTCGACCTGGCCTCCGGCGGTGTCCGGGTGACCAGCGTGCAACCCGTCTCCGACGCCGACATCAAGGCCGCCGTCGAAGAGGCCGGCTACCAGCTCGCATGAACGCGCCCACCAGGGTCGCAGGGTTCGTCCTCGGCCTCGCCGCGGTCTTCGGCCTCGCTCTGGCCGTCGGCGACCAGGTCGGTCAGGTCGGCGAGTCGGCCACGGCCGACCCCGGGAAGTCCATGGCCGGACACGCCGAGGACTCAGGGGAGTCCGGGCACGGTGGCGACGAGAGCAGGAGCTCGCCCGAAGTGCCGGGCGGGCTGATGGTCTCCTCCGACGGGTACACGCTCGCGCTTACGGACCCGGTCGCGCAGCCGGCCCGTGGTCGACAGGTCACGTTCGTGATCAACGGCCCGGACGGCCCGGTCACGACGTACGACGTCCTGCACGAGAAGCGACTGCACTTCATCGCCGTACGCCGGGACTTCACGGGCTTCCAGCACGTCCACCCCGAGCTCGCGCCGGACGGCACCTGGACCACCGCGCTGGACCTGACCCCGGGACCGTGGCGTCTCTTCGCCGACTTCAAGCCCTCAGACGGCGAGGACCTGACGCTCGGGTCGGACCTCGCGGTGCCGGGGCAGGTGGCCGCGGCCCCGGATCGTCCGGCCACGCGCGTCTCGACAGTGGACGGGTACACCGTGACCCTGACCGGCGACCTGACCTCGGGCGAGCACTCGACGCTGGAGCTGAGCGTCGCGAAGGACGGTCGGCCGGTCACCGACCTCCAGCCCTACCTCGGTGCCTACGGTCACCTCGTCGCGCTACGTGGTGGCGACCTCGCCTATCTGCACGTCCACCCCGAGGGCGCGCCCAACGACGGGAAGACGAAGCCTGGGCCGGATGTGGAGTTCGTGGCCGAGGTCCCCAGCGTCGGCAGCTACCACCTCTACCTCGACTTCAAGCACGACGGAGTCGTGCGGACGGCCGAGTTCGCGCTGGACGCAGGGCAGGGGTCATGACGTCGACCACTGACTCCGCGAGCTCCGCGGCCACCTCCAGCGTCGAGCTGGAGATCACCGGGATGACCTGTGCCTCCTGCGCGAACCGGATCGAGCGGAAGCTGAACAAGGTCCCCGGCGTCGTCGCGACCGTGAACTACGCGACCGAGAAGGCCAAGGTCAGCTACGAGGACAGCGTCGCGACCGACGACCTGCTCGCGGCGGTCGAGGCCGCGGGGTACGCCGCGAGCCTCCCCGCACCTCCGGCAAGGGCCGGCGAGGCGGCAGTCGCCGAGCAGGACCCGGCAAGGTCGTTGCGCGAGCGGCTGCTCGTCTCCGCTGTGCTCACCGTGCCGGTCGTGGCGCTGGCGATGGTCCCGGCCTGGCAGTTCGACTACTGGCAGTGGCTCTCGCTCGCTCTGGCTGCGCCGGTCGTGGTGTGGGGTGCGCTGCCCTTCCACCGCGCAGCGTGGACCAACCTGCGCCACGGCAGCTCCACGATGGACACGCTGATCTCGATGGGCACCCTCGCGGCCTTCGGTTGGTCGCTGTACGCCCTCTTCTTCGGTACGGCGGGCATCCCAGGTATGACCCACCCGTTCGAGCTGACCGTCCAGCGCTCGGACGGCGCAGGGAACATCTACCTCGAGGCAGCTGCCGGCGTCACCACGTTCATCCTGGCCGGGCGGTACTTCGAGGCCCGGTCCAAGCGCCAGGCCGGCGCGGCCCTCCGTGCGCTTCTGGAGATGGGCTCGCGTGAGGCCGCCCTGCTGCGCGGTTCCGACGAGATCCGGGTCCCGATCGAGCAGCTGGTCGTGGGCGACCGGTTCGTCGTACGTCCCGGTGAGAAGGTCGCGACCGACGGGGTGATCGAGGAGGGCTCTTCGGCCGTCGACGCGTCGATGCTGACCGGCGAGTCCGTGCCCGTCGAGGTGGGGATCGGCGACACGGTCGTCGGCGCCACGGTCAATGCCGGCGGCCGGATCGTCGTACGCGCCACCCGGGTCGGCTCCGACACCCAGCTCGCGCAGATGGCACGACTGGTCGAGGACGCGCAGAACGGCAAGGCAGCCGCCCAGCGGCTGGCCGACCGGATCTCCGGGATCTTCGTGCCCGTGGTCATCGCACTGTCCGTCGGGACTCTCGGGTTCTGGATCGGTACCGGTGCCGGCCTGGCCGCCGCCTTCACCGCGGCAGTTGCAGTGCTGATCATCGCCTGCCCGTGTGCGCTCGGACTGGCCACGCCCACCGCTCTGATGGTCGGCTCCGGGCGCGGCGCGCAGCTCGGCATCCTGATCAAGGGGCCCGAGATGCTCGAGCAGACACGGCGCGTTGACACCGTCGTACTCGACAAGACCGGCACGGTCACGACGGGCCAGATGACCATGGTGGACGTCGCCGCCGAGCCCGACGAGCACGTCGACGAGGTCCTGCGCCTGGCGGGCGCGCTGGAGAACGCGTCCGAGCACCCGATCGCGCGGGCCATCGCCTCCGCGGCCCGGGACCGCGTCGGACCGCTGGACACGGTCGAGAACTTCGCCAACGTCGAGGGACTCGGCGTGCAGGGGGTCGTCGACGGCCACGCCGTGGTCGCGGGCCGCCCGCGGCTGCTGGAGGACTGGTCCCAACACCTGTCCCCTGAGCTGTCGAGGGCGTTGGCATACGCCCAGGGCCAGGGCCGTACGGCGGTCGTCGTGGGCTGGGACGGCAAAGCACGCGGCTTCGTCGTCGTCGCGGACGCCGTCAAGGACACCTCGGCCGAGGCGATCGCCCGCTTGCGCGACCTAGGCCTGCGCCCGATGCTCCTCACCGGGGACCACACGGCCGTGGCCCACGCGGTCGCCACGGAGGTCGGCATCGACACGCAGGACGTGATCGCCGAGGTGATGCCAGCCGACAAGGTGGAGACCGTGAAGCGGCTGCAGGCCGAGGGCCGGGTGGTGGCCATGGTCGGCGACGGCGTCAACGACGCGGCGGCGCTCGCCCAGTCCGACCTGGGCATCGCGATGGGCACCGGTACGGACGTGGCCATCGAGGCCAGCGACCTGACCCTGGTGCGTGGCGACCTCCGGGTGGCGGCCGACGCGATCAGGCTCTCCCGCCGTACTCTCGCGACGATCAAGGGCAACCTGTTCTGGGCCTTCGGCTACAACGTGGCAGCGCTCCCCTTGGCGGCCGCCGGGTTGCTGAACCCGATGCTGGCGGGTGCAGCGATGGCGTTCTCCTCGGTCTTCGTGGTCGGCAACAGCCTGCGGCTGCGGGGGTTCCAGCCGCTCGGGCGCAAGGACAAGGCAAACAATCAAGGGGCAGCGCTTCCGTAAGCGCTGGCTGCGCCTCACGCAAGGGCAGGGCAGGTCCGGACTAGACCTATTTCAGCGCCTACTGGGCGAAAGCGGCACCGTGGCCCAAGATGGTCGCCGGGCCCCCAGCATCGGGTGGCCCCACACAATCGGGGGTTTCCACGCATGTCAGTCCACAGCATGCCCACGCACGCTCACAAGCGGTTCGTCACCGCCCTCATCACCGCGCTCGTCACGGCACTATCGGTCGTCGCCCTCGGCCCAGTGCCGCAGGCAAGTGCCGTTCCTCCGGTGCTGTCGTTGGTGGGGTCGGCGAACAGCGCCGGCAGCTTCACCAACCACCGCGTAACGATCCCGGCGGCCGTCGAAGCAGGTGACACGCTGCTTGCCTTCATGACGACCAACTCGCCCACCGCCGCCCTGACCGGGCCGACGGGGTGGACGCTGCTACAGAGCAACGACGGCACCACCTCACGCGGACGTGCCTGGACCAAGAGGGCCACCGACGCCGACGCCAACGACGACGGTGCCGCCGTCACCGTCAACGTGAGCTCGGGGACGACGACGATCAAGTCGGCCATGAGCCTGTCCGCCTACCGCAGCAGCCAGCCCGGCAGCTCCGCAGTCACCGCGTCGGCCATCGCGAGCCCCGCGGGCTCGGCCACCTCCTTCACCGCACCGGCCGTGAACGTGGCCCAGCCCGGCTCCTGGTTGGTCAACTCCTGGAGCGAGAAGTCCTCCAACGCCCTCACCTGGACCGGCCCTGCCAACAGCACCACGCGCACGAACGCGGTCGGCACGGGCGGCGGCAAGGTCAGTTCCCTGCTCGCCGACTCCAACGGCGCCGTCCCCACCGGAACCGCCGCCGCACGCGTCGCCACCACCAGCGTCGCGGGCGGCGGAGCGCAGCTCTTCTCCGTTGTCGTCAGCCCCGGCCTCGAGATCGGCGCACCCACCAACCGGGCCCCTGTCGCCTCCTTCACCTCTGCCTGCACCGGTCTGACCTGCAGCTTCGATGCCACCGCCTCCAGCGACCTCGACAACGACCCGCTCACCTTCGCCTGGAACTTCGGTGACGGCGCGACCGGCGGCGGCGTCACCACCACGCGCACGTACGCCTCAAGCGGCACCCGCACGGTCACGCTGACCGTCGGCGACGGTCAAACATCGACCTCGACCACACGGTCGGTGACAGCGACGGCGATCACTCCGCCGCCGACGGGTGGCCCCGGCCACACGGCACTGGTCCCCGAGGTCCCGCGCACCGACATGCCGAAGATCAGCACCGGCGAGATCTGGGACATCGAGGTCGTCGGCAACCGGGTGTTCATCGCCGGCTCGTTCTCGTCGATCCAGAACCAGCGGACGGGCAACACCACCTCCTACCCCCGCGCCGGCATCGCGTCGTACAACATGACGACCGGCCTGGTGGACACCGGATTCAACCCACAGGTCGCCGGGGGTGGCGTCGACTCCGTCGAGGCGACGCCTGACGGCACCAAGCTCTACATCGTCGGCAACTTCAGCACCGTCAAGGGGGTGGCGAAGAGGGGCTTCGCCCGGCTGGACATCAACACCGGAGCCGCAGTGACAGGCTTCACCGCCTCGCTTTCTGCGCGGGGCACGGAGCTCGCCACGACCAACACGACTGTCTACGTCGGTGGCCGCTTCACGACCGTGAACAACGTCCCACGCGTCTCACTCGCAGCCGTCAACGCGACGTCCGGCGCTGTCGACACTGGGTTCGTCAACAACCTCTCCGGCGGCATCGGCGTCAGTGGGGCGCTCGGGGTACAGCGGCTCGTGGTCACCCACGACCTGAGCAAGCTGCTGGTCGTGCACACGGGTCGGCAGGTGAACGGTCAGGACCGCTATGGCATCGCGCTGATCGACACAGCCACCAAGGCCCTCCTTCCCTGGCGCACCCGACTGTATGAGGACAACCTGCAGTTCGTCGGCGGCATCCAGCGGATCTTCGGAGGCGACATCGCGCCGGGCGACGAGTGGTTCGCCGTGACCAGCGGCTCGGGCGGCGACCGTCCCCCGATCAACGACACCGTCGTGGCCTACAGGTTCGACGGGGGCTCCGACGCCCAGCCTTTGTGGATCTCGCGACACTTCGACAGCGTCTACTCGATCGCGATCACCGAGAAAGCTGTCTACGTCGGCGGTCACTACGGGTGGCAGGAGTCTCCCACGGCGCCGGACCCGTGGCCGGGCCTGGACGACGTGGGCTACGGCACCGGCCAAGGGCTCTCCGGCTACTCGCTGGGTGACGCGGTCGTCGTCCGGGAGCACCTCGGCGCCCTGAACCCAGTCGACGGCAAGGCCCTCGAGTGGAACCCGGGCTCGATCTCCTACGAGGGCGAGAAGGCGATGGAGGCCACCCCCCGGGGGCTGTTCGTCGGCGGTGACACGCCCACGCAGGGCGGCTACAACGTCGGCCGCGTCGGCTTCTACGACTTCAACTCAGTCCCCGCGAGCAACGGGGTCGAGACCGCCATCACCGAGCCCATCAGCGGCCGCGTGAACCCGGTCCTCGAAGAGTGGACGGTCAAGGGCACGGCACAGGTGCCCACCGGGTCCGTCAACCGGGTCGAGCTCGAGGTCGTCGACCGCGGGAGTGGGCGCTACCTGGCCGACAACCTGACCACTTGGCAGACCGCCTCCAACTCGATCAATGCCAACCTCGAGACGACCGGTGCCCGCAGTACCAACTGGTCCTTCCCGCTGACCATCAGCGGCAACCGCAAGATGCTGCTGCGCGCCCGCACCGTCTCCTCGACCGGTGCGCTCGACGGCACCAAGGCGGTCAAGAAGACCGAGACGTTCAGTCTCACCGACCAGCCGCCGGGCACCAACGTCACGGGACCGTCCGCCTCACTCGTGCGGACCTTCACCTTCACGATCACCGGCTCGGCGACCGACGACGTAGGCGTGAACTCGGTCGGGTTCACACTCCGGGACCTGGGCAACAACCGCTACCTGCAGGGGGACGGCACCGTCTCCTCGATCGGCTACACGTTCCGGGTAACACCGGACGTGGTGGGCGCGACCAGCACCACCTGGTCGCAGGAGGTCACGGTGCCCTATGAGGGGGAATGGCGGGCACAGGCGCGCGCTACCGACACGGCCGGCCAGTCCGACCTCGACACCGCGGACCGCACCTGGCTCGTGAGCGAGGACGGGGAGGCACCCACGGTGACGATCAGCGCCCCCACGGCGATGATCCCGCCGACCAGTGCGCAGACCCTGGTCGTCTCACCCGGTAGCCCGATCACCTTCGCGGGCACCGCAACCGACGACGAGAGCCTCACGAACGTCGAGATCACGCTACGCAACAGCACGACGCGCGAGAACCTCGGTTCCGACGGCACATGGGGCACCGACGTGATCGCGGGCTCCTACCGCATCGGGCCGGTCGACATCAATGCCAGCACGTACAACTGGAGCTACACGACGCCGTTCAACCTCAAGCCGGGGACCTACTCGTTCACGGTCCGGGCGAACGACGAGCTGGGGCTGAGCACCTCCTCGAGCAACCAGGGCAGGCTCACCATCAGCGCCCAGGTCACGGGGGATGCCCCGCCGAACGGTCTACTGAACGTCACCGGCACGGTCACAGGTGGTCAGTCCCTGCACCTCGACCTCGCCGGCACGGCGACAGACGATCTGGGCGTACGTGAGGTCCTCGTCTCCCTCGAGGACCAGGACACCAGCAGGTACCTGCAGCCGAACGGCAGCATGTCCTCGGCGTTCGCCACACGCACGGCGATCCTGGCCACTCCCGACGCGACGTCGACCACCTGGACTCTTCCGGTCGACCTGCCGACGGGCGGTGACTGGGCGGTCACAGCGTTCGCCTACGACACCGCTGGTCAGCAGGACACGTCCACCTCGGGTGCGACTGCTCGCTACCGCATCTACCCCGGCGACATGCCTCCGGCGCTGACCGAGGCACTGCTGGCTCCCAGCGAGGGGACGGTGTTCGCCGACGGCCGGATCTTCGTCAGCGGCCGTGCCGAGGACGACGTGGCCATGCAGCGCGTGGAGATCGGCATCGTGAACGCGGCTGCGCAATACATGAGCTCGAGCGGGACCTTCACCAGCACCAGCGCCAGCTGGCGTACGGCGTTCCTGAACAGCCCTGGAACGCCGGGGTCCAACTTCTCCTACACCACTCCGGTCGTGCCTCCGGGCGCGTACACGGTGCGGGTGCGAGCAGTGGACTCGCACGACCAGGTGACGGTTGTGCCCTCGGAACGTCATGTGACCGTCACCCACCCGGAAGGGAACACCGCGCCGGTGGCCAACTTCACCGTGTCGTGCAACCAGAACGTGTGCACCTACGACGGTCGCACCTCGACCGACGAGAACGCACCGACTCTGATCTACACGTGGAACTTCGGCAACGGCAGCGGCTCAGGGGCCTTGCCCACGCGGACCTACACCACAGCGAACACCTACACGGTGACGCTGACGGTGCGAGACGAGTGGGGCCTCAGCAGCACACCGGTGACCCAGACGGTGATCATCACCGAGCCGACGAACAACGTCGCGCCGGTTCCGGTGATCAACCTGCCGGCGTGCACCAACCTGCAGTGCAACTTCTCCGGAGGCGGGTCGGCCGACCCGAACGTCGGCGACACGTTCGCCTACCGTTGGGACTTCGGGTACATCAACCCGACAACGGGTCTCCCGGCGACGAGCACCTCGTCGGCTCCGGGGCACACGTTCCCGGCAGCAGGCACCTACACGGTGACGCTGACGACTACGGACGGCTGGGGCAAGGCGGCTAGCGTCACCCGGTCCGTCACGGTCACGGCTCCGCCTCCGCCTCCGCCTCCGCCCCCGGCTGTGTAGCCAGGTCTCACGCGGAACGCCCCTTCCCGGTTCACACCGGGAGGGGGCGTTGCGCGTTGGTTCGTGCGGGCAGTCAGCCGGCGGTGACGTCATCCGGAACGAGGTCGGCGAAGACCACGACGTTCTCGTCGAACTTGTTCGTGTCCGAGTCCAGGCCGCCACAGGTGATCAGGCGCAGGCCGGCGTGGTCGATGTTGCCGTAGACCAGCTTGCTGGGGAAGGCGGACTTGGCGAAGTGCTGGACTCGGGTGACACGAAACTTCGCCGTACTGCCGTCCTTGCGCTGCACGTTGACCTCGTCCTTGCGCCGGAGCTCGGTCAACCGCGCGAAGACACCGGGCGACTCGTAGCGCACGTGCCCGACAATGATCGCTGGGCCCGTCTCGCCCGGGGTCGGAGCGCCGGTGAACCATCCGGCCGGGAAGGGGCCCGGGGGCGTCTCCATCGTCCCGTCGTTGTTCAGTCCCAGACCCATCAGAGTGCTGTCGACGCGGATCGCGGGAATCTGCAGTCGAGTCGGTACCGACCTCACCATCCGCGGAGGAGCAGGCTCAGGGGGTGGCGTCGTCGCTCGTGGCAACGCCTGCAGGCGGGGCTCGAGCGGGCTCGAAGCCTTACGGACCTCAGGACTGTGGCTCCCACTGCCCGCCGGTCCGAACCCGAACACGGTGACGACCGCCACCAGGATCGCCAGCGCGAGGAGCGTCACCATCCAGATTCGACGCTCCACCTGCTGTGGAAGGGCGTCCCTGGGACTCACGTGCGTCCCCGACGTCGTACGGCGACCAGCGCCAGCCCTGCGAGGAAGGCCACCGCTGCCACGCCGCTGACCAGCACACCGTCCAAGGGCTGAGTGGGTCCGGCGTACCCGGTGTCGACAGCCCCTGCAGGGATCCTCGTCACCTGGTTGCCGCCGGTTGGGGTGACGCCGTTGCCAGCGTTGCCGGTGCCACCGTTCTCGCCTTCGGTGTCGCCGCCGGTGCCGCCGGTGCCGCCGGTTGTCGGCGGGGTCGTGGTGCCGGGGGGGACCACGACATCACCATTGCAGTCGTCTGTCGTGATGACGTTGTTGTGCAGGTTCACCGCGCCGATCGAAGCCAGGGCCCGACCCCGCAGCGTCGCTGCGTTGTTCATCGTGATCGTCTGGTCGGCCATGATCGTGCCGACGAACCTGGTCGTCGTCCCCAACGTCGCTGAGCTCCCGACCTGCCAGAACACGTTGCAGGGGTTCGCTCCGCGGATGAGTCTGACCGACGCGCCCGACCCGGTGATCAGCGTGGTGCCAGCCTGGAACACCCAGACCTTGGTGGGGTCGTTCTCCCCGTCCAGGGTGAGTGCACCAGTGAGCCCCATTGCCGCGGCACGGTTGTAGACACCCCCGACCAGTCTCATGCCGACCATGTCTGGCGGCATGGCAGTCGTTGGGCCCTGGCCGGCGGCATTGTTGTGGGCAGTCGTCAGGTCGAGCTGGGCCTGCGCCGCGACCACGCCCGCCGAGTGGTAGGCGCCGGGAGGACCGACGACCATGGTGCCGGCGCCAGTGATCGCGGTGCCCGGAGAGACCCCGACATTTCTCTCGATGACCGTCGTCCCGGTGTTGGTGACGGTGGAGCCAGCCAGCACCGAGAAGGCGGAGGCGCTGCCGAGCGGCACCACAACGGCCGCCTGGGCACTGTTCGCCAGGGGGCCCGCCAGAAACAGCGCGGCAAGGGCGGCGGCGGAGGTGGCTCGTGCGCAGCTGCGGTTGCGTTGGGACCTGGGTCGGCGGTTGGGCATCTGAGTCAATCCTCGGTTCGGTCAGCAGTGTCGTCCTTGTCGCTGGGCCACACGATGAGGACGTGGAACGCGTCAGTCGGCCCCGAGACCGAATCCAAAGAATCGGTATAAATCCGGCATAACGTCACCAAACATACAGCCAGATGCCACCCAAGGCACTGCCGAACTGACAAGTCCCATAAATCAGCCGGGATTCGTCCCAGAGTGTGAGCAGGGAGTGGCTCGCCGCGACGACCGGGCGTCGTCGTCGCCCGCGCTGGTCGTGCGCGGCTATTGCCCGCCACAACACCGCTTTGGTCTAGTGGCTGTACTCGTGCTCGCAAGCCTGCGCCACGTGCTCGTTGGAGCGGAGGTTGCGACCATGCCCAAGACGGTCAGTCCCGGCAAGATCGAGCTCGAGCACGGCTCGTTCGAGGCCAACGTGGTCCCAGACGTGTTCGACGCCCGGGATGTTGACTACCGACCGCGACTCCAGCCGCTGCCGAACCGGCTCGAGTGCCGCCCGGCAGATCGATTCGTGCTGACCCAGGAGGGCAACTCGTGCACCGGCCACGCGGTCGCGGCCATGGCGAACGCCGTACTGGCGGCACAGGGCGACCCGACCCATGCCAGCCCGTACATGGCGTACGCGCTTGCTCGCCGCTACGACGACTACCAGGGCAACGCCGATGTCGGCTCCTCGTTGCGCGGGGCACTCAAGGGCTGGTACTACCACGGGCTGCTGCCGGACACCGAGTGGCCGAGTCTGGAGATGTCCCCCGAGCCAGACGTGGACAACGACAGCGAGGTCTCGGCGCTGGCCAGGCAGCGACCGCTGGGGGCCTTCTACCGGGTCAACACCAGCCGGCTCGACGACCTCCAGTCCGCCGTCAACGAGCTCACCGCGATCGTCGTGGCCGCATCCATCCATGACGGCTGGCGGAAGCCGGTGCAGGTCACGCGAACCGTGAAACGCAAGAAGCAGCAGATGCAGGTGATCGCGCGGTCGAGCACCTCGAAGGCGATCGGTGGGCACGCATTCTGCATCGTCGGATACAACGACGTCGGCTTCCTCGTGCAGAACTCCTGGGGTCCCGAGTGGGGACACAACGGCTTCGCGACACTGCCCTACGACGACTGGCTGGAGTCCGGGTACGACGCCTGGGTTGCCCGGCCCGGCGTACCGTCGCTCGTCTCGGAACGCGCGCGGCGCAAGGTCTTCGCGATCGCAGGTGGCGGGCTGGTCGACGCCCCCGGTCCCGATCTCGACAGGCTGGCGCACCATGTGGTGAACCTTGGGAACGACGGAAGGCTCTCGACCACCGGGAGGTACACATCGTCCACGGCTCAGATCGACAGGCTCTTCGAGAGCATGGGTGAGTGCCACGAGCGGTGGGGAACGACACCGCGCAGAATCGTGATCTATGCCCACGGTGGGCTCACCACCGAGAACACCGGCCTCGACATCGCGGAACGGCAGCTGAACTGGTGGCTGGGGAACCACGTCTACCCGGTGACGTTCGCATGGCAGACAGGGCTGTCCGAGACCCTCACCGATCAGGTGACCGACCTGTTCGGATCGCGCCTGCCGAGGGGCGGATGGCCGTTCAACCTCTACGAGCAGGTCGACCGCATGGTGGAGCGGACGGCCAAGTCGAGACTTCGCTGGCTCTGGGACGAGATGAAGGAGAACTCGTTGCTGGCCTCCGAGCCCCTCCCCCGGACCTTCCGCCGGCAACCGTCCGAGGAGCTGCCGGGCGCCTCGCTGGTGGTCGCGAAGCTGAAGGAGCACCTGGCGCAGCGGCCGAAGAAGCCGACCGAGGTGCACCTGGTGGGCCACAGTGCCGGCTCCGTCTTCCTCACCGGTCTGCTGGAGCGGCTGGTCGACGCCCGGATCCCGGTCGCGTCGTTGACCTACCTCGCGGCCGCCGTACGCACGGACACCTGGATGGACCTCGTCCTGCCGCACCTCAAGAGCGGGGCGGTGCAGAGCTTCACTTCCTTCGGGATGGACCCCGTGCGCGAGCTCGACGACGTCTGTGGGGGCCGCGGCGTCGTGCTGTACCACAAGTCGTTGCTCTACCTGGTCTCGAAGGCGCTCGAACGCACCCAGGGAGGCAAGCAGATCGAGGTCCCGCTGGTCGGCATGGCCCACTTCGCCGAGGCAAAGGTCAACGGCACCACGCTGGTCAAGGCTGTCGACGAGGTAGGCGGCAGCCTGGTGTGGTCCCCGAACGCGAGCCCGTCGCACTCGCGCTCGGATGCGGCGACCCACGGCGGCTTCGACGACGACACTGCCACCATGACCTCTGTGCTACTTCGCATCCTCGGCCAGGAGACGGTCCAGCCCGGCAACGAGTACGTCCCGCACCTGCCGTCTGCGGCAACCGGCGCTCTCATCGAGTCGCAACCAACCGCGCTTGCGGACCAGCCGCCGGACATCGTGATGGCCGACGTACAGGGCGATGCATCGACCGCATCGGGGGGGCGTGGGGCGAGCCAGGCCACGACATCGTCTGCGGCTCCGCGCGGGACTCGCGAAGGCCACGGACGTAGCAGGGTGATCGCTGCCTTGGAGCAAGACGGGTGGGCGACGTCGTGATGCGCGCGATCCTGGGTCTCTTCCTGACCAGCGTGGTTGTCCTGGCGGGCTGCGGCAGTGCGGATCGGCCGGCCACGAAGGACGCGGACTCCGTCGTTGAGACGCCGTCGCAGTCGCCGTCAGCCTCTCCACCGCGGGCGACTCCTTCCGCCGATGCGGGCGAGAAGGGACGCGTCATCAAGACAGCGGGCAGCGACTACGGACAGATGCTGTTCGACAGCGCAGGCCAGGCGATCTACCTGTTCGACAAGGAGACGACCAGCGCGCCAGGCTGCTACGGCCAATGTGCGCAGGACTGGCCGCCCATACTCACGAAGGGTCCGCCCCAGGCAAGTGGCGGCGCGCGACAAGAGCTGCTCGGCACCACTCGGCGCAAGGACGGCTCGATGCAGGTCACCTATGACGGGCATCCGCTGTACTCCTACACGCACGAGGAGCCGAATCAGGTCCTCTGCCACAACGTCTCCGAGTACGGCGGGTTGTGGCTGGTCGTGACCCCGAGCGGCGAACCCGCTGACTGAGGCCAGCTCGGCTACGGCGTTGTCTCGCCCTCGGCCAGCTCCTTGATCCGCGCCAGCCTGGTGTCCCAGCCACTGGCGATGCGGTCCAGCTCGCGCGCCAGCGCGCTGAGCCGGCCGCCCAGGGGACGGAAGACCACCTCACGTCCGCGCTGCTCCGAGTCGACGAGCCCGGCAGTGCGGAGCACCTCGAGGTGCTTGACGATCGCCTGCCGGCTGATCGGGAGCTCCGCGGCCAGTGCGGATGCCGAAGCCGGGCGGTCCCCGAGGATGGTCAGGATCTGCCAGCGGGTGTCCTCACCCAGTGCGGAGAACACGGGCGCCAGGCCGATCGCCATCAGACGCCGGCCCCGGCCGCGGTCTCGGCGAGCAACCGCAGGCCGGCCTCCCACCCGTCGATCTCAGTGGCAGCGAGTGCGCTGGCGTCGCCCAGCCGGGGGTCGAGCAGCTCGAAGCCACTCTGCCGGACGGTCAAGACGCAACCGGGACCCGAGGGAGCCAGGGTGAACGTGACGAGAGTCGACGTGCTCTTCGTCGGCTCGTGGTCGGCGACGACGCAGAGCCGGAACGCGAACATGGTGGGTTCGAGCACCTCCACAACCCGGCCCCGGAAGAGGCCGTGCACGGCCCACTGCATCGTGATCGCCCCTCCGGGACGGAGATCGACGCTGGCGCCGTCGAAGGCGTACCACCGAGAGAGCCCGGCGCCCTCGGTCAGGAGCGGCCAGACCTCTTCCGGAGGAATGGCGACGTCCACCGAGCGCTCGACAAAGAGATCCGCGAGGTAGCGCCGAGCTGCCTCGAGCCCCGTACGCCATCCGTCATCGTTGTCCTCACGCTGGCGCAGCCATTCGGCGGTGTCGCCACCGAGGCTGGCGAAGCCGCTCTCCGCAACCTTGATGGTCACTCCCCCGTCGGCTCGGTCCTCGATCCAGAACTCCACCAGGGTCGACGGCTCGGCGACCTGCTCGTTGGGCTCACCGATCCATCTGAAGGCGGCGTAGCAGGGCGGGTCCAGACTCACGGTTCGCAACCGGAACGTGCCGTGCTCCTGGTGGACCAGCACGTCGACGTCCCCCTCGTGCCGGAGCACCGGGTTGCTCACGATCGAGCCGGTGTTGATGTACCAGCCTGGCCGGGCGACCAGGTCCCAGACCCGCTCCGCCGGAGCGTCGATGTCCCGCCCCGGCGACTGAAGCGAAGCAAAGTCGCCGACAGGGCGGGAGGTTGAGGAGCAAGACTCAGAGCCGAACGAAGAGAGGCACTGAGTCATGCGTCTCGAAACCCGAATCTGTCGCTCGATGCGGTCCAGCTCGGTGATGGTCTTGTCGTCCATGGTTCCTCCCGCTCGTCGCATGTGCAACTCAACAGTTGCACGTGCGTGGGCAGGGGTGCAACCCTGTGGTTGCACTTTCCGGCGACGTCGTTCGCCGACGACCTCGGCGTACGCCGTCAGCGGGCGCCGGCGAGGAGCGGCTCGAGGGTGAGGTCTGGATGGTCGCGCTCGACAACGCCGATGCGCCACTTGTCTGGAGCAAGGACCAGGAGTGACCCGTCGTTGCGGGCCATCACCTCGAGGCCGCGGACGGCGTCCAGCTCGGTTGCGGAGGCTGCGTCGGTGCGACGGGCCTGGGTGTAGGCGAGCGTCTCCAGCCTGATCGGCGCCCCGAACTCGCTCTCCATCCGGGCTACGGCGACCTCGAACTGCATCGGGCCGACGGCGGCCAGCACCGGCGACTGGTGCCCGCGCAGGTCCGAGCGGAGCACCTGGACGACGCCCTCGCTGTCCAGCTGGTCGATCCCGCGCCGGAACTGCTTGTGTCGACCGCTGTCGACCGAGGTGGCCACCGCAAAGTGCTCGGGAGCGAACGTCGCGATCGGCGGGAAGCTCACGGGTTCGTCGAGGTAGATGGTGTCCCCGATCGTCAGCGCCGTGGCGTTCACCAGACCGATGATGTCGCCCGGATAGGCCCTGTCGATCACCGCACGGTCACGGCCGAAGATCGCCTGTGCGTACTTGGTCGCGAACGGTCGGCCGGTCTGCGCGTGGGTGGCGACCATGCCGCGTTCGAAGACTCCGGAACAGACGCGCGCGAACGCCACCCGATCGCGGTGGTTGGTGTCCATCCCGGCCTGCACCTTGAAGACGAAGGCACTGAACGGCGCGGTCACGTCGCGGACCTGGTGCGGCCGGCCGTCGACGTCCTCGTCGACCTTGCCGACCTCGTCGACCTTGCCGACCTCGTCGACCTCGTCGACGCGGAAGGCCGCGGCCGGCGGGGCCAGCTCCACGAGGGTGTCCAGCAGCGCGGCCACCCCGAAGTTCGAGATCGCCGAGGCGAACAGCACCGGGGTGGTGAAGCCGCTCAGGAACAGCTCCTGGTCGTGGTCGGCGCCGTCGGTCGACAACAGCTCGGCCTCCTCAACTGCGGCAGCCCAGGCATCGCCTTCACGGACAGCCGCTGCAGCCGCGTCCATCCGATCCTCCGGCGCACGCCGGGCTCCTCCCGCGGTCCGCGTGAACGCGACGTACGCACCCGTACGCCGATCCAGCACTCCCCGGAAGTCGCCGGCGATGCCGACGGGCCAGGTCAACGGCGTCGGGACCAGCCGGATCTCGTTCTGGATCTCCTCCATCAGTTCCAGCGCGTCGAGGCCCGGGCGGTCCCACTTGTTGATCACCGTGATCACCGGGATACCGCGTGCCTTGCACACGCGGAACAGCTTCAGCGTCTGCGGTTCGAGTCCCTTCGCGGCGTCAATGAGCATCACGGCCGCATCCACCGCAGAGAGCACCCGGTAGGTGTCCTCGGAGAAGTCGGAGTGGCCCGGGGTGTCGACGAGGTTGATCACGTGGTCGTCGTAGGAGAACTGGAGGGCGGCCGAGGTGATCGAGATGCCGCGCGACTTCTCCATCTCCATCCAGTCCGAGACCGTCGACCGACGACCGGCCTTCCCGTGTACGGCCCCCGCTTCGGTGATCACCCGGGCGTGCAACGCCAGCGCCTCGGTCAGCGTCGACTTGCCGGCGTCGGGATGGCTGATGACGGCGAAGGTACGGCGGCGCCCGGCCTCGCGGCGTACGTCTCGTTCGTGGGCCGTGCCGGTGTCGGCGCCGGTGTCGGCGCCGGCCTGGGTCACCGTGGGGGTGGGCGTGGAAGTCACAGGGTCCTGCATCGTCGGGGGGCGGCCCGGCTTGGCGCGGGCGACTGCCCAGTCTACGAGGGTCGGCGCGAGGGCGTGGGACGGATTGGCCATTCTGTCAGGACACCTTGACAGTCAGGGTTTCCTGACAGACGATGGCAGCATGCCAAGCCCGCAAGAACTCGAACGCGAATGGACGCTGACGACTGCGGTTGCCCGCTACGAGCAGTTGCGCACCCGGGAGTCATTGGCCGACCTCGACGAAGCCGACGGATCCCCGCCGCTGAGCAGGGCAGAGACGCTGGAGCTGCTGGCGTTGAGCGAGGTGATCGCCCGGAAGGCTGGCTACGGTCGACAGCTCGCCGTGCGCAGCGCGCGCAGCACCGGCGCATCCTGGGCGCAGATCGGGGAAGCCCTCGGCACCACCAGGCAGTCGGCCTGGGAAGCGCACAACCGGTGGATCGACGCCCAGGCCAGGCAGCACGAGGAGACGGGCTACGCGGGCCTGGACCCCACCGAAACAAAGCATGTCCGGGGGCTGGCCGGTACCTCCGCTAACGAGCCCTGACCGAGCGAGCAGCGGGTCGTGCGGCAGTACCCCACCCCGGGAGGACCGCCGAGACGGCGCGCGTGTCCCGGGAACAACCACCCAGACGGCTGCAATGTTCATCCGCCCCGTGCATCCCAGCCGTCTCGGCGGGTCTGGGTGGGACACAAGCGCCGTCTCGCCGGGTTCTGTGAGCGACGGCAGCGCGCGTCGTAGGTGGTCGAGCAGCGAGCGCAGCGAGCGATCAGTCGAGACCACTCACCGCACGCCGAGCAGAGACCAGAAGAAGCAGAATTCCCTTCCACAGCAGGGAATTCTCGACCAAGTCTTGTCGGTGCTCGGTGGTTGAATTCACCTATGAGCAGCCAACCCGACGAACACCACGAGCACCACCAGCGCGGTGTCCCGGCTGCCCTGCACCAGATCCGCGGACAGGTCCGCGACCTGACCGACACGTTGTGGGCAGCCCGGGACCGGGCCGAGCTGATGGACACCGTCGCAGAGATCGAAGCAGTCAAGTCCACCCTGGACGCCCTGCAGCTCGGCGTGGTCCGCGAGCTCGAAGCCACCGCCGCGGTCAAGGCTGTCGGCTGGGCCTCCACCGCGGACTTCGTCACCGCCGTCGCGGGCGGGCACAAGGGCACCGGCCCCGCCACCGTCCGGCTCGCCGCCGCGGTGGAGCGGCCACTGCATGGCACCAGTCGGGCAGGCGCTCGCCGACGGCTGGCTCTCCACCACTCAAAGCCCAAGTGATCGAACGCGGCATCGACGCCCTGCCCAACAACCCCGACCTCCGCGCCCGCGGCGTGCAGTTCCTGCTCAACGAAGCCAAAGGCCTCGATGCGACCGAGCTCAGAAAGCTCACCCGCCGACTCCTCGCCGTGCTGGACCCCGACGGCGAGGACCGCCGCGCCGAACGCGAACTGGACCGGGCCGAACGCGCCGCCCACCTCGGCCGACACTTCACCATTACTGAGGACCACGCCGGCGGCACCTGGATCAAAGGACGCTGCAGCACCGAAGACGCCGCCCTCATCAAAGCCACCCTGATGCCACTGGCCGCACCCCACCCCAACACGGGCCCGGTCTGCGACCCCGCGACCCGCACCACCCCCGGCTGCGGACACGACGGCCGCGACCCCCGCGACCACCCCACCCGGATGCTCGACGCCCTGGTCGAGGCCTGCCGACGACTCCAGTCCACCGACCTGCTCCCCGACGCCCACGGCGCCACCCCCCGGGTCACCGTCACCATGGACTTCACCGACCTACGCGACCAGAGCGGATACGGGACCACCGAGACCGGGGAACAGCTCACCGCCGCCGCCCTGCGCCGGATCTGCTGTGAGGCCGAGGTGATCCCCGCCGTCCTCGGCACCAACTCCGCAGTCCTCGACGTCGGCCGCACCCAACGACTCGTCACCACCGCCATCTGGAAAGCCCTGGTCGCCCGCGACCAACACTGCCGCTTCCCCAACTGCACCAGACCACCACTGATGTGCCACGCCCACCACCTCGTGCACTGGGCCGACGGCGGACCCACCTCACTGCACAACATGATCCTGCTCTGCGGCCACCACCACCGCCTCATCCACCATCAACCCTGGGCCATCCAAAGAACCAGCCCCACCGGATTCACCTTCCACCCACCACCCGACACCCGCCGCGCCACCAGCCACACGACCCGACCACCACCCGACGGCTGAGGGCCGATGAGCCGATGTCACTCGGGAACGAGCGACCCGAGCTCACGCTTATTCGTCAGGAGCCCGCAGGCAGTCGCACCACCGACGGCTGCCAGGAACGGCTGAAGTACCCAGCAAAGAATCATGGCCAACCACATGACTTCGTGCCAGCTGGCGCCTTCCAGGACGGCGGCCTCGCCGTAGGTGGACTCTCCAACGAGGGTGCTTCCCAACCAGATCCCTGCCGCAGCACCAAACGGAAGCAGCGGCCAGAGGGTCCGGAGACTCGATGTGCGCAATCCGTAGGCAGCTGCTGACACGACGCCGATCATCGGAGTACACCCTGCGACCAGTAGAAGGGACGGACTCACGCCCTCGCCCAGCGCTATCGCCACAAGGAGCCAAGGGATCAGCGCACAGAGTGTCGGGACCACGACCAGCCAGATGCCGGACCCGATTTGAGTTGTCGCCTGGCCAGAGCCGGAGGCTTGCGTGTTCACACCTTCAGGATGTGTTGCCCCGGTGGCAGAAACATCCGCGTTGCTACTCACTTCCCAGGTCTGCCTGCCGGCCGTCACCTCAGAACGACGGACAGCGCCCGATGGTCAGACAACGGAAGCGCGTGTACCCGACCTTCGACGAACCGGTCCTGAAACCCATCCGACGCAAGGATGTGGTCCAGCTGCTCCCGCGGCGCGTTCGCGGGGAAAGTGGGCTCGCTGACGAGTGAGGTGAGCCCGCTGAGCTGTTCGGCTCGCACACTGCCCATGTTGAGGTCGCCCATCAGCACGAGCGGCCTTGGCGTCGACTCGAGACTCCCCCGCAACCTCTTCAGCTGCCGCCGGTTCCACCTGCCGATGAAGGTCAGGTGAGTGTTCACGACGGTGATGGGTCCCTGCGGTGCGTCGATGGTCGCCGCGACGGCGACGCGCGGCTCGTCCGTGACGATGGCCAGGCGGTTACCCGAGACAGACATGGGCACCTTCACGGGCGCCGGTGCCAGCCGGATCACCCGCCAGGAACGCACCGGAAACCTCGAGATCAGCGCGATGCCGTACGCCGCCGAGTCGGGCTGCTCGTCGACATTCGCTGCCGTCCACGTCTCGCCGGGGGTCCCGTAGAGCGCCGCCGCGAACTGTTGCTCGGGCGCCCCCAAGGCTTCTGCGGCGAGCGCCGTCAGGTCCGCGTAGGCCGATCGTGCCTGGTAGCGGTCGACCTCCTGGAGCGCGAGAACGTCCGCGTCGAGGCTCCTCACCGCCGCCCGGAAGCGGTCGAGATCGACCCGATCGTCGCTGGGCGATCTGCCGTGCAGGATGTTGAAGGTAGCCAGACGCATGCGCTCAGGCGCGCCAGCGCGACCACGCCGCCTGCTTCGACGTACCCGTCAGGTCCGCAACCTCGGTCCAGGACGCAGTCGTGGCCAGGCGCCGCGCCCCTTCGCCGAGGCACTGGCCCGCATGGGAGCTCATGGTGAGGAGCTGCGAGAACGCCTCCTGGTCACCGCGTTGCGCGAGGATCGACATGGCGTCGCGCGCAAGCTCCCCCAGATCGTTCGAGCTGAGCTGGTCGAGGTCGTCGCCGAGGGTTGCCATGTCGCTCCTGCGGGGTGTCTGTCGATGCGGTGCGGCCTCAGGCCTCCTGGAGCGACACCGTGATGCTCTCGTCGGGTGAGTCGAAGGTGCGCGTGAAGCTCACACCTGGCCAAGAGTAGGTGAGCTCCTGACTGCCTGGCCGGTACGCCGCCGTGTAGACGGTCCCGAAACCGGCTGTGTATCTCTGGCTGTACAGCGGTGCCTGCAGGAACGCGGCAGTCAGCGCTTCCGGATCAGTCGGCTGCTCCAGCAGCCCCAGCAGGTGGTCCTGACGCTCCACGCTTCGCAGGGCACGTGCGTGCTCGGGACGCTCAGGCACCCGCCCGCGGTGGTTGGTCGCGACGGCCGTGTCGGCGTACTCCGGCAGGTTGCCCGGCGACACGAAGGCGGTGACCACCGCGCCGGAGGCGTCCATCATCGTGAGGTTGTACGACGCCGCGACCGGGAGTCGGTCGAGTACGGCTCGTGCCTCGTCGACCGTGCCGGCGACCTCCAGGAGGTAGCGCACGACCAGCGGGATCGCGAAACCCGGCGCGGAGCTCTGGCGCCCTCCGTGCGTCAGGGAGATGACCAGCCCGTCCTCGTTCATCCCGTCGAGAAGCCCCCACAGACAGTCGCTGGTGCCGATGACCTTGCGGCCGGTGAACTCACTGGAGTAGACGACCCACTCGAACAGGTCGGGGCTGTAGTCGTAGTTGCGAACCATGATCGGGTCGTCGCCGACCTGGGCCGCCTGTGAGCAGCCCGGGGCGAACGCGGGCGCGTCCCACATCGTCAGCATCCGCGCAGCTACGTCGTCGCCTCCGGTCAGGGCAACCATCGCCTCCCAGGTCGAGACGAGCTCCGGCATGTGTCGCGTGAGCTGGGCTCGAGCAGTGGCGAGGTCGGGCCGCGCGTCGTCCCCGTCCTTGAGGTACCACGCCCGGTAGGCGGGCCAGGTGGCTTCAAAGAGCGCCTGCCAGCGAGTGCCCGGCCGCGCCTCGCGGATGCCGAACAGGGTGAACGAGCGGGCCGAGTCGTCCGGGTTTGCGGCGGTCCCGCGCCAGTCCTCCCAGCTGTCCCAGGCCGCCCACCACTCCCGGCTTCCCAGACGCAGAGCGACTGTGGTGAGCGACTCGACAGCCGACATGACCTCCTCAGGGCCTTCGGCTCGGGCAATGCCATCGGCAAGGTCGGCGAAGAGGAGGCCCAGATCGACGTCGTGCGGAAGCCGAAGGCCGGTGCTGGCAGGGGCAGGTGGGTGAGTGCAAGTGGTGGACATGTCGTCAAGGTTGCCTTGACGATCGCGCGTTTGTCAAGTTTACCTTGACGCCAGGCGCGGCGTCAGACCACCCGGACCATGACGCCGTCAGCTTCGCGTCCCGCGACCTGGACGAACCCCTCGGCGGCGTACAGCTGCCTGGCGAAGTTGCCGACCTCGACGGACAGGCTGAGCCGGGCGATGCCCCGGTGACTCGCCTCCTGCTGAAGCTGTCGCAGCAATAGCTTGCCGACGCCCTGGCCACGCGAGTCCTCTCGCGTCCACAGGCTGATCTCGGGAGTCGACCCGTCGACGTAGCCATAGCCGGGATCATCGGCGGGCAGGAACTGTGCCCACGCCACCCCGATCTGCTCGGCTGCGCGTTCCGCGACGAAGCCGAAGTCACCCCTCTCGAGGACCAGCAGCGTGTAGTGGCGGAAGTCTGGCCGGCTGGTCACGTCGTACTCCGTGAAACGCGGTCCGCACCAGTTCAGGTTTCCGAGCGTCGCTTGCGCGAGCACGGGCTCGTCGGCGGCTGTGAGGGGCCGTGTCGTCAGGGTGCCAGTCATGCGTCCAGGCAGAGGCAGAACGGGTGGCCGGCGGGGTCGAAGAGCACGCGGACGTTCTCCTGTGGTTGGTGCCCGGCCACCGTCGCCCCGAGGGCGAGAGCCTCATCGACCGCGGAGTCGAGGTCGCCGACCTGGAAGTCGAAGTGCATCATCGGGCGCTGTTCGCCGTCCACGGGTGGCCATACGGGGGCCTGGTAGTCGGTTGCCTGCTGGAACACGATGTAGATCGACCCCTCGGGCGCCGCGAGGATCGCCGTACCCGGCTCCTCGTGGCCGATCGGCCAGCCGAGCAGGTCGGAGTAGAAGCGCGCCAGGGCGCCGGGGTCCGGCGCTTCGATCGCGGTTCCCCACCACATGCCGTCCATTCGAGAGCGCATGCTCCCAGCCTTTCGCGGGCAGCCGACGCGTGTCCAGAAGCCGGCGACGTGGTCAGCCAAGGCCGCTGACACCCGGAATTCACGATCGCTGCTACTGACGAGGCCGTGTCTGACTGGACAGAACACTGATGACGGCGCAGCGTCATCCGATGGCAACGACGATCGGCTCCCGGTTCCTCTACGACAGGTCTGGGCGCCGGTACGCCGTGACCGACCGTCGCTGGTGCGGTGACGACGGCACACCGCTCGGGCTCAGCCAGCTTCCCGGTCTGACCCCCGAGCAGATCGACAGCGGGGAACGGTCCTTGTGGCGCTACCAGGCGGTGATCCCAGTCGATCCTCAGCACCGGGTGAGCCTCGGCGAGGGCCTCACCCCGATGCTGCCACTGGACTGGAGCGGGCAACGTGTCCATTTCAAGCTCGAGTGGTTCAACCCCACCTCCAGCTTCAAGGACCGCGGTGTCGCGGTGATGATCTCCCACCTGCGCGGGCAAGGAGCGACGCACGTGCTCGAGGACAGCTCCGGCAACGGCGGCTCCTCGGTCGCGGCGTACGCCGCTGCGGCTGGGATCAAGGCAAAGATCATCGTCCCGGCGGCGACATCGGCGGCGAAGGTCCTCCAGGCCCGCGCCTACGGCGCCGAGATCGAGCTGGTCGACGGCACGCGCGACCAGGTGTCTGACGAGGCGATCCGACAGTCCGAGAAGGTTCCCTACGCCAGTCACAACTGGCATCCGTTCTTCCTTCAAGGCACGAAGACCATCGCCTACGAGATGTGGGAGTCGCTAGGGTTCACCGCCCCGGACAACGTCGTTCTCGTCGCAGGCGCCGGCAGCAACATTCTCGGCTGCGACATCGCCTTCACGGAACTGCTCGCCGCGGGTCAGATCGAGCGCCGTCCCCGGCTCCTCCTCGGCCAGCCCGAGCACTGGGCCACCATCGCCGAGACACTCAACGGCACCGATCTGCAGAGCCGCGGACCACGCGTCCCGACGATCGCGGAGGGCGCGTCCATCGCCAATCCCGTCCGACTCCCCGAGACAGTCGAAGCGATCCGTCGCTCGGGCGGTGCCGCCGTGGCAATCACCGAGAACCAGATCCGCGCGGCCGTTCGCAAGCTCGCCTCGCGGGGTCTCTTCGCCGAGCCCACCAGCGCCGTCGCAGCCGCCGCCCTCGACCGCTTCCTCGACGAGGGCACTATCCGGCCGTACGAAACCACCGTCGTCATACTCACCGGCTCCGGCCTGAAGTCCGCAGAGAAGATGGCCACCGTGTTCGACACCGAAGACACCTCCCGCTGAGGCACACCCACGACTACGAGTTGAAGAGGAACTCCACCGACCTTCGGTCCAGCCAACGAGGTACTGCTGCACGGTAGGCCTCGTAGTCCGCGCCGAACTTGGCGAGCAGGGCCTCCTCCTCGAACGCGATCTGCCATCGGTCGATGATCAGCACCCACGCCGCAACGGGGGCAAGCGCTGCCCATGACCTCCGCACGATGGCGTTCGTCACAAGGTGCCCCACCCCGGCGACGTACATGGGATTCCGGCTGAGTGCGTTGGGGCCGGTCGTCACCAGGGTGGACGCCTGCGCAGGATCGAACGGGTCCAACGTCGTCCCAGCTCGTCGCAACCCGCTCGCCGAGGCACCTGCAAAGGCGGTCGATGCCAGCGCGATCGTGCCTGCCACTGCGGCACGGGCGATGGTCGGCCGAGGTGCATCCCTGGTCAGGGCCCACTGGACGAGGCCCGCAAGGAGTGCCAGGGCTGGAGGAGGTACCCGCATTGCATGCAACGTCTCACAGGCGTCGGCCGGCCGTCGAGTCGCGGCGCCTGGGTCACGGCGAGATCCCTCTGGCGAGAGCGGCGTCGAACAGCGTCCGGGCGACCTGCTCGGCCTTCTCGGTCGCCGCGGCACCCACCGGCTTCGCCTCGTAGCGGTCCTGGTTGCGAGCGCGTCGCAGGCGGTCGAACTCTCGCGCCGCCCTTTCCGCGGGCGGCTTGTCGAAGACGGCACTCAGGTAGCGGCCGAGCGCCTAGTGTTGGCCGGGGCCGTTGGTCGTCCGGAAGCCGTACGCCGCCAGCAGCGCCTCGCCCGTGTCGTGACAGGCGTCGTAGGCGATGCCATATCTGACGACAACACTGGTGAGCAGTGGAAGTTGGTTCAGGCGCTCCTCGGCCTGACGCAGGAACGAGGTCGCACGCGCGATGTCTGCGGGCACTACATCGAGACGCCGCGCCTCCACGAGCGCGAGGACTGTCGCCTGCTGGACGCGGGTCAGCGGACTCAGCGCCAAGGCAGTTCCCCGATCACGGCGACCGCCGGGCCGCTGCGCACGTTGTCCAGGAAGGCGGAGGGCGCCGCGAACTCCTCGGGGGTGAGGATCGTCGGGTTCACGGGACGGTGCACGGCGACCTCGATCCGAGCGCAGGCCTCGTAAACAGCGTCCACGTCGGGCCCACCGAGCACCATCACGTCGATGTCGTGCGGTGCCGGACCGGCATCCCCGAGCATCCGCGCGGCGAAGGAGCCGTAGAGAAACGCCGACTCGATCCCGTCGATGCGGGCAAGCTCCTCGGCCAGGATCACCACTGGGCCAGTCGCAATCGTGAGGATCTCGCGCAAGGGGTCCACCAGAGGGCTCTCGCCGTTGGCGCGGATCAGCCTCGTGCGGCCCACCTGTCGCTCGCTCAGGATGCCGGCGTCAAGCAGGCGCGCGACCTCGCGGTGCGCGGTCGGGTAGGCCAGACCAGCCCGTTTGGCCAGATCGGTGATGCTCAGTTCGTCGCCGGCGAGCAACATCGTGGAGAGCAGGCGCGCCTGACCGTCCGACCGGAAGATCGGAGCAAGGGGCGGCGCCTCAGTTCTCATATAATGGAGGTTATCCTCCATTATATGGACAGTCAAGGCCTCCGTGCACGTTGAGGAGTTCCGTCGCCGACCCCCGACGCCGCGGGTCCGTTCACCTTCGTCGCGGCCGACGCGCTCACGATGAAGGTCCGCGAAGGTGGCCGCGTCATCAACGCGGTCGTGCTCCTGGCCACCGGCGTCAACGGCGACGGGCACCGAGAGGTCCTCGGCATGCGAGTGGCCACCAGCGAAACCGGGCCGGCATGGAACGAGTTCTTCGCCGACCTCGTGGCCCGTGGCCTGGCCGGGGTCCGTCTGGTGACCTCTGATGCGCACGCCGGGCTCAAGGACGCGATCGCCGCGAACCTGCCCGGCGCGACCTGGCAGCGGTCACACCCACTACGCGGCCAACCTCATGGCCGCGACGCCGAAGACGATGTGGCCCGCGGTCAAGGCGATGCTGCACTCGGTCTACGACCAGCCCGACGCCCCTGCCGTCCGCGCCCAGTTCGACCGACTCCTGGACTACGTCGCCGAGAAGCTCCCCAAGGTCCACGACCACCTCGACGGCGCCCGCGCCGACATCCTCGCGTTCACCACGTTCCCCAAAGACGTGTGGACCCAGATCTGGTCTAACAACCCCGCCGAGCGCCTCAACCGCGAGATCCGGCGCAGGACCGACGCGGTCGGGATCTTCCCAAACCGCAACGCCATCGTCCGGCTCGTCGGCGCCGTCCTGGCCGAGCAGACCGACGAATGGGCCGAAGGCCGCCGCTGCCTCGGACTCGAGGTCCTAGCCCGCAGCTGAGTCACCATCGTCCCCACCACCGACACCGAGATCGGAGCCGCCGACATGCCTGCACTCACCGCCTGAACAACCGCCCCAGGATCACTCACCGCTACACCACTCCCTGGGACTTGACTGAGGCCATTTCCGCGGGCCAGTTCCCCACAGTCACCGCGACCCGCGGTCGCAACGGTTAGGTTCGCTGTCGAGATCCTGCCTATGACCGCGACACGTCGCCAAGCATCTTGCGCCAGTCAGGGGCCGCTTCCTCACTTCGACGCTTCGAAGCATTCGTGCCGCTTGGAAGAAAGGTGAGATTGGAGCGAGCACGAGAGCGGAGAGGGGATCTTCGGGACCGATGAGAGTCAACGGTGGTCGGGCTGTTGGACCGGGACAAGCGAGTGAGTGAGTGAATCTGGGCGCCCTGCTGCGTCACACACTCGTCTAGTCGACTGTCGTAATCACGGCACTTGAACCGGTCGCCTGACCGCTAGCTTCTCGGGATGCGACTCCACGTGGAGCCATCCGGATCGCTCCATCCAGGCGGATCGTCTCGCCATTCAGCATCGGATTCTCCACGACGTGAGCAACCAGGGCGCCGTACTCCGCGGGGGCGCCGAGGCGTGACGGGTGGGGAACCTGCCGGCCTAGAGACGTTCGCGCCTCCTCGGGAAGCGACGCGAGCAGCGGGGTGTCGAACAGCCCAGGCGCAATGGTGACGACCCGGATGCCGATCGAAGCCAGGTCGCGGGCGATCGGGAGCGTCATCCCGACCACGCCGCCCTTCGAGGCCCAGTAGGCCGCCTGGCCTATCTGCCCATCGAACGCAGCTACGGACGCCGTGTTCACGATGACCCCGCGCTCCTCGCCCAGGAGCTCGAGACCAGACATGTGCGCCGCAGCGAGACGGATGACGTTGAACGTGCCAACCAGGTTTATCTCGATGATCCGCTGGAACTTGTCGTACGGGTAGGGCTCGTTGTCCCTACCCAGGGTCTTGATGGCGTCGCCGGTGCCAGCGCAGTTGACAACTACTCGGAGCATTCCTAGCTCCGCGCACACGGCGATCGCAGCGTTGACGTCGTCCTCGTTCCGCACATCGCCGGGGACGTAGCGAACGGCGTCACCGAGCTCCATTGCCGCGACGTCGCCGGGGCCACCTGGTAGGTCCAGGATGACGACCCTCCCCCCACCGGCCAGGAGGGCCTCGACAGCCGCGCGGCCTAGCCCGGACGCTCCGCCGGTGACCAGGGCTGTGGTGTCGGAGATCTTCATTGTTGGTTCCGTCCTTGTGTCAGGTCGAGCCGGGGCTCAGACGCGCTCGATGATGGTGGCGTTTGCCATGCCGCCGGCCTCACACATGGTCTGCAGGCCGTAGCGACCGCCGGTGGCCTCCAGATGGGTGACGAGGGTGGACAGCAGGCGTGTGCCCGAGGCGCCGAGGGCGTGGCCCAACGCGATGGCTCCGCCTCGTGGGTTGAGCTTGGCCGGGTCGGCGCCGAGCTCGTGCGCCCAGGCCAAGGGGACGGGCGCGAACGCCTCGTTCACCTCATAGGCGTCCAGATCGTCGATGCCCAGGCCAGCCCGCCGTAGCGCCTGACGCGTCGCGGGAATCGGCGCCGTGAGCATCAGGAGCGGGTCGTCGCCCGTGACGGCGTAGGAGACGAAGCGGGCGCGCGGCGTGAGTCCGAGCCTGGCCGCAGCCTCTTCGCTCATGATCAGCACGGCTGAGGCACCGTCGGTCAGCGGTGAGGAGTTTCCAGGATTGATCTTCCAGTCGATCTCGGGGAAGCGCTCGGACACGGCCTCGTCTCGGAAGGCCGGCTTTAGTCCGGCCAGACCGCCGGGGGTCCTCGCCGCGCGGACGGTCTCGTCGACTTGGTGGAGGCGGGTCGAGCCGTCCGTGGTCGTGACAGGGATGGGAACGACCTCGCGGTCAAAGAAGCCCTCCGCGGCGGCATTCGTTGTGACTGTCCAGCGCTCGCTCGGCCACGCGAAGGCGACGACGACACTCAACACCTACGCACACCTCTGGCCGACCGCCGAGGACCGCACCAGGAAGGCAGCAGAGTCGATCATGTCCGCGTCGCTCGGCGAACCTGCCCGGACACGCGCCAAGTTGCCGCCACACGCCGGCGAGTGAGCCGACCATAGAGTCCCAGCTCCGCTGCGCCGGGCGTCGCCTCGACGTCTGGCGGTGCGTCACAGCGCCCACTATGACGCATGCCTACCTAGCCAACTCGGCAAGAGGATGTGGTGCCATGGGCGCCCGTTGGTCGCCGCGGGAGCGCCGACGAGTGGCCCGCGGTGCTGCCACCAACACGGGCAGTGTGCACCACCCCGCTCAAAGCGCCTCGGTAGACCTCGCCCGCCAAAGTTGCCTTGAGGATATGCGGCTCTTCACAATCGAGGGTGTAGTTGGGGTCGGAAGCCGCCTGTCTCGAGTAGTGATCTGGCGATGTAGTTCGTCAGGTTGCGGAAGCCGAGGGCGGAGCCGCGGAGGTGTTCGAGGCGGCCGTTGATCGCTTCGGTGGGGCCGTTGGATGTGCCGGGCCGGTCGAAGTAGGCGAGCACGTCGGCGGCGCGCTTGGTCAGGGTGCGGCCGAGCGTGATGATCTCGCTGAACGGGCTGGGGACGCCTCGGCTGATCGACTCGATCAACTGCCTCATCAGCTCGCGGCCCCGGGTTCGGTCGGGCTCACGGTAGGCGGCGATCATCCGCTGGTAGATACCCCAGGTGGCTTCGACCTCGACGTGGGCGTCGGCCGCGAACAGCTCCGTCAGCCGGTGCTGCTGGGTCTCGGTGAGCAGGTCGGCGCCGGTGTGCAGGGTGCGTCGCGCGGCATACAGTGGATCGCCGGTGCGGCCTCGGTGCCCGTGGGTGGCTTGCTGGACCCGGCGCCGGCACTGATCCAGGGCGTCGCCTGCCAGACGGACGACGTGGAAGGGGTCCAGCACCGGCACAGCCTCGGGTAGCTCTTCGGTGGTGGCGGTCTTGAACCCGGTGAACCCGTCCATCGCGACGACCTCGATATTGTCGCGCCAGGACTTGTCCCGTTCGGCGAGCCAGGCCTTGAACGCCTGTTTGGAGCGGCCGGCGACCATGTCCAGAAGCCGCGCCGGCCCGGTGCCGTCGCGGATCGGCGTCAGGTCGATGATCACGGTCACGTACTTGTCGCCACGCGGGGTGTGCCGCCAGACGTGCTCGTTCACGCCGATGACCTGCACGTCGTCGAAGCGGTGCGGATCGTCGATCAGGACCCGGCGGCCCTCGGCCAGGACCGCGTCGTTGGCGGTGTTCCACGAGACCCCCAGAGCGTCGGCGACGCGGGCGACACTCAGGTGTTGGCACACCAGGGCTTCCAGCGCCCACCACAGGCCACGTCGCGACAGCGTCGCCCGCGGCTCGGCGGCCCGCGACGTGTCCTGGCGCCACACGTGACCGCACCCGGTGCACCGGTATCGGCGGAGGCTGACCTCCAACACCGTGGGCCGCACCCGAACGGCTCGTGCGCCAACCGCCGGACCACCGTGTCCCTGGCCGCGCCCTGGCATCCGCAGCGACGACACCATCTGACGGGCTCGACCGCCCGGCACCGGAGAATCGCCCGATCGGGCTCCAACCGCTGCCCGAACACTTCGAGCCCGAGATCATCAAGACGAGCGAACGTGGTCAGGTCAGGGCGGGCGAAGGTAGCGTCAGACACGTCGAGGTCTTCCAGATGGACGGCATAGTCACCTCCATCCTCGGGAGACCTCGACCCCTACCCGGCCACCGACGCGCCGACCGGACTACACCCTCAACTGCGACTGCGAAGAGCCCAAATAGCCCCGGTGCGAGGGTCGGCCCGCGTGCTACGTTCCGGCCATGACTCGACCCAGTGAGATCCTCGGCAGCGTGGTCGCCGCCAGCGAGCGCGAGCAGCTCGAGACGTTCCTGGATTACCTGCGCGACGCCGTCGTGCGCAAGGCCCGCGGGGTGTCGGAGGAGGACGCCCGGCGCAGCCCGGTGCCGACCGGCACCAACCTCGGCGGCCTGATCAAACACCTGCGGTGGGTGGAACTGGGCGGGTTCGCCGAGCAGATCGGGCAGATCCCCGCCGCGGAGCTGCCCACGCCGCCGTGGACCGACGCAGACCCGGAGGCCGACCTGCGGCTGGAGCCGAACGAGAAGCTCGACGACGTCATCGGCGCCTACCAGGCGGAGTGCGACCGCTCCCGCGAGATCGCCGCCCAGCACAGCCTCGACTACGCACCGCGGGGCAGGGAGCTGACGTTGCGGTGGGTATACCTGCACGTGATCCTGGAGACCGGCCGGCACGCGGGCCACGCGGACATCCTGCGCGAGATGATCGACGGCAGCGTCGGCGACTGACGGCACGCGGCGCGTCGTCGGTCCGTGTTCCGGTCGTCGGAGGCGGCGTTACACCGGTATCGGCGGAGGCTGACCTCCAACACCGTGGGCCGCCACCCGAACGGCTCGTGCGCCAACCGCCGGACCACAGTGTCCCTGGCCGCGCCCTGGCATCCGCAGCGACGACACCATCTGTCGGGCTCGACAACCCGGCACCGGAGAATCGCCCGATCGGGCTCCAACCGCTGCCCGAGCACTTCGAGCCCGAGATCATAGTCACCTCCATCCTCGGGAGACCTCGACCCCTACCCGGCCACCGACGCGCCGACCGGACTACACCCTCAACTGCGAAGAGCCGGATATGCAGTGGCAGAGCCCGGCCGGGTGGTCAACACATCTACTTCGGGCGGCCACTCACGGCGAGACTCGCGCCGAGACCGATCATGGCGAAGCCGCCAACGCCGGTCATTGCCTCGAGTCGCCTCCGTGAACCAGCCAGCCAGCCTCGGGCTCGGCTGGCGGTCAGCGCCCAAACGACGTCCGTGGCCAACGTGATCACAAACACCAGCATCCCGAGGAGAAGCATGGGGAGCGAGGCATTCGTCGAGCCGCGATCCGTGAACTGGGGCAGTGCCGCAGCCAGAAACACGATCATCTTGGGATTCGTGGCGCCCACCACAAATCCTTCTCGCCACACCTTGATCGAGCGCGTCGTTGCAGGTTCGGGCTCAGTGGAGGGCTGGACCCGTCGATGTCGGATGGCCTGCACTCCGAGGTACACCAGGTAGGCGCCGCCAGCCAGCTTCACGATTGTGAACGCGGTCATGGAGGACGTCAGCAAGGCACCCAGCCCCACGGCAACCGCGATGACCTGCAGGTACACGCCGAGCGCGTTCCCCAACACCGACAACAGAGCCGCTCGACGACCCAGGTTCAACGCCCGACTGACGGTGAACAGCACGCTTGGACCGGGGATCGCCACTAGCACGAGCGTGAGGAGGGCAAATCCTAGGAAGTGCTCGGTCGACGGCATGATTCAGGCGGCGACGGCGTCGTCGCGGTCGACAAGGGCGGCTTTGCCCGTGACCTGGGTCTGCTCCGTGCCACACCAGCACGTGAACGAGACCACGATGCCGTCGTCGGTGTTGGCCAGCGACGTGATCTGGCTCGGGAAGATGAGCACTCGGCTGGCGCACACCTGGCAGTTGTTGTCGAACATCGTTGACCCTCCGTAGATCAGTTGCGTAGGCCAATCATCCCTGTTGAGCATCTCTAGGGGTAGCCTCTCCTTCCAGCGTCAATTAAAGGAGATGCCTATGCTTTCTCTGCATCAGCTGCGCTGCTTCCTGGCCACCTACGAGCACGGCTCACTGACCGCTGCGGCCGAGGAGCTCGGCTACGCGCAACCGTCGGTGTCCGAACAAGTCCGGGGCCTCGAGAAGACGCTCGGCGTGCCGCTGTTCCGACGGGTCGGGCGGGGGGTCGTACCAACCACGCTCGCCGACACCCTCCGCCCTTACGCCGAGCAGGCGATCGCCGCGGCCGAGGAGGCGCGGCGGGCAGTGAAGAGCGCGGTATCGCTGGAGAGCGGGACGATCCGGTTCGGGATGTTCGGCTCCGCACGGTTGTACGCCGGCGCCCAGATCGTCGCCGACGTGCTCGAGCGCTACCCCGGCGTCAGGGTGGAGCTGATCGGCCAGCACTCCAACGAGGTGCAGGAACAGCTACGGCGCGGGCACCTTGAGGCGGCGATGATCGCCGCCACCAGCGTGCAAAGCGAGGGGCTGATCGTGATCCCGGTGGCCCGCGACGAGCTCGTCTACATCTCGGCCGACCGCGAGCGACTCACGTCGCCCGTGACCGCGGCGCGGCTCGCGAAGGCGTCCCTGATCATGTCGGAGACGACGTGGCGTTCCAGCGACTCCGTTCGGATCGTGCTGCGCCGCTTCCTGCACGAGGCCGGCCACAACCCGCAGACCCGGATCGAGGTCGAGGAGGTGGAGACAGCGGTCGACCTGGTCGGCCGCGGGTTCGGCGACTCGGTCATCCCCCGCGGTGTCGCCGAGCAGCTCATCCCGCAGCTGGCGCCGCACGTCGGCTACGTCTCGCTGCGCCCCAAGCAGTACGACGTGATGGCGATCGTGCACCGAACGGGCGCGGTGCTGTCACCCGCGGCCCAGCTGATGATCGAGCTGGCGACCAAGCACATCCAGTCGATCACAGAGCCGGTCTGAGTTGTAGCGGTCGCACGGCCGTAACGCGTAAACCAAACCGCAAATGAGGGGGTCTGCTGCACGCATCGGTGTCAGCCCGACCTAGCCCATTCCACCGCCAAAGGGCCACTCCATAGACGCGCCAGCTGGTAGCGCCGAGCCGACAGATTGGCCCTCCGTGAGGGCCGGCCGAGCGCGTCTTGCTGAAACTCTTGCGGACTGTGTGTGCGGACTGGAGCGGGTCACACCCCCTCTGGCCTGCGGTTTTGCTCCGATTCAGACGTTGAAGCGGAACTCGACCACGTCGCCGTCCTGCATGACGTAGTCCTTGCCCTCCATGCGGACCTTGCCGGCCGACTTGGCGGCAGCCATCGAGCCGGCCGAGACGAGGTCGTCGTACGAGACGATCTCGGCCTTGATGAAGCCCTTCTGGAAGTCGGTGTGGATCACGCCGGCGGCCTCGGGTGCGGTGGCGCCCTTGCGGATCGTCCAGGCGCGCGCCTCCTTGGGACCGGCGGTCAGGTAGGTCTGCAGGCCGAGGGTGTCGAAGCCGACGCGAGCGAGTACGTCGAGCCCGGGCTCGTCGACGCCCATCTCGGCGAGCATCTCGCGGGCCTCGTCGTCGTCACCGAGCTCCACCAGCTCTGCCTCGAACTTCGCATCGAGGAAGATCGCCTCTGACGGCGCGACGATGTCGCGCATCTTGTTCTTGAGGCCTTCGTCGCCCAGCTCGTCGGCGTCGCAGTTGAAGACGTAGATGTACGGCTTCGCGGTCAGCAGGGAGAGCTCACGGACCAGGTCGCGATCGATCCTGGTGGCGATGATCGGCGTGCCGGCTTCGAGCTGCTCCATCGCCTCCCGCGCGGCGTCGAGGTTCGCGTTGAGGGACTTGTTTCCCCGCGCCTCCTTCTCCAGCCGCGGGATGGCCTTCTCCACGGTCTGCAGGTCGGCGAGGATCATCTCGGTCTGGATCGTGGAGATGTCGGACGCGGGGTTCACCTCACCGTCGACATGGGTGACGTCCTCGTCGCGGAAGACCCGGGTCACCTGGCAGATCGCCGAGGATTCGCGGATGTGCGAGAGGAACTTGTTGCCGAGGCCCTCGCCCTCCGAGGCGCCGCGCACGATGCCTGCGATGTCCACGAACTCGACGGTGGCGGGCAGGAGCTTGGCCGACGCGAAGATCTCAGCGAGCTTGCCCAGCCGGTGGTCG
This sequence comes from uncultured Actinomycetota bacterium, assembly GCA_963759525.1. Classification (GTDB taxonomy): domain Bacteria; phylum Actinomycetota; class Actinomycetes; order Propionibacteriales; family Nocardioidaceae; genus Marmoricola. The sequence continues at coordinate 169,546 of CAVWZO010000006.1, read as the reverse complement.
GGCACTCCGACCACGCCTACATTGGGCTCGATGGTGGCGAAGGGGTAGTTCGCCGCCAGCACGTTGTTCTTGGTCAGGGCGTTGAACAGGGTCGACTTGCCCGCGTTGGGGAGACCGACGATTCCGATGGTGAGTGCCACGGGCGGGGAGTCTACGGCGACGTACGGCGCACCCACGAATCGTCGTCGAGGCAAAGCAAAGAGCAACCGAGGCGAGCACGGGACCGTGCTCGCCTCGGCACTCGTCGGAGCAGGTCTCAGCCGCGCTCCTCAACAGTCCGCACCAGTCGCAGCCCGGTCGTGGCGACGAATGCGAGCCAGACCACGAAGCCGAGCGTCGAGACGCCGAACAGCGCCATGCTGTTCCCTCCCGCGATCGAGGGCCCCGCCAATGTCCCGACCAGGAGCAGACCGGCACCGACCGGCGCGAGGCGGTCGAAGACCCGCGGGGTGAACCCGGCCGCGACGCCGGCTCGCGCAAGTCCGACCAACGCGGTGGCGATAGCGAGCTCCAGCACTGTGAAGACACTGTTGTGCAGCGCCCAGAGGGCGTCGATCGAGGCGACGCTGGCGTTGTCCTGGTGCGCTACGACGCCGAGAGCCTGCTCGGCCGCGACCACCACTGCGAACAGGGCCATGATCGACGTGGCCCCCACGAATCCGGTGAAAGCCCATCCCGGCCGGTTGGATGCGGTCAGGCGTCGCATCGCTCCACCGAGGAAGGCGGCGATCCCGATGCCACTCACGACGTACGTCGCAGTGAGGAAGTACGTGATCAGGTCGTGGCCCGAGTAGTGCGCGAGAAGCTCGCGACCGCTCGCGTCCATGGTCGGCGCCGTGGCGCCGCGGACGAGGTTCTGCACGACCACGGTGACGGCGAAGGTGAGGGCTCCTGCACCGGCGAGCCGTGCGCTGATGTCTCCGACTCGCTTCGCCGGGTGGACTGCAGTGCCCCTGGTGGCGGGGCTGGTGGGGGTTGTGGGCGCTTCCTGGGTGTACATGTCCGGTCTCCTTGATCTGAGTTGACTTGAACGTCTATCAATTTACTGGAACGATAGTAAGATGAATGGGCAGGATGTCAAGTGATAGGAAGAGATTCATGCCCGAGAAGCCACTTCGACTGCGTGAACGACAGGCGCAGCTCACCCGCGACGAGATCCTGAAGGCGGCGCGTCGCCTGTTTGCCGAGCGCGGTTACTCCCGCACCAGCGTGCGCGACGTCGCCGAGGCAGCCGGGGTGTCAGCCCAGACCGTCTACGACAGCATCGGCTCGAAGCAGGCGCTGGTGGCCCGGCTCAACGACCTCATCGATGCCGAGGCGGGCATCGGGCCGATCGCCGTCGCGGCCGCCGAGTCGAACGACCCTCAGCAGGTGGCTGCCCTGGCGGCCAAGGTCACCCGGTCGATCCTCGAGAACTGCGGCGACATCGTCCATGCCCTGGTCACCGGCGCCGCGGCCGAGCCCGAGCTCGAAAAGGCGTTGGCCGAGGGCCATCGCCGGCATGTCCAGGGCGCGGAGATGGTCGTCGGACTGCTCCAGAAGCTGGACGTCCTGCGCAAGTCGCTCGACACCGACGCCGCCGTCGGCACCCTCTCAGCGATGACCGACTTCAGGTTCGCCCTGCTGCTGCGGGACACCTACGGCTGGTCGATGGACCGGATCGAGACCTGGATGGCGGAGAACAGCAAGACGCTCCTGCTCCGGGACGACCCCGGCTGACGGCACCGCGCCGGGCCACCACAACCTCGGGCCGAGGTCGACGCAGAGCGCCGGCACCAGCAGCGACCTTGTGACAAAGGTGTCGAGCAGGATCCCCAGCGAGACGACGACGCCGATCCCGACCATGAACGTGAGGGGCATCTGCCACAGCACCCCGAAGGTCGCGGCCAGCACGATCCGGGCGCTGGTGATCACGCCGCCGGTGGCAACCAGCCCGCGTAGTACGCCGTCGCGGTGGCCGTGCGTGGCCACCTCCTCGCGGACCCGGCTCATCAAGAAGATCGTGTAGTCGACCCCGAGGGGCACCAGGAAGCAGAACGCCAACAGCGGCAGGCCGAGCTCGACCGCCTCGAAGCCCATCACCTTCATCACCAGACTGTGCAGCCCCAGCGCGGCCACGTAGGACAGCACGACCGTCGCCAGCAGCACGAGCGGCCCGAGCACAGCTCGCAGCAGCAGGAACAGGACCAGGCCGACCACCACCAGGGCAGTTGGCATCACCACGAGGGCGTCGCGCAGCGAGGCCACCCGGAGGTCGACCTGCTGCGCGGTCCAGCCACCGACGATGGCCGCTGCGGACGGCATCGTGTCCAGACTGCGTCGTACCTCCCGCACCGTCTCCCGTGCCTCAGCTGAGTCCGGCGGGGCAGCCAGCGCGGCGCTGAGCAACGACCGAGCACCGTCCGCCGAGGTCGGACCTGGGGAGACGCGCTCCACGCCCGGTACGTCCGCAAGAACACTCCGGACTTCCTCCGCTCCAGCGGTGTCCGCCACGATCTCGACCGGCGTGGACGCGCCGGCCGGGAAGTGCTGGCCGAGCATCCGCTGTCCCAGCACCGAGTCAGGAGCATCGCGGAAACGGCCGGCGTCGTCAGGGCCGAGGTCGAGCCCGACCACGGTGATGGCCAGAACCCCGAGCGCCCCCGCAGTGGCGGCCCACGTACGACGCGGGGCGCGGCTCACCAGACCGGCTACCCGGCCCCCGGTGACATGGCTCGCCAAGCCCTCGGGTGCCGCCTCGAGCAACACCCGGGTCTCATCGATGCGGTCCGGCCAGTCCTCGTCGCCCAGGGTGTCGAGCCGGTAGGTCAGTGTGGCCGCGGCGCCGTCCGACGCCTCCTCGATCGTGGCCGGGCTCGCCGCCCAGGACGCGACATCGGTCCGGAGAGCCTCGATCCACTCACGGTCACGGTCGGTCAGGCCGTCAGCCCGCTCGAGCACCACCACGACAAGAGGTAGTTGGAGATCGGCCCTCCACAGGGTTTTCCACAGGTTCGGCCCTCCGGCGAGCATGCCCATCGGCCCCCGGACAGGGTGGGGAGCATGCGACGGATCGCCCATTGGCTGGCGCTGGTGACCCTTGTGCTGGCCCTTGTCCTCGTCCCGGTGGGCTGCACGGATCGGCCACCAACGGCGCGCCGCGCGGCAACCCCGCCAACCTCGACCGCCCCGACGCCGACAACGACGCGGGCAGCAGCTGTCTGGTCGAGCACCGCTGGCGTGCGGGTCACCAAGGCGGACGCGGGCAGGATCCTGCGCGACCTGCCACCCATCGACGGGTTCAAGCAGCGGACCTTCTGCCTCAACGGTGCGACGGAGAAGTGCGAGATGCCCGCGAACCCCCGGTGGGCGATGTACGTCGAGTGGCGCGGAAAGCGGTTCCACGGTCGCGGGCGCGACGCCAGTCATGACTTGGTGCTGTTGGCCGTGCTCACGCACAAGACGCCCGCCAAGGCGACAGACATGCTTCGAGACGTACGGCGCCGCATGGTGTCCGGCCGGATCGACGAGCCGACCAAGGACCTGCCGAACAACAAGTACCGCACGGGACGCATCGGGAGCGGCACCGTCAGCAGGATCGCGGTCGGTGGGTGGCAGGGCGTGACGTCGATCGCCCAGGTCCGGCTGCTGTACCGCGGCTCGCGGTCGCGCCCCGCCGTCGTACAGGTCGACTCGGCCCTGCGACGAGGTCGATTCGGCGTCCAGGTGGTCGCCTGGATGGGCCGGCGCGAAGGGCAACCGGACCCGGCTGTGACCATCGCCTTGCTGACCGAGCGGTTCCTGCGGACCCTGGGCTAGACCCAGTCAGAGCTGGACGACGTCCCTCACGTCGAGCACCAGCTCGCCCTCCTCGTCGGAGGCCACGAGATCGACAGTCGCGAGGATGCGCCAGTCGTGGTTTCCCTCCGGGTCACCGAGGATCTGCTGGACCTCCCAGGTCCGCTCGCCCTTCTCGACGAGCAGCATCTGCGGGCTGCGGGCATCCGGGCCGGTGTCGATGGCGTCGTACTCCTCGAAGTACACCTCGAGCGCCTCGCGCCACCCGTCCCCGGTGATGCTCGACCCGCTCTCCGCCTCCAGCTCGCCCAACGGTCCCCAGCGCTGGAACGCAGCAAGCTCGACCCGGCGGAACATCGCGTTGCGCACGAGCACGGTGAAGGCACGCTCGTTGGCGGTGATCCGCTCGGGCTCGGGCGGCAGCACGTCCGGGGCGGCACCGGCCAGCTGGTCGGGATCGCTGAGCCGCTCCCACTCGTCGAGCAGGCTCGAGTCGGTCTGGCGTACGACGGCGCGGAGCCACTCGATGATGTCCTCGAGGTCATCGGTCCGCACCCGGTCCGGCACGGTCTGCCGCAGCGCCCGGTAGGCATCGCCGAGGTAGCGCAGCACCAGCCCCTCGGAGCGGGTCAGCCCGTAGAACGCGACGTACTCGCCGAAGGTCATCGCGCGCTCGTACATGTCGCGCACCACGGACTTGGGTGAGAGGGCGTCCTCCCCGACCCAGGGATGCCGTCGCCGGTAGATGTCGTAGGTGTGCTCGAGCAGCTCCTGGAGCGGCTTGGGCCAGGTGATCTCTTCGAGCAGCTCCATCCGCTCGTCGTACTCGATCCCCTCGGCCTTCATCTCCCCGATCGCCTCGCCGCGCGCCCGGTGCTCCTGGGCGCCGAGCACCTGCCGCGGGTCCTCAAGGGTGGCCTCGACGACCGACACCACGTCCAGGGCGTACGTCGGAGCCTCGGGGTCCAGGGTGTCGAAGACCGCTAGGGCGTACGCCGACAGCGGCTGGTTCAGCGCGAAGTCGAGCTGGAGTCCCTCGACCAGCCGGACCCTGCGCCCGTCCTCGGCGGGCGGGTCCACGAGCTCCACCACGCCGGCTGCAAGCAGCGCCCGGTGCTGGGCAGCGGCCATCCGCATCAACCGCAGCTGGGAGCGGGCGTCCTCATGGTTGTCCCGCAGCAGCCGCCGCATCGCCTCGCCAGGGTTGCCCGGCCGCGCGATCACGTTGAGCAGCATCGAGTGGCTGACCCGCATCCGGGAGACCAGCGTCTCGGGCTCGGCTGCGACAAGCCGTTCGAACATCTCCTCGGTCCAGGTCACCTGCCCCTCGGGGGCCTTCTTGCGCTGGACCCGCTTCAGCTTCTTGGGGTCGTCGCCGGCCTTCTGCACCAGCCGATGGTTCTCGACGACATGCTCGGGTGCCTGCACGACCACGGTGCCGGCGGTGTCGAAACCCGCCCGTCCCGCACGCCCGGCGATCTGGTGGAACTCCCGCGCCTTCAGCATGCGTTGCCGCCGCCCGTCGTACTTGGAGAGCCCGGTGAACACCACCGTCCGGATCGGCACGTTGATGCCGACGCCGAGGGTGTCGGTGCCGCAGATCACCTTGAGGAGACCGGCCTGGGCGAGCTGTTCGACGAGGCGGCGGTACTTCGGCAGCATCCCGGCGTGATGCACGCCGATGCCGTGTTTCACCAGTCTGGACAGGGTTTTCCCGAAGCCGGGGCTGAACCGGAAGCCGCCGATCAGCTCGGCGATCCGGTCCTTCTCCTCGCGCGTACAGACATTGATGCTCGTCAGCGCCTGCGCACGTTCGAGCGCGGCGACCTGGGTGAAGTGCACGACGTAGACGGGCGCCTGGTGGGTGGTGAGCAGCTCCTCGAGCGTCTCGTGCATGGGCGTCACCGCCCACTCGTAGCTCAACGGAACTGGCCGGGTGGCGCTCGTGACGACTGCGGTCTCCCGGCCGGTACGCCGGGTCAGGTCGTCGACGAACGGGGTGACATCGCCGAGCGTCGCGGACATCACGAGGAACTGCGCACGGGTCAGCTCGAGGAGTGGCACCTGCCAGGCCCATCCGCGGTCGGGCTCGGAGTAGAAGTGGAACTCGTCCATCACCACCTGGCCGACGTCGGCGGCCGCACCCTCGCGCAAAGCGATGTTGGCCAGCACCTCCGCGGTGCAGCACACGATCGGAGCCTGCGAGTTGACCGCGGCGTCACCGGTGAGCATCCCGACGTTCTCAGCACCGAAGTCCGCGATCAGCGCGAAGAACTTCTCCGAGACCAGCGCCTTGATCGGCGCGGTGTAGAACGTCCGCTGGCCGTTGGCCAGCGCCGCGAAGTGCGCGCCGGTCGCGACCAGGCTCTTCCCGGTGCCCGTCGGTGTGGAGAGGATGACGTTGGCCCCGCTGACGACCTCGATCAGCGCCTCCTCCTGGGCGGGGTAGAGGGTCAGGCCCTGCTCACCGACCCAGGTCTCGAAGGCGTCGAAGAGCACGTCAGGATCAGGCGACCCCGTGGTGGGGTTGGGGAGACGGTCGAGAAGTGACATCGCCTGCCATCGTCCCCGACGGCAGCCCGAATCACCCAACCACTCAGCGTTTCGCTGCGTCCTCGACGCAGAGCACCGCCCAGGGAAGCGCCTCCAGACGGCCTTCGCCGATCGGTCGGCCGCACGCGTCACAGACGCCATAAGTGTCGTCGTCGAGCTTCTCCAGGGCGCGGACCACGTCCGCCCGCGTCACCTGCAGCCGGTCGTGCACTGCCACCTGTGCGAGCCGGTCCACCGCCATCGACGTACCCTCGCCGATCCGCTTGCCGAAGGAGATTGAGCCCTGGTCGACGGGCTTCTGCTCCATCGTGGCCATCTGTTCGTCGATCTCGGCGAGCTTCTCGGTCAGGGTCGCGCGGGGGTCGTCCATCGCATCAGTCTGGCGGGTTCTCGTAGGCCCAGACCGGCGAGGTCTTGTTGGAGAGCAGCTCCCGCATCTCGGCTGGGCCCATCGCCTCGACCTGGGCGGCGAGCTCCATCGGGTAGCCCACCATCTCCTCCGCGTCCGGGACGGGTACGACGGAGTGCACGATGCGGTCGTCGTACAGGTGCATCATCGTGATCGTCTGGTGCCCGTTGACAGCCGAGAGGAACCGGTCGGTTGGTGCCGGATCGGCCGAGTAGCAGGTCGCCGACGCCACCGAAACGGGTACGCCGGCGAAGGTCGAGTACGACGAGAAGTGGAAGTGGCCACCGATCACGGCGCGGACGTCGCTGCCCTTGATCACCTCGGCCAACAGAGGCTGGTCCTGCAGCTCGATCGCCTCCGCTGCACGTGTCATGGGGACCGGGATGGGCGGGTGGTGCAGCGCCAGCAGGGTTCCGTACGGCGCAGGCGTCGCGAGCACGCCGACAAGCCAGGCCAGCTGGTCGGAGGACAGCTCGCCGTGGTGGTAGCCGGGAACGGTGGTGTCGATCGAGACGATGCGCAGACCAGCGATTTCGTGGACCCGGTCCTGGGTCGCCTCGTCAAGCACCGACTCGCCGAACAGCTCGCGCGCATAGGGCTCCCGCTCGTCGTGGTTCCCCATCACCCACACCACCTCGGCACCGAGCTGTTCGGCGGCCGGCTCCACGATCTCGCGCAGTCGGGCGTAGGCCCTCGGTTCCGCGCGATCGGTCAGGTCGCCGGTGAACACGAGCGCCTGCGGAGGCGTCTCGAGCCGCGTCAGGCGCCCAAGAGCGCGCTTCAGGTTCTCCTGGGTGTCGACCACGCCGTAGAGGCGGCGCCCAGCCAGCACATGAGGATCACTGATGTGGGCGACGACGTGCCGGGGAAGGGGGTGCTGCCCCAACGGCTTCACAGCAGAACGATAGGGCTGCCGACCGGTTTCCCCGGGCACATAGTCTCGGCGAGTGCGCATCGCCACCTGGAACGTGAACTCCCTCCGTAGCCGCATCGACCGGGTCGAGGGCCTGCTGCAACGCCACGACCTCGACGTGCTGGCCGTGCAAGAGACCAAGGCGCGCGAGGACCAGCTCCCCTTGATGGGTCTGACCGTGCTCGGGTACGACATTGCTGCGGTCGGGCACGACCAGTGGAACGGGGTCGCGATCATCAGCCGGGTCGGCATCGAAGACGTCGAGGTCGGGTTCCCCGGGATGCCGACGTGGGGTGACCCGGCGGCGGCCGAGGCGCGTGCGATCGGTGCAACCTGCGGCGGCGTACGCCTCTGGTCGCTGTACGTCCCGAACGGCCGCAAGGTCGACGACCCCCACTACGTCTACAAGCTCGACTGGCTGGCCCGGCTGCGCGAGGCCGCTCGGTCCATGACGGGCGACGTCGCGCTGGTGGGCGACTGGAACATCGCACCCCAGGACGACGACGTCTACGACATGGCCGCCTTCGCCAAGAGCACACATGTGACGCCGCCGGAGCGGGCTGCGTTCAACGCGTTCCTCGAGGACGGGTACGTCGACGTGGTCCGCCCACACGCTCCTGGTCCGGAGGCCTACACCTACTGGGACTACTACCGGCAGCGCTACGAGCGCAACCGAGGCATGCGCATCGACTTCGTACTGGGCAGCCCCACCTTGGCGAACCGAGTCACCGGTGCCTTCATCGACCGGGACGAGCGCGCCGGAAAGGGCGCCAGCGACCACGCCCCCGTGATCGTCGAGCTGGACTGACCGGTCGGACCAAACGGTCGGCCCAAACTCCACAATTGTTGGATTGGGACGTCGAGATCGCGGCAACGGACGTCCCGCGCCAACATTTGTGGGATTCGGGCGCCTCCCAGGACAGGCGGCCAGCGCCGTAGGTGGTCGAGCAGCGAGCGCAGCGAGCGATCAGTCGAGACCACGTTCCGCAAGCCTCGCAACAGCCGCAACCACGACCTCCCGCATCCTGTCGGTCCCGGCTGTCACCCTCAGGTCATGGACATCGCGCTTCCCCTCCTGACCCTGGTGATCGGTGCGCTCATCGGCGCCCTCGCCGTGCTGGTGTGGTCCCGCCGCGCCGGCGATCCGGACGTGCTGCGGGCCCTGTCGGCGCGCGGGGACGACCAGGCCGTGCTGCGCGACGGGCTCGACCGGCTGCACGAGCGGCTGATGGACGTGGAGCAGCAGCGGGCCTCCTGGCAGGGGCAGCTGCGGCAGCAGGTCGACGACATGCGGCACAGCACCGACCTCCTGCGCCGTGAGACCGGCGCCCTCTCCACTGCGCTGCGCAAGCCACACGTACGTGGCCAGTGGGGAGAACTGCACCTGCGCAAGGCCGTCGAGCTCGCGGGGATGGTCGAGCACTGCGACTTCCAGGAGCAGGTCCACCTCACCCGCGAGGAGGGCAACCTCCGACCCGACCTCGTCGTCCGACTCGCCGGAGGGCGGTCGGTCGTCGTCGACGCCAAGGTGCCGCTCGACGCCCACCTCGACGCGCTGGCGTCCGACGACCCGGAGGAGGCCGCCGCCCATCTGTGGCGCCACGTCCGGCAGGTGCGCAGCCATGTCGACGCGCTCGCTGGCAAGGCCTACTGGCGTTCGATGCCGGGAGCCCCCGAGTTCGTGGTGATGTTCGTCCCGGCCGAGTCCTTCCTCGCCGCGGCGCTGGACACCGACCCCTCACTGCTGACGTACGCCGCCACGCGTGATGTCGTCATCGCCACGCCCACCACGCTGATCGCCCTCCTGCGCACCGTCGCGCACGGCTGGACCACCGAGGCGCTGGCGGAGCGCACCCGTGAGATCCACGAGCTCGGACGCGAGCTGCACACCCGCATCGGCGTGATGGGAGGCCACCTCGACAAGGTCGGCCGGTCCCTCAAGGGGGCCGTGGAGGCCTTCAACAGCGCTGTCGGTTCCATCGAGAGCCGGGTTCTGGTCACCGCCCGCCAGTTCGAGGACATCGGCGTCACGAGGGCCGAGTTGGCCCGGGTGGAGCCGGTGACGCAAGTCCCTCGCCCGCTCACCTCCGCCGAGCTGCTCGACGCGGTGGCCGACGAGCGTCCCGAGCTACCGCCTGCCACGCCCCCCAGCACAGGGACCCCACCCGGCGAGTCGCGCCGATCGAGCGCCTGAGGCGGCCTACCTTGTGCCTGTGAGCGCACCCACCCTGTGGGAAGAGGGCCGGATGGCTGGCAGCCGCGTCACGCGGCTGGCAGTCCTGGTCGGCTTGCTGGCGCTGGCAGCCGACCTCGCCATCAACGGCCGGCTCACCCTGATCTTCGACATCGCGTTCGTGCTGGTCTGCCTCGGGGCCGCTCTGGCGGTGCGCCCACGCGACTTCTTCACGGTCGGCGTGCTGCCACCGCTGCTGATGCTGGCCTTTATCACGCTGGTCGCGAGTGTCCGCCGCACCTGGATCGCGGACTCCGGTGACGGCCTCATCCAGGCAGTGGTGTCTGGTCTCGCGCATCGGGCGAGCGGCCTGCTCACGGCGTACCTGCTCGTCCTGGCAGTGCTCGCCATGCGGCAGCGGATGCGCAACAAGCGTCGTCGCTACGCGAAGCGCGACGGGTCTCCGGCACCGACCCGGGCCACCTCGGGTGCACCGTCGGAGAAGTCGACGACGGTCGTGGGCTCCGAGCCGCACTCACCCGAGTCGATCACCGCGTCCAGCCACTGATCCAGCGCGTCCTTGATCTGCCAGCCGTCGGTCATCGGTTCCTCGCTGTCCGGCATGAGCAGCGTGCTGGACAGCAACGGCTCCCCGAGTTCCTCCAGCAGGGCGCGCACCACCGGGTGGTCGGGGATCCGCACCCCCACCGTGCGTTTCTTGGGGTGCAGCAGCCGCTTCGGTACCTCACTGGTGGCGGGCAGTATGAACGTGTACGGACCGGGGGTCGCTGCCTTGACCGCTCGGAACGCGGCGTTGCTGAGGTGCACAAGCGGACCGAGCTGGGCGAAGTCGCGGCACACCAACGTGAAGTGGTGCTTGTCGTCGAGGCGGCGCAGCTGCTTGATCCGGTCGAGCCCATCCCGGTTGCCCAGCTGGGTGCCCAGCGCGTAGCAGGAGTCGGTGGGATAGGCGATGAGTCCGCCCTCGCGCAGGACGTCGACCACCTGGGAAATCGCGCGTGGCTGCGGGTCGACAGGGTGTACGTCGTAGTAGCGCGCCACGGGTCAGCGGGTCTTGGCGCCGGACCGTACGCCGGACTGTGCGCCGGACTGTGCGCCGGACTGGGCGGCGGCCGCGCGCATGTCGCGTCGCAGCTCGGGTGGGAGCGCGAAGATGAGCGACTCCTCCGCCGTGTGTACGGCCTGCGCGTCCGGGTAGCCGCGCTCGGTCAGGAAGGAGAGGACGCCCTCGACGAGGTCCTCCGGAACCGACGCGCCGGACGTGACGCTGACGCTGCGCACGCCTTCGAGCCAGGCCTCGTCGATCTCGCTGGCGTCGTCGACCCGGTATGCGGCCTTGGCGCCGGCCTCCAGGGCGACCTCGGCCAGCCGGACCGAGTTCGAGGAGTTGGCCGAGCCGACCACGATCACCAGGTCGGCCTCGGGGCTGATCTCCTTGACCGCGAGCTGACGGTTCTGGGTGGCGTAGCAGATGTCGTCGCTCGGCGGGTCCAGCAGCTTGGGGAAGCGCTGGCGGATCGCGTCGACCGTGGCCATCGTCTCGTCCACCGACAGCGTGGTCTGGGAGAGCCAGGCGACCTTCTCGGGATCACGTACGACGATCCCGGCGACGTCGTCGGGGCTCTGCACCAGCTGGATGTGCTCGGGGGCCTCCCCCGCGGTGCCCTCGACCTCTTCGTGACCCGCGTGGCCGATCAGCAAGATGTCGAAGTCGTCGGACGCGAAGCGCTTCGCCTCGTGGTGCACCTTGGTCACCAGTGGGCAGGTGGCGTCGATCGTCTTCAGGCCGCGCTCGGCTGCCTGCTCGTGCACCAGCGGGGACACACCGTGCGCGGAGAACACCACGGTCCTGCCCTCCGGGACCTCGTCGAGCTCCTCGACAAAGATCGCCCCGCGCGACTCGAGGTCGGCGACTACGTGCTTGTTGTGCACGATCTGCTTGCGGACGTAGACCGGCGACCCGTAGAGGTCGAGCGCCTTCTCGACGGTGATCACGGCGCGGTCGACCCCCGCGCAGTAGCCACGTGGTGCGGCCAGACGCACAGCGCGGTCGGCCTCGTCGGGTGAGAGGACGCTCGGCGTACCCAGGTCGGTCATGAGCCCAATCGTAGGTGCCCGGCCTTATGGTCTCCGCATGGCCTTGGAGACCTCGCCCGAGCATCCGGCGCCCGTGCGCCAGATCACCCAGGCGATCGGGCAGTGGATCGACCGACTGGGAGTGGTGTGGGTCGAGGGCCAGGTCACCCAGATCTCCCGTCGAGGCGGGATGAACACGGTGTTCCTGACGTTGCGCGACAAGCTCGCCGACATCTCCGTCCCGGTCACCTGCAACCGCGCGGTCGTGGACTCGCTGCCCACCCCGCTGGTGGAGGGCGCGCAGATCGTGTGCCATGCGAAGCCGTCGTTCTACCCCAACCGCGGCACGCTCTCGCTCGCCGTACGTGAGATCCGGCTGGTCGGCGAGGGCGAGCTGCTCGCCCGCCTCGAGCGTCGTCGCCAGCTGCTGGCCGCCGAGGGTCTGTTCGCCGAGGAGCGCAAGCGGCCACTGCCGTTCCTGCCGCGAAACGTCGGTCTGGTCACGGGGCAGGGCTCCGCAGCCGAGCGAGACGTCCTGGACAACGGGCGTCGGCGCTGGCCGGGAGTGCGCTTCACCGTCAAGTACGCCGCGATGCAGGGGGTGCACGCCGCCCGCGAGGTGATCGAGGCCGTGCAGCTGCTCGACCGTGACCCAGCCGTCGATGTCATCGTCATCGCACGCGGCGGCGGCTCGGTGGAGGACCTTCTGCCGTTCTCCGACGAGGCCCTGGTCCGGGCCGTGTTCGTGGCCACCACCCCGGTCGTCTCCGCGATCGGGCACGAGCCCGACTCACCCATCCTCGACCTGGTCAGCGACCTGCGCGCGTCCACCCCGACCGACGCCGCGAAGCGCGTCGTACCCGACGTGGCCGAGGAGGCGCAGCGGGTGTGGCAGATGCGCGAGCGGGGACGGGCCGCGGTCCGGGGACTGGTCCAGCGCGAGCTGCACCAGGTGGCCGCAATGCGGTCGCGCCCGGTGCTGGCCGATCCCCGCACCGGGCTGGCCGAGCGGCTGGTGGAGGTCGCGGGCTACCGCGAGCGCGCCCGGCGTACCTTCCTCCACCGGCTCGACCGCGGCGACGACGACCTGGTGCACCAAGTGGCGCGGATCCGCGCGCTCTCGCCGCTGGCCACTCTTCGCCGCGGCTACGCGGTGCTCTCCGATGCCCGGGGTGAGGCGCTGTCCAGTGTCGCGACCCTAGAGCCGGGGCATGACATCCACATCCGGGTGGCCGACGGCCGCATCGGAGCCACCACGACCTCGGTCGACCAGATCGACCTGATGCCCGACGCCAACGAGGATGACGATGCCTGACTCCCCCACCAACGACGGCCCCACCAACGACGGCCCCACCAACGACGACCTGACCTACGAGGAAGCCCGCGACCAGCTCATCGAGGTGGTGCGCACCCTGGAGCAGGGGGGCACCAGCCTGGCGGAGTCGCTCGCGCTCTGGGAGCAGGGCGAAGCGCTGGCCAAGGTCTGCCAGCGCGCCCTCGAGGGCGCGCGAGCGCGGCTCGACGAGGCGCTGGGAGAGGCAACGCCGAGCGACTAGGGCCCGTTCTGCACCGCGGCCAGCGTCGTACGGAACTGGGAGGCAGCGCCGGCCGAGTTCGGGTGGGCCGGTGCGGCGACCGCAACGCCGTTGACCGAGAGGATGCCGAGGCCCTCGACGTAGCGGTGATACGGCGGCGAGCACACGTGGTGGCCGAGCGAGGGGGTGTAGGTGTTCACGAACTCCGCACCTCCGACCGCAGCCGCCCGCTGCACCATCGCGTTCAGCTTCCGGAACGGCGCGTGGAGGTAGGCCATGTCGGAGCTGCTCATGGGTACGACGGGGTAGCAGCCGGTCTCGGGGATGCCGGCGAGATAGTCGAGCATCAGGATCCGCGCCCGGGGAGACCGCGCGCGGATCTCCCCGAGCGCCCGCACGAGCTTCGGCTCGGACGCCTTGATGGCCTCGGCGAGCTGGTCGGTGCCACCGGCGGTGTACTTCTCCTTGCATCGGGCACCTTGGGGCAGCGGGCTGATGCAGCCCAGCGCCGCACCGGCGAAGCCGGCGTCGTTGCCGCCGATCCCGACCGTGACGAGGTCGGTGGTGGGCCTCAGCCGGTCGAACTGGGCGGGGTTGGTCTCACCCGTCGGCAGCCCTGTCTGGGGTGCGTAGAAGTCGTCGGTGGTGGCCGAACCGCAGGTCGCGTCGCGGAAGACGGGCACCTTGAGCGCCGCGGCCAGGAGCTTGGGGTAGTTCCGGTGGGACTGCGCGCACCCGGTAGGCGCATGGGTCGAGTCGGGCAGCCCGTCGGTGTCGGCGATCACCACGTCTGCGGACCACGAGTCGCCGAGCGCGACGTACTCCTCGTAGCCGGCCTGGCTGCGGGCGGAGGCGGTGAACGGGACGACGGCCAGCACGCTGGCGGCGAGGGTGACCACCGCAGCGCTCAGAACGGGCTTGCGCACGGGTCCTCCAGGGCTGGTCCGGGCTGGCTTCCGGAAGGTTCAACGCGCGAACCCGGCTGAGGTCACCCAGTTCCTGTCACCCAGTGGTGGAGGCGGGCGGGCCCTTAAGGCTTCCGGCGAACTCGCGGATCTCGTCCTCGGGCGCTGTGCCGACCACCAGCACGGACTCGACCGTCGCTGCACCCTGCAGCGAGCGGGCCACGGCATAGTCACCCCCGGAGTCGGTCCACGTCTGCCAGGTCTCACCCCCGATGGTGACGTCCTCGCCACGCTTGGCCGTGGTGTCCACGTGCTCCTCCACCAGGTCCTTGATGCTGGCGCCGGCCTCCTCGAGGCCGACGTAGTCGCGGTCGTCGGTGAGGGTGCCGAGGTGCCAGGTCGCGGAGACACCGCCTGTGTACGTCGCGCTGGTCGCCTTCCAGCCGAGCGGCAGCCGGTCTGGCGCCATCACCACCAGCTGCTTGTCCTCGCGGGCCCTCGTGACTTCCGCCGTGTAGTCCACCGCCCGCACCGGGATCGGCTCCTTGTCGCTCGTGACTGTCCGAAAGGCGGCGAATGCGACGACAGCCAGGACGGTGACGAGCATCGCGCCGACCAGTCCACCGAAGCTGCGCTCGTAGCGAGCTCCTCCGGCGGCCGGTGGGGCGGGCTGCTCCGACTCGCTCATGGGGACATCCTGCCAAGCGGCGTTGCGGTTACGATCACTGCCATGTCTGATCGACACATTCCCGAGTCACTTTCCGTGGCCCCCTCCATCCCTGACCGGAACCTGGCCCTCGAGCTGGTCCGGGTCACCGAGGCGGCGGCCATGGCAGCTGGTCGGTGGGTCGGCAAGGGCGACAAGAACGGCGCCGACGGGGTCGCGGTGAACGCGATGCGCACCCTGATCTCGACGGTCGGCATGAACGGCACCGTGGTCATCGGCGAAGGCGAGAAGGACAACGCCCCGATGCTCTACAACGGCGAGCAGGTCGGGGACGGCGACGGTCCCGAGTGCGACGTAGCGGTCGACCCGATCGACGGCACCACGCTGGCCGCCAAGGGAATGGCCAACGCGATCGCCGTACTCGCGGTCTCCCCGCGTGGCTCCATGTACGACCCGTCCGCGGTGTTCTACATGGAGAAGCTGGTGACCGGCCCGGAGGCCGCCGACGTCGTCGACATCCGCTATCCCGTGGCCGAGAACGTGCACCAGGTCGCCAAGGCAAAGGGCAGCAAGCCCGAGGACGTGACCGTCGTCGTGCTCGACCGGCCCCGTCACGAACGGCTCGTCGAGGAGATCCGCTCCACCGGGGCCCGGATCAAGTTCATCACCGACGGCGACGTCGCCGGGGCGATCATGGCCGCACGCGCGGGCACCGGCGTCGACATGCTCCTCGGGATCGGTGGTACGCCGGAGGGCATCATCGCCGCCTGCGCCATGAAGTGCCTTGACGGGGTTATCCAGGGTCGGCTCTGGCCGACCAACGACGCGGAGAAGCAACGCGCCCTCGACGCCGGACACGATCTCGACCGCGTCCTCTACACCGCGGACCTGGTCTCCGGGGACGACTGCTTCTTCGTCGCCACCGGCATCACCGACGGCGAGCTGATGCAGGGCGTGCGCTACAAGGCAGGCGGCGCCTCGACCCACTCGCTGGTGATGCGCTCACGCAGTGGCACGATCCGCTCGATCCACTCCGAGCACAAGCTCAGCAAGCTGCGGGCGTACGCCGACATCGACTTCGAGCACTGAGCGGAGTCGCATCGTGATCGTCGTCGCCGGCGAGGCGCTCATCGACGTCGTGGTCGACCGCGACGGTGACTCCAGCGAGTCGCCGGGCGGGTCACCTCTGAACGTGGCTGTTGGCCTGGCCCGTCTCGAAGCCCCGGCCACCCTTGTCAGCCAGGTCGGCCACGACGAACGTGGTGGCCTCATCGTGCAGCACGTGACGGCCAGCGGGGCCGAGATCGTCGCCGTACCCACAACGAGCGGGCGTACGTCGGTCGCCACCGCCCACCTCGACTCGGGAGGTGCGGCCCGCTATGAGTTCGACCTCGAGTGGAGTCTCCCTCGTCAGGAGCTTCCGCCCTGCCACGCACTGCACGTCGGCTCACTCGGCACGCTGCTCGAGCCGGGCCGGGCCAGTGTGCTCGACCTCGTCGAGCAGGCGTGCGCACGCGACGCCTTCGTGAGCTACGACGCCAACCTGCGTGAGTCGTTCATCGACGACCGTGACCGCACCCGGCGCGAGGTGCACGAGCTCGCCGCGCGCTGCTCCCTGGTCAAGCTCAGCGACGAGGACGCGGAACTGCTCGACGCCGACGCTGATCCCGACGACGTCGCCCGCGAGCTGCTGGGCGGGGAACGCACGCGCATCGTCCTGCTCACCCGCGGAGCAAGTGGCTCGACGGCCTTCACCGCAGAGGGCGAGACCAGCGAGCGCCCGCGTCAGGTCGAGGTGCTGGACACGGTCGGCGCCGGTGACGCCTTCATGGCCGCGACACTCGCGCAGCTTTGGGACCTCGACGCGTTCCGGACCCTGGGCCCGGGCCTGCCCGTCGGCGCAGAGGACGTGGCGCAGCTGCTGCGTGGTGCGATGGAGGTCGCAGCGATCACGTGTGAGCGACGCGGAGCAAACCCACCCCGGCGTCAGGAGCTGCCTCCCGGCTGGCCCGCTTGACCTGCTGCTCGCGCAGCGCGGCCAGCACGTGGTCCATCACGATCGGGTCCATCGCCATGCCGCAGTGGCTGGTGCGCACCTCGACGTGCTGGGCAGCGGGATCGAGGCAGGCACGCCAGTCGACGATGCCGTCACGCTTGCTGTAGATCGCGGTGAAGGCGAGGTCCGGGTCGAGCGCCTCGAGGCTCTCCTCCCACGACAGCCGCGCGCATTCGCCGCCGATGCAGTCCTCGCCCATCAGCCCGCCGAAGCCGGCCCGGGTGAGCTTGGCGAGCATCTGGGTGTCCCAGGTGAGCACCCTGTGTACCGCCGCTGGGGCCAGAACCGGGCTACCCAGGCTGACGATGCCCTCGATCAGGTCGGGGCGACGGGCTGCCAGGCCGCGCGCCAGCATCCCGCCGAGGCTGTGCCCGACGATCGAGACCTTGCGGTTGCGCCTGACTGCGATCGACTCGATCCGGGACTCGAGGCGGTCGGCGGCCTGCCGGGTGCATCCGGCGTTCACCAGGATCTGCGCGCGGTAGGTGCGGAAGCCCTCGCGGCGCAGGAAGAGCGACATCGCCTTCAGCGTGGGGTCTCCGGCCATGAAACCGGGCACCAGGAGAACCGGGTCGTGGGCAGGGACGCGGTGGCTGCCGACGTACGGGAGGAGTGCGCGGGCCCGGCGGTCCGTCCGGGAGCGCTGGATCAGACGAGCCGCCTCGACCAGGCTGCTGGTCTCCCGTGCCAAGGCCCGGATCCCTGTAGGACCCTCGTATCCTGCAGGCAACAGGAACGAACCAAGCGGTGAGTTCACCCGATCAACGTTAGCGTTATCAACTGGTTGCTCACAGTATTTCGGCCCATCTCCACCAAATTCGGAAAAGAAGGTCTAGATGTCTATCCCCGTGTCCGAGGAGTTGTTTGCGCCGGTCGCCCCTGGTGTGCAGTTGTGCTACCAGACGTTCGGCAGCCCCGAGGGCGAGCCGCTGGTCCTGGTGATGGGTCTCGGCGGCCCGATGAACTGGTGGGACCCCGATCTGTGCACGATGCTCGTCGAGGCGGGGTTCCACGTGGTGCGATTCGACAACCGCGATACGGGTCGGTCCTCGCGGATCCGTGGCCGGGTCACGCGTCGACACCTGATCCAGGCAACCGTCGGGCGTGTTGGGCGGGCGCCGTACACCCTCAGCGACATGGCAGCGGACGTCTTCGGGCTGATGGACCACCTCGGCTGGCAGACCGCCCATGTCGCCGGCGTCTCGATGGGCGGCATGATCGTGCAGACGATGGCCATCGACCAGCCGGCCCGGGTCCGCTCGCTGACCTCGATCATGTCCACGCTGGGCAAGCGCAGCGTGGGCTGGCAGCACCCGTCGCTGCTGCCGAAGATGATCGCCAAGCGCACTCCGGGTCGCGAGGCCTATGTGGCGACCTCGGCGAAGATGTGGGAGATCATCGGGTCGCCGGGCTTTCCCAGGGACGAGGAGAAGGCCCGTGCCCGTGCCGAGGAGACCTTCGACCGCGGCGTGTCGGCCAGCGGCGTGATGCGCCAGATGCTCGCGATCATCAACCAGCCGAACCGCTCCAGCCGCCTCGCCTCCCTACGCGTCCCGGCCGCGATCGTGCACGGCTCCGCCGACAAGATGGTGCACGTCTCCGGTGGTCGGGCAACAGCCCGCGCGATCCCGGGGGCCGAGCTGCTCGTCATCGACGGGATGGGCCACGACATCCCGAGAGACCTGTACGAGACCCTGACCGACATCATCCGGCGTACGGCGGACCGGGCGAGCCACTCCACCAAGTCCGACCAGACGGCCTGAGCCGCTGGGTGACCGGACTGGGTCAGCGCGTAGCCGCCCGGCACTGCGCCGGGGTGCAGTCCTCCCACATTCCCAGTCGACGCATCAGCTCGCGCGCCCATGGCTTGTCGTGGTCCTGCGCGAACACGTTGCGGTCCTCCCAGGGCACGTCGTAGCGGTAGAGCTCCCAGGCGTGGTTGGTGCCGCGCCAGGTGTTGTCGAGGTCGATCCGCACGAGCAGGCCACGTTTGCCGCGCACCGCGATGTAGGACGGGATCGACTCGATGTCCCCGCCGACTATCGAGTCGTCGTCGACCTCCCCCGCGCGTGACCTCGCGTAGGTGTGCTCGAAGAACACGAACCTGCCTCCTGCGGCTCGCGGTTGGCCAAACGTCTGCGCGAACGACGTCCCCGACCGGTAGCCCGGCGCTCGCAGCCCGGCCAGCGACTCGAAGGTGGAGGCGAGGTCCAGGCTGCTCACGAACTGGTGGCGCGCGCCCTGCTTCACCCCGGGACCGGTGACGACGAGCGGCACATGGGTGTCGGCGTCGTACGGCGTGCCTTTGCCCCCGTTGAGCTGCAGCTGGCCGAGGTGGAAGCCGTTGTCCGAGGTGAGGAAGAAGTAGGTGTTCGGCCCTGCTTCGGCCCGGAGCCGGCCGAGCATCCGGTCGATCGACTGCACCATCCGGGCGCGGTCGCGATAGTCCTTCCGCGCCACGTCGTCGCTCAAGACGATCGGGTTGGTGTTCCACGCCGGTGCCGGGCGGGTGGCCCCGTTGCGCCGCAGGTAGGTGGGTGCATTGTCCTCGCGTGGGTCGCCGTACCCTTTGAGGTCGCGGAGGGTGAGGGCACCGCAGGACCGCGTTCCGCAGTTGCCTCCCTCGGGATCGCCCTTCGGGGCACGGTCGGCGAAGGCCGACGGGAAGGAAGGGTTGTCGGGGTAGGCCTTGCTCATCTGGGCGTGCGGCCCGTAGGTCGCCACCTCGAGGAAGTACGGCGACGTGTCGTCTCGATGCTTGCGAAGGAACTGGGCTGCACGATCGGAGGTCACGTTGGTGGCGTAGCCGCGGTCGCGTTCGGCCGCAGAGGCGGTGCGTGGCGGCTTCACATGGTGACGGAGCCGGACCTGGCCCGTGGAGTCCAGCCACGTGCGCCAGAAGCCCCACGCGTGGTAGCCGCCGCCGAGGATCGCCTCGAACTCGCTCCACCCGGGCACCTTCGCGGGAGCGAGGTGTTTGCCCTGATAGTTGGTGTGCTTCTTGTAGCCGTTGAGGTACTTCCCGACGAACCCGGTCGTGTAGCCGCTCTGATGCAGCGAGAAGTTGAACGCCTTCTTGGCATTTCCGTAGCGGGTGAAGGCCCGGTAGCCGCCGATCGGATGCTCCGAGCCGTCGGCGGTGTTGGTCAGGACACCGGTCTGGTGCGGTGGGCGACCGGTGAGCAGCGAGGCCCGCGAGGGGCAGCACAACGAGTCGACGACATGGGTGTTTCGGTACGTCGCTCCGGCAGCCTGCATCCGCCGTGCCTCCCGCATTGTCGCCAGCAGCTCGAGGGAGAAGTCGTCCATCAGGACGAGCACGATGTTGGGCCGGGCGTCCTTGGTTGCGGCAGGCTTCGCCACTTCCGGGCGTGCAGGGGCGGCGGCGGTGGCGAAGTGGCTACCGCCGACCATCACTGTCACTGCGAGTACGGCACACAGCAGGGCGCCGGTTCTGGGTCGCAAAGGCCAAGTCCTAACTCGAGTAAGTCACTTGAGTTTGACCTATTAAGCGCCGCAACTCCAAACCGTCCGCGTGTCGGACCGGCTGCCTAGTGTGGGCTTGTGCCCCTGGTTCTGCTGCTGCGCCTGACCCTTGCAACGGTAGTGCTGGGTGCTGCCGTCGCGTGCAGGAATGCGGAGAAACCCATCCCGGCGGCGCCGCTCCGCGTCGACTGGAAGGCCCAGGACCTGCCCAGCCCGCCCGGACGCGCGGGCCGGATCGCGGTGCGTGACGCGGTGATGTGCGCAGGCAGCTGGTACCTCGTCGGCGGGGTGTTCACCGCCGACGGCGAGAGCAGGCCCGCGGTGTGGAGCAGCCCGGACGCGACGTCGTGGACGAGCCTGCGGCTGGCGCCGGACGGCTACTGGGCGCGGCGATCGGTGCTGTCCTCGGTCGCCTGCCGCAACGGCAAGCTCGCGATGGTGGGCGCGAAGTCAGGCGGCGCCCACGGCAACCCGCGAGTCAGCACCTGGCACCAGCGCCCTGACGGCGTGTTCGTCGACGTGGAGGCGGGCTTCGAGCTGTACGGCGGGCCGCAGGCCGTCAGTGTCGGCAAGCTGGCCGCCGGGCCCGACGGCTGGCTGATCGCCGGGAACCGCACGAGCGGAGCAGCCGTCTGGGTCTCCCCCGACGCCACCGAGTTCACCCTGATCGACGACGACCCGCAGCTGTCCAAGGACGACCAGTTCGACACGTTCGCGATGGACCAGGTGCACGACGGCCGCGAGTGGACCGTCGTGGGGAGCGCCACGACTGCCGGACGGCTTCCCCGGGTGCCGATGTCGTGGCGGTCCGAGGACGGGCGCACCTGGCAGCGCGAGGAGGTGCCGGCCACAGCCGAGTTCAACGACCTCGAGGAGGTCGTCTCGCTCGGCGACCGGCTGGTCGCGGTGGGAATCCGCGGCGACACGTTCGGCACCTGGGAGCGACGAGAGGGAGGCTGGCGGCCGGGCGCGCGGTTCGGGGCGCTCGACGACGACGGGCGCGCGAGCCCGTTCGTGTCGGCGCTCACGGTGACCGGTGAACGGCTCGTGGCCACGGTCAGCGACGCAGCGGCGTACGCGATGTGGACCTCGACCGGTGGCGAGGACTGGCGTCAGGTGCGAACTCCCACACACCCGACCACCGCCGGGGAGCACACCATGTCCGTGGCGTCCGACGGTGACCAGGTGCTCCTGCTCGCAGACGACGGGGAGCACGGTCGCGTCTGGACTGCCCGCTGGCCCTGACCCGGGGCCAAAGGGCCGCTCGGGTCAGGGCCAGCAAGGCTGGGCCGACAGATCCGTGCCGACAGATCAGGTCAGGCGCTGAGGCGTTCCCCGGTGTCGGCGTCGAAGACGTGCACGTGGTGGGGGTCGGTGGTCACGTGGATCACGTCGCCCTTGTGGACCTGGTCGCGTCCGGCGACCCGGACGATCACCGAGCTGGGAGTTCCCTCCACGCCGCTGGTGCCGTAGACGAACGCGTCGGAGCCAAGCTCCTCCACGACCGTCACCGTGACCGGCAGCCCGCCCTCCTCGGCGGAGACCTGGCGCCAGGTCTCGGGCCGGACGCCGACGACGATGTCGCCGCGCATCTTCTGGGCCGCTGCCTCGTCGACCGGCACCAGGTAGTCGCCGATCTTCGCCTTGCCGTCCACGGCGGTCGCACCCATCAAGTTCATCTGCGGCGAGCCGATGAAGCCGGCCACGAACAGGTTCACCGGACGGTCGTAGAGGTTCAGCGGGGTGTCGACCTGCTGCAGGTAGCCGTCCTTCATCACCGCGACCCGGTCGCCCATGGTCATGGCCTCGACCTGGTCGTGGGTGACATAGACCGTCGTGACGCCGAGGTCGGACTGCAGCTTGGCGATGTCGGTGCGGGTCTGCACGCGCATCTTCGCATCCAGGTTCGAGAGCGGCTCGTCCATGCAGAACACCTGCGGCTTGCGCACGATCGCCCGACCCATCGCGACCCGCTGGCGCTGGCCTCCGGAGAGTGCCTTCGGCTTGCGGTCGAGGTACTCGGTGAGGTTGAGGATCCGCGCTGCCTCGTCGACCGCCTTCTTGCGCTGGTCAGCCGGCATCTTCGCCATCTTCAGCGAGAACGCCATGTTGTCGGCCACCGTCATGTGCGGGTACAGCGCGTAGTTCTGGAACACCATCGCGATGTCGCGGTCCTTGGGCGGAAGCTTCGTGATGTCGCGATCGCCGATGTAGATCTTGCCGTCGTTGACTTCCTCGAGTCCGGCGAGCATCCGCAGGGTGGTGGACTTGCCACACCCCGAGGGCCCCACAAGGACCATGAACTCGCCGTCCTTGATCTCCAGGTCGATGCCCGGAACTGCGGGCTTGTCCATGCCGGGATACCAGCGCTGGGCCTTTTCGAACGTGACTGTTGCCATGATTTATCTCCTCACCGGCAGGAACGTGCCGGACGATCCGTTGTAAGTGACGGCGCTCACACTAAGGGCAATCCCCCCGGGGGTACAGCGTCGGGCGCTCCAGGGGGCTGTTCGGGCACGGCAATGGTCAGCCCATGCCCGTCCGGGCGCCACGTCACCGGAACCGGGTCGATCAGGCCACCGAGGAACTGCCCGTCCGGGCCGAGGTTCCGGAACGCCATGAGGTACGCCGCGCCGCGATCGTGGACCACCTTGCCGACGTACAGCGACTCGTCGGTGAGCCGGACCGCGGCCGCAACGTCCACCGTCGAACCCGGGCCGTCGACCGGCACCGACCAGACTCCGCCTGCACCGGCGGGGGCTCCGGGCATCTCACCGGCGAGGCACGAGAACAGCAGCACCCACCGCCCCTCGACGCGGACCACCTGGATCACCTCGAGCCACTCGAACCGTCCGGTCAGCGAGCTGAGTGGCGGCTGTACCTGCCAGGTGACGAGGTCGTCGGAGACGGCGTACCCCACGACGCCGCAGCCGGGGCCGCCCTCTTTGTCACGAGCAGTGACGTACATGTGCCAACGGTCGTCGTCGCCGCGCACCACCCACGGATCCCGCCACGCCTCCTCGACCCACTCCTCGCAGCTGACCTGGTAATGCGCAGGGTCCGCGCCCAGCACCAGCCCTGTCCGGGTCCACGTCCGCAGATCCTCGGACCTCGCCGAGCCGATGCGCTGCACCCGACCGTCATCGGTGCGGGCGAGGCCCGTGCTGAACAGCCACCAGGCACCCTCCCCGCGCACGGTGCAGCCCGTCCACGAGGCGAGCTCGTCGAACGCCCCGGCCTCCGGGAGCGGGAGCGGGTCCGGCCAGTGGGTCCAGGTCTTCAGGTCGGCCGACACCGCGTGACCGATGCGCGCGTTGCGATGTCGCAGCTCCGGGTCACCCAGCGAGGACGGCGCGTGCAGGTAGAACAGGTGATGGCGGCGGTTCGCCTCGTCGTACGCCGTCCAGAAGTCCCAGACGAACTGCCCCTCGACCGTGAACGTCACGCGCCCCGCAGCTCCGAGCCCAACGGCACGGGTCCCGTTATCGGGCCTCTCACCGAGTCGCCGGTCTGCAGCACCAGAGGCAGCCGGGTGGGGCCCACGGTCCGCGGACTCGGTTCCATCAGGATCTCGACCGCCCGGGCACCCATCTCCCTGAACGGGAGCGCGAGTGAGGTGAGCCGAGGTCGCAGCCAGCTCGCGAGGTCCGAACCGTCGAAGGAGATCACCGAGACATCGCCGGGCACCTGGAGATCGTGCTCGGCCAAGGCCTGGTAGGCGCCCATGGCGATGCGGTCGTTGAGGCAGATGAGCGCACCGGGACGCGCACCTGTGCACAACCAGGCGCCCACCGCGTCGTGCGCGGACTCCACGTCCCACGGACACGACACCACCCCGGCGAGGGGCGTACCCGCCTCGGCCAGGGCCGAGCTGATGCCGCGCAGCCGATCACCTCCGGCCGTCGACTCGGGCGTCGGATCCTCGCCGACGACATAGACGGGGCCCTCGACCCCCGTCGAGACCAGGTGCTCGACGGCCGCCCGCCCTCCGGCGTGGTCGTCGGGTAGCACGGCCGGGAGGTCGCGGCCGGGGTCGAAGCAGTTCAGGAGCACCGTGCGGACATCTCGGAGCTTCTCGGGCACCTCCACGCTGGAGGCCGTCAGCGTCGCGTAGATGATGCCGTCCACCTGGCGGTCGATCATGTCCTTGATCAGCAGCCCTTCTGCATCCTGGTCGGCCATCGACTCACCGATGACGAGCAGGTGGTCGGACGCGCGGGCGGCGGCGCTCGCCCCGATCAGCAGCTGGCTGGAGAACGCCCCGCTGGCGACGAAGTCGGAGATCACCCCTATCGTCTGGGTACTGGACCGGCGCAGGGTCCTGGCGCTCCAGTTGGGCCGGTAGTCCAGGTCCTTGATCGCAGCCTCGACGCGGCGCGCAGTCTCCGCGGAGATCCGCATCTGCGTCGACCGGCCGTTGAGGATGTACGACGCCGTGGTCACCGAGACCCCGGCGCGCTCGGCGACATCGTTCAGGGTTGCCCTCTTGAAACGGACCATTGTGGACACCTCCCCCGGGCGCCGGACTCCGTGACCACATCGTTGCTTGACACGACTCCGCGGTGACCCAATAGGCTGCTGATTCGATTCAGCATGTGGTGTCGGTCACACTACGACGCGGATCGGCCCAGTGTCCAAAGGCAATCCCTCTTGAGGAGAAACATGATGCGTATCCACAGGCGAGGGCGTAAGTCACTCGCGGCGGTGACGGCCTTCGCGGTCGCAGTCACCCTTGCCGGCTGCGGCAGCGGCGGCGACAGCGGCAAGGACGACAAGTCCGTCACGATCTGGAGCAGCCTCGACCAGCCGGTCCAGGACGGTCTGGAGAAGGTGCTGGTCGAGAAGGCCAAGGCTGACGGGATCACGATCAAGTGGCAGAAGGTCAACAACATCAACCAGCTGATCATGCAGAAGATCCAGGCCAACGACGTTCCTGACATCGCCTTCATCCCACAGCCGGGAATCGTGGGCGACATCGTCAAGCGCAAGAAGGCCTTCGCCCTCGACGACGTGGTCGACAAAGCAGGGCTAGAAGCCAGCATGACGCCGGGCACGCTGGAGGCCGGCACGGTCGACGGCAAGCTCTATGGCCTGCTGGTCAGCATGAACGTCAAGAGCCTGGTCTTCTATCCGAAGAAGGCCTGGGAGAAGGCCGGCTACAAGGCCCCCACCACGATCGACGAGCTCAACACCCTCACCGAGAAGATCAAGTCCGACGGAACCACCCCGTGGTGCGCGGGTATCGAGTCAGACACGGCGACCGGCTGGCCCGCGACTGACTGGTTCGAGGACCTGGTGATGCGCTACGGCGGGCCCGAGGAGTACAAGAAGTGGGTCACCAACGAGGTCAAGTTCGACTCCGACGTCGTCAAGGAGGCGGCGGGTGAGTTCGAGGAGCTGATGTTCACCGAGGGCAACGTCCTCGGTGGTCGCAAGGCCATCGCGAGCACCAACTTCGGTACTGCGGGGAACCCGATGTTCGACGCCAAGCCCGGGTGCATGATGTACAAGCAGGGCAGCTTCATCACCGGCTTCTTCCCGAAGGCGATCCTGGCTGACCTCGACGCCAACGTCGGGACCTTCGGGTTCCCGCCCGCCGAGGCAGGTGGCGAGAACCCCGTGCTCGGTGGTGGTGACCTGGCGACCATGCTGGCCGACTCCCAGTCGACCAAGGACGTCATGAAGATGCTGTCCGAGACCGACATTGGCAACGAGGCCGCCAAGAACAGCTCGTTCATATCGCCGCACCAGGACTTCGACGCGGCAAACTACCCCAACGAGCTGACGCGACAGATGGCCAAGGTGGCCTACGACTCCACCGTGTGGCTGTTCGACGCCTCTGACCAGATGCCCGGTGAAGTGGGCGCTGGAACGTTCTGGAAGGACATGACCGCCTGGATCAGTGGCCAGGAGGATCTGGACACGGCACTGAAGAACATCGACGCCAGCTGGCCTGCAAGCTAGTCAGTTCGATCCGATTGCTACTCCGGGGGTGCTGGGCCTGTGCCCGGCATCCCCGGCGAACCGGTCTCCGGTCTCCCGCCCGCTTCAGAGAAGGTGTGACCCAACGTGAAGTTGATAATCGCGGTTCTGACCATCCTCGCCGGCATCGGTGGGGCTCTGGCCGTCTTCTGGTTGCTGAACAAGCTCGCCGAGCTCTTGCCGTCGAAGTGGGAGGAGCGGACCAAGCCGTTCCTGTACATCCTTCCGGCGTACCTCGCCATCTCCATCTACCTGATCTACCCCGCCGTCGCGACGGTCGTCGCGAGCTTCAAGAACGACGTCGGGGACACCTACGTCGGCTTGGACAACTACACGTCCCTGCTGTCCTCGGACGCCTTCCAGTCGACGCTGGTCAACACGCTGCTCTGGATCCTCATCGTGCCGGCCGTCACTGTGGTCCTCGGGCTCGCGGTGGCCACGCTCGCTGACCGGCTCAAGCCGTCAGGCGAGAAGTTCAGCAAGACCATCATCTTCTTGCCGATGGCGATCAGCGCGGTCGGCGCCGCCACCATGTGGCGGTTCGTGTACTACGCCGCACCCGAGGGCCAGGCCCAGATCGGCATCCTGAACGCAGTCTGGACGGGGCTCGGCTTCGACCCGGTGGCCTGGCTCCAGCAGAGCGACTTCAGGTTCAACAGCATCCTGCTGATGGTCGTGCTTCTCTGGGCCCAGGTCGGGTTCTCGATGGTGCTGCTCTCGGCGGCGGTCAAGGGCGTGCCGGCCGACACCCTGGAGGCGGCGCGGATCGACGGTGCGAGCGAGCGGCAGACCTTCTTCCAGGTGGTGGTGCCGCAGATCAAGGGCTCGATCGTCACGGTGTTCATCACGGTGACCATCGCGGTGATGAAGATCTTCGACATCGTCTACGCGATGACCAACGGCAACTTCAACACCAACGTCGTCGGCAACGAGTTCTTCAACCAGCTGCTGACGAACTTCAACAACGGTGCCGCTGGGGCAATCGTGGTGATGCTGATGATCGCGGTCATCCCGATCATGGCCTACCAGGTGCGTCACTTCAAGCGAGAGGAGGCCGGGCTGTGAGCCAGGCAACTGACACGACGGCGGCAGCGACACCGACCGCCAGACAACGACGCAAGGCCGCGAGCTTCGACCCCAACCCGGCCAAGGCCGGCTGGCTGACCAAGCTGGTGCTGACCGTGATCTGCCTGCTGTGGCTGCTGCCGACGATCGGCACGCTGGTCACTTCGTTCCGGCCGATCGAGGATGCCGACAGGACGGGCTGGTGGACGGTCCTGGGTTCCCTCGAGAACCTGACCCTGCAGAACTACAAGGACGCGATCGACCAGTCGCAGTTCGGGGCGGCTCTGGTGAACAGCTTCGCCATCACGCTGCCGGCGACGTTCATCCCGATCCTGATCGCCGCCTTCGCGGCGTACGCCTTCACCTTCATGGAGTTCTGGGGTCGCGACTTCCTGTTCCTGACCATCGTCGCAATGCTGGTCGTGCCGGGCTTCGTGGCGTTCGTGCCGATCCAGAAGATCTACGGTGAGCTCGGCCTGAACGGCACGTTCGCGGGGGCATGGCTGGCGCACATCGGCTTCGGCATGTCACTGGCGATCTACATCCTGCGCAACTACATGGCCACGCTCCCGAAGACGATCATCGAGTCGGCCAAGATGGACGGTGCCAGCCACTTCCAGACGTTCTACCGGCTGGTGCTGCCGATGTCGGTCCCGGCACTGGCGGCCTTTGCGATCTTCCAGTTCCTGTGGGTGTGGAACGACCTGCTCGTGGCGCTGATCTTCGTCGGACCCGGTGAGAACCAGCCGGTGACGATCGCGCTCGTGCAGCTGCGGGGCCAGGTCGGCCAGGGCTGGAACCTCACCACGGCGGGCGGCATGATCACCATGTTGGTCCCGATCGTGGTGTTCCTGATGCTCCAGCGCTACTTCGTCCGCGGCATGACCGCGGGCGCGGTCAAGGGCTGATCTGACCGGTCGATGCTCTTTCCTCGTGACCCACAGGCTGATCGGGCACGGACGACGGGCATAGAGCTGGTCCGCGACCACGACGGGTTCCCCGTCGTGGTCGCGGTCGGCCTGCTCGGCGCCGACGCCTCAGGAGTGCCCACTCCTGCCCAACGGCCCTGGCCTGCCGCTGCTCGGCGAGCACGCCCGGGGCCGGTTCACGCGTCCCCACCTGCGCGGTCAGCGCGACGGGGGCCGGGACTGGTCGACCAAGTTCGCCTGCTCCTCGATCGAGGAGGACGGCAGCCGGCTGCGCATCGAGCTGGCCGACAAGGCGGCAGCACTCGGCCTGCTGACCGTCGTGGAGACGTTGCACGGGGGCGGGCTCCGGATGCGGCACACCCTGACCAACAACGGGGAGACCGACTACGCGCTCGAGGGCCTCGAGGTCGTGCTGCCGGCGCCGGACCACCTGACCGAGGTGCTCGACTTCACCGGTCGGCACGAGCGGGAGCGCAACCCCCAACGGCACGAGGTCACCGACGGGCTGTGGCTGCGCGAGTCCCGCGCCGGGCGCCCCGGCCTCGGCGCCGCCACGATGACCGTGCTCGGCACGCCCGGCTTCTCCACCACTCAGGGCGAGGTGCTCGGCGTACACGTGGCCTGGAGCGGCAACTCCGTGCTCCGGGTGGAGCGCGACCCGGCCACCGGCACCACGCTCGGAGGGGGCGAGCTCCTGCTCTTCGGCGAGGTGCGTCTGGCCGCCGGCGAGAGCTACTCCACTCCGTGGGTGCACATCGCCGCAGCGAGCGACGGACTCGACGGGTTGGCTGCTGTGTGGCACGCCCATCAGCGCAGCCTGCCGGCCCATCCCGCCCACCAGCCGGTCGTGCTCAACGTGTGGGAGGCCGTCTACTTCGACCACGACCTCCCCCGGCTCAAAGCGATCGCCGACCGGGCTGCGCGCATCGGCGTCGAGCGCTTCGTCCTCGACGACGGCTGGTTCGCCGGAAGGCGCGACGACACGGTGGGCCTGGGCGACTGGACGGTCGACCGGTCGGTCTGGCCCGATGGCCTCGCCCCGCTCGTCGAGCACGTGCACGGTCTCGGCATGGAGTTCGGACTCTGGGTCGAGCCGGAGATGGTGAACCCCGACTCCGATCTCTACCGCGAGCACCCCGACTGGATCCTCTCGGCCGGCGACCGGGTGCCGCTGCTGCACCGCCACCAGCTGGTGCTCGACCTGTCCCGGACCGAGGTGCGCGAACACATCTTCGAGCAGATCAGCGGCGTGCTCTCGTCGTACCCGATCAACGCGGTGAAGTGGGACCACAACCGCGACCTGCTGGAGGCCGGCAGCGTCGTGCTGGGCGGGGCGCCGGTCGTGCACCGGCAGACCGTCGGCTTCTACGCGCTCCTCGACGAGTTGCGCACGGCCCATCCGGCGATCGACTGGGAGTCGTGCGCGTCGGGAGGTGGACGCGTCGACCTCGGCGTCCTGGACCGCGTGCAACGGGTCTGGACCTCCGACATGACCGACGCCGTCGCCCGTCAGCAGATCCAGCGGTGGACCACCCAGCTCGTGGCGCCGGAGTACGTCGGCGCGCACATCTCCTCGCCGACCTCCCACACCACGGGCCGGACGCTCGGCCTGGCCTTCCGCGCCGCGACAGCGCTGTTCGGGTCGTTCGGCATCGAGTGGGACCTCACCGACGCGACCGACGAGGAGCTCGACCGGCTCGCGGAGTGGGTGCAGCGCTACCAGCGGTTCCGGCCGTTGCTGCACTCCGGTCGCGTCGTACGCCCCGAGTCGTCCGACCCCACCGTGCTGCTCCATGGCGTGATCGCGGTCGACCGCTCCGAGGCGCTGGTCGCGCACGTCCAGCTCGACGAACCCGCGCACAACCGCGGGGTCTGGATCCGGATCCCCGGCCTCGATGCCGAGGCGTCGTACGAAGCGCGCTGGGAGGGACCGGTCGACCACGTTGCGGTGAGCATGTCCTCACCGCTGCCAGACGTCGGCCCGACCGACGGCGCCCCCGTCACCGGCCGGGCGCTCACCACTCGGGGGCTCTGGCTCCCGAGACGGCGACCCGAGACGGTGACACTGGTTCACCTCGTCCGCGTCTAAGCCTGAGCCCTCTTGGCCGGCGCCCCGGCTCAGTGGCCGAGCATCCGGCGCCGCCAGCGTGCCGGGCATGGCTCGCCGATGGACGGTGATGCCGGCCATCAGGGCGAAGCCGGTCACGCGGACCACCGGCGAGTCCGGACCGAGCTCCGGCGCCACCCTGTCGCGACTCTGTTCGAAGGCGCCCATGATGCCGACGCCGTCGATGACCACCTGGGTCTGCGCGTTGACATAGATGTCGATGCCGCCCCAGAAGGCGTAGGCGTTGATGACGGTCTCGCCGCTGGGGAACCGTGCCTCCCGCAGGTCGATGTCGACGCCACCCATCACAGCGACGGCAGTGTGGGTGGGTCCCACCTCCCAGACGCCCTTGCGCGTGGTCCCGCCCATGATCGCGAACGAGCTCTCATAGCTGGGGGCCGGGACGAGGTCCGCCGGCTGCCGCTCGGCAGGGACACGGGGTTGGGCACCACCCAGCGGCAGGTCGGCCGTGATCGGGACCAGGTCCGCGTAGGTCTTCGCGTCGTACGCCGCCTCGAGCCGCTCGTCGAGCTCCTCCATGTCGATCCGGCCCTCGCCGGCCGCCTCGCGCAGCAGCTCCGCGACCCGGTGCCGGTCGGCATCGGAGATCCGCAGCCTGGACCGGTCGTCGTACCCGTCGAGCTCGCCCGCCATGAGGACAGGTTAGACGTGTGCGCGAACCGATGACGCTCTGCATCATCCGGGCATCATCCGGGCATTCATCGGGCATTCATGGGCCCGAACCCTTGACACCGAGTTAGTAAGTGCGCTGAACTAACAAAGTGACGCAGATCTCGTCGGTCGGCCGGCAACTTCGCCCGAAGGGCAAAGTGCTCCAGGAGGACGCCCGTCGCCACCACCGGGCGCTGATCCTGCAGCAGCTGTTCAGCCGCGGGCCCGCGAGCCGGGCCGACCTGGCCCGGGCGACCGCCCTGACCCGGGTCACCGTGTCCGATCTGGTCGGCGAGATGATCCGCGACCACCTCCTCGAGGAGCTCGGTGCGCCCGCCGAGGGCCGGATCGGCAAGCCGCCGACGCTGGTCGGGTTCGTGCCCGAGGCTGCGCACGTGGTCTGCCTCGACCTGTCCGTCGAGGACACGATGACCGGGGCGCTGGTCAACCTCGCCGGCACCGTGCTGACGCGGAGGTCCGTCGACACCGGCGGGGCCACCGGACCCGACGCCCTCACCCTGGTGCACCGCCTCGCCGCAGACCTCGTCGCCGAGGCCACCCGGCCCGTGCTCGGCATCGGAGTCGGCACTCCAGGTGTCGTCGACGCCGACGGCACCGTGCTCGACGCGCCGAACCTCGGCTGGCACGACGTCCAGCTCGCCCACAGCCTGCACGAAGCCCTCGCCCTGCCCGTCTTCGTCGCCAACGACGCGAACACCGCCGCGCTCGCCGAGCACACCTTCGGGCACGCCGGCGAGGGCGGCCTGATGCTGGTCCGGGTCGGCAAGGGTGTCGGCGCCGGCCTGATCCTCGGCGGTCAGCTGTTGCACGGACACCGCGCGGCCGCCGGTGAGATCGGGCACGTGGTCATCGACCCGGCCGGCACGACGTGCGCCTGCGGGCGGGTCGGCTGCCTGGAGACCGTGCTCGGCGTACCGCGACTGCGGCAGCGACTCGATCACGAAGGCCCGGAGGCACTCGGCCGCGTCGGCGAGCTGCTCGGGACAGTCCTCGCCCCGGTGGTCGGCACCCTGAACCTGCACGAGCTCGTGCTCAGCGGGCCCACCGAGCTGCTCGACGGACCGCTCAGCGAGGCGGTCTCCACCACGATCCGGCGCAACACGATGGCGGTCAGCGGTGACCACCTCGTCGTGCGCACCTCCACCCTGGGCGACGACGTCGTCCTCGTCGGAGCGGCGGCACTCGTGCTCGCCGGCGAGCTGGGGGTCTCATGACGCCCACGTGACTCACCCCAGCTTGACCGCAGAAACAACCGTGGTGCCCGTGTCCGGTCGCCATCACCAGGAGAGGAAACGCTCATGCGCTTCAGGAACCAACTGGTCATCGCCGCGGTGGCCGCCCTCACGCTCAGCGCGTGCGGCAGCAACGGCGACGGCGACAAGAAAACTGACTCGGGCTCGAACGCCGCGGAGATCCGCGTCTGGCTCAACGGCCCCGACACGCCCCAAGAGGCACGCGACTGGCTGAAGACCACGTTCGAGAAGGACAACCCGGGCTCCACGCTGACGGTCGAGGAGCAGCAGTGGGACGGCCTGGTGGAGAAGCTCACCACGGCGCTGTCCAGCGAGTCCGACACCCCCGACGTGGTCGAGGTCGGCAACACGCAGGCGGCCACGTTCACCGAGGCCGGTGCCTTCACGGACCAGA
The DNA here is from genome assembly GCA_963759525.1 of uncultured Actinomycetota bacterium. GTDB lineage: Bacteria > Actinomycetota > Actinomycetes > Propionibacteriales > Nocardioidaceae > Marmoricola. The sequence goes on along the minus strand of CAVWZO010000006.1, from coordinate 136,552 downwards.
CCGATGACCTCGGTGACCTCGGCGGCGACGACCTGCTGACGGGCTTCGTCGACGGCGCAACGATCGACGGCAAGACCTACGCGGTGCCGTACTACGCCGGCTCGAAGTTCGTCTTCTACCGCAAGGACCTGTTCGCCAAGGCTGACCTGAAGGTGCCGACGACGATGGAGGAGTTCGTCGACGCGGCCGTGGCGCTGAAGAAGGCCAACCCGACCCCGGCGAACTTCAGCGGCTTCTGGCTGCCCGGGCAGGACTGGCGCAACGGCGTCGCGTTCCTATGGGACAAGGGTGGCGATCTGGCCACGGACGAGGGCGGCACCTGGAAGGGCGCCCTGGCGAGCCCCGAGTCGCAGGCCGGCCTCGAGACCGTGCAGAAGCTCTTCCAGCAGGCCTCCGGTGCAGCCAAGGACGGCAACGAGGCCGACCCAGCCACGCCGTTCTGCAACAACGAGGTGGGCATGGTGTCCGCGCCCGGTTGGGTCAGGGGCCTGATCGAGGACCCGAAGGCCGGCTGCCCCGACATGATGAAGAACGTCGGAGTCTTCGCGCTGCCCGGCAGTGACGGCAAGCCCGCGCCGGTGCTCCTCGGCGGCTCGGACATCGCCATCGCCGCGAAGAGCCAGAACCAGGAGCTGGCGAAGAAGGCGGTCGCGCTGCTTCTGAGTGACGACTACCAGACGATCCTCGGCAAGGCCGGTCTGACTCCGGCGAAGTCCTCGCTCTCCTCGGTGCTCGGCACTGACGAGATCGCCCAGGCGACCATCGCCGCGGCCAGCAACGCGCGCCTCACCCCGGCGGCGTCCGGCTGGGCGAGCGTCGAGAGCTCTCGGATCCTCGAGGACTTCTTCGTCGGTATCGCTACCGGTGGCGACATCGCCAGCCTGGCGAAGGCTGCCGACGCGAAGATGGCCGAGAAGCTGGCCGACTGACGCCGTACGGCCGCGGAAACCCCGCGGGTGGGGTGGCGACGCACCTCGTCGCCCCACCCCGCGGGTCGCCCACACGACAGACTGGTTTCGACCCCGTCCACGCGATGGGTTTCGAGACGGGCGTCAGCGCGCCCTCTCAACCATCGACAGGGAGGAAGGAGGAACGGCATGGCCATCCACATCGCACCCGACGACATTCTCAGCGACGACAAGACGACGTGGTCGCGGCCGGCGGACACGTCACGGCGCCGTCGCCAGGGCACCTTGCCCTACGGGCTGCTGCTGCCGGCCTTCCTTGCCCTCCTCGCAGGCCTCGGCTACCCGCTGGTGCGCCAGGTGGTGTTGTCGTTCCAGGACTTCGGGCTGGCCCAGCAGTTCGGCAGGCCGGCCGAGTGGGTCGGCCTGGAGAACTACCAGAAGCTGATCACCGACCGGTATCTGTGGACCGTCGCACTGCGGTCACTCGCGTTCTGCTTCGTCAATGCCGCGATCACGATGACGCTCGGCGTGGCGGTGGCACTGCTCCTCCAGCGACTGGCCGCGCCGATCCGGGTCCTGGTGCAGACGGCGCTGCTGCTGGCGTGGGCGATGCCGGTGATCGCAGTCCTCACGGTCTACGAGTGGATGTTCGACGCCCAGTACGGCGTCGTGAACTGGGTCCTCGAACGCCTCGGCGCCGACTACGCCGGGCACTCATGGCTGCTCGAACCGCTGTCCTTCTACATCGTGGCCACGCTCGTCGTGGTCTGGATGAGCGTGCCGTTCGTCGCGTTCACCGTGTACGCCGCGCTGACCACCGTCCCGAGCGAGATCGTCGAGTCCAGCGAGATCGACGGAGCCGGCCCGATGCAGCGCCTGCTCTACATCGTGCTGCCCAGCATCAAGCCGGTGCTGCTCGTGGTCGGGCTGCTCCAGGTGATCTGGGACATGCGGGTGTTCACCCAGATCTACGTGCTCCAGCAGGCCGGAGGGATCACGCAAGACACCAACCTGCTCGGCACCTACATCTACCGGATCGGCATCGGCGAGAGCCGGTTCGGGATGGCGGCCGCGATCGCGATGTTCATGCTCGTGCTCACCGCGGTGCTGACCGCGCCGTACATCCGCGCGATGCTGCGAACGGAGAAGGAAGCATGAGCGGCCGCATGGGCACGCGGAGGTCTCGCGTCGGGTTCAACCTGTTGGGACTCGCAGTCCTCGTGGTGATGATCTTCCCCGTCTACTGGATGGCGTCGAGCTCGTTCATCAGGCGCGCCGATATCACCGGCCCTGACCCGAACTGGGCGCCGATAGACGGCACCCTGGACAACTACCGGCGGCTGTTCTCCGACGGCCAGGCCATTACTGCGCTGCAGATGAGCCTGCTGGTCACCCTGCTCACCGTTGCGGGCGCGCTGGTGATCGCGTTCCTTGCGGCCGTCGCGCTGAGCCGGTTCCGGTTCCGGGGCAGGAAGGGCTTCGTGGTCGCGCTGCTGGTGATCCAGATGATCCCGGCCGAGGGCCTTTTCATCTCCCAGCACAAGATGCTCGAAGCAGCGGGCCTGCTCAACACCGTCGTCGGGCTCGGGCTCATCTACCTTGCGACGGTGCTGCCATTCACGATCTGGACGTTGCGCGGGTTCGCGGCCGGCGTACCGATTGACCTGGAGGAAGCCGCCATGGTCGACGGCTGCACGCGGGTCGGGGCGTTCCTCCGGGTCACCTTCCCACTGCTGGCGCCCGGGTTCGTCGCGACCGGCGTCTTCGGGTTCATCTACGCGTGGAACGAGTTCACCCTCGCGCTGGTCGTGATGACCCGGCCCGACCACGGCACCCTGCCGTTGTGGCTGACCAGGTTCGCGGACACCAACCGCGGCACCGATTGGGGCGCCATCATGGCCGGCTCGACGCTGATCGCGATCCCGGTGATCATCTTCTTCCTCGCAGTGCAGCACCGGCTGGCCGCCGGCCTGACTGCCGGGGCGGTGAAGGGATGAGCGGAGATGCGGAGCTCGACCGGCTAGCCCTCCGGGTGCTGCTGCCGTCGTTCCCGGGCACGGTCGTGGAAGCCGAGGCGTCCGGGTTGCTCGAGGACGGCCTCGGCGGGCTGTGCCTGTTCGGCAGCAACACCGCCGACGGGCACGAGGCGGTCGCGGCGTACGTCGAGAGCGCCCGGCGTTCCTCGCCGATTGCGGTGATGGCGATCGACGAGGAGGGCGGCGACGTCACGCGGCTGCACGCGACCACCGGCAGCCCGTTCCTGGGCGCGGGCGCACTCGGCGCCGCTGACGACCTCGACCTGACCCGGGTCACCGCCCGAGCGATCGGTGCCGAGCTCGCGGAGCTCGGGCTCGACCTGACCCTCGGCCCGGTGGCCGACGTGAACAGCAATCCCGACAACCCGGTGATCGGGATCCGCAGCTTCGGCAGCACGCCCGACCACGTGGCCAGCCACGTCGCCGCCTGGATCGACGGCTTGCAGTCGGCCGGGCCGGCGGCCTGCGCCAAGCACTTCCCCGGGCACGGTGACACCCGGCAGGACAGCCACCTCGAGCTGCCCGAGATCGACGTGTCGGCCGATGTGCTGACGCGGCGCGAGCTGGTGCCGTTCTGGGCGGCGGTCGACGCCGGTGTCGAGGCGGTGATGACCTCGCACATCGTCGTGAGTGCGCTCGACTCCCGGCCCGCGACACTGAGCAGGCAGGTGCTTGCCCTGCTTCGGGAGGACCTGGGGTTCGACGGTGTGATCGTCAGCGACGCCCTCGACATGGCGGGTGCCTCGGCAGGACGCGGGATCCCGCGCGCCGCGGTGCGATCGCTGGTCGCCGGCGCCGACCTGCTTTGCATCGGCCCGGACAAGGACGCGGCCCTGGTACGCGCCGTACAACGCGCGATCGTCGACGCCGTACGATCCGGCGAGCTGGCCTCCGAACGACTTGCCGAGGCGGCCGCCCGGGTCGACCGGTTGGGCGCTCGCTCGCGGGTGGCAACCGCGCCGGCTGCGCCGGTCGAGGAGATCCGTGCCCGTCAGTTCGACGGCGCCCGGTCGGCGCTCCGCGTCGAGGGAGTGCTCCCAGACCTGTCCGAGGCGGTCGTGTTGAGCATCGAGACGCCGGCGAACATTGCGGTCGGTCCGGTGCCCTGGGGCCTGCCAGCCGACCTCACGATCACGGCGGACGGCAGCTTGCCGCGGCGCCGCGAGCCGTTGCTGGTCCAGGTGCGCGAGGCACACCGCCACCCCGACGTGCTCGGGATGCTCGAGGCCGTGGCCGCGGACCACCCCTTGGTGCTGCTCGAGTGGGGTTGGCCCGGCGTACTCACCGGCGCGCTCGAGAGCGTTCCCCGGGTGGTGGCGTTCGGTTCGGCGCAGCCGTCGGTGGCGGCCGTTGCCGAGGTGTTGCGCGGCGCCGGATGGGAGGCGCGGTCGTGACCGCATCGGTGGATCTCGAGTACGCCGTCGGGCTGGACATCGGCGGTACCAAGACCGAAGGCGTGGTCGTCGACGGTGACGGCACCGTGCTTGCCTCGCTGGTCAGGGCGACGCCGTACGGCGCGAGCGCGGTCGTCGAGGCGTCCAGTGCCATGGTGACCGAGCTGCTTGCGGACAGCGGGGTCGGCCTGGCGCCGAATCGCCCGGTGGGCGTGGGCATTCCGGGTCTTGTCGACGTCCGGTCGGGCACGGTCAAGCACGCGGTCAACCTCGGCATCGACGGTGAGTGGCTCACCCTCGGCGAGCAGCTCTCCACTCGGCTCGACCACCCGGTCGTGATCGAGAACGACGTCAACGTGGCTGCGCTGGGGACGACGCCACTGCTCCCATCCGGCCGCGCGCGCGACCTGGCGTACCTGAGCATCGGCACCGGCCTCGCCGCCGGGCTGGTGCTCGACGGGCGGTTGCGGCGCGGCGTACACGGCGCGGCCGGCGAGGTCGGCCACCTGGCCGTCGACCCGAACGGGGTGCTGTGCACCTGCGGCCAGCGCGGCTGCCTGGAGACGGTCGGGTCCGGGTCGGCGATCGAGGCCGCGTGGCCGTCGACCGGCGAGGCCGGGCCGGCCGTGAGCCTGTTCCGGGCCGCGGACGCCGGAGACCCGGAGGCGGTCGAGATCGTCCGCCGGTTCGCTGGAGCCGTGGCGACGACGATCCGGGTGCTGTGCCTGACCGTCGACGTCGAGTCGGTGGTGGTCGGAGGCGGGGTCGCACAGGTCGGCGATCCGTTGCTCCGGGCCGTGCGGGCCGAGCTCGAGGCCCAGGCCCAGGGGTCGGCGTTCCTGTCGTCGTTGAACCTCGCGGAGAGGGTGCTGCTGGTGCCGGTCGGCTACCCCGCCGCCGCGGTCGGTGCCGCGCTTCTCGGCCGCGCGGAGGTCGCACTGTGAGCGCAATCTCCGTGCGTGGTGGCCGGGATGCGACAGGTGAACCGCTCGACCTGGTGATCGTCGACGGCATGGTGGGCTCCGGGCCGACGTACGAGACCCTCGATGCGAACGGGCTCGTGGTGGCGCCAGGACTCATCGACCTGCAGGTCAACGGCGCCGGTGGTGTGGACGTGACCCACGAGCCCGAGCGGCTCGCCGAGGTCGGGGCCGAGCTGGTCCGGCACGGAGTCACGGCGTACCTGCCGACGGTGCTCACGTCCTCCCCCGAGACGCGATCAGCTGCGCTGAAGGCGTGGCAGGAGGTGTCGGCCGACTCGGGAGCGGTGCCGCTCGGCCTGCATCTCGAAGGTCCGATGATCTCGCCGGAGCGGCGCGGAGCCCATCCCGAGCAGTGGCTCCGGACGCCCTCCCTCGACCTGGTCGAGGGCTGGTCGCGCGCGTCCGGTGTCGTGATGGCGACCGTCGCGCCCGAGCTCCCCGGCGCGCTCGACGTCATCGCCGAGCTTGTACGCCGCGGCGTGGTCGTCTCGGTCGGGCACACGAACGCCACCGCGGCCGATGTGGTGGCCGCGGTCGAGGCCGGCGCGGTGTGCGCGACCCACCTCTACAACGCGATGCCGCCGCTCACCGGGCGCGAGTCGGGACCTGTCGGTGCGGTGCTGGGCGGAGTGCTCATCGGCGGACTGATCGTGGACGGCATCCACCTCGACGAGCACGCCGTACGGACCGCCTGGAACGCCCTCGGACCCGAGCGGTTCTGGTCCGTCAGTGACACCACCGCCGCACTCGGACTGGGTGACGGCCCCACGCGGCTCGGCGACCAGGACGTGATCGTCGCCGACGGTGCCGTGCGACTCGCCGACGGCACCCTCGCCGGCAGCGCGGCGTCGCTCGCCGACTGCGTGCGCACCCTCTGGACGACGGTCGGCTGCTCGCTGGCCGAGGCACTGACGACGGCCACCTCGACGCCGGCGCGGATCATCGGCGACCAGACCCGCGGCGCACTCGCGCCAGGAGCCCGCGGCGACGTGGTGCTGCTCGACGTCGATGAGCCGACTGGCCGGCTCGACGTGGTCGCCACCGTCGTAGGCGGCAGGGTCGCCTTCGACGCCAGGGAGGTCTGAGCACGCGGCGCCGGACGTCATACGAGGTGGCGGCTACTGCAACCCGTTCGTATGACGTTCCGCGGGCCGTCATACGAGGTGGGTTCCATGGCGACCAGAACGCGTGACGCTCCGCGGGACGTCATACGAAGCGGTGCCCATAGCGACCAGAACGTATGACGTCCTCGGATCAGGCTGGCATGTCGAACGCCAACGGGCACCCAGCAATCGAGAGCGCCTCGGCAATCTGGGCGAAGAACTCGTCCGGGCAGACGCGCAGTCCCAGCACCGGTAGCCGGAGGACGGTGTCGCCTGCCATCGCGACCCCGTTCTGCCGCAGCGCCTCCCCCAGCGAGTTCTCCACCCACGTGTGCTGGATGCCGTCCACCTCGGCGACCACCTTCCACCTGTCCCACCGGAGGTCGAGGTAGTACGTGCCGCTCCTGGTACGCCGCAGCACCTGCTTGTCCGGCACGGGCAGTCCCCGGTCCCGACAACCGCGCACTACATCGAGCTCCCCGAGCGACCGCACGCCACCCAGCAGGTCAAGGAGCACGCCGTGCAGGAACGCGCGCCGCTTGTCGCGCCTGATGCGGAGCATCTCCACGCTCAGCTGTTCCGCGGTGGCAAGGCCCTGCTGCACGGTCATCGCGAGGACTAGGGCTGCTTGTCGGTTCGAACGCGCCCACAGGGCAGCACGGATCGCCGCGACAGGGACCCGACTCCTTGGGAGATCGCCGGGGGCGACATCGGAGGCCTCCCAGCGTCTTGTCTGGCGAATGTCGACGGTCGTGCCACGGTGCCGGACGCGCGCCCCGCGCGGCACCGAAACCCGGATGGCGGTTGCGTCGTAGTGCTCGAGGCCTGCGGCTACCAGAGCCGACTCGCCATCCAGGAAGGCCCTGGGCCCGCCTTCGAGAACCGCGGACCAAAGGTGTGCCCGGGAACTGAGTGGTCCGGTGTGAACACAGATGCAGTGGCGCCCCAGGAGCTGCCATCGTCCGGCTCGCACATTGGCGCGGACCTCACCGCGGCTGATCCCCAGCCTGTACAGCTGATCCCGCGACACCACTCCCGCCTGCCCATGCGCCAACTGGTCCACGACCAGCCGTCGGTCCCGTCTCAGGGTCGCCGGCGAGGCGTGGACAACACGAAGAGAGGGCGGCAGGGAAGCATCCATGCAGGAACCCTCGAATACGTACGACGACCGGGCAACCAGCTCCTCCTGGCCGGTGGAAAACAGGCTCTCCCGTGCGCCCTGTGGACGGGAGCCGTACGACGGCCCCACCGGCCGGGACGTCATACGAAGTGGCAACAATGGGTACCACTTCGTATGACGCTCCGCCGGACGTCATCCGAGGTGGGCGCAACTACAACCCGTACCTATGACGCTGGGCAGATCGGGAGGGCCGCCAGCCATGACCGAGTACGTCGAGGTGGCACGGGCCGAGTCCGAACGTGGCGAGCTGGTGCTGCGTCGCCGTATCGAGGAGCGCGGGGCCGATGCCCTGGAGCTTCGGGTCAACGGGGTGTTCGTGATGGACACCCGTGAGACGAGCTCGGAGATCGAGCTCGCAGCCGCTGCGCTCGAGCTCGTCGAGGACCCGCGCGACGTCGTGGTGGCTGGACTCGGGCTCGGGTTCACCACCCAGCGGGTACTGGCCGACAAGCGTGTCGAACGAGTGATGGTGGTCGAGATCGAGGAGGCGCTGATCGGCTGGATGCGCGATGGCACCATCCCCCACGGCCCGGCCCTGCTCGCGGACAGGCGGGTGCACATGGTCGACGCAGGCATCGTGCAGGCCGTCGACGAGGCAACCTCGACCTATGACCTCGTCCTGCTCGACGTGGACAACGGCCCCGGATACCTCGTGTACGACGCCAACGCGGGCATCTACGAGCACGACTTCGTCACCAGCGCGAAGCGGATCGTCAACACCGGCGGGGCACTCGTGGTCTGGTCGGCGAACCCCGCTCCCGAGCTGGCGACCGTCATGGAGCAGGTGTTCGGCAACTGCACCGAGCACCGCTACGACGTGCTGCTGCAGGAGCGCCCCGAGCAGTACCTGCTCTACCTCTCACGGGTCACTGACCACGCGGCCTGACCACGCGTACTGACCACGCGGGCTGGGCCAACGTGCCGGGCCCCGGTAGCGTCGGCCCCATGAGCTCTGAGAAGACCGAGACCCGTACCGAGCACGACAGCATGGGCGACATCGAGGTCCCCAGGGACGCACTGTGGCGAGCACAGACCCAGCGGGCGGTGGAGAACTTCCCGATCAGCGGCACCACGCTCGAGCCGTCGCACATCATCGCGATGGCGCGGGTGAAGAAGGCCGCGGCCAGGACCAACGCCGCGCTCGGCATCATCGCCGATGACCAGGCCAAGGCCATCGCGGCGGGGGCCGACGAGATCATCAGCGGCGAGCACCACGAGGACTTCCCGATCGACGTCTTCCAGACCGGGTCGGGCACCAGCTCCAACATGAACATGAACGAGGTGCTGGCCTCGCTGGCCTCCCGCAGCGGCACCGACTGCCACCCCAACGACCACGTCAACGCCAGCCAGTCGAGCAACGACGTCTTCCCGACCTCGATCCACGTCGCGGCCGTGGAGGCCACCAGGGCCCAGCTCGTCCCTTCGCTGGAGGTCCTCGCGACGTCGCTCGAGGCCAAGGCCGACGAGTACAAGACCGTGGTGAAGTCCGGCCGCACCCACCTGATGGACGCGACGCCGGTGATGCTCGGCCAGGAGTTCGGCGGGTACGCCGCGATCATCCGGCTGGGCATGGAGCGCCTGGAGTCGACCCTGCCCCGCGTGGCGGAGCTCCCCCTCGGCGGTACGGCGGTCGGGACCGGCATCAACACCCCTGACGGGTTCGCCGAGGGAGTGATCGCGGACATCGCCGAGGAGACCGGCCTCCCGTTCACCGAGGCGCGCAACCACTTCGAGGCCCAGGGCAGCCAGGACGCGCTCGTCGAGCTCTCCGGCCAGCTCCGCACGATTGCCGTGGGCCTGACCAAGATCTGCAACGACCTGCGCTGGATGTCCTCCGGCCCAACCACCGGGCTCTCCGAGATCCACCTGCCCGACCTCCAGCCCGGGTCGAGCATCATGCCCGGCAAGGTGAACCCCGTGCTGCCGGAGGCGACCCTGATGGTCTGCGCCCAGGTGATCGGCAACGACGCGGCCGTCGCAGTCGGTGGAGCCAGCGGCAGCTTCGAGCTGAACGTGATGATGCCGATGATGGCGCGCAACCTGCTCGAGTCGATCCGGCTGCTTGCCCACGTCGCACCGCTGCTGGCGCACCGCTGCATCGACGGCATCGAGGCCGACGAGGAGCGGTGCCGGACCTACGCGGAGTCCTCGCCCTCGGTCGTGACGCCCCTGAACAAGTACATCGGCTACGAGGAAGCGTCCAAGGTCGCCAAGGCCGCGCTCAAGGAGGGCCGGACGATCCGTGAGCAGGTGATCGAGATGGGGTACGTCGAGCGCGGCGACCTCACCGAGCAGCAGCTGGACGAGGCACTCGACGTACGCACGATGACGCGCTGGGACCGGTGACCCCAGGCCGGTGATCCGGTGAGTGCGAGCTGGCGCCGCACCGTCATCGTCTCGGTGGCGGCGTTGGGCGTTGCCGTCGTGCTGGTGGCAGCGGCGGGTACCGTCCCCGCCGGCCTCGTCGGAGATCTGAACCCGGACTCACCTGAGGTCTCCGAACCGAGGGAGGCCGTGCCCGAGCCAGACCCGCCCACCGAGAACGCCGACGACGAGGAGCCACCCAGCCAGTCGACCGAGCTGGGCAAGTGGCTCCAGGACCTGCTCATCTTCGCGTTCCTGCTCATCGGGCTCGCTCTCACCACAGGGGCCCTGCGCCTGATCGCGGGCCGGCTGACGCGCCGGCTCGCAGACAAGCAGTTCGTGCTGGACCTCGAGCCCCTGCCCGACATCGAGGCCGGACGGGACAAGCTGCGCCGAGACCGCGAGCGGCACGACTCCGCACTGGCCGGATCAGATGTACGCAACGGCATCGTCGCGTGCTGGGTGCTGCTCGAGGAGGCCGCCTCGGAGGGCGGCGTCACCCGGCAACCGTCCGAGACGTCCACCGAGTTCGTGATCCGCTTCCTGCACACGCTCGACGTGGATCCACGCCCTGTCGGGCTCCTCGCAGGGCTCTTCCAGGAGGCGCGGTTCTCCACGCACCCACTCCCTGCTGACGCGCGGTCACGCGCCGAGCAGGCGCTGGCAGGCATTCACGCCGATCTCGACCGGAGTGCTGCGACGTGAGGCTCAATGTCGAGCGAGTGTGGGTTGGCCGCGCGATCATCGCGATCCTCGCTGCGGCCGCGGTGAACCTGAGCCTGTCGGTCCTGAGGATCGAGCACGACGCCCCCTTGATCGCCCTGTTGGTCGCGACCACGGTCGCAGCCACCACCCTCGCGCTGGCGGTGACCGACGCCTACGCGCGGCGGCCGTGGACCGCGCCCCGCCCGGACGCAGGACCAGACCCGGGCGAGGACGTACGTACCGCGTCGTTCCGCCATCTGGTCGAAGTCCACGAGACCTCGCACGACGCCGACGACGCCGTGCTCTGGCAGATCGCCGACCTGGCCAAGCGACGACTCCGCCAGGTCCACGGGTTCCGGTATGTCGATGACCCCGCACGTTCCAACGAGCTGCTCGGGCCACTCCTCTCCGACCTCGTCTCCCGCGACCGACGGGAGCAGTACGAGCCCGATCACCGCCACCATCGCTACACCGTGGCCGAGCTCGGCGACCTGGTCCGAAGGATCGAGGAGCTGTGACGCATCGACCCGTCCCCCCACACACTTCCCCGCACACTTCTGGGGCCAGCGAACAGGCCGCCGCGGTGCTCAACCGGGTCTCGTCGGTGGTGATCGGCAAGTCCGACTCCATGCGCCTCGTACTCGCCGGGATCCTCGCCGGCGGGCACGTCCTCCTCGAGGACTTCCCGGGGCTCGGCAAGACCCTGGCCGCCCGCTCGTTCGCCCAGACCCTGGGCATCGCGTTCACCCGGGCACAGTTCACCCCGGACCTGCTGCCCGCCGACCTGACCGGCTCGTTCATCTACAACCAGCGCAGCGGTGACTTCGAGTTCCGTCAGGGTCCGTTGTTCACCGGCCTGCTCCTGGCCGACGAGATCAACCGCACGCCACCGAAGACACAGGCCGCCCTGCTCGAGGCGATGCAGGAGCGCCAGGTGACCGTCGAGGGCCGCACGTTCCCGCTGGCGCGACCTTTCCACGTGCTCGCCACCGCCAACCCGGTGGAGTACGAAGGCACTTACCCGCTGCCCGAGGCGCAGCTGGACCGGTTCCTGATGCGCGTCGGCTTCGGGTACCCCACCGCCGAGGAGGAGTACGACGTCCTGCGCACGCGCGTGGCGCGTCAGCAGGAAGAGGTCGTGCTCGACCCGGTCACGAGCGCTGCCGGCGTGATCGAGATGCAGACTGCCGTCGAACAGGTCGAGGTGGACCGGAGCGTGGGTGAGTACTGCGTCGCGCTGGTGCACGCCAGCCGCGTCCACCGCGACGTGCTGATCGGCGCCTCGCCGCGCGGCTCGCTGGCGCTGATGCTGTGCGCGCGGGCGCTGGCGGTCATCGCCGGACGCGACTTCGTGCTGCCCGAGGACGTCAAGGCGGTTGCTCCCGCCGTACTCGCGCACCGGATCACCGTGAAGCCCGAGCTGTGGATGACCGACGTGTCGGGGTCGAGCGTGGTCACCGGGCTGCTGGCCAGCACGCCCACGCCCAGTGCCCGCGAGGTGGTGGCCGGGAGGTCCGCTCACCCATGAGCGGCTGGCGCGTGACCGGGGCACTCGTGCGGGCAACCGTCATCGCCGTCACCGTCTCGCTGGCAGCACTGGCGCTGGAACGACCCGACCTGCTGGTGCTCGCTGCGCCGTTCGGCCTGGTGTGTGCCCTGGGGATGGCGCACGCGCCCCGCGCCCCGGTCACCAGCAAGGTGCGCCTCGCAGACCGCTGGCTGCACGAGGGCCAGAGCACCCGGTTGCAGATCCGGCTGGAGTCCTCATCTGAGGTCGAGCAGGCGACCGTGACGCTCGCACCGCCCGCGTTCGTGGTTCCCCAGCCTGCGTCGGGCATGGTTTCGGGAACTCCTCGCGCGGGTGAGGACCTGGTCGTCGAGATCAGCGTCAGCCCGCGTCGCTGGGGAATGCGACCCGCGGGCAACGGCATGCTTGCCGTCTCGAGCTCTTGGGGCGGCTACCGCTGGGGACCAGAACGCCTGCCGGAGGCCACGCTGGTGGCCCTGCCGGAGGCTCGCGCCTTCACCTCCGACGAGAGCCCGCATCCCGTCGGTCTGATCGGCCAGAACAGGTCGCGCCGGGCCGGTGACGGGTCTGAGTTCTTCGGGATCAGGCCCTTCCAGCGCGGGGACCGGCTGCGCCGGGTGAACTGGCGCACCACGCTGCGCACCGGGGAGGTGCATGCCGTCGGGACCACGGCACAGGAGGACAGCTCGCTGCTGATCCTGCTCGACGCCGTGATCGACGTCGGGGCCAGCGGCGGCCTCGACGGCGAGGCCAGCGCGCTCGATGTCGGCGTCCGTGCGGCGAGCGCACTGACGGCGCACCACATCCGGGTCGGAGACCGGGTTGCGCTGCGGGTGTTGGGCCGCACGAACCAGATGCTCGGCCCGGGGGCCGGGGTCCGGCACCAGCGCCGGCTGCAGGAGCTGCTCGCGCAGGTCCAGCCCGGCTGGCCCGACCTCCTCGGTGCCCGCCACCTGCGGTTCCGCGCCGGCGCGGGCACGGTGGTCGTGGTGCTGACACCGATGCTCACGCCCGAGATCACCACGGTGATGGTGACCCTCGCCCGGCGCGGCCTGACGGTCGTCGTGGTCGACACGCTCGCCCCTACGACCTTCCCGAGGCCCGCGCAGGATCCCCGCTCGGCAGCCCGGCTGGCGTGGCGGATGCGGTTGGTCGAGCGCGAGATGCAGATCACCGAGGTGACCCGTCGCGGCATCCCGGTGGTTCCCTGGCGTGGACCCGGCACCCTGGACGAGGTGCTCCGACGGCTCGCACGGCGTGCCCGGATGCCGAGGGAGCTGTCGCGATGAGTACGCCGGTCGCCGAGCGGAGGCTGATCTACCCTGGGCTCGACCAGTTCATGCTGCGAGAGCTGATCATCATCGGCGCTGCCACGGCAGTCGTGGCTGCCCAGGCGGCGGGAGCCAGACCCGGGCCATGGCACCTCGTGATCCTGCTCGTGCTCGCAGTGCACACCGCGGCCAGGCCCGACTCGATCGCCGGAGTGGGGCTGCTGGCCGGCACGGCGTACACCTGGACGATGACGCCCGAGACGTCCTCACCGCTGGTCCTGGTGGCCGCTGCCGGCATGGTGATGGTCCACGTCAGCGCGCTCGTGGCGGCGCAAGGGCCGTTCCGGATGCGGGTCGACCGGATGCAGGTACGCCGTTGGACCGCCCGCGCCCTGTTCCTCTGGCTTGCCGCGGCCGCGGTGTGGGGACTGAGCGTGGTGCTGGCGGACCTGCCGCCGGGACGGCTGGCCTACGCCTCCGGGCTGACGCTGCTTGCCGTGATCGCAGTGGCTGCGACGTGGCTTATCGGATCTGGCCAAGGCCGGAAACTACGGTAAGGGCACGCATTCCTCGGGAGGTACAGCCGAGGGGATCGGGGTCGACGCATGATTCCGGATGGTCCGAGACGTTCCCGCTGCCCGTGGGCCGTTTCGAGGACGGAAGCGTCTCGGACTACCCGTCGGCCCGGGTGGGCCACCGCGGCTGGACGTCATACGACTTGGCGCCAACCACGACCAGTTCGTATGACGTTGCGCGGGACGTCATACGTTGTGGTGGCGGTAGCGACCAGTTCGTATGACGTCCTGCGTCAAAGGCGAGGAGGTCGCCGGCCGGCTCAGTACCAGCCGGCGCCCTGCTTGAAGGACCAGGCCTCGCAGGCCGTGCCGTAGCGGGCCTTGATGTAGCCCAGGCCCCAGCGGATCTGGGTCTCGGGGTTGTCGTGCCAGTCGGGACCGGCCGAGGACATCTTGGAGCCTGGCAGTGCCTGCGGGATGCCGTACGCCGAGGACGTCGGGTTGTCGGCGTGCACGTTCCAGCCCGACTCCTGCGACCAGATGTTGTCGAGGCAGTCGAACTCAGAGGAAGCCATGCCGTACTGCGGCATCAGTGCGCGGGCGAGCGTCTTCGGGTCGGCCTTGCTCAGGTCCTCGGACTTCGTCACGGCAACACCGGAGGCGTTGGAGAGAGCCCGCGCCTTGGTCTGGTCAGCGGCGGGCCGGCGGTCGCTGACGGAGCGGGAGGCCCGCTCCTCGCGGTCGGCGAGCTCGGACTGGGTGAGCTCCTTCGCCGGGCTCGACGTGGACAGCGCTGCGGCCGCGCCGTCGAGGGGCGTCGCCTGCGACAGCACCCCCGTGGAGACGGCGAGACCAGTTGCGACGACGGCGACTATCGTGGACACGGCGGCGCCGCGCAGACGGCGGGCCAAGGGGGAACGGAGTCGGGGGCGGAGACCGGTGCGCTGTGGTGCTGCGGGCGCGCTGCGGTGCTTGGCGGCGTGCTTCTCAGACAAGGTGGACCCTAGCGTTGACGACATGGACGTCATACGTATTGCGAGCTCAACGAGCTGGGGGGAAGCGCGGAGCTGACGCGGAATCAGTTACCCTGCCTGATCCACCGAACGGTTGCAAATTGAACCAACCGGTAACAAATGTGACCTCGTTCACGCTCACGATGCCACGCCTGCGGCGTGACGTAACTCACATCGTCATGTGCTCGAGCATCTCGGTGACCAGTGCCGCGATCGGGGACCGCTCGGAGCGGGTCAGCGTCACGTGGGCGAACAGCGGGTGCCCCTTGAGCCGGTCGACGACCGCAACCACGCCGTCGTGGCGGCCGACGCGGAGGTTGTCGCGCTGCGCCACGTCGTGGGTCAGTACCACCTTCGAGTTGGCGCCCATGCGAGAGAGCACGGTCAGCAGCACGTTGCGCTCGAGCGACTGCGCCTCGTCGACGATCACGAAGGCGTCGTGCAGCGAGCGGCCCCGGATGTGGGTGAGCGGGAGCACCTCGAGCATGCCGCGGTCGAGCACCTCGTCGACGACGTCGGAGGTGGTGATCGCGCCCAGCGTGTCGAAGACCGCCTGGCCCCAGGGCGACATCTTCTCCGACTCGCTTCCGGGAAGGTAGCCGAGCTCCTGCCCGCCGACGGCGAACAGTGGCCGGAAGACGACCACCTTCTTGTGGGTACGACGCTCCAGCACGGTCTCCAGCCCGGCACACAGCGCCAGGGCCGACTTGCCGGTGCCGGCGCGGCCACCGAGCGAGACGATGCCGATCTCAGGGTCCAGCAGCAGCTCGAGGGCGATCCGCTGCTCAGCTGAACGTCCGTGGATGCCGAAGGCCTCGCGATCCCCCCGGACCAGGTGGACCCTCTTGTCCGCCTTCACCCGGCCGAGTGCACTCCCCCGGTCCGACATCAGCACCAGGCCGGTGTGGCAAGGGAGGTCACGGGCGTCGCCGACGTCGATCACCTGCTCGTCGTACAGCTCGTCCAGGTCGGGGCCGGTCACGTCGATCTCGGCCATGCCGGTCCAGCCGGCGTCGACCTCCTGCACCTGCTCACCGCGGTACTCCGCGGCGTCGAGCCCGACGGCTGAGGCCTTGATCCGCAGCGGCAGGTCCTTCGAGATCAGGGTGACCTGGTGTCCCTCGTTGGCCAGGTTGCAGGCCACGGCCAGGATGCGGGTGTCGTTGTCACCCAGACGGAATCCCGACGGCAACGAGTCGGCGTCGGTGTGGTTGAGCTCGACGCGGATCGTGCCACCGAGGTCACCCACCGGGACGGGCTGGTCCAGCCGGCCGTTGTGCACCCGCAGCTCGTCGAGCATCCGGAGCGCAGACCGCGCGAAGTACCCCAGCTCAGGGTGGTGGCGCTTGCCCTCCAGCTCGGTGATCACGACCACCGGCAACACGACCTCGTGCTCCTCGAACCGTTTCAGCGCCCCGGGGTCGGCCAGCAACACCGAGGTGTCGACGACGTAGGTGCGGCGAGTGGGACCGTTCGAGTCAGCTGCCGACGTACGGCGTGCCTGGGCGGGTGCGCGCTTCGCAGTTGCCACTGGGTTCCCCTTGTGACCGGCGCGCGCACTCTGCGCCCGGTCCGCTAGCAGGTGTGCACGGACCGGGAATGGCGCCGGAGGTCTGAGTGCCGACCTCCGTTGGTGCTGTGGCCGTGATTGCTCACGAACTTCGCCCTCCTGGTACGACCTGCTTCCCCGCAGACCGTTACCGGAAAAGTACGTCCCTCAATGTGTCGAAACCGGTCGACACGCCAGAACGCGAGGTGAACCGGCCGCTAACTCCCGAACCGCCGTTCCCGCTCCGCGTACGCGCGGACGGCCCGAAGGAAGTCCACCCGCCGGAAGTCGGGCCAGTAGGCCTCACAGAAGTAGAACTCGCTCTGCGCGCTCTGCCACAGCAGGAACCCGCCCAGCCGCTGCTCGCCGCTGGTGCGGATGACCAGGTCGGGATCGGGTTGGCCCTTGGTGTACAGGTGCTGGGCGATGTGCTCGACGTCGAGCAGCTCGGCCAGCTCCTCCAGGGTGGTGCCGCGCTCCGCGTGCTCCTGGAGCAGGGACCGGACGGCATCCGCGATCTCGCGGCGCCCGCCGTACCCCACCGCGATGTTGACCAGCAGACCGTCGATGTCGCGGGTGGACTCCGCGGCCTCCTTGAGCCGCTCGGCGATCTTCGCCGGCAGCAGGTCCAGCGAGCCCACCGGGTGCAGCCGCCACCGGCGCTGCTCGGCCAGCGTCTCGACCGCGTCCCCGATGATGCCCAGCAGCGGCGCGAGCTCGCTCGGCGGACGGTTGAGGTTGTCGGTCGAGAGCAGCCACAGGGTGACCACCTCGACACCGATCTCCTCGCACCAGCCCAGCAACGGCTCGATGTTCGCGGCACCCGCGCGGTGGCCCTGCGCGATGTCGATGCCGACGGCTTTGGCCCAGCGCCGGTTGCCGTCGAGCATCACGCCGACGTGCTTGGGGAGACGCTCGGTCGGGAGGCGGCGTACGACTCGGGCTTCGTAAGCCGGATAGAGCACTCGCCGCAGTCCTCGCTTCCAGTCCGCCACCCTTGTGACTGTACCCGCGCTCACACCTGTGATCCCGAACTCGTCGCGACCGGAGGGCGGTCCCCAGGAGGCTCAGCACTCGGTAGTTTGGACCCCATGCCCACCCATACACCTGACCACCCCGAGGTCACCGAGCGCGTCTCGGAGAACGCGCACGGAACAGTCGAGCATGTCCGCGAGAAGGTCCGCTACGTCAAGGACGAGGTCAAGCCTCATCTGAGAGGTTGGCTGCACGCGGCGTCCACGCCGCTGGCCCTGGCTGCCGGCATCGTCCTGGTCGTCCTCTCCCCGACGGCGACCACCCGCGTCGGCTCAGGAGTGTTCGCCTTCACCGCCCTGCTGCTGTTCACCGTCTCCGCGATCTACCACCGCGGCAACTGGTCAGAACGCAAGTGGGCCTTCCTGCGCCGCTTCGACCACTCCAACATCTTCCTGCTCATCGCCGGCTCCTACACCCCGTTCACGCTGATCCTCCTGGACGGCACTGCCCGCATCGCCCTGCTGGTGATCGTGTGGAGCGGAGCCCTGCTCGGGGTGGCGTTCCGGATCTTCTGGATCGACGCGCCCCGTTGGGTCTACACCCCGATCTACCTCGCACTCGGCTGGGTGGCGATCTTCTACGCCAATGACTTCTCCGACGCCGGCCCCGCGGTGATCACCCTCCTCGCCGTCGGCGGTGGGCTCTACACCCTCGGAGGGCTCGTGTACGGCCTCAAGCGCCCCAACCCGTTCCCCGCGTGGTTCGGCTTCCACGAGGTGTTCCACTCGTTCACGATCGCTGCCTTCATCTGCCACTACGTGGCCGCGTCCATTGCGACGTACCAGCTGAGATAGCGGCCGGCTTCCGCCAACCTCCCCGCCGTGCCCCCCGCCGTGCCCCCCGCCGTGCCCCCCGCCTTGCCCCCCGCCTTGACGCAGGACGTCATACGAGGTGGTCGCCATGGCGGCCGTAACGCATGACGTCCAGGCCCGGGTACGCCGGATCCATCGGGACGGAAACATTTCCGACCCCCTCCGGTCACCTGACGTTGGTTAGTTCCGAACGCTTGGCGTGTTTCACCCCGCGTTCCGCATGCCGATCGTTCGGGATTACCCGGCTTGAAGGGTCGCGACGAGTTGGCGAGGTAGTACCGGTCTGCCCGAGCGGCGCACCTCGCGGTGACGCAGGACGTCATACGAGGCGGTCGCTATGGCCGCCACAACGTATGACTTCCCGCGAGACGTCATACGAAGTGGTTGCGACGGCCGCCGTAACGCATGACGTCCCAGGCGCGGCGGCCCTCCCCCGGGCCGGACCCTTCGGGACGGATAGTCCCTGACGTTCTGGCCCCCGGATGTCCGATTTGGGCGGCCAGATCGTCAGGGACTATCCGGAATTAAGCGAGTCGACCAGCGCCTCGACCGAGGTAACCGGGCGCTTGCACACCAGGTTCCGGCAGACGTACGCCGCGGGCCGGCCGTCGACAAGGTCGCGGTCGGCCATCAGCGCGATGGTGCTCGCTCCAGGCTCGGCGGCGACCACGACAGCACCGCCCGGCGCGTGCCTGCGGGCGGCGCGTTCCAGGGCGTCACGCTCGGGGCCGGCTCCCCCGACGACGGCCACCTCGACCGGTCCGTCCAGGGCCGTCTCCGCAGCGGCCAGTGACCAGCCCGCGAAGCGCGGCGAGGAGTCGGCGATGCGTCGTGACACCAGCAGGGCCTTCTCGGCCGCCTGCCGGTGCAGGCCCGAGCCGGTGAGGGCCGCGCAGCCGAGCAGCGCGTGCACCACCGATGAGTGCCCGCTGGGGCTGGCGTTGTCGGAGGGGTCACGAGGACGCACCATCAACGCCTCTGCGTCGTCGGCGGTGTCGTGGAAGCCGCCGTCGTCCGCCGCGAAGTGCGTGAGCACTGTGTCGAGCAGCTCCCCCGCCCGGTCCACCCAGATCCCGTCGCCGGTGGCGCAGGCGAGGGCCACGAACCCGCTGGCAACGCACCCGTAGTCCTCCAGCACCCCGGCGTGCGCCCCCGCCACGCCATCCCGCGAGACCCTGAGCAGCCGGCCTGCGCGGATATGAGTGCTCGCCAGGAACTCCCCGCAGCGCACGGCAGCTTCGACGTACGACGGGACGTCCAGCAGGGTGCCTGCGTCGACCAGCCCGCTGATCGCGAGCCCGTTCCACGCAGCCACCACCTTGTCGTCCCGGTCCGGACGCACCCGGGCCGCGCGCGCGTCCAGCAGTCTCTTCCGACACGACTCCCAACGATCAGGGTCGTCCGGCCGGCGACGCAGCTGCAGGGTCGACGTACCGCCCTCGAAGGTGCCCTGCTCGGTCACTGTTAGCAGAGCCGCGGCCCAAGGGCCGTCGTCGGGACCGAGTACGTCGACGAGCTGGGCCGGCGTCCAGACGTAGAACGTGCCCTCCTCGCCCTCCGAGTCCGCATCCAGCGCGGAGGCGAAGGCGCCCTCCCCTGTGCCCAGCTCGGCGAGCAGGAAGTCGGCGATTCCGCGCGCCACCCGGGCCGCGTCCTCGTCGTGGTGCTGCACGGCCCAATGGGCGTAGACGGACAGCAGCTGGCCGTTGTCGTAGAGCATCTTCTCGAAGTGCGGCACCACCCAGGCATGGTCGACGCCGTAGCGCGCGAAGCCACCCGCGAGCTGGTCGTGGATGCCGCCCGCGGCCATCAGGGCGAGCGTCCTACCGGCCATGTTCACGGCATCGGTTCCTCCATGCCGCAGCAGGAACTCGAGCACCATCGACGGCGGGAACTTCGGTGCGCGCCCGAAGCCACCGGACTCGGCGTCGAAGTCGCGCCCGAGCGCCTCGACGGCGGCGTCGAGCGCGTCACGGTCGAACGCCAGGCCACCCGAGAGCCGGACCGACTGGGCCAGCGCGTCCCGGATCCGCGACGCGGCCTCGACCACCTCGCCGGACCGGTTCGTCCAGGCATCGTGGATCGCCTCCAGCAGCTGGCGGAAGCTCGGCTGACCGTGCCGGGGCTGATCGGGGAAGTAGGTGCCCGCGAAGAACGGGCTGCCCTCGTGGTCGAGCACGCAGGTCATCGGCCAACCGCCCTGCCCGGTCAGCGCAACGGTCGCCTGCATGTAGACGGCATCCACGTCGGGCCGCTCCTCGCGGTCGACCTTGATGCTGACGTAGTGCTCGTTCAGGTACGCCGCTGTCGCCTCGTCCTCGAAGGACTCGTGCGCCATCACGTGGCACCAGTGGCACGCGGCGTACCCGACACTCAGCAGAACGGGAACGCCTCGCCGTCGGGCCTCAGCGAACGCCTCAGGACCCCACTCCCACCAGTCCACGGGATTCTGGGCGTGTTGGAGCAGGTACGGCGACGTCGCGGACGCCAGGCGGTTCGACACGCTCCCCACGCTAGCCGCGGCGCGATCACCGCGGGGCGGCGCCATCACCGCGCCGCGGCCTGTCCCCTTGCTAGGGGATCCGCGCTGACAGCACGCCCTGTCCGGTGTCGATCCGGTCGAGCAGCCGGGCGAGCTCGGGGCGCCCGTCGGAGTCGGGGACGTGCCAGGAGATGCGGACCAGGTTGCCGCCGAGCTGGTCGACCCGTGGCGTCCACCCGCTCGCGCGTACGGCGGACAACACGCTCGCCTGCTTAGCGGCCGTCACGGTCACGGTCGCGTCGTCACCGAGCTGGTGTACGCCGCGGGCCGCGGCCGCTGCACTGGCTGTCGCGGCCGGGGCAGCCGCGGCGTCCACGCCGGCCGGGGCCGGGTCGCCACCGAGGATCGCGTTCCACAGGATCCGCTGGGTCCCGTCGGTGAAGGCGCGGAAGTTGGGGTCACCCGCGAAGAGCACGACGCGCCCGTCGGCGTACCGCTCGGCCACGACCGCCGTCGTGCCACGCAGCTCGTCGGCGCCACGCTCGAAGCCGGAGACGAAGAACCGTGAGCCGGTGGGGTAGGACACCGCCGCCGCGGACGGGCGAGCCAGCCGCATGACCTGGTCGTACTCGTAGTAGTTCCAGGCCTGGCCGCCAACCCCGCGGGTCAGCGCCGAGGGGCGGGTGTGCACCCGGAGCAGCGACCCCGGCACGTCGGAGGTCGGGTCGCTCAGCTGCGCCGTGGTCAGCTGGAGCATGGCCGCGAGCTGCGTGCCGCCCCGCATCGAGACGACCCGTCCACCGGCAGCGACCCATTCGCGAAGGGTCCGCCGGCCGTCAGGCCCGAGCGCGTCGTACGTCGCCTGGGGGTCACCGTTGGGCACGACCAGCACATCGAGCGGCGCCAGAGCGCCCTCGCTGAGACCCGGGGTGGTGACCGAGCGGTAGGGCAGGCGCCACTTGGACTCGAACAGCCAGCGCAGCCAGCCTTCCGACTCGTACGCCGAGGTGCTGGCGTCGGTCAGCCACAGCCCGACCGCCGGGGTCGAGCCGGGCAACGAGGGCGCACCCGCCGCGGGGACCAGAGCCGCCGGCCGCGAGGCGGGCCTGAGCACGGCGCCCGACCGCCCGGCAGGCAGGTTGAACAGCAGCGGTCCGCTCCACGAGGTCACGTCGTAGAAGTAGGGGAACGGCACGTAGGAGTCCTCGCCGAGCATGGCCTGGACCCAGTGCTTCTGGGCCTGGGCCATGGGCACGTACCAGGTGCCGGGCGGCAGCACGACCCGCCGCGGGCTCTCGCCGTACGGCCGGTAGTCGGGGACGACGAGCGGCCGGGTGAGGCGTCGTACCTCGACCTCCATGCGCTGGAGCCGGCGGACCAGGGCGAGCGCCTCGCGCTGCTTGCCGGCCGTCGAGCGAATGAAGTAGCTGCGCACCGTCTCGTCGGGCACCTCCTGCTCGACGGTGTTGCCCTCCTGGAAGACGGCGTTGGGCTCGAGCTTGCCGGCGCGCCCCTGGGCACGGGCCTCGCGGTAGTTCGCGGCCCAGCCACGCAGCACGTCGCTCTTGCTGCCGGCCAGGGCATACATCGAGGCCCAGGTGGCCACGAACTGGTGCTCGGTGCGCTCGGCGTCGGGGTCGTCGCGACCCTGCTCGTAGGTCATGGCGGCGCTGTTGAGAGCGGTGGTGGGGACGGAGTCGCCGTACCCCATGTAGAGCAGGTCGTAGACGTCGTAGCTGAAGTGCGACCAGCCCCGGCGGTCGAACTCCGCGGCCATCGCGCCGCCGTAGAAGTCGTTGATCCAGGAGATGGACCGGTCGGTGACCTCGTGGTGGATCGGGTCGGCGTTCGGCGGGAAGAAGAAGCCGGTCCGGCTCATCTCGTGGTTGTCGCTGAGCAGGATCGGCGGGTAGCGCAGCAGCAACGAGAGCTTGCCGTCGGTCTCAGCCTGGGTGCGGGCGAACCAGTCGCGGTTGAGGTCGAAGCCGTAGGCGTTGCGACGCTGGTCGAGCTGGCGGCCGTCCGGGTTCTGGCTGGGGATGATGACCGTCACCGTGTGGTCGCGGATGAGCGTCGCCGCGCAGTCCGTGCGGTCGGTGAGGTCGTAGAGCATCTGCAGCGCTGCGTCGCCGCCGCTCTCCTCGTCGCCGTGCACGTTGCCGGCCATCCACACGATGGCGGGCGCGGCGGCGGCCACCGCGGCCGCCCGCGCGGGTGAGGTATCGGGGTTGCGGAGCACGCGCGCGGCGCGCTGGGCGGCGGTGACGTCCGCCGGGTCGCCCACGACGGCGTAGGTCAGCGGTCGGCCCTGGACGCTGGTCCCGAAGGTGCCCGTGCTGACCTCGTCCGAGGCCGCGTCGACTGCGGCCACGTAGGTGTTCAGCTGAGCGGCTGTGGCCTCCTGGCTGCCGATGTCGAACCCCAGCACCTCACGGCCGGTGGGGATCTGCCCGGCGTACGTCGGTGTCGCGCCCGGCGTACAGCCCACCGCGGCCCCGGCGCCCGGGCTGCCACCGATGGCGAGCAACGACGGTGCTCCGAGCGCGAGCAGGACGGCGGGGACGGCTAGACGACGGCGCATCGGGGCTCCTCGACAGTGGACCGGTGTCGGCCCTGTCTAACGCGGTGTGCCCGTTGTGTCCACCCCTTCTTCCGGCCCCTCTTCTGGCCCCCTCAAGCCGGATAGTCCCGCACGATCGGCATGCGAAACGCGGACCTGGACATGCCAAACGTTCGGGACTAGCCCGACCTCGAGACCTTCGCTCAGACGGTGAAGTTCACACCCTGGGCGAGCGGCAGCTCGCCCGAGTAGTTGATGGTGTTGGTCGCTCGGCGCATGTACGCACGCCAGGCGTCCGAGCCGGACTCCCGCCCGCCACCGGTCTCCTTCTCCCCGCCGAACGCCCCACCGATCTCCGCGCCCGAGGTGCCGATGTTGACGTTGACGATGCCGCAGTCCGACCCCTCGGCGGAGACGAACTTCTCGGCCTCAGCCTGGTCGGAGGTGAACACGCTGGAGGACAACCCCTGCGGTACGGCGTTGTTCAGCGCGATGGCCTCATCGAAGTCCTCGTAGGGCAGCACGTAGAGAAGAGGTGCGAACGTCTCCTGCTCCACGACCCCGGTCTGCTCGTCCATGCGCACGATCGTGGGCTTGGCGTAGAACGCGTTCGGGGCCACATCCTCGAGCTCTCGGCCACCGCCGGCGACGAGCTTGCCGCCCTCGGCCGCGGCCCGGTCGATGGACTTCTCCATCGCCTCGTAGGCAGCACCGTGGATGAGGGGTCCGACCAGGGTGCCGTCAGCCATCGGGTTGCCGATGGGCAGACGGGAGTACGCCGCGGCCAGGCGCTCGGTGAGCTCGTCGACGACGCTGCTGTGCGCGATGACGCGTCGCATGCTGGTGCACCGCTGGCCCGCCGTACCTGCCGCGGAGAACACCACACCACGCGTGGTGAGATCCAGATCGGCGGTCGCGCTGACGATGGCGGCGTTGTTCCCGCCGAGCTCGAGCAGCGACCGGCCGAAACGTTCCGCGACGCGCGGGCCGACCGCGCGCCCCATCCGGGTGGAGCCGGTCGCACTGAGCAGCGAGATCCCCGAGTGGTCCACGAGCGCCTGCCCGACATCGGCGCCGCCGATGACCACCTGGCTGAGGTCGGCTGGTGCACCACACTCAGTGATGGCCTGCGCCAGGACGGCCTGGCTGGCAAGCGCCGTCAGCGGTGCCAACTCAGAGGGCTTCCAGATGACGGGGTCGCCGCAGACCAGGGCGAGCGCGGTGTTCCACGACCACACCGCGGCGGGGAAGTTGAAGGCGCTGATCACGCCGACCACACCCAGCGGGTGCCAGGTCTCCATCAGCCGGTGACCCGGACGCTCGGAGGGCATCGTCTGGCCGTAGAGCTGGCGGGACAGGCCTACGGCGAAGTCGCAGATGTCGATCATCTCCTGCACCTCGCCACGTGCCTCGGAGGTGATCTTCCCTACCTCGAGGCTGATCAGGGTTGCCAGGTCGTCCTTGCGCTCGGCCAGCAGCTCTCCCAGCCGCTTGACCAGCGCGCCGCGGGCCGGCGCCGGAACGGCTCGCCACTGCAGGAAGGCCGCCTGTGCCCCCGCGACTGCGTCGTCCACAGCGGAGGCGTCGACCCAGCTGATGTCGACGAGCCGCTCGCCGTTGACAGGCGAGTTGTTCACGACGTCGCCAGCGACTGCCTCCACGTCGACGCCACAGCGACGGGCCGTCTCGACGGCGAGCGCGTTCAGGGTCGAGCTGTCAGGGATCTGGTGCATGGCACTGGTCATGGGTGCTCCTTGCGGGTTGTGACGGTCTGGAGTTCTCGGTGCTGTCGGATCTAGACGATGTTGAGCTCGGGTTGGAAACCACTGCCGGCGAAGCGACTTGCAGTCAGGGTGCTGACGTCGACGACAGGCGTCCGGCCAAGGTAGAGGTCGCGCATGACCTCGCCGATGGCCGGGCCCATCAAGAAGCCGTGGCCGGAGAAACCAGTGGCGTACAGGAAGCGTGACACTCCCTCTGCCTCTCCGACCAGCCCGTTGTGGTCAGGGGTCATCTCGTACAGCCCCGCCCAGCCGGCAGCGAGGCCGACCTCGCTGATGGCGGGGGCGCGCCTGGCGATGACCTCGCTGAGGCCGTCCAGCCACTCATCGGACTGGGTGAGCTTGAAACCCGGGGTCTCGTGCGGGTCCGACATACCGAGCAGCAGGCCCCGACCCTCGCCGTGGAAGTAGAACGAGGTCGCGAAGTCGATGGTGAACGGCGTGCCCGGGGCGAGCCCGGGCATAGGTTCAGTGGTGAGGATCTGGCGGCGCAGGGGCTCGACCGGGAGATCGACGCCGGCCATCGCACCCAGGTCCTTCGACCATGCGCCAGCCGCGCAGATGACCGTGTCCGTCGCGATGGTTCCCTTCTCGGTGACGACCTCGGTGATCGTCCCTCCACTGGAGTGGATCGCGGTGATCGAGCAGTTGCGGACGAGGCGCGCTCCTGCACGGCGCGCGGCTCCGGCGTACCCACTGACGACACTTTCGGGCGTGCAGTGTCCGTCGGTCGGTGAGTACGCCGCCGCGAGGAGTCCGTCAGTGCTGATCAGCGGCGAGAGCGCCCGGGCATCTGCGACCTCGATCATGCGGCTGGGCACGCCGATCTCGTTCTGGAGGGCAACGTTCTTCTCGAACGCCTCGACGTGCTCCGGATTCTCCAGCAAGAAGAGGTACCCCACCTGGTGCAGGTCGATCTCCTGGCCGAAGGTCTCCTTGAACGTCTCGAACGTCCTGAGGCTGCGCAGCCCGAGCTCGATGTTCACAGCGTCGGAGAACTGGGCGCGAACACCCCCGGCGGCCTTGCAGGTGGAGCCGGAGCCGAACTCGCCCTTCTCGACCACGACCACGTCGCTGACTCCGGCGCGGGCCAGGTGATAGGCGGTGCTGAGCCCCATGACGCCGCCGCCGATGATCACGACGGACGCGCGTGGCAGAAGCTCTGTCGGCGGCATCCTCGGCCCCAATCCACGCACGTGACATCACTCGGCCGGCGTCTCGGTCGGAATATGTCCAGCCTCACCCTCGGGACCGTTCATGACAAGCGAAGGAAAGTGCACGCAACACATCAGTCTTGCTAAAGTTTCCCTCCGCTCTCCGGAGGGTGGCGCGATGCCTCAGAGTCCGAGGCTGAACCTGACTCAGGTCAGTACCCTGCGCGAGCTTGTGCGGCGCGGCACCCTTGCAGCCGCAGCCGCTCACCTCGGGTACACCCCCGGAGCCGTCTCGCAGCATCTGGCCTCACTCGAGTCCGCACTCGGTGTGGCCCTCGTCGAACGCTCGGGACGGCACCTGGTCCTCACCGACGCCGGACGCGTGATGGCTGAGCATGCAGAGGCACTGCTCACCGCCGAGTCGCGTGCCGTGAGCGCAACGCGGTCCGCCCATGATGCCGTTGCCGGGCCGTTGGTCATCGGGACGTGGGGCACCGCCGCCACGCTTCTTGCCCCCATGGTCCAACGGATGTCGGCGTCTTTCCCTGAGGTGCACATCAGCTCGCGCGAGGTGGACCTGGACTCCGCTTCGAGCCACGTCAGGTACGGAGAGGTCGACGTCGCCTTCGGCCTCGACTATCCCGATGCCCCCATGACACGCGACAAGTCGATCCAGCTGGTGCGGCTACGACCGGAGGAGTTCGTCGTCGCGGTCGCTACTGGGTCGACTTACGATCGGAGCAAGTCCCGGGGCGCCACACGTCGTCGGGCAACGGCCTCCGTTGCGAACCGCCGGTACGCCGATCTCAGTGCCCTTGCGGAGCTGGACTGGATCCTGCCGCCAGAGACTTCCCAGTACGGTCGCGCGATCCGCTCAGGGTTCAGACGTCTTGGCTTCGAGCCAGTGGTGGTCCACGAGGTCACGGACACTGCCGCTTCACTCCAGCTCGCCGCAGCAGGACTCGGTGCCACCGTGATGACCGGGCTGATGCGCAGGCTGAACCCCAGTCTTTCGCTCGCCGCACTGCAAATGCGAGAGCCCTTGACCCGACAGATTGTGCTCATCAGCAGAGGCGATGTCGCTCAGCGTCAACCGGTGCGGGTCTTCATTGACGAGGCCAGAAGCCTGGTTGACGAGCTCCTCGCTGCGCTGGAGGCCTGAGCAGCCCGGAGTACGCCAAGGAGTACGTCGAAGCGCAGTCGAAGGACGGTGGCGAGGGTCATCTCGCCATGCCCGACCCAGAGCGGGTCAGGATCCGGGTCTACGCCACCCAGTCGACCCACAAGACGGTGACCTCACTGCGCCAGGGGTCGATGATCCATGTCCTGGACCAGGAGTTCCACCACCTCAACGAGGAGGCCTTCAACGAGGCCTACATGACGCACACCTCGACCTCACCGAACTACCAGATCCTCGCCTCGCTCGACGTGGGCCGGGCCCAGGCGGAGCTCGAGGGGTACCAGCTCGTGACGCGTCAGGCCGAGCTGGCGATGAACCTGTTCGACGCGGTCGAGAAGCACCCTCAGATCCGGAAGTACTTCAGGTTCCTCAGCACCCCAGACATGATCCCCAACCGCTATCGCGAAACCGGCATCGAGTGCCCGCTACGTGGAGGGTTCTCGCAGATGGAAGAAGCGTGGGCGCTCGACGAGTTCGTTCGCGATCCCAGCCGCCTCACCCTTCACATCGGCCAGTCCGGGATAGACGGGGATACGTTCAAGCACAGCTACCTGATGGACAAGTACGGCATCCAGGTCAACAAGACCTCCCGGAACACGGTGCTGTTCATGACCAACATCGGAACCAGCCGCAGCTCGGTCGCCTACCTGATCGAGGTGCTGCTGAAGATCTCCGAGGAGCTCGACGACGAGCTCGCCCAGCTCGGTCCGTTGGGTAGGCAGGCGCGGGCGCGAAGGGTGGCCGCACTGACCGGCAACCCGCCGCCGCTGCCTGACTTCACCCGGTTCGCCGACCGGTTCAAGCACGGCCCGGACAGTCCTGATGGCGACCTGCGGGCGGCGTACTTCCTGGCCTATGACGCCGGCGCGTGCGAGTACCTCCCGACCGACGAGCTCGCCGCTCGCGTCGGCCAGGGCCGAGAGGTCGTGTCGGCCATGTTCGTCACGCCTTACCCACCCGGTTTTCCGATCCTCGTCCCGGGCCAGGTGGTGACCACCGACATCCTGGCGTTCATGGCGGCCCTGGACACCCGCGAGATCCACGGGTACCTCCCTGAGTACGGCTTCCGCGTCTTCACCGAGCAGGCCGTTTCGAAACGCGTGGAGCCGTAGTCCTCCAGCTGCCCGCGCTGTTCCACGAACAGGGGAACGTCAGTCATCGTCCCCGTCGCCGCGGCGTTCCTTGACAGGCCCAACGGCCGGGTTGACGCTGGTGATCGGATCCCCTGGAGGGTGCTCATGGAGTGGTTGCTGCTCGCGGTCGTCGTCGGCGGGGGTGGGTGGGCGGCCAAGAAGTGGAAGGACACCCAGGAGCTTCGGCGTACCCAGGCAGAGGAGCTCGAGGGCGTACGTCGGCTCGCTGACGAGGACGTCACCTTCCTCGGTGAGCAGCTCCAGCGCCTCGACGGAGAGGTCGCGGGGCACGAGCTCGACGAGGCCACCCGGGTGGAGTACCAGGCAGCCCTGGACGCGTATGAGTCCGCTCAGCGCACAGTTCCCCGCATCAAGAGTGTCGAGGAGATCAGCAAGGTGACCGACACGCTGTCGTCCGGGCGCTACGCACTGGCGTGCGTCCAAGCCCGGGTCGCCGGCCGTCGGGTGCCGGAGCTCCGGGTGCCATGCTTCTTCAACCCGCAGCACGGCCCCTCGGTCGCCGACGTCCGGTGGACGCAGCCGGGTCACGGCACGCGCAGTGTCCCAGCGTGCGCGCAGGACGCCGCGCGCGTGGCCAACCAGGAGGCGCCCGACGTGCGGAAGGTCAAGATCGGTTCCCGCACCGTGCCGTACTGGGCGGCGGGCAACGCCTACCGTCCCTACAGCGAGGGCTACTTCGCGGGGGTCGCAATGCTGGCCTGGGTCTACGCGCCCCCCGCCCCCTCCGACCTCGGATGGTCCAACTACGGGTTCGACGGTGGCGGCGGCCATGGCGGCTACGACGGTGGTGCTGGCGGCGGTTTCGACGGTGGTGGCGGCGGCGGCGACGGCGGCTGACTGCAGCCGGCTCTCGCCTCCCTAGGCGCCGGACGCGAGTCCGCTGCGGGTCTCGGCACGCGCGCCGTTCCCGCCTGCGCACAGGACGCCGCCCGGGTTGCCAACAACCAGGACCCCGAGGTGCGGAAGGTCAAGATCGGTTCCCGCACGGTCCCCTACTGGGCGGCGGGCAACGCCTACCTCCCCTACAGCCAGGGCTACTTCGCCAACGCGGCGATGTTGACGTGGGCGTTCCAGCCCTCGATCGTCGTTTCCGACTTCGGCAGCGTCGGTGGCTTCGACGGCGGCGGGTTCGGAGGCTTTGACGGCGGCGGCGCCGGCGGCGACGGAGGCGGCTTCTAGCCAGCCACGCTCGGAGTGCCTAGTCCTGCGCTGCGAGCCCGGCCACCTCCCGCGCCAGCACCCTGGCCCGTGTCTCGGGGGTGCGTGCCTTCAGCAGCGCCAGGATCACGGCGTACCGATCCGACCGGCCAAGGCGCTCGAAGACCGCCCTCGCCCGGGTGTCGCCGGCCAGCGCAGCTGCGAGATCTGCGGGGACCTCGGCACTGCGCTGCGGCTCGTACGCCGCGTCCCACCGCCCGTCGGCCTTGGCGGCTGCGACCTCCGCGAGCCCGGCCGGCCGCATCCGGTCGGCCGCGACCAGCGCCTCCACCTTCGCCACGTTCACCTTCGACCATGAGCTCGTCGGCCGACGGCGCGAGTACCGCTGGAGGAACGAGACCTCGTCGAGGGACTTGCGCTGACCGTCGATCCACCCGAAGCACAGGGCCACGTCGAGCGCGTCCGTGATCATCAACAGCTCCATCCCGGAGTGCCGCTTCCCGATCCGGAGCCACGCCTCGGAGCGGTCCTCGTGGTGCTCGGCCAGCCACGACTCCCAGGCGGCGGAGTCGCGCAGCTCGAGGACCACCGGGTCAGGCACCCCCCGGTCAGGCACCCCCAGCTCAGGCACTGGGCCCCTTCGCGAGGATCTCGAGGTAGTGCGGGTTCGTCATGATCCCCAAGACGTTCCCGAAGGGGTCGACCACCGCCGCGGTGATGAAGCCTTGGTCACCGTGCGGAGTGATCGGCTGGTACTCGGTGGCACCCAGCGACAGCAGCCGCGCGAGGGTTGCCTCCAGGTCATCGACGTGCCAGTGCATCACCGCGCCACCGGGCTCGGTCGCCGCCCCGGCTGGGCGCCACTGACTGTTGATGATGCCGAGCTCGTGCTGGTAGTCGCCGAGACGGAACTCGATGTAGGCCTCGCGGCCGTCAGGCCCGGGCATGGAGTAGTACGGCTCCACCCCCAGAAACTCGGCGTACCAGGCTGCGGCTGCCGGCACGTCGTCCGCCCAGAGGTTCAGCGTGGCAAATCCGCGAAGGCTCATCGTGGCTCCCAATTTCGTCGTTGTCGGTATGCACTGACGCTATCGGTAGTTGTGGAACCTCCGGTTCCTCAATGCGTGGGAGACTGCACAGATGCTGGACACGTCAGTGCGGCTCCTCCGCCTGCTGTCGCTGCTGCAGGTACGCCGGGACTGGTCCGGCGCCGACCTCGCCGAGCGCCTCGGCGTGACCACCCGAACCGTGCGCAACGACATCGAGCGGCTGCGCATCCTCGGCTACGAGGTGCACTCCAGCACCGGGATCACCGGCGGCTACCGGCTCGGAGCGGGCTCCGTGATGCCACCGCTGCTGCTCGACGACGACGAGGCCGTCGCCGTGGGGGTCGGGCTTCGCGCAGCGGCTTCCGGCTCGGTCACCGGGATCGAGGAGACCTCGCTGCGCGCGATGACCAAGCTCGAGCAGACTTTGCCGGCCAGGCTGAGGCACCGACTCGACGCCCTGCGGCAGGCCACGGTCTCAGCAGCAGGTCGCGGACCCACCGTCGACGCCGAGACGCTCACCACCATCGCGGCCGCCTGTCGCGACCATCAGCGGCTGCGGTTCGACTACAGCGGCCGCGACGGGGAGGTCAGCGTCCGCTCGGTCGAGCCCCACCGGCTCGTCTACACCGGCCGACGCTGGTACCTCCTCGGGTGGGACCGCGACCGCGAGGACTGGCGCACGTTCCGAGCCGACCGCATCCGTCCGCGGCTGCCCACCGGACCCCGGTTCACCCCGCGGGAGCCGCCCGAGGACGCCGCGAGCCACGTCGTACGAGGGACCAGCTCGCTGGCCTGGACCCACCCGGCTCGGGTCCGCCTGCACGTTTCTGCCCAGGACATCTCCGAGCTCATCCCGCCGGCGGCTGGACTGCTCACCCCGGAAGACGCAAACCACTGCCTCCTGGAGACGGGCGGCAACTCCGTACGCGACCTCGTCGGATGGCTCACCAGCCTCGACGTCGCGTTCGAGGTACTCGACCCGCCGGAGCTGCGGATCATGCTGCGCGAGCTCGCCGAGCGCTACTCGGCGGCATCCCGCGAGCCGGAAGGGCCTATTGGAGGGACATGACCATTTGAGAGGGTGGAGGCATGTCTGAGACACAGAACATCGCGACGTACCAGCTCAACGACGGCGGCACGCTGCCTGCCGTCGGCTTCGGCACCTACCCGCTCAAGGGCGACGAAGGCGTGACGTCCATCGTGAGCGCACTCGAGGTCGGCTACCGGCTGCTCGACACCGCGGTCAACTACGAGAACGAGACCGAGGTCGGCGAGGCGCTGCGACGATCCGGCCTCCCACGCGAGGAGGTGCAGGTGGCCAGCAAGCTGCCCGGGCGCCACCACGCGTACGACGACGCTGTCGCCTCGGTGCGAGGCTCGCTCGACAGGCTCGGGCTCGAGTACCTGGACCTGCACCTCATCCACTGGCCCAACCCCAGCGTCGACAAGTACGTCGAGGCCTGGCAGGCCCTCGTCGATCTCCGCAAGGAGGGGCTGGTGCGCTCGATCGGCGTCTCCAACTTCACCGAGAGTCACCTGACCCGCATCATCGACGCGACCGGTGTCACGCCGGTGGTGAACCAGGTCGAGCTGCACCCGAGGTTCCCCCAGGAGGAGATGCGCCGGGTGCACGAGCGGCTCGGCATCCGCACCGAGGCCTGGAGCCCGATGGGCAAGCGCCGGGCGCCGCTGGAGGAGAAGGCGGTGACCGGTGCAGCCGAGCGTCTCGGAGTGACCGCCGGACAGGTGATCCTGCGTTGGCACTTCCAGATCGGCTCCCTGCCGATCCCGAAGTCGGGCAACCCCGAGCGCCAGCGTCAGAACCTCGACATCTTCGGCTTCGAGCTCACCGACGACGAGGTGGCCGGCATCTCTGGCCTCGCCGAACCCGACGGGCGTCTGTTCGGTGGGGACCCGAACACGCACGAAGAGATGTGACCCCGGGTCACCGGACCCGTAGCGGAGTCACGCCAGGGCCAGCGCCACCAACGCGATGCGGCAGGCGTCGTCGGTCCGGGTGACCTCGGCATCCATGACCGGACGCCCGTAGTGCGGATCGACCGGGACGGTCAAGGTCGAGGCGTTCATGGGGATGCTCCAGGTGTGTCGGTCAGTGGCTCACCTTCCAAGAGCAGCGTGCCCACGCGCTGATACGCGCACCCATCCGGGCCCCCCGTACCGTGGAGCCCATGGCCACCATCGAGCTGACCGGCGAGAACTTCGAGTCGAGCGTTGAGGAGAACGACGTCCTCTTCGTCGACTTCTGGGCGAGCTGGTGCGGACCGTGCCGCCAGTTCGCGCCGACGTACGAAGCCGCGTCCGAGGCCAACCCGGACCTCACGTTCGGGTCGGTCGACACCGAGAAGGAACACGCCCTCGCCGGCGCTGCCCGGGTCACCTCCATCCCCACGCTGATGGTGTTCCGCGAGGGCATCCTGGTCTTCTCCCAGCCGGGCGCGCTTCCGCCGCCGGCGCTCGACCAGGTGATCGCAGCGGTGCGCGACCTAGACATGGACGACGTACGCCGCCAGGTCGCCGCCCAGGCACCCGCCCAGGCGCCCGACCGGGCGCCCGAGCAGGCCTGAGCCGTGGACGCCTCCGCGTGGGACGAGCGGTACGCCGAGGCCGAGCTGGTGTGGTCGGCGGGGCCCAACCAGTTCGTCGAGAGCGAGCTCGCGGGCCTGCCGCCGGGCCGGGCGCTCGACCTTGCCTGCGGCGAGGGGCGCAACGCCCGCTGGCTGGCCGAGCGCGGCTGGCAGGTGACCGCGATCGACTTCTCGAGTGTGGCGGTCGCGAAGGCGCGCAGCCTCCACGACGACGTCGACTGGCAGGTCGGCGACGCGCTGACGGCCAAGCTGCCCGAGCGCCTCGACCTCGTGGTGATCGCCTACCTGCAGATCCCGGCCGGCGAGCGGACCGTCGTGATGCGCCGTGCATTCGAAGCGCTCCGCGCAGGCGGGAGACTCCTGGTGGTGGCGCACGACTCGACGAACATCGCCGAAGGCACGGGCGGCCCGCAGGACCCGGCGGTGCTCTACACCGCCGAGGACGTGCTGGGTGACCTGGCCGGCCACGAGCTCGATGTGGTCCACGCCGGTCGGGTCGAGCGCGTCGTCAAGGGCGTCGACGAGCACGGTTCGGACGGCACCGCCCTGGACGCGCTCGTACACCTGGTCAGCGGCTGACCTCGAAGAACCCGCTCAGCGCGGGGACCCGGCGCAGCACGAACCGGTCCAGCATCAGTACGACGAGCAGGCTGATGCCGAACAGCGGCAGGAAGACCCCGAGCGCCACCAGCACGAAGGCAAGCGCCGGCGCCGTGCTCACCGGCATCCGTCCCCGGGGTGCGCCCACCCGCGGACCGCGGGGCCGTCGACGCCACCACATCAGCGGACCGGTGATGCACATCGTGGCCACTGCGACGCAGAACGCCGCCGACACAACCATGTTGGCGAGGCCCAGGCTGCGTCCCTCGTGGAGGCCGATGCCCTGCGACACCACCTTCGCGAGGAGCGGGTAGTCGTCGTACCCGTAGGTCGCACGCACCTTCCCGCCGTACTGGTCGACGTGCACGGTGCGCTCGTCACTCGGCTGGTCGAACGCGTAGCCGATCGCGGAGAAGGTGCCGTTCTGATCTGAGGGCAACGCCACCGTCATCGGGTGCCGTAGCCCCTCGCGCTCCGCCACCGTGACGACGGTGTCGATGTTCGCGACCGGGATCTCATCCCCCGGCTTCGACCCCTCGGGAACCTCCGATCCCTCCAGCGCCCACGGCAGCTCCCCGTGGCTGTGCGGCAGCGACTCGTCGAGCGTGGAAAGGGGATCGGACTGAGCCCCGTGGTCCAGGCTCCACATCGACGTACCGGACGTGGTCGCGAGCTTCTGCACCTGGGCGCCCCAAACGCCCGTCCACGGCAGGCCGGATACGACCATGAGGAGCAGCCCGACACCGACGAACGAGCCGAGCAGCCCGTGTCGCGCCCGCAGGCCTGCTCCCGGTAGCTGCCGCTGCCGGTTGCGTCGTCGCACCCTCCACCCCCGGAGGAACAGGTAGTAGCCGGTCAACGCCATGACCAGCGCCCAGCAGGTGCCGAGCTCCATCACGCGGTCACCGACGACGCCCGACATCAGGTCGGCGTGCAGGCGGATGGCGATGCCACTGAGCGTCGTGTCGGGGTTCAGATCGCCGAGGACCTCGGCGGTCCATGGGTCGACGAAGACCTCGCGCGCCGAGCCGTCCTTCTCGGTGACCGAGAAGACAGTGCTCCGGTCCTCGGAGCGCGGTTCGGCCATCGAGACCACAGTTGCATCGGGGTGGGCCCGCTCGACGGCGTTCAGCTGGCCGGCGTACGGCTGGCGGACGTTGGTGCCCTCCGGCTGCTCGACCAACATCTGTTCTGGATGCATCAGGGGTTCGAGCTCGAAGCGGAAGAGATAGATCAATCCGGTGACGGCAAAGACGAGCAACACCGGGACGACCAGGAAGCTGGCGTAGAAGTGCCAGCGCCAGAAGGCGCGGAACCACCCCGCGGGTCGGCGTGCGGGCTCGGGACGTGACGGGGGTGCGGTTGGTGAGGTCGTTCTGGACAGGACGGACATGGGTCTGCTCCAAGAGGTAAGGGGGACGCACAGCAGAGTCGCGGCCGAGGACGGCCTGCGACATGGTGCGGATGACTGCGAATCAGAAGGGCAGGGGGTCAGGCAGCCACGGGCGGGCCGCGGCGGGACGAACTGCGGCTGCGGACCGCTGACTGAGGTTGCGGCTCGAGGACCACCACTGCCAGCGCAGGGATCTTCACGTCGAACGCGGAGACCGCGGCGGCGCGCGCCGCGACAGCCCATCGCAACAAGGCCGGGACAAGGAGGTCGCTCCAGGCGCGCGAAGTCAGGTCGATCAGCTGCCAGAGGGCACGCTCCCCCATCGCCAGCCACCAGCCGCATGCCGCCGCTGCGAGCAGGTGCAGCAGGGCCATCAGCGGCTGCGCGCTGATGTCGGTGACCGCATGCAGCAACGGAGCAGGGACGCTCAGGCCTCCCGCGTGGTCACCTGCGGTCGGCGCGTAGGCGACGTCGAAGTAAGAGCCTCTCCGGTCTTCCGAGGCGGCGACCCGGCGCGCCACGGGTGCGACCCCACGTGAGACGGCGTCACCGCGGTGGCCGGCCGTGGCAGAGAGCGCCAGGTGGACGAACGACTGGCCGGCCACCAGGAGGGTCACGATCCGGCACGTAGAGCCCGGATGGAGCAGGAACGGTGCGCTCACCAACGCGCCGCCGACGACCAGGGCGACCAGCACACCTGCACCCGGCAGGAGTCCGTCTGCCTGCATGTGGGCGAGTGCACCGGTCCCCAGGGAGACCCCGGAGAGCACCGCCGCGCGACCCCACAACAGGAGTCCGGTCGCGGGCGGTGCTGAGCTCACTGTCGTACGGGCGGCGTCAGTGGCTGTTACGGCGCGGCTTGTCGTTGCCGTCGAAGACGCCTTGGTCCGCGTTGTCCCGCGCCTTGCGCAGGTGCCGGGTCAGGCTGACCATCAGCAGCGCGACGGCCACCGCCAGTGCGATGAACACCGCGAACCCGAGCCAGCCGGCCTTGTAGTCCTCGGGGGCGTGTGTCTCCTGGGCTGCTGCGAGCAGGGGGACCCACACGTCGAGCAGGAGGGTCAGCGGGTTCATGACGCCATCATCTCAGGTGTCCCCGTTTTCAGACATCCAGGTCGGTGCGACTGCGGATCCCCGCGAACAGGTCGTCTTCTGGGAGCTCGGAGTCGACGAACGACCGCGCGAGCTCGTAGTCCTCGGTCGGCCACGCCGCCTGGTGCACCTCGAGCGGGACGTGGAACCACGGCCCGTCCGGGTCGATCTGTGTGGCGTGCGCGAGCAGAGCCTGGTCGCGGAGCGGAAAGTACTCCCCGCACGGCACCTTCGTGGTGATCCGCGCGTCGTGGGCGGGGTCGACCTTCCACTCCTCCAGCCGCTCTGCGTACGGCGACTCCAGGCCGCGCCGGATCATCTCGTCGTGCAGCGCCTGGGTGCGCGGACGGTTGAACCCGTGGTGGTAGTAGAGCTTCAGCGGCTGCCACGGCTCACCGGCTTCGGGGAACCGGCTCGCGTCACCGGCTGCTTCGAAGGCCACGAGCGAGACGTTGTGGCACTGGATGTGGTCGGGGTGTGGGTAGCCCCCGTTCTCGTCGTAGGTCGTCAGCACGTGCGGCCGGAAGCTCCTGATCAACCGCACCAGCGGCTCGGCGGCGACCTGGGGGTCGAGCAGGCCGAAGCAGCCCTCGGGCAGCGGCGGTTTGGGGTCTCCCTCGGGCCATCCCGAGTCGACGAAGCCGAGCCAGTCCTGCCTGATGCCCAGGATCTCGCGGGCGGTGTCCATCTCCTGGCGACGGATGTCGGCCATGTTGGCCAGCACCTCGGGCCGATCCATCTTCGGGTTCAGGATCGAGCCGCGTTCACCGCCGGTGCAGGTCGCCACGTGTACGTCGACCCCTTCGGCGACGTACTTGGCGGTGGAGGCGGCGCCCTTGCTGGACTCGTCGTCCGGGTGGGCGTGCACATGCATCAGGCGCAGCATGGCGACCAGCATAGGGAGGGGGGCACGTGTCTCCGTCCGCCGGCGAGCGGTGTCCACAGGATGCGTGCTGGGCGCCGCTCGCTGGGGGTCAACTCATAGGTGGTCGAGCAGCGAGCGCCAGCGAGCGGCCAGTCGAGACCACCGCCACCGGCCGACAACCCGCGGCGGATGTAGGTGGTCGAGCAGCGAGTGCAAAGGGGGCACGCGGCGGATGTAGGTGGTCGAGCAGCGAGCGCCAGCGAGCGGCCAGTCGAGACCACCGCCACCGGCCGACAACCCGCGGCGGATGTAGGTGGTCGAGCAGCGAGCGCCAGCGAGCGGCCAGTCGAGACCACCGCCACCGGCCGACAACCCGCGGCGGATGTAGGTGGTCGAGCAGCGAGCGCGGGGGCACGCGGCGGATGTAGGTGGTCGAGCAGCGAGCGCCAGCGAGCGGCCAGTCGAGACCACCGCCACCGGCCGACAACCCGCGGCGGATGTAGGTGGTCGAGCAGCGAGCGCCAGCGAGCGGCCAGTCGAGACCACCGCCGCAACCGGCCGACAACCCGCGGCGGAGGTAGGTGGTCGAGCAGCGAGTGCGGGGGCACGCGGCGGATGTAGGTGGTCGAGCAGCGAGCGCCAGCGAGCGGCCAGTCGAGACCTCCGCCGAGTAGGATCAGCGGAGGCTGCCCTGCACGTGTGGTGCGGGCCAGACTCCTCTGATCGGGTTGACCGTTCACGATGGTCCCGCCGCCGGTTGCCACCTGACGCCGCTGGTTGCAACAACCGGTTGAGTCCGCCGTTCCAGCCGCCAGATTGGTTATCCACATTCTCGAACACACCCTCGATATTGTCGGTGGTCGATGGTTGAATTCACATATGACGACGACCCGGCCCGACCTCGACACCGCCTCGGCGGTGCTCGGGTTCGCCCGCGACCGCCGTGCCGTTGCTGATCGGGCCGAGGCCGATGTGCTGTACGCCGCGGTCACCTGGGCTGAGCAGCACCCGCCGGAGTCGATCGACGAAGCAGCCACCTGGGTCTGTGGTGGTGGGGACACCGGTCTCCCCCTCGCCGGACTCGGCGCACCACTGGTCGCGGAGTTCTGCATCGCCGAGTTCGCCGCCGCCCTCGGGCGCTCCACCGACTCCGGGAAGGCGCTGATCGCGGACGCGGTGGAGCTGAAGTACCGGCTCACCCGGCTCTGGGACCGCACCCAATCCGGTGAGCTGCCGGTGTGGCGGGCCCGCCGGATCGCCCAAGCCACCCTCGGGCTCACCATGGAAGCCGCAGGGTTCGTGGACGCCCAGGTCGCCGGGTTCGCCCACAAGATCGGCCTCGCCGCCCTCGACCGGTTGGTCGCCGAGGCCATCGCCCGCTACATGCCCGAACAGGCCCTCGAAGATGCGCACAACGCGGCCGAGAACCGGCACTTCACCATTGACCACCAGCAGGTCTCCTTCGACGGCACCAGCCGCATCGAGGGCGAGCTCGACCTCGCCGATGCCCTGGACCTCGACGCCGCCCTGACCCGCGGAGCCGAAACCCTCAAAGCAGGAGGCTCCACCGAGTCGCTGGACGTACGCCGCTCGATCGCCGCCGGCGAGCTCGCCCGACACCAGCTCGCCCTCGACCTCAACACCACCACCCCCGAGAACCACCGGCCCGGCAAGACGGTGAAGCCGCGTCAGGTCGTGCTTTACGTGCACCTCTCCGAAGCAGCCGTGCGAGGCACGTAGCGGGGGACTGGACCTGGCCCGGGTGGAGAACCACCGCCAAGGCGTCACCGCCGACCAGGTCCGGGCCTGGTGCGCCAACCCCGACACCGAGGTGGTCGTGAAACCGGTCATCGACCTCAACGAGCACCACCGGGTCGAGGGATACGAGATCCCCGACCGGCTCCGCGAACAAACCCAGCTGCGCACCGGGACCTGTGTGTTCCCCTGGTGCACCCGCCCGGCCCGGACCGCCGACTGCGACCACGTCATCTCCTACGAGCAGGGCGGATCCACCTGCTCGTGCAACCTCGCCGCCCTGTGCCGACGGCACCATCGACTCAAAACCCACACCGCGTGGAGCTACACGGTTCTGGAACCCGGGTCGTTCTTGTGGTCCAGCCCATATGGCTACCAGTTCCTCACCGACCACGAGGGCACCCGCGACGTCACCGCCGAGCGGCCCCCGCCCCGCCGAGACGGCACCTCCTGCATGGCCGACCCACCCGACCACTAGCCACACCGCCCCACACCCCGCCGAACCCATCCCCGGCGGGGCCACCGGCATGTTCACAACCGGATGCGGCGCCGCGACGCGCCCCCGCAGGTGCAGGCAGGACTCAGCAGGTGGGTTGTCCGTGCACGACCGACCAAACTGATGGTCGCTGATGCTCGGCTTGCGGAATGGTCGCGACTTACCGCTCATCTCGACTGACCGAGATGAGACTGACCGAGATGAGTTGGTCCCCTGAGCTCGCCGGGACGGAGGCACGCGGTGCCTTCGTGTGGATGCGAGAATCGGGCTCATGGGCGACGTGAGGACCGACGAACTTGCGGACCGTTACGGGACCGCGAGCCCGGTGCGGCGTCGTACGGTGATCCTCGCCTCCGGCGTGATCGGCGTCCTCGCGCTGGCCTGGGTCGCCTGGGCGGCATGGTTCCAGGGCACCCCGGACGTGCAGTCCTCGCTGCGTTCCTTCGAGGTGGTCGACGCCCACGCCGTGCGCGCCGACGTCGCGGTCAAGCCCCGCTCCAGCGACGTCTCAGCGAGCTGTCTGCTCCGGGCCTTCAGCGCTGACCACTCGGTCGTCGGGGAGCTCAACTTCAAGGTCGCCGGCGAGAGCGGGACAACGTTGCGCGAGGTGACGCTGCGCACCGAACGTGAGGCCACGTCGGTGGAGCTCATAGGCTGTACGACGGCCGACCAGTCCCGGCCGCGTTGAGCGCAGGATTCTGCCCTCGCCCGTCTCGTTGATACGATCATCTACTTGCCCTAGTGGACAAACCAATCTCAGGAGACACCGCATGACCGAGCCGACCCAAGGCGATGTCGTCTGGCTGACCCAGGCGAAGTACGACGAGCTGCAGGCAGAGCTCGCGCACTGGCGTGGCCCCGGACGCGGCGACGTCGTCAAGAAGGTCAGCGACGCTCGTGACGAGGGCGACCTCAAGGAGAACGGCGGCTACCACGCGGCTCGTGAGGAGCTGGGCAAGATCGACGGTCGCATCCAGCAGCTCGTGGACATGCTCGAGCGCGCCCACGTGGGTGAGACCCCGGCCGACGACGGCGTCGTCGAGCCCGGCATGAAGGTGACCGTGAAGCTGCTCGGCGCCGACCTGACCGAGGAGTTCCTCTTCGGCGCCCGCGAGATGGCCGGTGGCGACATCAAGGTCTACTCGCCCCAGTCCCCGCTAGGCATGGCGATCCAGGGTGCTCGTCGCGGCGAGACCGTGA
The DNA here is from genome assembly GCA_963759525.1 of uncultured Actinomycetota bacterium. Lineage (GTDB taxonomy): Bacteria > Actinomycetota > Actinomycetes > Propionibacteriales > Nocardioidaceae > Marmoricola. The sequence continues at coordinate 95,631 of CAVWZO010000006.1, read as the reverse complement.
CCTACACGCTGCCCAACGGCAGGGACCAGAAGGCCGAGATCCTCGAGGCCGTGCCCTACGCGGGCTGACCTCTACTCGATCACCTGGTAGCCGTGCTCGCGCAGACGGCTGAGCACACCGTCTGCGTGCGGCGTCCCCCGCGTCTCCAGCTGTAGGCGCACCTCCACCTCGCCGATGTTCAACGTGTTCGTTGTCCGGTCGTGCGAGACCTCGAGCACGTTCGCGCCGGCGTCGGCGAGCTCGGCGAGCAGGCGCGCGAGCCCGCCGGGACGGTCGGGGATGTGCACCTGAAGGTTCATGTAGCGCCCGCCCGACGCCAGGCCGTGGCGGATCAGCTTGCCGAGCAGCAGGGGGTCCACGTTGCCACCCGAGAGCACCGCGACGACAGGGGTGCCGAACGCCTTCGGCTGATCCATCAGCGCAGCCACGGCCGCGGCGCCGGAGGGCTCGACCACCATCTTCGCCCGCTCCAGCAGCATCACCAGGGCGCGCGACATCGAGTCCTCCGAGACGGTGATCACGTCGTCGACGTACTTCTGGATGGCGGCGAACGGCACGTCGCCGGGCCGGGCGACCGCGATGCCGTCGGCCATCGTCGTCATCTTCTCCAGCGCGATCGGAACGCCCTGTCGCAGTGACTCGGGATAGGCGGCGGCTTCCTCGGCCTGTACGCCTATGACGCGGATGTCGGGTCGCAACTCCTTGAGCGCGATCGCGGCCCCGGCGATCAAGCCACCCCCGCCGGTCGGAATGAGCACCGTCGCGACCTCAGGGGCCTGCCGCAGGATCTCGAGGCCGGTCGTGCCCTGCCCGGCCACGATGTCGACGTGGTCGAAGGGGTGGATGAACACCGCACCCGTCTCGTCGGCGAACGCCTGGGCGGCCACGAGCGCCTGGGTGAGGTACTCGCCGTGGAAGCGCACTTCCGCGCCGTACGCGCGGGTAGCGTTGGCCTTCGGTATCGGTGCGCCCTCAGGCATGAACACCGTGGCCTTGATGCCGAGGATCTGCGCGGCCAGCGCGACGCCCTGTGCGTGGTTCCCGGCCGAGGCGGCCACGACCCCGCGCGCGCGTTCCTCAGCACTCAGCCGGGAGAGCCGGACGTAGGCACCACGGATCTTGAAGGAGCCGGTGCGCTGGAGGTTCTCGCACTTGAGCAGGACAGGCCCGTCCACCAAGGCCTGGAGCCAGCGCGACTGCTCCATCGGAGTGGTGATCGCGACGTCTGCGACGAGTCCGGCGACGGCCTCTATGTCGGCGAGGGTGACGGTCATGGGGACACCCTAGTGACTCGGCTCACCAACCATGCGGTTGCCGAATGCAACTAGTTGCGGGAGAATTGTTTGGTGACAGCAGACTCCGACGGCTACCTCTCCCACCGGCAGATCCTGGTGGTGATGTCAGGCCTGATGGTCGGCATGTTCCTCGCGGCCCTCGACCAGAGCATCGTCGGCACAGCGCTCCCCAAGATCACCAGTGACCTGGGCGGGTTCAACAAGCTCTCCTGGGTGGTCACCTCCTACCTGCTGGCGTCGACCGCGTCGACGCCGCTGTGGGGCAAGATCTCCGACCTCTACGGCCGCAAGCTACTCTTCCAGATCGCGATCGTCGTCTTCGTCCTCGGTTCGCTGGCGTCGGGGAGCTCCCAGAACATCGACCAGCTGATCGCCTTCCGCGCGATCCAGGGTCTCGGCGGTGGTGGCCTGATGGCGCTGGCATTGGCCACCGTCGGCGACGTGATCCCGCCACGCGAGCGAGGCCGCTACCAGGGCTACTTCGCGCTCACCTTCGGCGCCTCCTCAGTGCTCGGGCCAGTCCTCGGCGGGTTCTTCGCCGACGGACCCGGCTGGGAGTGGATCTTCTTCATCAACGTGCCCCTCGGGATCGTGGCGCTGGTGGTCACGAGCGCGGCGCTGAAGATGCCGCACGTACGCCGCGACCACAGCATCGACTACCTCGGGGCGGCGGTGATCGTGGCCTCGGTGAGCTCGATCCTGCTCTACACGGCCTGGGCCGGACCCGAGCGCGGCTGGGGCGACCCCACGGGCCTGACCCTGCTGGTCGCCGGGCTGCTGCTTGCCGTGGTGTTCGTGCTGGTCGAGCTGCGCGCGACCGAGCCGATCATCCCGATGCGACTCTTCGCGAACTCGATCTTCTCGCTCGCGAACGCGTTCGGCTTCCTGATCGGGATCGCGATGTTCGGGTCGATGATCTACCTGCCGGTCTATCTGCAGGTGGTCAGCGAGATGTCACCAACCAGGTCGGGACTGGCGATGCTCCCGATGATCGTCGGGCTGTTCAGCACCTCACTCACCGCCGGTCAGATCATGTCGCGCACCGGCCGCTACCGGTTCTTCCCGCCGACCGGTGCCGCGCTGATCGTGATGGCGCTGCTCCTGCTGTCGCGGCTCGACGCCGACAGCCCCTACTGGTTCGCCGGGCTCTCGATGTATCTCTTCGGTGCCGGCCTGGGCCTGTGTCTGCAGGTGATCGTGGTCGTCGTGCAGAACGCCGTGGACCGCTCCGACATCGGCGTCGCCACGAGCTCGATCGCCTTCTTCCGCCAGATGGGCGGATCGTTCGGTACGGCGCTGTTCGGGGCAATCCTGACCAGCCGGCTGAGCACCCACTTGGCGGAGGTGCTGCCGGGGGGCACCTCCGCCTCTGGGCAGGTGGACACCAACGACACCGACGCCATCGGGAGGCTGCCATTGGCGATCCGTGGACTGGTGCAGGAGGCGTTCAGCCGCTCGCTCGACGAGATGTTCCTGACCGCAGTCCCGATCGTCCTGGTGGCCGGCGTGCTGGCCCTCTTCGTCAAGGAGCTGCCGTTGGGGACCCGTCAGGACCCGGATGACCCGGATAAACCGGGTGAGCCGGGTGAGCCGGGTGGGTCCGGATCCTCGAGGTCGGCCACGTCCTCAGCGGCGGCACCGGCCGGGACCCTGTCCGGATCGTCCTTGCCCGCGTCCGCGGGATCCTCCCCCACCTCGGTGTAGCTCGCCAGATGCTGTACGACGGCGTTGAGTGACGCCGCCAGCGGTACGGCGATCAGGGCACCGGGAATGCCGGCCACGATCACCCCCAACGCGATGGCGACGATCACGCCGAGCGGGTGCACCGACACGAAGCGACCCATCAGGAACGGCTGGAGCACATGTGCCTCCAGCTGCTGCACGAGCACGACAACACCGAACATGAGCAAGGCAGTGAAGGGTCCCTGGGCCACCAGGGCGACCAGCACGGCAACGGACCCGGAGATGAACGCCCCGATCATCGGAACGAAGGCGCCGAGGAACACCAGCACACCGATCGCACTCACGAACGGCACTCCGAGAGCCGCGGCCCCGATCATGATGCCCAGCGCGTCCGTGGCTGCCACGAGCACGGTGGCCCGCACGAACTGGGTCAGCGACTTCCACGCCACCCGGCCCGAGGAGTCGGCCCGCAGCCGCCCTGCGCGGGGAAACAGCCGCACCACCCAGGCCCAGATCTTCTCCCCGTCGGCCAGGAAGAAGTACGTCGAGAACAGCACGATGAACAACCCTGCGACGACATGGCCCACGGCGGTACCGACCTCGGTGAGCTTGCCGACCGCATCCTCACCGAGCGCCGAGAGCTGCTCCTGGGCCCGGTCGAGCCCGTCGCTGATCTGCGAGTCGGTCACATGCAGTGGTCCGGTCCGCAGCCAGTCCCTGATCTGGTCGATCCCGTCGCCGACCTGCTTGGAGAGATCACCGACGCCGGCCGCGACCTGGTTGCTGACGAAGGCCACCATCAGCACGATCGTGGCGATGCCGCCCAGGACGACGAGCATCGCCGCGACCTTGCGCGGCACGCCCAGCCGTTCCTGCCAGTTCACGACCGGACTGACGAGTGCTGCGAGCAGGAGCGCGACCACGATTGGGAGCACGACGACGAGGAAGAAGTTCAGCAGCCACAGGATGGCCAGACCCGCGACGCAGATGATCACGAACCGCCAGGCCCAGGCCGCAGCCAGGTCCACGCCGTACGGCACGTGGGCGGGCTTGAGGTTCGACGGACCGCCGGCGATCACCGGCGTCACTTCTTCGGCCCTCCTGGCGGCGCGCACCTCGGCCCACTGGTGGGCGATGCGCTCGCGCAGTTCGGACCTCTCGTGTTCGTCCCGTTCGGCCTTGGCGCTCGCCCGAGAGCCGGAACGCGTCCGGTAGTCGCCTATCAGCTTCCGGGGGTTTCCTCGCACGCCGACAGGCTACGGGCCAAGGCCACAGCAGCAGCGGGGCGGCGCTCCGTCAGCAGGCCGACCGCGGCCAGGACGTAGTCACGGTCGACGACCACCATCGGATGCTCCGGCTGCTGGAACCCCTCGGGCGCGATCCCCGTGAGGCCAGCCAGCAGGCGGTCCACCCGCTCCGGCGCAGCGTGCCGGAGGACGCCGCCCGATCCCACGAGGAGGGCCACTTCGCGGAGGTCCTTGCCGGTGCGCTCGACAACCCGACCGTCGGGTCCAACCACTACCCGGGATCGACCGACGTGTCGCCGCAGGGCGAGCGTGGCCGCGGTCGCGGCGATCAGCTCGTCCTCCTCCCGTTCATGGTCGGACTCCGGAAGGAAGGACGGCTCCGCTGCCCGACGTACGGCGGCGGCGTGGAGGTCCTCATTGACCAACCCCGCGTCGCGGCCCGCCTCCCAGGTGCTGAGCGCGCTCCACCGCATCCCGAGGTCACCCTCGACGGTCCGGGTGACCGGCGTGCTCGCGACCACCTCGCGGGAGAGTCCGGCGTCCTCGGGATCGAGCCGGACCACCGAGTGCACGTCTGTTGTGGCACCACCGATGTCGACCACCACGACACCGTCACCAGAACCTTCGAGGGAGACCTCGGCCGCGAGCACCTCGACGCCGGTGAGCACGAGGTCGGGGGTGGCGCCGCGCACCATCGAGGTGAAGTCGGCACGACGGCTGAGGTGCTTGCCGCCGATGACGTGGGCCAGGAACATCTCGCGGATTGCGCGCCGAGCAGGCTCCGGCTCGAGTACGCCGATCCTCGGGACCACGTTGGCGGTGACGACGACCGGCAGCTCTCCCAGCAGTGCAACCGCCTCCGCCTGAGCATCCACGTTGCCCGCGACCACCACGGGCCCGTGCCACCCGCTCGCGGCGATCCGGCGGGCGCCGAGCAGGATGCCGTCCTCGTCACCTCCGTCGGTGCCACCGGTCAGCAGCACCACGTCCGGCCGGGTCGTGTTCCCCAGAACGCGGTAGGCCGCGTCGTCGGACACGCGACTGAGCACGGCGACCACCTTGCCGCCGCTGGAGAGGGCGACCCGGCGACCGGCCTCGGCGGTGACCAGCTCCTCGTTGCCGACGACCGCGATCCGCAGACCGCCACCGGCCGACGAGCAGGCCAGCACCTCGGCGTCGCCGACGCCGGGATGGGATCGCGCAAGCTGCGCACGACACGCGTCGAGTCCGTCGAGCACATCAGTGTCGAGGGTGGTGCGGTGGCTCGCCGTACCGAGGAGCTCACCGGTCTGCCCGTCGACGAGTGCGGCCTTGGTGAACGTGGAGCCGAAGTCGACGCAGAGGACGGTGTCGGCCTGGCTAACCAACGGCCAGGGCCCGGTCCAGGTCGGCCAGGAGGTCCTCGGCGGTCTCGATGCCGACGCTGAGCCGGATCAGGTCGGCCGGCACCTCGAGGTCGGTGCCCGCGACACTGGCGTGGGTCATCCGTCCCGGGTGCTCGATCAGGGACTCGACTCCACCGAGGGACTCACCCAGGATGAACACCTCGGTCTTGTCGCAGACGTCGAGGGCGTGCTGCTCGCCGCCGGTGACCCGGAAGGACACGATTCCGCCGTACCTCTTCATCTGGCGGCCGGCGATCTCGTGGCCCGGGTGCTCCTCGAGGCCCGGGTAGAACACCTGGGTGACGGCCTCATGACCTTTGAGGAACTCGACGACCTTCTCCGCGTTGTCGCAGTGCCGGTCCATCCGGACGCCAAGCGTCTTCAGCCCGCGGAGCACCAGCCAGGAGTCGAACGGACTGGCGACACCGCCGATCGCGTTCTGGTGGAACGCGATCCACTCGGCGAGCTCGAGGTCGCGGACGACGAGGGCGCCGCCGACCACGTCGGAGTGGCCGCCGCAGTACTTCGTGGTCGAGTGCACGACCACGTCGGCACCGAGCACGAGCGGCTGCTGGAGGTACGGCGAGGCGAAGGTGTTGTCCACGACCAGGAGGGCACCCGCGTCGTGCGCCACCGCGCCCAGCGTCTCGATGTCCCCGATGTTGAGCAGCGGGTTGGTCGGCGTCTCGACCCACACCGCCTTCGTACGGCCGGGCACGATTGCGGCGCGCATCGCGTCGACGTCGCTGACCGGCGCCGGACTGTGCTCCAGCCCCCAGCGGGTCGCCACCTTGTCGATCAGGCGGAAGGTGCCGCCGTACGCGTCGTCCGGGATCACGACGTGGTCGCCGGGGTTGCAGATCGCCCGCAGCAGCGTGTCCTCGGCGGCGAGTCCGGAAGCGAAGGCGAAGCCGCGCTCCCCCTCCTCCAGTGCCGCGATGTTGCCCTCGAGCGCCGCTCGCGTGGGGTTCCCAGAGCGGCTGTACTCATAGCCGCCACGCATCCCGCCGACTCCGTCCTGCTTGTACGTGGAGGTGGCGTAGATCGGCGGGATCACCGAGCCCGTCATCGCATCGGGCTCATAGCCGGCGTGGATGGCGCGGGTCTCGAAGCCTGACTTGTTCCTGTGCTCCTGGGAGGTCATTGAGCGAGCCTACTGAGCACGGCGGATCCCCTGCTCGAGCACCTCCGCGATCTCCTCCACATCGGCGGAACCCTCCGCGACTCGCATCACGAGCTCGAAGGCCTTGTCATGGTCGAGCACCACGGCGTACCCGTTCAGGACGAGGAATACGGTCGTCGCGTGCCACGCCAGTCGCTTGTTTCCGTCGACGAGTGCGTGATTGCGACAGATCGAGTGCAACAGAGCCGCAGCCTTGAGCTCGATCGTCGGATAGGCGTCCTCCCCGAATGCGCTGGACCGAGCGCGTGCGACGGCAGAGTCCAGCAGCCCCACGTCGCGCACGGGGCCCGCGCCCAGGTCGCGCGTGAAGTGCAGCAGATCCTCGAGGATGAGGTACTCCGTCTCGCTGGGCTGGTTCACACTTTGCCCAGGCGGTCGAGGACATCAGCCCACTCGACGAGCAGCTCCTTAGAGATGGCCTCGACTCGCGCGCGCCGCGAGACGCGATCGCGCTTCTCGATCACTGCTCGACGGATTGCTTCCTGCTTGGAGGTGCCTTCCGCCTCGGCCAGCTCGGTGAGCGCCTTCTCCAGCTCGGAATCGGTGCGAAGTGTCAACGCCATGACCTGATGGTATCACTTCGATACCGCCTCCGTCTGGTACGGCGACCACGACTGAGCGAGACTGGGACAACTCTGGGAAGCACCAGCCGACCATCTGTGTTGTGGAAGATGTACCCGACGAAAGGCGACCGATGTTCCTGCGCAGCAAGACCTCCCTGCCGACCGCCGACGAGGCCCTGCCCGGCCGGCCGCAGCGCCCCTTCGAGCTTGTCGAGCGACACAAGGCATTGGACGCCCCGCTGGTGACCGACGAGGTTCCTGAGGGCTACGAGGTCGCCCTGTTCGGGCTGGGGTGCTTCTGGGGTGCCGAGGAGATCTTCTGGCAGGTGCCCGGTGTCTGGTCCACGTCGGTCGGGTACGCCGGTGGCAGCACCCCCAACCCGTCGTACGAAGAGGTCTGCAGCGGCCGCACCGGCCACACCGAGGCCGTCCGGGTCGTCTACGACCCCGCGAAGGTCTCCTACGCCGACCTCGTGGCCACCTTCTACGAGGTACACGACCCGACCCAGGGCATGCGCCAGGGCAACGACTCCGGCACCCAGTACCGCTCGGCGATCTACTTCACCACCCCCGAGCAGCAGCAGGTCGCGGGCCACGTGACCGAGCGCTACCAGGGCGAGCTGAACAAGCGCGGCTACGGTCAGATCACCACCGAGATCAAGCCGGAACAGCCCTACTACTACGCCGAGGACCACCACCAGCAGTACCTGCTGAAGAACCCATTCGGCTACCGCTGCCACTCCGCGACCGGGGTGCCGGTTCCCCGCTGAGCCGTCCCCTGAGAGGCCCGCTGAGAGCCGCGTCACCTGCCCCCAAGTTTGAGAAGGACCCTTTCGACGGCACACTGGGGCCCATGAGTGACCAGACTTCGCCCCCCGGCCCGCCCACGCCACCCCCCGCTGAGGGCGCCGACACCGGCGCCGACACCGGCGCTGGCGTCGGTGCCGGTGAGGCCATGGCCCCGCCGCCGCCCCCGCCGGACCACACTGCGTTCGGCGAGACCCCTCCGCCGCCGCCTCCCCCGGCGAAGAAGTCGCGTACCGGGCTGATCGTCGGCATCGCCATCGTGCTGGTGCTGGTGCTCATCGGCAGTGCAGTGGCGGTGATCCTCACCGTCATGGGCGAGGACAAGCACTCCATCTCCATTCCGGCGACCGCCGGCGGGATGAAGCGCGACAAGGACAAGGAGACCGAGCTCAAGCAGCAGCTCGAGGCCGCCGAGGCGCAGTTCAAGACCCAGGCCAAGGGCATCACGTACGTGAAGTACGGCGTCTACGACCAGGACGACAGCAAGCGTGGCCCCGAAGGCTCGCTGGTCTTCCTCGGCGCGAAGTTCAAGAGGGACCCAAAGGGCCCGACGGAGTTCGTCGAGTCCTTCGGCAAGCAGGCCACCACCAACGGCTTCAAGATCGACAAGATCTCGGCCGGTGACGGAGGCGGAAAGGCCGTCTGCGCCTACCAGTCGACTGGTCAGAAGGTCGCGATCTGCGCCTGGGCCACGACTGACTCCATGGGCGAGCTGGTGCCGACCGTCCCGGGGTGGGACTCCAAGCAGCTCTCCAAGATCCTCATCGACATGCGCGATGACGTGGAGCAGACCGAGTAGCGCACCCGAAAGAGCTTCAGGCTTTCGCGTCGACCCAGCGCTGACCGACGACCCGCAGCTCTGCTGTGCCCGACGTCAGCTCGGCGATGATCTCCTCGGCCACGGCCCGGGCGATCGGCGGGATCGCGAACTGCAGGGAGGCCTCGCCGGTGTACTCGACTCCCAGGACCCGGGCTCCCCGCGAGCGCAGGGCGTGCTCGAGCTGGCCCACGGCGGCGATGTCGACCTGCACCTCACAGAGGTCCTGCAGAACGCGTTCGACCACACCCACCTCGTCCAGCGCGGCCCGGGTGGCGCCGGCATAGGCCCGGGCAAGCCCCCCGGTCCCGAGTAGCGTGCCGCCGAACCAGCGTGAGACCACCGCAACCACGTCGCTGAGCTCTCGCCCACGAAGCACCTCGAGCATGGGTGCGCCAGCAGTACCGGGCGGCTCCCCTGCGTCGTTGGACTGCTCCACTTCGCGCTCGGAGCCGACGACGAAGGCGCTGCAGTGGTGGTGGGCGTTCCACTGCTGCTTGCGGACCTGCTCGAGCACGGCCCGCGCGCCCTCTTCGTCGTTCACCCGGGCAACGGTGCAGCGGAACCGCGACTTGCGCTCAACGGTCTCCACGACGCCGTCGCGCGCGATGGTGAAGTACGACGTGACGACCACAGACCCGACGGTACTCACCCTCACTACTGCTTTGGCACGATCAGTGCATGCGGATCGTCTCACTCCTGCCGTCCACCACCGAGATCCTGTACGCCATCGGTGCCGGCGACGACGTGGTCGGCGTGACCTTCGAGTGTGACTACCCGGCCGAGGCCCGCGAACGGCGCATCGTGTCGACCAGCGCCCTGCCCGACGGGCTCGACTCGGCGTCGATCGACGCGTTCGTGGCTGCCGCCATGCGCGCGGGCGAAGACCTCTACCACCTCGAGGAAGGCGCGCTGGCGGACCTCGACGCCGATCTGGTGGTCACCCAGGACCTGTGTGCCGTCTGCGCGGTGGACGTCTCGGTCGTCGACGACGCGCTGGCTCACCTCGGGTGCACCGCTGAGGTACTGACCATCGACCCGCACACCATCTCCGAGGTCATGGACTCGATCACGGCACTCGGGTCGGCAACGGGGCATCGGGACAGGTCGGAGCGACTCGTGGCCTCACTGGAGGCGAGGCTCGACGCCGTCCGCGCACAGGTCGCTGCCCGCCCCGCCGTTGAGCGTCCTGCGGTCCTGCTGCTGGAGTGGACCGACCCGCCCTTCGCGCCCGGTCACTGGGTTCCCGAGATGATCGAGGTCGCGGGCGGCGTACCCACCATCGGTGCGCCCGGAGAGAAGTCGGCGCGGGTGACGTGGGACCAGGCGCTGGCGAGCGAGCCCGACGTCGTGGTCTGCGCGCCCTGCGGCTACGACCTCGCCGGTTCGACGGCACTCGCGCGGGCGGTGGTGGACGCGGGCGTGCTGCCGGCGCAGATCCCGGTATGGGCGGTGGACGCCAATGCGTCGTTCGCGCGACCTGGACCGCGGTTGGTCGACGGGGTCGAGAGCCTGGCGCGCATCTTCGACCCGACGGGGCCGCCCGCGAAGGCGGCCGAGCGGGTGCGGTGAGCGCCGCCGCCTTTGGCCGTGGGCAAGATCGTGGGATGAATGGTGGGGTGACCTTGGGAGAGCCACCCCACCACTCGGTATCCGTGGGTGATGGAAGTGGAGGGACTCACTGTCGCGAGTTGTTCCATGCGACCCCGGAACCGCAACATCTGACCCGGGAACGGGGTCTTCACAGGTTGGATGTGCTCAACCAGAGTAGGCAGTCGGAGCCCGAAAAGCGAGACATTTCGGGCCACAGATTCCGACATTTCGGCTGCTACTCCCGCGCGACGAAGCTCAGCAGGTCCTGTCGGGTGAGTACGCCGACCGGTCTGCCGTCCTCCTGCACGAGCAGCGCGTCGGCATCTCGCAGTGCGTCCACCGCCTCGGCGACCCCGATCCCGGCGCCCACAGTCGGCAACGGGTCGTCCATGTGCAGCTCGACCTGGTCAGCGAGACGTGCCCGACCGGTGTAGAGCGCATCCAGCAGCCGTCGCTCGGAGACCGAGCCGGCCACCTCAGCCGCCATGATCGGCGGCTCTGCCCGGACGACGGGCATCTGCGAGACGCCGTACTCCTGCAGGATGGCAACCGCGTCCGCGATCGTCTCGTTCGGGTGGGTGTGCACGAGCGCGGGGATGTCGCCCTTCTTGGCGTGCAGCACCTCGCCGATGGTCATGCCGCTTTGCGAGCTGGCGAGGAACCCGAACCTGCCCAGCCACTCGTCGCTGAACACCTTCGTCAGGTAACCGCGGCCACTGTCGGGCAGCAGCACGACGATGACCGCATCTCGCCCCTGATCGGGCAGAGTGTCCAGCTCGTGGGCCAGCTGGATGGCGGCGTGGGCGGCCATTCCGGAGGAGCCACCGACCAGCAGCCCTTCCTCACGCGCGAGACGTCGCGTCATCGCGAACGAGTCGGCGTCGGAGACCTCGATGATCCGGTTGGCGATGTTCCGGTCGTAGGTCTCGGGCCAGAAGTCCTCACCCACGCCCTCGACGAGATAGGGACGGCCGGTGCCGCCGGAGTACACCGATCCCGCAGGGTCGGCGCCGACGACGACGACGTCGGGGTTCTTCTCCTTCAGGTAGCGGCCGACGCCGCTGATCGTGCCGCCCGTGCCCATGCCAGTGACGAAGTGGGTGATCCGGCCGTCGGTCTGCTCCCAGATCTCCGGCCCGGTCTGCTCGTAGTGTGAGAGCGGGTTGTACACGTTGGCGTACTGGTTCGGCTTCCAGGAGCCCTCGGTCTCGCGGACGAGGCGGTCGGAGGTGCTGTAGTAGCTGTCCGGATGCTCGGGTGCCACCGCAGTCGGGCAGACCACCACGTCTGCGCCGTACGCCTTGAGCACGTTGCGCTTGTCCTCGCTGACCTTGTCGGGACACACGAAGATGCAGTGGTAGCCCCGCTGCTGGGCCACCAGGGCCAGGCCGACCCCGGTGTTGCCCGACGTGGGCTCCACGATCGTGCCGCCGGGCTGCAGCTCACCGCTGGCCTCGGCCGCGTCGATCATCCGGACCGCGATCCGGTCCTTGACCGAGCCACCGGGGTTCAGGTACTCGACCTTGGCGAGCACCAGCGGCGCGGCGTTGCCGACGGTCCGGGAGAGCTTCACGAGCGGGGTGTCGCCGATCAGGTCCAGGAGTGAGTTCGCGAACTTCATGGGGCAAACCTACCGGCGTTCCAGGGTCCGAACAGCCCCACTTACTCGCGCTGCGAGGGCCCGAATTGCAAGTACCGACACACGTACCGCTAGCAATTTTTTGTCACATCGGCCCCACAGGACCCAGAAATTGGTGCATACTTCCCATGCGCTACACCAAAAGGTCCGTTTTATGAGGGAGACACGCCGAGATGAATACCCCCCGTCCAAAGATCGCGGTCAGGGCCCTGGTTGGCCTCCTCTCACTCGGCGTGCTGCTCGCACCCGCGCTGATCACTGGAACCGGTAGCGCCGCCACCGGGGACCCGAAGTTCCGCAAGGTCTCTGCCCCGAACGTGTTCTACCCGGTGACCGGGACGAAGGCGGTCACGGACCAGCGCACCTACAGCGCCCGCAACCTCGCCACCAACATCAAGGCGAACTGCAACGCCACCGTCTGGGCCAGCCATCCGGGCACCGCGCAGGTGCTCACGAACAAAGCGTGGGGCGGCAAGGTGGTCGTCCGAGTGGTCAGCGGTACCAACGGGCTGGTCTCGCAGTACGCGTTCCTGACCCGCGCGCTGGTCGCGCAGGGCCAGATCATCCAGTCCGGCCAGGCTGTCGGGATCCTGGGAGCCAACCCCTCGTCCAAGGCGTGCGCCCTGCGGTTCTCGGTCGCCGGCAACGGCAAGTACGTGAACCCGAGCACCTGGCTGAACGCCATGGTGGGCAACACCCCGCCAGTCTCCGGCCTGTTCAACACCCGTGCGATCAACGTGGCCTCGTTCAACGTGCTGGGCGCCAGCCACACCGTGAACAACAAGAAGTTCGCTACCTACCCCGGCCGCATGATCCGGACGGTGAGCCTGCTCAACGCCCGCGGACTCGACGTGGTCGGCACCCAGGAGTTCCAGGAGACGCAGTACGACTACTTCGTCAACAAGGGCTACTCAGCTCAGTGGGGGGCCCACTACTGGGACCCCGCGGGCAACAAGCGCGACACCGAGAACGCCATCATCTGGCGCAAGTCGACGATGGAGTACGTGTCCGGCTCGACCTTTGACATCCCCTACTTCAACGGCAACATCCGCCACGTGCCGGTGGTGCTCCTGCGCCAGAAGTCGAGCGGGCGCACGGCGTACTTCCTCAACGTGCACAACCCGGCGAACACTCGCGGCAACGCGTCCGGCTGGCGTGCCAAGGCGGTCCAGATCGAGAAGAACAAGATCATCGAGCTGCGGAGGACCGGGCGACCGGTGTTCCTCACCGGCGACTTCAACGACAGGCAGCTCGCGTTCTGCCCGCTCACGGCGAACAAGCTCACGATCTCGCCGAACAGCATCCCGAGCGTGACCTGCAAGTACCCGCGGGAGAGCTCGATCGACTGGATCTTCGCCGCGGGCCAGACCCGGTTCTCCTACTACCTCCGCGACAAGTACCCGCAGTCCTCGCGGATCAGCGACCACCCCCTCGTCATCACCCGGGCACACCTGCAGAACTAGCTCGTCAGTGCGGGTCCGTAGAATCGCCTCGTGAGTCGAGCAGCGGCAGCGCGCAAACTCGTCGCCGCCGCCGCTTACGGGGGCGGCGGGCTATCTCTGCTGGGCGCATCCCTCTACGGCGTACTCCGGGCCGAGGCAACGCTGGCCCGGAAGGCGATCGGCAATGCCGATGGCCGCCGGGTGCCCGATGCGACCGGGTGGTACGGGCGCGGCCGATCCGGGCCGGCGATCAAGATCGCCCTGTTGGGCGACTCGAGCGCGGCCGGTTACGGCGTCGACAGTGTCGAGCAGACCCCTGGGGCCTGGCTGGGCTCCAGTGTCGCCGAGCGCGCCGACCGCCGGGTGCACCTGCGTGAGTTCGCCGCGGTCGGCGCCCAGTCGAGCCATCTTGCCCAGCAGGTCGCCAAGGCGCTGCTCACCGACCCCGACGTGGCGGTGATCCTGATCGGTGCCAACGACGTCACCCATACCGTGTTGCCGGCGTCGTCGGTCCGCTTCCTCTCCGAAGCCGTGCGACGACTGCGGGAGGCTGACGTCGAAGTCGTGGTCGGCACCTGTCCCGACCTCGGCACCGTCTCCCCGCTGCCACCTCCGCTGCGGCAGGTGGCACGGGTGTGGTCGCGCCGACTGGCGGCAGCGCAGACGATCGCGGCCGTCGAAGCCGGGGGCCGCACCGTCTCGCTCGGCTCGATCCTCGGGCCGGAGTTCGCGGCCGCACCGGCGCTGCTCTTCGGGCCCGACCGGTTCCACCCCTCCGCCGCGGGCTACGAGTCCGTCGCCCGGCTGCTCGTGCCCTCCGTGCTCTCCGCGCTGGGGTTCGGCGACGTGGAGGAGGAGACGCCCCGGGTGGCCCGTGGGGAAGCGGTCCTCCCGATCGGCTACGCCGCGGTCAGGGCCAGCCAGAACCCCGGCACCGAGATCGACGGCACCGAGGTCGGCGGCGCGAAGCGCGGTGTGGGCGGACGCTGGGTGACCTTGATGCGTCGCCGACTGCTGCCCACGGGTGAGGCGGAGACGCCCCAGGACACCTCGAGCGATGCCCGGGTCCCAGAGAGAGGTCCGCAAAGCGAAGACGCCCCGGCCGACGAGTCGACCGAGGCGTCCGCGTAGCGCAGGACCGTTGCGGGTCAGTCGCCGCGCAGGATCGCGAGGATCCGCAGCAGCTCGATGTAGATCCAGACGATGGTGACAGTCAGGCCGAACGCCGCACGCCAGGACTCACGCTCAGGGAGTCCGGCAGCGATGCCGCGCTCCACGAAGTCGAAGTCCAGGATCAGCATCAGCACGCCGAGACCGAGGCCCACGACGCTGGAGATCAGGCCCATGGTGCCGAACCCGTTGAAGCCGAAGTCGGCCTTGAAGAACTGCAGCACGAAGTCGAGCATGCTCAGCGCCACGAAGCCGAACATCGCGCCGATCACCCACATGCGGAACTTGGCGCCGACCTGGATGTTGAAGAACTTGTACGCCGCGAGCGTGCCCGCGACAGCGGCCACCGTGCCGAGCACGGCACCCAGGACGAGCCCATCGCCGAAGTAGCCCTCGATGAGCTTGCTGAAGGCGCCCACGAAGATGCCCTCGAGCGCCGCAAACGCAATGACCAGTGCTGGGCTCACGTTCCGCTTGAACGAGTTCACCATTGAGAGCGCGAACGCACCAAGGGCGCCCACCATCGAGAGCGCGCCCAGGGAGGAGAGGGCTTCGGGTTCGGCCACCGGACCGGTCAGCACCCACGTCGCGGCCGCGAACAGGACCACGATGCCCATGGTGATGCCGGTCTTCTGCACCACCGAGTCGATGGTCATCCGGCCCTGGTCGACCTGCGTGGCGTGGCCCGGTGTGCCGGTCCCCCACTGCGAGGGGTCCCCGTAGGCAGTGTCCTGCGGTCCGTTGGCCGGGTAGGTCGTGTTCCCGTAGGCGTTCTCGCGCCCGTTGAACCCATCGGCCCGGGTGAAGATCGGGTTCTTGCTCTCCATGGCGTCCTCCTTGGATGCCTTTGCGAACCACCCACTCTGGTGGTCGCCTGTGACGACCCGATCCTATCGGGCCGTCATCCATCAAACGTCCCACCGGGGTGCGGTGTTCCCGTCAGCGCCGCGGGGTTATCCGGTCGCGTGCACCGCTTCAGTGGTTGATCGCACGCACCTGGTGCACGGGATCAACCACTGAGCCTGGATCCGTGGAGGGACGCCGTAGCGAGCAGCACCAGAGGGGTGCGATGGCAAGGCGCCGGAGCGACGCTCTACTTGTTCGTCCAGCGAGCGACGGCAACGCCGCCAGGGTGCCGCTCTGGGGCCGCGCAGTAGGCGGCCTTCCACGGATCCAGGCTTAGTGGATCTCCACAGCTCGCGAAGCCCCGGTAGCGCCCGCGTTGGAGACTCGGCCACGGTCCTGCGATGCCTACCGATCTCGACCGCCTCCTGGCCGTCCAGGCCGGCGTCGTCTCCCGACGTCAGCTCGGCGCAGCAGGTTGGGCCGACCACGACATCGCCCGCATGTTGCGCCGCAGGTTGTTGGCGAAGGTCTTCGAGGGGGTCTACGTCAACCACACCGGCGATCTGACGTGGCTACAGCAGGCCTGGGCTGCGGTGCTGTTCTCCTGGCCGGCAGCGCTCAGCCACTCTTCGGCTCTCCGGGCAGTCGATGGCCCCGGGCGCAGGGACACCGATGAGCTTCCGATCCATGTCGTCGTGGCGAAAGATCGCCGACTGGTCCAGCCGCCCGGGGTCCGGATTCGTCGCCGGCGCAACTTCGAGGAGAACGTGCAGTGGAACCTCTGTCCTCCCCGGGTCCGCTACGAGCACGCGGCCATCGATGTGGCAACGACCGCGGCTACAGAGTTCGCGACGGTGGCTGCCCTGGCCCAATCGGTGCAGTTGCGTCGTACGACCGCCGGACGTTTGCTCGATGCCCTCAACCAGCGTGACCGCGTTCCACGCCGGCACTGGGTGGAAGGCGTGCTGCAGGACATCGCGGCCGGTACCTGCTCAGTGCTCGAGCACGGCTACCTGACCCGCGTCGAACGACCTCATCGGCTACCGCGCGCGCAACGCCAGGCCACCGGCACGGGCAGGACGGGACGCGTCTACTGGGACGCCAGCTATGAGGAGCCGCTGCTCGGGGAGCTCGACAGCCGCCTCTTCCACGACTCCGCGGGTGCCCGTGACCGCGACTTCGACCGCGACCTCCTGGCCCAGGCCGACGGGAGGCTGACGACACGGCTCTCGTGGGGTCAAGTCTTCGATCGTCCGTGCTGGACGGCCGGGCAGGTCGGCGTACTGCTGCAACAGCGCGGCTGGACCGGCTCGCCCACCTGCTGTGGCCCCGGATGCGCGTTGAGTGGTTGATCCATCGCTCGTGCCCCGGGTGGGGGTCGAACCCACACTGTGCGGTGTTTAAGACCGCTTCCTCTGCCGATTGGGATACCGGGGCGGGGTCTCGACTCAGCTCGACCACCTTGCGATCAGCTCGACCACCCGCTGATCATATGGAGCCGAGCTCGGCGGCCCGGCCGAGCACGGCGTCGAGCATCGGCTCGGTGAGCCGGCCGGTGAAGGTGTTCTGCTGCGAGGGGTGGTAGCAGCCGAGCAGGGTGAGACCGGAGAGCCTGACCTCGGCGGCGTGACCGAACTTCGGGCGGGGCCGAGGGATCGTCAGGCCTGCGGAGGCCAGCGAGCGGAGAGCGGAGTCCCAGCCGATCCCACCGAGGCAGACCACCGCCCGAAGACCGGGCAGCAGCAGCCGCATCTCCCGCACGAGCCACGGCGCGCAGGTGTCGCGCTCCTCGGGCGTGGGCAGGTTCTGGGGCGGGGCGCACTTCACGGCGGCGACCATGCGAGTGCCGATCAGCCGCTGCCCGTCCCCGGCGCGGGTCGACGTCGGCTGGCTCGCGAGCCCGACGCGATGGAGCGAGGCGAACAGCCAGTCACCCGAGCGGTCGCCGGTGAAGATCCGGCCGGTGCGGTTGCCGCCGTGCGCTGCCGGGGCGAGGCCAACGATCAGGATCCTCGGTTCGGGGTCGCCCCAGCTGGCGATCGGCCGGCCCCAGTACGTCTCCCCGGCGTACGACGCCCGCTTCTCGCGCGCCACCTGCTCGCGCCAGGAGACGAGCCGCGGGCATGCCGAGCAGACCGAGCTGCGTGCCTCGAGCATCGGCAACGAAGCCCGAGCGGCGAGCCGGGCCACGCCGGCAGGTGAACGGGCGACTGGCGGCACCGGGTCGCCGGGAGCAACCGGGTCCTCCGGCCAGCCCGAGCCCGGAGGCACGGGGCCTGGGCTGAAAGAGGGCAACTCGGCAGACGGCACCAGCTCAGCGACGGCCGAACGGACGGTCGGCCGGATCGCCCGCACCCGCGGCCTCCACCCGGATGTCGCGCATCGTCGCCAGCTCCTCGGCACGCCGGGCGGCGACCTTCTCGATCCCGCGGGAGTCCCGAAGGGGGAGCTGCAGCTCTTCCTCGGCGGCGATCCCGCTCTGCAGCTGCCGACCACGTTCGAGCTCAGCATCCAGCTCGGCCCCGAACAGCAGCGCCACGTTGGTGATCCACAGCCACAGCAGGGCGACCACCACACCCGCGAGCGAGCCGTAGGTCTTGTTGTAGGAGGAGAAGTTCGCGACGTAGAAGGCGAACCCGACGCTTGCCACGAGCCACACCAGGATGGCTACGAAGGCTCCCACCGAGATCACCCGGAACTTGGTGAACTCGACGTTCGGGGTCGCGTGGTAGAGCATCGCGACGATGACCATCACGACCATCGCGAGGACCGGCCACTTCGCGTAGCCCCAGATCACCACCAGGTCGCTCCCGACGCCAATGGTCTGGCCGACAGACTCGGCCAACGGCCCCGAGACGATCAGGATCACCAGCGCGAGCGCACACAGGAGCACGGTGGTGGCGGTGACGATGAGCTGCATCGGGCGCAGCCGCCAGAACGGACGACCCTCCTCGACCTCATAGATGCGGTTCATCGCCCGGCTGAACCCACCGACGTACCCCGACGCGGCCCAGAGGGCACCGAGAAGCCCGACCACCAGCGTGATCCCCATGCCCTCGGTGGCGGCGAGATCAAGGAGCGGCTCCCGGATCCGTTTGAGCGTGTCAGCGGAGACCAGCGGCGCGAGGATCTCGAGGATCTTCGCGACCGAGTTCTGTGCCTGGCCGAACACGCCGACCAGGGAGAGCAGCGCGATCAGTGCCGGGAAGATCGCCAGCACGGAGTAGTAGGTGAGCGCCGCCGCCAGATCGGTACCACCGTCGTCGCGGAACTCGCGCAGGGTCCGGCGGAGGACGAACAGGGCAGACACCTTCGCATCTGCGTCCTCGTCAGCCATCTCAGTCCTTCCCGTCTCGGGTCGACGGTGACGCCGCTGACCAGGCGATCCCGTCGAGGATGTCGTGCTCGGAGACCAACATCGAGCTCACCGTCGTACGCCGCAGGACCCGGTCCAGGATGAGCCCACCTGCCCCGATCACGTCGGCGCGGCCCGGGTGCATGTAGGGCAGCGCCTTGCGTTGCGAGACCTCCATCGCGAGCAGCCTGGTGACGGCGCCCTGCACTGCGTCGGGGCGCAGCACGCTGTGATGGATCAGGGTGGCGTCGTACGCCTCGAGGTCGAGTACGGCGGCCGCCACCGTGGTCACGGTTCCTGCGACGCCGATCACCGCTCCGGCCCCGGCCGGGTCGACCGAGCAGCCGTCCAGCGCTTCGTCGATGTCGGCCACCGCGGCTGCGATCTCGTCCCTCGAAGGCGGGTCGCCCGCGAGGTGGCGCTCGTTGAGCCGTACCGAGCCGATGTCCAGCGACTCGGCCGCGACAATGCTGCCGTCCGCGTTGCCCAGGATGAGCTCGGTCGAGCCACCGCCGATGTCGACGACCAGGAAGGGTTCAGGCAGCGGAGGCAGGTCGCGGGTCGCGCCCGCGAAGCTCACGCGCGCCTCCTCGTCGCCGTCGAGGACCTCGGGCACGACACCGGTGCGTTCGCGGATGCCGGCGAGGAACTCCTCGGAGTTCTCGGCGTCCCGGGCCGCCGAGGTCGCGCAGAACCGGATGCTCGTCACCTTGTGCTCGATCACCGTCTTCATGTACTCCTCGACGGCACCGAAGACCCGCTGGAGCGAGGCGTCCGCGATCCGGCGGGTGCGGTCGACTCCCTGGCCCAGGCGGACGATGCGCATCTCGCGCACCAGGTCGCTACTCGTGCCGGCCTCCACGTCGATGTCGGCAACGAGCAGCCGCAGCGAGTTGGTGCCGCAGTCGAAGGCGGCGACACGTGTCATCCGGTTTCCTCCTCAACCACCGATACACAGGGCCCTGACGCCCACCAGTCCCCGAGCTCGTCCAGCACCTCGTCACCCAGGGGGTTGATGCCACGGCCCTGCGCCAGGGACTGGCCGGCCAGCACGTGGAGGCACTTGACCCGGTCGGGCATGCCTCCGGCGGAGACACCCGAGATCTCCGGCACCTCGCCGATCGCGTTGCGCGCTGTCAGATAGGCCTCGTGAGCACCTCGGTACGCCGCGGCCAGCCCCTGGTCCTCGGCCAGGCGTTCGGTCATCTCGCGCATGAGGCCGGAGGCCTCCAGGGTGCCGATCAACGAGGCCGCCCTGGGACAGGTCAGGTAGAAGGTCGTCGGGAACGGGGTGCCATCGTCGAGCCGGGGCTCGGTGGCGACCACGTCGGGGTTCCCGCAGGGGCACCGGTGGCCGACCGCGTGGATCGAGCGGGGCGGTCGACCGAGCTGGGCATGGACCACGGCGATGTCCCGCTCGCCGATGTTGGAGTCGGCGCGGCTCACGGGTCCGGCGTGGACCCGGAGGAAGGAGGCCGGGGCGGTGGCGTGATGTCGGACTTCGGCGCCGGCGTCTTCTTCGGATGGTCGGCGTCCTCGAGAGTCCCGTAGACCTTGTCCCACCACGGGTCCGGGACCTGACGCGCCACGGAGTCCGGGTCGGTGAGCTCGTCGCTGCGCTCCAGCGGCTTCCCGTTGCGGTCGATCACCTGGTAGCTCGTCTCGCCGGGTAGCACCCACCCGAAGCGCTCGCGCGCCTGGGTCTCGACGTAGGCGTCGTCCTGCCAGCGGCGCTTCTCCCGCTCCAGTGCCTTGATGTCCCGCTCGGAGCTGTCGATCTGGGCGCGCAGGTCGTTGATGTGGGCGCGCTGCTGCAGATAGGCGCGCATCGAGGACGCGTAGGACACGACCAGCACCGCGAGTACGACCACCAGGATCGCCATCCGGTTGGTGAACCTGGGTCGGGGCTTGGGTTCGGTCGTCGTACGGCCGCGGTCACTGCCCCGGTCACTGCCCCGGTCATGCCCCGGTCACTGCCCCGGGCTCCCGGGCGGATGTTGCCCGGGAGATGGCCGGGACGGGGCCCGCGCTTGCGGGGCCCGCTCGGCGTACGACGTGTGGCCATGGGTCAGATCAGCCCGGTCAGCCCTGGTACCTCGGGAAGGCGGAACGCCCGGCGTAGCGAGCAGCGTCGTCGAGCTCCTCCTCGATGCGCAGCAGCTGGTTGTACTTCGCGACGCGCTCCGAACGGGCGGGTGCCCCCGTCTTGATCTGGCCACAGTTGGTGGCCACGGCGAGGTCGGCGATCGTGGTGTCCTCGGTCTCGCCCGAACGGTGGCTCATCATGCAGCGGAAGCCGCTGCGGTGGGCCATGTCGACCGAGTCCAGGGTCTCGGTCAACGTACCGATCTGGTTGACCTTCACCAGCAGCGCGTTGGCCTGGCCCCCGGCGATGCCACGGGCCAGACGCTCCACGTTGGTGACGAAGAGGTCGTCACCGACGATCTGGATCTTGTCGCCGAGCTGGTCGGTCATCGCCTTCCAGCCGTCCCAGTCGTCCTCGTCGAGTGGGTCCTCGATCGAGACGATGGGGTAGGACGACACGAGGTCGGCGTAGTACTTGACCATGTCGTCCGAGGACTTCTTCTTGCCCTCGAAGGCGTACCTCCTCCGCTCGTGGAACTCGCTGGCCGCCACGTCCAGGGCGAGCGCGAAGTCGGTGCCGAGCTTGAAGCCGGCCTGCTTGACGGCCTCCGCGATCAGGTCGAGAGCGGCACGGTTGCTGGGCAGCTCGGGGGCGAACCCACCTTCGTCGCCGACCCCGGTCGCGAGGCCCTTCTTCTTCAGCACAGCCTTGAGCGCCTGGTAGACCTCGGCACCCTGCTGCAGCGCCTCCCGGAAGGATGTCGCACCGATCGGCGCGATCATGAACTCCTGCACGTCGACGTTGGTGTCCGCGTGCGCCCCACCGTTGAGGATGTTCATCATCGGCACCGGGAGCAGGTGCGCGTTGGGCCCGCCGACGTAGCGGAACAACGGCAGGCCTGCGCTCACCGAGGCCGCCCGCGCCACGGCCAGGGAGACGCCGAGGATCGCATTGGCACCCAGGTTGGCCTTGTTGGGGGTGCCGTCGAGGTCGAGCATCGCCTGGTCGACGAGTCGCTGGTCACTGCCGTCGAGGCCGATGATCTCCGGTTCGATCTGGTCCTGCACGGCACTGACGGCCTTCTCGGTGCCCTTGCCGCCGTACCGCTTGCCACCGTCACGCAGCTCGACGGCCTCGAAGGCACCCGTGGAGGCACCCGAGGGAACGGCCGCACGGCCGAGGGAGTCGTCGTCGAGGAGCACCTCGACCTCGACGGTGGGATTGCCTCTCGAGTCGAGGATTTCCCGGGCGATGACGGTGTCGATGGAAGCCAAGACGATTGCTCCTGCGTCGGGGGGATTCGGACGTGCCTGTTCCTGGGTCCTGCTGGCCCGTTCACCCTAACGGGGAGACGACGAGATCGCGGGTAGCACCCGCTGCTACAACCCGGTCCCGAAGAGGACGGGGTCCGAGCCCGTGACGCGTGCCAGCCGGGTGCAGGCACGGGTCCCGACGTCGCAGCTGAGCACCGCCACGGGACGCCCAGCCCTGCTGGTCACGCCGTAGAAGGTGGTCGTCCCGGCCCAGCCGGCCAGCTCGAACCCCTTCGGGACGGCCACGCTTGAGCGGTCTGGCCCGCTCAGCCGTTCCTCGGCAGTCTCGGGCTCGAGGCCCTCGCTGCTCACGGCACGACCGGTGCCCGTGTCATAGGCGTACTCCGCGTCGGCATCCGCCTTCTTCCCCATGACGATCACCCGGGTGGCGTCCGCGGTGACTCCCAGGGCCGTCACGTTGGTGAGCCCGGTCCCCCGGAGCCGGGACAGGTCGGTGAACCAGAGCTCGCCCAGGTGCAGGACGAACACACCCCCTTGGACCACCACGAACGCGTCGATGCCAACCGGCGACAGGTCAACGCTCCCCCTGCCGACGTGCAAGACGGTGCCCTGGGCCCATACGACGTCGGTCGGGGAGACGTCGCCCTTGCCGACCGGCAATGTCTTTGGTGCCACGGTTGTGTCCGGCGACGGAGACGCGGTGATCGTGCGTGTTGGCGGCACCATCTCGTCGTCCTCGCCGAGCTCGCACCCAGTTGTCAGCGCGAGTACGGCAGCGACGAGCAGCGTGGCCGACCGGCGCCCATGGCGTGTCCGAGGGCGACGAGTCACGCGCTGGCCCGTCGTACGGCGTCGCGCAGCGCCTGCTCGGGGTCGACACCGGTGCTCCTGGCCTCGGCCACGAGCGCCAGCAGCCGGTCACCCAGATCGCTGGAGCCATCGGGGTCGGACGGAGCCAGCTGGCTGCCGGCGCGTTCCAGCCGGTCCAGCACCTTCGCGGCGCGGCTCAGGGCGGGCAGCGCGAGCGGGATCCCGTCGAGCACGTGTTCCCGCTTCTTCTCGGCCGCCTTCACCGCCTCCCAGGTCTCGTTGATCCGCACCGGGTCGGTCTCCTCGACGTCGCCGAAGACGTGCGGGTTGCGCCGCAGCATCTTCTCGCGCAACCCACGGGCGACGTCCTCGATGTCGAACTCGCCCGCCTGGGCGGCGATGGCTGCGTGGAGGTACACCTGCAGCAGAACGTCCCCGAGCTCCTCGCGAAGGTGCTCGAAGCTGCCTGAGTCGTCCAGCGTCTCGATGGCCTCGACCGCCTCGTAGGACTCCTCGAGGAGGTGCTTGGCGAGTGTGCGATGTGTCTGGGCTGCCTTCCAGCCGCACTCCGCGCGCAGCCGGGCCATGATCTCGACGAGCTCGAGCAGCGCCGACTCCTGCGACGGCACGGCGATCATCGAGTGTCCCTCGCGCGAAGTTCGCAAGATGAGTCGTGCTCCCAGTGCGTGCATCGCAAGGCGGCGGCGCGAAGGCAGACTGGACGTCTGTCGAGCGTTGCCAACGCAGCGAGGTGCGTGCTGGGGGCGCGAATCATGCCGCGAACTTCGCGTGTGGGGCACGAGGAGTCCGCCACGGGGTCAGCCACACCTCTGGCTGGGCGACAGCCCGCTGATCCACTTCGGGTCCTGCTCGGTGGCCCCGGCCTTCTTCGCGAAGTCGGAGCTGGCGCGCGAGACCGAGCTGCTGCTCTCGCCGCCCGGGAGACCGTCCTTGCCCGGCGCAAAGCTGGGATCGGTCTTGATGTCGGCCTTCTTCGCCCACTTCTCCCGGGCCACGAGGCCGGCGTTCATCATCTGCTCGAGGTTCTCGGGGCTCGGCTGCTGACCGGTCTCCTCACCGCCGGCCTGTACCAGGACGGCCCGGCCCTCGGCCCAGTCGCCGAAGACGTTGTTGAACACGGCGCGGTCCTTCTCGGGGAGGGGCTCGAAGAAGGGCGCCACCTGGCCGAACAGAGCCCGCGCCAGCGCCTTGTCGGCCTCGATCCCCTCACTCTCGCCGAACTGCTTGCTCAGCGCGGTGTCCATCAACAGCCCGAGGGACTCCTGCCTGACGCGCGAGGCAGAGGCAGCAGGAGCCTGTCCGGACTTCGTGAGCTGCTTGCGCAGGACACACTGGGCGCTGGTGAGCTCCTGGACCTCGTCGTTGGTGATCCGGGTGCCGTTGACCACGGATGCCGTGCCCGGAGTGATGTCTCCGCAAGCGGTGAGCAGGAGCAGCGCCACGGCAGTCGGCACTGCGGCGAACCGTGCCCTGGCTGAGGCCCGTTCACTGGACTTCACGATCCGGTCTCCTTAGCTCGTTCAACACCGGGCTCAACCACGCCGTCGATCACCTGTCGCGCCCAGTCCAGCAGCTCTTCGTCTCGTGGGGCCTGGGCACCGAAGCCGGCAGGCTGTGGACGCGGCACCAGCATCGTACGCACGGGAGCCTTGTACAGGCTTTTCGGGTGCAGCCGGTTCAGGCGTACGACGCGCGACTCCGGCAGCTCGACCGGGTGGAAGCGGATGTACTTCCCCTGGGCCGTCACCTCGGAGATCCCGGCGTCGCGCGCCCTGGCACGGAAGCTGGCGACCGACAACAGCCGCGTGACCGGGTCGGGTGGGGTGCCGTAGCGGTCGAGCAGCTCCTCGCGCAGCAGCCGGACGTCCTCGTCCGAACGCACCTCGGCCATCCGCTTGTACATCTCCAGCCGGAGCCGCTCGCTCTGGATGTAGTCGTGCGGCAGGTGTGCGTCGATCGGCAGCTCGATCTTGACCTCGACCTGTTGCTCGACACCGGACCCGTCCTGGCGGAACTCGGCCACGGCCTCACCGACCAGGCGGACGTAGAGGTCGAAGCCGACGTCGGCGATGTGACCGGACTGCTCACCGCCGAGCAGGTTGCCGGCGCCGCGGATCTCGAGGTCTTTCATCGCGATCGCCATGCCGCCGCCGAGGT
Organism: uncultured Actinomycetota bacterium; assembly: GCA_963759525.1. Lineage (GTDB taxonomy): Bacteria > Actinomycetota > Actinomycetes > Propionibacteriales > Nocardioidaceae > Marmoricola. Next base: position 70,258 of record CAVWZO010000006.1, on the reverse strand, counting down.
CGGAGTGCTGGGCCAGCGTGGCGAGGCGTTCGTGCGCGGTCTCGGTGAGCGGCTTGTCCTGCGGGTACAGGAAGTAGGCGTAGGCGCGCTCGCGGCTGCGCCCCACCCGCCCACGCAGCTGGTGCAGCTGGGAGAGGCCGAGCGTGTCGGCCCGCTCGATGATCATCGTGTTGGCGTTGGAGACGTCGAGGCCGGACTCCACGATCGTCGTACACACGAGTACGTCGAAGCGCTTCTCCCAGAAGTCCAGCATCACCTGCTCGAGCTGGTGCTCCCCCATCTGGCCGTGCGCGGTCGCGACGCGTGCCTCCGGCACGAGCTGCCTGATCCTGGCCGCCGCCTTCTCGATCGACTGCACCCGGTTGTGGATGTAGAACACCTGGCCATCACGCAGCAGCTCTCGGCGCAACGCGGCGGTGACCTGCCGGTCCTCGTAGGCGCCGACGTAGGTGAGCACGGGGTGCCGCTCCTCGGGCGGTGTCGCGATCGTGGACATCTCCCGGATGCCGGTGATCGCCATCTCCAGGGTGCGCGGGATCGGGGTCGCGGACATCGAGAGCACGTCGACGCTGGTGCGCAGCCGCTTCATCTGCTCCTTGTGCTCCACTCCGAAGCGCTGTTCCTCATCGACCACGATCAGGCCGAGGTCCTTGACCCTGATGTCGGGGTTCAGCAGGCGGTGCGTCCCGATCACGATGTCGACGCTCCCGTCCTTGAGTCCCTCGATGACCTCGCGGGCCTCCTTGTCGGTCTGGAAGCGGCTCAAGGCTTTCAGGGTCACCGGGAAGCCGCTCATCCGCTCCGCGAAGGTGGCGTAGTGCTGGGTCACGAGGAGGGTGGTCGGCACCAGCACAGCGACCTGCTTGCCGTCCTGGATCGCCTTGAACGCCGCACGCACGGCGATCTCGGTCTTGCCGTAGCCGACGTCGCCGCAGACCAGGCGATCCATGGGTACGACGCGACGCATGTCGGCCTTGACCTCGTCGACCGTGCTCAGCTGGTCGGGGGTCTCGTGGAACGGGAAGGCGTCCTCGAGCTCGACCTGCCACGGGGTGTCCGGGCCGAAGGAGTGGCCCTTGGTGGCCTGCCGGGCCGCGTACAGCTTGATCAGCTCGGCCGCGATCTGTCGCACCGCCTTGCGCGCCCGGCCCTTGCGCTTCGCCCAGTCGCCGCCACCGAGCCGGTCGAGGCTGGGCTGCTCGCCGCCGACGTAGCGGGTCACCTGGTCCAGCGCGTCCGCCGGGACAAAGAGCCGGTCGGGCGGGTGGTTGCCACGCTTGGAGGGGCCGTACTCCAGCACGAGGTACTCGCGGATCGCGCCATGCACCTCGCGCTGTCTCATCTCCACGAACCGTCCGACGCCGTGCTGCTCGTGGACCACGAAGTCGCCGGCCTTGAGCTCGAGCGGGTCGATCTGCTTCTTGCGTCGCGCCGGCATCTTGCGCATGTCGCGCGTGGTCGCCTTCTGCCCGGCGATGTCCTCCCCCGTGATGACGACCAGGCCGGGGTCGTCGATGACCAAGCCGTGGGCGAGACAGCCCTGTGCCACGAGGACGAGGCCCTCGTCAGCGTCGGTGATGCGCTCGACAAGCCGTGCCGGTACGTCGTGCTCGCCGAGCACCTCGACCATCCGCTGTGCCGGGCCGTGGCCCTGGTGGATAGTCACGACCGACTTGCCGCCAGCCAGGTGAGCGCGGATGTCGGTGATGACGGCCTCGATGTCGCCGCGGTAGCTCTCTGCTGGCTGGGCCGCGACCGCCCGGGCATCGTCGTCGATGTCCAGTCCGAAGGGGCTGATCCCCCACCACCCGTGGCCCTGCTCGAGGACCTGTCTGCGAACCTCGCCGATGCCCCTCAACGACGCCGCGCCAAGGTCGATCGGTGCGGTGCCCCCTGATGCGGCTGCCGCCCAGCTCGCACCCAGGAACTCCTCGCTGGTGGCGACCAGGTCGTGTGCGCGAGTGCGGACCCGCTCGGGGTCGAGGACGAGCACGTTGCTGTCCGGCGGGAGCAGCTCGACCAGCATCTCCATCTCGTCGACGAGCGCCGGAGAGAGCGACTCCATGCCCTCGACTGCGATGCCTTGCGCGAGCTTGTCGGTGAGCTCGGAGAGCTGCGGGTGCGACGCTCCGAGCTCGGCGGCGCGACGGCGTACGTCGTCAGTGAGCAGGAGCTCTCGGCACGGCGGCGCCCACAGTCGCTCGACCGGTTCCAGGCTGCGTTGGTCGGCGACGGCGAAGGCGCGGATCTCGTCGATCTCGTCGCCGAAGAACTCCACCCGGACGGGATGTTCCTCCGTCGGCGGGAAGACATCGACGATGCCACCGCGGACGGCGAACTCGCCGCGCTTCTCGACCAGGTCGACCCGGGAGTATGCCGCGCCCGCGAGGCGTCGTACGACGTCCTCGAGCTCGATCTCCTGCCCCGGCGCCAGCTCGACCGGCTCGAGGTCGGCCAGGCCCTTGACCTGGGGCTGCAGCACCGAGCGCACCGGTGCCACGACGACCTTGAGCGGGCCGTTCTTCTCGTCGGTGCCGGGGTGCTTGATCCTGCGCAGCACCGCGAGCCGTCGACCGACGGTGTCGCTGCGCGGGCTGAGCCGTTCGTGCGGGAGCGTCTCCCAGGCCGGGTAGAGGGCGACCGACGCCGGGTCGAGCAGGTCCTGGAGCTCCTCGGTGAGGTCCTCGGCCTCACGCACGGTCGCGGCCACGACCAGCACCGTGCGGCCGGCGTCGACGAGCCCCTTGACCACGAACGGTCGCAAGGCGGCGGGACCGGTGAGATCGAGCGTGGCCAGGCCCGACCTCGCCTCCTTCATCGACTTCGCGAGCGCAGGCTCGCGCAGGACGAGATCGGCCAGGGCGGCGAGCGACACAGATGACTCCTCGGAGGTCCGGATCGAGGTGCCGACCCCGGAAAGCTGGAGGGTGCGGGCACGCACGAGGGCCCCCAGCCAGTGCGCACGGGGGGTTGACCCCAGTCTACGAGGTGCGTACGACAGGATCGTCGGCGCTGTTCTAGATCGCTGTTCGAGGGCGCTGTGCCCAAGGACCTGGCCGGAGGATGCTAGGGCGATGTTGCGGGTGGTTCGCGCGGTGCTCTTCGGCGCCGTGGTCGGATTGGTCCTCGGGGTGATCGCTCGCGCGCTGATGCGTCTCGTCGCGATCGGGATGACGACCGAGCTCGAGTTCAATCGCAGTGCCTCGGTCGCCATCGTCGGACTGTTCGTCATCTCCGGCGCAGGCGCCGGTGCCGCCCGGGCCTTCGACCTCCCTAACTGGCAGCTGGGCATCGTCTTCTTGCTGACCTCGGCGCCCCTGCTCATCATTGGGACTGCCTTCGCCGTCGGCGAGATCAACGACGTCCTCAACCGCGACCTGAAGACGCCCTGGCTGGTGGTGCTGCTCGCGTTGTCAGGAGGCATCCTCGCGGCGGCGCTCCTCACGCCGTACGCCGGCTGGCGAGCGGCGCGCCGCAGGACCCCGAGACGGCTCGTCTGAAAGCCCAAACGACGCCGAGACGGCGCATCTGAAATTTCAGATGCGCCGTCTCGGCGGTCTTTCGGCTTCCTCAGGGGATGCCGCTCGCCTCGCGCTCTTCCTCGCTGCGCATGATGCAGAACTCGTTGCCCTCGGGATCGGCCAGGACTACCCACCCGGTGCCGTCGTCGGCGCGCACGTCCTGCAGCTGCGTAGCGCCGAGACGGAGGAGCCGGGCGAGCTCCTCGTCACGGGTACCGGCGCTCGGGCGCAGGTCGAGGTGAACCCGGTTCTTCACCTCTTTGTCCTCGGGGACCTCGAGGAAGATCAGTGGATGACCGCCGTCGGGACGCTGGATCCAGCACTCGTCCTGCCCTGGCTGGTTCGGGTCTTCCGGGGAGTCGACGTACTCCAACACCTCCTTCCACCACTGGGATAGCTCGTAGGCGTTGCGGCAGTCGATCGCTGTGTGCGAGATGTAGGACGTCACGGCTCTCACCCTGCCAGCCAGCCCGAAGCCGCCAGAAGACTTTTCTCGCGCGCCTTGTTGTTAATCGATTTACCTGTCAGGGTTGGTGTATCGATTAACGAGGCCAAGGAGGTCGCCATGTTGTATCCGCTGTTCCCAGCTCGATCCGAAGCCCGCTCCGCCCTGCCGGACGCCCCAGTCGTCCCCGACCGGCCCCCGCGCCGCAGGCTCCGGCTGCCGGTCGCGAAGCCGCTGCGCTGGCGGCTGGTCATCAGCCGGGCCACGGCCGGCCGGCCCACGTGGCGCCAGCCGACAGGGGCACGTACCTAGGATGGGTCCCGTGCCGGGCGTCACGATGAAGGAAGTTGCTGCGGCCGTCGGCGTCTCTGTCGCGTCCGTGTCGAACGCCTACAACCGGCCCGAGAAGCTGTCGACGGACGTGCGCGAGCGCATCCTCACCACCGGTGCCGCGCTCGGGTACCACGGCCCGAGCGCGGCCGGCCGGGCTCTTCGGCACGGCCGTGCCGACGCGGTCGGCATCGTCTACTCCGAACAGCTCTCCTACGCCTTCCGGGACCCGTACGCCGTGACCCTTCTCGGCGCCGTCGCCGACGTGCTCGAGGAGAAGTGCATCAGCATCAACCTGTTGCCGATCCCCAACGACAGCCCGGCAGACCCGCCGGGGGTGGCCTACGCCGTGGTCGACGGGTTCCTCGCGATCTGCGCGGGCGACACCCATCCGGGCGTGATCGCGGCCAGGCGCCGTGGCATCCCCGTGGTTCTCACCGTGGCCTCCGACGAGGGCGGCGACTTCGTCACGATCGACGAGCCGGCCGCGGGTCGCGCTCTTGGCTCCCACCTCGCCGAGCTCGGCCACCGCGACGTCGTCGTCGTCGTGGACCTCGAGGACGCAGACCCGGCCGGCGAGTGGGTGGGCCGGACCGGTGTGGACGACCTGGTGAACCGCTACCGGCAGGTCGGCTGGGTGGACTCCGCCGAGCGCCTCCGCGGGCTCGCCGAGGGTCTGGGCGACGCCCAGGTGTCCTACGTGTCCGCAGGGACCAACAGCGTCGACTGCGCGGTGGCCAGCACCCGGCTGACCCTGCGCGAGCGCCCCTCCGCGACCGCCGTCGTCGCGGTCAGTGACCTGATGGCCCTCGCCGTCGTCGACGAGCTCACCAGCGCGGGACTCGAGGCCCCGCGCGACGTCTCGGTCGCGGGCTTCGACGGCATCGAGGCTGCTCTCGCGGCCGAGCTGACCACGATCGGCCAGCCCATCGAGGAGAAGGGCCGCCTGGCTGCCCAACTGCTGCTCGACCCCGACGCCAGGGAGCGCCAGGTGGTCCTGCCCTCTCGGCTGGTGGTGGGTCGTACGACGGGTCCGGCACTGCGTCGATGAGGCAGTGCGCCGTGCGGGCCGTCGTGGTCCGTTGTGGGTCGCCGACCTTCGTCGGCTGGCTCCCCTGGAGGCGCAGTACGCCTTGCGGTGGTTTGCCGACCTTCGGTCGGCTGGCTCCCCTACAGGCGCAGTGCGCCTTGCGGTCCCCTGTGGCTCGCCGAGACGGCACAAACGCCCCCTCCTCCGCTTCGCTCTCCTGGGTGCGTTTGTGCCGTCTCGGCTTCCATCCTTCCGGTCGCTGCGCTCCCTTCAGGATGCCCATGGACCCTCTGGCGCGCTGACTCTTGCTTCGTCGGCTTCCTGGTCGGTGAGCTTCTCCTGGCTCTGCCGCTCGGCCTCGACGCGACGCAGGTAGTGGTCGACCTCGTCCTCGAGTCGCACGGCGTCCCAGCCGAGCTCGCGGGCCATCAGCTCGGCGGCGGGCCGCGCCGACTTCGTACCGCGGTCGAAGGACTCGACAGAGGTGCGCGTACGCCGGGCGAGTACGTCGTCGAGGTGACGGGCACCCTCGTGGGTGACCGCGTAGACCACCTCGGCGGCGAGATACCCCTCCGACCCGGTCATCGGTTGACCAAGCTCCGGGCGCTGGGCGATCAGCCCGAGCACCTCGTCGATGAGCCCGCCGAACCGGCCGAGCAGATGGTCGATCGTGGCGATGTCGAGCCCGCTCGATCGGGCGAGCGCGACCCGCTGGTTGGTGCGCGCCTCGAACCCGCTGGCACCGAGCAGCGGTATCCGCTCGGTGACACTCTCGTGCACCGTCCCGTCGAGGGACTGCGCGGCCGCATCGACGGCGTCGCGGGCCATCACGCGATACGTGGTCAGCTTGCCGCCGGCGATCATCACCAGTCCCCGGACCGGCGTGGCAACCGTGTGCTCGCGGGAGATCTTCGAGGTCGGCTCGGTGGCTCCCTTGAGCAGCGGCCGCAGCCCGGCGTACACGCCCTGGACGTCAGCGTGGTCAAGCGGCGTGCGCAGGATCTTGTTCACGTTCCTCAGCACGTAGTCGATGTCGGCCCGCGACGCAGCCGGGTGAGCGAGGTCGAGGTCCCACGGGGTGTCCGTCGTTCCGATGATCCAGTGCCGACCCCACGGGATCACGAACAGCACCGACGTCTTGGTCTTCGTGATGAAACCGGCCTTGCTGCGGATGCGGTCGCGCGGCACAACAAGGTGGATGCCCTTGCTGGCCTCGACATCGAGCGCGCCACGGCCGCCCAGCAGCTCCTTCTGGATCTTATTGGTCCACACCCCGCTGGCGTTGATGACGACCCGCGCGCGTACGTCGATCCCCCGGTCGTTCTCCAGGTCCACGACGTGGACTCCGACCACGCGGTCGCCCTCGCGCAGGAAGCCGGTGACCTTCGTCCGCGACGCGACGTGGGCGCCGTACGCCGCAGCAGTGCGGGCGACGTTCATCACCAGCCGGGCATCGTCGACCATGCAGTCGAAGTAGCGGATGGCGCCGGTCAGCTCGTCGGTGCGCAGGTCAGGTGCGATCCGGGCGAGCTGCTTGCGGAAGAGGTGCTTGTGTCGGGGCACCCCCATGTCGTACTTGCCGACGCGTGCCCCGATCTGGGCCAGTCCGTCGTACAGCAACAGCCCGGCGCCAACGTACGGCCGCTCCCAGGTGTGCTGCAGCGGGTAGAGGAACGGCACCGGCCGTACGAGATGCGGCGCGATCCGGGAGAGCAGTAACCCGCGCTCCTCCAGTGCTTCCTTGACCAGCGCGAAGTCGAGCATCTCCAGGTAGCGCAGGCCGCCGTGGACGAGCTTGGAGGAACGCGAGGAGGTGCCGCTGGCGAAGTCGCGCTGCTCCACCAGGGCGGTGGAGAGGCCGCGGGAGACAGCGTCCAGGGCCGTACCGGCGCCGACGATGCCGGCTCCCACGACGAGTACGTCGAGCCCCCCGGTCTCCATCGCGTCGAGCGCCTTGGCGCGCGAGCCGGGACCGAGGTCAGCCGTCAGCGTCATGCCGGACAGTGTGTCAGTCGCCGGGGGTCGTCCCGGCGCTCAGGAGCGCGAGCGGCGAGCGCCCGACTTCCGCGGCGCCGGCCGCACGACGAGCACCGGACAGGGCGCGGAGTGCTGCACGCGCTGCGCGGTGCTGCCGAGGAGGACCGTGTCGCTGAGGCCACGGCTTCCGCTCGCCACGACGACGAGTCCGGCATGCAGCTCGTTGGCCGCCTTCACGATCTCGTTCGCGGGTGAGCCGCTGTGCAGCCTCTCGTGGACCTCTGGGCCCCAGCCCGCGAACTCGGCGGCAATGGTGGCCATGGCCGACTCGGCCGCCTCGCGGAACGGCCGATCGCCGCGTGTCGCGGCGTCCGGGCTGATCTCGTCGGCGAAGGGGACGGAGGCGTAGGGGCTCACCACCCCGACCACCGTGATGTCGGTGATCTTGCCCGGGTCGGCGAACGACATCAGGTGGCGGGCCGCAGCCAGCGACTGCTTCGAACCGTCTGTCGCAATGACGACGTGCATCTCAGCTCTCCTCCAACTTGCTGACGCGGTCAGCCTCGGGTTTCCCGTACAGGTACTCGGCCAGGTAGAGGACGCCACCCACCGCGAGCAGGCCGGCGCACCACACGAGCGAGAAGGGATCGTCCTCCACGACGTAGATGAGTAGCGCGAGGTTGCCCACGATGCCGGTGTACAGCAGTGGTCGTGACGCGCGGAAAGAGTCCTCGTGGTTGTCCTGGTCGCCCAGCTTCAGGCACGCCAGGATCACCATCACGTAGATGGCCAGCGTGAGCACGACCGTGACGAGGGAGAGCCGGGCCACCACGTCGATGCCGACGCCCGCCTTGTTCAGCCCGGCCCCGACGAGCAGCAGTCCGACGACCACTATCGCCGAGAAGATCAGCGCGACCCACGGGCTGCGGCGCGAGGCGTGGATCTTGCTGAACACCCCGGGAACGACGTCCTCGCGGGCCATCCCGTAGAGGATCCGCGACTGCGTCACCACGGCGACCAACGTGGTGTTGGTGATGGCGACCATCGCGATCACGGCGAACAACGTGGCCATGATGCCCACCGGCACCGGCAGGATCCCCTGCTCGACCACTTCCAGGAGGGCCGCGTCGGCCTCCGCGAGCGTCTTGGTCGGGACCGTCAGCGCCGCCGAGACGGCCACCAGCACGTAGATCACTCCGGCGGCGATCATGCCGCCCACCAGCGCGCGAGGGAAGGTCTTGGACGGGTTGATCGTCTCCTCGGCGACGTTGGCCGCGTTCTCGAAGCCGGTCATCGCGAAGAACGCCAGGGCCACGCCGGCGACGAGCGCGAAGATCGGGTTGCCCTCGGCCTCGTAGTCGAGGAGGCTGCCGAAGTTCGCATTGCCCTCGGCGACGTACCACACCCCGATGATCATGATGATGATCAGACCGGCGATCTCGACGAACGTCATGATCATGTTGGCCACCACCGACTCGGTGATGCCGATGTAGTTGACCGCTGCGAGCATCAGGATGAACACCAGGCTGATCAGGAGTCCGGGGGGCAGGTCCCACACCTTGGCGAAGTACGCCGAGAACCCTGTGGCCAGCGAGCCGGCGGCAGCGAAGCTCGCGGACAGGAACGTCACCGTGACCAGGAACGTCAGCGCCTTGTTGCGGAAGGCCTTGTTCACGTAGAGGGCAGCGCCAGCGGCCTGCGGGTACTTGGTGACCAGCTCGGCATAGGCCAGTCCGGTGATGGTGGCGAGGGTCACGCCGACCGCGAAGGCCATCCAGAAAGCACCGCCGATGGCCCCGGCGACCAGGCCGATGAGGACGTAGATGCCGGAGCCGAGGACGTCTCCCAGGACGTAGAAGAACAGGAGCCTGCCGGTGATCGAGCGCTTGAGCTCGCTCTCCGGGCCTACCGGTGCCGGGCCGAGTCGCTCGGCGGTGAGGTCTGACATGTACGCCTCGTTTCTGGACGGGGTGTGCAGATCTGGCCAAAATGCCCCGACTGGGGCCGCGCAAACATTCGGCGTACCGAACGCCTTGGCGCCAAGAGTTATTGGACGACCACCTCGATGCGCTGGAACTCCTTCAGCTCGGTGTAGCCGGTCGTGGCCATCGCACGACGCAGGGCACCGATCAGGTTCATGGTTCCGTCGGCCACGCGGGAGGGCCCGAACAGGATCTCCTTGAGGGTGCCGACCGTGCCGAACTCCACCCGTTCGCCGCGGGGGAGGTCCGCGTGGTGCGCCTCGGCACCCCAGTGGAAGCCCCTGCCGGGAGCGTCGGTGGCGCGGGCCAGCGGCGAGCCGATCATCACCGCGTCGGCTCCGCAGGCCACCGCCTTGGCGATGTCACCGCTGCGTCCGATGGAGCCGTCGGCGATGACGTGCACGTAGCGGCCACCCGACTCGTCCATGTAGTCACGGCGCGCCGCCGCGACGTCGGCGACTGCGCTGGCCATGGGTACGGCGACCCCGAGCACGGTGCGCGTGGTGTGCGCCGCTCCCCCGCCGAACCCGACCAGGACGCCGGCCGCGCCGGTCCGCATCAGGTGCAGCGCGGCCTGGTAGGTCGCGCACCCGCCAACGATCACGGGAACGTCGAGCTCGTAGATGAACTCCTTCAGGTTCAGCGGTTCTGACTGCGCGCTCACGTGCTCGGCGCTGACCGTCGTGCCACGGATGACGAACATGTCGACGCCCGCGTCGACCACCGTCTTGGCGAACTCCTTGGTTCGCTGCGGGCTCAGGCTGCCGGCAACTGTCACCCCGGCGTTGCGCACCTGGCGGATCCGCTCGGTGATCAGCTCGGCCCGGATCGGCTCGGTGTAGATCTCCTGCATCCGGCGTACCGCGTCCGGGCCGGTCAGCCCGGCCACCTCCTCGAGCAGGTCGGTCGGGTCGTCGTACCGCGTCCAGAGGCCCTCGAGGTTGAGTACGCCGAGCCCACCGAACTCACCGAACGCGATCGCCGTGGCCGGCGACATCACCGAGTCCATCGGGGCGGCCAGGATCGGCAGCTCGAACCTGTAGGCGTCGATCTGCCAAGCGGTGGACACCTCCTCGGGATCACGCGTCCGCCTGCTCGGCACGATCGCGATGTCGTCGAAGGCGTAGGCCCGGCGCCCGCGCTTGGCGCGCCCGATCTCGATCTCAGTCACCGGGCAACCCTATCGGTGCCCGCGGTTTCCCACGGTCCCGTGGGCTGGTCGATGGGAAGGGCCAGCTTCCCGTGCTTTGCAAGGGACGGGAAGCCGGTGTTTCGAACGGGAAGCTGGTGCGCGTGGGGCAGCCAGGGAGCCAAACCATCCGACGCTTCTACTGAGTCTCCGACCCCGACGGGTGCTCAACGTTCACCGCGTCACCGAGATCGATGCGTCCGGGGGTGCGGATCTCGGCGTACATCCCCAAGGAAAGGTCCCGCTCGCGGCCCAGGGCCTTCAGCCAGCCGCGCTGCTCGGCCAGCCCTTCCTGGGCGATGTCGACCATGCGGCACCGCTCGATGCGCCGGTCCATCGTGAGTACGACGCTGCCGATCCGGATCGTGGCGCCGGCCCAGCCTTCCTCCGCGAACGGCTCGGTGGTGCTCACCACCAGGTTGGGTCGGATCCGTCGACGGTCGCCGTCCACGTCGAGGTGCTCGCGACACCACTCGAGGGAGGCCGTGCCCACGAGCGAGACCTGGCCGGCGTCGTAGAACGGCGTACCGGTCGCACGCTCCACGTGCACCTCGGCGCCCAGGTGTTCGCGCAGCGTTCGATCGAGCTCGCTGTCACCCACCCGCCACGAGCCAGCAGGCCCCACGACCCGCACCTCGTCGTCGACCATCGAGGCGCTGTAGTCGAAGATCTCGTCGAAGCGACGGAACGTGCTGGAGTTCTTGCCCGACCCGAGCTTGCCGTCCTGGTCGACCACGGAGAACCAGCGGTCGCCCACGAGGCCTCGCGCGTCCAGGTCGACGTAAGGGAGGGACTCGCCGCCCATCGACTTGACCGGGTAGCGCCGGATCTCGGCGATGTTCATGCCGGGTCCAGCCTCAGGTACATGACGAGCAGGTCGGCGTACGACGGGACGCCCTCACTCCCGGGGAGCCGGAACGCGTCAGGCACGACGCCGATCGTCTCGAAGCCGAGCGACTCCCACAGCCGGATCGCACCGGTGTTGGTGGACACGACGGCGTTGAACTGGATCCCCGCGAAGCCGTTGGCGCGGTGCCACTCCACGGCGTACTCACCCATCGCCCGGCCGATCCCGCGACCCCGCGCGGCCGAGCCGACCATGAACGACGCGGTGCCGACGTGGGCGCCCTGCGCGGGGCGGTTGGGCCCCATCTTCGCGCTGCCCAGCAACCTGCCACCTGCTGCGTCGCCGTCGACGGCGACGATGAGGTGCTGTCCCTCCCAGAAGTCCCGCGTCTCCTCCACGGATCCCGGAACGTCCAGCGCGTAGGTCTCCCCGGCCGTCGCGACCTCGACCACGAGGTCGTGGACCTGCGGCCAGTCTGAGTCCTCCAGCTCGCGGATGCGTGGTCTCGACTGACCGCTCGTCTCGCCTGATCGCTCGCTTGCGCTCGCTGCTCGACGCAAGGCTTCGCTCGCTGCTCGACCACCTACGTGGTCAAGCCCTCTGTGACTCAACCGGATCATCGCCAGGAGTAGTTGGGCGCCTCGGTGGTGATCTGGACGTCGTGCGGGTGGCTCTCCTTGAGACCCGCCGAGGTGATCCGCATGAAGCGGCCCTTCGCGCGAAGCTCCGGGATCGTATGTGCCCCGACGTAGAACATCGACTGGTGCAGGCCACCGAGCAGCTGGTGCGAGACGGCGGAGAGCGGGCCACGGTAGGCCACCTGACCCTCGATGCCCTCGGGCACGATCTTGTCGTCGCTCGTGACGTCGGCCTGGAAGTAGCGGTCCTTTGAGTAGGACTTCTTGCCACGGCTGGACATGGCGCCCAACGACCCCATGCCCCGGTAGGACTTGTACTGCTTGCCGTTGAGGAAGACCAGGTCCCCCGGGCTCTCCTCGCACCCGGCCAGCAGCGAGCCGAACATCACCGACTCCGCGCCGGCGACGAGGGCCTTCGCGATGTCGCCGGAGTACTGCAGGCCGCCGTCGGCGATGAGGGGTACGTCGGCCGGGCCGCAGGCGAGCGAGGCCTCGTAGACAGCGGTGACCTGGGGTACGCCGACCCCGGCAACGACGCGCGTCGTACAGATTGAGCCGGGCCCCACGCCGACCTTGACCGCGTCGACCCCAGCGTCGATGAGCGCCTGGGCGCCCTCACGGGTGGCGACGTTGCCGCCCACGATCTCGACGTGCCGGGTCGCCGGATCGCTCTTGAGCCGTCGGACCATGTCGAGCAGCAACCGGGCGTGTCCGTGGGCCGTGTCCACGACGAGCACGTCCACCCCCGCCTCGATCAACGTGGTCGCGCGGTGCCAGGCGTCGCCGAAGTAGCCGACGGCGGCACCGACGAGCAGCCGCCCGTCGGGGTCGTTCGAGGCGTTGGGGAACTGCTCGGACTTCACGAAGTCCTTGACCGTGATCAGCCCCGCGAGCCGCCCCTGCTCGTCGAGGAGCGGCAGGCGCTCCCGCTTGTGCTGGCGCAGCAGCATCGTGGCTTCCTCGCGGCTGATCCCGACCGGAGCCGTGATCAGCGGCGTCGGCGTCATCACCTCGTCGACCTTGGTGTGGGCCCACTCCGCGACCGGCACGAACCGCAGGTCGCGGTTGGTGATGATGCCGAGCAGTCGCAGGTCGGAGTCGACGACCGGGAGCCCGGAGATGCGGTACTGGCCGCAGATCGCGTCGAGCTCCTCGAGAGTCGCGCCCGGACCGATCGTGACCGGGTTGGTGATCATGCCCGTCTGGGTCCGCTTGACCAGGTCGACCTGGTAGGCCTGGTCCTCGATGGAGAGGTTGCGGTGCAGGATGCCGATGCCGCCCTGACGGGCCATCGCGATCGCCATCCGCGACTCGGTGACGGTGTCCATGGCGCTGGAGATCAGCGGTGTGTGCAGCGTGATGCCGCGAGTCAGCCGGGTGCTGGTGTCGACCTCGCTGGGGATGACATCGGTCTCGCCGGGCAGCAGCAGGACGTCGTCGTAGGTCAGGCCTAGTGGAGCGAACTTGGTGGGTACTTCTGAGGGGACACCTGAGGTCATCAGAGCCGGGGGCCTTCCGGTGTGGTGCGTTCGGTCTCTGAGTCTATCTGTCGGCCCAGACCGGTTCCCCCGCAGGACCTGCGCACCGATCGGGTCGTGAGTGGTGCAGGTTTCGACGCTCACCTCGTTCCGCCTGCACCACTCACGAGCTCGGCGTCCGCGCTCTCGCCGGTCCATCTCTCCCGTGCCTGTTCACCGGCCGGTCAGAGAGGTCCGCACGCGGATGACTTGTGGCCACAGTGACGTGAGCGTGTTGCAGCGGCGCTGCGCCAATGTTGCGGCCATGTCAACAAACCCTCACCTGGCGCCTCGAACCGAGTGGTTGAGTGGACCCATGGACGAGGTGCGGGCGGCCTTCGACGCAGTTCCACGCGAAGGGTTCCTGCCCCGCCGCGCTCGCTCGCAGGCGGGCTTCGACGGCCCGATCACGATCGGGCACGGGCAGACCAACTCGCAGCCTCGCACGGTCGCGGCGATGCTGCGTCTGCTGGAGGTTCGCCCCGGAGACCGGGTCCTGGACGTCGGTGCCGGGTCGGGATGGACGACCGCCCTGCTCGCACACCTGACCGGTCCCGGCGGGTCGGTCCTCGGGGTGGAGCTGGTGCCGGAGCTGGCCGCGTGGGGAGCGGAGAACCTGTCGCGTACGTCGTACGACTGGGCCTCGATCCAGCCCGCCAGGGAAGGCGTGCTCGGCGATCCGCGGTCGGCGCCGTACGACCGCATCCTCGTCTCGGCCGAGGCCCGGACGTTGCCGCAGGAGCTCGTCAGCCAGCTCACCGACGACGGCCGGATCGTGGTGCCGGTCAGGAACACGATGACGCTCGGAGTACGCCGGGGTAGCGACCTGGACCTCAGCAATCACGGGAGCTACCGGTTCGTACCTCTGCTGTGACTCCCGACTCCGGCTGGACAGCCCGGCTAGTGTCCCGCGTCTGAAGTCCTTTGCCACTTGGCGTCTGCAGGGTGCGTGCAGCGCAAGGCGGAGGAGCGACGCTGTAGTTGGTCCTCCTGCGAGTGACGACAACGCAGCGATGTGCGTGCCATGGTGGCGCGAAGCGCCAAGGAATTTCGGACGCGGGACACTAGATCACCAGGCCGAGCAGCAGCACGAAGACCAGCCCGGTCACCGAGAGCACGGTCTCCATCAACGACCACGACTTGATGGTCTGGCCGACGGAGAGACCGAAGTACTCCTTGACCAGCCAGAAGCCCGCGTCGTTGACGTGTGAGAAGAACACGGACCCCGAGCCGATGGCCAGCACCACCAGCGACGTCTCGCCCGTGCTCAGCCCCTCGACCAGCCCGAGCATCAGCGCCGACGCGGTGATGGTGGCGACGGTCGCGGAGCCTGTAGCGAGCCGGATCAGAACCGCGACCACCCAGGCCAGGACCAGCACCGAGATGTTCGCGTCCTTGGCCCAGTCGGCGAGCAGCGTGCCCACGCCGGTGTCCACCAGCACCTGCTTGAAACCGCCGCCGGCGGCCACGATCAGCAGGATCCCGGCGATGGCCGGCAGCGAGGTCTCGACCGACTTGGTGATCCCGGCACGGTCCATCCCCGAGCCCTTGCCGAAGGTGAACATCGCCACCACGACGGCGATCAGCAGGGCGATGAACGGGTTGCCGATGACGTCGAAGACCTGCTGAACCCGGTTCTCCGCGTCGTCGATGATGATGTCGACCAGCGCCTTGGCCATCATGAGCAGCACCGGCAGCAGCACGGTCGCGACAGTGATCCCGAATGCGGGCCGGTCCGCCTCGTCCCTGTCATCGCGGCCGTGGAACAGGTCGGGGGCGGGTACGTCGACCCAGCGACCGGCGAGCCGGCCGAAGAGAGGACCGGCGACGACGACCGTCGGGATGGCCACCAGGATGCCGAGCATCAGCGTCATGCCGAGGTCGGCGTTCAGGGAGCTGATCGCGACGAGCGGGCCGGGGTGCGGTGGCACCAGTCCGTGCATGGCCGAGAGACCTGCGAGGGTCGGGATGCCGATCGTGATGACGGAGAGCTGTGCGCGGCGCGCCACCAGGTAGATGACCGGCATCAACAGCACGAGACCGATCTCGAAGAACATCGGCAGGCCGATGAGCGCACCCACGCCGGCCATCGCCCAGGGCAAGGTCTGCTTCGAGGAACGCCTGACGATGGTGTCGACGATCTGGTCGGCACCACCTGAGTCGGCGAGGAGCTTGGCGAACATCGCACCGAGCGCGATCAGCGCACCGACTCCTGCGGCCGTCATACCGAACCCGTTGGAGAAGCTGGCGATGACGTCGCTGACGTTCTGACCCGCCACGATGCCGACGGTCAGGCCGCCGACGATCAATGCCAGGAACGGGTGCAGCTTGAAGTAGGTGATCAGCAGCACGATCAGCGCGATGGCGAGGAGTGCGGCGACCACCAGCTGCCAGCCCTCGGCCACGGGATCGACGAGCGGCGCCGGGTCGGCGAGAGGTACGAAGGACATGCGGGCTCCTGTCATCGGACTTGCGGGTGCTGGGCGGTGTACTCGTCGACGATGGCGTCGATGCTCTGGTCGACGTCGATCACGACGCCGCGTTCGTCGGCGTCGAGCGGCTCGAGCGTGTCGAACTGCGAGGCCAGCAGCGACGCAGGCATGAAGTGGCCGGGACGGCTGGCCTGCCGGGCGGCGATGACCTCCTCGGTGCCGTGCAGGTGCACGAACTCGACGCGGGGGTTGTGGCTGCGGAGCTGGTCGCGGTAGCGCCGCTTGAGCGCCGAGCAGCTCATCACTCCCCCGGCCTCCTCATGCTCGGCGAGCCACTCGCCGATGGAGGTCAGCCACGGACCCCGGTCGTCGTCATCGAGTGCGTGACCTGCCGTCATCTTGGCGATGTTGGCCGGCGGGTGGAAGTCGTCGGCGTCCGCGAACGGGACCCGGAGCCGCTGCGCCAGGGCCGCGCCGACGGTGGACTTCCCGGATCCGGAGACCCCCATGGCCACGATCAGTGGTGAGTCCTGCATGGATCTCCTCGGCTCGAAAACGTGACTTCTCGCTTGTGTCTGCCGTCACAGTCTGGGCCAAAGATATGATCTATGCAAGATGTTGCTTCGAAATACCTGATCTTTCTTCAGAATGGTGGCAGGATCTGCACGTGTCCAAGTCGACGACCCGGGTCTCCGGAAAGCTCCACGGCGGCATCCTCGACGACGTCGGTGGCCGAATCGTGGCCGGTGACCTCCCCCCTCACGCCGTACTGACCCTGGAGGGGATCGCGCGGGAGTACGCCGTCTCGCCGCCCGTCGCCCGCGAGGTCGTGCGGGTCCTCGAGTCCATGGGATTGGTGACCTCGCGGCGTCGCGTGGGGGTCACCGTGCTGGACCGCGACAGCTGGAACGTCTTCGACCCCCGGCTCATCAGGTGGCGTCTCGACGGGGACGACCGCGCCGCTCAGCTGCAGTCACTGAGCGAGCTACGTGGCGGCTTCGAGCCGGTGGCCGCCGCTCTGGCCGCGGGGCGCGCCACCTCCGAGCAGTGCGGCATCCTCGCGGCGGCGGTGAGCGACATGGTCGTGCACGGCCACGCCGGCGACCTCGAGGCCTACCTGGTCGCCGACATCGCCTTCCACCGCACCTTGCTGGAGGCGAGCGGCAACGAGATGTACCGCGCGCTCGCAGGCGTCGTGGCGGAGGTACTGACCGGCCGTACCCATCACCACCTGATGCCTGCCCGGCCCAAGCCGCATGCGATCGAGCTCCACGAGCAGGTGGCGCGGGCCATCCGGGTCGGCGACGCCGGCACCGCGGAGCGGGCCATGCGCGAGCTCATAGCGGAGGCCGCCCAAGCGATGTCACGCCCCGACGGCCGAGCGTCACGCCCCGACGCATGAGCGAAGCGAATGCGTCGAAAGGGCGGGAGGTTGAGGAGCGCCGACTCAGACCCGAACGAAGAGAGGGACTGAGCCGTGCGTCTCGAAACTCACGCCCCGACGGCTGAGCGAGCGAAGCCGTCGATGAGGGCGGAGGTTGAGGAGCACGACTCAGAGCCGAACGAAGAGAGGGACTGAGCCGTGCGTCTCGAAACTCACGCCCCGACGGCTGAGCGAGCGAAGCCGTCGATGAGGGCGGAGGTTGAGGAGCACGACTCAGAGCCGAACGAAGAGAGGGACTGAGCCGTGCGTCTCGAAACCCGCGATTGGGCAGGTGGGCGAAGCGATCACGCCCCGACGACGGCATGTTGGGTGGTTTCGAGACGCTCGCTGACGCTCGCTCCTCGACCACCGGGTTCCCTGAGCCGGCGCCCCATGAGCCACAGCTTCCCTAGTGAAACACCAACTCCCCGCACCAAGTTTCGCGCGGGGAGCTGGCGTTTCACACGGTCCCGTGGGAAACCTGGGACCTGAGTGACTGATGAGATTTCAGGCGATCAGTGCCCGTGACCGTGCCCATGCCCGTGGCCGGCCGAGTCGGACTCGTCGTCCTCGGGCTTGTCCACCACCAGGGTTTCGGTGGTGAGCAGCATGCCGGCGATCGACGAGGCGTTGACCAGAGCGGACTTCGTCACCTTGACGGGGTCGAGCACGCCCTGGGCGACCAGGTCGCCGTACTCGAAGGTCGCAGCGTTGTAGCCGTTGCCGACGCCGAGCTCGCGAACCTTGGCGACCACGACGTAGCCCTCGACTCCGCCGTTCTCGGCGATCCAGCGCAGCGGCTCGTCGACGGCCTTGCGCACGATCCGCACGCCCATCGCCTCGTCGCCGGTCAGGCCGAGGTCACCCTCGAGCACTGCGGCCGCGTGGACCAGAGCCGAACCACCGCCGGGGACGATGCCCTCCTCGATCGCGGCGCGCGTCGCTGAGACGGCGTCCTCGATGCGGTGCTTCTTCTCCTTCAGCTCCACCTCGGTGGCAGCGCCGACCTTGACGACACACACGCCGCCGGCCAGCTTCGCGAGGCGCTCCTGGAGCTTCTCGCGATCCCAGTCGGAGTCGCTGGCTTCGATCTCGGCCTTGATCTGGTTGACGCGGCCGTTGACCTCGTCGGACTTGCCGCCGCCCTCGACGATCGTGGTGTTGTCCTTGGTGACCACGACGCGGCGGGCGCTGCCGAGCACGTCGAGGCCGACCTGGTCGAGCTTGAGACCGACCTCGGGGGCGATGACCTGGCCACCGGTGAGGGTGGCGATGTCCTGCATCATCGACTTGCGGCGGTCACCGAAGGCCGGGGCCTTCACCGCGACGGCGTTGAAGGTGCCGCGGATCTTGTTGACCACGAGGGTCGAGAGCGCCTCGCCCTCGACGTCCTCGGCGAGGATGAACAGCGGCTTGCCGGCCTGGATGACCTTCTCCAGCAGGGGCAGCAGGTCCGCGATCGCGGAGATCTTGCCCTGGTGCAGCAGGATGTAGGGGTCCTCGAGGACGGCCTCCATCCGCTCCTGGTCGCTGATGAAGTACGGCGAGAGGTAGCCCTTGTCGAACTGCATGCCCTCGGTGAACTCCAGCTCGGTGCCCATGGTGTTGGACTCCTCGACGGTGATCACGCCGTCCTTGCCGACCTTGTCGAACGCCTCGGCGAGCAGCTCGCCGATGACCTCGTCGCGGCTTGACACGGTTGCGACAGCAGCCATGTCCTTGCGGTCGTCGACGTCGCGGGCGGCCTCGCCGAGCGCGTTGTTGACGGCCTCGGTGGCCTGGTCCATGCCGCGCTTGAGGCCCATCGGGTTGATGCCGGCCGCGACGAAGCGCAGGCCCTCGTGGACCATCGACTGGGCGAGCACGGTCGCGGTCGTCGTACCGTCACCGGCGACGTCGTTGGTCTTGGTCGCGACCTCCTTGGCGAGCTGGGCGCCGAGGTTCTCGAACGGGTCGTCCAGCTCGACCTCGCGCGCCACAGTGACACCGTCGTTGGTGATCGTGGGGGCACCCCACTTCTTGTCGAGTACGACGTACCGGCCGCGCGGGCCGAGCGTCACCTTCACTGCGTTGGCGAGCTTGTCGACGCCACGCTCGAGTGAGCGCCGGGCGTCCTCGTCAAATTCCAGAATCTTGGGCATCTTTGCCTCCTAGGAAAGATGGAGTCCGAGCCGGTTCAGGGCGAGCCTGCGAGCTCTGGACCGAAAGCGAGGAGATTGAGGAGGCCGAGGCACACCGGCGCGGAGCGACGGGGTGCCTCGGCCATCTCGAAATTGGATCAGGAAACGACGGCGAGGACGTCGCGCGCGGAGAGGATGAGGTACTCCTCGCCGGCGTACTTGACCTCGGTACCGCCGTACTTGCTGTAGATCACCTTGTCGCCGACGTTGACGTCGAGCGGGACACGGTTGCCGTTGTCGTCGATACGACCCGGACCGATGCTCAGGACTTCGCCCTCCTGGGGCTTCTCCTTGGCAGTGTCAGGGATGACCAGACCGGAAGCCGTGGTCTGCTCGGCCTCGAGGGCCTTGACGACGATCCGGTCCTCGAGGGGCTTGATGTTGACCGACACTTCTGATCAACCTCTACTTTCCACACAGTCGTTGGGTTGGAAGTTTGCTGCTTGTGTTGAAGTACGCCGTCGCGGGGGTCGTACGTCGGCACAAGCGCTGGCACACTCACCGGGAGAGTGCCAATGGAAAAACTAGCACTCGGACCTGACGAGTGCCAGACCCGGGGTCCCGCGGGCCTGCTGCGAGGATGGCTGCCGTGGACCTCGACGCCTTCCGCTGGCTGCTCACCGAGGAGGGGCAACGGCTCCTCGCGTCGGCTGCCGACGCGGGCGATGACCCGCTGACGGCCCAGCGGGCCTTGCGGCGTACGGCGAGCGCGGAGCACGTCGCCGCGGCCGTGACCCAGGTGCAGCTGCGCCGAAAGGCGGTGGAGAAGTTCGGCGACCTCGCGGAGCGGATGTACTTCACGCCCGAGGGCCTCGAGCAGGCCACGAGGCTCCGGGTCGCCGCCCACCGCGCCGCCCGGGCCGGCGCTGCGGGCGCGACGACGCTGATCGACCTCGGCTGCGGGATCGGAGGGGACCTCGTTGCCTTCGCCAGCGCCGGGCTCACCTGTGCCGGCGTCGACCTCGACCCCGTCCGGGTGGCAGTGGCCGAGGCCAACCTCGAGGCGCTGGACCTCGGCGGCGCTGTCACCGTGGCCGACGCCACCACCGTTGACAGCACCCCTTTCGACGTGGCGTACGCCGACCCGGCGCGCCGCTCCGCGAAAGGGCGCAGTTTCGACGTCTCCGAGTGGACGCCGCCCTGGCCCTTCGTCCAGACCCTGCTGACCCGGGACTCGTGCGTAAAGCTGGCGCCGGGCATCCCGCACCACCTGGTGCCGGAAGGTGTGGAGGCCGAGTGGGTCAGCGACCACCGCGAGGTCAAGGAAGCGGTGCTCTGGTCTGCCCGGCTCGCGAGCACCCGTCGCCGGGCAACGGTCATCGCCGACGGCGGCCTGGCCACCCTCACCGAGGAGGACGACCCGGGCGCCGGCACCGGCCCGGTCGCGGGCTTCCTCTACGAGCCGGACGGTGCGGTGATCCGTGCCGGGCTGGTCACGGCGGTCGCCGCGGGGGTCAACGGTCATCTGCTCGACGAGCACATCGCCTACGTCGCGTCCGGCGAGGCGTTCCGGACCCCGTTCGCGCGCGGCTACCGCGTGCTGGAGGAAGTGCCCTACCGGGAGAAACCGCTCAAGGCGGCACTGCGCGAGCGCGGCATCGGCCGGCTGACCATCAAGAAGCGCGGCGTGTCCGTCGTACCGGATGAGCTGCGCAAGCGCCTCACGCTCCGCGGCGACGAGGAGTCGACGCTGGTGCTGACGCGCGTGGCCGACAAGGGCACGGCGCTGCTGGTGGAGCCGATCTGACCGATGAGTCCGGCCGCCGGCTTGGTCGGAACCTGTGCGAGGAGAAAACCATGACCCGAACCCGATTCGATGGTCGCTTCAGCCACCCGGACGCCGCCGCCACCCCCTGGGAGGCCACCGAGAAGGTCCTTCGTGAGGCAGAGCTCTACTGGCTGTCCACGGTGCGTGCTGACGGACGTCCGCACGTCGCCCCGCTGATCGGGGTCTGGCTGGACGGCGCGGCGTACTTCGTCACCGGCCACGACGAGCAGAAGGTCCGCAACCTGGCGCACTCACCGCTGGTATCGCTCACGACCGGCTGCAACGCGTGGGCCGAGGGCCACGACGTCATCGTCGAGGGCACGGCGGCCAGGCAGACGGACCCCGATGTGCTGCGGCGGCTCGTGCAGGCCATCCTGGACAAGTACGGCGCCGCCTGGAGCTTCGAGGTCGTCGGCGACGCGCTGGTCGAGGCTGGTGCGCCGGACGCACCCCCAGGCGGCCTGTACGCGATCACCCCGGCCAAGGTGCTGTCCTTCGCGAAGGACCTGCACGCCCAGACCAGCTCGACTTCGACTGAACGATCCCGAACACCTCCCGAACACCGGGAGGCTCACCGTGGATTTCAGTCTGGGCGTTCACGCTCGGCTGCGATCGTGGTGTCGTCGCCATGACCCGTGTGTACGACGGTGTCGTCCGGCAGCGTGAACAGAGAGGTCTCGATCGACTCCAGGATCTGGTCCTCGTCGCTGAACGAGCGGCCGGTGGCACCCGGGCCACCCTGGAAGAGGGTGTCGCCGGTGAACACGGCACCGAGGTCGTGCACGTAGAGGCAGATCGCTCCCGGTGCGTGACCGGGCGTGTGCAGCACCTTGAGAACGGCACCGGCCACCTTGACCGTCTGGCCGTCCTCGAGGTCGACGTCCCAGAGGTGGTCGGGGTGGGTGAGCTCCCAGACTGGTTTGTCGGCCGGGTGCAGCAGGATCGGAGCCCCGACCCGCTCACGTAGCTCAGGTGCGACGCGCACGTGGTCGTCGTGGGCGTGCGTGCAGATGATCGCCTTGACCTGGCGTCCCGCTACGACGGACAGGATGTCGTCGACACTGTGCGGCGCGTCGATGACGATGCACTCGTCGTCGTCGCCGATCACCCAGATGTTGTTGTCGACCTCGAAGGTCTCGCCGTCCAGGGTGAAGGTGCCGCTGGAGACGGCGTGGTCGATGCGTACCGAGCTCATGCGCCGACCCTACGTTTCCTGCGGCGCACGACGACCGCACCCAGCCCGGTCAGCAGCCCGAACACGTCCGCGATGACGTCCCGGAAGTCGCCGTGGCGGTCCAGGGGCAGGATCGACTGCAGGACCTCCGAGAGGCCGGCGTACGCAACGAGACCGGCGGCCAGAGGCCGCATCGGAACCCGTGCCAGCAGGCCCGTGGCTGCCAGTGCGGCGAAAAGCAGGAAGTGGACCAGCTTGTCGCTGCCGGCGAAGCCGGTCGGCGTGTCCGAGGCTGGCGAGAACAGCATCACCAGGCTGAGGGCCAGGACCGCCGCGAAGGCGATCCGCCCAACCCGGTGGTCCTTCACAGGCCCGTCACAAGATGACGACCGAGCGCAACACGTCGCCGTGTTGCATCCTGTCGAACGCCGCCTCAACGTCCTCGAGGCCGATCTCCTCGGAGACGAACGCGTCGAGGTCGAGACGGCCCTGCAGGTAGAGGTCCACGAGCATCGGGAAGTCGCGGCTGGGCAGGCAGTCGCCGTACCAGCTCGACTTGAGCGAGCCACCGCGTCCGAAGACATCGATCAACGGGATCTCCGGGATCTTCATGTCGGGTGTCGGCACGCCGACCAGCACCACGGTGCCGGCCAGGTCGCGCGCGTAGAAGGCCTGCTTCCACGTCTCCGGGCGCCCGACTGCGTCGATCACCACGTCGGCGCCGAAGCCGTCGGTGAGGGACTGGATGGCCTCGACGGGGTCGCTCTCCTTGCTGTTCACGGTGTGGGTGGCGCCCATCCGCGTCGCGCCGTCGAGCTTCCGGTCGTCGAGGTCGACGGCGATGATCCTGGACGCGCCCGCGAGTGCAGCTCCGGCGATCGCCGCCGTACCGACCCCGCCACAGCCGATCACGGCGACCGACATGCCCCGGCCGACATTGCCGGTGTTCAACGCCGCGCCCAGGCCGGCCATCACGCCACACCCCAGCAGCCCAACCGCCGCCGGCCGGGCGCGCTCGTCGACCTTGGTGCACTGGCCCGCGGCGACCAGGGTCTTCTCCGCGAACGCTCCGATGCCGAGTGCCGGGGAGAGCTCGGTGCCGGCACCCTCCCCTTCGGCGAGCGTCATCTTCTGGGTGGCGTTGAAGGTGGCGAAGCAGTACCAGGGCTCGCCCCGGTTGCAGGCACGGCAGTCGCCGCAGACCGCCCGCCAGTTGAGTACGACGAAGTCGCCCGGCGCCACGTCAGTCACACCCGCGCCGACGGACTCCACGACTCCCGAGGCCTCGTGGCCAAGCAGGAACGGGAACTCGTCGTTGATCCCGCCCTCGCGGTAGTGCAGGTCGGTGTGGCAGACCCCGCACGCCTGGATCCTCACCACCGCCTCGCCGGGGCCGGGATCGGGCACGTTGATGGTCACGAGGGAGACCGGCTCCCCCTTCGCGCGGGCAACGACGGCCTTGACCTGCTGCATGCGGTCCTCCTGCTCCTGCGGGACTTGGTTGGCGTCAACCTATCCACCACCCCTGGATAGTCCCTGACGTTCTGGCCCACGGTTGTCCGTTTTGGGCGGCCAGAAGGTCAGGGACTATCCAGAGTTTCAGGCGAGGACCTGCGTCACCGGCATGGACGAGTCGGCCGGGAGGTCGAGGGAGGAGGGGGCGCGGCCGCGGGCCAGCATCTCGGAGCCGAGGGCGGCGACCATGGCGCCGTTGTCGGTGCACAGGCCGGGACGGGGGACGCGGACCCGGATGCCTCGCGCCGACGCGCGCTCCTCGGCGAGCACGCGCAGCCGGGAGTTCGCGGCCACACCACCCCCGATCAGGATGTCCTCGATCCCCTCGGCGACCGCTGCGTCGATCGCCTTGCGGGTCAGTACGTCGCAGACCGCCTCCTGGAAGGACGCGGCGACGTCGGCGACCGGGACCGGGTCGCCCGAGGCCTCCCGCGCCTGCACCCAACGGGCGACCGCGGTCTTGAGCCCGGAGAAGGAGAAGTCGAAGCGGTGCCGCTCGAGGTCGCGCCGCGAGGTGAGCCCGCGCGGGAAGTCGATGGCGACCGACGAGCCGGATTCGGCGGCGTGGTCGATGTGCGGGCCTCCCGGGAACGGCAGGCCGAGCAGTCGCGCCACCTTGTCGAAGGCCTCTCCCGCCGCATCGTCGATCGTGGCCCCGAGCGTCTCAACCGAGGAGGTCACGTCGGCCACCCGGAGCAATGACGAGTGCCCACCCGACACGAGCAGCGCCAGGCAGGGGTCAGGCAGCGGTCCGTGCTCGAGCTGGTCGACGGCCACGTGGGCGGCGAGATGGTTCACGCCGTACAGCGGCTTCTCCAGGCCGAGGGCCAGCGACTTCGCAGCAGCGACACCGACCAGGAGCGCTCCCGCGAGCCCCGGGCCCGCGGTCACGGCAATGGCGTCGACGTCCCTGAGAGAGATCCCAGCGGTCTCGCAGGCCCGCTCGATCGTCGGCACCATCGCCTCGAGGTGGGCCCGCGACGCGACCTCGGGTACGACGCCCCCGAACCGCGCGTGCTCCTCCACGGAGGAAGCCACCGCATCGGCGAGCAACGTGTGACCGCGCACGATCCCCACGCCCGTCTCGTCACAGGAGGTCTCGATGCCGAGTACGAGGGGAACAGATGTCACCGCGCCATTGTGCCCGGCCCGCCTCCTTCCAACGGTGTCGGTCTTCCAACCGTGCCGGTCGACAGGTAGCGTGCGCCAGTTGTCGCCCCCGGCTGCGGCACCAACCCAGAACCCGGGAATCTCGGAGAAGCGAGGACTCATGGACCTGCACGACGATGCGCGCGGCATGTCCGAGGATCTCGCGCGGCTTCGCCGCGAGCTGCACCAGCAGCCGGAGATCGGACTCGACCTGCCACGCACCCAGGAGCGCGTCCTCAGCGAGCTCGAGGGCCTCGGTCTCGAGATCTCAACCGGGACCGGTACCACCTCGGTGACGGCGGTGCTCCGCGGAGGAGCGCGCAACGAGGACGACCCGAAGACGGTGCTGCTGCGCGCGGACATGGACGCACTGCCGCTCGATGAGGAGACAGGGCTCGACTTCGCCGCGACCAACGGCGCGATGCACGCCTGCGGGCATGACCTGCACACGGCGTCCCTCGTCGGTGGTGCTCGCCTGCTCGCCCAGCACCGCGACCACCTCCGGGGCGACGTGGTGTTCATGTTCCAGCCGGGCGAGGAGGGCTGGGACGGAGCCGGCGTGATGATCGAGGAGGGCGTGCTCGACGCGGCCGGTCGGCGCGCCGACGCGGCGTACGGGATGCACGTGTTCTCCTCGATGATCCCGGCGGGGAGGTTCGTGAGCCGGCCGGGCACGATCCTGTCGGCCTCGCACGCGCTGCACGTCACCGTGCACGGCGAGGGTGGCCACGGGTCGATGCCGCACCGCACCCGGGACCCGATCACGGCCACCGCCGAGATGATCACCTCGCTGCAGACGATGGTCACCCGCCGTTTCGACATCTTCGACCCGGTCGTGATCACCGTCGGCCTGATCGCGGGAGGCACGCGGCGCAACATCATCCCCGACAACGCCTACTTCGAGGCGACCGTACGTCGCTTCTCCGAGGCCAGCGCGGACCTGTTGCAGGAGTCCATCCACAACACTCTCCGTGGCGTCGCCCAAGCCCACGGGGTCAGCGTGGAGATCGAGTACTCAGGCGAGTACCCGCTGACCGTGAACACGCCGGAGGAGGTGGACTTCAGCGCCGAGGTCGTCCGCGACGTTCTCGGGGAGGACCGCTACGCGGAGCTGCCTTCGCCGATCGCGGGGTCCGAGGACTTCTCGCGGGTGATCGCCGCCGTGCCCGGAGCCTTCATCTGCATCGGCGCAGTACTGCCTGGGATGGACCCCGAGACCTCGCCGACCAACCACAGTCCCCGCGCGGACTTCGACCCCGATGTGCTGCCGGATGCAGCGACGATCTACGCCGAGCTCGCCGTGCGCAAGCTCGCCTCACTGGCCGGGTCCTGAGCGGGAGTTCCTCAGGCGCCGCCGCCAGGCCCGAGCCCGAGCCGCAGCACCACCGCCGCCGAGCCGTCGGCGTAGTAGCGCGGCCGCCGGCCGATCTCGACGAAACCGGCACTGGCGTAGAACGCCAGCGCCCCATGGTTGTCCTCCCGCACTTCGAGCAGCAGCCGGTCGGCCTCGGTCCGGCCCGCGTCCTCGACGACGCGTGCGAGGAGGGCCGAGGCGACGCCCGTACGACGCCACTCGCCGCCGACAGCGATCCGCTGGAGCTCGGCGATGTCACCGGCGGCCGAGGTGACCGCATGCCCCACGACGAGCTCGTCCGACTCGGCGACCAGATAGGTGACAGTGGGGAGCGCACCGATGATCCCCTCCCGTACCAGCCCCTCGCTCCAGGCATCCTGACCGAGGCACTCGGCCTCGAGCCGGGCCACAGCCGAGACGTCCTCGACCCCGGCGACCCGGACCAGGGTCACGCGCTGGTCTTGTCGAGCAGCTGCAGCAGGTCGTGCGCTGCGAGCTCGATCTCCTTGTGCCGCCACTCGGATGCCCGGTAGACGCAGGCGATCAACGCTGTGCGGTGCACCCGGCTGAAGTCGCCGATGACGAAGCCATGGCGTGCCTTGGTCTCGTCGTTGGCGCCCTCCGTCAGGCCGAGGTGCCAGGCGGCGTACTCCTCCCAGGAGTGCTTCTCCAGATAGGAGTTCTCCTCATCCGCGCCGGGCTGGGCATCGCCCCAGTCACTGTCGAGGACGTAGTGCCGGCTGCGGATCAGCTTCTCGGCATGAGCGACGGCGTCGGGGTTCACGGTGTAGCTGGCCATCGGACCATCCTGCCTTGCTGCGAGCCGGTCGGAACAACCCATCCGGAACCGGTTCCGCGACGAATGTTCCGCATGGCTGATCAGCGCAAGCTCGCCCCGTTCGTGGCAGGCATCCTCGCCGCCCTTGCCGGTACGGCGGTTGGGCATGTCGTCGCGGCCCTGACCGTTCCGGCCTCGTCACCGGTCCTGGCGGTCGGCACGGCGGTGATCAACCTGACCCCGACACCCCTGAAGGTCTGGGCAGTGCGCGAGCTCGGCAGCGCTGACAAGCCGGTGCTGATCGGCAGCGTGCTGGCCGGCACCCTGGTACTCGCCGGCGTGGCCGGGATCATCGCGCACCGGCGCTTCGCCCTCGGCGCGACCCTGCTCGTCGCGCTGGTCACGGCCGCTGGCGGTGCCGCCCTCGTCCAGCCCGCCGCCGCTCCGATCGACGCTCTCCCCGCCGTGGTCACGGCGCTGGTCGGCGTGGTGGTCCTCGCCTACCTGCTCCGCGGCGGCGGTTCTCCGCGTCGTGCCCTGCGCGAGGACAACCACACCTCTCGACGTGGTTTCCTGATCGGCGCCGGTGTCGTGGCCGGCGCAGCGCTGGTCCTCGGCGGCACCGGGCAGCTGATCGTCCGCGCCCGCAACAAGATCTCCGACATCGTGCTCCCAAGGGCCGCACGCCCGCTGCCGGCCGTGGCGGCCGGGCTGGAGACGGAGTACGACGGCATCAGCCCGTTCGTCACCTCGCGCGAGCAGTTCTACCGGGTCGACACGAACCTGGTCGTGCCCGTGGTCGACGTGGACTCCTGGCGGCTCACCATTGACGGCGACGTGAACCAGAAGGTCAGCCTCACCTTCGACGAGCTCACCCGGATGGACGTCGTCGAGCGAGACATCACGTTGACGTGCGTCAGCAACGAGGTGGGCGGCAACCTGGTCGGTTCGGCCCGCTGGCTCGGCGTACCCCTGAGCGACGTGCTCGACCGCGCGGGCATCGGGGACAAGGCCGACCAGATCCTCAGTACGGCTGTCGACGGCTTCACCATCAGCACGCCGCTGAAGGTGGCGCTCGACGGTCGCAGCGCCCTGGTGGCCTTCGGGATGAACGGCGAACCGCTCTCCCGTGAGCACGGCTTCCCGGTCCGGCTGGTGACGGCCGGACTCTACGGCTTCGTGGGCTCCACCAAGTGGCTCAAGCGCCTCACCCTGACGACGTACGACGCCAACGAGGCCTACTGGACCAAGCGGAAGTGGGCCATCGACGCCCCCATCAAGCTCTCCAGCAGGGTGGACACACCCCGTCCGCTCTCCACCGTGGACGCCGGCAAGGTCGTCATCGGCGGCGTCGCCTGGGCACAGCCCGACGGGGTCGACAAGGTGGAGGTCCGAATCGACGGAGGCGACTGGCAGCAGGCAGAGCTGGGTCCGGGAGCGGGCGTGGAGTACTGGCGCCAGTGGTTCCTCCCCTGGGACGCGAAGCCGGGCAGCCACATGATCGCCGTACGCGCGACCAACCTCCGCGGCGACACCCAGACCAAGGAGCGGACGACCCCCTTCCCCGCCGGGTCCAGCGGCATCCAGGAGGTCGTCGTCACCGTCGCCTGAAGTTTCTCCGGGTCCGCACCAATCCGTCCCGGCGCAGGCACCGAATGCCTGTTGCAAGCGCCACAAGTCATCCAAGCGAAAGGCACCACCATGAACACCACCACTCTCAAGCGCACTGGCCTCGCGGCCCTGGCCTTGACCATGTCGATGGGAATGGCTGCGTGCGGTTCCGACGACTCGTCGTCCAAGGACGCCTCCGGCTCGACCTCCATGGAGGAGACCAAGCCGACCGAAGACGCTGCCGCGAGCGGTGAGTTCGGCGCCGGTTGCGCGGCCATCCCGAAGTCAGGTGCCGGTTCCTTCCAGGGCATGTCCACCGCCCCGGTCGCCACCGCTGCCAGCGCGAACCCGGTGCTGAAGACGCTGGTCACCGCGGTCAGCGCCGCCGGCCTGGTCGACACCTTGAACTCTGCTCCTGAGCTCACCGTGTTCGCACCGGCCAACGACGCCTTCGGCGCCATCCCCGAGAAGGACCTGAACGCGCTGCTCGCCGACAAGCCGGCTCTGACCAAGGTGCTGACACATCACGTGGTCGCGGGCAAGCTGTCCCCCGAGGACGTGGCCGGCACGCACAAGACGCTGGCCGGCGACGAGATCACCGTGGAAGGTTCCGGCGAAGCCTTCAACATCGGCGAGGCCAACGTGATCTGCGGCAACGTGCAGACCGCGAACGCCACGGTCTACGTGGTCGACGGCGTCCTCATGCCGAGCATGTGACGTAGCCCGGAATCTGCGAAAGTTTTCCACATGAACCGGTTCAGCCCTGAGGCGTCCGGCTCCCCGCAGGGGGAGCCGGGGGCCTCGGCCGGCGTCTCCCAGGCCACCGCGGCCCGCGAGCTGGCCGAGCTGCTGAAGCTCTCGGGTCGCGGGGACGAAGCCGCCTTCGCGAAGCTGTATGACGCAACCTCTGCCCGTGCCTACGGGCTGGCCGTCCGGGTCGTCCGCGACCCGAGCCAGGCCGAGGAGGTCGCACAGGAGGCCTTCCTGGAGATCTGGAGGACCGCCAGCCGGTTCGACGTTGCTCGCGGGAGCGCGGTCTCCTGGGTCCTGACGATCGTGCACCGCAAGGCCGTCGACCGGGTCCGGTCGGCGGAGGCAAGCACCAGACGAGACACGACGTACCACGAGGGAAACCAGGGCGTCGAGCACGACACCACGGCCGAGGCCGCACACGCCTCGATCGAAGCACGAAGGGTCCGGCAGGCGTTGGACTCGCTGACCGGGGTCCAGCGCGAAGCGCTGGAGCTCGCTTATTTCAAGGGCTACACGCACACGGAGGTCGCCACCATGCTTGACCTACCGCTGGGCACGGCCAAGACCCGAATACGAGACGGACTGATCCGGCTCAGAGACACGATGGGGGTGGGACAGTGAACGAGTCAGTGCACACGCTGTCCGGTGCCTACGTCGTCGATGCCCTCGACGACGACGAGCGCGCGCTCTTCGAGCGGCACCTTCCGGGATGCCTCGACTGCCAGCGTGAGGTGGCCAGCCTCCGCGAGGCGACGGCCTTGATGGCTGACGACGCAGCCCTCACTCCGCCCGAGTCGCTTCGCAGCTCGGTGCTGGCCGGCATCAAGACGATCCGTCCGCTCCCCCCGAGACCGGTGCGCCGTCGCAGCCCGAAGCCGACGAGGCCACCCCGGCCGTCGCCACCGTGCTCCCGATGCGTCCGCGTCGTCGCCGGATCGCGGCTCTGGTCGCGGCTGCGGCTGCTGTCGTGGCCGTCGTCGGTGGCGCGATCGTCCAGCCGTGGCAGGACAACACCTCCCCGCCGAGTGCCGTCGAGCAGGTGCTCGACGCATCCGACGCGCGGGAGCACGAGATCGAGTTCGACGACGGCTCGAGCGCGACCGTGGTCCATTCGATCAAGGAGGGGAAGGCTGTGCTGCTCACCCGCGACATGGCCGCTCCGCCACCCGGCAAGGCGTACGAGGTGTGGCTGCAGGACGACGCCGGCACCATGAACCCCGCGGGGTTCATGAGGACCGCCGGCGATCACAAGCTGTTGCTGGAGGGTGACACCGCGAACGCGACGGGCGTCGGGATCACCGTGGAACCCGAGGCCGGCTCGGCAGCGCCCACCACCCCACCCATCGCACTGTTCGAGCTCGACACGTGAGCACGGGTACGCCGCGACAGGTTGCCGTCATCGGCAGCGGGGTCGCCGGGTTGACGGCCGCACACGTGCTGAGCCATCAGGCGCGGGTCACCCTCTACGAGGCGGACTCGCGGCTGGGTGGGCACGCAGACACACACGTAGTCGACGACGGCACCAGCTCGTGGCGGATCGACACCGGCTTCATCGTGCACAACGAGCGCACCTACCCGAACCTGCTGCGGCTCTTCGACGAGCTCGGCGTGCAGACCCAGGAGTCCGACATGTCGATGTCGGTACGTTCGGACGACCACGCCCTGGAGTGGGCCGGCTCGCTCGGTCTCGGCGGCCTGTTCCCCACCTGGCGCAACGTGCTGCGTCCGTCGTACCTCCGGATGCTGCTTGAGATCCCCCGGTTCCACCGGATGGCCCGCCGGCTGCTCCACACCTCGGTGGTTGAGGAGGGCGAGACACTTGAGTCGTTCCTCGCGCGCGGCAGGTTCTCCCCGCTCTTCCGCACCCACTTCATGGAGTCACTGGTCGCCTGCGTGTGGTCCTGTGACCCGGCGGTCGCGCTCGACTACCCGGCGCGCTACCTGTTCACCTTCCTGCAGCACCACGGCATGTTGCAGGTCTTCGGCTCTCCGCAGTGGCGCACCGTCACCGGTGGCTCGAGCGAGTACGTCGCCAAGGTCGCAGCACGCCTGCCCGACGTACGCACCGGCACCAAGGTCACCTCGCTGCTGGAGACGCCGACGGGAGTGGAGGTCACCGACGGCAACGGCCAGGTCGACACCTTCGACGCCGTGGTGGTCGCCACTCACCCGGGCCAGGCCCTGGCGTTGCTGGCCGAGCCGACCGCGACGCAGCGGGACGTTCTCTCGGCGATGCCCTTCTCTCGCAACACCGCACAGCTGCACACCGACACGAGCGTGCTGCCCCGGAACGAGCGGGCCCGCGCGTCGTGGAACTACCTGCGCCGTGAGGACGCCGCCGGCGTGACGGTCAGCTATGACATGACCCGCCTGATGCGCCTGCCGGCCCGTGACGACGGACGTCGCTTCATCGTGACGCTCGGCGGTCAGGACCTCGTGGATCCTGCCCTGGTCATCGACACGATGGAGTACGAGCACCCGATCTACACCCCTGCCTCCGTCGCAGCACAGCGCCGGCTGCCCGAGTGCGACACCGAGCGGATCGCGTTCGCAGGCGCCTGGCAGGGTTGGGGATTCCACGAGGACGGCGCCCGCTCAGGCGTCGAGGCGGCGGCGAAGCTGGGCGTCGATTGGGGAGGACCCAAACCGCTCCCGGTCGAGGCGACGACGTACGCCACCACGATCAGGCACATTCGGCGCAAGCCCTTCCCCCGTACCTTCACGCACCGCACGCGCACCTGGCTGGTCGACCTCGACCACCTGCCCGACCACGGTGTCCTCGGCCGGTTCGAGGCACGTGACCACCTCGGCGATCCGGGCCGCACGATCAGGTCCAACGTCGAGCACTTCCTCGCCCTCAACGGTGTGCAGCCCGACGGTGGCCGCATCGTGATGGCTGCCAACGCCCGCGCTCTCGGGCACTGCTTCAACCCGATCAGCGTCTTCTGGTGCCACCGCCGCGACGGTGACCTCGCCGGCGTCGTGGTCGAGGTGCACAACACCTACGGCGACCGACACGCCTACCTGGTGCACCCCGACGGGCAGGGGCGCGCCCGGACCGACAAGCAGATGTACGTCTCCCCGTTCCACGGCACGGACGGCTACTACGAGATCGCCGTACCCCGTCCAGGTCCCCGGCTGCACGTGTCCGTGACGCTGCACAGCGACGACGGCGCGGTGTTCAGCGCCTCGCTCGACGGCGAGCCGGCCTCGACCTCGCCACTCCGCAGCGCACCCGCTGCACTGCGCGGCACCCTGCTCATCCACGCCCATGGCGGCTGGCTGTGGGCACGCCGTCTCAGGATCCGCACCCGTCCGCAGCACCCGAGACAGGAAGGCGTCTGAAACAGATGACGACGACCCCCAGCCGCCCGGTCACCGCATGGCCCGGCCTCGCGCAAGTTCCCTCCGGCCTCAAGGCCGATGTCTCCGCCCGGGTCGCCCGGCAGCTCTTCCGGGCGGCGGTACGCCGGCTGCCTGTGACCGTGCGCGAGGGCAGCTCCGCCACCAGGACGTGGGGCACGGGCGGTCCCGAGATGCGGATCCAGCGACCGGCGGAGTTCTTCGCCCGCGTCGGCCGGGACGGGCTGATCGGGTTCGGCGAGGCCTACCTCACCGGCGCCTGGGACGCCGAGGACGTGGGCGGGTTCCTGACCGTGTTGGCGGCCGAGCTGCCGAGGCTGATCCCGGAACCGCTGCAGAAGCTGCGCGCCGCCTACGTCCGCCGTCCGCCGCGGGCCCACCAGAACACCGAGCACAACACGCTCGACAACATCTCGCATCACTACGACCTGTCCAACGACCTGTTCCGGCAGTTCCTCGACGAGACGATGAGCTACTCCTCCGCGCTGTACGACACGTCGACGGTCGACCGCGGCGACCACCTCGAGGCCGCGCCTCCCGAGGGCTCCGGCAGCGAGCCACTGGCCCAGGCCCAGGCGCGCAAGATCGAGCGCCTGCTCGACCAGACCGCAGTAGGCGTCGGCACCCGGGTGCTGGAGATCGGCACCGGCTGGGGTGAGCTCGCCATCCGCGCCGCACGTCGCGGGGCTGTCGTCCACTCGGTCACGCTCTCGAAGGAGCAGCTGGACCTGGCCGTCGAGAGGATCGCCGCGGCCGGGTACGCCGACCGGGTCACCGTCGAGCTGAGCGACTACCGAGCTGTGCGCGGCAGCTACGACGCGATCGTGTCGGTGGAGATGATCGAGGCCGTGGGGCACGAGTACTGGTCGACGTACTTCCGCACCATCGACGCGCTCCTCGCCCCCGGTGGCCGCGTCGGGATCCAGGCGATCACGATGCCGCACGACCGGATGCTCGCGACCAGGAACACCTGGACGTGGATGAACAAGTACATCTTCCCCGGTGGCTTCCTGCCCTCGGTCACGGCGATCGACGAGGTGACCCGGGCACACACGTCGTTGCGGCTCACCGAGCGGCTCTCGTTCGGCCGGCACTACGCCGCGACCCTGGAGCGCTGGGACCAGTCCTTCCGCGAGGCGAGCGACAAAGTGCGCGTCCTCGGCTTCGACAGGACCTTCCAGCGGATGTGGCACTTCTACCTGGAGTACTCGCGCGCAGGGTTCGCGTCCGGCTACATCGATGTGCAACAGCTGACCCTCGCCCGGGAGACGTGAACATGACCACCACCCGGTCGCTCTCTGGGAAGCGCCCCTCACCGACCCGCGACGCAGCGGTGGCCGCGCGCCTCGAGAGTGCCCTGCGCCCGTTTGTGGGCGGCGACCTGCCGGTGCGGCTGCGTGCGTGGGACGGCTCGGTGGCCGGCCCAGCGGACGCGCCGCTGGTCGAGCTGCGCTCGCGCGACGCCGTACGCCGGCTGCTGTGGCATGCCAGCGAGCTGGGGGCAGCGCAGGCCTATGTCACCGGCGAGATTGAAGTCCACCACGACCTCGAGAAGGCGCTCACCCACGTGTGGTCGGTGGCCGCCGAGCGCGGACTCGTGGGTGTGCGTCCCTCGCCTGCTGCGTTGGCCCGCGCGCTGCGTACTGCCTTCGGCGTCGGCGCTATTGGCAAGCCTCCGGCGCCTCCCGCCTCGCAGGCGAGGGTCCGCGGGCGGCTGCACAGCCAGCTGCGCGACCGTCGCGCTATCAGCCACCACTACGACCTCTCGAACGAGTTCTACTCCTTGCTGCTCGACCCGTCGATGGCCTACTCGTCGGGCTACTGGCGTTCGGCGGACGCGTCGTACACCCTGGAAGACGCGCAGCGCGACAAGCTTGACCTCGTCTGCGACAAGGTCGGCCTGGAACCCGGGATGCGCTTCCTGGACATCGGCTGTGGCTGGGGATCACTGTCCCTGCACGCGGCGGAGCACTTCGGCGCCCGGGTAACCGGCGTCACGATCGCCGCCGAGCAGAAGCGCTTCATCGACCAGCGCATCCGTGAGCGCGGGCTCGAAGGGCGCGTGGAGATCCGGCTGCAGGACTACCGGGACATCGCGGAGACAGGTGGTCGAGCAGCGAGCCCGTTCGACGCAGTCGCCTCGATCGAGATGGGCGAGCACGTCGGCCAGCGCAACTACGGCACCTACGCGCGGGTTCTGCACGACGCCGTGAGACCCGGCGGCAGGGTGCTGGTCCAGCAGATGTCGCGCGCGAGCGGTAGCCATCCGGGCGGTGGACCGTTCATCGAGTCCTTCATCGCGCCCGACATGTACATGCGGCCAGTCGGCGAGACCGTGGCGTTCCTCGAGCGCGGGGGGCTTGAGGTGCGTGACGTGCACGCGATGCGTGAGCACTACGTACGCACGGCCGGCGGCTGGCTGCAGAACTTCGAGTCCAACCTCGAGCGCCTCACCGAGCTCGTCGGCGAGGAGGTGGTGCGGGTGTGGCGCCTCTACCTCGTCGGTGGCTCGATGGCCTTCCGCGACGGGCGGATGGGTGTCGACCAGGTCCTGATGGTGCGGCCGGGTGGAGCGCATACGCTGCCACCCGTGAGGCACTGGTGAGCGACTTGCCCTTTCCCTGGACCGTATTCCTGGTCGTGACCGCCGCATCCGCGGCGGTCGTGGTGGTGTTGATGTCGTTCGTCGCGCGGCACGTGAGGCAGGGCGGTCGGATCGCCGCGGTGGATGTGGTGTGGGGCGCCGGGTTCATTCTGGTCGCGCTCGTGTCCTCAGTCCTCGGCGTGATGCTGCTCTCCCAGCCGGACCTCCCCCTGGTCAACAGTTCCGACGGCATGTCCGTGGCGGAGTACGACCGGCTCCTCGGCGTACTGAACGACTGGCCCGGCGACCACAGGCTTCGGCTGTTGCTGCTGGTTGCCATGGTCGCCGCGTGGGGTGGCCGCTTGGCCTGGCACATCTCCCAGCGGGCACGTGGAGCGGGCGAGGACCCCCGCTACGAGAAGCTGATGGCCAGTGGGTCCGGGGGCCTGGTCCGCAAGGTGCTGCTGCCGCAGGGCCTCGCGATCTGGTTCGTCTCGCTCCCGGTCCAGGTCTCGGCGGTCACCACGGGTGGCATCGGGATCTGGACGTGGCTCGGCGTGGCCGTCTGGCTGCTGGGCATGGTCTTCGAGTCGGTGGGCGACGCCCAGCTGGCGGCGTACAAGAAGGATCGTGAGCGCCCGCCTGTGATGGACCGCGGGCTGTGGCGTTACACCCGACACCCGAACTACTTCGGTGACGCCTGCGTGTGGTGGGGGATCTGGCTCGTCGCCGCCGATGCGTGGCCCGGTGTGCTGACCGTGCTCTCGCCTGCAGCGATGACGTTCTTCCTGGTGTTCGCCACCGGCGCGCGCCTGCTTGAAAGGTCGATGATGAAGCGGCCCGGCTACCCGGAGTACGCCGAGCGGACGTCGATGTTCTTCCCGTTGCCGCCGAAGAAGCGGGTCAGCTGACGCGCTTGGGTTTCCCCGGCTCGACGGCATCGGGGCGCCTCAGGTAGAGCGGGTTGGGCTCGAGCAGCTCGAAGCGCCGGTTGAGCACCACGTCGCAGAGCATGGCCGCCGAGGGATGCTCGGGGCCGACCGCGTTCGGGAAGGCTTCGGGGTAGAGCACGGCTCCCCTGCCCACGACGGGCTGCTGGGTTCTCGCATCGACCGGCTTGACGACCACAGGCCCCTGCACGCGGTGGCCTCCGGCGTACGACGCCAGGTAGACCTCCTTGCGTCGTGCATCCGTGGCCACCACGAACTCCTCCAGCCCGGCGTCGATACCAGCGGCAGCCAGGATGTCGAGCGAGCAGACGCCGTGGACCGGGATGCCGCGCACGAAGGCGAGCGTGCGCGCTGTCATGAGGCCCACCCGCAGACCGGTGAACGGACCGGGCCCGACACCGACGGCGATGGCCGTGAGGTCCGCGGCCCGGACCCTCGCATCGGCGAGTACCCGCTCGATGCCGGGCGCGAGCATCTCCCCGTGCCGCATCGACTCCTCGGACTCGAACCACGCCACCACCGAGTTGCCGTCATACAAGGCGACGGTGACGTGGGGGGTCGCGGTGTCGAAGGCGAGCAGCACGTGCCGACCATAACGGTGGGCGCTGCGGACGGCTGGCTATGGCTGGTAGTGGGCTGGCCGTTCGGCCCCCAAACTCCACAATTGTTGGATTGGAACGTCCTGATCTCCTGCCTGAACCTCACAAGCCAACAAATGTGGAGTTGGGATGTGTGGGCGTCCCGAATCCCACAATTGTTGGATCGAGACGTGGAAATCCCCAATCTGGACGTCCGGATCCAACATTTGTGGGGTTTGGCCCGTCCAGACCGACCGGCCCGTCCAGACCGACCGACCGGCCCGTCCGGCCCGACCGGTGTCGGCCCCAGTCAGCCGCTCGTGAGCGAGCCCACCGCCCCGAGGTCCAGCTCCCGCCAGCGCGGGCCGACCGGGGTGAGGGTGATCGTGCGCTCGTCGTCGGCCGTACGCCGAAGGCTCAGCTCCAGGCGGTCGTTTGCCAGGGACTCGGCGAGGCCCTCGCCCCACTCCACGACCGTTACCGCCTCGTCGACGTCGGTGTCGAGGTCGAGGTCGTCGAGCTCGGCGGTGCCGCCGAGACGGTACGCGTCGACGTGCACCAGCGCGGGGCCATCGCCCAGGGACGGGTGCACGCGCGCGATCACAAAGGTCGGGGACGTGATGTCGCCGCGAACGCCGAGACCGGTACCGATCCCCTGCGTCAGCGTGGTCTTGCCGGCCCCGAGGTCGCCGGTGAGGATCACCAGGTCGCCTGGCCCGAGCCGCTCAGCGAGGTGTTCACCGAACGCGCGGGTCTCCTCCGCTGTCCGCAGCGGCTCGGTGATCGGGAGCATCCGCAGCATCGTCAGGCGGTTCCCGTTGCGGTGCGACTCGACGTACCCGAGGTTGCGCCAGAAGGTGATCGTCCCGGGCAGCTCCACGCGCGCCTCGAGCTCGATGCCGGTGAAGCCGCGCTCCTGAGCGATCTCGCGAGCCCGGGAGGCCATCTGGGCGGCGACACCGAGACCCCGCACCTGAGCGAGTACGCCGACCCGGCGGAGACCGAGCAACCGGCCCCTCGGCTCGAACAGCAACGCACCAACAGGCACCCCGGTGTGCTCGACGACCAACCCGCCGTGTTCGTCCAGGGCCTCGCGGATCGTGTCGCCGGTCTCCTCGAGTGCGGTCGCGGGCGGGTCGAGAGCGGGGCGGTTCGAGAACGCCTCGTGCACGACGGACAGCACGTCCTCGGCTCGCGACCCGTCGACGGTCTCGATCGTGGTGTCGTCGTTCATCCCGCCGCAGCCGCCACGAGTTCCTCGAGCGCTGCGTTGACCTGGTCACGTGCCTCGAAGATGACCATGTGACCGGCGCCGACGCACTCCACCAACCGTGCCTCGGGCATCTCCTCGGCCATCTTGCGGCTGTGCCCGATCGAGGTCAGCTTGTCCTTGGTGCCACAGATGATCGTCGTCGGGATGTCGGAGAAGTTCGTGAGGTGCTCGAACTTGTCGAGCTCGGAGAAGTTCGGGAAGAACTCGGCGAGTACGTCGAAGGAGGTACCGG
Organism: uncultured Actinomycetota bacterium; assembly: GCA_963759525.1. Classification (GTDB taxonomy): domain Bacteria; phylum Actinomycetota; class Actinomycetes; order Propionibacteriales; family Nocardioidaceae; genus Marmoricola. The sequence continues at coordinate 31,665 of CAVWZO010000006.1, read as the reverse complement.
CCAGCATCTCGTCGAGGAACTCCACCTCCGCGGCAGGGACGTCCTTGCTCCCGAAGGCGAACATGTCCGCCACGATGAACCCGATGTTGGACCCGGACCGGCGAGCCGAGTCGACGATCTCCGGCGCCTTCGCCAGCGCCGCGATCACGCGCGGGGCCATCACCTGGCCGAACCGGTCGGGGATCCAGCGGCCCAGCGTGCGATGCGGGTGCAGCTCACCGGCCGTCGTGGAGACCAGGGCCACCCCCGCGACCCGCTTCGTGAACAGCTCGGGGTGGCGTTCCGCGAAGGCGATGATCGACATCCCACCCATCGAGTGCCCGATCAGGACAACCTCACCCTCGGGTGCCAGGTCCGCGATGACGGTGGCCAGGTCGTCACCAAGCTGGTCGATCGTCGCGCTGTCACGGTCCGAGCGCTCGGAGCGCCCGTGCGAGCGATGGTCGAAGAACACCATCCGGTGCTTGCCGCGTAAGGCCTCGCGCTGGAAGTGCCAGCAGTCGAGGTTGAGCGCGTACCCGTGCACGAACACGAGAGTCAGGTCCGTACGCCGACGGCGTGTGCGTCCGGCGTACGGCGCCACCTCGTCGACCTCCGCGTGCAGCACCACCCCGTCCTCGCAGGTGACCTGGACCGGGTCGGATCGCAGGGCGCCGAGCCGGTCGGCCTCGGCGGCCCCCGCGCGACGTGCCTTGACCACTCGGCGCTCGACGACGACGCCGGTCGCGAGGGCAGCCGCCGCAGCCGCCGCGAGCCCGCCGGCGTACGCCAGGGAGCGTCGCTTGCTCATGTGTCCTCGTCCCCGACCCAGATCCGGGTCTGCCGGCCACCCATCCGGGTGACGATCTCGTAGTTGATCGTCCCGCACCAACGCGCCCAGTCGGTCGCTGTCGGCTCGCCGTGAGACCCGGTGCCGAACAGTACGACCTCGTCGCCGGCGTCCCCTCGCGGGGCCTCGACGACGAACTGGTCCATGCAGATCCGGCCGAGCACTCGTCCTCGCGCTCCGCCGACGAGGACCTCTGCGGTGGAGGAGGCATGGCGCGGGATGCCGTCGCCGTACCCCATCGGGACCAGCGCCACCCGCACCGGTTCGCTCGCCACGAACGTGTGGCCGTAGGAGACTCCGTCGCCCGCCGCAAGCTCCTTGGTGAGTACGACGGTCCCGCGCACGGTCATGGCCGGGACCAGGCCCAGCTCCGCTCCCGTCCGCACGTCCGGAGCCGGACTCAGGCCGTAGACGGCGATGCCCAGCCGGACGAGGTCGTATCGCGAGGCCGGGTGCAGGATCGCGCCGGCGGAGTTGGCCAGGTGGCGCACCTCGGGCTCGAGCCCTGCGTCCGCAGCCAGGACCAACACCTCCTCGAAGGCGGCCGACTGCGCAGCGTTCGCCGGGTGGTCCGGCTCGTCGGAACAGGCAAAGTGCGACCAGACCCCGGTCACCCGGACCGAGCCGTCCTGCTCGGCGGCACGGGCCGCCCGCACCAGCGTCGGCCACTCGGACCGCGGTGCCCCTCCGCGGGAAAGGCCGGTGTCGAACTTCAGCTGGACCCGCGCGAGATGACCGGTCTGACGCGCGGCGTCGGCGATCTCCTCCAGCTGGGCGACCGTGTACGCCGTGACGTCGACGCCGGCCTCGATCAGCTGCGTGAAGTCGGCTCGCGGGGCCGCCAGCCAGGACAGCACCCGACCGGTGTCCCCGGCCTCGCGGAGGGCGAGCGCCTCGGCGCCGGCCGCCACCCCGAGCCACTCCGCGCCCGCGGAGCGCGCGGCCCGCGCGACCTGGACCATCCCGTGGCCGTAGCCGTCGGCCTTGACCACGACCATCAGCTGAGGCCCGGGGACGGTGCCGCCCGTCGAGACCAGCTCGCGCAAGCGCTCCACGTTGTGCCGGATCGCGCCGAGGTCGACGACGACCTGGGCGTGCGGACTTGGTGGGGCGCTCATTTCGCCGCCCATCCTCCCATTCAGCCTCAGCCAAGCAGGTCTCGCACTACCCCCGGCACGGCGTCGGCCACGGCGCTCGCCGTCAGCGGCCCGCCGCCGCTCGCCAGGGCCGCGGCAGCACCATGCAGCCACGACCCAGCCGACGCGGCATCCCACGGGTCGAGGCCGGCCGCCAGCAGCGAGCCGATGACACCGGCGAGCACGTCTCCGGCCCCGGCGACGGCCAGCCAGGGCACCCCGCTGGTGGTCACGCGCACATGTCCATCGGGTCGGGCGATCAAGGTGCGCCGGCCCTTGAGGAGCACCACGGCGTCGTACTCCTCTGCAGCGCGGCGCACAAAGCCGAGCTGGTCGGCCTCGATCGCTGCGCGTTCCACGCCGAGCATGCGGGCGAGCTCGCCGGCGTGCGGAGTGAGTACGACGTCCGGCACGCCGCTCCCGATGTGGACGAGACCGTCGGCGTCGACCACCGTGGGTACTCCGTCGGCCAGGGCCGCCGCGAGCGCCTCCTCGGCATCCGCGTCACCGCCCGAGCCGACCACCCAGGCCTGCACCTGCCCCTCGGAGACGACGACGTCAGGGTGCCGTGCCCGGACGGCGTCGGCAGCCGACCCCAGGTAGCGGACCATCCCCGCCAGGCCGGTGCCCGCGCCCGACGTACACAGCACGGCAGCGCCCGGGTAGGTGTCCGAACCGGCTCGCACGCCGACGACCCCGCGGGTGTACTTGTGGTCGAAGGGACCCGGGACCGGCAGCATCCGCGCCACGTCGACCGGCTGCAGGGCCTCGACCGGCGCCGACGGCAGGTCGAGCCCGATGTCGACGAGATGTACGACGCCACATGCCTGCGCCGCGTGGTCGACCAGGTGGGCGATCTTGTGGGTGCCGAAGGTGACCGTCAGGTCTGCGCGGACGTGTGCTCCGTCGAGGCGTCCGGTGTCGACGTCCACGCCTGACGGGACGTCCACTGCCACCACGGCCGCGCCCGGAAACGCGGCCAGCGCCGCCACGGCCTCCTCACGCAGGCCCGGTCTGCCGCCGATCCCGACGATGCCGTCGACGACGACGTCGGGAGCGTGTGCATCGGAGACCGCCACCGTGCGGCCCCCGTTGGCCCGCAGCGCCTCGAGACCGGCCAGGTGCACCTTGTCCGAGAGCAGCACGGCCTCGACCGCGACGCCCCGGCGGGCGAGCATCGCCCCGGCCCACAAGGCATCGCCCCCGTTGTCCCCGGCGCCGACGAGCAGCAGCACCCGGGTTGAGTACACCGAGCCCAGCAGGTCGGTGATCGCCACAGCCAGGCCGGTCGCGGCCCGCTGCATCAAGGTTCCTTCCGGGAGCCGGGACATCAGCTCCGCCTCAGCGGCTCGCACCTGCTCGACCGTGTGTGCCGCTCTCATGTCGGCACGCTATCGGTCGGGTGCCTCGAGAACGACGAAGGCCAGAGCCACCCCAACGTCGTGGGAGAGGGAGAGGTGGACCCGGTCGACGCCGAGCTGGGCCGCCGAGTCCGCGACCGTGCCGCGCAGCTCGAAGCGTGGCCGACCGACCTCGTCGACCACCACCTCCGCGTCCTGCCAGGACAGTCCGCCGGGCGCCCCGAGCGCCTTCGCCAGGGCCTCCTTGGCGGCGAACCGGGCGGCCAGCGACTCGGTGGACAGGGTGGCCTCGGCGGGAGTGAAGACCCGCTCGCGCAAGGTCGGGGTGCGCTCCAGTGCCTGCTCGAGGCGGGCGATCTCGACCAGGTCGGTGCCCACGCCGATGATCACAGGTCGATAACCACAGGGCTACTCGACCGTGACCGACTTGGCCAGGTTGCGCGGCTGGTCGACGTCGTGACCCATGACTGTCGCCAGCTCACAGGCGAAGAGCTGCAGCGGGACGGTGGCCACGATCGGCTGCAGCAGCGTGGGTACGACGGGCAGGGTGATCGTCTGGTCGGCGTACGGCGCGACGTCGGTGTCACCCTCCTCCGCCAGCACGAGCGTCAGCGCACCGCGGGCCCGGATCTCCTGGATCGCGCTGATCATCTTGTCGTGCAGCTGGTCGCGACCTCGGGGCGGCACGATGCAGAAGACCGGCAGCCCCTCCTCGATCAGCGCGATCGGACCGTGCTTGAGCTCCCCCGCGGCGAACCCCTCCGCGTGGATGTAGGCAAGCTCCTTGAGCTTCAACGCACCCTCAAGCGCGACCGGGAAGCCCGCGTGGCGCCCGAGGAACAGCACCGAACGGGTGCCGGCGTGCTCGCGGGCCAGTGCGTAGACAGACTCGGCGTCGTCGAGGATGCGCTGCACGTGCGCGGGCATCTGCTCCAGCTCGCGCAGCACGGCCGAGATCTCGTCGCCGTACTTCGTCCCGCGCACCTGTGCGAGGTAGAGCCCGAGCAGGTAGCACGCGATCAGCTGGGTGAGGAAACCCTTGGTCGAGGCGACGCCGATCTCCGGGCCGGCATGGGTGTAGATCACGGCGTCGGACTCACGCGGGATCGTCGAGCCGTTGGTGTTGCAGATCGCGAGCACCTTCGCCCGCTGGCGACGTGCGTAGCGGATCGCCATCAGGGTGTCGGCCGTCTCCCCCGACTGGCTGATCGCGATGACCAGCGTGTTGCGGGTCAGGATCGGGTCGCGGTAGCGGAACTCGTGCGCTAGCTCGACCTCGCACGGGATCCGGGTCCAGTGCTCGATGGCGTACTTGGCGACCAGGCCGGCGTAGTTCGCCGTACCGCAGCCGATGACGACGATCCTGTCGATCTCGCGCAGCTCGTCCTCGGTGATGCGCACCTCGTCGAGCTGCAGCTGTCCCGCTCCGTCGTGACGCCCGAGCAGCGCGTCCGCCACGGCACGCGGCTGCTCGAAGATCTCCTTGCGCATGAACCAGTCGTAGCCGTCCTTCTCGGCGGCCGAGAGGTCCCAGTCGACGTGGTACTTCTTGCCCTCGGCCGCGGCCCCGTTGAAGTCGGTCACGCGTACGTCGTCCCGGGTGATCGTCACGATCTGGTCCTGGCCGAGCTCGAGCGCATCGCGCGTGTGCTCGATGAACGCCGCCACGTCGGAACCGAGGAAGTTCTCGCCCTCACCGAGCCCCACCACCAGCGGGGAGTTGCGGCGGGCCGCCACGACCCGGTCAGGGTCCTGCGAGTCCACAGCCACGAGGGTGAACGCCCCCTTGAGACGACGACAAGCTGCCTGCATGGCAGTGGTCAGGTCACCGGTCTCGGCCAAGGCCAGCTCGAGCAGGTGGGCCGCGACTTCCGTGTCGGTCTCCGAGCGCAGGTCGTGCCCGTCGCGCTCGAGCTCGTCGCGCAGCGGCGCAAAGTTCTCGATGATGCCGTTGTGGACCACCGCGACCCGGCGCCGCTGGCCCAGGTGAGGGTGCGCGTTGACGTCGTTGGGAGCACCGTGCGTGGCCCAGCGGGTGTGCCCTATGCCGGTGGTCGAGGCCGGGAGCGGGCTCTCCTCGATGGCCTTCTCGAGGTTCGCGAGCTTGCCGGCGCGCTTGTCCGAGGAGATCGTGCCCTTCCCGTCCTCGTGTCCGGTGACCAGGGCGATGCCGGCGGAGTCGTAGCCGCGGTACTCCAGCCGACGCAGACCTTCGATGACGACGTCACGGGCCTGCTTGTCGCCGACGTACCCCACGATTCCGCACATGGCCGCCAGTCTAGGACCGCGACCCCGCGCGTCTAGGGACACTAGGGTGGCGCGCATGGCCAACGGCGCGAGCGAGAGCTCGCCGTACGTCGAGCTCGACCGGGACGCCTGGGCCGCGCTGGCCCTGGCCACCGAGCAACCGCTGTCCCCAGCGGAGATCGAGCGGGTTCGAGGACTCGGGGACGAGCTGGACGTGGCGGAGGTGCAGCAGGTCTACCTGCCCTTGTCGCGCCTGCTCAGCCTCCGGGTGAAGGCCACGTCCACGCTGCACCGCAGCCAGGAGGAGTTCCTGCACCAACCGCAGCCGCCCCGTACGCCGTTCGTGATCGGGCTGGCCGGGTCGGTGGCCGTCGGCAAGTCCACGACGGCGCGGGTGCTGCAGCAGATGCTCGCGCGCTGGCCCGAGCACCCCCGCGTCTCCCTGGTCACCACCGACGGGTTCCTGCTGCCGAACGCCGAGCTCCAGGGTCGGGGGCTGCTCCACCGCAAGGGATTCCCCGAGTCCTACGACCGCAAGGCGTTGCTCGAGTTCGTCATCGACATCAAGTCGGGCAAGGACGAGGTCGAGGCCCCGACGTACTCCCACCTGGTCTACGACGTCGTTCCCGACCAGAAGGTCGTGGTCGCTGCTCCCGACATCGTCGTGATCGAGGGCCTCAACGTGCTGCAGTCGCCCGGCGTCGGCACCGACGGACGGGTCGGCCTGGCGGTCAGCGACTTCTTCGACTTCACCGTCTACGTGGACGCTGCGACGGACGACATCCGGCGCTGGTACACCGACCGGTTCCTCCGCCTGCGCGAGACCGCCTTCCGGGACCCGGCGTCGTACTTCGCCCGCTACGCCTCGCTCTCCCACGACGAGGCGATCGCCGAGGCCAGCCGGATCTGGGACGAGATCAACGGCCCCAACCTCAAGGAGAACGTCCAGCCCACCCGCTCCCGCGCCACCCTCGTGCTCCGCAAGGACCACGACCACTCGGTGCGCTGGGTGCGGCTGCGGAAGCTCTGAGCCGCTCCCGTGGGCCCGTTGGGTTTCCCCGGCCGGAGTGGTCCCATGGGCCGTTGGGGTTTCCCACGGTCCCGTGGGAAACGCCAGCTTCCCGTCCTTTGCAAGGCACGGGATGCTCAGGTTTCGAAGGGGAAGCTGGGGCAGGTGGTGTACGACGTGGCCCGGGAGAACGCCACCGCCGTGATCAAGCAGGCGCGTGACCTGGCGATCCAGGGCGTGGTGTGGCGCCGCGTCGCGACCCGGTCACGACACCAAGGACTGACCCGATGAACGACCCCGAGATCCACCCGGACAGCGGCCCCATCCCGCCCAGCCGCTGGGAGCTCAGCGGGACCGGTGTCTCGGGCTACGCCCAGCGCTTCGAGAGGCTGCTCGACGAGGGCGAGGACGTCGACGGTGAGGCCAGGCTCGCCGACGTACTCGCGCCGCGCGGAGCGCGCATCCTCGACGCCGGCTCGGGCATCGGCCGGGTTGCGGCCGCCCTCGCGGCGCGCGGCCACGACGTCACGGCCGTCGAGAAGGACCCCGACCTGATCGCGAGGTCGCGGGCCCGCTTCCCCGAAATCCCGGTCGTGGAGTCCGACATCCTCGGGCTGTCCCCCGCGGTGCTCGAGGCAGCCGGCCGGCCCTCGTCGTACGACGTGATCGTGCTCGTGGGCAACGTGATGGTCTATCTCGCCGACGACACCGAGGCCCGCGCCCTCCGGACGCTGGCTGAGCTGCTCGCACCCCGGGGACGGATGCTCGTCGGCTTTCACCCTCAGCAAGGCCCTGAGCACAGCCGCGACTACCCGATCGAGCACTTCGAAAGGCACGTCGTGGAAGCCGGGCTCAGGATGGAGCAGCTGTTCGGCACCTACGACCTGGCCCCGCCTGCCGAGGACTACGTGGTGGCCCTACTCCGGCCGATCTGACAACAGGGAATCGCCGGGGCCATCGTCAGTGGGCGGGTCTACCATCCGTAGGCATGTCACAGATGAGCATGAACAAGGTCATTCACAGGGCCGTACGACGCGACCTCGACCGCTTCGAAGGGGCGTTGGCCGCCTTCCCCGCGGGCAACAAGCAACGGGCCGACCAGCTCGCAAAGGCCTGGGAGAACTTCGACTGGCAGCTGACCAACCACCACGAGGGCGAGCACGAGATCGCGTGGCCGGCACTCCTGCAGGTGGGGGTGAGCCGCGAGATGCTCACGCAGATGGACGCCGAGCACGACGTCATGACTGATGCCCTGGGACAGGCCCGCTCGGCGCTGTCGTCACTGCAGTCGAGCCCCGGCGCCGGCGAGGCGGAGACCGCACTTGGGGCGATCCGCCGACTCAAGGACGTCACCGTCACGCACCTCGACCACGAGGAGCAGGAGCTCGAGCCGGTCTATCTCGAGAAGCAGGACAGTCCTGCGATCAAGGAGATGGGCAAGAAGTTCGCCAAGACGAGCCCGGCCAAGGGCGGGCAGTTCATGGCGTGGCTCGCGGACGGCGCTACCGCTGAGGAGAAGGCCGCGCTCGGGGCCACGGTGCCCAAGCCGGTGCTGGCCGTCATCGTGGGCGTGTTCGGGCGCGGCTACCGCAAGCGGGTCGCGCCCGTCTGGAGGTCGTGAGGCCAGGGCCGACCGGGGCCGTCAGGCCAGGGCCAGCTGTACGCCGACCACGCCGGCCAGCCGGTCGGCAATCTCCTGCGCCTGCTCGGCAGTGGCAGCCTCGACCATCACGCGCACCAGCGGCTCCGTGCCCGAGGGTCGCAGCAACACCCGCCCGGAGTCCCCGAGCTCGGCCTCTGCTTCCGCCACGGCCGCGGCCAGCACGAAGTCCTCGTCAGCGCGGACCTTGTCCACGTTGGGCACGTTGACCAGCACCTGCGGCAGCCGGGTCATCACGCCCGCCAGCTCGCCCAGCGCTGTTCTCGTGGCCGCCATCCGGTCCAGGACGTGCAGCGCGGTGAGCAGGCCGTCGCCGGTGGTGGCGTGCTGGCTCATGATCACGTGCCCTGACTGTTCGCCTCCGAGGGTGAAGCCGGAGCGCTTCATCGCCTCCAGCACGTAACGGTCCCCCACCTTGGTCTGCCGTACGCCGACCCCCGCGGCCCTCATCGCCTTCACGAAGCCGAGGTTGCTCATCACGGTTGCCACGACCGTGTCTTCCTTCAGCTCGCCGCCCTCGCGCATCGCGAGCGCGAGAATCGCGAGGATCTGGTCGCCGTCGACGACCTGCCCCGCGGCATCCACGGCCAGGCACCGGTCCGCGTCGCCGTCGAGGGCAAACCCCGCGTCGGCTCCGTGTTCCAGAACGGCCTGCTGCAGCAGCCCCAGGTGGGTCGACCCGCAACCCTCGTTGATGTTCAGTCCGTCGGGCTCGGCACAGATCGCCACGACCTCGGCGCCCGCGTCACGCAGTGCACGCGGACCGACCTCCCAGGCCGCCCCGTTCGCGCAGTCCAGCACGACCTTGAGGCCCTGCAGGCCGTGAGTGGTCGTCGAGACGAGGTGGGCGGCGTACTGCTCGACGGCGGCCTTGTGCTGGCTGACCCTGCCCACCAGGCCAGCGGTCGGCCGGTGCCATGGTTCGCGCAGCTGCTTCTCGATCGCCACCTCGATGGCGTCGTCGAGCTTGACACCGCCACGGGCGAGGAACTTGATGCCGTTGTCCGGCATCGCGTTGTGGGAGGCAGAGAGCATCACGCCCAGGTCGGCACCGAGCTCGGCGGTCAGCCAGGCGACACCGGGCGTCGGCAGCTCGCCCAGCAGCAGTACGTCGACGCCGGCCGAGGCCAGTCCCGCAACTACCGCGGCCTCGAGGAACTGGCCGGAGATGCGGGTGTCCCTGCCGACCACCGCGACGGGGCGGTGTCCGGCAAACGTGCCAAGCTCGGCCAGCACGTGTGCCGCGGAGACTGACAGGTCCAGCGCCAGTTCCGCGGTCAGCGCCTCGTTGGCCAGGCCACGGACACCGTCGGTGCCGAACAGACGCGTCATCAAGCGGAGATCAGCGCTTGCTGAACTGGGGCGCCTTACGGGCCTTCTTCAGACCGGCCTTCTTGCGCTCGATCACGCGCGCGTCGCGGGTCAGCAGACCAGCCTTCTTCAGACCGGGGCGGTTGGCCTCTTCGTCGATCCAGTTCAGGCAACGGGCCACGCCGAGGCGCAGGGCACCGGCCTGCCCGGTGATGCCACCACCGTGGATGCGGGCGATCACGTCGAAGCGGCCCTCCAGCTGGGTGGTCGCGAACGGCTCGTTGACCACCTGCTGGTGCAGCTTGTTGGGGAAGTAGCTGTCGAGGTCACGACCGTTGACCGTCCACTTGCCGGAGCCGGGGACGATGCGGACGCGGGCCACGGCCTCCTTGCGGCGGCCGGTGGCCGCGGCGGGGGCGATGGTCGCCGGCTTGAGGGGCGCGTCGGGGCTCGGGGCGCTCTCGGAGGAGTAGGCGATGCCCTGCTCGTCGACCTCGAAGGCGTCGATGTCGTCCTGGGGGCCGGTCTCGGTGTCTACGTCAGCCACGGTGTTCCTTTGCGTGTTCGTCTCGGAAGATGAAGATGTCGTCACTGGGAGATCTGCTTGATCTCGAAGGGCTTGGCCTTCTGGGCGGTGTGCGGGTGGTCGGGACCGGCGTACACCTTGAGCTTCTTGAGGATCTGGCGACCGAGCCGGTTCTTGGGGAGCATGCCCCAGACGGCGTTCTCGATGGCCTTGCGCGCGTCCTTCTCCAGCAGCACACCCATCGGGGTGGCGGAGAGGCCGCCCGGGTAGCCCGAGTGACGGTAGGACATCTTCTTGGTCGCCTTGTCGCCGGACAGGGACACCTTGGAGGCGTTGACGACGATGACGAAGTCACCGGTGTCGGCGTGGGGGGCGAACATCGGCTTGTGCTTGCCGCGCAGGAGGTTGGCGACCTGGACGGCGAGGCGACCCATCCGGACGTCGGTGGCGTCGATGACGTGCCACTCGCGCTGGATGTCGCCGGGCTTGGGGCTGTACGTACGCAACGTTTGGGCCTTCTACTCGTTCGTGACCGTCCCGGGCTGATTCCCGGGCGGTGATGGAGCTACGCCTTCTGACGAACACTGCCCGCTGTCGGTCTGGTCGACCGGCACCGAGTCTGCGACAGGGCCAAAACGTTGGAGCCCTGACGCGGCAGGAGGCGCGACCCTCGAGATTACCGGGAGTGCAGGTCCAGCGTCAAAACGAGACCGGCTGGTCGGCCCCACCCGGCTGGGCATAGGTTGATCACGGTGTGCGCTGGGCATCTCGGCTGCACCGGAACACGACACCATCGGGCCCACCGCCCCCAGAGACGAGCTTCAGACACCAGCACCCGACACGAGCACCCAGCACAAGGAGCCGACGTGACCGAGACCGGTGACAACAGCCTCACCGTCCGTGACAACCGGACTGGCATTGACTACAAGATCCCGATCCTGGACGGCACCATCAAGGCCGCCGACCTCGGTCAGATCAAGACCGACGACGACACACCGGGCCTGTCGACGTACGACCCCGGCTTCGTTAACACCGCGTCCTGCAAGAGCTCGGTGACCTTCATCGACGGGGACAAGGGCATCCTCGAGTACCGCGGCTACCCCATCGAGCAGCTGGCCGAGAAGTCGACGTTCCTCGAAGTCGCCTATCTGCTCATCCACGGCACGCTTCCGACCAAGGTGCAGTACGACGGCTGGGTGCACGAGATCACGCACCACACGTTCCTGCACGAGAACGTCAAGACGTTCATGCAGGGCTTCCGGTACGACGCCCACCCGATGGGCATGCTGATGGCCTCGGTCGGTGCGCTGTCCACGTTCTACCCCGAGTCGGGCAACATCCAGGACGGCGACAACCGGCACATGCAGATCGTCCGCATGATCGCCAAGATGCCGACTCTCGGCGCCTGGGCCTTCCGCCACGCGCAGGGCAAGCCCTACGTCTACCCGGACAACGACCTGAGCTACACCGCCAACTTCCTCTCGATGCTGTTCAAGATGAGCGAGCAGAACTTCGCGGCCGACGAGCGGCTGGTCAAGGCGCTCGACGTGCTGTTCATCCTGCACGCCGACCACGAGCAGAACTGTTCGACCAACGCGGTCCGCTCGGTCGGTTCCTCCCAGGTCGACCCCTACTCGGCCGTGGCCGCCGGAGTCGGCGCGCTCTACGGGCCGCTGCACGGTGGCGCCAACGAGGCAGTGCTGCGGATGCTTCGGCGGATCGGCGGCAAGGAGAACATCCCCGACTTCATCAAGGGCGTGAAGGACGGCAACGAGAAGCTGATGGGCTTCGGCCACCGGGTCTACAAGAACTACGACCCGCGAGCGAAGATCATCAAGAAGGCCTGCGAGGACGTCTTCGAGGTGACCGGGGTCAACCCGCTTCTCGAGATCGCGCAGGAGCTGGAGAAGATCGCGCTCGAGGACGAGTACTTCGTCAAGCGCAAGCTCTACCCCAACGTCGACTTCTACTCCGGCCTGATCTACGAGGCCTTCCAGTTCCCGCCGGAGATGTTCACGGTGCTCTTCGCCATCGGCCGTACGCCGGGGTGGCTGGCGCAGTGGCTGGAGCTGGTGCAGGACAAGGACCAGAAGATCGCACGCCCCAAGCAGATCTACACCGGCGACCGGACCCTCGACTTCGTCCCGGCCTCCGAGCGCTGGAAGTGACGCTTTCCGCGAACTGCCCGTGATGCGGGCAGTTCGCGGTCCGGTGCCACTCACGGCCGGCGTCGCTACAGTCTCCGTCGGGCTGCTGTGGCTCGCGCTCGCACGGGGCTGGCTCGGCCCGGACGTCGGCCGGGGCAGCGAGTTCTGCGAGGCGGCCCGCGACCAGCTGGTCAGACAGCCCGCGAACACCCTGAGCAACCTCGGGTTCGTCGTGGCGGGGCTGCTGATCGCCCGCCATATGGCGCGCGAACGCGTTCCCGGTTCGGTACTGACCACGTCCCGTGGCACGGCGTACGCCGTCCTGGTGGTCCTGCTCGGCCCCGGGAGCGCTGCGATGCACGCCTCCCAGAGCTCGCTCGGCGGCCACCTGGACACCACGAGCATGTACCTGTTCGCCTCGTTCGCGGTGTCCTACGCCATCACCCGCCACCGGGTGCTCGGCAGCGTCGGCTTCGCGTTGCTGTTCGCGGCGCTCCTGCTGGCCTGTGAGCTGGTCGGCTCCTGGTCGCGCCCACTGCCCGTCGTGATGTTCGCGGGCAACCTCGCTTTCGGCGCACTGCTGGTGACGGCGCTGGTGCTGGAGATCCGTCTCTCCATGAGCCCGGGCCGGACCATCGACCTGCGCTGGGGCATGGCCGGCCTCGCATCGATGGTGGTGGCGTTCATGATCTGGAACGCAGGGCAGCACGGCACACCGTTCTGCCGGCCGGACTCACTGCTGCAGGGTCATGCCGTGTGGCACCTGCTGGGGGCCGTCGCGGCGTACTGCCTGTTCCGCCTCTACGCCAGCGAACGTCGGGCCGCGGCGCCCGCCCCCGCGTGACCTTGCACCCTCGACCATGAGGGTCTCGACTGGCCGCTCGCTGGCGCTCGCTGCTCGACCATCTACGGGCTGATCCCCTGAATGTCGCTCGCCACGGTGGTTGCGGAGCCAACAACCACCTAGGTGGTCGAGCAGCGAGCGAAGCGAGTGATCAGTCGAGACCACACACCGCGACCGCGCCGCTGCCCCGACCACTGCCTCTGCCGTCGCGGTTGTCGCGTCCGTTGCGGAGCTTGGTCTCGACTGGCCGCTCGCTGCTCGACCATCTACGGGCTGATCCTCCGAATGTCGCTCGCCACGGTGGTTGCGGAGTCAGCAACCACCTAGGTGGTCGAGCAGCGAGCGAAGCGAGTGATCAGTCGAGACCACACACCGCGACCGCGCCGCTGCCCCGACCACTGCCTCTGCCGTCGCGGTTGTCGCGTCCGTTGCGGAGCTTGGTCTCGACTGGCCGCTCGCTGGCGCTCGCTGCTCGACCATCTAAGCTAAGGGCTGATCCCCTGAATGTCGCTCGCCACGGTGGTTGCGGAGCCAGCAACCACCTAGGTGGTCGAGCAGCGAGCGAAGCGAGTGATCAGTCGAGACCACACACCGCGACCGCGCCGCTGCCCCGACCACCGCCTCTGCCGTCGCGGTCGTCGCGTCCGTTGCGGAGCATGGTCTCGACTGGCCGCTCGCTGGCGCTCGCTGCTCGACCATCTAAGGGCTGATCCCCTGAATGTCGCTCGCCACGGTGGTTGCAGAGCCAGCAACCACCTAGGTGGTCGAGCAGCGAGCGAAGCGAGTGATCAGTCGAGACCACACACCGCGACCGCGCCGCATGCTGGCGCTCGCTGCTCGACCATCCATGGCGAGGGCCGCCCAGCGACTCGGCGAGTGACCGGCGGATACCATCGGCCATTCTCGATCGCCATGAACAACTCACCGCCTGGGGGCCGCATCCGTGGCTGAGCATGCCGACCCATCCACACAGGCGCCGCGATTCACGATCGTCTCGGCCACCTACAACGTAGAGACGTACCTCGCCGACTTCATCGCGTCCGTCGAGGCGCAGGACTACCCGACCGACCGCTTCGAGGTGGTGATGGTCGACGACGGGTCGACCGACTCCTCATCGCGAATCCTGGCTGACTGGCAGGCTCGCCGACCCGGGCTCGTCACCGTCGTCACCAAGGAGAACGGTGGCGTCAGTACGGCGCGCAACCTGGGTCTCGAGCATGCGCGAGGCGAGTGGGTCACCTTTGCAGATCCCGACGACACGATGGCAGCGAACTACCTCTCCGAGGTCGATGCGTTCCTGACAGCTGATCCGGACGTCGGCTTGGCGGCTACGAGACGAAAGATCCTTGTCGAGGCCACGGGTCGGCTGATGGATCACCCACTCCAGGTGCATTTCGCCTCAGGGAACCGGGTTCGCAACCTCGACGAACACCCTGACTTCTTCCAGGGGGCCGTGAACACGGCGTTCTTTCGCGCAGACATCATCGGGCGTGAGGGCTTGCGTTTCGACGAGCGCATCCGGCCCGACTTCGAGGACGGGCACTTCTGCGCCGCCTACCTGCTGCGGCTCGACCGGCCCACGGTCGCGTTTGTCAGCACTGCGGAGTACATCTACCGCAAGCGGGCTGACGGGAGCTCGGCCCTCGACCTCGTCCGCGCAGACCCCCGCCACTACACGACCGTGCTCGAGCTGGGCCACCTCGACGCATTGCGCCAGGCACGCGAGCGTCGCGGCGGTGTGCCGCACTGGATGCAGACCTTCATGCTCTACCAGCTGTCCTGGTACTTCCAGGATGATGAGGCGATCGGAAGAGGGGCCTCGGCGGCGTACGGCGAGGTCGCACGCGAGTTCCATCGCCTGTTGGCCCAGATCACGACGTACCTCGATCCGGAGGTGATCAAGAGCTTCTCCCTCCGGCGATTTGATCTCACGTGGCGCGAGGTGCTGCTGCATTCGTACGACGCAGTCCCGTGGCACTCTGACTTCGCATTGGTGGGAAAGATCGACCCGCGGCAGCGCCTGATCAGGGTCTCCTATCGCTACACCCACGCCCGCCCCGAGGAGAGGTTCTTCAGCAACGGCGTCGCCGTCGAGCCGACGTACGCCAAGACCCGGGCCGTCGTCTACTTCGACCGCGACGTGCTGTTCGAACGCATCCTGTGGCTGCCTTCAGGTGCGGTCGGGGTAAAGCTGGACGGCTCCGACGTCGACGTCCGGCTGCGCGAGCCAGAACGCCCCCGGCTCACGCTGCCCCTCGGCCTGATCCGGGAATCGCTCGTTCCCCGGCTGGTCACCAGCAGGCGGGAGCGAAACCGCGAGGCAGCCCGAAAGCAGCCGCTGAAGCCGTCCGAGCGCCTCCTGGTCAGGTTCGCCCGGAGCAGGCTGGTGAGTCGGTACTTCGCGAGCGCCTGGGTGCTCATCGATCGCGTCGACGACGCCGATGACAGCGCCGAGATCCTGTTCCGCTACCTGCGCACGCATCGACGCCGAATCAACGCGTGGTTCGTGATCCGCAAGGGGACGCCAGACCATCGACGGTTGCGTGCCGACGGCTACAAGCGGGTCATCCCCCACGGCTCGATCAGGTGGAAGCTGCTGATGCTGAACTGTCGTCACCTCGTGTCCTCGCATGCCGACATCGCGATCCTCCAGCCGGCCGGGATAGCCCGGCTGGCGCCTCCCGGATGGCGGTTCTGCTTCCTGCAGCACGGCGTGACGAAGGACGACCTTTCGCGATGGCTGAACCCCAAGGACATCGATCTCCTGATCACCAGCACGCGTGCCGAGCATGACGCGTTCGTCGCCGACGGCTCGCCGTACCGCGTCACGGAGCGCGAAGCCAAGCTGGCGGGGATGCCGCGGTTCGACGCCCTCCTGAAGGCCGGTGAGCTTGTTCCGTCGGACCGTCGGGACCTGATCCTGCTGGCTCCCACCTGGCGCAGCTGGTTGATGGTCTCCCGGCCGGGCGCGCACAGGACGACAGTCAGCGCGGATGAGTTCTCGGCATCCGAGTTCGGGGTCAACTGGCTGGGGCTCCTCCGCTCGCCGCAGCTCAAGCAGCTCGCCGACAAGCACGGGCTGCGAGTGGCTCTGCTCCTGCACCCCAACCTGCAACCCCTGGGCCCTCAGCTGGAGCTGCCGGCGCACGTGCAGGTGCTGGGGTTCGAGGGCCAGGACGTGCGCGCGACCTTTGCCCGGTCCCGGCTGCTGGTCACCGACTACTCGTCCATGGCGTTCGACGTCGCCTACATCGACCGGCCGGTGGCCTACTTCCAGTTCGACCGCGCCCGGGTGCTGCACGGTGAGCACGTCGGGAGGCGCGGCTACTTCGACTACGAGCACCATGGCTACGGCCCGGTTGCAAGGTCCCTCGATGACGTGCTGCGCGCGATCACCGACACGGTCGAGTTCGGAGCCTCGCCCCGGCCTGAGTACGTCGCCCGGATCGCGGAGGCGTTCCCCACCAGGGACGGACGGTGTGCCGAGCGCGTGACCCAGGCGATCCGGGCCTCAACCCGCAAGGCGACGGAACCGGCGGCTCACGACGACGGCGCGAGCCTGTCCAGCTGATCGCGCAGGAAGACGCCCTCTTCGGACATGTCGAAGGAGAAGTCGGAACCGAATGCCTCCTGCGTCCAGGACCCTTCCGGGTGGTCGTGGTCGGGCTGGCTCCAGGCGCTGACGATCTCGTGCCCTCGGACGCTGCCGATCAGATGTTCGTTGCGAGCGGTGTAGGTGGTCGGTGCGACCGCGAAGACCGGCTTGGGAGAGTCGCACAGCGCGAGGGTGAAGAGACCGCTGCCGGCGAACCCTGCCACGGCCTCGGCGGCGCGGAACATCGCCACCTGCTCCGCGACGGGGTACTGCTCGGGCCGGATGACCTCGAACCCCTGCCGTCGGAACAGCTCTTCCACCTCGGGCGTGTTTCGACAGCCTCGCTTGGTGCCGCCGGGCCGGGTACAGAAGATGCGCCGAGGGCGCTCCCTCGGCTGCGCCTGGGCGGCAAGGAAATCCCCAACCCGGTCCCACGTCTCGACGATGTCCGGATGGACGTAGTCGGGAAGCGAGAACATCGACGTGGCCGAAAGCAGCGCCTCGGGCCGACACGGCCGCTCGAAGACATGGACGTCGCGGGGGGAGATCCCGAACGCGCTGAGCAGGTCTGTCTCGAACTGCCGGAGCTCGGCGGGCACGCGGTCGTGCTGCAGCGTGAGCAGGCACCTCACGTCCGGGTGCTCCCGCTTGACGTGGTCCCAGGCCCACATCCGGCCGAGGAGCTCGGTCACCAGGTGTCCGAAGTGGCCGGGCCACTCAGAGTCGAGGTTGAACCAGGCGCCGGGCAGCTGATCTGGTGCCGAGATGTCGCGCCGTACACGGCCGAACCGGGGTGCGGACTCCTCGACGTACACGTTCACCATCCGGGGTGCCAGATGATGTCGATAGGTGTCCGGCAGCACGACGTTGTGGCTGGCGATGATCTGGCCACGGGAGCACACGGGTCGGGGGTACTCGCGCAACGTCAGCTTCGGCACGGTCATCTGCGGGACGAAGTAGGGATCCTCGGCCAGGTTGTGCACGTAGCTCCCGCGTGAGGTCAGCGTGATCTCCGGCAAGGAGACGACGTTGCGACCGATCTCGGGGCGGGCTGCCAGCACCAGGTCAGCCTCGGCTTCGGTGAGCTTGGCCCGGTCCTCGCCGCTTGCCCTCACGCGCAGCGTCTTGCTGAAGACGTGGACCCGATCGAGACGCCGGCCGAGGCCGCGGATGTCTTCGAAGCGCTCGCCCACCTCGAGATGGTCGTCGAAGTCGCGCAACCGGGCGGACTGCGCCTCGGAGATCATCGTCCACAGGTCCCCGGCATACGGTCGTCCTGATCTTGCGTCCTCGTTGGGCAATGCCTTCCTCTGGGCCCTTATTGGCGCACCCTCAACCGCGCGTTCTTCCTCGTCGGCCGTGGCCTGGTCGGCTGCGGTCCAGGGGAGCATCTGCGGTGTCAGGTACGTCCCGCCATGGCGCAGGTGCGGGAACGTCCGCTGGAACAGGCGTGCCTGGGTGAGGGCCGAGGTGTCAGCGGCCTGCAGCACCAGGTCCAGCGGACCGTGGATGCACAGGCGTGCATGCGCCTCGGCCTCTTCGTCATCGGCGGTGACGACCACCAGCTGCACGTCGGGCCACGCCCTGGCGAAGAACTCTCTCCAGGCAGGGGCCTGCGGGCCTGCGGCGACGGCGACTCTGCCGTGCAGCGTGCGGGAGGCGGCACGACCCAAGAGCCGGACGAAGGTGAGCGTCGGTCTCGAGCCAGGCCAGTCCAGCGCTTGTGCATGCTGGAACGGGGTCAGCGGCCGGGGGGCCGCGCGGCCCATCCTGAGCTTGGCCGGTCGCAAGCGCACGGCGTCATCCAACCACGCTGACTAGTGGCCATTCCCTTAAGTTCGTCGGGGTCCCCGCGGCCCAGGCACGCACATCGCTGCGTTGGAGTCGGTCGAAGGAGGTCAACTACGACTTCCCTCCTCCGCCTTGCGCTGCACGCACCCGGACCACGGCTACCCTCGACGAACTTGCGGTCATGACCACTAGCTGGTCTCGGTGACGCCGGGCGGTCAGATCGTGGCGCGGTCGCGACCCTCCCAGTACGGCTTGCGCAGGTCGCGCTTGAGGATCTTGCCGGTCGGGTTCCTGGGCAGTGCGTCGATGATGTCCACCGACTTCGGGCATTTGAAGCTCGCGAGCTGTTCGCGGCACCACGAGATCAGCTCGTCCTCGGTGGCCTGGGCATCGGGCTTGAGCGAGACCACGGCCTTGACCGTCTCGCCCCACTTCTCGTCGGGTACGCCGATGATCGCGACCTCCATCACCGACGGATGCTCCGCCAGGACCCGCTCGATCTCGGGCGAGTAGACGTTCTCCCCACCTGTGATGATCATGTCCTTGAGCCGGTCCTCGACGTACACGAATCCGTCGGCGTCGACCCTGCCCAGGTCGCCGGTGCGGAACCAGCCGTCCTCGGTGATCACCTCGGCGGTCTCCTCGGGCTTGTTCAGGTAGCCCTTCATCAGCTGCGGAGTCCTGAACCACAGCTCCCCGTGCTCCCCCACGGGCAGCTCTTCGAGGGTCACCGGGTTCGCCACGCGCACCTCAGCGCCCGGGATGCACTGGCCGGCGCTGACCAGTCGCTCGGGGTGCTCCGGGTCGCGGTGCGCGTCAGGCATCAGGTGCGTGATCACGCCGGACACCTCGGTCAGCCCGTACACCTGGATGAACTCGGTGTCGGGCCACGCCTCCAGCGCCGCGCGCAACAACGGCAGGGGCATCGGCGAGGCCCCGTAGCAGTAGGTCTTGAGCTTGCCGAACAGCTTGATCGTCTCGTCCCCGGACTGCAGCACCTGGCCCAGCACGGCCGGCACCAGGAAGGTGCGGGTCGCGCCCTGCATGATCGCGCCGGCGAGCGAGGCGCCGTCTGGGTCGCGGGTCATCACGCTCGGTACGCCGTCGTGGATGCCGAACAGAACGTACGACGAGCCGCCCACGTGGAAGAGCGGCATCGAGACCATGTTCTTGTCGCCGTCGTCGAAACCCCAGCCCTCATGGGAGTTCACGGTGTGGGCAACCATGTTCGTCTGGGTCAGCGCGACTCCCTTGGGGCGGCCGGTTGTGCCGGAGGAGTACATCACCAGGCACACGTCGTCGGGCTCGACCTCCGGGGCGCGGCCCACCGGTTCGGCTGCCGCGAGGAGTGCCTCGTACTCGTCACCGTCCGCGCCGTCGGGCGTGACCTCGATGATCCGCTCGACGGTGGTCAACTGCTCGCGGATCTTGTTGATGAGCGGCATCAGCTCGGA
The DNA here is from genome assembly GCA_963759525.1 of uncultured Actinomycetota bacterium. Lineage (GTDB taxonomy): Bacteria > Actinomycetota > Actinomycetes > Propionibacteriales > Nocardioidaceae > Marmoricola. Next base: position 11,755 of record CAVWZO010000006.1, on the reverse strand, counting down.
CCCGACGAGGAGCACCTTCGCACCCGAGTCGTTGACGGCGTAGTCGACCTCGTCGCCGGCGAGCCGGAAGTTGATGACCGCGTTGGCGGCCCCCAGGCTGGACGCGGCGAAGGTCAGCTCGACGCCCGCGGGGTGGTTCTTGTCGAGGAACGACACGACGTCCCCGCGGCCGATCCCCATCGCGGTCAGCGCCCCCGCCAGCCGGCGTACGCGATCGTTCCATTGGGCCCACGTCCACGTGCGGCCGAGATAGGTGAAGGCCTCCCCGTCGGGGTTCGCCTCGGCCCAGTGGCTCAGCCGGTCGTCCAGGTACGTCGGATCGGCCAGGTCGGCGGCGTACGCGGTCATCACGAATCTCCTCGGGCTTGACGGCGGGTGGGGCTGAGCGTGACACACGGCACAGGGGCGGGCAACGGTCAGGAGCCCTCGATCCGGCCAGGCTCCTCGGGGCGCTTCATGCCCATCACGATGGCGCTCGCGAGGACCACCAGGGCCAGACCGAGGAGCTGCAGCGGGCTCAGCCGCTGGCTCAGGACGAGCAGCCCGGCCAGGGCCGCGGCGGCCGGTTCCAGGGCGAGCAGGATCCCGAAGACGTGGGCGGACAACCGGCGCAGGGCGAGCAGCTCGAGTGAGTAAGGCAGCAGCGAGGACAGGATCGCGAGGCCGAGCCCCTTGAGCAGGTGCTCGGTTGTCCATGCGTCGATGCTGAGCATGCCTGCGGGGAGGACCACGACCGTACTGACGACGAGCGCGATCGCCAGCCCGTCAAGACTGTCGAAGGCGGCGCCGGTTCGGGCGCTCAGCAGGATGTACGCCGCCCAGCACACGCCCGCCGTCGCAGCCAGGGCCAGCCCGACCCAGCTCAGCTCGGCCAGCGGCACCGTGAACACCTCCGAGATCAGCAGTACTCCGCCCGCGGCGGCCAGCACTGCCACGTAGTCGAGCACCCGCCGGGAAAGCACCGTGGTGAGCACGAGCGGCCCGAGGAACTCGACGGTGACCGCGACTCCCAGCGGCAGGTGCGCGAGCGAGCCGTAGAAGGACCAGTTCATCAACCCCAGGGCGACCCCGAAGGCCGCCACGGTCGCCCACGCTCGCCGGTCGTGCCCGCGCAGGCGTGGGCGGGCGACCGCGAACAGGATGAGCGCCGCGATCGCGATCCGCAGCAGCACCGACCCGCCGGCCCCGATCTCGGGGACGAGGGTGGCGGCCAACGCACCGCCGAACTGGACCGAAACGACGCCACCCAGCACCAGCAGCGGTGCAGGCACGGAGGCGGCGAGCGGAGGGGACGACACGCTCGTCACCGGCGAGGTCGGACCACGCCCGCCACCCTCGGTGGTCCAGCAGCACGCAACCAAATAGGTGGTCGAGTCTCGAGCGAAGCGAGCGATCAGTCGGACCACTCAGCGCCACGCCGGCCTCATCTGGTACGCCGGACGCGGCCCTCGTCCCAGACCGGCCCGTCCGACTCGTACACCGACCCGTCGGCCCCGTAGACCAGGTACCGGTCGAAGTCGCGCGCGAACCAGCGGTCGTGGGTCACCGCCAGCACGGTTCCCTCGAACTGCTCGAGGCCCTCCTCGAGCGCCTCGGCCGACTCGACGTCGAGGTTGTCCGTGGGCTCGTCGAGCAGCAGCAGGGTCGCGCCAGACAGCTCCAGCAGCAGGATCTGGAAGCGTGCCTGCTGACCCCCGGACAGGGACTCGAAGCGTTGGTCCGCGGCGTGCACGAGCTCGTAGCGGTCAAGGGCCCGCGAGGCGGGCTCCCGAGGCATGCCCGGGCGGCCCCGCCCATCTGGCTGGGAGTCGCCGCGGTGCAGGATCTCCAACAGGGTGCGCCCGACCAGCTCTGGATGCGTGTGGGTCTGCACGAACCAGCCCGGGCGAACCCGGGCACCGAGCTTGGCGCGGCCGGTGTGGCGGACCGGAGCGACGGGGGTCTCGTCGACCGGCCGGTGCTCGACGTCGGGATCACTGCCGCCGGCAGCCAGCAGACGCAAGAAGTGCGACTTGCCGGAGCCGTTCGACCCGAGCACGGCCACCCGCTCGCCGTACCACACCTCGAGGTCGAAGGGCTCCATCAGGCCGATCAGCTCGAGCCCCTCGCAGACCACTGCACGCTTGCCGGTGCGACCGCCCTTGAGTCGCATCGTCACCTGCTGCTCGCGCGGCTGCGCCACCGGCAGACCGGCTTCCTCGAACTTGCGCAACCGGGTCTGGGCGGCCTTGTACTGCGACGCCATACCGTCGTTGAACTCGGCCTTGATCTTGTAGCGCAGCACCAAGGCCTTGAGCTTCGCGTGCTCCTCGTCCCACCGGCGACGCAGCTCCTCGAACCGGGTGAAGCGGTCGCGCCGCGCCTGGTGGTACGACGAGAACCCGCCCGGATGGGTCCACACGGTGTTCCCCGCCGCTCCTAGCTCGACCGTCACCACGCGCGTCGCGGTGTTGTCGAGGAGCTGGCGGTCGTGGCTGATGAACAGGATCGTCTTCGATGACTCCCGGATCCGACCCTCCAGCCAGATCTTGCCCGGCACGTCGAGGAAGTTGTCCGGCTCGTCGAGCAGGAGCACCTGGTCCGGACCCGCGAGGAGGTACTCCAGGACCAGCCGCTTCTGCTCCCCTCCGCTGAGGCTGTCGAGATCGCGGTACTTGGCCTTGTCGAAGGACACGCCGAGCGCAGTCGTGCAGCAGGTGTCCCACACGACCTGGATCTCGTAGCCACCGGCGTCGGCGAACTCGGCCAGCGCCGTCGCGTAGGCCATCTGGGTGGGTTCGTCGTCCACGTCCATCAGCTCGAGCTCGAGCCGCTCAACCTCGGCTGCTGCGGTGCGCACCCGCTGTGGCGACACGGACATGAGCAGCTCGGCGACGGTCGTGGAGCCCAGCCCCACCATCTGCCGCATCACGCCGAGCCCTCCGGACCGGGTCACGGCGCCGGTGTGCGGGGCGAGTTCGCCCGTGATGATGCGCAGAAGTGTCGTCTTGCCGGCGCCGTTGGCTCCGACCAGCGCGACCTTGGCGCCCTCGCCCACGCGGAAGGCCACGTCGTCGAGCAGGACCCGGCCGTCGGGCAGCTCGTAGCGCACTCCGGCGACCTCGACATGACCCATGTGGCGCATTCTCCGGACTTGCGGCGGTGCCCGCCAATGGTTAGACCCAGGGAGTCCCGCCCGGTCGGTCAGCCTCGGCGGGACTCCAGGACCCGGAATCCCTTCGCGCTGGCCAGCTTCTCGGTCGGGTAGCCCTGCTCGCTGAGCCACTTCGCGAGCGAGTCCGAGCCGAGGTTCTTTCCGACGACCATCACGGCGCGGCCCGCTGGCCGCAGCCGGGGCAGCCACTGCAGCAGCAGGTCGTGGAGGGCGTCCTTGCCCACCCTGATCGGCGGGTTGGACCAGATCTCGTCGTACGTCGCCTCGGGGTCCACCTCTTCAGGCAGAGCCGCCCGGAAACGGTCGGCGACCCCGATCCGTTCGGCGTTCTCACGTGCCAGCAGCAACGCCCGTTCGTTCACGTCGACGGCGGTGACGCGCGCCTCCGGTACGGCGACAGCGATAGCGAGCCCGATCACGCCGTACCCGCAGCCGAGGTCGAGCACGTCGCGAGCGTCCACCGGAGGCGCCTCCTCGCGAAGCAGCACCCCGGTCCCGATGTCGAGACGCCCCTGGGCGAAGACACCCGACCCGGAGGTGAGCTCGAGCCAGTGGCCCCAGACGTTGGTCCGCACGGGAACCCGCTTGAATGGCGTGGCCGGGTCGGCGGTGAAGTAGTGCTCGTCCACTGCTGCTCCCCTCGACCGTCCCGCGTCCACAGGCGGGCGCGCTCGCCAACCTATCCACAGGCTCGAACCTCCGACTTTCCCGGGACCGCCGGCGGCGTTGTCATTGGGCCATGACGGAGCCCACGACCCAGAAGCAAGCGCAGAATCAGATGGAGCCGGCGAGCTGCAACGAGGTCACGCTTGTCGGCCGGGTGAGCGCGACGCCCGAGCGACGCGACCTGCCCAGCGGGGACCAGCTGGTGACGCTGCGGGTGGTGGTCGACCGGCCACCCCAGAAGGGAGTCACGAAGCGGGCGGTGGACGTCATCGACGTGGCCTGCTGGACGAGGCGCACCCAACGCACCGCCTCCGGGTTGGAGCCCGACGACGGCGTACGGGTCGAGGGGGCGTTGCGACGACGCTTCTTCGCAGCGGCCGGTGGCAGGGCGAGTCGCTACGAGGTGGAGGCCAGCAGGCTCGTCCGGGTCAGCCGGCCGGCGTAGCCGGAGTGTCCAGGGTGCGCCCAAGGGTGCGCCCAAGGGTGCGCCCAAGGGTGCGCTTGGTGCGTGACGCGCGAGCCCGCGCGGCGAGTTCCGCGTCCGGCGGGTAACCCACCTCCTCAAGGGTGAGGCCATGTGGGCGAACCACGCGGACCGCAGGGTCGCGCTGCCGCCCGGCGAGCACCTCCGCGGCCCAGCTGCCTTCCCGGCGGCCTTCCCCCACGACGATCAGGCAACCGACGAGCGCACGCACCATGTTGTGGCAGAACGCATCGGCACGGACCGTCCCGACTGCCAGCCCGCTCGGTTCGCGCTCCCAGTGCAGGTCGAGCAGCGTCCGGATGGTGGTGGCGCCCTCCCGCTTCTTGCAGAAGGCGGCGAAGTCGTGCTCGCCGAGCAGGCGCTGCGACGCGGCGTTCATCGCATCGAGGTCGAGCTGACGCGACCAGGTGAGCACGTGACCTCTTCTCAGCGGGTCAACCACGTCGGGCGCATCGGCGACCCGGTAGGCGTAACGTCGCCAGACCGCGGAGAACCGCGCGTCGAAGCCCTCCGGCGCCTCGGTGACCCGCCGGACACGTACGTCGGGGCCGAGCACCCCGTTGAGTCGGCGACGCAGGGCGTCCAACGGTGGCTCGTGGCTGCGGCCGGTGGCCCTTGCGCCCGCGTCGGCCACGTCCACGTGGGCCACCTGCCCCCGGGCGTGGACCCCGGTGTCGGTGCGCCCAGCAACGGTGAGTGCCGAGCCGCTGGTGCGCAGCACCGTGTCGAGTGCCTGCTCGACCTCGGCCTGCACGGTGCGGAGGTCCAACTGCCGCGCCCAGCCGCTGAAACCGGAGCCGTCGTAGGAGAGGTCGAGGCGCAGCCGCACCGCGTTAACCTACAACCCCACAGAGGTCGAGCAGCGAGCAACCACGTTGGTGGTCGAGCTGCGGCCCATCACGTAGGTGGTCGAGCAGCGAGCGCAGCGAGCGACCAGCCGAGACCACCCTCCGCACACCGAGCAGCAGCCCAGACCCTAGGTGGTCGAGCAGCGAGCGCAGCGAGCGACCAGCCGAGACCACCCTCCGCACACCGAGCAGCAGCCCAGACCCTAGTGGTGTGTCTCGCAAATGGATAGACCGTTTGGTCGTACTCTTGGAGCGTGAGCGCAGCAGCCCCAGCCCTGGAGATGTCGAAGGCCCAACGAGCGGTGTTGGAGCGCGTGTCGCGCTCGACGTCGGCGCCGCATCGCGAGGTACTGCGGGGCAAGGTGTTCTCGATGCCGCCGACGGTGTGGGCAGCAAGACGATCGCCTCTCGCCACGACGTCACCGCGGTGACGGTGCGGTCATGGCGCACCGAGTTCACCGAGAAGGGATTGACTGAATGGGGCAAGGTCAAGAAGGGCCGTGGTGGCAAGGCCACGAATACCGATGAGCAGGTCGCGGAGATCGTCCGGCTCACAACCCAGGAGAAGCCGAAGGGCCATACCCACTGGTCCTGCCGACGATGGCGCCCGGGTCGGGGTCAGCCCCGCGACCGTGCAACGCATCTGGCACGACCTCGGCCTGCAGCCCCACCGAGTCGACACCTTCAAGGTCAGCAACGACCCCCGCTTCGCCGAGAAGCTGATCGACGTCGTCGGGCTCTACCTCAAACCACCCGAGCAGGCAATCGTGCTGTGCATGGACGAAAAGTCCTCGATCCAGGCACTCGACCGCACCCAGGCCTCACTGCCGATGGTCAAGGGCCGAGCCGGCACGATGACCCACGACTACAAGCGCCACGGCACCACCACACTGTTCGCAGCACTCGACGTCCTCACCGGAAAGGTCATCGGACAGTGCCTGCCCAAGCACCGTCACGAGGAGTTCCTGACCTTCCTCAAGACCATCGACGCCCAGGTCCCCAAGCACCTGCAGGTCCACCTGATCCTGGCAACTACGCCACCCACAAACACCCCGACGTCGCCAAGTGGCTGGCCCGGCACAAGCGGTTCCACCTGCACTTCATCCCGACCTCATCGAGCTGGCTCAACATGGTCGAACGCTGGTTCCGCGACCTGACCGAACGCAACCTGCGACGCGGGATCTTCGGCAGCGTCCCCGACCTCATCGCCAGCATCGAGACCTACCTCGAAGCTAAACGAGACCCCCAAGCCCTACGTATGGACCGCGACCGCCGAGGACATCCTCGCCAAGGTCCAACGCGCCCGGGCAACCATCGACAAGGGATCAGTCAAAACTGAGACGGACCACTAGATAGTCGAGCAGCGAGCGCAGCGAGCGACCAGCCGAGACCACCCTCGCACGCCGAGCAGCAGCCCAGACCCTAGATAGTCGAGCAGCGAGCGCAGCGAGGACCAGCGCCCTCCCGCCCATCAGCGGGGGCGCGTCGAGGGACGCCGCAGGCAGCTGATGAACATGCCCGCGGCCCCGCCGGGGATGGTTTCGGCGGGGTCCGGGGCGGTGTGGCTACTGGTGGGGTGGGTCGGCGATGCAGGTGGTGCCGTCCCTGCGGGCAAGCGGGCGCTCGGCGGTGACGTTGAGGGTGCCCTCGTGGTCGGTGAGGAACTGGTAGCCGTAGGGGCTGGACCACAGGAACGACCCGGGTTCCAGGACCGTGTAGCTCCATGTGCTGTGGGTCCAGAGGATGGGTAAAGTACCCCTATGACCACCGCCACGACACGACGCAAGACCACCACCACCAAGCCCCTACGGGCAGCCCTGTACCTGCGCCAGAGCCTCGACAGGGCGATGGGGACAGCGGAGGAAGGGCAGGCGGTTGAGCGCCAGCGAGAGGCCTGTCTGGCGCTGGCCAAGGCACGTGGCTGGGAGGTGGTCGCGGTGTTCAGTGACAACGACGTTTCCGCCAGCACCACCAAGGCACGACCGCAGTTCGAGAAGATGCTCGCCGCAGCCGGGCAGGGTGACATCGACGTGGTCATCGCGTGGCACGCTGACCGACTGGCCGCAAGATCACCGACCTTGAACGGGTAGTGGAACTCGCCGAGCGCACCGGCTTCCTCGTCGCCACCGTCAGCGGCGACCTCGACCTGAGCACCGACGCCGGTCGGCTGGTGGCGCGCATCCTTGTGTCGGTGGCCCGTGGGGAAACCGAGCGCAAGGGTGCACGGCAGCGGGCAGCCAACCAGCAGCGGGCCGAGAAGGGTCTGCCGCGCACCAACCGACGCCGATCCTTCGGCTATGCCCAGGACGGCATGACCGTGATCGAGTCCGAGGCCGCGCTGATCCGCGACGCCTACGTGACGGTGCTGGCCGGGGCAGCCTGTACCGGGTGGCCAAGGAGTGGCAGGCCTGCGGCACCCCCACGATGCAGGGCGGGAAGGTGTGGGGGGAGCAGGTGATCCGCCAGATTCTGCTGAACCCGCGCAACGCCGGGTTGGCCACCTACATGGGTGAGGTGGTCGGCACCGGCACGTGGCCCGCGATCATCGATGAGGCCACCTGGGACGCCACCCGGGTGCTGCTCACCGACCCCTCGCGTCGCAAGACGGTCAACGCACCGAAGCGCACCCGGCTGCTGTCCGGGCTGGTGTTCTGCGGTGTCTGCGGGGCCACCGTGAAGGCAGCCTCTCGCAACCATGACGGCCGCGAAGACCTACCGGTGCCGCACCAGCAAGCACGTCGCCCGGCTGGCCTCGGGGTTGGAGGAGTACGTGCGTGAACGCATCATCGGGGGTGCTGGACCGTCCCGATGCCCGCAGGCTGCTCGAAGACCCCAACGCCCCTGACCTTGCCCGGGTACGCCGCGAGGTCGTCGGCAAGCGCAAGCGCCTCGAAACCCTGGCGGTGGAGTACGCCAACGGCAACATCGGCAAGCCCGCGCTGGTGGCTGGCACCCGTGCTCTGAACGAGTCCATCGAGACGCTGGACCGGCAGTTGATCCACCACAACAAACTGGTGCTGCTGCCGCTGATCGGTCGGGCAGCAGAGTTGTGGGACGGCCTGGACCTGCACCGTCAGCGTGCCGTGATCAACGCCCTGTGCACCATCACCATCTGGCCGCTGGGCAAGGGCATCCGCGAGCAGGACCCGCTGGACCAACGTAGCCATCGACTGGCACCCGGCTGGTGCGTCAGAAACCGCTGCATGATCGGTGGTGCCGACGCTGGCTTTCACCAAATCCCTGAGAGGGAGATAAGAATCATCGGGCAAGAAACGGTCACTAACTATCGCTGACTATCACTGCCATACAGGCCAAGAAATGCGTCCTTGATCGACCGCTAATCGCGGGCGTTGGGTGGGTGTTATGACCGGACACGAAACCCCCCAGGAGCCGATTGCCGAGGTGCACCTACGCCCTCGCCAGATCGCTCAGCGACACAACATCACCGAGCGCACCGTCTACACCATGCTCAAAGACGGCAGGCTGAAAGCCCATCGCATTGGGCGCAACGTCTACGTGACCGTCGAGTCGGTACGCCCTGTTCGCTTCGCAGGACCGGTGAACTCCCCGCACCCGTGGCGCGTGGTGCTCTATGGCCGCGTCGTCACCGTGGAGCACGCCGAAGCCGTGCACGCGGACGTAGCCAAGGCCCCACCGCTGACCCGGGAGCAGTTCGACCTGCTGGCGGTGCTGCTGCGCCCGCAGGCCGGATGTAGCCAAGGGAACCTGGGGGGCGGTGACCGGGATGGAGCAGCCGCCTGACAAGCCGAAAGGCCCCTCGCCAGAAGGACCTTCAGCCGATTCCACGCCAGCGAAATCTGAGTCGAGTGTCCCACCGCGCAAGCGCCTGCACCATCCCAAGACGCTGGACCGGGCCTACGCGATGATGACCTACACCGCTGACGGCGCTATCCGGCGTCGAACCTGTATCTGAGCATGGACTGCGCTGTGCGTGCTGGTGAGCGGGCTGAGCGGCGGGCCAGCGGTTCCATCTTGTGTTGGTCAAGTTGGTGCCGGTGCCACCGACTCCCCCGCGTCGTCGTGGACAGGGCAAGGGACAGCGCAAGTGAGCGCCGGGGAGAACGTCGCCGGGTCTGCGTTCGAGCGGGTGATGCTGGCCGTCGAGGGGCTGGACCTGCGTGTGAGCAAGTGGAGCCAGGACAACGACGCGATGGTCCAGTGCCCGATGGCAGACCACGACGACAACAGTCCGAGCCTGCACGTCACCGACGATCCCGAGCAGGGCAAGGTGCTGCTCTGGTGCTTCGGGTGTGAGGCCGACTACGACGAACTGGCACAAGCCTCTCGGTCTCACCGTGGGAGACCTGTACGACGTGCCGGGCATCTCGGCCAACCCTGGCGCACGTGCCGCCCGTCTGGCTGGCATCGAGCAGCGTCGCGGCCTGCGCATCGCGGAGCGGGCGCTGCTCCAAGAGTGGTTGGAGACGTTGCCGGGCTACTGGCGACGCCGTGCTCGGGAACTCAACGCTGCCGGGTGTGCACTGGAAGCGACCTGCTGCCTGCTCCACGCGGAACTGTTCGGGGGTCTGCGAGAGCGAGTTCCACTCCGAGGACCCGAAGTTCAAGGAGTACGTGGAAGGGCTCGCCCGCGAGCAGGCGAAGGCGCTGCTGTTCGACATGCGTGGCGGTGGCTGGCTCGACGCTCAGAGTCTTCGAGCCGCTGCGCTGGATGGTTCCCGGCATCGTCCCTGAGGGGGCCACGATCCTGGTCGGTGGCCCGAAGGTGGGGAAGTCCTGGCTGGCGTACGGCATCGCGTTGGCGGTGGCCTGTGGTGGTCAAGCTGCTGGGTGCCCTGCTAGTGCAGCAGCGTCCGGTGCTCATGCTCGCGTTGGAGGACGGCCACCGTCGCTTGCAGCAGCGTGGCCGGGTGCTCATGGACGGCAAGCCACTGCCTGACGGGTTCGACTACGTGACCCGGCTCGGGGAGAGCAACGGCCACCGAGATCATCCGGGCGTGGCTGCTGCTGCTGCCACCCGGCTGCCCTGACCCGTTGGTCATCCTCGACACCTACGGCAAGGCGGTGCCGGAGGCGAGCAAGGAGGAGACCACCTACCTGCGCGACTACCACTTCGGCGGGGAGCTGAAACTGATCGCTGACGACCGACCGGGCATGGCGCTGCTGGTGCTGCACCACGACCGAAAGGCCACTGCAGAGGACTTCGTGCAGATGGTCTCGGGCACGAACGGGATCGCGGGTGCCTTCGACACGATCATGATGCTCAACCGCAAGCGGCTGGACCCGCAGGGGCTGTTGAAGATCACGGGCCGTGACGTGCCTGAGCACGAGTACGCGGTGACCTCCACGGGAGGACCATGGACGTTGGCTGGTGCTTCGCTTGCTGAGGCCGCGAAGACCGCCCACATGGTCAACGAGTCGCACGCACTGGGTGAGCCGATGTTGCTGGTGCTCGGCGTACGTCAACGATGCACAGCGCGACGTGACACCCAAAGAGGTGGCTGACGCCCTCGACCTTGACCGGCACACGGTCTCGAAGTACCTGACCCGGCTGGCCGACTCCGAGCGGATCGCCAAGCCCGGCCGAGGGGTTTATAGGGGTGTCGATTACGTCGACTCTGTCGACTCTCGGCTGATGCCCCGCGTGGAGTGGACACAGTCAACGGAATCGACACCCCCCTACGAGGACACCGATGTGCCCACCACCCGCCGAGGTGGCGTCTGCGACACCTGCGGCGAGCCAACCGGTAGCCCCGGAATGATCCGCTGCGCCCCATGCAACAACGCACTGCTCGCCACCATCCGCGAGGCGATGAAGCCCGAGGACACCACCACCACGAAAGGAACCGCGCCATGACCACACACCAGACCCTGCAACCAAGACTCCGACCCGAGGACACCGCAGCCGCTCCGTCCGGCTGCTGGTCGCCTTCGCCTCCAACGACGGGCACGGCCTCGGCGCGGTCTTCGAGGAACTGCAGGCAGACGAGCGGGAGGGCGCAGTCGTCGGCGTGATCCTGGCCTTGCTGCACTACGCGATCACCGTCAGCGAACTCGGCCCGCAGGTGCTACGGAATCGAGCCAGACGAAGACGAGCAGGACCAAGCCTGAGCCGAGGGTGTACACCGACCCCCGGACTCTCGTCGTCGGGTTGTCGGGTCGGATAGGGGCGTTCACGCCACGGTGGGAGCACCGAGCCAACCCAGATCCCGGGTACTGGGATTCGTACCCCCGGCACCCCCGCCCCCATCGCGGGTGCGCATGGCTGAGTCGTACAGATGGGGCTGTCCCTGCGCGGGTGCGGCATGGAAAGGTTCGGTCCATGGCGACCGAAGGGTAACCCCTGTTGCGCTGCTCGACGAGCGCCGAGGTGCAGTCGTCCCTCGAAGCAGCCGCCGCTGGCGACCTCGGGCCCGCGAATAAGGCCAGAGGAAAACTGCGCCGGGGCCGAGCCGAACTTCTTGAGGCGATGCTTAAGAAGCCAACTTCTCCTGCTGTGGAAACCACACGGGAACTCTTGATCGAGAGTCGGCAGAATCAAGCGGACTTCGATGCCCGGTTGCGCGAGCAAGAAGACGAACAGCATGCATCTCGGATGGCTGAGTTGGCGGAGACAAGCAACAC